>JBMYLT010000005.1:78565-206070 GCA_049596615.1 Akkermansiaceae bacterium | reverse complement strand
CCGTGTAGAGCCCACCCACCCCGCCGGGGGAAATTACGCCGATACCCTCTCAGCAATACCCAAATCGCTGATATAAGCAAAGGGAGACGATATTAGAGATTCAATAGGTGCATTCCACCTTGCCTCCTGAAATACTTCTTTGTAGCGATCTAAACATGAGGTTTTTTGGATTTCCTTTCATCGTTCTTGTCCTGAGTAGTTGTACCTCTCTGAAGGAAACTAGAACAACTCAAGCCAAAGCCGAACAGGAAAGGTCCGCTATCCTAAAAGTTGCAGGCAAATACTATGAGGCGTTTATCGACAAGAGTTACGCCGACATCGAAAGCATCACCCAGACACCATTTATTGCGGCAGGGAATCAAGAAACGCTTACCTTTCAAACAAAGGACGAATTAATTCAGCATTACAAATCTATCCGTGAGCCACTTGATCAACTCAACTATAGCCACAGTGAAAACTATTTCCGAAAAATACAGTTTCTTAACGACAGCCTTGCTCTAGTTGAAAGTTCCTATGGAAGGTTAAATAAGTCAGGGGAAGTCTTCCACACTGGCAGGGGCATATACTTATACAGGAAGACCGATAACAACTGGTATCTGAATGGAAGAATTGAGGCTGGAAAATAGAGACTCCTCGTCTTCGTCATGCGGCCCTTATACAGGATCCTGAGTCTCTTTATCGAGCAGGTTCATCCCGAAACACTGCGCGTGATTCTTTCCACAGAAAGCATTCTCATCCCAGAAAACCACGCCACCTTCGGAAATTCAGGAGTATGCCGCCTCAACGACTGCGAGAGTCTGGTGACTTACGTTTATGGCCGTTTGACCTCCCATGATGAAACCAGGAACTCTCAGGGAATCACCACCCTGAAAAACGCTCTGCCACCGGTGACAGGCTGAGAGTGTTGCAGGAGACTTCCAGTTCCTGCCCTCAGACTACCCACATTCTGCCAGGTTTGGAGGTCAGGAGAACGTTGCACGCGATAGGTCATACCAGCATCCGTTTGCCAGCTCAGGTTTAACGTGCCTCCGCTGAGCCAGACCTCGGAGAGGGCAACCTCAGGCACGACTATTGGGGCGATCTCAAAGCTGAACCACTGCACGCCATTTGCCGGGAGCGCACCTTGGATCGACTGGTTCTCCCCATAATTCAAAAGGAAGTTGGCTGCTACTGGGGGACCGTTGACAACAAACCCTTGACTGAAGATTGTGTTGTACTGACTAACCGCGATGTAATACGTTCCCTCCTCGAGATTTCCTGCGGTGATGCCACTTTGTAACGCTCCATTGAAATCATCATTTTCAGCGAGAATCTCACCTTCCAGACCGTAAAGTGCCATCTCAGTGTCAATCGTGGACCCAAGGGTGGTGAACTGGAGAGGCAAACTCCCATCTCCAAGGAGTCCAAGGCTTACCGCTTGCGGACGCGTTTCGAATGAAAACCACACCACGCCTGTTGGCTGAATACGGGCTCTGGTAGTTTCATTTGCGTTGACCGTCAGCGCGATAATTCTCCCGGAAGGAAATCCGGTAGCGGAAAACCCGTCAGCAAAGGTAGTGTCATATTGCCCTACTGCAATGTACCACGTCCCAGGTGCTACATTGCTAAAAGCAAGTCCACTTTGCAGCGTTCCATTAAAGTCATCATTCTCGGCCCCCAATCTTCCGTCAGGGTAAAAGAGAGCGATCTCGGTATCGATCGAGGATTGCAAAGTATCAAAAACGAACTCCGTTTCTCGAGTCCCTAGGATACCAAGCGGAATTGCGTCTTCCACTGTAGCACCGGCATTCTCTATCAGATCCGTATTTGTCGGATCGGTGGGAACAATCTGAATACCGTAGATTCCCGAGTTGTTGATACCCCGGTTGAGCTGCACTGAAAAGGAACCCGAGGATTGGTTACGGAAGACACAGAAATTCGCCGGGGGGTTTCCTGATCCTTCATCCGTGGTTCTCACATAAGCGCCAGGGAATCCTCCTCCTGCACCAGAGAACTGGGAGAAGGTCGAGTAGGAGAAGGTCTGCCCGGCGGTTGTGCTCTCAATCGCCCCTCGCCTTCCATTCTGATCGGCTCCAAAATACACGTAAACGTCGTAATTCGCATAGGTGATGTTCAGGATATCTACCGTCGCAAAACCCCCGGGCCCCACATTATCCAAGTAGCCGTTCATCAGCTTGTTATCAGCGGGTTCGCTCCCGTTCGCCGTGTTATAGGTGCTGTTTGCATCCCAGATTGCGATGATACGACTGTCCTCCCCTTCGCTGTCAACCAGTGTAATTTCATCTCCGAGGAGGTTGAGATTATTCCCGCTAGGGGCTCCCCTGGTGTTGTTCCAGTTCGTTTGAGCGACTTCCGGAAATCCCGCCTGCTCCGCCGGGAGAATGGTAGCAGCAGGATCACGGTTGCTGACAAAATTAATTCCGATGCTTCCGCCAGTCTCGAAGGGTCGATCACCCGCATTGTTGGGATCGGTTCCAAGCTCCAGCTCCACGGAATCGGTGATTCCATCTGAATCGGTGTCAACCGTATCCAAGGAGGCGATCTCAAAGCTGAACCACTGCACGCCATCTGCCGGGAGCGCACCTTGGATCGACGCAAGAGGAGCCCCTACCCGGTTCTCCGCCCAATTCAGAAGGAAATTGGCTGCTGCTGCTGAGGGCGCCCGAGTGTAAAAACCTTCCCCGAAGATTGTGTCATATTGCCCAACCGCGATGTAGTAGGTTCCCTCCTCGAGATTTGCTGTAGTGATGGCACTTTGGCTTGTATCATTGAAATCATCATTTTCACGAAGAAGTTCACCCTCGGGACCGTAAAGCGCCATTTCAGTGTCAATCGTGGAACCAATGGTGGTGAACTGGAGAGGCAGACTCCCATCTCCAAGAAGTCCTAGGCTTACCGATATTTCTGGAGGAAGTCCGGAACCAGGGGGGATTAAGTCCCACCAGGTCATTACCGCTCCATGAGTGACCAGATCCAGCCTGCCATCTCCATTGACGTCCGCAGTAAATACTCCTGTGCCACTGGTCCGTTCCGGTGCGCCCATTCGAGGTAGCGTCAGGGAAATTCTCTGGGAGAGCCGTCCTCCTTCTCGTTCTTCATAGAGGACATTGTTGTTCCCAGGCCTCGCTATGAACCAGTCCAGGTCGCCATCCCCGTCAAAGTCCACGATGTGGAAACCTCCCACCTGTCCAATCGCGAGCGCCGTTAAATCCTCCACCGCCCTGAAATTCCCCATACCGTCACCTCGGTGATAACCATAGCGGGCGGGGTCGCTCTCACCGGCCCCCGCTATATCAAGGATAGAATCATTATCCATGTCGGCTAGAAAGATTCTCTTCCCGACCACAAGGCGGCTGCTTTCCGGGACCACTGTCCTCTGCCATTGACCGCCCCCCCGCCCGGATTCCTCATACAGATTATTTCTCCTACACCGTCGAGCCTCTCGGGGACAGAACTGACGACAACATCGATATCCCCGTCCCGGTCCACATCTCCGGTATCTACGCCCCGGGGATCCAATCCGTCCTCCTGCCAGATCACCTGAACCTCCCCGTAACTCCCGTTCCCGTTGTTGGGAACCCACGCCACTCTGTTCACGGAGCTCCCTTGAAGGAAGATGATATCAAGGTCACCATCACGATCGAGATCTGCCGTAGTGACGCCAACGATCCACTTTGCCCCAGTGAAAAACTGATTGAAAAAGTTCGTCTCTAGAATCGTCGTCCGTGTGAAGGAGCCCTCGCCGTTATTGGTGTAGACCCGCAGCGCAGCGCCCTGTCCCGCGTCGAAAGGTCCTGTGCTGCCATAAGACCCGGTAACCACATCCAGGTCCCCATCATTGTCCATGTCTGCCACGTCGAAGGGTAAATCTGAGCCTCCCAACTCGGAAACTGATAGGGGAAGAACCGCCCAGTTATCGCCCCCATCATTTCGAACCCACGCAATCCTGTGAGTGTAAGCCGCCCCCGGAATCCCGTTGAAGTCCTTGATGACGAAATCGATATCCCCGTCTCCATCAATATCAGCGGGCTTGGCATTTCCGGCATCCACGTCCTCAGGCAGAGTGATATCGTTCTGGATAAGGTCAATGATCTGGGCGGAGACAAGGTCTGCACCAAAAAGCAAGGCAGCCAAAATGACCGAAGTTGAGCGAGGAGAATGTGACGAGAGAAACATAGAAGGAGGATGGTTTTGCTGCTAGGAATTTGCTTTTGGCGGGAAAGCTGTGGAAACCGGAGATTGGCGGAACTCGTGGGGAAAAGAGGGGCGGGATTGACCCTATCTTTGTTCTTTAAAACTTAGTGGAAGAAATATTTTCGCAGAGTTCCACGCCGCATTCTTTATGCCATCATCAACTGAAAATACCCTATGCTCCTGTAGCTATCAGAATAACGATCCTTTTTAAGCAAAAAATTGCGAGGGATTAGGATCTATAGATGAATGACGCGAATCCATTGATCCATTTACTTATGCGCGCTAGAGCCGATCCTGGTAAATCAGGAACTACCAACCACTTCAATATTCAGGCCACATCTCGCATTGGTTCCGAACGGCAATGAAGGTAACCCTCCAACTCGGCCCCATAGAGCCATAGCTCAACGCGATTTCCTTATCCGTGACAGAGTGATTCTTGAACACCTGGGCTGCTTCGATGAAGCCGGCCTCGCTAAACTGGGCCGCGATATACTTTGCACCCATTTTTGCATCGTTCGCCATTAACAGAGCCAAACAACCGACAACTTAGGTGTCATCACGAAAGCTTGTGAAACCTCCTCTAACCTTACCCGGCGGTGTATCACTATGTGTATTACTCCGCTAGGTTTGGGGAAATAATTTCCTGCAACTTATTGAGGTAGGGAGATTTAAGAAATGGCGGACAGAGAGGGATTCGAACCCTCGGTACCGTTGCCGGCACACTCGCTTTCCAGGCGAGCCCATTCGACCACTCTGGCATCTGTCCGGAAAAATTCCCGCTGTGGTCGGGGGCGCGGAAGCTATCCCGCCCACCACTCACTGGCAATCCCGAAATGCCACTAAATCCGGCCTTTGATCTCCTCTCCGGGAAGCCTCAATCATCTTTGGTCGCCAATTCAGACCGGAGCATCTCCAAAACAGTCTTGAATCGACCAAAATTAGCTTCATTGGCCTCACAAAGATCTTCGTGGCTCTCAAGGACATGTCTTTCACGGTCCACCTTGGAGTCGAGGTCGATCAACTCCAAATCAGACCGGGCTTCGTCCAAACGTCCCACCCACGGACCGTCCTTGGGCTCAATGACAAGAATGTGATGGAGCCCCAACTCCCGGAAAGATCCAAAGGTCTTATCGGTGGTTCCAACAATGGCCAGGCTCCCTTTTCCCGACTTCCGGAACTCAAGCGAAATCCCGGCCAACATCCCCATGAAGGTTGAGTCCATGGCGGGACAGGCCGCCAAATCCATAACAAAACTTCGCGCACCACGAGCCAAACACCGTTTGACAAGTTCCTTGATCACCGGGCTTTCCATAAAACTCCCTCGCCCTTCCGGACGGATCCAGACATAAGATTCGAAAAGGCGCGAGTAGATAGGATTGACCTCGTCCATCGTTTTCATCTGGAAGCTACTCAGATTCGCCGTTAGGTCAACGCAAGGCAGAAATTCCATGCCAAAACAAAAAGGATCAAATGAAGAGCGGACAGTCCAAGAAGCTTCGATGAAACGCCGTTGGGTTTCAAAAGGCACCACTCCAAGCCCAGAAAAACTAGAGCGAGCGCCAAGGCTGAGAGAAACCAACCATCTGCTCCTCCGAGAAGCGGGATCAAAAGAGCTGGAAGAATGGTCAGGATGTAGATCAGAAAGGCAACTGGTCTCCGGCCCCATCTCACTGCCAACGTTCGCTTGTTCGCGGACTGGTCCTCCTCGACATCACGGTAGTTGTTGACGGCGATCAGCACGGCCGAAAGGCAGCCAATCTGGAGTCCTGTGATCCAGCTCTCCGGCGGCCATTGTCCAGTTTGCACAAAAACGGTCCCAGCCACCGCCACCAGACCAAAGAAGAGAATCACAAAGAGTTCGCCGAGTCCAAGGTAAGCGAGAGGGAAACGGCCTCCGGTATACCCATAAGTCAGGTAAAGCGAAGGAAGCCCGATTAGAAGGATGGGCCAACCTCGCTCATGAATGAGGAAGACTCCACACACTCCGGCTTGGATCAAAAAAAAGAACGCTCCCTGGTAGAGCGCTCGTCGACTCAGAAGACCGGTAGCGGCAGCTCTTTGAGGACCGACCCGGCTTTCAGTGTCCGCTCCTTTTTCAGCGTCGATCACGTCGTTGAAAAAATTGGTGGCGATCTGGATGAACAGAGCCGCCAGAACGGTGATGGTAGCCAGTCGCGAGGAAATTTCTCCGGTCAGAGACCAGGCCAGGAGACATCCTGCCCAAACCGGAACGACCGCTGCCGGTAAGGTCTTGGGGCGGGCCGCCAAGACCCATCTTTTCCAGACCACCATTTGTTAGACTATACGCAAAGACCTGGGGAGGTCAATCACGTCGCACAGGGACGACAGCCAATCACTCCGGGCCCAACTAGGGAACCCGAGGAAACTTTGAGAAGTCAGGGGCTCTTTTCTCAACGAAAGCCTGCTTACCCTCCTTGGCTTCCTCGCTCATGTAGTAAAGTAGGGTGGCATTCCCGGCCAGGTCCAGCAGTCCCATTTGCCCGTCGCAATCGGCATTGAGTGCCGATTTCAGGCAACGCAGGGCCAACGGAGAATGAGCCAACATCTCACGGCACCACTTCACCGTCTCGGTCTCAAGTTCCGCCAACGGCACGACAGTATTAACCAATCCCATCTCCAAGGCCTGGGCGGCATCGTATTGACGGCAGAGATACCAAATTTCGCGGGCCTTCTTTTGTCCCACTATCCGGGCGAGGTAGCTTGAGCCCAATCCGCCGTCGAACGATCCCACCTTGGGACCGGTCTGGCCAAAGCGCGCATTATCGGCAGCAATTGTCAGGTCACACACCACGTGCAGGACGTGCCCTCCCCCGATGGCATACCCGGCCACCATCGCGACGACCGGCTTGGGTAGCCCCCGGATTTTTTTCTGCAGATCGAGCACATTCAGTCGCGGCACTCCGTCGTCACCCACATAACCGGCATGACCACGAACTTTCTGATCTCCTCCGGAGCAGAAGGCCAAATCGCCTTCTCCGGTGAGAATAATCACCCCGATCTCGTCGTCCTGATGGGCCTTTTCGAAGGCCTTCAGGAGTTCCTTGACCGTCAGGGGGCGAAAAGCATTCCGAACTTCGGGCCGATTGATAGTGATCTTGGCAATGGCTCCATCCTCGGACTTCTCGTAGCGGATGTCGGTGAATTCAGCAGCTGGCTTCCACATGCCCGATTCTCGTTCCGGGAAGGCCATCGCGCAACGCCCTATTACAATTTATGACCACACTTGCGGCAAAAGTTTGCATCGGGAAGATGTCCCTGGGCTCCGCAACCCGGGCAGGCCTCACAACTGGGATCACCGAACCGGTTCTTGAGTAGCTCAGAAGTCACGATCCCGGTTGGAACGGCAATGATGGCATAGCCGGTCAGGACGTAGATAGCAGTAAGCATTTTCCCGATCGCGGTCACCGCCACCATATCCCCGTATCCCACGGTGGTGATGGAAACGATGGCGTAGTAGATGCTGATGGGAATGTTAGTGAATTGTGTATTCTCATCTCCTGATTCGACGAGATACATCAAGGTACCGGCGAGGACCGAAAAGAGGAAGACAGTGAAGAAAAAAACGAAGATCTTGGCGCTGCTCTGAAGCAAGCCCCGCATGATCATTTCTCCGCCCCGCACGTGGCTGGCCATCTTCAGAACCCGGAATATCCGGAGGAGCCGAAGGATCCGGATGACCATCGCGGAGTGCGCCCCTGGCAGGAAGATAGCGAGATAGGTCGGGAGACACGAGAGGAGATCGACGATTCCATAGAAGCTCGTCATATAGCGGAACGGACGTCGAACCAAAAAGACCCGCAGAAGATATTCGAAGGTAAAAAGGACGGTGAAGATCCACTCTGCCACTTTCAGAGCCTGCCCGTATTGCGTTCGGATACTGTCGACGCTTTCAAGGGTCACCGCAATCACGCTGATCACGATGGCCCAGAGCAGGATCACATCGAAGGCCTTACCCAAGGGAGTTTCCGCTTCAAACACGATCCTCCAAAGCCGTTCCTTCAGGCTCTCTTCCTTCTTTTCTTCCACGGACGCAAAACTAGGTTGTCTCCCAAAAAACTTCCAGCAGACTCTTTTCAACCAAGGGAAGCATCCTGCTCTTCGTAATTCTTATGCTGTTTCGCAGCCTCCTCGTCTTATTTCTGGGAATGATTCCCGCGTTGGCTCTTCCGGATCTGGAAGATGCACAAAAAGCGTTGGGGTCACCGGACTTCGACGAGCGGGAAGCTCTAACCATGGAGCTTTGGAATAGCGGCCGGGATGCCCTTCCCCTGCTGGCATTACTAGCAAAGTTCTCAAACCCCGAGATTGCCAATCGGGCCACCTTCATTCTGAACAGAGTCCGCATGGGACTGGGACCGGAAAGCCCAGACGAACTCCTGAAGCTGGCCGAACGAGCGGACCAGGCCAAACCCGGAAAACGCGGAGCTCGATTGAGTGACATCCTCAAACATCCCCAAGGATTCCGGGTGGCCCTTTTCTTTCTCAATCAATGGCTCTCCAATCAAGCCACCCCTCTTGATCAGCGTATCTCTCTGACTGAAACCTGTATCGAGCCCCTGCTGGAACAACGGAGCCAGTGGCAGGAACTCCTGACTTTTCCGTTCTCCCCGGAGGCTCGGGCCATGTTGATTTCCACCATCAGTATCCAGGAGATCGCCGTCGATCGGAAAGAGCGAATGGTGGCCATCCTCGCCTCCAATGAACTCGGCAAGGTCCACCAGCTTCTCATCCGGGATTTCGGGTTTCTCCCTGCGGAAACCCACCACACTCTGGCCCGGCTGGCCGTCCTTCGTGGAAATTTCAATTTGGCGCTGGAGACCCTGGCAGTTCGTCTTAAGGAAGGCGACGACCCGGAGCCCGCCCGGGCCATTGCCTTCCTTGAGAATTCCTCTGGTCTCGCGCCCCACCCTTACCAAGGCCCATGGCTTCCCGAACTACAACTTTTTCGGGCCCGAGCTGATCGGGATGAAAACAAAGTCAACCAACGGGTCGATGCGGTCATCGACCAAGATGCGCTGGTTTACGAAAGCAAACTTGTTGTCGGAACCGCCGAGGGCCCGATGGAACTGCGGAATTCCGAGGCCATTTTGCTCTCTGCCTTGCATTTGGCATTTGCCTCGCCTCCAGGAGAACCCGATATCGAAGCCTTAACTTCAAGCGTCCTGGTGGAATGGCCGGCTCTTGCCCGCACCCTGACGGCTTTGACCCATCCAGTCGAAGCAGCGGAACGTCTTTCGGCCGAAGGATACCCCGACTCGTCCATCAATCTTCTCTGGCGGACCGGACACAAGAAAGAGGCACTCGACCTGGGAAATGGCATCCTCGCCGGTCTCGACAAGGAACTTCATACCAAGGTCAGGCTTGCCCTGTCTTCGCTTCTGCTAGGGGATGGCCAGAGCAGGCAGGCTGAGACCATTTTTCGTCCTCTCCTGAGCGAGGAGATTCGAGCCTATCAAACACGGGACAAAGCCATTCGCCTCGCCCGGAAGTTCCTTCCGCTTGAAGACACCATCAAGCTCACTCCCCATTTGACCTCCTCAAAGCAGTTTCAAAGAGATCAGGCCGTCACTTCCTTTTTCGATCTCCCACCCGATATCGCCTCCTTTTGGTATGAGCATTTGCGAAACACCTCCCCGCCGACTCCGCCAGCCAAATTGATCGAACAGATCAAACAACTGCTGAATGAAAACCGTGCGGAAGCCCAACAAGTCATCGTCGATCGGATCAAAGAATCTCCCACCAAGACGCTTCTTCCCAGCAACCCGCTCTACCAGAATGCCCTTTTCCTTCAGACTCCGGGGGCTCTTGACATGGTGATTCAGGCAGCCTGGATCCAGCTATCCATTCAGGACCTTGAGACCATCATTAGCTCGGAAGATTGGCTTCTTGAACAAAGGAAAAAAGCACTCCGCGAAGCCCTCCTCCTCGATCCCGCTAACCCAGTCCTCCACTGGCTGCGCTCGGAACTCGATCAGACGGGCGACCGCAAAGTGATTGTTTCCTCCACCCTCGGTGATCCGGAGCTGGCGTTACGCCTCGGACACTTGACCGGCAAGCGGGAAACTATCGCCACCGCCGCCCTGATCGCCTCCCACAAAGACCGATCCACGCTTCGCTGTCTAGCCGCTCTTGGTCACTCTCATCTCCGAAACAACAACCCGGCTGCGGCAGCCCGATGTCTGGAAGCCGGGCTTCTCGGCGGCATGGCGATGGGCACGCGGCCTGCGCCTCCGATTTCCGAGATCGTCAAGAATCTCACCGCCCTCTTTCAAGCCCGCCATCTCATCGCGCCGACCGAATCTACGCAGAAGATCTGGAGGGAACGGCTAAACGATCTGGGAGCCGAACCACTAACGACCAAGTAGGCTTCTCGCCTGACCCAACGAGAGGCTGCGGTATTCCTTGCTGTCGAGGATCCTGATCTTTCGCCAGCCATCTTCCACTTGTTCGTCCACGTAGGCACTCGAGCCCGTGGCACGGGTCCGACCATTCTCATTAGCACTTCCCGTGCGATAAGATCCGGTTTGGTAGCCGCTCCCGGAAGCGCGGGCGACCCGGCCGGCATCGCGTGACTTCCGTCCGCCAAACCAGGATTTCCGCTGACTATTTGCGTTGGCCTTGGTCTGGTACGAGCCGGTGGAGTAGCCCCTAGATCCCGACCAGGTTTCCTTGTTGTAGGACCTTTGCAGGTAGGCCGCCTTGTCGGCATTGGCCCGGGCATAAGCGGAGTCGGCCTTCAACTCAAACTGGCTCCGCCGTCCCCCAGTGATACTCCCGTCGTCGCCCCGCTGAATATCTTCCTTGCTGAAAGCGAAAGGATTGTTGCTGCCGTCCTTGCTAATATCGACCTGTTTGGCACCAGAAGACTCAGGAGCGAGCCCAGTTTCGGGCAAACTCGATGAGCAAGACACCAGTCCCGCGGCCGCAAAAGCGACGATTAAAAGACGTTGCACCTCTTTGGTATTACGGACCAACGACAAAAACACAAGCAGGGAAAACTACTGTCCCGAACAAAAAACGGCCGAGGAAACAGTGCCTCCGATCTAGATATCAAGCTTCGTCCAGGCGGCATTTTTCGCCGAGGATTCGACACAGGCGCCGATAAACGCAACTCCGGCCACTCCATCATCAACGGTCGGGAAGTCGTATCCCCCGTCAGGCGCAGGATTGCCGTCGATACGATCACTGATGGCCTGAGCTGCCGCTAAATAGACGTTTGCAAAGGCCTCAATGAACCCTTCCGGGTGGGCAAAGGGAGTCCGGGAATTGGCCTTAGCGGTATCGCCGAGATAATCATTTCCGCGGCGGTAAACCTTTCGCGGAGCATTGGCGAACTTCACGATGAGGTCGTTGGGCTCCTCCTGATGCCACTCGATGGAAGCCTTGGTACCGTAGACCCGAATGGTGAGATCATTCTCATCTCCATTGGAGATCTGGGAAGCGTAGATGATTCCCTTCACCCCATCAGTGAACCGAACCAGGCAGTTTCCGTCATCATCGAGTTCACGGCCGGGAATGAAGGCAGTCAGTTCCGCGGCCAGTTCATCAACTTCCAGACCGGTGATGTATCTCACCAAGTTGTGAGCATGAGTTCCGATGTCGCCCATGCAATTCGATTTCCCGGCAATTTTGGGATCAGCACGCCAGTTGGAAATGGCCCCGGACCCTTCGCCTTCCACATCACCCACCGCATAACCCTGGGGATACTCGGCAACGATCTTCAGTAGACGGCCCAGCTCACCATGCTTTACCATGCGACGGGCTTCTTTGACCATCGGGTAACCGGTGTAATTGTGAGTCAGCGCAAAGACCAGTCCGGAGTCTTCCACGATCTTCTTGAGCTCTTTCGCCTGATCAAGATCCACGGTGAGGGGCTTGTCGCAGATCACGTGGATTCCCGCTTCAAGAAAACACTTTGCGACCGCAAAATGGAGATGGTTCTGGACGACAATGGATACGAAATCGATTCCATCTTCACGGGCCGCTTCGGCTTTCGCCATCTCTTCGTAACTTCCATAGGCCCGGTCTGGGTCAACGAAGAAATCCTGTCCGGACAACTTCGACTTCTCGGGGTCGGAAGAGAAGGCTCCCGCCACCAGTTCGATTTTGCCGTCCAGATTGGCCGCCATGCGGTGGACTTGCCCGATGAAGGCCCCACGACCTCCACCGACCATTCCCATTCTCAGTTTTCGATTCATAGCTCTGTCAGGTTAAAGTGCGATGGCTTTGCCGGTCTTGGCCGATTCGTAAATTGCGTCGATGATTGTCATGAGGTGAAGCGCTTGCTCCGGGGTGTTGAGTGGAGCGGCTTTCCCTTCAAGGGCTTCCACGAAATTGGCGGCGGAATCAATCCGCCCCATGTCTTCGCAGAAAGGATGCTCCAACACGGTATCGACCGGCTTGGCACCATCCTGGGTGTAAAGCTCAAGAGTATCCGTGGCCGTTTCGTCGATGCCATCCTCAGCAAAGAGTCGCTCCACCTTACCGCCGGCCTTGGTTCCCTGGAAGACCACCGAGACTTCCTCGCGCTTGACCATTTCTGCCCAGGAAACCTGAAGTGTCAGGACCTGGCCGGTTTCGAAGGTGACAAATCCGTGGGCCGCCGCTTCGACGTCGGTCACGCCATCTTCACGATCAGGAATTCCCCACGGGCCTTTAAAACGGGAATCACCCATGAAGGTGTCAAAGGTCTGGCCCAGAACATTGGTCGGTTTGGGATAGCCCATGAAGTAAAGGGCGAGATCAATCATGTGGAGGAGGTCAATGGTCGCTCCCCCGCCCGCCAGATCCTTGGTGGTGAACCACCCACCAAATCCCGGAATGCCGGTTCGGCGAATCCACTTGGACTGGGCAGAGTTGATTTCTCCGATTTCACCGGCATCGATCCGACTCTTCAAGTCAACCGACTCCGGACGGGCCCGGTTGTTGAAGTTGAACATCAACTTCTTCCCTGCTTTCTCGGACGCTTCGATCATCTCGCGAACCTCGGCGGCATTCAGTGCCGGGGGTTTCTCGCAAAACACGTGCTTTCCGGCATCGAGACACTGGATGGCCAGCGGAGCGTGGAACTTGTTCGGCACGATGATGCTCACCGCGTCCACTTCCGGGTTGGCAAGCATTTTCGCAACGTCGGTATAAGTCGTGGAAACCCCGTACTTCTCGGCGGCAACCTTGGCAGCCTCTTCGCTCATATCGCAAATCGCGACCACTTCGGCACCGGCTTTGACGAATCCACCGTGGTGATACTGGAGCATTCCTCCTGCTCCGATGACTCCAATTTTCAATGACATCGTTCTGGTTTTCTACTGGTTGTCGGAATCAAAGGCGGAATCGAACATTCCCCCTTCGTTGGTGGGGAAATCGAGCGACTTGGTAAAGGCGCAACTTTCGGCAGCGCCGTGGAAACGTTCCATGCGTCCGTCCTCCCATTCAACCGAGAGAGGACCGCCATACCGGATATCGTTCAAGGCCACCATGATGTCCTCAAACTTGATATCGCCCCGGCCTACCGAGCGGAAATCCCAAAAACGGGAAGCGTCGCAGAAGTCGGTGTGACCACCGAAGACGCCCACCGTTCCATTACCGTGGCCCCACCAAACGTCCTTCATGTGGACGTGATAAATGCGGTCGGAGAAATCGCGGATAAAGCGCACATAATCGACGCCTTGATATCCGAGGTGACTCGGGTCGTAGTTGAAGCCAAAGCGCTTGTGACCTTTCACGGCTTCAATCGCCCGGGCTGCCGAGGCAATGTCGAAGGCAATCTCGGTTGGGTGGACTTCGAGAGCGAAATTGACGTCCTCCTCTTCGAAGGCATCGAGGATGGGCGTGAAGCGGGCGGCAAAATCATCGAAACCCTTCTGGAGATAGGCCTGGTCAGTGGGAGGAAAGGCGTACAGGGCGTGCCAGATGCTCGAACCGGTGAAACCGTTCACGACTGCTCCGATTCCCACCGATTCGCGACCAGCCATGTAGTCTTTGCCGGCATCGATAAACTTGCGACAGGCCTTGCCGGTATCGATGAGCTCTCTGGCGGCGCGCTGGCGGACGCCTTCGGGATCTCCGTCACCATAAACGTGAGGCGGAAGGATCGCGGCGTGGCGTTCGTCGATGTGATCGCACACAGCTTGGCCCACGAGGTGCGCGGAGATGGCAAAGCAGGAGAGATCATTCTGCTTGAGAAGCTCCCAACGGCGTTCGACATAGCCTTCTTCTTTCAGAGCGGCTTGAACATCAAAGTGGTCGCCCCAGCAGGCGAGCTCCACTCCGTCGTATCCCATCTCCTTGACTTTGGGAAGAAGCTCGGCGAGAGGCAAATCGGCCCACTGGCCGGTGAATAAGGTGACTGGTCTAGGCATAATGGTAGTTGGTTTGAGGTCGTTTGTTGGTTTTGTAGGGAACTAGCTAACCGCTCGATCACGAAGCATCAATGGTGAAACTCACTCTCCTGCTCCTGCCGAGGAGTCCGCGAGAAACACCTCAAAAGAGGTCAGAAAGTCATCATACCGTTCCTTAGCTCCGGGTTCCGGGACAATCGTCCGCCCTTCCTTGGGTTGACTGAATTTGGCTTCAAGGTCCCGTAAATCGGCGCCCACGGCATGGGCGGCCCGCATCGCAGCCCCAATTGTGGCGGAGCCGGGGACTTCGAGACGCTCCACGGACACCCCAAAAACATTTGCGACGACCTGGGCAATACCATCGTTTTCGGACGCTCCTCCCGTCAGATAAATCCGCTCCGGATCCACGCCGAGCCAGTCGGAATGCGCCCGCATGTTCAAAAACTGTCCTTCCAAAACAGCCCGCACTGATTCGTGCGACGAACGTTCGCGTTGATCCGAAAAAACGGGACCACCGGTATCGAGCGATGGGGTGATTTCTGGTTCGTAAAACGGTAGCATCATAAACCCGCCATTTCCAATCGGGCTTTTGGCGAGTCCTTCCGGCTCGAAGGCACTCCATTCGAGGGAAAACTCCTCCTTCACCGCTTCACGGGCCAGCGACCCATTCTTGAAGCAAATCAGACTCATATAGCCTCCCGCCGGATTTCCAAAGACGTGACCAAAACCCCTGGGGTCGGTTCGGGGCTCGGGCATGGCCGCAAACAAGGTGTCGCTCGTTCCCAAACTGATGACGACTTTGCCAGGCTCGGCCGCCCCCATCCCGATCAAGCTGCATGGATTATCGCCAGACCAAACCACTGTTTCACAGTCAGGCGGGAAGCCATACTTCTCGACGAAATATGTCGCGACCGGTCCGCACTTGGTGGAAGCCGGAGCACACGTCGGCAACTTCTCGATCAAGCCCTCGGCAGTCGCAGAAACCAGATCCCCATCCCACAAGCCGGCCGCGAGATTCATGAGGTTCATCCCGGCGCCATCGCCATGATCAATCGCCACGGTTTTACCCGCGAGGATGCTAGCAAAGAAGGAACTGACGAGGTGGATCACCCCGGTGTCAGCATAGCCCTTGGGGTCCTGTTTGAAGAACTTACGAATCTGTGGTCCGGTGAATCTCTCGACAGCTACTGAACCTGACTTGGCGCAGACCTTCGCCGATCCTCCGACTGCCCACGCAATCTCAGCACATTCCTCTCTGGTCGAACTGTCCATCCAAATCGGCGAACTGGCCCGGGAGAATACACCCTCCAACTGGTCCTTCAGATCGTAATCAGCAGAGAGCGAGGCGAGGCGTCCCTCGAAGTCGCGCTTGAGGTAAACGCTGCCATGTTGCTGTCCGGACCCAGAAACAGCCGTGATTTCCGAAAAGTCAACGCCCTCTTCCTTCATTCGACCAAGAAGAAGATCGAGAGCCTCGACCCACATCAAGGGATTGGCATGAACCTCACCCCGCGCACCCGATTCATCATAGCCATGGGGTTGGCCGTATTGTGGTAGATCCTTTCCAAAGTTGACCGAATGATCGGCCACTACCGTGCCGGCTTCCGTGTCGAGGATGACGGCTGAAAGGCTCTGCGTCGACGAGTCGAGTCCGAGGACGAGTGACATCCGAATCCTAGAGGTAGTCGTTGAAGAGGTTTTCGAGGCGCTCCTGGCGACCACTCGCCAGTTGTGGCGGAGTGACACCTACGGCGTATTCGTCGAGCGACTCGAGGGTCGCAGAACCGGATTCGATCTCGGCTCCAACACCCGAGTCGTAGGAAGAGTAGCGCGTCTTGACGAATTCGTCGAAACGTCCGTCCTCCATGATCTTGGCTGCGATCTTGAGACCACGGGCAAAGGCATCCATGCCGCCGATGTGGGCGTGGAAAAGATCTTCGGGCTCGTGGCTTTCGCGACGACGCTTGGCATCGAAGTTCAGTCCGCCGGTGGTGAATCCGCCCATCTTGAGCAGGCGCAACATGACATTTGCGGTGCCATAAAGACCAGTTGGGAATTGGTCGGTATCCCAGCCAATGAGTTCGTCACCCCGGTTGGCATCAATGGATCCAAGCGCACCCGCATTCATGGCCACCTCGAGCTCATGCTCCATAGTGTGGCCGGCCAGCGTAGCGTGGTTGGTTTCGATATTCAGCTTGAAGTGATCGAGCAGGTCATACTCGCGCAGGAAATTCAAGCAGGCCGCAGAGTCGGAATCATACTGGTGGGTGGATGGTTCACGCGGCTTGGGCTCGATGTAGAACTGGCCATCGTAGCCGATCTTCTTGGCGTAATCGACTGCCATGTGAAGGAAGGCCGCCAAGTGATCCACCTCGCGCTTCATGTCGGTATTAATGAGAGATCCATATCCCTCGCGTCCGCCCCAGAAGGTGTATCCGGGACCACCGAGACGATGGGTCGCGTCGATGGCATTTTTAACCTGGCTGGCGGCGTAGGCGAAAACATCGGCACTGGGGGACGTCGAGGCTCCCTGGGCATACCGGGGATGGGCAAAGAGGCAAGCCGTGCCCCACAACAACTTCTTGCCAGTTTGATTTTGGAAGGTCTCCAGTTCATCCACGACGCGATGGAACATCTCGTGGGTTTTGGCGAGAGTGTCCCCTTCAGGCGAGATGTCCCGATCGTGGAAGCAGTAGTAATCAATGTCGATTTTATCGAGGAACTCGAAAAAAACAGGCACACGAGCAAGGGCATTTTCGAGAGTCTCCTGTCCGTTGTCCCAAGGCATGAGAGCAGTGCCTTCACCAAAGGGGTCACCAAGGCCATTTCTCATGCAGTGCCAATAGGCGGCACCAAAGCGCATATGCTCGCGCATCGTTTTGCCGGCCACTACCTCATCGGGATTATAGTGATGAAACGCTAACGGATTATCGGAGTCAGGTCCTTCGTAATGGATTTTAGGGATGTTGGGGAAGTGGTCGGCCATGATGCTTTAGATTAGTGTCGAAGTCGATTGACGTGCGGGAGAATTGCCTTCGACGCCACCTGACGCCAGTAGAAAGTGAAGCTTGCCCGCCTTGCGCAGAAAATAAACCCGAACGACGACGGGATCTCGATGCCGAACCAGGCGCTCTGATCCAGATTCCCACCGAGAGTATGACCACCAATCGAAGCAACAACGTGGCCAATCCACTCAAGGGCGCCAGCGGGTTTGATCTTGACGCGCTGAACATTCAGCGGGGGCGAGATCACGAGATTCCCAGATACAATCAAACCTAACGGGCTCTCCAGGTCCGCTCCGCCCGTCTCATGAGTGATATCACCCCTGATCGCGATCTATTCTTCAAAATCCAATCGATCTATTGCGACCCGGACCGGCGCAGAAAAGGCTCGCCTCGTTTAGAATGCAGGAAACACAACAATACCGGAACTCGCAGTCGAAACCGCCGCGTCACTCACCCCGCATTCGCCATTTCGGGAGCGCGCGGCGATTTCGTCTCTTAGCAAATCCGCTTGATCGAAACCGGACCATGTTCCACCTTTTCGCATCAACATGAAACGCACAAACATACCAACCCGCCGGCGCGGCTTCACTCTCGTCGAACTTCTCGTGGTCATCGCGATCATCGCCACCCTCGCCGGCCTGACCATCTTCGCCCTCAAAATCGGCAGGGAAAGTGCCAACTCGGCGACCCTGACCCAAAACATGAAGAACATCCACACCCAGCTCACTCAGCTTCAGAGCGAAGGGGTAAATACCGGGCACCACGCTCCTGGTGCCTACCCTCCCTACGAGGGCAGCCTGCAGAACAACCGTCGGTCCGAGTTTGTCTGGTGGGATCTTGTCGCTGAAAAATTCACCATGGCTGACAGAGACGGAAGCGACTTTCGTTGGAGCTCTGCTTATGAAGAGACCCCGCTTCAAAATCCATTCTCCAAAAAGAAGCTAGGCGCGGGCAAAGACGAGTGGGACTCCCTACTCGACGAGTGGGAGCTGAGCTTTGGCGGTTATGCCATGAACGCCCAACTGAGCGACGCGGTGTATGCCGACGAGCGGGTTGACCGGGTGAACGTCGTGCGGGACAACCGAATCAAGGATGGAGGAAATACCATCTACTTCGCCGAATGTGCCGACAAGCGGGAGGAGAATGACGAAACTCCAGGCTGGGTATTCTTCGCCCCGGAAAACGCCCCCCAGGGCAACTACAAAGACAGCGCCCATTGTTTCATGGTCGAAGGGAACATTCGCATCATTGAAAATGAGAAGCTGAAGGACCCTGACATCTTCAAATTTCTCACCACCACCGGGGAGAAAAACTACGACAACGAGCCCTGAGCGGTCAGGGACCGAAACAAGCCGACCCGACTCGGTTTCGCCTTGTGATTCCTCGATCGTAGGTGATCCGGTGGCCCTCGCGAAAAGTCTCGAAATTCGGATTGATCCGCGCTTGTAATTCCGTGTTTGGCTCATAGGTTCCTCACGGCTCCCACGGATTGCCCCCGGACCTATGAGCGCTGTCACTAACTCCCTCGGATCCTTTGTTAACTCTTCAATCGGTCGCAAGATCATCGTTGCCGTCACTGGCCTTGCTCTCGTTTTATTCCTTGCCGGCCACCTGACCGGAAACCTCCTGATCTACGCAGGACCGAAGGCATTCAACGACTACGCACAATTCCTCCACAGTGCCCTTCACGGAGCCGGGGTTTGGATTGCGCGCATTGGCCTCCTAGCCTGCTTCGGAGCCCATCTCTGGTTCACCATTCTTCTGACCCGCGAAAACAAGGCGGCCCGGCCCAAGTATGCCCACCAAGCCACCGTCCAGGCACCCAAGTCCTCGCTCATTATGATCTGGAGCGGACTGACCATTCTTGCTTTTGTGATCTTTCACATCCTTCACTTCACCGTTCGGGCCGGTTCCGATTATGGGTCGCTGGTCGATCAGGACTACTTGGCCGCAACTGGCCAAGAACGACACGATGCATGGCTCATGGTCATCAAGGGCTTCCAAGTTCCACTTGTAAGCTTCTTTTACATCGTGGCGATGACTCTCCTTTGCTCCCACCTATCTCACGGAGTTGCCTCCATTTTCCAAACACTGGGCCTTCGCACCAAGAAAACCGCCGGCGCCATCACCATTTTATCCAAAGTTTTTGCTGCCGTGATCTACTTCGGCTTCATTTCAATTCCCCTGGCCATCCTCGTCTTCGGCTTCGGACACTAGGAAACCAACCCAACCCCTCAACACCATGCCTATCACCACCAAGATCGAAACGGTTCCCAAGATGCTCGCGCCTGAAACCAAGGCGAAGGAGAGAACGGAAACCCCGACCGGTCTCGACTCTCACGTTCCCAGCGGCCCGCTTGCCAGCAAGTGGACCTCTCACAAGGTAAACTCGAAGCTCATCAACCCGGCCAACAAACGAAAATACAAAATCATCGTTGTCGGATCGGGCCTTGCCGGTGGTTCGGCTGCCGCCACCCTTTCTGAGCTCGGATACCAAGTTGATTGCTTCTGCTATCAGGACAGCCCGCGTCGAGCCCACTCCATTGCCGCCCAAGGCGGTATCAATGCGGCGAAAAATTACCAGAACGACGGTGATTCCGTTCACCGTCTCTTTTACGACACTATCAAAGGGGGTGATTTCCGTTCTCGTGAAGCCAACGTGCACCGCCTAGCCGAAGTCTCCACCGAGATCATCGACCAGTGTGTCGCCCAAGGGGTTCCCTTCGCTCGCGAATACGGAGGCCTCCTTGATAACCGCTCCTTCGGGGGCGCCCAAGTGAAACGCACCTTCTACGCCCGCGGCCAAACCGGCCAACAGCTCCTCATCGGCTGTTATCAGGCCCTCGAAAAAGAGATTCAAAAAGGAGGAGTTACCATGCACTCGCGCACCGAGATGCTTGACCTCGTCGTAGTCGATGGACACGCCAAGGGCATCGTAGTGCGCGATCTCAGCACAGGAGAAATCACCACTCATGCGGCCGACACCGTCCTTCTCGCAACCGGCGGCTACGGAAACGTGTTTTACCTATCGACCAATGCCATGGGTTGCAACGTGATGGCCGCCTTCCGTGCTCATAAGCGCGGCGCTTATTTTGCCAATCCTTGTTACACCCAAATTCACCCCACCTGTATTCCGGTCAGTGGCGACTACCAGTCCAAACTGACGTTGATGTCGGAATCACTCCGAAATGACGGACGTATTTGGGTTCCCAAATGCCCCGAAGATGCTAAAGCGATCCGCGAAGGAAAAAAGGCGGCGGCAGACATCCCCGAAGACGAGCGCGACTACTACCTCGAGCGCAAGTACCCTTCCTTCGGAAACCTCTCCCCACGCGATATCTCATCGCGCTCGGCGAAAGAGGCTTGCGACGAAGGACGGGGCGTAGCCTCAACAGGGCTGGGAGTCTTCCTCGACTTCGCAGATGCCATCAAGCGGGATGGCGAAGACGCCATTCGCGCCAGATACGGAAACCTCTTCCAGATGTACGAGAAGATTTCCGGGGACAATCCCTACGAGGTTCCGATGAAAATTTACCCGGCCGTCCACTACACCATGGGCGGGCTTTGGGTCGACTACAATCTCATGTCCAACCTCCCCGGACTCCATGTTCTGGGCGAAGCCAACTTCTCGGATCACGGAGCCAACCGCCTTGGAGCCTCCGCTCTCATGCAGGGACTCGCCGACGGTTACTTCGTCATTCCCTCGACCGTGGCAGTTTACCTCGCCGAGCAAACGCCGGGATCCGTCACCACCGCCCACCCGGCATTCAAAGAGGCGGAGACCGCTGTTCGAGATCGCTTGAAATCTCTGATGGACATCAAAGGAACCCGTTCCGTGGATTCCTTCCACCGTGAACTGGGACTCCTCATCTGGGACAAGTGCGGAATGGCCCGCGATCGCGAAGGGCTTGAAGAAGCGCTCCGACGGATCCCGGAAATCCGCAACGAGTTCTGGACTAACGTTCGCATCCCGGGTTCCGCTAATGGACTCAATGCAGAACTTGAAAAAGCGGGACGAGTCGCCGACTTCCTCGAGTTTGCCGAGGTACTTTGCCACGATGCTCTCAACCGCGAGGAATCCTGCGGCGGTCATTTTCGCTCAGAACATCAGTTCAACGAAGATGATCCCGAGGTCCGCGACGGCCGCACCCAGCCGGGCGAAGCCAAGCGCCACGACAACGATTATCAATACGTCGCCGCCTGGGAACACACCGCTCCAGGCAAACCCCCCATTCTTCATAAGGAAGACCTTGTCTTCGAAGAAGTCCAACCCTCAATCCGCTCCTACAAATAATCCATGTCACAACTCAATCTCACCCTCAAAGTCTGGCGCCAAGACAACGCGACCTCGGAAGGCCGTATCGAGACCTACGACGCCAAGGAAATCCCGACCTCGGCCTCTTTCCTCGAGATGATTGACATCGTCAACGAGCGCCTCATTCAAGATGGCGAAGAGCCAATCCACTTCGACCACGACTGCCGGGAAGGAATCTGCGGGATGTGCTCCATGACCATCAACGGAATCCCCCACTCCAAGGAAAAAGGGATCACTACCTGCCAGCTTCACATGCGGAAATTCAACGATGGCGACACCATTTGGATCGAACCATTCCGCGCCAATGCTTTTCCGGTGGTTAAAGATCTGGTGGTCGATCGTTCCGCCTTCGACCGAATCATCGCCGCCGGCGGTTACATCAGCGTTCGCACCGGGTCGGCGCCCGACGCCCACGCCATCCCGATTCCCAAGAGCGATGCCGACGCTGCCTTTGACGCCGCTGCTTGCATCGGTTGCGGCGCCTGCGTGGCTGCGTGTAAGAATGCCTCGGCCATGCTGTTCATTTCAGCCAAGGCCTCCCACCTCAACCACCTTCCGCAAGGCGAGGTGGAAAAGGACAAGCGCGTTCTTGGCATGGTTCGACAAATGGATGCCGAAGGATTTGGTAACTGCACCAACCAATTTGAATGTGAAGCGGTCTGCCCAAAGGAAATCAGTGCCCAACACATCGCCAAACTCAACCGGGACTACCTCGCGGCGAGTTCCCGCGAAACCGTGGCAAGTTAGATTTCGCCGACATGCTCATTCAAAACGAACCTTCGGGAGCTCCCGGGGTTCGTTTTTTTTGCACTTCATTGATCCATCCTTCCCCTTCTCTCCATAAGCTGTCTTACTAAATTCTTGGAAAGAGCTGATAAACCTATGGCTGGAAATAAAGAAAAACCGAATCAACCCCACCCAATCCCGGAAAGGACGGATATTCCGGTCACCAAACAGACAGTTCTCGTCAGCCTCAAAGCTTAGCTATTGGAATCTCCCGAACCCAACCTGCCTCCTCCGCCTCCCATCGAACCTGCTCAAACGACTCCGCCGCCGAACGCCCCGCCAGAAATCACCACCCCTTCTTCAGATCCTCTCATGGTTGCCCCACCCTCCTCCCTAGCAGGGACCGCTGATTACCTCCAAAACATCCGTGAACGAGTCGGCCGTATCGTCGTCGGTCAGGACGTCGTGGTCGAGCGCACTCTCATCGCCCTCCTGACTTCCGGCCACCTTCTGCTGGAAGGAATGCCCGGACTTGCCAAGACCCTCCTCGTAAATACGATTTCAAAGGCTCTTCACCTTACCTTCCGACGGGTCCAATTCACTATCGATTTGCTTCCCTCCGATATCCTCGGCACCGAGATCCTCGACGAAAAGTCTGGAGAATTCCGCACTCACAAGGGACCCATTTTTACCAACCTGCTTCTGACCGACGAGATCAATAGGGCCGCTCCAAAAGTTCAGGGCGCCCTTCTCGAGGCGATGCAGGAACGTAAAGTCACTCTGGGATCAGAAACCTTTTCGCTCCCAACTCCCTTTCTGGTCATCGCGACCCAAAACCCGATCGAGCAATCAGGGACCTTCGAATTACCCGAGGCACAGCTTGACCGATTCATGCTTTGCCATCGACTGGGATACCCCACTCCCGAAGAGGAGGAAGAAATTCTTCGCCGCAACTTGAAGCTCGGTGTGGAGAAAAAAGGCACCGGAGCAGTAGCCCGCACTGAGTTTGATCTCGTCAGTGACGATCCCGTCGGCACCTCGCAAAACCTCATCGATGCCATGGAAGCCACCCACCGGATTCATGTCAGCGAGGTCTTCCTCAAGCACGTCGTCGACATCGTGGAGCGGACCCGTCAACACCCTGACCTCGAGATGGGCTGCTCGCCCCGGGCAGGCATCGCCCTTTTGAAAGCCTCTCGGGCCCGGGCCCTCATCCATGGACGTGATTACACCATCCCGGAAGACCTTTTCGCCCTGGCCGAGGATGTCTGCCTTCACCGCATCCGCCTCTCCTACGAAGCGCTCGCCGAAGGAAAAACCCCGCAAGCGGTCCTAAAACAAATCCTCGACGATTCCATTTCCTAAGGAGATCCGGTACCCCTACCCAAGCTTCCGCAAAGCCGCTGTTTTCAGCCTCCAGGTCTCCCTTTTCAGATCTCAGACTTCACATGCCCTCCCTTAGCGACCAGCAAACCAAGCCGCTCGATTCCCGCCAATTTTTGCTAGCGGTGAAGCGGCTGGCCGATTCGTTGTCCTACGGCACCGACCGCTCGCCCTTTCTGAGTCAAGGCCTCGAGTATGTGCAATCCCGCCACTACGTCTCCGGCGACCCCGTTAAAACAATTGATTGGCGGGTCACCGCCCGCACCGGGAAAACACACGTCAAGGAATACGAATCGCCAAAATCGCTTCCCGTCTGGTTCATCGTCGATACCTCGGCGTCGATGACACTTTCCTCGACGCCGGTTTCCAAATACCAACTCGCCGTGCAGATTGCCGGAGGATTAGCTCTGGCTTCTCTCGAACGAGTCTCTCCCGTTGGAATTCTGGCCGCCGGGTCTCGGGAAATGACGGTCAAACCATCGCTTTCCCGCGAGACAATCTTGCAGTGGCTACACCAACTCCGAAATTACGACTTTCAGGAGGAAACTCGCATCGGCGATAAGTTGGTTTCCCTGAACCCTTCACTAGGGGATGCGTCCATCATCTTTGTCATCTCCGACCTTCACGATCCCTCGGCATTACCCGCCCTTAAGCTTCTCGGACAACGCCACGACATAGTGGTCATTCCACTTCGGGATCCCGCGGAAGACAGCCTACCCGGCGCGGGGATTATCAGGGGCCGGGAAGTCGAAACCGGTCATGCCTCGACCCTTTCCACGTCCAGAGAATTCACTTCACTCGAAGACCTGAAGTCCTCCCTCAAGCAGGCCTCACTAGACCACTTTCCGATTCAGACAGAACGCCCCTTTCTCGCTGCCCTCAGGCTCTTTCTACAATCCCGAAACCTCCTCGCGTGATGATTCGGTTGCTCGTTTGCTTTCTCCTCATCATCACTGCCCAAGGTACGGACCTTCCCCATCAAAGCTCCTCGCCCCTCGGTCTTCCGGCCACCATCGAAGACCTCTATATCCCGGGACCTGAAGTCGAGGTCATCCCCCGCAAAAACAACGAATCCTCACTCGTTATTCGCATCCTGCAGACCAAGCCGGCCGCAAATGGATTTCGTTACAATCTTGAAATCTACGCCCTCGATCCCGGCAAGCACCTGATTTCCGATTTTCTCCAGCGGGCCACTGATGAAAGCCCCGTCACAGGCCTTGAGGCCACCTTTGAAGGATCGACGGTTCATCCCAAAGACAGTCTCCCAAAACCCAAGGACCCCAACCCGACCCCACCACCAAAACTGGGCGGATACCGGACTTTGCTCATCTTCCTCGGCGGCTTCTGGCTTCTTGGGCTTCTTGCCATTCTCCTTATCCGGAAAAAGAAACCCAACACCGTATCAACGAGCAACCCGGTACTCACCCCGGCCGAAAAGATCCGGCAACTCGTGGAAAAGGCGGCCGAAGGGTCTCTCAAAGACGAGGACCACGCTCGACTTGAACGTCTCCTCCTAGGTTACTGGAGAACTAAGATCCCCGAAATCATCAATCTTGCCCCGGCCGAAGCACTCGTCGAACTGCGTTCCCACCCCGAAGCATCGCCTCTCGTTCTCAAGCTCGAACAATGGCTCCACGCTCCTGCTCCCGACTTTTCCGAAAAGGAACTCACCTCCCTTCTTGCCCCTTATCACTCCCAATCACACCCTTAATCCCACCTTCCAGAGCACTGCTCTCCGTTTGTGTCGTTCGCCTATCCCATTGTCCTCATTGCTCTTGCCATTCCGATCATCCTGATCGTTTTTCAATGGCGCACCCACGCGCGCCCCCTTCCCCTTCCTCTGGATCATGCTCAAATGAAGAATTGGCGATTCCTCGGTATCCTCCTGAATCTCATCAACATCCTCCCGTATCTCCTTCTCGCCACTCTCATTCTCCTGGCCGCCGGGCCACGGACTTTTGAAAGACCGGAATCAAAACGAAAGCTTACCAACATTCTCTTTTGCCTCGATGTCTCGGGATCCATGGAAGCGTCTTTCGGCACCTCCGACCGCTTCGGAGTTGCCATGGATTCGCTTAAAGGATTTTTGGAATATCGGGACGGAGATGCCTTTTCCCTGCTTATCTTTGGCGGCGACACCCTCCGCTGGATTCCCCTCACCACCGACGTTTCCGCTTTTAGAAACGCCCCCGCCTTCCTCCACCCGAAAGATCTACCCCCTTGGTTCAATCAAGGAACCGCTATTGGAAAAGCACTCCGTCAGGGACGGGAGGAACTTCTAGTCTCGGAAACAGGAGACCGCATGATCATCCTTTTGTCGGATGGAGATAGTTTCGACCTACGGGATGGCAATGACGTCAAAATCGCTCGTGAGCTAGAGGACGATAACATCACGGTTTATGCAATTCATATCGGTGGCGGAGGTGCCCCTCCCGAGGTCTCGGTGATCTCGTCTATCACTAAAGGGGCTACGTTCACTGCAGGAGATCCGGAGGGGTTAAAATCCGTCTTTGCCCGAATTGATGAAATGGCACAGGCCTCTTTGGAGCGCCTTACTCCTGACCCTGTCGACAACTTCAAACCCTACCTCATCACTGCCCTCTCGCTGGGCGGGGTCTATCTTCTCACCCTCTATGGTCTCCGGTATACCCCATGGTAGCTCCCACTCCCATTCTTGTTGCGGCTGCCGTTGCAGTTCTCGCTCTCGGCGCCGAGCTCCTTCACACCCGACGGATCCGCCGGGTTCGACACCTTGCTTTCGGACCACAAGGACGTTTCCCCCTCCCAGTGGTTATCGCTCCGATTCTTAGGGTTCTCTTCTTGGGAGCCTTGGGCTGGTCCCTCACCACCCTTCTCTTTCTCAATCCAAAGGCACATCGTTCCAAAGTCAAATTTGTCGAGCCCAAGGAACGTCGTCATCTCCTCGTCGTTCTCGATGTTTCACCATCGATGAAGTTAAAGGATTCGGGTGGGGAATCCCAACTCACCCGGACCCAACGGGCCTCCAAACTGGTTGAGTCCCTTCTCCAACGAACCAGCGACAACAAACTCCACGTCACTTTAGTCGCGGTCTATAATGGGGCCAAACCGGTGGTGGAAGAAAGCCGGGACCTCGAAGTCATTCTGAACTTCCTCGACGGCATGGATCTGTCCTCGGTTTTTCCGACCGGAAAAACCCAGCTTCTCGCCGGGATCAAGGAGGCTGCCCGCATCGCCCATGATTGGCCAGCCAACTCAGCAACCCTCCTCGTAATCAGCGACGGCGATTCGGTGCCGGCCTCCGGGATGCCCAAGATGCCTCCGTCCATCGGAGGTGTCCTGGTGATGGGCGTGGGCAATCCCACCAAGGGGTCGATGGTTGATGGCCGTCAGTCGCGCCAGGATGTCGGCGCGCTCCAACAAATCGCGAGCCGCCTCGGCGGACATTACCACGATGGAAACACCCGCCACGTTCCTACCGCTGAACTCGACAAGCTAGGATCGCTTAAAATCGAAGACGACAAGCTCAAGCTCACCCTTCGTGAATACGCTTTGATCACTGCGGTGGCTTCAGGAGTTGGCCTCGCCCTGCTTCCAGTCCTCCTTTACTTTTTCGCAAGCCCCTTCAATCCCGGAAAAGCCAAACCCTGATCAGGGTTGCCTCCTTTCGCACCGCACTCCTGTTTCCGGCGTGGTCGTCCGGTCCCGTCGCCTTTACAGATGACATGTTCAGGTCTATTTTTCCTGAGTTTTCCATGAATGGCCGTGCACTGCTCCCCCTTCTTGCATTGCTTACCTTACCCCATTCCGCTCCAGCAGAAATCACGGTCAATGGAATCTCCGACGAAACCAGCAGAGACAATCGTGCCACCTTCACTATACCGAGCGAAGCCGGATTCACCATCGAGGCTGTTCTCGATGGCACCCCGGTCGCCCTCGACACTCCTGTCGAGATCACCGAAGCTGGGTATTATGAACTGTCAGTCACCAAAACCAACGACAGCGACCTCTCCGAAGAATCGGAGCTGATCAAGTTCATCGTCATTGACCGTTCGCGAGGGAGCTCGGAGCGCGGCCTTAGGACCTGGACCCCCTATCCCACCATTGACTCCGCCCCGGAGGCTTTTGCCAACACCCGGCTTGAAGTCGTGGCTCCGGCCGCCCTTCCACTCGGTTTTAAGATTCCCGTCATCACCCGCCTCCGCGATACGACAACAGGAGAAGGCATTCGTCTCAACGGCACCATCGAGATCCCGGAATTACCGGGCACATCGATGAGACTTCTGCGTGGCTTTGGGAGTCAGCTCATTCCCAGTCCGGAGATCAGCGGCCAAATCGATCTTAATCCGGTCATCGGCAACCTCACCACTCCAATCAGCGTGCAAGTCGAACCCACCACCACCTGGACCACGGTGTCATCCGACGTCACCAATTCCACCGACTGGGGAAGCAACGCACGAATTCACGTCACCCAAAACTTCACCGTCGCTACGGGTGCCACCCTCACCATTGGCCCGGGCACGATTGTTCAGCTGGATCCCGGGGTTGATCTTGAGATCGAGGGAGCTCTGCAAATCGATGGAACCGCGACCGAGCCCGCGTTTTTCACCAACGTCCCCGGAGAAACTCCGTGGGGCGGTATTTTCCTGCGACAAGAAACGGCCGTAGTGAACGCAACCGGGACCATTTTCACCGGTTCTGGCGCGGACCAAGACTGGTTCAATGGCTCGGGCTATTCTCATCATCGAGATGAGCAGGCAACCATTCTCATGGACACTTCGGAGACCTGTTTCTTCACCGACTGTTTCTTCATCGACCTTCAGGGTCAGGCCCTACATGGAAACAATGCCTCCATCAACGTCAACGACTGCCTCTTTCAACGACTTCCCACGGTGGGCCAGTTCAATGGTGGCAGCGTCACCGTCACAAGTTCCGCTCTTCTCGAGTTTCCGGATGTGTCCGATAACTTTTCCGACGACGACAACGACGGAATCTACTTCACTGCAGGTTCCCACAGCTTGATCGAGACCGTTATCGGCTGGGCCAGAGACGACGGAGTTGATGCCGGTTCCGGAAACTCCGGAAACGTGACCGTCTCAGGGGGGTGGTTTGAAGCTTGCTTTCACGAAGGGATGGCCTGGTCTGGGCAGGGACGAACAATAAATGTCTCGGAAACCGTTGCGTTCAACAGCGGCCAAGGTATCGAAGCAGGCTGGAGTGGCAGTGCCACCAACGGAAGCCCCGTCGTCACGGTCGTCGACTCGCTTTGCATCGGCAATCACATCGGCTGGCGCTTCGGGGACAACTACGACTGGGATTATGATGGCGAGCTCAATATTTCTGACTCCATCTCCCTTTACAATGATCGTAATGTCTGGGGCCTGGAGTGGGATTCATGGACTTATCGAATCGATAAAATGACGGTCGAAAACAATCACCTTAGCGAGCTCGACAACCGCCACCCGAACAATGCGGTATGGAATGGAGCAACCGACGCTTCCCTCCTTACGCCCTTTGCTCCCGTAGTGGATTCGCCGGTAGGTTGTGGTCTTGCCGAATGGAACCTCCAGAAATCAATGAACCAATACGATGCAGGGGTGATGGTCTGCCTGAGTGAGTTTAGCACTCTTCCTGCCACCATCAGCTATGAGATTGCGGACGGCTTCTCGACAATCCTTGCCACTGGGACTATTCAATTCGAGCCGGGTGAGATTCGTAAGAAGATCACTCTCCCGGTACTCGGCAACACGCCCAGAGACTTTGTTCGGGTCACCCTGACCGGCTCGAGCGGGTCCACTATCACCACGAAGCGTAATCTCTTCTTTCTTGCTAACAGCGAAACCTCAGGTCCGCGGGCCCTCATTCCTGCCGGAGCCACCTGGAGATTTTTGGACGATGGAACCGATCAGGGTGTCACCTGGCGGGATCCCGGATTCGATGACACCTCGTGGGCTGAAGGAGCAGCCCAACTTGGCTATGGTGACGGAGATGAAACGACCGAAGTCTCGTTTGGAGGGGACTCATTCAGCAAGCATGCCACCACCTACTTCCGGCAAACCTTCAATGTGGCGGATCCGGGCCAAATCGGCAATCTGTTAGTCCGCCTAGTTCGTGACGACGGAGCCATTGTCTACCTGAACGGCACGGAAGCTTTCCGAAGCAACATCGACCCCGGACCAATCGCTTTCGACACCTACACCGGAAACGTCGCCCCCGGAGGTTCGGAGAACGATTTTGTTGAAGAGATCATTTCCCCCTCTGATCTTGTTGCCGGAGAAAACACCATCGCGGTGGAAGTCCATCAGGCCAATGCCACCTCCTCCGACTTGAGCTTTGACCTCGAACTACTCGCAGAGAAACCGGCTGATACTTTTCTTTTTATGGTCAGAAGCGGTGGGGAGACCAACCTTCTCTGGCAGGCCGACGATGGAGATACCCTGCAGAGCTCACCATCACTGGAGGCTGGCTGGACAGATCTTACAAATGTAGTCAGTCCCCTGATCATCAAGCCCGATCCAGTCCAACCTCGGCACTTCTACCGAATCTCCCGGCAATAGCCGACCACCTGCTATGTCAATAACTCCCACAAGGGACCAAGCTGTACTTTCGGGTCCACCTTACTGTCCATCATCCCAAAGCCTTGCTGGGGCTTCCCGGCCGCGTAAAGCAAGGTGAGCCACCAGCTGGCGATGGTATGGTGTCCCACATGCCCTTTGTGCGGATACTGAATGTAGTGTCCGGCTGAATTTAGTTTTCCACCCATGTTGCCAATTACGAGATAAGACCATTCGCGGTTGGAAGCGTGATGTTTGTCTCCCACATCAGAGAAATAGATGATGGTGGTATTGTCGAGCAGGGTGTCATTTTCCGATGGGCTCAACGCCACCTAATAAGGGCGACAGACCCATTGGTGGATACCTGAAAAATACTCCCCCCTTTTCACAAGGAAAACCTTGATAGGGTTACCCTGTGTGAATCAGGAAAAGGAACTAGCGCGCCTGAACGGAGAGGCGGACAAATTGACTCGAGTTTGAGGACGAGCCCCCGACCTGTTGCGTGATCACCTGATACCCTCCAGTCTGTGAGGGCTCGGAGGTGAAGTTGGAGAGGCTTGCCGGTGACCAGTTGATAAGATCTTCGGAAACCTCGATCGTGTAGACGAACGCAGCTGTTTCGTAACCCTGAGAGGTGGCAAGGCCGAAGCCGGGGACCTGATAGGTCACCTCGGTATTCCCGCCCTGCTCAATCCTCATTGTCAATGGGGTGAGACTTGAACCACTGAAGGCGTCCGTTCCTGTAGCAACCTCAACCAAGTTTGCGATACCATCCCCGTCCGAATCGGTGAGAAGATTAGCTACGAGGGGGTCCGTGCTTGGAACACCCAAAGTTTCGGCAGCAACCGCTGCGGAAGGAGTCACGACCGCAGGCAAGGTACCACCACCGTCGGCATCACCGCGGTGGATATAAATCTCATCAAGGTCCCCGTCGAAATTTCCAAGCTCCAGCGTCCAAGCCGAAGCATTTGCAACACTGAAGGGCGTTGAAACCACACTCACTGGCTGACTGTCGATCCAAGTGGTGACCGTTCCAGCATCGGGGTCGAGACTGATTTCGAGCAACGCCCATTGATTCAAAGGAGCGGCAACCGCCCACTGAGCGGAGCTGACCAGAGGAGTACCCGCGCTCAGGATTCGTGGTCCTTGCGGATTTGAACTCCACTGGGAATCCTCCAGCTTCAGGTGATTCATTAAGTCCTGCTCGAGCGAAATAATAGGAAGATTACCAACCCCAAAGCCAACCCAGGCACGGGGACAAATGCGTGCTTCGATCGTTAAAGGACGGGAATCGCCAGCAGTCAGCAGCAAGGAATCGGGAATCGAAACCGTGAGTTTGTCTCCGGCACCGCCAAAGCGAGCCACCTGACCGGTCGGATTCGACATCCAGCCCAAATTATCGCCACTCAATTGGACCGATCCTGAAACCGCCAAATCGAGGGAGTTGGTGGAACTATCGGTGTAGTCACTATTGAAGTGATAGAGAGCGACAGTATTGGCATCCGCGAAGTGCTCGTCAGACTGGCCAATCGTCCAAGTGAATGAAATCTCCACCTCAGACCAACCGTCGCTAACAGCGACCGTGACCGGGAAAACACCTCCGTTAGTGGTTGTTCCCGAAATCACTCCGGTCGAGGAATTGATGGTTAGGCCAGTCGGCAAATTGGTCGCGCTGAAGACAAGGTCATCATTGGTCTGGTCGTTTGCAGAGATGGCCAGATTCACTACGGCGCCTCCTTCAGAGGTCTGATTTCCCGGATTGGCAACCACCGGAGGAGCGGAGGTGCCTTCTTCGAGGATGAGGAATTGATTCGCGGAGACATTATAGGCAGTGTCGACCGCCCCCGAGGGCCACTTGATCACCAGTCGGTCTGCGACTGCGACTCCACCCATTCCGAAACGTTGCGAAAACGAGTGGCTGATGCCATACCCCTCACCGCTGCGCACCTCGCGGCATTGGATTCCCCAAGGTCCGTGCAATTCAAGGCGAGCACCAGAAGCAAGCTTGTTACTTGTCGTTCCCCGGAGGCTGACCGACAGGAAGTTGTTTCCATTTGTGTTGGAAAGGAAGAGCTTGTCAGGTTGCGATCTTACCGGGGAGTTATAGCCGCTGGCATAGCCTGCATAAATGTCGGGGAAGCCATCATGATTCAAATCTCCCACAGCACACGACTGGATGTCGCGGTTCCCGAAGGGGTTGGAAGCCTCAGTGAAGGTTCCATCACCATCGTTGAGCCACAATTCGTGACGCGGTCCCGTCAGGAAAAGGTCGATCCATCCATCGTTATTAAAGTCCCTAAATACACACTGGATGATATCCCAGTTAACCGAGACTCCGGAATCAGCTGTCACGTCGGTGAAGGTCCCATTGCCATTATTCCGCATTATTAAGCTGAGCGCGTCATGGTTCCCGACAAAGCAGTCGAGATCACCATCGTTGTCGATATCCGCGAAGTCCGTAGACCAAGTCTGTTGCCCAAATCTCAAGCCGGCGGCAGCCCCAACCTCAGTATAGTTCCCGTTGCCGTCATTCTGGAAAAGTTGGTTGATCCGGCGGGGGTCATTCGAGCTCGAGACCCCGAGCCGACACTTTGAAATATAAAGGTCGAGGTCACCATCGTTGTCATAATCAGTCCAAACGGTTCCGTAGTTCCCTGAATTATCACTCGCGGGGTTCGTTCGGGTATCCATCATCGACGAGTTTGAGATCATGCCCCCTGTCCCGTCGTTTCGCCACTTGGCGTTCTCACCGTTGTCGTGGCACGCAAAAATGTCGAGCCAACCGTCCATATTGATGTCCGCAAAGTTGATTGCCTGTAGAAACACAGTTGGGCTACTCAAAGTAGTCTCGGTGAAGGCAGTCCCGTTGTTGTTGGCACGTTGGTAGTGAATCCCGTCATTGAAGCCACCGGTGACGATGTCCGGAAAGCCGTTATTGTCGGCGTCGCCCACAGCCATGCCCCAAGCACTGGAACTACTGGGGATCCCCAACGAGACACGGGTAAAGTTGCCACCAGTAGGATCTTGATATTCAACGAAGAGAGATACCGCCTCTTTGAGGTGGACGATATCATCGTAACCATCTTGGTTCATGTCAGCAACCCCCATGGCCACCCCGCTGGCATCGGAAGAGTCGGGCAGGAGATTCGACCGGTCGGAAAAGCTCACCGAACTGGATCCAGTAAGCGGGCTCACCACCACGATGACTGTTGCGGTGTTCGAGAACGTTCCGCCAGCGTCGCGGATGATGTAGGAAAATTGATCAGTTCCGCTCCAATCCTGATCCGGAGTGTAAGTCACCACCCCGGCCGGGGTCCAAGAAATCTCGCCATTTGAAGGACTGGTAGACTCCGAAAGAGTGAAAGCGTCACCGTCTGGATCAAAGTCATTGCTGAAGGCATCGATTTCAGTGGGAGTGTTCACCAAGGTGAGACCATCATCATTATTTGCCACTGGGCTGTTTGAGGGGGAACTAGTGCTCAACGTGTTGATCCAGGCTTCCAGAGTGGCAACCGCTTCAGGGTGTTTCATGTTACGACTGATCGGGGCCATCTTGTGTATCCCTTCGGTCTCAACCCGAAAATACATCACACTCCGGGCCGGATCCTGGGGAGCGATCACTCGTGCATCGGCGATTCCAAGAGGGTAAAGTGGCACATCGTCAATGATCCCGGCATCATTCAAATCAGTTTTGAAGCGAAGATCGAAATCGTTGGTGAAGTTACCTGGATAGTGACAACTGGAACAGTTGGCGGCGAGATACGAATTAACCCGGTCCCGCAGAGTCGCGGTTTGGTCATCGACCTTGACCGCCTTGGGAAGAGAGGAGACATCACCAATGGCCTTAGAAAACAACCCCTGTTCCACCCATTCCTCGAGCTGGTTTTTCTCGGTGCTATTGCCGGGATAACGGAAATCACCATTCAATTGGTAGGCATTCAAACCAAGAGTTACACCTGCCTCAGCCTTGTGGCAGGCCCGGCAGTCGGCCCGACCGGGGTAATCCCAGCGCTGAATACGGGTCGAGTTATCAAGGTTGGTGATCGTGATGTCGTCAGAGGCCGAATCAGGGAGCAACTCGGCATCCGTTCCTTCTTCGTTCCAACGGTAGGTGACCCCGTAGAAATCATTGGCGGTGACTACCATGAAGCGGGTTTCGAGGCGGCGAATGGCAGCCGGTTTGCCTTCAACGGTATTGAGTTCGAAGTGTTTCACGGCAACAGTACCCTCCGGGAAGGTCCAGAAATCATTTGGTGAAAAGGTCACTTGCTCGCCCGGGGAATCGCGATTGCCATCGGTTGGCACCGCCACCCAGCGCTTTTTGGCGGCGGCATCAGACCACAGAGGCGAATTGACGGTGTATGGCAGGAGTCCGTCCACAGCAGTGAGGTTTGCCAGACTGGAGAAAGCGCCTGTTTGAGAGAGAAACTGGGGAGGCTGGGGACCACCGTCGGTCGGATCAGAATCTGGAAAAACCCCATTGAGGTAGCCGCCCATCGCAATCGATAGATTGGGGTCGTAGTCGATCACGAGGGATACGCTAGTGATATTGGCGTCGGTGCGTCGGTCGTTATAGTCTTCGGTAATGATGAGAGTGAACTCCCCTGAGGCATCCCCACCACTCAAGGCACTGGCCGAAAGAGAGTTAGTATCCCATGACCCCGCGCTGTCAGGAAATCCAAGATCGTCGCCCAAATCCCAGGAAGAAGACTGACCGCCGGGAGAACTGAGCAAAAGACCAACTTCACTGCGCCAACTGGGATTGTTGGAGTTTCCAGTTACCCGGAGGGAAACCGAATTGATAACGGCTGTTTCAGGAATCGACCCTGAGGTATCAAAGGTGAGTTCTAAAGGCGTGACCCCGTTTGACCCGTATGGCAAACCCGCGCCCAGAGAACTGCCTGAAACTGACGTTGGAACAGTGATGTTCTCGACATCGGCCGAGACAGTCATCGGCACCAAGGAAATCAACCCAGCACTGATGGAAGCGATCAGGCCGAGTCGAGGACGAGGACTGGAAAACTGCGGTGGGTATGGAAGCATAAATGAGGGGGATTGGAGTCTCTGTTCCGTCGGTTTACCGAAGAGCCGTCGTATGCCCCTGTGACCGTGGCAAACCGGAGTCTCAGAGAGCAATGAACAGATTCAGGGGGAAGACTCAGTTTTTTTAATGATGTGAGCTGAAAAGAAACTACACCTCTTTGATCAGGGCGCAACACTCGACTTTTCTCCCAAGACATTCTCCAGCCTTGATATTCTCCTTCCGCCCTGCAAAACAAATCATTGCGCAAAACAATGCAATTTTTAGGTGACTAATATGATCAGGAACACCGCTTTTAAAGTAATGCAAGCAACCTGCTTGGTCTGGCACCAATCTCCTCCGGGCTTCCCTTCCCCAAGCTGCAAAGAAAATCCCGCCAGAGGGTATCCGGTTTACGGGGCTAACCCACTCCCCGAAAAAGACAGCAATTTAAAAAAAAACATGCATCATCGCGCCCACATGATGCGATTTCTCCCTCTACTGTTGACCACCACAGTCCTAGCCGATCCTCCCATCAACCCCAATATTGGTCACAACCACCACCTGCATCGCCACGGCAAAAAACACGAAACCGTCTCCCCAACCCCGGCCCGTTTTCATACCTCCCGAACCAGTAAGATCGACCTCCCCCTGCCAGCCGAAAAAGATGCATTCACTTTTGTGGTATATGGCGACCGGACCGGCGGACCGCCCCAAGGCGTTTCTGTTCTCGCGGACGCCGTGCGAGACACCAATCTTCTTGAACCCGATTTTGTCATGACTGTCGGCGACCTCATCAATGGATACAGCACCGAGGATGTCTGGATGACCCAGATGAAAGAGTACAAGTCCATCATGAATGAATTGGCCTGTCCCTGGTTCCCAGTGGCAGGGAACCATGATATCTATTGGCGTGGCACTGATCGTTCCAAAAAGCCTGCAGGCGAAATGGAATCCGCCTATGAAATGCACTTCGGCCCGCTTTGGTATGCCTTCAAGCACAAAAAGTCTTGGTTTGTTGTGCTTTATTCCGATGAAGGCAATCCCAAGACCGGGGAAAAGACCTTCAGCAAGCCAGAGGCTCAAAAGATGAGTCCGGAACAATTCAAGTGGCTCGATGAAACACTTACCAAGGCGAAAGACGCCGAGCACGTTTTCCTCTTCCTCCACCATCCCCGCTGGTTGGGCCGGGGCTACGGCGACGACTGGGAAAAGGTTCACCAAAGACTCAAGAAGGCAGGCAACGTCTCTGCGGTGTTTGCCGGACATATTCACACGATGCGCTACGACGGCCCGCGCGATGGAATCGAGTATGTCACCCTCGCAACCACTGGCGGCGGGCAGTCGGGATCCATTCCCCAGGCTGGATACCTTCACCACTACGATATCGTCACGGTTCGAAAAGACCGGATCTCGCTCGCTGCAGTCCCGGTGGGCGAAGTGATGGACGTCCGCGAAATCACCAGCGAACTGGTTTCCCAGGTCAATAAAGTCAAAAGCTCAAGAGCGAGTGTCTCCCCTCCCCTCATCATGAAAAAAGAGGTGGGCGGATCGCAGAAAGTCACCGTCACCCTGACCAATCCCTCCGACCGAAGCATCGCCACCGTTCTCTCGCACGGCACCGAAGGACTGACCTTTGCCTGTCAGCCGGACCACCACCACGCGACCCTAAAGCCGGGCGAGAAAAAGAACTTCGCCTTTCAACTTTCATGGAACGAAACCGCCACACGCTCCAGCTTTACCACCCCGAAGTTCCACCTCGACACCGAATACCTCGCCAAAGGATTTTCATACGAGATTCCCCGGAGAAGCATCAAGGTCCCACTTGATTTCCAGCTCGACCCCAGACGCACTCCGCCCAATGGCGCGGCCCGTTTCAACGGATCCAACCAAGCACTCTCTATCCCCTCCAGTCAATTCAAGATCATCAAAGAACTCACCCTTGAGTGCCGTTTTAAAGCCGACACCTTTTCGCACCGAATGGGACTTGTCACGAAAACAGAAAGCTCGGGCTACGGACTCTTTGTGAGCGACGGTCGTCCGCAATTTAGCATCTTCATCGGCGATGATTACCTCAACGCAGCGGCCCCCAGCCCGATCCTGAAAACCAACACCTGGCACCATCTCGCCGGCGTTTATGACGGAAAGCAGGCCCGCCTCTATCTCGATGGCAAACTAATCGGGTCAGCCGATCGCACAGGTCCGCTCAAAAACAACCGTCTCCCGCTCATCATCGGGGGTGATGTGGACCAGCGAGGGAAGGCCATGTCACATTTTGACGGATTGATTGATTCCGTCCGACTCACCCCAAGAGCTCTTTACACGGGCGAATCGGTGGCAAAACTCGAAACCGTCGATGAAGCCGTCATCGACTTTGATCTCGACGAGCACATTGGACCGTGGCACCCCGATTCCTCGAAGTCGAAAGCCCATGCCACAAGCACTGGCAACGTGACGATCAAGTTGATTAAATAATGTGGCTTGAGATTTTCTTTTTCATCCAACTCATCGCCAGTGCCGCGATGACCGGAATCATTTGGATCGTACAAGTCGCAATCTATCCACTCTTCGCACGACTGAAAGGGGCCGTATTTGACGACTATCACAACCGCTACATGAAGCAGGTGACCTTCGTCATCGCGCCCATCATGTTTCTGGAGGCGACTTCATGTGCCGCTTGCCTTCTGTTTGGGGGATGGCACGAGTTCATTCTCCCCGCCCTTCTCCTAGGAATCGTTTGGGGCTCAACCGCTTTCATTCAGGTGCCCCAACATCAACGCCTGACCCCAAAAACCGTCCCCAAGCTCGTACTCTCCAACTGGATTCGGACGGCGGCCTGGACAGCACGAACGGCCATTCTCTTCACCTACCTGATTTAACTTGGACGCGAAGTCTTCTTGCCAATCCGGAAGCAAAAAGCCCGCTTGCTTCCGGCTGCAATTTTGTTGAGGCTCTCCACACTAAAAACAAAAACCATACCCGACCCATGAACTTCCTGAAATCCGCCCTCCTCCCCTTCTTCGTCACCTCGCTGGCCCAGGCCGAACTGAAACTCTCCACCGTCTTCAGTGACCACATGGTCATTCAGCAAAACATGCCAATTCGTGTCTGGGGGTGGGCTGATCCGGGCACCAGGGTTGAAGTTGGAATGAGTGATCGCCGCCGGGCTGCGGCCGCGAAAGTGATCGCCGGACCTGACGGAAAGTGGATGGCCAGCCTTGCCGCCCAAAAGGCCGAAGGAAAAACTTGGGAGCTCATGGTAAAAGCTGGAAAAAAGACCATTGAACTCAAGGACATCCTCCTTGGCGAAGTCTGGATCTGTTCCGGGCAATCAAACATGGAGTGGAGTGTCCAGCAATCGGCCAATCCAAAAGAGGAAATCGCCGCCGCCAATCATCCGCAAATCCGCATGTTCAATGTGCCCAAGCACATCAAGCAGAACGAACCCCAGAAAGACGCGCAACCGGCCCGCTGGCAGATATGCTCCCCTCAAACCATCGCTGGGTTCAGCGCGGTCGGTTACTACTTCGGTCGCGAGTTGAAGAAGGAACTCAAAGTCCCCATCGGCCTCGTCGGAGCGAACTGGGGCGGAACCCGCATCGAACCCTGGACGCCTCCAGTCGGTTTCAAAGCCGTTCCCGAGCTCAAAGATTATGTCGAGGGGCTTGAGCAAAAGAAATACAAGGGGGGAGCTACCCAAATTTACAACGGCATGGTGGCCGGTCTTACTCCGCTGAGCGTTCGTGGCGCCATTTGGTATCAAGGCGAATCCAATGCCGGTGACGGGCTGCGTTACGAACATCTCAAATACGCTCTCGTTAAAGGTTGGCGCGAGGTCTTCCAAAACAAAGAGCTTTCCTTTTACTGGGTGCAACTTGCCGACTGGGCCCGCGGGCATACCGGCAAACCCGAGGGCGGTGGCTGGGGACCCGTACGCGAAGCACAACGTCGGGCGCTCGCTCTGGAGAAGACCGGCATGGCCGTCATTATGGACATCGGCGACGCCAAGGACATTCACCCGAAAAACAAACAAGATGTCGGCAAGCGCCTCGCTCTTCAGGCTCTCGCCAAAGACTACGGCAGGGGCATTGTTTACTCGGGTCCGCTTTACAAGTCTCACAAGATTGAGGGTAGCAAAGTCATCGTCAGCTTTGATCATGTCGGCAGCGGGTTTATGACCGCCACCAAGAGCGGCACCCATCGCATGGATCCACTGAAAAAAACCGAGACTAAGGAGCTGCTCTCCTTCTCGGTCCGCGACGATAGCGGTAAGTGGCATTTCGCCAAAGCTGTCATCGAAGGCAAGACGGTAGTGGTCTCAAGCAATGCCGTAAAGAAACCCACGGCCGTCCGTTACGCCTATGACTCGGATCCTGACGTCAACTTCTACAACAAAGAAGGACTTCCCGCTTCACCGTTTTCTACCGCAAACTGACCTCCAATTTTCAGGCACCCATTTTACTCAAGTCATGGACCTATCACTGACCCGTCGCAATCTTCTCAGAACGTCGGCTCTCGCCACCGCCGGTTCGCTTTTGACCAACCATGCTTCGGCGCAATCAGCAACCGAGGCCGGACCTTCACTAGAAGGGCGCATCTTCAAAGCCGTGAAAGGCGGACGAAAACGATCGGAAAGCCCGCTCCAGTTCTTCCAGCGCCTCAAGAACCTTGGATTCGACGGGGTCGAGAGTGGCAATGCCGCTGAAGCCGACGCCTACTTCGCTGCCACCAAGGAAACCGGCCTGATGTTTCACGGCATGGTGTGTGGTTGGCACTGGGGAACCCGGTTCAGCAGCCCCGATGAAGCTACCCGGGCCAAAGCCCTCGCCAATCTCGAGCGAGATCTTCGAAACACCCAACGACTCGGTGGGTCATCGATTCTCCTGGTCCCGGGAAAAGTCTCGGGCGCCAAAGAAACCCACGACGATGTGTGGAATCGTTCGCTGACCGAAGTGAAAAAAGTCCTCCCTCTCGCAAGCCGACTGGGAGTTCACATCCTCATCGAAACCGTTTGGAACGGATTCTGTGAAAGCCCGGAGAAGCTTCGCGACTACGTCGACGCTTTCGAAAGCCCGTGGGTGGGGGCCTACTTTGACATCGGGAACATGCAGAAGTTTGCGCCGGCCGAAGAATGGATCCGAACCCTGGGGCACCGAACAATCAAACTCGACATCAAGGACTGGGGCAAAAAGAACGGGTTCTGTCGCCTTGGCGAAGGCGATGTGGATTGGGACAAAGTCCGGATTGCCCTCAAGGAAACCGGCTTTTCCGGGTGGGCCACCAGAGAGGGCCGCGACAAGAGCCTCGAAGACACTTCCGCTCTCATTGACCAGCTGCTCATTGGAAAAAAAGGATAACCCGGCCTTCCATCCGTGGGAGCAAAGAAACTCGACGCACCAAGCGAGGAATGCCACCTTCCCCAAACCATGCGTTTGCTCAACCGGGTTTTTATTCTCTCTATACTCTCCAATTTTTCTTTTGCGGCCAATCCTTCATCGACACCGAAGCGACCGAACATCGTCTGGGTCTTCATTGAAGACATGAACGACTGGTATGGGTGCTATGGCGATGCCACGGTCCCAACTCCGAATATTGACGCTCTCGCCAAACGCGGACTTCGTTTCGACCGCGCCTACATGCCCGCCGGAGTCTGCTCGGCCTGTCGGTCGGCCATTGCTACGGGAGCGATGCAAACCTCACTCGGGATCCACCACCATCGCTCCTCACGAAAACGTGTTCCCGAAGAGGTCATTTATCTACCCAAGGGCGTCAAAACGGTTTACGAACTGATGCGTGAAGCCGGATACTACGTCACTAGCAGCAAGGGCAAGAACGACTTCAATTTCATCTTCTCGACCAATAATCTTTACGATCAGCTGGCAGGTAACATGGGCTGGTCTCCGCAGCACTGGCAGGGGCGCAAAAAGGACCAACCCTTCTTTGCGCAAATCCAACTGAAGGGCGGAAAAAGCTCAGGCAAAGTCAGCTCCAAGACAGACCCGACCAAGGTCAAGGTTCCACCCTACTACCCGGACCACTCGGTCATTCGAAAGGACATTGCCAAACATTACGATACCATCCGCCAAACTGACAAAGAACTAGAGAAAATCATCTCAGCTCTGGAGAAAGACAAGCTCCTCGAAAACACAGTGATCTTCTTTTGGACCGACCATGGCATGGCCCTCCACAGGCACAAACAATGGCTCTACGAAGGTGGTATTCGTGTTCCATTGATTATAGCCGGACCGGGAATCAACCCGGGAACTTCGCGCGATGATTTGGTCAGTGGCATCGACATCTCCGCCACCACTCTCGCGATGGCTGGCGTGGATCAAAAGAAACACCCTTGGACCGAAGGGCGCGACTTCTTCGCCAAGGATCATCAAAAGCGCGAGTTCGTCATTTCGGCCCGGGATCGGTGCGACTACACCATCGATCGCGTCCGGGCGGTCACGACCAAGCGCTATAAGTATCTTCGCAACTATCTCACCGACCGCACCCTGATGCAGCCACAGTATCGCGACGGCCGCCCTCACATGGAAGTTACCCGCAAGCTTTTTCAGGAAGGGAAGCTGAATGAGATTCAAGCCTTCAAATGGAAACAGCGGTTGCCCGAAGAACTTTATGATCTCGAAAACGATCCCCACGAAACGATCAATCTGGTCGACGATCCCAAACACGCTGAAGCTCTCGCCAAACACCGAGAGATCCTCGCAAAGTGGACCAAGGAAACCGATGACAAGGGCCAGTATCCCGAAAGCATCGATTCCCTCCGGGGTGTCCTGAAGCGATGGAACAAGCAGGCGGTGAACCCCGAATACGATCGGGTGCGAAAGGCAATCAGCGATCTGAAACCGGGAAGGTAAGCCGCTCCAGAATCCAATTGCCTTCTGCCGCTCTAGGGTCATCCTTCCCACCTCCTCGATGAGTGACTTCCTTGTCATTGGTTCCGGCATCGCCGGACTCTCCTTCGCCCTCAAAGCGGCCGAATACGGAAGCGTCACTGTCATCACCAAGGGAAAGCTCCTCGACTCAAACACCGCGTGGGCCCAGGGAGGAATCTCCACCGTTCTTCCCCCCGGCCTCCGCGATCCGGACGACTCTTTCGAAAAGCATATCCAGGACACCCTCGACGCAGGAGCCGGTCTTTGTGATGAAGAGGTGGTTCGCACCATCGTGGAAGAGGGCGCGGAAACAATCGAAGAACTGGTTTCGTGGGGCACATCCTTCGATAAGAGCGAGAGCGATCCGGGTCTCTTTTCCCTTGGCAAGGAAGGAGGGCATTCAGCACGCCGCATCCTTCACGCAAAGGACACCACTGGAAATGAGATTGCCACTTCTCTCGTCGACACCGCAAGAAATCACCCGAATATCACCCTCCTCGAAGATCACTACGCCATCGATCTCATCACTACTGGCAAGCTCGGCGTAATCACTGATGACCGGGTTCTCGGCGCCTACGTGCTCGAAACCGCAACCGGTGAGGTCAAGGTGATGGAATCACCGCGCGTCATTATTGCCACCGGGGGGTGTGGCAAGACTTACCTCTACACAACTAACCCAGACTCCGCGACCGGTGACGGGTTGGCCATGGCCTGGCGGGCCGGAGCCTCCATCGCCAACATGGAGTTTATCCAGTTTCACCCGACCTGTTTCTACAACCCCGCGGCTACCGGTCCGGAAGCGCGGTCTTTTTTGGTCTCAGAGGCGGTCCGTGGAGAAGGAGCAGTCCTCGTCAACGATGAGGGCGTCAAGTTCGCTAACGATTACGATCCCCGTGGCTCTCTCGCTCCTCGCGACATCGTAGCTCGGGCCATCGATACCGAGATCAAGCGAACGGGAGCCCCTTGCGTCTTTCTCGACGTCTCCCCTCTCGGCGACACCTTCACCGAACGCTTTCCGTTCATCCACGAAACCCTACTATCCTTCGGCCACAACGCTCTTGAGAAGCCAATCCCGGTGGTCCCGGCGGCTCACTACCAGTGCGGAGGAGTGGTGACCGACCTCCACGGAAAGACTTCGGTCCGCGGACTCTACGCCATTGGTGAAGTGGCCTGCACCGGTCTTCATGGCGCGAATCGGCTTGCATCCAACAGCCTCCTCGAAGGCAACGCTCTCGCCCGACGGGCTCTCATTGAAATCATGCGACTCTATCCTCCCGGAAAAGAGGAACCGACGGCCCCGGATATCCCGCCGTGGGAAAGCGGTGATGCCGCCCCACCCGATGAACTGGTGAATATATACCATGCCTGGGACGAATTGAGACGCACCATGCAGGATTACGTCTCCATCGTCCGCACCGACAACCGCCTCAGACGAGCGGCCTATCGTCTTCGCAACCTGAGACGCGAGGTGAAGGAATTTTACTGGGGGCATACTCTGACTCCCGACATTCTCGAACTCCGTAATCTCGTCGCGACCGCCTCGCTGATTGTCGACTCGGCTCTCCTTCGCAAGGAATCCCGTGGCTCCCACCACACCCTTGACTACCCTCGAAGCGACCCTCGCTTTGATCAAAACACCGCGTTAAGAAAATTCTGATTCCCGGAGTGGGCAAGACGAAAAACTCCTTTCCTTTTCTCAATCGACAAGCTCCATCCCGATCTTCGCCCGCCCACTTGTGAACAGACTCCCAGCAACCATGCTCAATCGCAGAAAGTTTATTCAAAGCACCTCAGCAACAGCGATCACCGGAGGAACGATCATGGCGGAAAAAAACGAACAACAATCTGATTCAGATACTGGGTCGGCTCGGTTTCCCAAGTTCATTTCCACCTGGAAGTTTGGCAAAGCGGTTAACCAAGCGGCACTGAAAACTGTGCAAAAAGGGGGCAGCTTGCTCGACGGAATCGAGAAAGGCATTTGGGTGGCCGAGGCCGACGCTCAAAATGCCTCGGTCGGTTTAGGAGGAATTCCGGCTGCAAACGGAAAGGTACAGCTGGATGCCTGCATCATGAACGGCCCCGACCACAATGCGGGGGCCGTCGCTGGAGTTGAGGACATCTTGCATCCAATCTCGGTTGCCCGAAAGGTGATGGAAGACACGATTCACGTGATGTTGGTTGGTGATGGAGCCCGTCAATTTGCTCTCGAAAATGGCTTTCAGAAAGCTGACTTGCTGACCGAAGCTCAGAAAAAGAACTATCAGTCTTATCTCGAAAAGAAGGCCGCCGGGAAGAAAGAGAAACAACAAGTCGATGAAGACCATCACGACACCATCGCCTTAGTGGGTGTCGATGAAGACGGAAACATCTGCGGCGGTTGCAGCACTAGCGGTTGGGGCTTCAAAATCCCAGGTCGCGTGGGTGACTCACCGATCATTGGTTCGGGGCTCTACATCGACAACGAAGTGGGCGGAGCAGGCGCGACCGGCATCGGAGAAAACGTCATGCGCCACTGTGCCAGCTTCATGATCGTGGAGGAGATGCGGCATGGGGCCACTCCGCAAAAAGCGATTGAGAACGTCATCCAGCGCATCGTTAAAAAAGACCCTCTCAATGCAGAGGATCTCGCCATCAATTTTGTGGCAATCAACAAAAAGGGCGAAACCGGAGCTGCCGGAACCAGCAAAGGGTTTTCTTACGCGATCACCAACCCTAGCCTGAGCGAGGTTCACGAAGCCAAAGCCTTGTCAGACGCGGACATCATTGAAGGCGGGAACCAGTAGTAAGCGTCGTCGCCGCGCCCCGAATCAATACGCTATGGCCCGGGATTCATCTCCTGCACCCGATAAAACATCTTCGTGGATCCACTGGTATTCAGGTAGAACGTAATCGTCCCTTCAGTGGTTTGAAACGGACTCGCGACCGGGTTGATCAACTCGGGATCAGCAAAAAGCCCTACCTGAGTTTCAAAAGCAGTGAGATCACACGAACCGGCAAACCAATAATCAACTCCGTCCCGCCCGCTGATGGCGATCGTGGCCAAGCCATCGGAGACCTCGATGGAAGTGATCTTCAAATCGTTCAAGATAGGAATGGTTCCGCCACTCGTGATAGTGAAGGTTCCATCTCCATTGTCCTGAACCAAAAGGTCTTCATCGGTGTTATTGATGAAGCTGTCGCCGATCGCCGCATTGACGGCCGCGAGATCCACGAAATCAGAATCGACGCCATCACCGAAGGGAGCGGTAAAACAACTCCCCGGAGCGTCAAAAATGGCAAAACTATTCTCCCGCGTGGCCAAACCGCTGATCGCTCCGGCACTCACAAAGGCTCCCCCATTCAAAGTCATCCGGGCATCTCCATTGTTTCCCCAATCAAAATCCCTTGTCTGCTCCATAATCCCGTCGGCATTCAGGGTAATCAGGAAAAAGCCGCCGCGGTCGAGATGACGGACCCAGTTATTGAACGAGGTCACCAAGCGGGCTTCGGTCGCGAGATCACCATCACCGATTTCATAAACGTTGCCCCCGGCGTAGTGCCACCAGACGTCGTTGGAATTCCCAAGATTGAGAATTCCATTCCGCAATTGAAGGGCCGGCATCAAGTGGTCGCTTGCCCCACTGCCGAACCAATCAGTGGAAACCTGAAGGGTGTCTGTTGGCATGTAACCATTCTCGGCTGTTTCAGAATCAAAGATCACCACGGCATCCTCTTCTTCGGTTCCCAACCGATTTCCACTCCCGCCACTATCCGTTTGGTTAGGCGGGCCAGTGACGTCCCAGTTACTTTCATCATACCACGGCGTAGTGCCACCGGCTCCGGTCCAGACAAAGGTGGTCTGGGCCATAATCATCCCCGAAATCAAGGCGATCAAACTGAAAGTGAGTGAATATTTAAAGGATCTCATTTCTCTAACTGATCAGACCCCCAAATGGAGACAAGCCACGGTTTCCCCTTCCGGAAAGAACCTGATTCCGTCCTTTCTCAAGTCATCTACTCCATGCCACTTTCCCATCATGAACAGACGGTTTTTTCTCCCGGCAGTCCTACCGATACTCCTCCTTCTACCCTCATGCTCCACCTCGACATCGACCAGAGAAACCTACAGTCCCGAGCGCGTTCGTTCCTTCATCCTGGCGCAACGCAAATCCGGTCATCCCAACTACAATCCTAAGTGGGTCTACGTGGTTGATCCCGGAGCACAACGCATGAAAGTGATTTCCCTTCAAACTGGCAAGACCCGGGAAGCCCTGCGATGTGGAACTGGCCGTAAAGGGCTCGGCTTTGCTCATGCCAAAACGCCACCCGGAATCTTCGCGATGGGTGGTGTCCGCATTGCAGAAAATGCCGACTCGTCAATTCAGACCGGTGACACCAAACGAGGAGTGAGCGGGATCTATGCGGAAATCCTTTATCCTCCCACCTACCCCACCGCTTCCTTGCGAGGAACCGTGCCCAACGGCGTGGTCATCCATTCCTACAATCCGGAAGCGAGTGAAATGCTGCGCCAGCGACGCGCCCAACGCATGATCGGCCGGATTCCCTGCACCACCGGTTGCCCCGTTCCTGATATCGATGAAGCCCACAAGCTCGTGCCCTACCTCAAGCAATCAGCCGGCAAATTTGATCCTGCTTCGAAGCCCAATTTCCGGCTGCAAAAGCTAATCCAGTCCGGAAAGGTCCGCGTTTACTCCCGACCTCAACTGGGTGACCCCGTCTATATTCTCAATCGTTCCCGGTAATCTGTTTCGACTGACAAGCCTGACTCCAACCTCGGTATCACCTTCATGAAACGCCGCAGCTTTGTAGGCTCTGTTGTCACCACGAGAGCCACCCTTCTATCACGCGCCGAAGCTACCGACATCTTTGTGACCTTGGAGAAATCAACCTCACTCGCACCGGGCTCATGGAGCGAAATTGTGGACGTGGTGAACGTGGTGGATAATACCGTCCTGTAAACCCATACGACCAGACCGTAAACCATCCAGACCATCGAACTTCTTGGGAACACCCCTAAGCTCTTTAATCGCCAGTCGTTTTCAGCCACTCACGGATTTCACTCACGAGATGCTCCGGCGAACGGGCGATGTCCAGAGTCAGGACATCATCCGGACGCTCAAGGATTGCAAACTGGGACTCCAATAAAGCCGCTGGCATAAAGTGCCCACCACGATTTCTCAGGCGCTCTTCAACTAACTCCGGAGTCCCGTCGAGGAACACGAACTGCGCTTCCTTTAGAAGCTCGCGATAGCTTTCCTTTAACGCCGAACAGGCGATCACCAGAGGAGAGTCCGATTGTTCAATGAGATCAGCGAGACTCCGCAACCAGTCTTCCCGGTCTTCGTCATTCAGAGGAATGCCGTCCGACATCTTACGGACATTCGCCGGAGAATGATAGTCGTCTCCATCGTGAAACGGCCACCCGGTCTGTGAAGCGAGGAGCTCGCCCACCGTCGATTTCCCCGACCCGCTAACCCCCATGATCACCAACGCCTTCACGGCACAATCACCCAGACAATGGATGCGAGACCGATCCCGATGAAGGCCAGCAACGTGGAGGCCATGCTCCAAGTTTTCAAGGTCTCCTTCTCGGTCATGCGGAAGTAGCGGCTGACCATCCAGAACCCACTGTCATTGACGTGCGAGAAGCCGGCGGCTCCGCAAGCAATGGCCACAACTACCAACGAAAGCTTGGCGTCAGAGAGATCCATGCCTTTCAACGTTCCCCCAATCAATGAAGCGGCAATAATCATCGCCATGGTTGCCGAGCCCTGGGCGATTCGGGAGATCGCAGAGAACAAGAAAGCCAAAAAAACCACCGAGATATCATACCCTTCAAGAGACTTCGCCAAGGCGTCACCCACTTTGCTGGCCCCAAGCATTTGTTTAAATACACCACCCGCACCGGTCACCAAAATAATGATCCCAGCCGGCCCCAACGAACGTGTAGCCACCTCCATTAAAGTTTCCTTCGACGCGCCACGCTTGGTTCCGAGGAGCCACAAGCTCAGGCAGGTCACGAGAAGAAGAGCGATGACCGGATGGCCCAGGAAGGAAATCAACTGTTGCCAGAAGGGAGCATCACGAAGCAAGTCTGCGATCTGGGCGGCCCGTTCCTTCTTTTCCAGACCCGACGGCAACCCGCTTCCGACACTCTGCTCAACCATAGACCCGGCCACGATGAGAACAATGGGCAAAAGCAGGATGGTGGCGATCATTCCAAACGAAGGAGGTTGCCCATCTTCCTCATCTTCGAGAGGCGGAGGATCGACATGAACCATGGCTGCAAAACGGTTCCCGAAAAGAGCAGTCGAAAGAATTGCGGTCGGAACACCCACCAACAAACCGTATAGGATGACACTCCCGATGGGAACGCCCAGAGTGTAGGCCACCCAAGTCGGCCCGGGCGTAGGAGGCACAAAAGAATGGGTGACCATCATCCCGATCACCAACGGCATACCAAAAACCGTGACGGACTTTCCACTCTTGCGGGCTAAAGCGTAAATCACCGGAGCGAGAATCACGATCCCGACATCGAGAAAGACAGGAATCGAAATCAAAAAACCGGTGATCAACATCGCCCAGGTGGCCCGCTTCTCGCCGGTTAACCGAAGCATTCCATTGGCCAGACTTTGAGCTCCTCCGCAATGCTCAATCATCGCTCCAAAAATCGCGCCTACTCCGATGATAGTGGCAATGAAGCCTAGACTGGAACCCATCCCGTCGACAATCGTCTGTCCAATCTCGGTGATCGACATCGTCCCAGAAGCGATCCCTACGAAGATGCTGCCAAGAAGAAGGGAAACGAAGGCCTGCACCCTGAGCTTGAGAATCAGAAAGAGGATCAGACCGATGGCAATGAGAAGCGTCGAAATCAAACGCCCGGTCGAGGCTTCAGCGAGAATCAGAGAAGTCGGAAGTGTCATGCGAACCCGCCAAGCTCAAACTAATTACCGGGCGGCGGAAAGGGAAATCGCTCGGATCTGACTATTCCATCCGCCAACCCAGAACCTTTTCTCTGGTTCCAGCCAAAACCAATCGGCCTTCGCCCAGTACTTTAAGGCAACGAAGATTCATCCCGGCCTTCAGAACGACAACCTCCTTTCGCGTCGCAAGATCCCAGATTCGAATCGTGCCATCCTCGCTGGCCGAAAACAATTTATCGCCCGCAATCTCCAAAGCAGTGATTTCACTGGTGTGCCCTTTCAAGACCCGGGACTTTTCACCCTCCCAGATCCGGATCTCCTTGTCCCAACCGGCGGAAACCAGCCGGCCCTTTTGATCGTAAAGCAACTGGCTTACCGGCTCCCGGTGTCCTTTCAACGTCTTGATCGCTTCACCAAGACTGGCGTCCCACAGTTTGATCTGATTTTCTCCATCGCCAGTGGCGATCGTTTCTCCATCCGGCGAGAAGGCCAGCGTGGTGACATCATACTCATTGCCCTGGTGCATCTCGAAGAGCGACTGAGACTCCTTCAGATCCCAGACCACGAGCCGATCGTCCGCGCTCCCCGAAGCGAAGTATTTGCTATCAGGCGAAAAACCGAGAGCGGTAATCGTTTCCCGATGTTCTTCGTACTGTCGCATCAGCTTACCTTCCTTTGTGTCGAGCGCAACTAGCTTGCCGCTCCAAGTTCCTGCAAGGATCGTTTTCAAGCCGGGTTCAAAGCAGAGGGCCGTGACCGGGTCGGGAAAACGAACCAACTCGCGGCTTTGATAGGGCTCTTTTTCGAGCGTCCAAACTCGAACGATTCCTTTGTTACTCCCGGACACAAGCATCTTGCCTGCCGGGTCTCCGGTCATCGCAGTGACCCATTCCCCCCCGTGCTGCAGAAAAAAGTCAGGCTCTCGTCCCGCCACCAAAGCACAACCGGCAAGCCAAACCAGCGCCAAAAGCCTCATCCCAAAATCTCGGACAGGTCGCCTTTGCTTTCTTTGAAACCTCCCACCGGACATCCCAGCTGCTGCAAGATAGTGAAGTAGAGATCGGAGGCAGAACGTTCATTCTTCTGCCACTTGACGTGCTGGCCGTGTTTGAAGCCGAGCTTCTTCCCGCCCGCCAACATCATCGGGAAATTGCTGCCCGAATGGCTGCTGATCTGGGAGCCACCCATCATGAGCGTGGTGTGATCCAGGAGCGATCCGTCGCCCGCGTCGATCGAAGCCAGCTTGTCCATCAAGCGCGAGATACAGGCTGTATAAAGCCGGTCGCGTTTTCCAATGAGACGGGTGTCCGGGTTGTCGGCACCCCGGTTTCCGGATCCCTTGTGGTGGTAGTCGTGGGTCCCACGCGTCGGAGCACCTGTTTCCTTGGCCCACTCGGGATACTCGCTGTAGTTCGGGCCCGCTTCACCGCCCAGGCAATGAGTCACCACCCGCGTCATGTCGGTCTGAAACGCCAGCGCAATGAGATCCATCATCATCTCGAGATGTTCCTTCATGCTGTTTTTCTCCTTGGGAACCAAACGCACCCCGTTCTCATCGAACTTGGGACGTCCTTCCTTCAAGATCTCATCCCGGTCATCAAGCCGTGTCTCCACATCCCGAATGGCCCCGAGATACTGGTCGAGGCGATCACGGTCACCGGCCCCCAACTTGTTTTTAAGAGTGCCCAAATCACCGGTGGCGGTATCGAGAATGCTTCGATTCAACGCGATCCGCTCGCGCGCACTTTTCAATTGCGATGCATCGGAGGGTGGAAAGAGCCGCTCGAACACTTGACGATAATCGCTTGAAGCCGGGATATCGACACCCAGTGAGTTTCGCGAAAGAGTGGCCGCACCCACTCCCGAGGTCCACGAAAGGGCAAGCGAGGAAAGATAAGTGGGCCCGAGATACTTTGCCGCGATTTGGTCAAACGACACAGTGTTGGTGAGAACGCCCGGCGTCTCGGCAATGTTGTGACCAGTCAGGAAGTTATAGGGATGTTTATGGCCGGTGATTCGACCCTCAATATGCGAAAGGCCCGACAAAATCGAAAATTGATCCCGGTGATGTTTGAGCGGCTCGTGGGTGGCGCCCGGGGTGTAATCAAACCCGGTGTCCTTGGGATACCAGTTGTATTGGTTGATCGCACCCGGGATATAGAAGCAAGCAAGGCGACCAGGTTCCCTGCCTCCGCGAGTAGCCGCCTGTGTCTTGCCGGTCATGACCTCAAGGGCCGGGAGAGCGAGCGTGGCGCCAAATGCTCTCAGGACGGTCCGGCGGTTCATGGGGTGGAAAGGCATGGCTTCAGGAGTTGGGGCTTTGGTGGTCAAGGAAGATCGGCGACGTCAGCAAGTCCTTGAGGACGTCCTGCATGCGAGCACCATCCTTTCGATTGCGTTCGAGGATCTCATCGATCGCCTTCAAATCAAGCACGTTCGGCGATCGGCCCGTGCCGTAAAGGGTTAGCTTTTTCAAAATTCCGCGGATGATATCCGTTTCGTAGTTCTTCGCCAGCAACTCCCGGAATTCGAGATAACTCGAAAATCCCTCGCCACGTGGCAGGTGCCCCTTGGCATCCACCGGACGGGTCTTCCCGGTCCCACGCCACTCGATCTTGCCATCAAGTTCCTTGCGATTGTAATGCTGATGCTCGACTTCGCGCCATCGCCCGCTGAGGTCAAAATTCTGAAAGGCAAAGCCCAACGAGTCCATGTTCTTGTGACACGAAGCACATCGCTCGTCCTCCAAATGAACCTTGAGTAATTCCCGGAAGCTCTTGCCACGATTCTTGCCTTCTCCTGGATTCAATTCGGGAACCTCAAGCGGCGGCGCAGGCGGCGGATCATCCAGAATCCGATGAAGCGTCCAGGCTCCCCGATAGATAACCCAGTTGTCTCCCATCCAAGTGAGCATTGACTGAATCCCAGCCTGCCCCGGAATCCCCCCACCCCGCGGGTCGACTGCCTCTTTCATTGTCACCTTTCGAAACGTGCCGCCCTCGACACCAGGAATGCCATAGTAATGAGCGAGGATGTCATTCGCCATCGTCCAATCGCTCGAGACGATCTCACGGGCTGGTCGATTCTCCAAAAAGAGCGCCCGGAAATACTCCACGGGTTCACGTTTCATCGAGGCCTTGAGATGACGTCCGAAACGGAAGTCTTGTTTCTGTAAATGGGACATTGTCACTGTCACCGGTTGATCGAGAACCAACCATTGATTCACAAAAGGCTCGAAAAAGCCGGTGCTCCGAGAATCTGCTAGAAGGCGTTCGATTTCCCTGCCCAACCGCCCGTAAACGGCACCATCAGCCGCCCAGTTCTTCAGCTTTTCATCCGGAGGTCGCCCCGTCAGCAAGAAGGCAATCCGAGAAGCCAAAACAAATCCGGCATGATCGCCGATTGGCGCAATATGATCCCGAAACTCCAGTGTCATCAGCACCGCCTGAAAGGTCGTCCGCAGCGCGTCATCGAAGCTTTTCCCCTCCCCTCTCAACTTTTGATAAAGCGTGAGGAATTTCAGAATTTCCCGTTCCTTCACCGGCCGTCGCCAGGCCCGTTTGATCCAAAGCGACAAGAGTCCTTTGGCCGACTCGTCAGAATCGCTCACCCTTATCACCTCGGAAGGCCACTGGATGCAAAAATCATCGTCAACGCGAACCCACTCCACAATCGTCGCCGGGATCGGTTTCTCTTCGGGCAGGCGCAGTTTCTTGCGGTCATACTTGGGGCGATATACCCCGATTCCTCCTGGAACTTCGCCTGGCTTGCTCCGGTCATCATTCTCAAACCCCTCCACCGAGTAGGGCATTTCCACCACTGAACGCAGCATCAACTTCACCACCCCCTCGTCGACCAGACAATCCTCGACCCTCACGTCATACGACAATTCCAACCCCTCGTCTGGAACGGTTTGGTAATCGAGATACTTCCCGCCAATCTTTACCCACAGGATGGGAGAGGGAAGTCCTTTGACCGGGCGATATCCTTTCACCCGGAAAGTAAACCGAAGCGTCGCGTTTTCGTCGGCCGGAACCGGGATGGCCAAAAAGGAACTGCCACGATCACCCGACCATTCCGTATTGAGAAACAAGCCTTCCCCTTTTCGACTCATCAACCGCTTCGACTTCGTAAAAACCCCCTTCTCTTTGTAGCGCTGATCGATGAATTTCCGGAAGTCGGTGAAGTCATGTTCGCGAAAATCGAGGTCAATAAGACGTGGCGAGGCATGCTCAAGAAAGCGGATTCCGTCTACCGCCCTTCGAGTGACCTCAAGCATCCGCTCAACTGTCTCCGCGGTATCTTTGAGCCCGGCTGCTCCGGTATCAAAGCCATCCACCTTCCCATCGGCCGGAAGGGCTGCTCCAAAATCAATCGCCAATCCGGTGAGGTCTTGCAAAGCCGCCGAAAACTCCCGCCGATTGAGCCGCCGACTCCCAGGAGTGATCATTTTGACCTTCGCTTCAAAGTCCTGGGCGATCCCCTTCAAAAACCGCTCCTTTTCCGCCGGAGAAAAGGTCTCTTGATCTTCCGGCGGCATTTGACCCAGGGACACCTGCTCAAAAACCTTCGTCCACAGTGATGAGTTCTCGGGTGACAATTGCCCAAGATTATCAAGACGCACCTGCCCTTCCTTCTTTTTGCCGTTGTGACAATCGAAGCAATAAACCTCCATCAACTCCCGGGGTCCTCCTTGCTGACCCCCCCAAGCATCCGAAAGGACGAAGAGCGATAACAACAACCATGAGGTGCAGTATGCGATTCCCCGAGCCATCTGCGGGAATACGGCACCTTAGAGGTGGAAACTATCGAAGAATCTCATCGGTCCGATTGAGGGCGTGACCAACCAACAAAGAATCGATACATCGGGGCAAGCGAATTCCCTAGAGCCTTATCATGATTGATTTACGTAGCGATACCGTCACCCGCCCAACCCCCGCTATGCGGGAAGCAATGATGACGGCCAAAACCGGCGACGACGTTTACGGTGAAGATCCCACCGTGAACAAGCTCGAGGAAACGGCCGCCGCGATGACTGGCATGGAAGCAGCCATTTTCGCCCCGAGCGGCACCCAAAGCAATCTCCTTGGCCTGCTCAGCCATTGTCAGCGTGGCCATGAATACATCGTGGGGAAGACCGCCCACACTTATCTCTACGAAGGAGGAGGTGCCGCAGTTCTCGGCAGTATTCAGCCAAATCCCATCCCTTTCGCGCCCGATGGCACCCTGCCTCTCGACGAGATCGAATCCACGATAAAGCCCGACGATCCGCACTATGCGGTCACCCGTCTGGTCTGTCTGGAGAACACCCAGAGCGGTAAAATCCTCCCGATGGACTACCTCAGCGCCTACAGCGACTTGATGCAGAGGAAAGGTTTGCGACGTCACCTTGATGGCGCCCGCCTTTTCAATGCGGCGGTCGGATTGGGAGTTTCTCCTGCAGAAATCTGCTCTCATTTTGACAGTGCTTCGCTCTGCCTCTCGAAAGGCCTGGGTTGCCCGGTGGGGTCGATTCTTGTAGGAAGCAAAGAACTGATTCAAAGCGCTCGACGATGGCGGAAAATGCTCGGCGGCGGCATGCGGCAAGCCGGCATTCTCGCAGCAGCCGGGCTTTATGCCCTGGAGCACCATGTCGAACGCCTGCGCGAAGATCACGAAAAGGCCGCCCGGGTAGCAAAGGCGCTCGAAATGCTCCTGAACTTCGAACTTGCTGAAGACCCTCAGACAAACATGGTGATACTCTCAGCCAGCACGGATGTCCCCTCACTCGAAGCCCACCTAAGAAGGCGGGACATCCTCACCTCGGGGACCCGATGGGTCTTCCACCTCGACATCTCAAACGAGCAGGTCGATCAGATCGTCGCAGCCTGCCAGGATTACCGCTTTGAGCCGGTGATCTAACAACGAGCCATTTTCTTGGTCTTTCCAACTCGTCCGGCCTTCTCCACCTTGTCGATGTAAGCTGCAATATCAGGTGTCTTGCATGAGGTCTCCCCCTGGTCAACATCGACTGCCCCGATAGTTTTTGCCGCCCTGCGAACTGCCTTGGTGAACGACGGGCAGAAACAACCCAGCGCAATCAGAAAGCCGTTCATTGAAGCCTTGACCTCATTTCGTTCCCCGTGAATTTCTTCGACCACTCGCTCGACGAGCCCGTCGATCCATTCCTTCTCACCCACCTCGTCACCGACGATGGAAAGGTGATGCGAAAGAGTGCACCAACCGGCTGAAGCCACTAGTTCTTTTCTGGCATCGATCCACTTCCCGGCGAGTGCGATGGCATGAGGTGACTCCGCAGCCAGAGAGGCCACCGTCGTATTGGCGATCAAAGACCAAGGGGCTTGTTTCACCCACTGGTTGAACTGTGTCTTGGTCATCTTGTTTTCGTCGGCGATCAAACCGGCCAGATACATGGCATCCGAATTGCCGGTGGCATAAAGTTCGAGCGCAGTCTCCTGATTCCCCTTTAGAGCCTTACGAAGGTTCTTCATGTCTCCGATTTTCACTCCGAAAAACGGGTCGGTTGCCCCATGCTTTCGCAAGACCTTGCGTGTTTGCTCGCTCCCCAACGACTCCAGTTCGGTCATCACTTCTTTCAAAGTCATAAAACGGGCTATAGCGTATCGTTTGGATCGAACGAAGCCTGACAAGGAACGATCTTCTTCACAGCATCCCTCCTTTGCTCATGAAAGCCGCCCTTCATTTCCTTTTTCTTCTCCTCCTGAATACGGTCGCGTGGGCCCATCCCCGGCTCAGTCTGATCGAAAACGATGAGATCATCCGGGTCTCACTCGATGAGAAACCGGTGTTGGAATATCTGAAAAAAGAGAAGCCGGTTCCGGCTGGGATGAAAAAGGCTTATCGCCGCAGTGGTTACCTCCACCCTGTTTTCAGCCCGGGCGGGCAAGAGGTTTCAGGCGATTTTCCAGAAGACCATCCCCATCAACACGGCCTCTTCTTTGCGTGGACGAGGGCCAAATTCGATGACAAGCAGGTGGATTTTTGGAATCTCGCTAAAGAAACGGGACGAGTCGAATTTCGCAGGGTCGAAGGAAAGGAAATCGGGGAAAAGCACCTTTCCTTCTCGGTCAAGCACGCTTTCGTCGCCCGGAAGGGGCATGAACGCCGCGACGTCATTCACGAAAACTGGACCGTCACCGTACATGAAACGACAGGCGATCATTTTCTCTTTGATCTCTCCAGTGAGCAGGAATGCGTGGCCGGGAAACCTCTGATTCTCCCGAAATACAAATATGGCGGCATGGCCTTCCGGGGAAACGCACAGTGGCTGATAACAAAGGAAGGCGGCAAAACGGTGAACTTTCTGACCAGTGAAGGCAAAGACCGAGTGAAAGGAAATCACAGCCGCCCGAACTGGGTTGCGATGACCGGCAAGATCGACGAGCAGGACACCACTATTATCGTGATGGGACATTCCAAAAACTTCCGGGCGCCCCAACCGGTTCGACTCCACCCGGAAAAACCCTACTTCTGTTTCGCTCCCATGGTCGCGGGCGAGTTCAAAATTGAACCCGGAAAGAAATACCTCTCACGCTATCGCTACCTTGTCACCTCATCAAAGCCCGACCTCAAGATGATCGAGAAGGCGTGGCAAGACTACGTCTCAGAGGCTCGCTAATTCAAATGTAAAGCCTCGGGTGCTGTTTGCTCTTCCAACTGTCCCACGACCGGGGAAAAACGACTGCAGGGCCGCCCCCAGCTTTGGTAACCCAACCGAAAGGTGATTGATTTCCCGTCCAGCTTGCGAGGAAGGGTCACGAGGTGGAGGCGTTTCGGCCCGGCTTGACCCTTTTGATTCATTGGTTTGGTTGCGCCAAAGAAAACAAAGGCTTTGAGTCCACTCGCGTGCTCCCAAACCTCTATGTCCATAAAGCGATGAACAGCCTCCCGCATTTTCGGGGTCGCCGACAAAACCAGAACGATTTCCTTCTGAAAGTCAGGCTGAAACCCACCCTCTGACGTCAATCGAGGCTGCTCGTTCTTTTCGTCGACCACCGCAAACTCGCTTAAAAAATCCCGCCACGCTGTCAGGGAATCCACTCTCGTCACTGCAAGTTTTGGGTCGGACTTGGCCAACAATTCCCCGCTTTGAGCATTTGCAACCTGAGTCCCAAAGAAAACAGCAAGCTCCGTGCAATAATGAGCCTCTTCCGATTCGACCCAAGTTCGATGCGGCGACTTTTTAAAATCAAGTGCCTGTGCCGAGAGCTTCCCGGCAGCAAAAAGGACTAAGGTGTAAAGCATTAGGACGACACAGGACTTCGGATGCATGCAATTCATAATTGTCAAATTATATCTAAGCAAAATTTATGCCTTCTCGCCAACGAAAACCTAGGCTTCGCAAATTATCCGCTCATCAAAGCCTTTAAGCTGCGGGAGGTGCGGGCGGTTCCAAAGTGACCGCATTTCCGTATGCCAAGATCATCATCAACCTCTTGCCGATCGTCTCATAATCCCTGACCCCTGCGATGCCATCGACTTTTATCTCGCTGGCACTCTCGATCATTTCCAACATCGTAATGCGACGCCCTTCAGCGAGCTTGTTTCCCTAGGCTCCGGATCGACCGCCTATAAACTCGGTGATACCCACCGCCATATCACTGATGAAACTAGTCACGATCACCGCCCCACCAAAAACCACGCATTTTGATTCGACCATCACCAGCCCTGGGAGTTCCATCGTGGTAGAGCCAAGCAGACCATATTCCCATTTCGTCACATCTGCGGCAAACCGAGAGCGACCACACTTCCCACAAACCAAATGAACCTCAACATCATCGAGCTCTCCAAAGTCCGGGCAGGTCCAATTTATGATTCAGAACCTTTCTCACTCATCAGCAGGCTCAAAGAAAACTTAGGCCCATCTTTTCCCCGGTAACAGACCCGGATCTCCCTTAAGAAAAAAGGCTGATCAATTCGTCCTCTTCGAGCCCCGGAACGAGCACACCCCCTCCGTCGAGAGCGGCCTCCATGAGCTTCTTTTTTTCCTCCTGCAAAGCGAGGATCTTTTCTTCCACCGTTCCTCGCGTGATCAGCTTGTAACTGGTCACCACGTTTTTTTGCCCAATCCGGTGGGCCCGGTCGGTGGCCTGGGCCTCGACGGCCGGATTCCACCAGGGATCGAGATGGATGACGGTGTCCGCGCCAGTTAGATTGAGCCCCACCCCACCCGCTTTGAGCGAAATGAGAAAGACGGGAGCCTGGCCTTGCTGGAATCGCTCGACCACTTCCGCCCGCTTCTTGGTAGCTCCATCGAGATAACAATAGTCCCACCGATTCGCAGCCAGAAGGGGCACCACACCCTGGAGAAGTCGCACGAATTGACTGAATATCAGGACCCGGTGCCCACCTGCCACCGCTTCCGAAAGCAGGGTCTCAAGCTCATCAAGTTTCACTCCGGCCTCATCATCGGCGATATCTAATCCCGGAAGGAGTCGAAGATCACAACACGCCTGACGAAGCCTCAAGAGAGCAGTCAGCGCGACCATTCGTTTGCGACCATCCTCCGCAGCATCAATCTGCGAACGACTTTCCTGAAGCAACTGTCGGTAGATCGTTTGCTGTCGAGGCGCGAGATCGCAGTAACGCACTTGCTCAATACGATCTGGAAGATCGGCCGCGACTTCAGACTTCAATCGACGAAGCACCACCGGCTTGATTTTGCGAGCGAGACGACGGGCCAATGCCGGATCTTTGCCTTTGAGCAGGGGCTTCTCAAACCGCTCTAAAAAAGCCTTTCTGGGACCAAGGTATCCGGGAAGGGCGAATTGCATGATGGACCAAAGATCCTGCAATGAATTTTCGACCGGAGTCCCCGAAAGGGCAAAGCGATGACCAGCGCGAAGGGCATGAACCACCTTGGTAATTTTAGCCTCCGGGTTTTTGATCTGCTGGGCTTCATCCAATACCGCAATCTCAAACTCGCGTGACTGAAACTTTTCAGCGTCGATTCGCAAGATGGCGTAGCTGGTGATGATCAAATCCGCCTCGGGAATCTCGTTGCGGGTCGAACCCACATGCGATGCGACCGTCAATCCGGGCACCCATTTCGCCGCCTCAGCAACCCAGTTGGAAACGAGCGAAGACGGACAAACAACCAGGGCTTTCCCCCCATTCTTCTCGATAAACGTCAGCGTTTGCAGGGTCTTTCCAAGTCCCATGTCATCGGCTAGGATCCCTCCCATGTCCAGTTGGACAAGTTTTACCATCCAGCGCACTCCGTCCGCCTGATAGGGTCGCAAGACTTCGGGTAAATCCAAAGACAGCTCCTCATCATCGGCGACCGCCATTCCAAAATCACGAGCGCTCGTTTTCAAAAACGCCGCCTGACGAGCATTAACTTGAAAAACACCCGGCGAACTCTGCCTCGCTTCGGAGTCGGTCAGGGTTTCGTTGACCTCCTCAATGAAGTCCGAATCAATGACGGCGATCTTCCCCTGACCAAACGGTTGCTCCACACTCCCCATTCGCAGCATGTGCTGAATCTGGTCCAGAGGAAGCTCTTTCCCATCGACCTGGAAACGGGCCTCGATCGCGAACCAATCCTGTCCGCTGCCCTGCCAGTCCCATTCCGGTTTTACCGCCACCACTTGCGCCGCAGCCGCCTGAAATCGTTCACCCTTTTCTACGATCCAATCGACCGGCATTTCGACAAAGGCATGAAATTTAAGAATATCTTCCCGCTCCCGCAAAGCCATCCGTCCTCCTCTTGCCGGTCCCTCAAATCCCCATGCCCGGAAGAATTCAATCACGGCGCTTTCAACCGAAAGACTGGTGAGAACATTCCCCACCAACTGGGGTTCTCCATCCTGACAGGAAGCTTTCTTTCCCTGATAGCGAAACTCGAGCCGCGCTTCCAGATGACGCAGTGAACCCTCAAGAACGATGGTGACCTCGGGCATCCCTTCATCGGGAAGTGAATCCCAAAGCACTTCGGGAATCTCGAACCATCTCTCTAGGTTTGCCAACTCCCGGCGGACATCAGCCGTCAACACCCGTATACCCGAACCAAAGATCGCATGATACCTCAAAGGCAATCCAGGAGCCAGCGGACGAAATACCTCACCTTCAAGAGACCAACTTCCCAGATTGCCGGATGGAACTGCCAACCGCTCTCCCTTTAACCGAACCGCCCGACGCCCGGGCTTTGACTCGATGACAGCCTGCGACTTCTTTCCAAACCAAACCCGTGGATGTCCCGCTAAGCCTTCGAGTATGCGAACGAACGATTCACGATCGAGGTTGACGACCCCAGGAGGCTCGCCGGGAAAGAGCTCGCGCATGGCCTGCCAAAGCTCCTCATCCTGCCCTTCGAGTCGATAGACTCCGTCGGGCACCGCCGAAAGAAGGGTCTCCTCACCACCGAGCACGGCTCCAAAACCCGTCATCAGCTGCCCCTTTTCCCAAGCTGGTTCGACTTTCAACGGAAGCATCACCTGAAGCGAAAGGGGGGCCCCCTCCTCAGACAGTTTAGGCCAGCGATCCTCGATGACCTGTTCCACCTGCTCCGTCCCTTTTTGCGTTGGGTCAATGATCTCTAGTCCCAGGGCGATGACATGAGCACAAACGCGACCATCCGTTCGCGAGATTAAACAAGTGCAGCGATTTTCAACATGAGTGCGCGAGATGACCTCCGCACTGACCTTTTTCATCCGACCGCCCACGCGCATCTCACCAGAGAGCACGCCGTCGCGATACTCCGCTGACTTCACACCGCCATCGCGGTGAATCGCGCGGGCCTTTTTCATCTCAACATGCCCTCCGAGATCCATCAAAAGATCACGGGTGAGTTCGAGATGACTCATCGGGAAAACCTTCTGAGATCAATCGAGGTGGAAGTGAGTGGGAACCGCGACCACTTCCATACCGGCCTTGCGCGCTCCCTCAATACCGGCACGGGCATCTTCAAAGACGACACACCCGGACGGGTCCACCCCCAGGCGATTGGCAGCCTCGAGAAAGATATCCGGAGCAGGTTTTCCATTGGTGACTTCACTGCTGGTCACGACTTCATCGAACCAATCGGAGACCCCTAAAATCTGCAGGGTCTTTTCGACCACTTCGCGCGATCCCCCGCTTGCCACGGCCATAGGAACTTTTCCGCGATGCTTTTCAGCGATTGCCGATACCTCAGGGATCAACTCCACCGCATTGAGATTTTTTAGATAGTGCCTTTTCTTGGCGGACGCCACCCGATCGGGACTCAAGGTCAGCCCCTGCTCTCCGTTGATGATGGCAACGATATCGCGCGTCGGGCGCCCACCCATGGCATAAAAAACATCCTCGGGAAAAACCCCGGGCTTCCCCTGTTCCGCGAGCGCTGCACACCAAGCCTTAAAGTGAGCGGGCATGGAGTCGACAAGTGTTCCGTCGAGGTCGAAGATCAGGGCTTGGTAATCGGAGGTGGGGATCTTTAGCTCAAACTGAATCATGCGCGCGAGCGGGATGCCGCAAACCGTGCCTTGTGACAAGCCGCAATCTCGTCCGTGACAAAACTGCTATGAACCTCACTCACGCTTCACGCGTTATCTCGTCATTCTCGTAGATTCCGGCAGCGACCACCAACGGCTCATTCGAGTGATTGGTGATGCTCACCGACCCCTTAATGATAACGCCTTCTGCAAAGACCACCGGTCCGGAAACCGACAACTCCTCGGCTTCGATCAACGAGGGCTGCCCCAGACCTTCGAGAGCATCGACCAGTTTATAATCCCCCGAAAACTTTACTACAGGAGGACGACCTTTCCGCTCACGAGCCAGTTGCACCCGACCATCATTCTCCACCACATAAGCGTCAGATCGCAGGGCAAACAAATCCGTGGTTCCCTTAACCGGCGCAAAACGTGACCGGGGGACATTGACCGCGATCGCACCTTCGAAGCACTCGACCGCCGATCCCATGGCCTGCTCAAGCTGGTAGACCGGAGTGGTGTCGGCATCGCGCGGATCCACCGTCTTGGTATTACGAATCACAGGGAGATCAAGGACCCCGCCATTCACCTCCATTACCTCCTTGAGCTTGTCCAGTTTGACCCAGATATTGTTAGTGTTGAAATACTGGTGGCGTTCGATGTCCTGAAAGGCCTCTAAATCACCCTCGGGACACTGGGCCACTTCGCGAAGAAGCAGGCGACCATCCTCGGTCCGGGTGGCAAGGTGCCCGCCCTTTTTATCGGCTGCGGTTCGACGGGTCACTTCCATGAGAAATGGGGCGTCGCCTTGTGCGAAAGCAGAGAGCAAAGTGGGATCAAGAACTGCGCCCAGGTTGTCACTGTTCGAGATGAAGGCATACTTCACACCCAAATTAAGCAAGCGGTCCAGCCAACCACTCCCCTCCAGAGTGGGATAGACATCGGCATGTCCCGGAGGACACCATTCCAGATCAGGATTGACCGGATGATTAACCGGCTCCAGCGAATCGCGTTCCAGTTTGGGCGCCCAGTTTTGCAAGAGCTCCAGATCGGCAGGGTCTCCCAGCTCCGGAACCGAGCGAGCCAGATACTCCTGGGTATCATCACTGCTTGCCTTGCTGTTCATCAGCAGGAAACGAACTTCTCCCCCGGTCGATTGGCGGAGCGAAATAATCTGACGCCCCATCAAATCCAGAAAGGCCACTCCCGGACGCACCTCGAGAAGGCTTTTGACTTTTTCCAACCCCATGCTCGTCCCCAACCCGCCGTTCAGTTTAATCACAACGGTCTGCGCAAGTAACTCAGAGGAGAACCCTTCGCGAAAAGGCAGGACCTCGTAATCCACGACATCCTTGGCCGGCTCGATCGATTCCTCGGAGACCTCTCCCTTGCTTCCACTTGCAATGAGATCGTGAGCCCTCAAAAAAGCCAAAATCGCTGAATTCATCACCCCTTTGGCCTCCATTTTCTCTCGAATTTTCTCTGCAGTCTTACTCATGATTTGGTCAGGTTTGCTCCGTCGCACCCCTCCTTAACACCGCCGGACCCGACAGGGGTAGAAAATTTGGCACGAATCTTGCTGGCAAATCTTTACTTCTTGGTTTCCGAAGGTAAAATTTGGCTCAGATTATGGCCGAAACCTCGCTAAGCCAATCGATCTCCCAGCAACAAACGTTGGCGCCTCAGATGCGCCAGAGCTTGGAGATTTTGCAGGCCAATACTTTGGAGCTCAGCCAGCTCGTCAACCAAATGCTGGAAGCTAACCCTGTCCTTGAGGACGTCACCGAGCATGAATCGCTCGATCAGCTCACTGAGCACGAAGTGGCGGAGACCGATAATTACGACGACTGGCAGGAGAGCTACCAAGATGACCTCCGCGATCTTGCCATCATGGAGCGTCGCAACCGGACCCTCGGCGCGGACGACAGCGAAGCCCGTGAACACTTCTACAACTCCATTGTGGCACCTCTCACCCTGCAGGAGCATTTGATCGGACAGATCCGTGACAGCGGACTCAATCCGGAAGCCCGGGCCGATGCCGAAGTGATCATAGGAAACTTGACCGAGCATGGGTATCTTGACTCACCCCTCGAAGAACTCGCCATCCCTCTTCAGATTCCAATCAGGCGTCTCGAGGATGCGCTCGCAAGGGTGCAGACCCTCGACCCACCCGGAGTGGGAGCTTCCGACCTCAGGGAGTGCCTCTTGCTGCAGCTCGACTCGCTTGGAATCGGCGATGGGCTGGAGGCCGAAATTGTCGATGAACATCTTGACGAAGTGGCTCGCAACCACTTCCCCCAGCTCGCCAAGAAGCTCCACCTTCCCCTCGAAACGGTCACTGAGGCCATCACCAACATTCGTATTCTCGACCCCTCTCCAGGTTCCCGTTTTAAAACTAGCGGGAATCCTTATGTTCAACCCGATGTGGAGATCCGCTCGGAAGGCGAAGGAGCCTGGGAAGCCGAACTGACCGGCTCCTACCTACCCCGCCTGCGTATCAACGACCAATACAAGGACCTTCTCGCCAACTCAGGGGACGACCGCAAAACCCGCAACTACCTTCGCAATCAAATCCGCGATGGACGGGCCGTCATCCGGGCGGTGGATCAACGTCAGGAGACCATTCTCGCCATTGCCCGGGAAATCGTAGCCCGGCAGGAACCTTTCCTCGCCTGGGGCAACCGTCATCTTAGGCCCATGAAAATGAGCGACATTGCTGAAAGCATCGGAGTTCACCCCACCACCGTCTCACGCGCCGTTGCCGGGAAATACGTCGATACCCCCCACGGCCTGATGGAAATGCGCAAGTTCTTCGCCACCGGTTATCACACCTCGGACGGTGAAAACGTTTCCAATGAAGGAGTTCGCGAAGCCCTTCATAAACTCATCAACAACGAGGACAGTTCGCGCCCTCTCTCGGACTCCAAACTGGAAAAGCTCCTTCGCGAACAGGGCATCAAAGTCGCCCGCCGGACGGTGGCAAAATACCGCGAGCAACTCGGAATTTTGCCATCCCACCTCCGCAAGAAATATTAGGCTTAGTGCACTTCTCAAAATCGAACTAGCGCGCCCGCTGGCTCGCGCTAGTTTCCCACCATGACGAGCGACGACCTCCGCCAAGCCCTTTTGACAGTCAAGTATCCCGGATTCTCAAGGAACATCATCTCCTTCGGACTCGTCAAGAATTATGCCATCGAGGACGGCGTTGCTCTCGTGCAGATCCAAATCCAAACCAAGGACTCGGCCATTCCCCAGCAAATCTTTCAGGACTGCCACGCCGTCCTCGACCCGCTTCTCGGTGATCCCGGGAAAGTCCGCATTGAAATCGAAATCAAAGATCCCCCTGCCTCGGGAGAATCAAGCTCAGGCTCCACCTCCATTCCCGGGATAAAACGAATTATCGCAGTCGGTTCCGGAAAAGGCGGAGTCGGCAAGTCGACCGTTTCAAGTAATCTCGCCATCGCCCTTTCCAAAAAAGGCCTAAACGTCGGCCTTCTCGACTGCGATCTATATGGACCCTCCGTCCCTCTCATGCTCGGAGTTCCCGACCACCAGCCGCAGGCTGATGATCAGGACCGCATCATCCCCATCGAAGCCCACGGCCTCAAGCTGATGTCGATGGGTTTCCTTTTAAGCGATAACTCTCCGGTCATCGTGCGCGGCCCTCTCGCCAATCGCTACACCCAGCAGTTTCTCCAGCAAGTCGCGTGGGGCGAACTCGATGTCCTTGTCCTTGATCTCCCCCCCGGCACCGGCGACATCCAACTCACCCTTGTCCAGACCGTTTCCCTTGATGGCGCCATCATTGTCACCACCCCACAAGAAGTTGCCATGATCGATGCCCGGAAAGCCGTCTCGATGTTTGCCAAGGTCAACGTTCCCATTCTCGGACTAATCGAAAACATGTCCTACTTCGAGTGCGATGCCGGAAAGCGCTACCATCTCTTCGGCCAAGGGGGGGCTCAAAAGGAATGTGACCGCATCAAAGTTCCGCTCCTCGGCCAGATCCCCCTCGAGCAGGATGTACGGGAGCGGAGCGACCAAGGAACACCCACCGCTCTACTCGACCCATCGGAATCCAAGGCTTCCGCCGCCTTCCATCAAGCCGTCGACAATTTGCTGAATCACGTTTCAGGCCATTGACTCCAAAGAAATTCCCTCTCTTCTTTTCTTGGCAGTCTTTTTTGAACCCTATTAACTCTTCCCATTGCTATGAATCGACGAAATTTTTCCCATCTGACCGGAGCTTCCCTCCTCTCACTCACCGGATCCTCACTGGCCGATCACCACGGTAAAAAGAAGAAACCCTTCAAGGCCATGTTTGCGCCTCACAGCGGACTTCTCCCGACGGGCCCCAAGGACTACATCGATCAGATGAAGTTTGCCATGGATCACGGCTTCATGGCCTGGGAAGAAAACTGGCTCTCTCGCAAAGACGCCAAGCTTTGTGAAAAGGTTGGTGAGTTTGCAAAAGACAAAGGCATGATGCTCGGGGTCACCGTGATCACCGGTGGTAATGGTGTGAAGTTCTGGAATCCTGGTGAAGATGGCACCGCCAAAATTCTCGCTGACATGAGAAAAGGCGTGGAGCACTGCAAACGCACCGGGCAGACCAACATGACGATGATCCCCGGACCCCGTGATCCCAAGATGGACTACGACGAGCAGATCAAAAAATCCGTCGATCTTATGAAGCGGTGCTGCGACATTGTTGAGGAACACGGGATCATCCTCGCCCAGGAGCCGCTCTCCCACGGCGTCAAAGGTGGCGCACCGCTTGTTCGCTCATTTGAAGACGGCCACAAACTCTGCACGGCGGTGAATCGTAAATCCTGCAAGATTCTCGCTGATTTCTTTCACGAAGGGCAAATTGGCAACGGACCCAAGCTGATCGAAAATGCCGAAAAAGTTTGGGACCAGGTCAGCTACATCCAGTATGGAGCTTCCCCCGGCCGCAAAGAACCCGGAACCGGTAAACTCGACTATGTCGCCGTGACCAAGTTCCTTCGAGACAAAGGCTACACCGGTCCCATCGGTATGGAGCACGGCGTCAGCAAAAAGGGCAAGGAGGGCCTCGATGCTCTCATCGCCGCCTACCGGAAAATCGACGCCTGATCTCGGTCCGACTCCCACTTTTCAGCCTGCTCCGGATCCTTCTGGGGCGGGCTTTTTGGTCCCACAATTCCCCAGTTCTTTGCTGGCCAAGCTATCTCTGAACCGATAGGTTTCGAAAGCCCAGTTCGAATCAGGGCTAACCAAAACACCCTTCAACCATGAGTCTTCACGCACAGCTTTCGCCCGAAGCACAAGCACGCCTCGCTGCCCAAAAGCGGACCTCTACCCTGACCAGCCTCGTCATTGCTCTTCTTCTCATGGTCCTCGTTGCCGTCATCCTGATGATTATCGCGATGGCCAGCAACGTGAAGATCAAGACCCAAATGGTCAGCTACAATGGGGCAGCTGAGTCTGACGAAAATCTGAAACAGAAGAAGGTTCAGACGCAGATCGAGCGTAAGCCGGCCGCCCCTTCTTCTTCGATGTCCAAGGTCATCGCCGCCAACACCACCTCCCCCACCGCCATACCCGTACCAGAGATTGATGTCCCCGACCCAAGCACGGACTTTGGCGACGGAAACGACTTTGGCGACGGCTGGGGTGACGGAGACGGATCTGGTGCAGGTGGTGGATTCGGAAACATTCCAACCGCGATGAAGAAGCGCTGCTCCAAGGCCGACCGTCTTCAACGCCTTGATCAAGGCGGCGGCACTCCTGCTTGTGAAGACGCAGTCGTGAAAGCCCTTCGCTGGCTCAAGAGCACGCAGGCGAAGGATGGATCGTGGACCGCCCGCAAAACCTCGATGACCGGACTCGCCCTTCTGTGCTTCCTGGGTCACTGCGAAACAGCCGGATCCGAGGAATTTGGTGAGACTGTTCTTGCGGCCACCACCTTCCTCGTCGACAAGGCAATGAAGAACAACGGCAAGCTGGCCGATGATTTCAAAGACAAACACTGGTGCTATGAGCACTCGATCGCAGTCTATGCCCTAGCCGAAGCCTACACTCTTTGTGTGAAGTCTTTTGGAGAAAACATCCCGAACCTGGAGCAAGCCGTGATGGATTCCGGTCAATTCCTCATCAACAGCCAGCACAAAGGCGGTGGCTGGGAATACGGTTACAGTGAAGACAGCGCTCGTGGTGGTGACACCTCTATCGTGGGATGGCACATGCAGGCTCTCAAAGCCTGCAAATTCACCGGGCTCGATTTTGCCAACCTCACGAAGTGCTACAAAAAAGGTATCGACTACCTTGAGCGCATGCAGGGACCCAGCGGTGGATTGGGATATTCAAGTGCCGGCAGTGTGACTCCCACCCGCGGCTCCATTGGTGCCCTTTGCTTCCAGATCTGGGAAGGTTCATCCGACCGTCGCGCCCGCAAGGCCATCAAATACATGCACAAAGAACTCGCCCATGGTGCCGATAATGCTGATTTCGATCTCTACGGCCACTACTACGCGGCACAAGCCATGATCAACCACGGCGGCAAGGAGTGGGAAAACTACAACGAAAAGTTCCGCGACGACCTCCTCGCCAAGCAAGGGGCCGACGGAGCATTCAAGGATCTCAAGATGAAGCACGGCAACAGTGGCCATTACTCCACCTGCCTCGCAACTCTGATGCTGGAAGTCTACTACCGCTTCCTCCCTGGAACGGGTCAGAAAAACTAAATTTCCAGTTTGGCTATCTTTCAAAACCACCTGTCGATCGACAGGTGGTTTTTCTTTTCCTAAAAAAATACCCCTGAGATCGGGGCAAGGTTTTGCGTGGTATTTCCGTAAAACCCATTAGGTTCACTTTAACTGCTCGATGCTCCGCCACCTCACCATATTGACTCTGGCCCATGTCGGGATTACCCAAGCCGACTCCATTGGTTTTAACACTCACATTCGCCCGATCCTCTCCGACCATTGTTTCGCCTGCCACGGATTCGATGCAAATTCCCGCAAAGCCGACCTGCGTCTCGACACCCCCGAAGGCGCTTTTGCAATACGTAAAAACGGAGCAGCCATCGTTCTCGGCGACCCAAATCAATCCCTCATCTGGCAGCGTATCATCTCCACCGACCCCGACGAGGTCATGCCACCACCCGAACACCTCGTCAAACTCGACGCAAAGGAAAAGCAACTTATCCATAGCTGGATCAAGGAAGGTGCCAAATACGAAAGGCACTGGACCTTTATCCCAGTCACCAAACCACCCCTATCCGACAAGAATCTCCATCCGGTTGACAGCCTAGTCATCACCAAACTCAAAACCCTCGGTCTCGACATATCTCGCCGGGCACGAAAGGAGACCCTCATCCGCCGCCTCTCCTTCGACCTGCGCGGTCTCCCCCCCTCACCTGAAGAAGTCGCGGCCTTCCTCGCCGACACCTCTTCGAATGCCTGGGAAACTCTCGTTGACTCTTTTATTTCCGATCCCGCGTTGGGAGAACGTTTCGCCTGGCCGTGGCTCGACTCGGCAAGATACGCTGACTCCAACGGATTCCAGAACGATGCCGAGCGCACGATGTGGCCGTGGCGAGACTGGGTCGTCGAGGCCATCAATCGCAACCTCCCCTACGATGACTTTACCGTGTGGCAGATTGCCGGAGATCTTCTTCCAGACCCCACGCAAGAGCAGATCCTCGCCACTGGCTTCCTCCGCAACCATGCCATCAATGGCGAAGGAGGATCCATTCCCGAAGAAAACCGGGTCAATTACGTCTTCGACATGACCGAAACGGTGGGCACAGTCTGGATGGGACTAACCCTCAACTGTTGTCGTTGTCATGACCACAAATACGATCCACTAAGCCAAAAGGACTACTATTCCTTGACCGCCTTCTTCAACCAAACTCCCGTCACCGGAGCAGGAGGAGATCCTCAAACAAAGCCAATCATCGCCGCTCCTTCACCAGCACAAGCTCAAGAAAAAAAGTCCCTCCTTTCCCAAATTGCGAATCTCAAGAGTGAACGTGAGACCTTCGCCAAAAAAATCAGCGCAAGCCAACTGCCCCCTCCGGCCGGACAGGCCCCCATAACCTGGATTCCCTTGAATCAAGCCAAGGTCACCTCCAACGCCCCGGGACTCCGCTTCCAAACCCTCGATGATCAATCTACCCTTTCCTCTGGAAGCAATCCAGACAAGGTCACGATCAACGTGGAAGCACCACTTGCCAAGGGAACTTATCACAGCCTGCGCCTCGACGCCCTCCGACATGCAAGCATGACCGAGGGAGGCATCGCCCGCTCCGACAGCGGGAATTTTGTCCTCACTTCTTTCGAGGTGACTCTCAAACGAAAGGGACAGGCTCCGGTCAAAATCCCGCTTGAGCGTCCCGTAGCAACCTTCGAGCAAGGGCCCTTCAAGATCTCCACTGCTCTCGATGGCAATCCCGCCACCGGTTGGGCGGTTTACGAGAACCGCCCTATCGAGCGGGATCACACCGCTCTATTCCATCTAGCAAAACCCCTGACAGCAGAACCCAGTGATAAATTACAAATCACCCTGCGCCACGATTCCAAGCACCAAAAGCACTTCCTTGGACGTTTTAAAGTTTCTCTAGCCACGAGGCCCAACGCCACAATCGCAAAAAATCATGCCGATATTGCCAAGCTCCTAGCCATCCCGCCAGACCAACGGACTCCGGAACAGACCAAAACCATACTTGAACACCTTGTGGCAAGTCACCCGCGACAACAGAAACTCAGCAAAACGATCAAAGATCTGGAATCACGCCTTTCCCAAATCGACAAGAAAGCTCCCAAGGTGATGGTGATGGAAGACCGCAAAGAAAAGCGCAAGACCTTCGTTCTCGCAGTAGGTTCCTACCAATCTCCCGGCGAAGAAGTGTCGTCCAGCACACCCGACGTTCTGCCACCTCTTGCCCAAAAGGAATCCCCCAACCGCCTCGACCTTGCCCAATGGCTTGTTTCCCGCAATCACCCGCTCACCTCGCGGGTGGTCGTCAACCGACTCTGGCAGGACCTTTTCGGACTTGGGCTGATCAAGTCTCCCGAAGACCTTGGCGTGCAATCCGAGATTCCGTTTCACCCCGAACTACTCGACTGGCTGGCAGCCGACTTCATGGATTCCGGATGGGATTTTAAGAAGCTCATCCGCACCATTGTCACAAGCGAGGTTTATCGGCAGTCGTCCAAGGTTGATTCTCTAGCCCTCGAACGCGACCCTGACAACCGTCTTCTCGCCCGCGCACCCCGCTTCCGACTTCCTTCCTGGATGATTCGCGACCAGGCTCTCACTCTCTCCGGGCTCCTTGTTCGTGATCTAGGTGGAGAACCCGTCAAGCCCTGGCAACCGGAGGGTTTGTGGGCGGAAGTCACCTTTGGCGGAGGGAAGAAACGCTACATCCCCGATACCGGTGAGAAACTTCGACGCCGCAGCCTTTATACCTTCTGGCGTCGCATCTCGGCGCCTCCCATGATCTTCGACAATGCCAAGCGCGAAAACTGCGAGGTCGGCAACTATCGGACCAACTCGCCACTTCATGCTCTCGCCACACTCAATGACCCACTTTATCTCGAATGCGCCCGCGCCCTCGCCTACCGGGCTCACGCGAAGGATCCGAAAGATTCTCTCACGACCGCTTTCAAGCTCATTACCTGTCGCCTCCCGACCCAACGAGAGTCCAAAGCAATTGGATCGCTTTACCAGAACTCGCTGAAACATTTCGAAGCCAAACCCACTGAAGTCACAGAGCTTCTTAAGACCGGGGAACTACCTGTCTCCAGAACCATTCCCCCACCGGTCCAAGCCGCTCTTACCACGACCATTCTTTCCCTACTGAACACCGACGAAGCCCTCACCCACGAATAACCCATGGACCCGCTTCTCGAATCCCAGCTCCTGACCAATCGACGCCACTTCTTTGGAAAAGCGGCTACCGGTCTTGGCATCCCCGCCCTCGCCCATCTTCTCACCTCGAATGCGCCGGCCTCCGAAGATGAGGTCCTTGCCTCCGCCCGCACCATCGCCCCGAAAGCCAAACGAGTGGTTTACCTTTTCCAAAACGGAGCTCCCAGCCACCTCGAACTTTTCGATCACAAACCCAAGCTGGCCGAGCTTCACGGCAAGCCGGTCCCGGCCTCCTACATGGAAGGGAAACGCTTCTCGACGATGTCCGCCGCCGCCAGCAAGCGACAGCTTCTCAACTCCGTCGAACCCTTCACAAAACACGGTCAGTCCGGAGCCACAGTCAGTGCCTTGATGCCCCACACCGCCAAGGTGGCCGACGATCTTTGCTTCATCAAAAGCATGCACACCGAACAGGTCAACCATGCTCCGGCCATCAACTTTTTCCTTTCTGGTTTCCAGCTTCCTTCACGGCCCACTGTGGGATCCTGGCTTTCCTATGGTCTGGGATCGATGAATGAGAATCTCCCGACTTTTGTCGTGATGACCTCGGTTACCAAGGGCACCAGCTGCGGGCAGATCTTTTACGACTCTTACTGGTCGTCTGGATTTCTCCCTTCGCGACACCAGGGTGTCAAACTTCGTGCGGGATCCAGCCCGGTCCTTTACCTCAACAATCCCAGGGGTATCGACTCGTCGCTTCGCCGTCGAATGCTCGACGGCATCGCAACCCTAAACGAAGAAAAACATGCTTCCGTGGGCGATCCAGAGATTCAAACCCGGATCGCGCAATACGAGATGGCCTACCGCATGCAGACCAGCGTGCCCGAGCTGGCAGACATTTCCGGCGAATCCAAAGCGACTCTCGACCTCTACGGCCCCCAGGTTCAGGAACCGGGATCCTTTGCCCGCAACTGCCTTCTCGCCCGACGTCTCCTAGAACGCGGCACCCGCTACATTCAGCTGATGCATGCCGGTTGGGACCAGCACAATTCGCTCACCACCGAACTCTACAATCAATGCCGCGACACCGACCAACCGTCCGCCGCTCTCGTTGAGGATCTCAAACAACGAGGGCTCCTCGATGACACCCTTGTGATCTGGGGTGGAGAATTCGGACGCACGCCCTTCCTGCAAGGTAAGATGGGAAATCGCAAAAAGTGGGGCCGCGACCACCACCCCTACACCTTCACCATCTGGATGGCGGGTGGAGGAATCAAACCCGGCATCACTCACGGGGCATCCGACGACATTGGCTTCAATGCCGTCGAAAACAAAGTTCACGTGCACGATTTCCAAGCCACTCTTCTCCACCTGTTGGGCATCGAGCACGAGAAACTCACCTACAAGTTCCAGGGAAGGCATTACCGCCTCACGGACGTCCACGGACATGTGGTAAAACCCATCCTCGCCTAGCGAGCCAAAGTCATTCCGTCGTCTGAGAAACGGATCATTTTGGCTTTCGCTGCGCGCTCATCCAATTCCTTCAGCGTAAACCGAGTACTTTTGATAAAGGGCGCCTCGCCTTTTACCCAATGCCCGTAGGTCGTAACCATAAACGTGCCGTCAGGGAGGATTTCCACGCCGGGATACGTGGTGTCGTGCCCCTTCAGGTTGTCGAGCAACTTGATGAGATACTGCCCAGGCTTTCCATTCACCAAATCATCGTAAGTTCCCACCCAGGCCACGCAGTCCCCATCAGTTTCCGGAATGACACGCCCTTTGGCATAACGTCCCCGAAAGACGATCAGGAGGCGGCCATCCGGGCCGTATCGGCAGGTGTGACGGTCGCCGGTCAGGGCAAGGGGAAGCTCGCGGGGCTTGCCCCAGGTTTTCCCCTCATCTTGGGAAAGCATCAGATGCGAATTCTTAACCCGCTTGTTTTCGCGCAAAGGCATCGCCAGTTGACTCCCGTCGGGCGACCGAATGATCCCGGGCTCACAAAGATGTAATGCTCCATCCTCCTGCAAAACCCTAGGATGCGACCAAGTCAAACCACCATCAGTGGTATTGGTTTGATAGAGCCGGAAAGTACGAGGTTTTCGGAACTTAGCAGGCGACTCGAAAAATCGTCCGTCATCGTGAAAAAGACAAAGGTAGTGCCCTGGACCCGTACGAAGCGAGGCATGACATCCCATCACCACGATGCCACCCCAGTCGCCCGCCTTCTTCAGTTCACTCCAGGTTTTTCCTTCGTCTTCACTCACCGCAAAGCGTGCCGGGTAAAGCCCAGACCACATGATGATGCGCTTTTTGCCATCGGGTCCGGTCATTCGATGAAGGGTCGGAACTTCTTTTGAAGTGGTCCATGAGCTGGGAGTGGGAAGTCGCTCGCTCCAGGTTTTCCCACCATCGAGACTCCGCTTGTATACGATCGGACCCCGCCCATGACCTTTTGGGTAAGTCGCGAGGATCGTCTTGCCGTCATCCAGCAAACAAGTGGAAACATGACCGAGGTATTGGCCTTTTTCCCGATCAACTGTGACTTGGCGCTCCTCTTCCTTGGAGAGGTCAAGAAAGGATACCTCCGGTTCTGCGGCCAGCAAGGCCATCGACCCCACGAAAAAAACCAACAATTTCACCTCAATGAGGACGTCTGGGTAGTGGGTGATCTTACAAGACAGGATCCATCATTAAACCTTCCACTTGTCCCGGTAGGTTCTCGTGAGCCATTCCAACGGATGCTTGGATCCCGGGGCAAAGGTATTCTTGGCCGGATCCCACCTGATATTCGTGTGATGACGGTAGGCCAGGTTCATGAGATGAGCCACGTTGATTGAACGAGCTCCAATCATCGCGCTGGTGATTGGTTGCTTACGGGTCTTGATGCAGTTCAGGAAATCACGAACATGACCAGGTGATTGGTAAAGCTTCACTTTGGAATCCTTGAGATAGGCCTGTTCGGCCTTATCCAGTTCCTTGGAAAGATTTCCTTTTCGACCTAACCGGGAAGCCACATCCTTTCCGTCCACTTTCAATGAGAAGCCACCGCGGGCCAGTTGAACTTCGCCACGATCTCCAACCAGATGGACCCCAATTCCCTTCCCGTGGGTGATGGTGATGTCATCATAAATGACTGCCGCTCCTTTTTGGTCACCCTCGTTGGACGGCTTGCTGGCACCTGTGGGACCCGAGCCATCCTTTCCAAGTGCCCACTGCACGATATCGAGATGGTGGGCTCCCCAGTCATTGACCTGTCCACCAGCGTATTCGTAGTAGCTCCGCCATTGCGGGAAATGCTTGTGCACTCCTCTCGGGGAAAGCACTGAGCTGTAGCCCCTCTTCGGCGCTGGTCCCAACCACAGATCCCAGTCGAGACCAGGCTCTATTTCTTCGTCAGGCAGATCGCACATTTTCCCAGGACCTCCAAAATTGACAAAGCCATGGGTGATCTTCCCGATCACCCCGTTACGGACCAACTCACAGCCTACCCGAAACTCGCGCGAGGACCGCTGCTGCGATCCAGTCTGGACAATGCGAGCACTCTTTTCGACCGCTTCCATCAAAACCACCGACTCACGAATATTGTGTGTCAGCGGCTTCTCGGCATAGACGTCCTTGCCATTCTCAATCGCAGACAAAATCTGGATGGTGTGCCAGTGGTCCGGCGTGATGATGACGACGACATCGATGGAAGGATCCGTGGTGATCTTGCGAAAATCGGTGTAGGCCTTGCAGTCGCTCGTTTTGTAAAAGTCATCGACCCGCTTCTTGGCGGCTTCGCGACGGGTGCGATCGACGTCACAGACCGCCACCACCTGTACCTCCTTTTCCTTCATGAACTGAGGAAGCAGCGGAGTGGAGCGACGTCCCATTCCGATGAAACCCACATTGACCTTTCTGTTGGCTTTGTCAGCCAGCAATCGTGAAGGCAAAATCAAAGGAGCTCCCCCAAGCAGGGCCGAACGTTTCAGAAGCTGACGTCGTTTCATCATGGTGCCAAAAGGATAGTCGTCTCTGCCTCCTCGACAAGCTGACACTATAAGTTAGGTTGCAACGGCCCGATGAAAGCAGCCGTCACCCTTGTCATCCCCGTTTTGGTCGTCACAGCAGCCCTTGCCTTGAAAAAGGTCCAAGAGGATCAATCCGCTCCCTCGGTGAAACCGGTCTCGGTCCAACTTCGCAAAGACTTCAATCTCGCTCCATTTTACCAGAAGGCTCTCATCGTCGAAACCTTCCCGATTCTTTCGTCAGAAAAGGTGCCCGATGCCGCCCTCTATGAAGCAGGCAATGTGATCCAGACGATGCTCAAGAACCGCCCCGACATCCTTCGGGAGCTTGCCAAGAACAAGGTCCGTTACTCGATCATGGCCGTCGATGAGAGAACCTGTGATATTCCCGAGCACTCTGACCTCACTCCGCCAGCTTATTGGAATCGACGCGCCCGAGGGCTCGGCTCCACCCCTCAGCGCCCATCCGTTTCCTGTGGCGAGGAAAACCTGCTCGCAAATCAAGGCGATCCCTATTCTACCGAGTCAATCTGCGTCCATGAGTTTGCCCATGCGATCCACGACACTGCCATGAAGACACTCGATCCCACTTTCGACAAACGCCTCAATGAACTCTACAAAAAAGCCATCGCCAAAGGTCTCTGGAAAGATAAATACGCCGCAACCAACCGGCACGAATACTGGGCCGAAGCCGTGCAATCGTGGTTTGGCACCAATCGTGAAAACGACCACGACCACAACCACGTGAACACGCGAGCAGAACTAATCGAATACGATAAACCCATCGCCGATCTCTGCGCGGAGGTCTTTGGAAAAAACGACTGGATCTATCAGCGACCTGACCACCCATCGCGCAAAGACGAACCTCATCTCAAAAATCTCGATCGCTCAAAACTCCGACCCTTCAAATGGAGCAAAAAAGAGATCAAAGCCTACAAGGCCCACCAATCGAGAAAGTGATCAGTCCTTTTTCACCGCTCTCTTTTCCTTTAACGAGCGAACCTTGAAGTGGACTTGGGCGACCTTACCCATGTAGTGGTCCATCCGAAAGTCGATCGCTGCCTTCTTCATATGAGTCAAGGACTTCTTGGTGTCACCAAGCGCTTCGTGGTAAAGGGCCAGATAGAGGTGCGCGTAGCAAAGTTGATTGCGCCTTAAAAGCTCATCTCTCGCCTCCCCCGCCGCCTTGAGAACCTCTTTCTCGGTTCCTTTGCCTGCGAACAAATCATGAACCTCCTTCATCGGAATTCGGGTATCACCTTCAATCGGGATTAATGACTTTCGGGCTTTCGCAAACGATCCATCCTTACTGCGGACAGCACAAAGAAAATGCCACACCGCATTTTCCACATCATTTCCGTTCACCTCCTGGTGGCGCTCGAACTGCTTCACTCCATTTTCGTATTCCTTGGCGTAGTAGTATGCCAAACCGCGCTGCCAATGATAGGGGTCACGCGATGGCATCCGCTTGATCTCGGCATCCCAGCTCGCGATCGATTTTTCAAAACTCCCCGCAAAGAAATGATCCTCGCCCTGCTGGTAGAGTTCCCGAATCGTCAACTCACTGTTGAGATCCTGCGCAGAAGAATCGGCAACGAGAAGTGTGGCCATAAAAACACCCACTCTTGCCCATAATTGATCGAATCCATTTTTCATCTCCTCAGTCCCCGTAAAGGTTCACCATTCTGGACCCAGGTGAAAAGAAGAAACATAGTCCCCTTTTTTCATTCACCCCGCACCCATCACCAGTCACCCTTCCACCAATGCCTGATGACCCGTTTCGCGATGCCCGGCGCACAGAGGGGATCCTCAAGTGCCCGTTTCAAGGAGAAGACATTCCCATGCTCCTGCGACACGCCGACGTGCGAAAGGCCGCTCGAGACTGGGAGACATTTAGCTCCGACGCTCCCTTTCGCGTTCCCATTCCTTCGGAAGAAGACCTGCGCCCGGTTCGACAGCTCCCCATCGAAACCGACCCGCCCCTCCACTCAGCCTACCGGAAGATCGTAGAGCCCTTTTTCAAACGGCCCAAAGATCCCGAATTCATCAAACGAGTGCGCAAATTGATTACCAGCATGGTTGGCGAAGCGACCCAACGAAAACACCTCGAAATTGTCGGCGGCTTTTCCCTCCCAATCCAATCACACGCCCTCACCTATCTTCTCAATGTGCCGGAATCAGAAGCCGACATTTACATCCGTTGGGGAGTGCACGTCTTCCACGGTGAGAATGGAAGTGGCTCCCAACTGACCGATTACCTCAATCAGGCCCTTGTTCGCGCTGAAGACAAACCGGGCGAAGACTTTTTCTCGGCCCTTCATCAAGCCCGTATTGACGATCGACCCCTCAATCGCTCCGAGATGATGGGATTTGCTAATCTGACATTTGCCGGAGGACGCGATACGGTCATTCATACAATTTCGTCGATCGTTCAATATTTCGGCCATCATCCTGAAGATCTGGAAACTCTGAGAGAGGAACCCAAAAAGTGCGTCCTCGCCTCCGAAGAATTTTTCCGGGCCTTCATGCCATTGACTCACATCGGGAGGGTTTGCCCGGTGGAGACCAACCTTAGCGGCCACACCGTCCCGCCCGACGGCCGGCTTTCCCTGGGTTGGGCAGCGGCAAACTTCGATGAGGAGGTTTTCAGAGACCCCACCCGGATTGATTTGGGACGGAAACCCAATCCCCATGTTTCCTTTGGCTTTGGTCCTCACCTTTGCCTAGGGGCGGCCCACGCACGGCTCATTGTCCGCACCCTTCTGGAAGTTCTGATCGAAAGAGTTGATCACATTGAGATTCTCTCAGCCGAGCCTCATGTGGAAACAAACCCGGCCTATCGTCGGGAAAATGGCTTTCAATCACTGGTCGGAAGACTGGTCCCTAAGTGATCCGGGAAGTTAACACCGTGCCTCTTCATAGTGGCTTTCATGCTTTTCGTTGCCTGAAACGGTTTCTGTCCAATACGAAAGTTTTCTTTCTTGTAACCAGACTTGTAATGCCGCGTCACTTCCCATGAAGACCGGAGAAAAGGCCGCCGCCCAAATAAGCAATCGACCACCTCAGAACAATGAAACTGAAACACATCCTGATCGCCGGAGCTCTCTTTGGAGGCAAGGCTCTTAGTGATTCATGTAGAGACCATGACTAAATTTCCACTTTTCTTGTTTGGTTTCGCTCTAGCTTCGTTGATCACCTTGGCTGAAGCCGTCGTTGTCGCGAATTACACGGCGCCCACCAACCTACGGTTTGAGAACAATGAATCGTTCCTTGGCAACGACTTCGATCTTTCGGGAGTCGGGCGGCTTTCCAGACTATCCCCAGCCGATCAGGCTCGTGAAGACAATCCAGATCCTCTTGTGGACCCTTTTCGAGAGGGAACTTGGGCTACTGCCTTGGGGCCAAACTACTTCCTCAGTGCAAATCATTACCAACCGGACGCCGGTTCTGAGATCACTTTTTTTCCAGGCAACGATTCTTCAGCAACACCATTCACCTACCAGGTCGGCGGGGGCTTCCGAGTTGGGACAACCGACCTTTGGATCGGATTTACGGTGACGGAGATCGATATGTCGATTGCCCGCTATGGCTTTGTCACCACCCCGGCCAACTCTCTCGCTGACACCGGACTTGCAGGTCGGGATCTTTACATGAGCGGGGATTTACTGGCGGGACGGCCAGGAACGATCACCGATCATGTCCTTGCCCACAATCAGGCCGAGTCATTTTACAACGAAGGGAGCGGATCGTTTTTTTCTCCGGTGCTTCCTCCAGGCAGCACCCAAGTCAATATCGGGTTCACTCCACCGGCGGGATTCGAAAACGATATGATCATTCTCTTCAACAATGATCTAGGTGACGATGCCGCTCCTTTGGTTCATGAAGCCGAGCTTCAAGGGGGAGATTCTGGGAGTCCCCTCTTCGTTGCGGATGGCAGCAACACCTTGACCATCGTTGGGGTCAGCTCGCTGACAGGAGCGGTTTCCGGAAATTTCATCGATACCCCAGGCCCCCCAAACTCTACGGGAGATCCCATCGAACAACGTGGCACGTCGTTCTACACCTACACTGGGTCTTATGTGCAGGGGATCAATGATGCGATCGCTCTCGTTCCTGCACCCGTTCCCGAGCCTTCATCGGTCTTGGTCATCGGGTTGGGGTTCGCACTTGGACTTCGACGTCGGCGCTATGTCTTGAGACCCAGCCCAATCGATTTACAGTAAGCGATACTCTTCTCGATGTCTTCGAGCTGGAACTTTTGGGTCGCCTCTTTAGAATTTTGTCTCCGGGTCTCCATCGGCTGACCACTCTTCGCCCAAGCCTCGAAGTCTTTCAAACTGGCAGGCTTTCCTTGCGGCCAACTTTTCCAGAAAGCCTCTCTATTGATCGCCATCTCGCGATTAAATCCTGAGATTGTTTCGACTTGCACCGGGGCATCAGGGCAAAACTCGGCAAATCGTTTAAAGTAGGTCTTCCAGTCCACCATTCCTTCACCCATCGCGACCCACTGCATCGAAACTCCGTTCTCGCTGGGCCAAACACGGGTATCCCGCAAGCTGGTGGTGAGAACATACTTCCCGAGGTTCTCGAGATTGGAGAGCGGCGTTTCCAGCGTCCAAACCGCGTTTCCAGCATCTAGGTTGACTCCAACAAAATCCGGACCCGCCTGTTCCACCAAGCTCACTAACTCAAGGGAGTGCATGTCCCCGGCATGATTCTCCATCGCCACCTTGACCTCCAATTCCTCGCACAAGCCTTTCACCTTTTTCAATTCCTTCACGGTGTCCTCGATGCGGGCCTCAATGCCTCCCTTGGTCAATCGGTCTGCCCCTTTGCCAAGAATAACTCGAAGAACCGGTGATCCCAGGGCTTTGGCGGCTTTGATTCCAAATCGCAAATGCTCCTCGGCGGTTCCCCATTTCTTTTTAAAGCTAACCGATGTCGGGCAAACGCTCCAAGTTCCCAAATAGACCCGGATTCCCTTACCCTCGGCATACTTTCGCACGTTCCCTAAATGATCATCGTCTAAGCTTTCGAAGGCATCGAGATCCGTAATGAAGACGGTGTCGACCTTCAATTTGACCGCATAGTCGATCAACTTGCGCGATTTCCACCCCATCGCACGCACGGCAAAGTTGTCGTATCCAAGAGCCAACTTTTTCTTCCCCGCTTCCTGCCCCAGAACCATCCCGGCAGCAAACGCCCCGGCTCCCGATAGAATTTCACGTCGTCTCATCCCAAAAATCTCTCATCTCCCGGGAAACACTCAAGCTCCCTCTAGTGCCCTTCTCGCATTTTGAGGAAAATCCCGTTTTCATCCCAGAGATCAGCACCATCTTGTCGCATGATCGTCACCGCCGAGGACCTCGCCGCGATGGAAAAGCTCACCCGGGTTCAGTTTGCCACCACCCTACCCGGTCCCAAGCCAATCTGCCTGGTTGGAACACGATCCCCCGATGGGCAAAGCAACCTCGCTCCCTTTTCAAGCGTGACTCACCTCGGTTCCAACCCGGTCCTTCTTGGGATGGTGACTCGTCCGGACACTGTCGATCGACACACTCTCAAGAACATCATCGATACCAAAGAATGGACCCTGAACCATGTCACTGCAGAGTTCGTGGAAAAGGCCCACCAATGCTCGGCTCGTTACCCTGCCGAAGTGTCTGAGTTTGGAGCGACTGGACTGACCGAACTCTATCACCCCAAAATCCACCCGCCTTTCGTCTCCGAAAGCCCGCTGCGGATTGCCCTCATTCTCGAGGAGTTGATCGATATCACCTCAAACAACACCAAACTCATCGTTGGGCGGGTCACCTTGGTCGATCTCCCTGACGCCCGGCATGATCCTGATGGTTCCATTGACCTCAGCCGGATTGGGACCTTAGCCTCGACCGCGTTGGACACCTACTTCTCCCTATGCGAAGTCGCACGACTGCCTTACGCAAAGGCTCCCCGAAATTAATCAACCCCGAGCGCTCTCATCGTCCTGTCGCCAATTTCTGCTAGCCTCCGGAACGCTCAACCGACTAGTCGTTCTTTTCCTTATCAGCCTTCTCGCGCAACTTTTTGCCAGAGAAGATGTTTTCAAGGATTCGAGGGGAATGGACTGCCATTTTTATACTCCCGGAAATCTCGATTCCTCGGACTCAATCATCAAAGCGGCTTTCGCCAAAACTAACAAAGAGACCATTCCGCCCGATCGCATCGTCAGCATTATGGAAAAACACCCGCCCGTTCTTTGAAAAGACCGTGCCGGTTCCGCCAAGCTTCTCGCTCAGTGCGAAAAGGCGGCAAGCAAATAGAAAAGAGCCGCCATCGCCTCCGGGAAATTCACCGGACGCAATCGGCGACGCTTCCAAAAATTTACCAACGATCTTGAGGCCGCTAAGTAGCTTTCGGAGCTCTTTCCGGCCAAAAAGGAGCCTTTCGCCCCGTCTTTTCGTGTGGTATCCTTTGGCAACGCTTCCCAATCATGCGCATTCTCTTCGCCACCCTCTGGCTATTAATCCCTCTCGGCTTTGCGGCCTACCACTTCGGGCCCGGTCAAGAGAAAGTCAAGCTGGACCAGACCGAGGCTCTCTTGACCGATGCCCGCTCTGCAGTTGCCGAAGAGAACTGGACGGAGGCAACCGACTTTTACGAAAAGGCTCTCGCTAAACTTCCTAAGGAGAGAAAAGAAACCGGGATCCGGATCGAACTAGAGATCGCTAAAGCGAAAATGCAGAATAAAGGGCTGCCGGAAGCCCGCGAAGATCTCATCGATCTCGTCGACCGACTCAACGAAGATCCCTCTCTACCTTCCGAGCTCCGCGAAGACGCTCTTTCAACCCTCGCCAATGCCCGCTACTACATGACCTACCTCATGAAACTCGAGGGCTTGCCGGCAACCGAGTGGGAGCCCGAAATCGAAGCCGCTCGTCAGGAATACAAGCTCCTCGCCCAAACCGGGTCAGATCAAAAGAAACACCTTGCCGATCTCGAATCAGCGATTCGTCTGGCACGGGCCGAGCCCACCGAGCTCTTCGGTCTTCCCATTCCCAACCAATGACAAGGATGCAGCTCGGGCGGTCGCCCGAATCCCTCACCCAAGCCCGGCAAGAAGCCTCAGGATTCCCGCAGTGCCGGACAAGCGCCACCGGCTGATGGAGGAGGTTCATAGGAAAATCATCCCAACCTTTTCGCTTCATGAAGTTCAGGATCTCCCTTTCGCTGGGCCTTGCCCTGATCCCAACCACAGCGTGTAGAGGTCAGACCGCCGTACCGTTGCGGCCCGCAGTTCAGATTGAATCGATCTCTCCGGAAATGATTGAGGCTCTTCGTAACGAAAGTGGCGGAAGGGTTCAAACCAACTCCGGCGGAAACACTCCCAACTCCCGAAACCGCCAACCCACCCCGGAGCAGCAGCGAACCCAGATGCTCCAAAAAATAAGGATCAACCGGACGAATTCCGGAATCCTTGAGGCCCGGCTGGCGGAGCGAAACGAAGCGGAAAACCCTTCGCCCCCTCCGAAACCCCAGCCTGACCCGGAGAAAGAAACCGCGGAGCAGAAAAAACAGCGGGAAAATACCTTCAAATCCTTGGTGTATCGCCGTGAGTTTGAACAGTTCAGCCGCAGTCTCGTTCTTGGGGACTGGGACAATGTCACCTCCTACCTGAAAGCTCTTCCGGATGGAGACGCCGTAATCGCCTTCTCCCGGATCGTTTCTCAGCTCGGTTCAAACGTCATTGTGCAACCCCGCAAAGAGCTGGCAAAGGCAGGAGCACGCCCTCATGAACAGCCACAGTATTTTCGTCCCAAAGAATTTTTCAGCCTCACCGACGCCTCAAAAAAAGCACCATCTGACCAGATTCTTCCGGCTCTGGCCAGTCTCATCAAAGGCGTTCGCAAACCACCCGCTGATTTTTTCAAAACCCTGGCCGAAGGAACCCGCTACTTTGGAAAGCAGACTCCGGAAAACCAACTTCGAACCGCCCGTCTCCTCATCGAAGCTTCACATCTCGAAGAAGCCACCCCTTTCCTTCCCGATCGCGAAACGGCTGCAGAGGAAAACAACCATTCCGCATTAAACCTACTTTCCCGCTACCACGCCGAATCCCACAAGGCCAAAAGAGGTCAGGAACACCTCCAAAAAGCGTGGGAGCTCTGCCTTGCAATCATTGGAAAGAAAAAAGCAGCCGTCACCGAACGCGCCGAAGCTCTTTACCGTGCCCTCGGTCTTGTTCCCGATCTAGAAGGTGATGCCGGGAGTCAATGGCTCGTTAAGACTTTCGCAAATGCCTCCTCCGAAGGTTTTGACATCCTCGCCACCGTCGGAACTCTCGCTTCCCAGGTGCGGGAACATCGTTCGCCCGACTACCGGCTCGAACAACTCAAACTCCAATCCGCAGCCGTCACCGCCTTGATCAGTAACGATCAAATCGATCTGAAACCCTGGCAGGAGATCCTCACCCTTTATGTCCGAAATTGGAATGCCGAGGCCGAACGATCGAATCGTTTGGACACCTCTAGTTCGATGCGTCCGCAAGCCCAGGTCGATGCCTATGGAAACATCTTCTACAGCCGTTTTCAGCGCCCCGACCTTTCAAGCAATAGCCGGATCACCCCACCCATCACCTCAGCCCTTCTGCTTGGCACCCGCCCCAGCGAAAAGTGGTTGTCGCAAATCGACGATCCTGTCCGGGTGGTTAATCTCACTCAAACCGCAAAGCTGTTTCTCAAGGTAAAGGAAGAAAGCGAAGCCTTCCCCATCCTCAAAAAACTGGCCCAAATCCAGCCTGAGGAAACCAAGGAATTGGTTCGCGAGATGATCCGGGTCTGGGCCGAAAACAACAACCCCAACGAGTCCTCCCGCTACCGTTCGCGCTACTCCTATTTCTACGGCTACAACCAGCGCGCCGAAACCATTCCCCTCACCCGCTCTAAACAGGAACGGAATCTAAAGGTCCTCGCCAAAATGGTGCAAGAGGTTCGGGCCCTCGGACTCGGGGAATCATTCGACGAAGAATTCGCCGATGCATTCATTGAAGCCCACTCGAAGGCAGAGGTCTGGCGCGTCGAAGCCCTTTCGGCCGTTTTCGGAGAACTCTCCGCCCTTTCGCCGGACACCATCGCTTCGTTGCTTCGGCGCATGCGAGCCAACCTCGCCGGCCTCTGGCCCAACCCCAAGTTGCAGGAGCAAGCGAAGACCAACCGCAAGGACAAGGAATTGGTGTTGCAGATCCTCAACGGATACAAGGCCGCTCAAGGACTCTGCACTGATGCTCTGGCCACTCACCCCGATGATTGGTCCCTCAAGGTTCAACTCGCCTCCCTGGCGTACGAATCCTCAAACTACATTTCTTCCCAGCAAGCGCATCCCAAACACTCCACCATCAAGGCCTTCGCCCTAGAAGATCTCGCGGCTGCCGCTCAGGCTTATACAACCGGTCTTCCGCTCGAAAACGAAAAGGAGGAATCGATCGAACCGTTCACCACCTGGTTTTACGCCTCTCTCGGCTCACCTAGCCTTGGCGCCCTCAAGGCTCATCACCAACCGATTCCGGCCGAATATGCCAAGATCAAGCAAGCTCTCGAAGCCCTCCCAGAGCCCGCACGCAAAAGACATCGAGACATTTTCGCCCGCACCCTGAATGCCCGCCTTGCCAACGTCTCGGCCGATCTCAAGTTTCGCTATCTTGAAGCCGCCCTTTCCATCACGGGCGAGCACGAACTCATCGCCGAGGCCATTAAAGTCTTCGAATACTACCGCGACCTCGTTACTGAGATTGAACTCGATGTTCACCTTGATGGCCCAGACACGATTGACCCCGGAAAACCCTTCGGCGTGTTCGTCAACCTCCGCCACACCCGGGAAATCGAAAGGGAATCCGGAGGATTCCAGCGATACCTCATCAATCAAAACAGCACCCGCTACTCCTACAACTACGGTCGACCAACCGAAGACTACCGGGACAAGTTTGAAAAAGCGGCCCGCAGTGCCCTTGCGGAACAATTCGAGGTCATCTCGGTCACTTTTCACAATTCAAAGGTCACTTCTCGCACCGATCCCCGCCTTGGCTGGACCGTCACCCCATACGCCTACTTTCTCCTGAAACCAAAAGGGCCGCAAGTTGATGCCATCCCGCCACTGAAAATCGACCTCGATTTCCTCGACACCTCAGGCTATGTGGTCCTGCCCATCGTCTCCTCAGCCATCCCGATCGATGCCACCGGAAACGGAAATCTGCCTGCTCGACCGGTCCGGGATCTTTCCCTGACGATGACTCTTGATGCCCGCGAAGCGGAAAAGGAAGGCACAATCGCCCTGGAGATCCGGGCCTCCGGTCATGGCCTCTCCCCTTCGCTCGACCAATTGATCACCCTGCCCCCGAAAGGATTCACTATCGATTCCACCGACGACCGGGAACTGCAAATCGAAGAGCTCGATGCCCGAACCGACGACGGGGCGCCGGTTTCCACCCACGAGTGGCGTCTTATTCTCACTCCAACCGGAAAACACCTGCCGGAGACTTTCACCTTCCCAAAAGTCGTCGCCTCACTCTCCACCAAGGAAAACGAAGGCCTCACTCTGCAAAAATACGACGATGTCGACCTGATAGAGGTCCCGGAAACCACCGAAATCAACGGAGAAATCGCACGATATAACCACCTCTACTGGATCATTCCTGCCAGCGTTGTAGCCCTAATCGTTTTTTTTCTCATCCTACGGCCCAGCAAAAAAAACCAAGAAAGAGCAGTCGGGCCCGAGCTGCCCACTTCCCTCACACCGGTCAGCTTGCTAGCGTTTCTCGAGAATCTCCTCGAAAATCCGTCCCTCTCGGACGAAAAGCACGATCAGCTTACTCAAACTGTCGATTTGCTCAAAAACCGGGCTTTCGGACCTTCCCAAGACGTCCCCGATGCCGACGAACTTCAGGAAATGGCCCGCTCATCGCTCCAACTCTTCCCTCCCTCCTAGAGCTGGTAGCTCGCCAATCGTATCGAAGTTGTTAGGCCTTGCTCGCATTCTGCGTAATCGGTATTAACCTCTCCCTGAATGGCAATACTCGTCCGGTTCCTGCTTCCCCTCCTGGTCCTTGGAGGCGGCTATTTGGGCTTCCGGTCACTCTCGGAAAAGGAGGAAAAAGCCGTAGTCCGTCGACCAAGCCGGAGTCTCACCGAGGTTGAAGCAACTGTGCTCTCTCGGAGCGATTACCGGGTCGTCCTGAGATCCCAGGGAGTGGTGCAACCCCATAATCAGACCTCTCTCACCCCCCGGGTAAATGGTCGGGTCGTCAAAATCTCCCCAAAATTCGAAAGCGGTTCATTTTTCTCGGACGGCGACGTCCTTCTTGAGCTCGATTCCACAGACTTCGTGGCTGCCTGCACCGCCGCGGAGGCTCGCCTCGCCCGGGCCGAAGCCGCACTTGCACAGGAAGAGGCGCGAGCCAAGCAAGCCCTGCTCGATTGGAATGATCTCGGCTACACTGATCCCCCCACCGACCTAGTCCTCCGGAAGCCTCAACTCAAGGAGGCTCATGCCAACGTCAAGGCAGCTAATGCCGAGCTCTCCGATGCCACCCGTAATTTGGAACGCACCAAGGTTCTTGCTCCTTACGCCGGCCGGGTTCGCAACCGCATGGTCGGCCTCGGCCAGTCTGTCAGCTCCGGCACCACCCTCGGAGAAATTTTCTCAACCGACTTCGCCGAAGTCCGCCTTTCCCTTTCAGCCCGGGAATTGACCCGCGTCTCGCTCCCCAACAATCCGGACGACCCGCCCGTTCCCGTGGTTCTTCAAAGCGCCCTTAACGATGACTCCTCGGCATCGTGGAACGGAGCGATCGTCCGCACCGAAGGAACCCTCGATGAAAAATCCCGCAAGCTCTTCGTCATTGCAAGGGTCGATGACCCTTTCGGCCTGAAAGAGGAAATTGAAAATCCTCTCCGCATCGGCCAACCAGTCCGGGCCGAACTTGAAGGCTCGGTCATCCCTAATGTTTTTGTCATTCCACGCTCCACCTTGCGTCGCCCCAACGAAATTCTCCTCGTCAATCCGGAGGATTCCACCCTGAAACGTCAGCGGATCTCGCCTCTCTGGAGCGACCTTGAAAACCTCGTGGTTGCCGAAGACCTCAAAGAAGGATGGTATCTTGTCAAAAACCGACTCAACTCCGCGCCCAATGGATCACCAGTCATTGTCATTCCTCCCAAAGATCCACCAAAGGCCGCCCTTAAAGAGGAATCCAAACCGACTGCCTAGTTTTCGTTAGATTTCCCGGTCACTGACCGAATTTCTCGCTGTTTCCATGACCTTTGACCTCGAGGCTCTTCCACCCTCAGACCGCTATCGAATCCTAGCCTCTCTGGTGACCCCGCGCCCCATCGCTTGGGTCACCACAGTCGACTCCCAAGGACGCCCGAACGCCGCTCCCTTTTCGTTTTTCAATGTCTTCGGGTCCAACCCGCCGTTGGTCGCCTTCGCCCCCGGCAACAAGGACCGCCAGACTCCCAAAGATACAGCCCTCAACATCCGCACCACCCGGGAATTCGTCATTCATTTGGTCGACGAATCGCTCGGTGAAGCGATGGTCGCCACGGCGGCCACCCTCCCACACGGTGAAAACGAACTCGAAGCCCAAGGTCTTGCCACCCTCCCTTCCAAAAAGGTGAAGCCTCCTCGCATCGCCGAAACTCCGGTGGCTCTGGAATGCACCGAACACTCCACCATTGAAATCGGCACCAACCGTCTCGTCATCGGAATCGTTCACCTCGTCCATGTTCGCGACGGCCTGATGGATGAAAAGGGCTACCTCAGGGAAGCATCCTACTTTCCACTGGCCCGAATGGCCTCACCCGACTGGTATGCGCGGACCGAAATCCAATTCGAGATTCCCCGGCCCGATTAGGGAAACGCTGGCCCTCTCAGTTGGCAAATAAAGCATACAATGATGCTGGTAGAAAAATTTCCATCCGTTTGTCCTACTTGGCTGCCTCAACTATATAAGCATTAAAGCGGAGGTGAAATGATGTCCATTCACGCAGCGAACAAATGCTGGCCCAAATGGACTGAATACAACAAAATGACCGCGATCGGAGGGTTGGCCGGGCCTCCATCCGGAATCTGTTGCATCCACGGTTGCCAAGGCCCTTCCAAAATCCCAAATTGCCTTCATTCCAGCTCGCTACCACAAGCCGGAAGCCTACCAAATCTCTCTCAACCATCACATCAACCAGTTCCTAAACTCATGATCACCAAAAGACTCACCACCGAACAAATCCTCGCCAACCTCAAGGCAAAGGTCGAAGCCCGCATTCCCATCATGATCTCCTCCGCAGGATCGGGACTGGTCGCCAAACTTCAGGAAGCGGCCGGCACGGATTGTATCAACACCTTCTCCGGAGCACGCCTTCGAGCCAATGGCATGGGCACGATGTCCATGATGTGGCCCATTCTGGACTCCAACAAGCAAACCCTCGACTACACCCGCGAAGACATCATGCCTGCCCTCGAAGGTAGGGCCTTTGTCTGCGCCTGCCTCAATGCTAACGATCCTTTGAAGGACATGCGAATGGTCCTTCAGCAGTGCAAGGACATGGGAGTGCAATCGGTCTCCAACATTGGACCCTCTATTTCTTACGTCGATCACGATTCCGAAATCTTCAAAGTGATGACCTCGGCTGGCATCACCATTCAAAACGAAATCGACATGCTTATCCTTGCCAAAGAAGAAATGGACATGGTTTCGATCGGTCTTGCCTTCACCGAAGAGGATTCTTACGCGATCTGCGAACAAGCCAAGCCTCACATCTTTTGCTATCACGCCGGGACCACCAAAGGTGGGATCAAGGGATACGACAACGGCATGACCATCGAAGAAACCGCCGAGCAAACCGAGAAGGTCTACCAAAAGTGCCGCGAACTCAGCCCGGACACCATTCTGGTGGCCCACGGAGCGGCCATGGAAACACCGGACGAAGCGCAATACATGCTCAACCACACCAGCGGCCACGGCTTCTGGACCGGCTCCTCCACCGAGCGCCTCCCCATCGAAAAAGCCGTTTCGGCCGCCGCACAAGAATTCCGCGGACTTAGTTTTGATCAATAAGACGGAGCTTCTCCCAACAATCACAATTTAAAGCCAGATGCCTGAAAAGGGCTCCGGCTTTCTTGTTCTCATCACCAGAACGTTGCCCTGATAAAGGGATGTAGTTGTCATTGATCAGGCGAATGCGACAAGCCCGATCTCACTCAAGCAACTCTGTATTCCATCCACCATATTCAAGCCCTTTTTTCTCCTCGTTACCCTCCTTTTCACGAGTTGTGGCTACCGATCACGAAGCACCTCCCATTCTCGTAAGGAGTTGGAGCACAAACGAAAAAGAGATCTCCCCGCTTCCTTCGGTGACCTTGAAGCTCGGGGAGCGGACTCTTGCCTAAAAAAACCGGATCCTTCAAGCTTCACGGAACACACGGGATGACCGGTCAGGTCACTCAACGAGAATCCTTAATGGATTGCTCCTGCCTCTACACGATTCAAGTAGACGAAAAGAATCTCCACATCCCAAAACCCGCTCTGTCTTTCATGCCCTCAGGTCTTCTCCCCAAAATTGCCCTCTGCTCAATCCTGATGCTGGCGCTCGGAGGACTTGGTGGTTGGCTCACTTCGTCTTCAATTCCCGGTTGGTATGCCAACTTGGTCCAGCCGGCAGGCACCCCGCCCAACTGGGTTTTTGGCCCAGTCTGGAGCGTCCTTTACCTCATGATCGGAGCCAGCTTTGCGTTGATCTGGCATCGTAAACTAATTGGCAAAAACAAACCGACGTTCTTTTTTAGCGTCCAGCTCCTCCTCAACCTCACCTGGACCCCGGTCTTCTTTGGATTCCGCCAAATGGAAGCGGCCCTTGCCGTGATCATCCTCCTCTGGATCTTCATTGCCCTTACCATCCGGGCCTGTTCAAAGATCTCACCAACGGCCGCACTCCTTCTTGTGCCCTATCTTCTCTGGGTCAGCTATGCAACCTACCTCAATGCCGGATACGCGGCATTGAACTAGCCCCTAATCTTTGGTAACAACCTCCCCCGCACGATCGTATCCACCCCATGACCAGATTTCTTTTCCTAGGAGTTCTTCTCCAGCTCACCTTGCTCCTTTCCGCTGCCGAACGGCCCAACATCATCATCATTCTTGCCGATGACATGGGCTACTCGGATATCGGATGCTACGGCGGTGAAATCAAAACCCCCAATCTTGATACCCTAGCCGCCAACGGACTCCGCTTCACCCAGTTCTACAACACCGCCCGCTGCTGTCCCACCCGCGCCAGCCTCCTCACCGGACTCTATCCCCATCAAGCCGGGGTCGGTCACATGATGGGTGATTATGGAATCCCGCAGTATCAAGGCCGTCTCAACGACCAATGCCTCACCATCGCCGAAGCACTCAAACCCGCAGGCTACCGAAGCTATCTCGCAGGGAAATGGCATGTCACACCGTATCGCAAGGAAGGAGACAATAAGGAAAACTGGCCCCTTCAGCGCGGTTTCGACAAGTTCTTCGGAACCATCCATGGAGCCGGCTCCCTCTTCGATCCCAACGGCCTGACCCGCGACAACGAGTTCATCACGCCCGAAAACGATCCAGAGTATCAACCCGATGGCACCTGGTATTACACCGACGCCATCTCGGACAACACTGTGAACTTCATCACCGACCACGTCAAAAACCACCCCAACAAGCCCTTCTTCCATTACGTGGCCTACACCTCGGCACACTGGCCCATGCACGCCCTGCCGAAAGACATCGCGAAATACGACGGGAAATACGATGGAGGCTATGATCCGGTCTATGAAGCCCGGCTCAAGAAAATGAAAACTCTCGGCCTACTCAACCCGGATTGGCAGATCCCGGGACCGATTGGCACTTGGTCGGACGTGAGACGGAAGGAATGGGAAGCCGCTTGCATGGAGGTCTACGCTGCCATGGTCGACAACATGGACCAGGGCATCGGACGTATCGTCGACTGCCTCAAAAAGAACCAGCAACTCGACAACACCCTCATCCTCTATCTCCAGGACAACGGCGGCTGCGCCGAAGGCCTCGGCCGGGGCAAACAGATCGGGCCACTCGAACGTCCGGCCAAGCCTGACACCACCCCGATGGGGCGCGACGAACTCCAGACTCAGATGGTTCCGAAAAAATCCCGGGAGGGTTACTCACTCCGTCAGGGGCCGGGCGTCATGCCCGGACCGCCCGAAACCTACATCGCATACGGCCAAAACTGGGCTAACGTCTCGAATACCCCCTTCCGTGAATACAAGCACTGGGTGCATGAAGGAGGCATCTCAACCCCGCTGGTGGCACACTGGCCAAAAGGGATCACAAAAAAGAACCTCTTGGTGGATTACCCCAGCCACCTCATCGACCTCATGGCGACTTGCCTTGACCTTGGCAAAGCGACCTATCCCAAAGACAAGATCCCCGTTGAGGGAGTTTCTCTCGTCCCCCTGTTCTCTGAAAAATCGATCACCAGAGGCAAACCCATCTTTTTTGAGCACGAAGGAAATCGCGCGGTTCGTTCCGGCTCGTGGAAACTGGTGGCCAAAGGAGTGAAGGGGAAATGGGAGCTCTACGACATCAGCAAAGACCGGACCGAGATGAACAACCTTGCGGAAAAGCATCCCGAAAAACTCAAAATGATGGCGGCACAATATGAGAATTGGGCGAACGAACGCGGAGTCGTCCCCTTCGGATCGTGGCGCAAGAATAAGAAACGCAAATAGGAACCGTCACACTTCGATAGCCATCCCGGCCTCCGGCACAATGATGCGGTCTTCAAGACCACGTCGGGCTGCTTCTTCCTTTAATCGCTCCACCGGTTCTTCTGGCGGTTCATTGCCCAAGGGGAAGGTTCCGTAGTGCATGGGAACCATCAAATCTGCTTCAAGGTCTTCAAAGGCCTGAATCGCTTCCTCCGGATTCATGTGAACATCTCGCCCGCTTGGAGCATCATAGGCACCGATCGGAAGTATCGCCAAACAGATCTCCTCCCGTTTTCCTATCTCCTTGAAACCTTCAAAGTAGGCGCTGTCGCCACAGTGGAAGACCTTTCTCGATCCAGACCCAACGAGGAAACCGCCGTAATCGCGGTTCACATCCGCACCATACCTCGCGCCCCAGTGGTGGCTCGGCGTATGCACAATTCTCATTCCGGAAATCTCACGCTCCTCCCAGACCTTCATCTCGAGGACATGTTCGAACCCGAGGTGTTTGACCAAGCTCCCGCTTCCCTGGGGAACAATGATTCCCTCCTTAGCCTCAATGGCTCGCAATGACTTTTTGTGCAGATGGTCAAAGTGGGCATGCGACACCAGAACCAGGTCAAGATCCGGTAAATTTTCGAGCGCCAAACCAGGCTCAATCTGCCGCTTCACCGGACCATGAAAGTTCGCCCAGTTGGGATCGAAGATCACGGCGTGACTTCCAAACTGAACCAGAAAAGAAGCATGGCCAATCCAAGTCGCCCGGATTACCCCTTCTTTCGGATAGCTCAAGATCGCAGCCCGGGTTTCACCTTCCCGCTTTTTGAGCAACTGAGGAAGAAGCCGATGCCGCCAAAACTTGTAGTTCCTCGCCGGCCAACCCTTCCTCGGCCGAATTCCGGCATTACGCCCTTCCCGCTCCATCGTTCCTAAAAAAGATTCCGGGTGATTTCTTCCGCCCAATGACGGGCCAGTCCCGCATAGTCCGTATTTCCATCGGCGTAGGTGATCCCGCGGGAGACATTCACCACGCTGGCGGCTTCACGTCCGCTGCCCTGCAGGGCCGAAAGCGATCCCCCCTGGGCGCCAAGGCCGGGGATGAGAAGCGGAATGTCAGGCAAGTTGGCGAGCACTTCGCCGTCGGCATTGGTCAACCCGACCACCAAACCAGAGGTCGTTTTGCGACCCTCCGAAGTAGCCCGGTTGCACAAATCGCCCACCCGTTCGAAAACCGCCTTGCCTTCGCAATCCCGACGCTGGAAGTCGATACTCCCGGGATTTGAGGTGACTGCGAGAAGATAGACTCCCTTCCCATCCCAGTCGAGGAAGGGCTCGAGAGTGTCATAACCCAAAAATGGATTGAGGGTCACTGCATCGACCTTCCAGTTCTCGAAGTAACTCCGCGCATAATACTTTTGGGTTTCACCAATGTCGCTGCGCTTGGCATCGAGAATCACCGGCACCTCATCCGGCATCTCTCCAAGCAATTCCTCAAGAATCTCGATTCCTCGCAACCCCATTGCTTCGAAGTAGGCCATGTTGGGTTTGAAGGCAGCGGCATACTCCGCGGTTTCACCCACCACCCGACGCAAAACCTCCGGAACTCCCTCCACGCCACCTTCAGTAGAATCAGGTCGGGGGTCCAAGCCCACACAAAGGGCGGATCCAGTCGTTTCAAGGCGGGTTTTCAAGCGCTGGGCGTATGTCATTCCGGTGCAATGCTAAGCTCCTCAGCCTTCCTGACAAGCCGCTGGTGAAACCATCGCAGATAAAAACCGGCTGCAATCAAAAACATCAAACCGAAGTTTGAGGCGATCTTTAACGGAAAATTGGTCGGGTTGTCAGATTTCCCGTGACACCCGCAACTGAGATCCGTGATTCCTTTGTTCCATGCATAAGCCAAAGCGATGTTGAAGGCGATCAACATGACGAACAAAACCGTCCCGCCAGCGGCCCTCGAAAACGGCAGCACCAGACCCACCGCAGCCAGAAACTCAAACCAGGGGACAGAATAGGCAATGATTGCGTCCATGGGTTGGCCGAAGAAGTTGCCCTCCCCCCACTTCACCCACTCCGGCTCCCAACGAAATTGAAAATTCCCCACCGATTCCGTAAAGGCAGTGAGATCTAGAAGCTTCTGCCAGGCGCTCCACCCAAAAAATCCCGCCAGAGAAAGCCGGAGGAGATACTCGACAATTCGAACTCTCATCGCGCCGGGACGCTATCACACCCGGCCAACCCCGTCCACCCACCGATCGTTGACCCGGAAATGCCCCTTTCCTTTTCATTGCGACCCGGTATTTTTTCTTCATGAACGTCGTGATGCGGGCTCTCCTCTCCACTCCTTTGCTCTTCCTCGTCGTGTCTTGTGGTGCGGGCGATGACGCCCCACGCCTCGCCCGTGAAACCCGGCGCTCCGAACCCAAGGCACAAGGTCTCTACGATGAAGGACTGGCCGCCGAAAAAGCCGGAAAAACCAAGAAGGCGATCAAGCGATACCGTGAAGTTACCCAAAAATACCCTTTGTTCATGTCTGCCGACAAAGCGGCCTTTCGGCGGGGCAAACTTCTTGATCAAACCGGCGAACCTCTGGAAGCCTTCAATGCCTTCAATGATGTTCTCACCAAATACCCGGCCTCAGTCCATTACGTCGACTCGATGAAACGGCAGGAGAAGATCGCACTCGACACTGCCAACGGAAAAATCCGGGAGTCCTTCATCGGCCTAGTCGAAACCCGAGTGAGCGTCAAGGAAACCGCAAAGATGCTCACCCAGGTCCGGGAGAATGCACCGCGGGCCGCTTCCGGCGAATTAGCCCAGTTCACTCTCGGTCGGCTTTATCAAGAGGAAGGGGGGGCGATGAATTCGGACCGGGCCATCGCCGCTTTCCGGGAACTCACCCGCGACTACCCGGACTCAAAGTATGCCTCTGAAGCCCAATATCAGATTGGAAAAATCCTATTATCTTCCTCAAAGAAGGGAAACCAGGACAGCGCCAATCTTGACCGGGCCAAACGTGCCTTCGAAGATGTCCTCATCGGTTATCCAAACAGCAAACAAGCAGCCAAAGCAAAAACCGAACTAGCCGGAATCTCCTCCGGAGAAATCAAGCGGACTTTTGACATTGCCGAGTTCTACCGGAAAAAGGGGAATCTCTCCTCTGCTCTCTTTTACTATCAAGAAACCGTGAATCGGTCGAAAAGTGGCCCACTCCACGATAAGGCAAAGCGGCAGATCAAGGATCTGTCGAAACCATGACCCCATCGCCTCATGCGCCGCTCTCTTCTTCTACTGTCAGGTCTTCTGCTAACCTCCTGCGCTGGCTATCACTTCGGCGGGAACAAGCCAGACCACCTTGGCGGAGTCGATTCGATTTGTGTTCCCCTTGCCACGAGCCGCGTCATTTTTCCCCGTATCGAAGTCATCACCACCAACACCGCGGTCGATGCCCTAGTAGGCGACGGTACCTATCGACTCGCCAGAAACGACAAGGCTGACGCTACTCTGGTGCTGACCCTGGAACAACTCAACTACAGCCAGGTCCGCTCCTCCACGGTGGATGTTCTTCGTTCCGAGGAACTGCAGATTGAGGTCTTGGTTTCTTACAAACTCATAGATCAAAAGCGCCCAGGAATGGTTCTCGATCAAGGAAAAGAGCGTGGCTTTTCACGCCTCTTCGTCGATGACAACCTCCAAACCGCCCGGATCAACGCCCTTCCCGACGCTCTTGAAAGAGCGTCCAAATCCATCATCGCTCGCCTTGCCGATGGCATCTAAAAAGCAGGAGACGCCGCCCCCCAAGGTCATTTTTGTCCCGACGCCAATCGGCAACCTTGGTGATATCACGTTGCGTGCTGTCGAAACCCTGCGCTCCGCCGACCTGATCGCCTGTGAGGATACCCGCCACTCCCTCAAGCTCCTCAATCACCTCGAAATCTCAAAGCCTCTCGTTTCTCTTCACGACCACAATGAGCAGGACCGTATCCCCGAGTTGATCGAGCGTGCCTCCCGGGAAGAAACAATTGCCGTCATTTCCGATGCCGGCACCCCTTGTCTCTCCGACCCCGGCCACCGCCTCCTCAAAGCCTGTCGCGATGGTGATCTCCCTTTCACCGTATTGCCCGGTGCCTCGGCTGTGACAACTGCTCTCGTGGCCTCCGGATTCCCTCCACATCCCTTTTCCTTTCATGGGTTTCTCCATGTCAAAAAAGGAAAACGCTCAAAGCAACTGCAAGCTGCCCTGGACTCTGCGGAAACCACTCTCTTCTTCGAATCTCCGCATCGTCTTCCCTCCACCCTGGAACTGCTCCGGGAGCGGGCCCCCGACCACCCGCTTTGTGTTGCCCGTGAACTCACCAAGGCCTTCGAAACCCTCCACCACGGCACGGCTGTCGAGTTGAGCGAGTATTTTGCTAACCGCAAGGTCCGCGGCGAAATCGTCCTTCTCATCCCTCCTGCTTCAAACTCTCCGCAAAGTGATGCGCGTTGACAAATGGCTCTGGTCGGTCCGCCTCTACAAAACACGGAGTAAGGCGGCTCATGATTGCTCGGCAGGCAAGGTGAAACGCGATGGCAAAAACCTCAAACCCAGTACAGCGTTGAAGACAGGCGATCGCCTTGAAGTGCCTGCGCCCGACAATGCCTACAAACGTGATATCGAGGTCGTCGAACTCCTTGAAAAAAGAGTCAGCGCAACCATCGCACAAACCGCCTACCGGGATCACACTCCAGCAAAAATTCTCGCCGAAGCGGAAACACGCCGAATTGCCAACAAAGAGAATCGACGGACCCGGCGCGAAGGCGACCAAGGCCGCCTGACCAAACGAAAGCGCCGTCAGTGGGAGGAAGGCGACGGAAGTTTTTTCTAATTCCCCAGCACACCAGTCACACGCAGACGAAGGTAGGATTGCGGACGATCTTGGATTGGGTCCAGAACACGGAACGTCCGGGTCACCCAGCCATTCCCTTGGTTCTCTGCAGGCAGAATCTCCTGAATACCATTGTTTGTCCAGGTCACCAGATCAGCTGACTCTTGAACAGATCCTGCCAAGTCATTCTGAACCTCCAACTGCGAAAACCGCATGGCCTGAAATCGTTCGCCACCCTCCTCGATGACCAAGGAAACAGGTACCCGGTGCGCAGGGTCGACCTGGTCAGGAAACGAACCGAGAAAGAACTCAATGAGGTTGGGTATTCCATCCCCATCCGGATCATCATTCGGATCCGCCAAATCCCCTTCGGAAAAGAGATAGGACGTCCATTGTGCGTATGTCAGCGAAAGGGGCTGGCCACCCGGATGCCCTCCAATTGAGGCAGATCTTTGCCAGCTTGCCGCAAGACCATGGTCGGGATTCGAAGCCGGATCGATGAGAAGCAACGAGACCCCATCACCATCCGCGACTTCCGGCCAAGGCGATTGGTCATCGTAAACAAATGATCGGATGATCACACCATCTGCTTCCAGTGTCACTTGTTCCCCGCCATTTGATAAAGATCCGACATACTGACCGGCCAACAAAGAATCAAAGGCCGATCCGTAACGCAGACGAAAGGCTTCAACATGACTGGCCACGATCACAGATGCACCGGGAGACAGCCATTCGACCTCGCCATCTTTAAAATGAAACAAAACACCATCCACCAACGAAACCCCTCTCAAATCAATGGGATCATTGCCGATGTTTTGCAAGCGGATCATTTCAAAGTCATCTTGATCGTCAAAGCCGGCCGCAAGTTCGGCCTGATTGGGCGGGGCCGGATGATAGTGAATCTCTGAGATCACCAGATTCGAGGAATCAGCGGGCACCAATCCTACCATAAACTCCGCTTCCGTCAGCGCACTCCATTCGCCCGAAAGACCTCGCAAGCGCGCCTTCACCGTAACGAGTCCCGGCGAAAGTTGAACGGGGAAGCCAAAACTGCTGGCACTTGGCGAAACCCCACCTCCGAACAGACGGGGATCGGAGCCATCCGTCGTAAAAAAGATCGTCCCGGATCCCGCGCTCATCGTCAGGGTCGACCCGGCAGACACTTCCCCTCCGTTGGGCACAAAGGTAGGAGGCTCGGTTTCGGGCCAGTATCCAGCATCGCGAAAATGTTCGTCATTGGGACCCAGCAAATAACTTCTTCGGGACGAACCGGGATTGGTCCAATAACGCCAAAACTCCAGATCGACGGACTCACCAAGTCTCTCTTGCAACAAAGGAGAAAGCTCTCCCGCTGCCTCATCAATGACCGCCTTGACCTTGGATTCATCGGGGTTGGAATCATCGAGAACGCCCCCATTGAAAAAGTGCCGATGAATCCGGTCGGCCAGAATCAGACGAAAGGCGGGCCAACGATGCAAACGCTGAAAAAAGGTCGAGGTCACGTCCGTCCGCGCCAGAAGATCCTGGGCTATCGTGTTGAAATTGACCGGTTTTCTACTTTGCGGATTTTGGGAACTCCGGGGAAACCCGAAACCCCCTTCGGCATCCCAGACATAAAAGCGGAACCGCCCCTCCGGCGACCGCTCCCTTGCCGAGACCCAGTTGTTATTCGGCCAGTCCCAGGTCGCGGTGTAGATATTGAGCAAAAAGTAATCTGCTACGGAAACGGGATCGACCAATTCGAGGACTGCATTCCAGTTTCCTTCGCTGTTCACATTCGAAACCTGCAGCCGGTTGTTCAACTCATTCCACGCCTCATTGTCCCCTTCCGCAAGAGCGCCATTGGGATTGCCCGCCTGACGGATATCCCAATCATCGGATCCGGGATAGTGGGTCTGAAAAAATGGCTCACGTAAACGTTCGCAAGTATTGTAAAAACCCTTCCACTCTCCGTTGAGGTAGAGATTATTGAAAACCCCACGAGAACCCACATTCCCCATCTCGATAAAGAGACGGCGCACCACCTCGTCTTTAATATGGGGATTGTTCATATCGTTTTTACCGGCCCGGGGGCGTAGTTGCTCGAATGAGTTCCCTGCATAGTCGGAACCAAAGACCGAAAACTGAATCCGGGATCTTTCGTACTCGTTTCTGAAGTAGAGGTTAAACGACGGCTTCTCTCGAGGGTTGGCAACCCACGGAGACTCTTCGACGTTGTTCAGAATAATCCTGGGACGAGAGTAGTTGCTCAAGGCCACCCTAATTCCCCCATTGACCCCAAACCCATTGGTTGAGTTAGCCTGATAAAACTCCACAAAGGCCGGTCGTTCATAGACTCGCCCCCGCCGAAGCGGGAGATTATAATCATCCTTTTCCCGGGCCTCCCAGCGGGCATCGACATAGAGCCCGCCGTCGATCGCAAGAACCCCGTAGGGCTTTAAAAACGACCGACCCTCGTCACCACTCAGAATCAGAGCGGGCGAGGAAGTGATGTTACCACTTTGCCCAACCAGATAAGTCGCCGAACGGGTTTGTGAGGGCACCGAACCTTCCGCAAACGCGCGTGCACGAATGGTGTGACCCGTTCGGGAATTGATGCGTGCCAGCACCAACGGCACCAAATAGTCCAACCCGTTCTCCAAAGTCGGCTCGGTTCCGTCGGTCGTGTAGCGAATGGTGGCACCAGGGGTCTCACTTGTGAGCGGGAGAACGACCGTCCCAGGGTGAAATCCGCCTGGAACCCCGAATACCGGTGGAGACACAAATCCGTCGAATACCGGTCCTCCATTGGAACGCCCTGGAGAAGGGTCTTTAAAATAGACATATCCCTCGCCATCCGGACGCAGTCCAAAGGAATAGAAATCATCCTGCCGGGGAAAACCGAAAGCGAATTCTGTTCGCCTTACTCCAGAGTCATCGATCAAAGCCAAATACTCACCTTCACCTGCCAACTTGAAATTGGTATGTAGATATTCGAACGAGAGACCGTCGTTTTCAAGTTCATCGGCCAGTACGACCAGATACCCTTGGGCCGGGATAGTGGTTCCTGGGGGAAAAGTCCACTTGCGAGGCTCCTGCTGGTCATCGGTTAATGACCACCCCGTCAAATCCACTTCACCCCCCCCGGTATTAGCTAACTCAATCCAATCGACGAAGTCACGTCGATCACCCGCAGGTGCTCCAGGCTCTGAGACCCCGCCCGAAGGTTCGATCAAGCCGGCATGATACCGCCACGCTTCGCTTGACGACACCAAAGCATTAGCACCCACACCTTCGGCAAAAACCACATTAAACTGGTCGAGGTCTAAAGTACGACCATCTTCCGAGAAGCTTTCGTTTCTCAACTGGAGCCCGGGAACAAAAGAAGTCTCATTGCCGGCATTCAAGTGAGACAACAAGGCAGCCCGGGAAACTGGATCTCCGGACCCGAGATCGATTTCATAAGTAATCCATGGCTCCACCGCCTCGGTTGCAACTTGCAGAAAATCAGCAGGCTCCAACACCCTCCCGGTGTAACGAACTTCATCGATCAGCATGGCGTAAGTCGAACTGAATTTACCAAATTCAATGACACCGGACGGGTGCACGTAGCCCCCTTGGGGCGCCCCAGCAAGCGTGCGAGTCTGCATCAATTGATAGTCATAGTATAAACGAACCATCCCTGTCCCTTGATCCAGAGTGAGCGCGACATGATGCCATCCAGGTCGGTCATTGACCCCGTTCCCATCCCGCGACCAATCTGACGGATCATTGTAGCCGGAAACCAGCCCGTTCGAGGAGTCGGTGTCGATCCAAATCCGACGCTCTGCAGGAATGCCGCCTCCACCCATAGGCCCCAGTATGAAATTGTTGTTTGCTCCATCCGGGGTATCAAGGCGGGAACGAATTCGCCCGAATGCTCCTTGGGGCGCGTGATCAAAGTCAATCTGCCAGCGGGAGTTACTCGGACCCTGGCGTCTCAAAAAAGGATTATACCCCGATGGCTCCCCATCTATCTTGATAAACATTTCGGCCGTGAAGGAACGATTAAAATCCGGAGAATCCACCACGCGCATACGACGCCCGGAGGCAGTGACATCCATTGAAAATTGGTTGGGTCGGGTGGCATTGGCCAGCGGATCAAAAATCAACGCTCCGGGCACATCCGAAGCGTAGACTCCCCCACCACTCCCTGAAGGTGTCGCGATGTGGCCGTTGCCAGTCGAATCCAAAGCTTGATTCAGAGTCGCTCCCGCTTGCGCGTTTGCTTCATCAAATCTCCAATACCCAAGACTCGCTTCAGCTCCGGAGGTCACCACAGAGAATCCATCGGCAACCACTTCCCCATCAGACGAACGCACCACAAAATCGAAGGCCGCTTCGGAATCCGCGCGAAGGCGAAATGAGATCCGCGTTCCTGACAAATCACCAGCGGTGAGATTGCCAGCCTCCCAGAGCTGGCCCATCTCAACCTCAGGAAAAGAAATCACGGCATCATCGAGACCACCCGATCCCGCGACGGTGTATCTGATTGCTCCGTCACCTTGCTCCCCTCCTCCGCTTTCTGAAAGAGTCGTGATCTCCAATTGCTCCCATCCCGAGTTACTCTCTACCAACAGCGAACGGTCCAGCCAACCATCCACTACGGGCATGCCGCTTGAACTTTCATTGATGACGCCTAGGTTGTTTAGGTGAGTTCGGGATGCTCCATTGGCGTCGCTAAAGAAATCGGTGACGACATCGTAAAGAGTCACCCCAGCATCAATCCTCAACTCACCCTCGAAATGAACGGGACGAGATAAGGTGTTCCCAGCCACCTGCACCGCGATGACATTCTCTCCTTCCACCAGCCAGTCCGAAGCGGGCCCCAGGTTAAGAGTGATCAATCGTGCATCATCAGGATTGCTGAGAAAAGAGAGCTGATCGGAGTAAATGAAAAGACCGGGCGGACCAAGGTTGTACCGCTCGGCTTCCACTCCATTAATGAAGATAATGAGACCATCGGCAAAGCGGGTCTCCAAAACGAGATTAGCGGTCGAAGCGGCTTGTCCCGCCGAAACGAAAAAGGACTTTCGGAGGTAAAGCGATGGTGCCTCTCCCGGGAGGACTGATGATAGATCGGTATTCAGTTCGGGCCTGCCAAACCCAATGGGTCCGGCTCCCGAAGACCACGCGGCCGCATCAAAAGCCGGGGAAAACCAGGAACTCCCGGCTCCCAGACTTGCCTGACCCGAATCGGAGTACTTGAGAAGGCGGTCCGAGGAAGCTCCGCTGATTTCATTGATCACTACCTCCGCCCGAACAGGCGAAATGATAACTGAAAGGAGGGTCGAAAAGGTTGCAAAGCGCTTCATCGAATCGGTGGGTATCCAGAAAATTTTCCAGCTCAGGGCCGCGAGACTCGATAGAAGACCTGCGAAGCCCCGACTGGAGGAGAGAGATCCTCAAATGACGTCGTAGTGTCCATCGCGGTAGGCGATCCCACTTCGTTCCAGTTTATCAAATCGCTCGAACGTTCTACCAGATAGATCTGCCCCACTTCTGAAGCCCAGCTGACCGTCGCCTGTCCATTGGAAGAAGCGACTGCCACGCCGGTGATCATCAGCTCTGGATTAACTGTTTCGCTTGCCCTCAAAAAAAACGCGGGTGGCAGGACCTTTCCGGTATAACGGATCTCATCAAACAACAGCCCATAGTCCGTGCCTGAAAACTTACCGAATTCAATAAACGAGTCAGGATGTGTATAGCCGTTTGCATCGCTGTCGGAAAGAGTGCGGGTCTGCGTCCGCTGATAATCCCAATAAAATGAGACCACCCCGGCAACCTCATCAAAAGTAAGGGCGACGTGGTGCCAGTCCAGCAAATCATTGACTCCGTCTCCGTCAAGTGACCAGTCGGACGGATCATCGTAACTGGCCACCAATCCATCCCCCGGATCAGTATCGACCCAAAGACGAAGACTTTCGGCAAGGGCACCTCCGCCAGTCGGGCCCGTCACAAAGTTGCTGTTCTCGTTGGGAGTATCGAAGCGGCTTCTCATCCGGCCGTATGCTCCCCTTGCGGCGTGATCAAAGTCGATTTGCCAGCGGAGATCACCGGACTGCTGTCTCCTCACAAAAGGGTGGTAGCCGTTAGGCTCACCAACCAGCTTTACGAAAAACTCCATCGTGTAAGAACTATTGAGAGATTCACTATTTGCCACCCGGAGACGGGCATTTGCTCCGGTAGCATCAAAGGAAAACCCGTTGGGCTGATTCTGCCTCGTCAAAGGATCAAAGATGACAGGAGCAGGAACGTCGGAGGAATAAACGGGTGTTCCGTTTCCGATCGTGGCATCGTTGGAACCACCCGAGGAGTCGAGGGCTACCGCAATCGCACCGCCCTCCATTACCCCGGCATCATCAAGACGCCAATAGCCCACAACCTGATCGACCGCAAAACTGGCATCCCGAAGGAACTCGCCCGGACTCAGGAGCCCCGAGGAGTATCTGATTTCGTCAAATAGGAGATTTGCCGTACTTCCATTGAACTTTCCAAACTCGAGACCCGCTGCCGGATGAGTGTATCCATCACCCTGCGAGTCACTCAGCGTACGGGTGTGAACCAAGCGATAGTCCAGGTAGAGGGTGACTTGCTGTGCAACCTCATCGAAAGAAAGAGCGACATGATGCCACTCCGGCAAATCGTTCTGCCCATCCCCTTGCAAAGCGAGGTCAGCATCATTGGGATTTCCGCTCACGGTATCGTAAACATAATCCACGGCACGACCAGTATTCTGCGGCCCAACATCAAGTCCCGCAGCATCCTTAGCACCGGTATCGATATAAATCAGGTCAGAATCGAAATTGGTCTGGGGCCGGACCACAAAATTAACGTTCTCATCCACCCCGGCCTCCGCAACACCGTCCGGGGGCCCCGCCGGAGTGTCCCAACGTGACCGGATTTTTCCAAAGCCAAGGTTTGGAGCATGATCAAAGTCGAGTTTCCAAGCCAGATCGCTGGTTTCAAATCGACGCAAAAATGTCTCATAAGAGGCAGGCTCTCCAATCACCTTCAGGAAAAACTCAATCGTAAACGAGCCATCCAATTCCGGGACATCACTCGTCGCCAAACGAGAACCAGCCGCACTGGCATCAAACGACCATTCGTTCGTGTAGGTCACGCCCGTCACCGGGTCAAAAATCTCGGCAGCGGGAACATCATCAGAATACGCAGGGGCTCCAGCAGTTGCCAAGGCGTCAATCAACCCCGGAATTGCGGCATTTTCTGCCGTGGACATCGCTTGACCCACCGAGGTTCCCACCTCCGCAAAACGCCAAAGGCCCACCGTTTCCGCGGATGTCAGGGTAACCAGCCCAACCCATAAGCATAAAGATCGCTGTTTCACGAGCTTGGGTCATTAACACGATGAGGGACATCCTCGAAGCAAAAAGAGATGCCCGAACGCCCTAAAACCAGAGCCCTCGCGCCACGCACGTTGAGGTTCAGAAATTTTCACGGAAAGAAGCAAATTGCATTGCGATCTGGGGCCTGATCAACGTATCTCAACCACCACCGCTCTTGGGCGCGCAAACGCGACGGAAGGAGGCCGGTGGACCGCAGTCTATCGCTCGGACCTTATCTGAGATGCTCCCCCTCTATTCAAGGGGCGACCTCAGTGGCGGACTTCAAGATGCACGTAATCGCCTGAGAATCATCTAGCGTCAGGCCAACGTGTTTTACGACTTTTCCTTCGAGGTCAACCAAACCCTTTGGCACCAGCTTTTTCTAAGCTCCGGAAAAACTGCTAATCTTCCCAACCTCCGGATGCAACTTCCAAATCTGCCGCTCTCGCTGGCTTACCTCCGATGAGGTCTGATTTTTCCTTTGCCCGCTCTAAATTTCGAATCAAACTAACGGCTAGACATGAAAACGCTTCTCCTCATTCCCTTCTTGATCGCCTCGCTCTGCGGTCAGCAAAAAAAAGCCCCTCCCAAGCTTCTTCGGATCATTCCTCTCGGGGAGGAACCGGAGCTGAAGCAATTGCCAGTCGGACCCGACGGCATCATCCCGCTTCAGGCCCCGCCACCGGGATCCGTTCTCCCTATGCCTCTGGCCCTTAGAACGGGTGAGATTCAGATTCCTCTGCAACTCGCCTTGTTCAATCACACCAAGCCTCTGGCCATCCCGGCCGAAGTGAAGGAGTTCGACCTCCGAAAAATCAAACCAGACATACCCTGGCTCACGCGAAAGGCTCCCAGCGTCCCGCTTTCTCTGGGCGTGCTTTACCGCAACTCACGCACAATGTCCTGGAACAACCCTGAACTCCTCCTGCTCCGGGACGATGCCACTGCCCTCCCCGCCGGGCGAATCCGCTTCATCAACACTTCCAACACCATGGTTCTCTATCGAATTGGCACCAGGAAACAGCTGACCACCTACGGAGTGGGCCCCGGCAAGGTCTCCTCCAAACTCCTCAAGCCCGGGGGTGATCAAATCTGGATCGGCTACAAGGATGCGACGGGGAAGATCGTGGATTACCCCCTCAGCATCAAGGTCGCACTGGAGAAGGATGAACGAGCGCAGTTTTTCTTTTATAAACCTCAGGCCAAAGAACCTCGCAAGCCCTTCCTGATTTACAAAAAAATTGAGAAAACCCCTAAGTAGTTGAAGCAAATCCCGTCTAACCAACGACCGCTCAACCTGTCATGAAACTCCTTCTTCTTGCGACGATTGTCCTTTCCGTCATCCCAAGTCTGCTTTGCGCCCAGGAAGAAAACGTTCCGCCGAAAAAGCTTCGCATTGTTCCTTTGGGAGAAGCACCAGAACTGGAGGAAGGACCTCTCTCGCCGAATGGCATCCGGACCTTCAAGGAACCACCGGTCGGATCCTTCATCCCGAGGCCACTGGCCCTTCAAACCGGAGAGATCAAAAAACCGCTCTATTTCGGCCTCTTACATTTTACCCCAACGCTCACCTTCCCCGGGGAGACGAAGCAAATCGAGATTCGCGAGATCAAAGGAGACAAGGTCTGGTTCACTCGAAATGCGCCAACCCACCTCTTGTCCCTCGGAGTGCTTTATCGCGATCCCGCAACGATGTCGTGGAACGACCCAAAAATGATCTTTCTCAAGGATGACGCAATAACTTTCCCGGCAAGACATGCCCGCTTCACCAATACCACCGGAAAGACGGTATATGTGCGGGTCTGGAAGAAAGATCATCGCGAGGATTCAGAGGAACCGGAAACCCACACCGTGTCACCGGGGGGAATCCTCCTGAAACCTCTTGAGCCCGGGGAAAACGTCGTCTGGATTGGCACCGACAACCGAAAAGAGCTTTCAAGGGATCGATACGAGCTCAACGGATACAGCGACTATTGGACCAACAAAATCTTTCTGGAAGACAACGAGCGGATGAATTTCTTCTTCTACAAATCACAGATAAAGCAGCCCCGCCTGCCCTTCCTGATGCACAAAAAAGTGGAGAAGATACCCCGATCCTGAGGCGTCCCACCGAATCAAACCTTTCGCTCGCATCGCCAATTTTGCCGTGCTAGCGTCCGCCCACAGATGAATCCACTCTTTTCCGTCACCTTTGCTTTCGCCCTATTGTCGGGCCTCCTCAATGCCCAAGACATGCCTCCAAAGCACTTCCGCTTTATCCCGCTGGGTGAGTTGCCGGCTTGGAAAGAGAAGCTCGAGAACGGGATCCGAGTGGGGCTGGAGCCTCCCGCCGGGTCGGTTCCGCCGAAGGAGCTCTCGATTCTCTCAGGAGAGGACACCCAAATTCCCTTCAAGGTCGGATTACGATCCATGACGAGTGTCTTGACCATCCCCGGGGAGACTCCGGCTCTGAAAATCAGCAAAGGAAAAGTGGGTGCCGGCCAAGACTGGCTCACCAGCCGTCTACCGGCTGGCAAGCTGAGCCTTGGAGTTCTTTACCGTGATCCCACCACGATGAACTGGAACAATCCCAAGATGATGCTCCTCAAGGACGACGCTTCATCATTTCCCGCCGGAAACATCCGCTTCACAAACGTGTCCGATATCATGGTGATCATTCAGATCGGCGACTGGAATGCCAAGCCCACTCCAAAGGTCTACGGTATCCGCCCCGGCAAGACTTCCATGAAGCCCCTCAAGGTGGGTAAAAACCAGATTCGCGTCGGCTACGCCGGCCCAGGGGGCTCCCAACGATGGATCTGGTCCAATCAAGTCCGCCTTCTCGAAAACCAGCGGATTCAGGGATTTTTCTATAAAGCCCAAAGCAAAGACCCTCGCAACCCGGTCCTTTTCCACTTCGTTCCCGAGCCTCTTCCGAGGGCTGCGGGAGGTTGATTCGGCTCTGATATCAGCTCGGGAAATCTCACCGGATTTCCCCTTGGGTGCCACTTGACGGGAATGACCTTCCCTGCATAATGCCGCCGATTTTCCCCCGGATGGGTAGGAAAAACACCCAAACCTAAATCAAGTAGGAAAACCCATGGCAAACTATGCAATCAACGGATTCGGTCGGATCGGCCGGATGGTGCTTCGTGCAATGAGCGATGACGAACTCAAGAAAGTCGTCGCCATCAACGATCTCACCGACAACAAAACCCTCGCCCACCTCCTCAAATACGACTCGTCGCAAGGCAAGTTCGCTCGCGAGGTCTCTTACGACGACGAATATATCATCGTCGACGGCCACAAGATCCATGCCACCGCCGAGCGCGACCCCGCCAACCTGCCGTGGGCCGATTGGAATGCCGAGGTCATCCTCGAATCCACCGGGTTTTTCTGCAGTCGCGAAGGAGCTTCCAAGCACATTTCCGCCGGCGCCAAGAAGGTCCTCATCTCTGCTCCCGCCAAGGATCCTGATCTCACCATGTGCCTCGGCATCAACGACGGCGACTACGATGCGGCCAACCATCACATCGTCTCCAATGCTTCCTGCACCACGAACTGCCTCGCTCCTCTCGCCAAAGTCCTCAACGATAAGTGGGGACTCAAGCGCGGCTTCATGAGCACCATTCACAGTTACACCGGTGACCAGCGTCTTCTTGATGCTCCTCACGGTGACCTCCGCCGTGCTCGTTCAGCCGCCGAAAACATCGTGCCCTCCTCCACCGGAGCAGCACGCGCCATCGGCCTCGTCATTCCCGAGCTCAACGGAAAGCTGAACGGAGGCGCCTTCCGTGTCCCCACCCCGACCGGTTCGCTCACCGACCTCGTTGCCGAGCTTGGTGCCGATGTCACCGCCGAGGAAGTCAATGCCGCCTTCAAGGAGGCTGCTGAAGGCCCGATGAAAGGAGTTCTTCACTACAGCGAGGATCCTCTCGTCCTTCAGGATATCGTAGGCGACCCGCACAGCTCCATCTTCGACAGCGAGCTGACCACCGTCATCGATGGCAACATGGTCAAGGTTTGCTCCTGGTATGACAACGAGTGGGGTTACTCCAACCGCGCCGCCGACGCCCTCAAGATGCTCGGTGATTCCCTCTAAGATCGACTTCATATCGTCAAAAAGCCCGACAGATATCTCTGTCGGGCTTTTTTGTCTTCACCATTACCGCCGGCTTTTGCTTTTCCCGCCCGGGAATCTGACTACCTTAACGCCCGTGAGAGCTCTATTTTTCACCCTCATCGCCCTGATCATTCCGATCGCACGCGCCCAATTGACCGCCACCTTCACCGCTGATGGCAAGACTCAAACTCGCTCTGCGCCTCTCCCCGCTCTCTTCGTCCCGAAAGGCACTCCCGCCACCGCCGGCCTCGCTCCTGGAGCCTTTACCGCAAACTTCAAGGGCACCCTACGCATCCCGAAACGCTATCGAGTTTACTTCTCCGTCGATGCTCAGGGGACAGTAGCTCTCAAGGTCAATGGGGAAAATCTCGCTTTTACCGAAGGCAAGTCTGACCGTGTCCGACTCAACCCGGGTGAGACTCCTCTAGAAATCACCTTCACCTCCGCGGAAGATGGAAGCGGATTCTTCCGACTTTACTGGGAAGAACGACGGGAATTCCCCCGCGAGCCGGTTCCGAATGCCGCCTTTCTTCCAGTCGAAACGAAGAAAGCCGATCCAGTTCATCTCTTCGCCAGCCACAACTGCGTGCAGTGCCACCAAAATGACTTTGGATCGTCGGCCGCTCCCGAATTGAAAGACTCCGGTCCCAATCTCACCGGCATCGGAAGCCGGGTGTCCGCCGAATGGCTCACCCGCTGGATCGCCCAACCGGAACTTCTCAAACCCACGACCACTATGCCGGCGATGGTCGATCACACAAAGCCCGAGGGAGCCCAGGCCGCGGCCGATCTTGCAGCTTACCTCGCCACCCTCACCTCGAGTGACCCCGTTCCAGCAGAACCCGATCTCTCCCTTGCCCAAAAAGGAGGGGAACATTTCCACAAGCTCGGTTGCGTGGCCTGTCACACCACCCCGGATGCATCCGAACCCGACTTTGAAAATGATCGCATTCCTCTCAACAACGTGGCAGCCAAGTTCAAAGGAGGAGCACTCGTGGCCTTCCTAAAAAACCCCGCCAAGCATCATCCATCCATCAAGATGCCCAACTTTCGGTTCTCAGATGAGGAAGCCAATTCCATCGCGGCGTGGCTCACTAAAACCTCCACCGGAAACCACACTCCCGATCCTTCGGAGTTTGCCCCCGGTGATGCCGCTCGTGGCAAGGCACTGGCAAAGAGTCTGAACTGTGCGGCCTGTCACGAGGGTCTTGGAGGTGAAAAGCAAAATGGCTCTGACATTTTCAAACTGCCCGACTGGTCGGTCTCCGGTTGTCTTGGACCCGATGAAAAACGAGGCAAGGCTCCCCGGCTCAACCTGACCGATGAAGAGAAAAAATCCCTCTCTCCGACGATTCTTCCTCTCATCATCCATGACACCGTGGCGGCCTACGCAACCCGGCAAATCGAGTCGCTGAACTGTACCTCTTGCCACAGCTACAACGGACAGGATTCTCTCCTTACCAAGACCCACGTTCAATCCAAACCACTCGTGGCTCATCTGGAAGGCGAAGATGAACGCTTGATCCAATCGCGCCCGCCACTGACACACATGGGAGCGATGCTCCATTCAAGCTACCTCGGCAAAATGCTTCTCGGCACTGCCTATCCGCGGCCGCGTCCCTGGCTTGACATGCGGATGCCAGCCTTCAGCCACCATGCCACCGCCTTGACCAGCGGAATGGCCCATCAACACGGCCTCCCTGAATCAAAATCCACGAAAGAGAAACCCGACCCCGAGCTCTTCAAGATCGGCGAAAAACTAGTCGGAATCGAAGGCTACGCCTGCGTCACCTGTCATGCCATCAACGACAAGAAAGCGATCGCAGCCTTTGAAGTCCAGGGCATCAATTTCGGCCTCACCCACCAACGCCTTCGCAAGGACTACTACCACCAGTGGATGTTCAACCCGGCCCGTCTGGTGCCAGACACCAAGATGCCCCGCTACACCAACCCGGAAGATGGCTCCGGTCTCAGCCCCGACATTCTCGAGGGCGACTCGCAAAAGCAATTTGAGGCCATCTGGCAATTCTTGAAGAGCGTCGATCAGTAACCCACCAAGGGAATCACTCTTCTTCGACGGTCGCCTTCATCAATTCCCCTTTGAAATCGACCCAGTGGGAATCAATTTTTCCTTCCTCGGCCAGCAGACTGGCCTCAAAGATTCGGTCGATTCATCTCAGGAGCTTGAGTCTGACACACCAGATGACCTTGTCAGATTACGCAACCTCTCGAAAAGACCATCCCAACTACCGGAAGTCCGCCAATCGGCTTTCCCGAATCGACGGTCTTCTTCCTTTCGCCATTCACGCGGTGCTTCCTGGCTCCTCGCCTTTCTCGATGCAAATGCCAAGCCGACCCCGGCGAGGCCTCCTACTTCAAAATTCCCCGATAAAAGTCATGGTCCCTCACCGCATCCAGATCTAGCGTTTTGTTCATGATCCGAAGCGTTTTCCTCGTCCTCCTCTCACTCGCCCTTCCGACTTTTGCCCAGGACAATACGCCGGTAGATCCCGCCAAGTTCGACCGTCCGGTCAAACTGGCCTGCGTCGGCGATAGTATCACCCAGGGTGTTGGGGCCAAACGTGGTCAATCCTGGCCCGCCCAAGCCCAAAAGATGCTCGGCGAAAAGTGGAGGGTGGAAAATTTCGGCCTCAGCGCCACCACTTTGATGAACAGCGGCAACAAGCCTTATCAGAAAACTAAGCACTTCGAGCGAGCCATCACCTCCCAAGCCGACGTCGTTGTCATCATGCTTGGCACCAACGATACCAAGCCAAACAACTGGAAGAACTTCAAAGCGGACTTCGAAAAAGACTACCGGGACCTCATCGCCGACTTTCAAAGGCTCGACAACAAACCGCGCATCTTTCTTTGCCTCCCTCCCTACATCGCCAAGGAGGGGCGCTGGGGTATTAACAACGACAACACCAAGGACCAAATCCCGGTGGTCACCAAGTTGGCCAAAGAACTAAAACTGGGCCTGGTCGACGTCTATTCCTCGCTCGAAGGCCACGACGATCTCATTCCGGACACCGTTCATCCCAACACCAAAGGGGCCACCAAGATCGCCGAGGCCGTGGTGAAGGTTTTGTCCCCCAAAAAGTAAGGAAGACCGAAAAGCCACGACTTCTCGCGAAATTCCTTGCCATTGGGGGCATTTCCTTCTACCCCGCCCCTCCCCTCAAATCGCTGCCTTGTTAACAACGGGAAGGCTGAGGGGGGTCATATGGCAGCGATTTCCCAACCACAGCGCCTTCGTGCTTTAACGGAGGACCCAAGAACATGATAAACGAACTCGTCAAAGAAATGGTCGAAGCTGGGGTCCACTACGGACACCAGACCAAAAAGTGGAACCCGCAGATGAAGCCTTACCTCATGAAGGACAAGGGTGGCATCTACATCATCGACGTTAACAAGACCGTCCAGTGCCTCGACAAAGCCGCTGATTTCCTCTCTGGAATCGCCGGCAAGAACAAGAAGATCCTCTTCGTCGGCTGCAAACGCCAGGCCCAGGACGCCGTCCGCGAAGCCGCCGAAGCCACCGGACAATACTACGTCAACTACCGCTGGCTGGGTGGCACCATGACCAACCTCACCACCATCCGGAATTCGGTGAAGCGCCTAAAGTATCTCGAAGACATCGAGCGCGCTCCGGAATATAAGTCGATGTCCAAGAAAGAGCTCTCCGCTTTGAACCGTGAGAAGGACAAGCTTCACCGCAACCTCAACGGAGTTCGTGACATGGAGAAGCTTCCCGATGCCGTCGTCATCGTGGACACCGCTCGTGAGTCCATCGCGGTGGCTGAAGCCAAGCGCCTCAACATTCCCATCGTGGGCATTGTCGACACCAACGGAGACCCCTCCAAGCTCGACTATCCCATACCCGGGAATGACGACGCCATGCGCTCCATTCGCATCCTTCTTCAAAACCTCGTCGATGGCATCGTCGTCGGCGCCAAGGGATAACCCTTTCCCCACAACAACGAACAAAAAAGACTATGATCACCGCATCGCTTGTCAAAGAACTCCGGGAGCGCACCGGAGTGGCCATGATGGAATGCAAAAAAGCCCTCACCGAAACGGAGGGGGACATGGACGCCGCCATCAAAATCCTCCGTGAACGGAGTGGAGCCAAAGCTGAAAAGAAAGCTTCCCGCGAAGCCAACGAAGGGGTCGTGGCAGCCAAGATCGACGAGTCCGGCAAGACCGGGATCCTCGTCGAGGTGAACTGCGAGACCGACTTCGTAGCCAAGAACGAAAACTTTCAGGCCTTTGTCGCCGAAATTGCCGACGCTGTTCTGACCAGCGGAGCCACCGATCTCGACGCAGCCCTCGCCTCTTCCAAGGGAGAAGGCTCCCTTGAAGAATTCGTAAAGGGCAAGGTTCTCGAAATGGGAGAAAACCTAAAGCTCCGCCGCTTCGAGCGCCTCACCCTTGATGGTGAGGGTGCGGTCGCTTCCTACATCCACCTAGGTGGCAAGGTTGGTGTTCTGATCAAAGTGGGTGCCGGCAAAGCTGAAACTGCTTCCTCCAATTCCTTTAAAGATCTCGTCAAGGATCTCACTCTCCACATCGCCGCGACCTCCCCGGCAGGGCTGAGCCGCGAGGACATTCCTGCCGAGCTCGTGGAATCCGAGAAGGACATCTTTCGCAAGCAAATGGAAGGACAGGGCAAGCCTGCCGACATCCTCGATAAAATCATCGAGGGCAAGCTTGGTAAGTTCTACTCCGAGCGCTGCCTTCTGGAACAAGGATTCGTGAAGGATCCCGATACCACCATCAAGGACCTTCTCGCAGCCAAGGGCAAGGAGCTCGACGACACCATCACGGTTTGCAGCTTCATCCGTTTTGGCCTCGGCGAGTAATCTCCGGTGGTTATTTTTCAAAACCCGGCACCTCCCGTAGGTCGCCGGGTTTTTTTGTGTTCAGACTCGGCATACCTTTCCTCTCTCACGCCTCATCCAGAATCCCGTTGGGATTCGAGACAGCGCCGCAATTAAAAAACTCTGTGCGACTCTGTGTTCTCAGCGCCTCTGTATTCAATTTCAAACGACCAACGAAATCGAAAGACCAATCAAGGCCAGGGCAAAGACCAGATCAATCACTGGGCCGGAACGTAGATACCCCTCTCTCACTTTGGCATTTTGGAGAAGCCAAACCCATAATGACCAAAAGACTAGAGCTTGTCCCACCACAATCAACCCCAGAGCATACGGCCACCAGACGGGGTGATCTCCGAGCAAAAACGGGGAGACGACACTGACAAAAAAGACAAAAGCTTTCGGATTGAGAAGATTGCAAAAAAGCCCTCTCAGGTAGGGGCTTCCTTTGGGAACCACCACCTCTTCATCTTCATCGGATTTTTGGAAAAGCCCGTAGGCCAGCCAAAGGAGGTAAGCGGCCGCCAACCACTTGATGACGAGAGCCGCCGAGCCACCTCGAGAAAAGACCACAGCCACGCCGCTGATCGCGAGAATGGAATGAACCACGAGGCCGGTGGCAATTCCCGAAGCCATCAGACAGCCCGTCTTTGGACCCTCTGCGAGCGAAGTGCGGGTCAAAATCAGCATATCAGGACCAGGGCTGAATTGTCCCATCAACATCAACCCGGAAAAGGCCCAGAGTTCGGCTATCATTGGTCAAAGTAGTGCTTCATGATCTCAATCACTCCCACGCTGCCTTTGTTGTCCGCAACTTTCCCTCCCCGTGAGGCAACATATTCCTTCACCTCCGGCAGGGCATTGGCCGGACAGCCACAAGCCTCACAAACTTCGGGAAGCAGCATACTCAGATCGTTGTAGTTGTCCCCGACCGCGAGAATCTGCTCCGGCCCGATCCCCCAGCGCTGCGCTGCTTCGGTCAAGCCGCTACCTTTCCGATATTTCACGTGACTGAAGCGAAGATAGATGCCGTTCCTTTCATAAGTCAGCTTAGAGTGATTGGCGATCTCTTCGACAAACTTCTGAATAGCATCCATTTCCTCGTTGCTGTTCGCCACAATCCCAGCGGCATCCCCTTCCACCGACACCCATCGACCTCCGGTCTCTTCTTCCACAAAATCCTGAATGCGAGCAAGCATTCTGCGGCATCGTCGGAAAAGCCGGTGATGATCCTTTTCACAACGACGGTTCCACTCCTCGTGCGGAACCCAGCGACCAAATTGGCCGGGGAAGTAAATCTCACGCTCCCGGGTCACGACAAAATCCGGGAGGCAGGGAAACCGGGCCTCGTTAAATCCCTCGATCAATTGAAACAAGGACCGGCCGGTGGCAATTCCCCATGCCGCCCCATAGACCGAACGAACCCATTGCAGGCATTCGAAGAAGCGCGGATCAACCTCCGGCGGACCATTCTTCAACACAAGGGTGTCGTCGTAATCGAATCCGAGAACGGCCTTCCAGACAGGGGGTTCGGGCAGAATTCTTAACACAACCGATCGTCAACAACTGGCTTCCTGGTTCCTCCCTATTCCCGCACCGGAACGGCAGGAGGAATCGCGTTGCCGGGCACTGGAATCGCCGAGGGAATCTCCTCCTCGTCTTCTTCCACGATGATGGCTCTCCCCGGCCTGTTCTCATCCTCCACAACAATTGCACGTCCTGGTCTGTTCTCATCCTCCACAACAATTGCACGTCCCGGCTTGTTCTCCTCTTCGACGATGACCGCCCGCCCCGGCTTTAGCGGAATGCGAACCTCGGTCCGCAAGGGAGGAGTCTTGCGCATCTTAATGTCGACCCGGCGATTGGGTGCCTGTTCCTCTTTCGTGCCACCCGACACAACGGGCTGCGACATTCCACAGGCCCTCACTACGATAAATCTGGGGTCCAACTGCAACGAGCGCACCAACCAATCTTTGACGGCCTCGCCACGCTGGCGAGCAAGACGCAAGTTCGATTCCTCACCTCCAATGAGATCGGTGTGCCCTTCCACCCAGCAATACATTTCCGGATTTCGGTCAATCAGCTGAGCCACCGTCAGCAAGGTAATACGCGCATCATCGCGCAAGGTGGATGAACTGAATTCAAAAAGGAGATCACTTCCGATCGAAGCCTTATTCTTTTGCAGCTCACCTGGAGACATGTTGGCGTAAGCCGTCAATCCGGTGTAGCCCTCGATTGCTCCAACTTCTTCAGATCCTCCTGCCCCTTTTATTTTTCCCAGCTCGGCCACTACTTTCTTCGGATCAAAAACGTCGGCAAGCGGAGTGCCATTATCGACAACGATTTGCCCCTTTTTGGCGGCAGGGAAATCGATTTCAATCTTGCCCGGGTCAGAGATATCGGGATTGACATTCGGACCGATCGTGGGGCGAAAATCAGCACCATCGTCACTGCCCGCGAGCGTCGGCTTCTCAATCCGCATTTCCGGCAGCGAAATTTCCTCGAGATCGTTGGTCAGATCGATCTCGAGGTCCCGAAGTTCGGCGATCGCAGCCTCTGGGTCGTCCACCAAATCACTGTCGTCTACCGGTCGCTCCAATTCCTCTTCCGGAGGCTCCTCGGCGACCTCATCGGCTTCGGTTTCAGAAAGAACGAGACGAATGGGCTCCGACACCCATTCCGCGGGCTCCGAGATTTCTGCTCGATAAAAGGTATTTCCGGCGAGAACGAGCGCAACGACATGGAGAGAGAGAGCCAAAATTACCGCCACGAGAACATACCAGCCCAAACCCTCCCGGCGCGGCGGGCTGTAGGTGCTGGAAGTTTCCCAAGAGTATTCGCGTTCCATTTGTGGGGAGTATAACGATCCCGGACAGACACGCAATTCATCGATCAGCGAGATTTTTTCTGTCTTCGCTCCCGGGATCGGCCTACCAGAAACCCGTGAGTTGCGAAGTTTCAGGCATTGGCATGGCCGGTTTTGGTACCGTTGGAAGTGGCGTTTGGAAGATTTTGAGCGAAAACGGCTCTCTTATTACCTCCCGCAGCCACGAATCGCTGCGGCTCGAAATCCGCAAGATCGCGGTAAGAGACCTTGACAAGAAGCGGGACGTCGAAGCTCCCAACGAGCTTTTCACCAACGATCTGACCTCTCTAGTTCACGACCCCTCGGTCGATGTCATTCTCGAACTCATCGGAGGAACGACCGCCGCTTTTGATCTCGTCGCTGCCGCGCTCAAAGCCGGCAAGCCGGTCGTCACCGGAAATAAGGCCCTTCTTGCCGAACGTGGACAGGAGCTCTTTGCCCTTTCAAAAAAACACCACACCCCGATCCACTTCGAAGCCGCAGTAGCCGGTGGAATTCCCATCATCAAAGGCGTCCAGGAATCTCTAATCGGAAACCGAATTCAATCCATCGCGGGAATTATCAACGGCACTTCAAACTACATACTGCAACGGATGACCGAGGCCGGCCTTCGCTACCCCGAAGCCCTGCAAGAGGCCAAAGACCTAGGCTATGCCGAAGCAGACGAATCTCTTGACGTCAACGGATGGGATGCCGCTCACAAGGCCATCATCCTCGGATCCCTCGCTCACGGCTTCCTAATTGACCACCGCGAGGTGTATGTTCGCGGGATCGAAAAAGTGACCCAGCTCGACATTCGCTTCGCCTCCGAACTCGGTTACGTCGTCAAACTCCTCTCGCTCGTTATCGCCCGCGACAACGCTCAGGTCGAAATCCGCACCCAACCATCGTTCCTTTCCGAAAAACACATCCTCGCATCGGTTCACGGCGTCAACAACGCGGTGGCAATCAAAGGAGATCATTTGGGCAACTCCCTTTTCTACGGTCCCGGCGCTGGACAGGGCCCCACCGCTTCCTCAGTAGTCTCGGATCTTGTGGAAGCCGCGCGAAATGCTCAGGCCGATCGCGGGTTTCTGCCCTACCGCGAAGACGGTGAATTGGTCCCGATCGATGACACCGCCACTTCCTACTACGTCCGATTTTCAGTCACCGACCGTCCCGGCGTGATCGCGGACATCGCGGCCATTCTGGCAAACCACAAGATCGGTATCTCCGGAACCCACTCTCCAGTAGACCCTGACGACCCGGATGCCGAATTTGTCGACATGGTCTTCCTCCTCCACACCTGCCCTTTCGGGACGCTCAAAGAGGCCCTCGCTGAAGTCGAACAACTCGATTGCCTGACCGACCGGCCGGTGGTTTTCCGAATTGAGACTCTCTGAGAGTGACGCAATCTTTCCGATCCCATTGAAACTTTGGCCCAAGCTATGCTTTTTCCTTTACCTGATAGAAATTTCGCACATTTTCTGTCTATAATCTCTCGCCCAAACCTTTTTCGCTAATAAGAGGCCAACTTACTGCCTCTCAATGGGCTAAAGGTTTTTCGAATTATCTAAGCCATGAAAAGATCACACGCATTCATTGCCCTTGGTATTTCCGGTCATTTTGCCCAAGCCGCCGTGATCGCGGAATGGGATGGCGTCGGCGGAGCTTCGGTGGCTGGGGTCACAACGGTGGTGGAAATTACATCCGTCGGCGACCTCACTCGAGGAGAGGGACTTGGAACGGTAGGTTCAAGTAACTTCAATTCAAATAACTGGGGAAATACCAGTTCCTCCTTCGCGACAGCTGTTGCCGACGAAGACTATTTGACTTGGTCCATAACGGTTGCTCCGGGATTCCAAATCACTGATCTCTCCGTCTCCGCTGAGATCGATACCTCCGGTACCGGACCAAACTCTTCTGCGTGGGCCATCGATACCGGATCCGGTTTCAGCCAAATCGGCGCAACCTTCGAAGGACCCGACCCAGGAGCAATCGTCACTTCTGACACTGTCTCGGGACCTCTCTCCGGTACAATCACTTTTGCTCTTGTTGGATGGGATGCGTCCGGAACTTCAGGAACCCTCGACCTTGAAGACGACCTTATCGGTGGAGGAACCGGAAATGTCGGTCTCCAGATCAACGGCGACATCTCGGTAGCCATTCCAGAGCCTTCCACCGTCCTTCTGGGCGGACTCGCGCTTCTCGGCCTCCTGCGCCGCAAGCGCTGAACCACTCTCCAGGCAATCCAAATCCCTCGTCGCCAATGGCGGCGGGGGATTCTTTTTGTGACGTCCGGTGCTTGCTTATCCGGCTCGGTCTCGCTAAAGCGCCCTCCCACAAATGGCCCTCATCGTCCAAAAATATGGCGGCACCTCGGTCGGCTCTATCGACCGAATCCGCAATGTTGCTGCCCGTATCAAGGCTGAGCGCGACAAAGGACACCAGGTTGTGGCCGTCATTTCCGCAATGGGCGGGGTGACCGACAAACTTATCGGGATGGCCCGTGAGATCACCGAAGAGCCGACCGAACGAGAAATGGACGTTCTCCTTTCCTCGGGCGAGCAGCAATCCATCGCTCTCCTTGCCATCGCCCTCAATGATTTGGAAGTCGATACGGTCTCAGCCACCGGACGCCAGGCTGGCATTGTCACCAGCGGGTCCCACACCCGGGGACGAATCGAAAGCATCGATGCCTCCTTAATCAATGGTTATCTGGCCGAAGACCGCACGGTGATCGTGGCAGGATTTCAAGGCATGACCGAACAAGGCATGATCCAGACCCTCGGCCGTGGCGGATCAGATCTGTCAGCCATCGCGGTGGCCTCGTCGATCAATGCTGATCTCTGCCAGATCCTAACCGATGTCGACGGCGTTCACACCGCCGACCCCCGAGTGGTCAAAAAAGCCCGCAAGCTCCCGGAAATCTCATACGACGAGCTCCTTGAACTCGCCTCGGTTGGCACCAAGGTGATGCAATCGCGCTCGGTCGAATTCGCCAAAAAATACGGGGTGAAATTTGAAGTCAAATCCTCCTTGAACCAAAACCCGGGGACCATCGTCACCGAAGAACACGAAGCCATGGAATCAGTCGTCATCCGTGGAGTCTCTATCGAGCGCTCCCAAGCCCGCGTCACCATCACCGGTATCCCCGATACACCTGGCATGTCCGGGCGAATTCTTGGCGCGCTTGCCAGGGCCGAAGTCAATATCGACATGATCGTTTCCAACATTGCCAACGACAAGCTCGCACGACATTCCTTCACGATGCACACCAGCGACCTTGGCCGGGCTCAAAGCGCTCTCAAGCCGGTTCTAACCGAGCTCGGCGGCGAGGCCGCTATCGAAACTGAAGGCGGCATTGCCAAACTCTCGTGTGTGGGAATTGGAATGCGCAGTCACTCCGGGGTTGCGGCCCAGATGTTTGACGCCCTCGGAGAGGCCAACATCAATATCGGCATGATCTCAACGTCTGAGATCAAGATCTCCGTCACCGTCGAGGAAGATCAAATCGAAGAAGCAGCCCGCGTGGTGCACTCTGCCTTCGGACTCGACGCAACGGGGTAAACGCCGGACCCTAGTTTGCCTTCGGCCTGGCCTTGGGCTTATCAAATTCGATGTAAGTCGTTCCCTGAACACGTTTTTTCTCGAACGAAGTCACCTTCATGGTCTTCACCGTAAAGAGGCTGTTCACCTTCATCACGCTCGTGATTTCAAACTGTTTCAGGGGTTCGACCTTGGGCCGCGGGCCATATCCCACCACCCGGATCAGGGCCCGCTGTTTCATCGTGACCCAAACACTGACCTCACGATATCGCCCGGTCTTTTCCGGATTGACCAAGTGGATCCGCCAGCAGTCCTGACCATTGAGCTTCTGCTTGCCGATCAGCTTGGGATTGGGCCAGTAAAGAAACTTTAGAGCCAAATCCTCATAACTCACATCGGTGCCACGAATGGCTTGGCTGATCTTGTTGGGCGGAAAGGGCTGCGTCTTGCCATTAACAATCTCGAACAAATCCTGGCCTCCCGCATTCAATCGCAAATGGAACCGCTCGGCTCCCTCGTCCAATGCGAATTGCAAATTGTTGTTCCGCAAAAACAAGGTTAACGGAATGCGACGGACTCCATCTCGAATTCTCCCAATCAAGGTTTGGTCTCCTTGCAAAACCGCCACCTGACGAACCGACTCCATGATCTGAAGCGCGTTTTGAGCTCTTACCGGGGTAGCGAAAAAGAGGTTCAAAAGAGGGAATAAAACACTCAACGACTTCATGCTGGTTTTTTAACACTTCAGAGATGAGACGCCAGTGAAATCTTGCCCATTCAATCTTTTCTCAAATTCGGGCGGTCGACTGACACAATCACAGAATTTTTTATGATTTTTCGGACTTGGGGCTTGCCCAAAGTGGTCATCATCACCTTGCATCGGGAACGCCCGATCAACGCCTTTTATGAGTCTTCGTTCCAAACTTTCCACAGTTCTTACAGAAATCCTCCCGGTGGATCCCCGTAAGTCAATGAAGGGAACGGAGTTGATCCGGTTGCTCCGTATGAAGCTTGATGGGGACTACTCCGATGCCTCTTTGCGTTATCACTTTTCGGTCATGTCCTGCGACCCCACTTCGCCGATTGCCAAGGTGGAAAAGGGACAGGGATACTACAAGCGAGGAGCATCAATGCCTGCCTTAGCCGGAGCCCAAGAGTTGGTCAAACTGGGTCAAGGTCGACTGGATGGTCTCGATCACCATTCAGCCGTCGACGAGGCAATGCTCCGAATTGGCAAGTTTCGTGCGATCATTCGGAAGTATGCCGAATCCCGAAGTAACTTCACCTTTGAGTTTCGGGAGTCTCTTGATAGCGACGCGCCGCTGGGAAATCTCTGGAAGTTCCCGGAAATGGTCCTTGTGGACTGGGAACATGGCAACTTTAACGAAGACGGATTGGAACTCGATCCTGCCCATCTCGCCCTCAAGCAAACCCTCGGACTTCCTCCCTACCGTCTCAGCTCCGTTCGCATGCGGATCAGCACCAGCCACGATAACTTTCGCGAGGATCTCTTTCAAACCATGAGTAGCTCGCTCTGGGCCAACGAGGGCGTTCTTTATCTGGCAGGGAGCATCGAAGATGAATCCCTGGGTGATCAGGTTCGGGCTCTCGCGACCCAGCTGGGCATCGGGGTCATCAGCTTTGGCCTGAGCTCACAGGATATCGATAATCTCCCCCACGACCGTATCGAAAACGCCATGGACCGGGAAACCGACGCCCTGATGAGTATGCTGCGGGTCGAAAAATTGAGCTCCCCAACCCGTCGCCCTCACTGTGGCTGGGACTCATTGCAAGCTCTCCGAAACGACCACCCCGAGATGAACCAACTTCTCGCGTGGCTGGGGGGGTCACTGGAGGGTGGAAAGGTCAAACCTTTTCAGCCTGTGATGTCCTGACGAGACCAAGCAAGATCGTCAGTGACAAGTTGTAGCTCAACAGAGCTCATTCTCAGATTTTTTCACGGTGCAAAGAAAAGCAGTTTCTTTAGAACTGCTCCATCATTATTCAATCGGCAATTAGGAAGACTTCAAATGAAAGATGTGAAACTCTCGACGGTCTTTTCGTCGAGATGGTTCACCATGGCCACGCTCAGCGCAACCATGGCATGGTAATCCGACGCAGAAATGATGGCATTGTGTGAATGGATGTAACGCGCGGGGGTTCCCAGCACGATGGACGGGATGCCTTCATTGGCCAGAGTGAAGGCACCGGCATCGGTCCCTCCGCTGGCCCTCACCGTGACTTGATGGGGAATGCCTTCTTCCTGCGCGATGCGAATGGCGAATTCAGCCAGAGCCGGGTTCATGATGGCGCTGGGGTCATGAAGACGAATCTGTACCCCTCCTCCAAGGGTGCCCTGACACTCGCTTCGGGGCATTCCCGGAGTATCATCGGCGGGCGGACCTTCCAGCACAATGGCAAGATCGGGCTTGGTCAAATGAGCGAGAGATTTCGCACCACGGAGTCCCAACTCTTCCTGCACCGATCCAGCGACAATGAGATTGCAGCCATGAGCATCCGCGAGCTGACCAACCTGAATGGCCCCGGCCATTCCAACCCGGTTATCGAAAGCCTTGGTCATGTACCACCCGGGCTGATGCATCGGAGTCCATGGGCTCCACGGAGCAATGGGATCTCCCAACTGAACCCCCCACTCAGCCGCTTCCGCTCTCGACCGTGCACCGATATCAACAAACATGTTGGGAACACCAATCACCCGGTTCCGTTCGGCTTCAGAAAGAAAATGAGGTGGTCGGGAAGCGATCGTGCCGATGATTTTTTCGCCCCCACGGGTCTTCACCTCCACCCGTTGGGCCAACAAGGTGTGCCCCCACCATCCCCCGACAGGAACGATCTTGATGAATCCATCGGGGAGGATGTTTTGCACCCGGAAGCCAATTTCGTCCATGTGCCCCTCCACCATTACAGCCGGCCCCTTCCCTCCATTTCGACAATAAACAGAACCATTCCGATCGGCGCCAAACTCCCCCTTTCCCTCCAACTCATTGAGAAAAATCTCCCGGACCTCATCCTCGTATCCTGGGACGCTATGCGCCTGCGTCAATGATTCCAACAACTCTAACCCCTTTTCGTGCATGGCCGTACGGTGACAGGACAGGCTTGATCCTTCAAACTGAAAACGACAGCCTCCCCCCCATGGCCAGAATCTTAGATGTCAATGTCCTCAACAACGCGCCTCTCCCATCACCCGCGATCCTGATGGATGATGTCGCGCGTTCGCCCAAGCAGGCCGAGGTCGTCCTCTCGTCGCGCGAGGCCATTCGCGATTCCCTTTTCGTTCCAGGCTCACGCTTTCTTCTGATTGTGGGCCCCTGCTCGGTTCACGACATCGAGGCCTGCCACGCTTATGCTGAAAAGCTGGCGGGGCTTGCCGACGAGGTAAAAGAGAAAATCCTCGTGGTCATGCGAGTTTACTTTGAAAAACCCCGTACCACCGTGGGCTGGAAAGGGCTTATCATGGACCCCGATCTCGATGGCTCTGACGACATCCACAAAGGACTCACTGTGGCCCGGAAATTTCTTTCCGAAATTCTCTCGCTCGGTCTGCCAACAGCTACAGAGTTCCTTGATCCCATCACTCCACAGTATATCGCGGACCTCATCTCATGGTCTGCCATCGGAGCCCGCACCAGTGAAAGTCAGACTCACCGGCAGATGGCTTCCGGCCTCTCGATGCCCCTCGGTTTCAAGAACACCACTTCGGGCGATGTCGCCGCGGCCATCAATGCGGTCAAAGCCGCCTCGAAACCTCAGACCTTTCTCGGAGTCTCTAACGAAGGGGTCGCCTCGGCAGTCTCAACCGCCGGCAACCCCAACTGCCACTTGATCTTGCGGGGAGGAGATCACGGGCCAAACTTTGACACGGACTCCATCAAATCCTGCCGCGACACCCTCATCGCCAGTGGCCTCCCTCCCTCCATCATGGTCGATGCTTCCCACGCAAATTGCGGAAAAGATTGCACCCAGATGCCCGGTGTTTTTCAGGAGATCTTGAAACAGCGGGCCACCGGAGACACCAGCATTACCGGAGCCATGCTCGAAAGTCACCTCCGCTCCGGGAATCAGAAATTTCCCCAACCGATTGAACAACTCACCTACGGGCAGTCTATTACCGACCAATGCATCGACTGGGAAACGACTGAACAATTGGTCCGTGACGCGGCAGATCTCCTTTGATCGCTAAAAAATCAGGGGGCCGAATGAACCAAGCGATTTCTTGCTAATTCCGGATTTCTAGGGCAAGGAGCGCGCGCCGTAGCTGATTTTCGGCCTTCATTCCACCATCGCCCGTCATGTCCCAGTTCCGCAATCTCGCCATCATCGCCCACGTTGACCATGGTAAAACCACTCTCGTCGATGAACTCCTGAAAGCCGGAGGAGCCTATCGCGAAAACCAGGCAGTCACCGAGCGCGCTATGGATTCAATGGATCTCGAGCGGGAAAAAGGGATTACGATCAAGGCCAAAAACACCGCCGTTCACTGGGGCGACCACATCATCAACATTGTGGATACTCCGGGCCACGCCGACTTCGGCGGTGAGGTGGAACGCGTCATGAAAATGGTCGACGGCGTCATCCTGGTGGTCGACGCCTTTGGAGGTCCCCAGGCCCAAACCCGTTTCGTTCTCCGCAAGGCTCTGCAGGAAGGACTCAAGCCCATCATCGTGGTCAACAAGATCGACCGTCCCAACTCGGACCCCCTCGGCGTGCACGACAAAGTTCTCGAGCTCTTTCTGGAACTCGACGCGACTGACGACCAATTTAATGCACCCACCCTCTACGGATCGGCTAAGAATGGTTTCTTCTCCTTTGATTCCACCGCCACCAACGGCGACTGCATTCCGCTCTTGGAAGCCATCGTGGAAAACATTCCTGCCCCGGAAACCACTGATGACGAAAGCTTCAAAATGCTCGTTTCCAATATAGACTGGGACGACTACGTGGGGCGAATTGCCATCGGTAAGATTCTCTCCGGCTCGGTCAAGAAAGGAGACAACATCTACCGCCTTCTCAAGGACGGCACCCACGTCCGTTCAAAGGTGGGCAAAGTATTCGAATACACCAATCTCGGAATTCAGGAAACGCAGGACGGGGTCGCCGGAAATATCGTTGGAATCGCGGGATTCGAAGATGCTGACATCGGAGAAACGCTTGCTGGCGATGAAGAAGCCAAGGCGCTTCCCGCAGTGAACATCGATCCCCCTTCGGTGCAGATGCAATTCTCCATCAACGACGGTCCCTTCGCCGGCAAAGACGGCAAGCATGTGCAGTCCCGCGTCATTCGCGACCGGCTTTATCGTGAAATGAAGACCAACGTTTCGATCCACGTCGAAGATTCCGATACCGCCGGCGTCTTCAATGTCTCGGCGCGTGGTGCCATGCAGATCGCGGTGCTCGTGGAAACGATGCGGCGCGAAGGATTCGAGATCCTCGTCTCCCGCCCCACCGTCATCATCAAGCGCGATGAAAACGACAAGCGTCTCGAACCATGGGAAACCCTCTACCTTGAGCTCCCCTCCGAATACGCCAATCCTCTCCTAAAGATCCTGAACGACCGTAAGGGAATGCTCGAGGATATGACCACCAACGATACTTCCGGACGAACCCTGATCACTGCCAATATCCCCACCCGAGGAATTATTGGTCTTGAGTTCGAACTGGTGAACATCACCTCAGGTCACGGCATCATGTCCCACCTATTCGATGAGTACAAACCATGGGCCGGGAACATCCAAACTCGACAGGCAGGCACGCTCGTTTCAATGGACACCGGTCCTGCCACCGCCTACTCGCTTCTTGCTCTTGAAGAACGCGGCACCCTTTTCGTCAACCCGGCCGAAGAAGTCTACACCGGGATGATTGTGGGCGAAAACTCCCGCGCCGATGACCTTCCCGTCAACCCGGTGAAGGCCAAGAAGCTCGACAACATCCGTTCGGCCACCAAAGAGAACACCGCCAAGCTGGCCCCCGCACTCAAGTTCTCCCTTGAGCGAGCCATTGAATACATCGATCCGGACGAACTGGTGGAAGCGACACCCAACTTCCTCCGCCTCCGCAAGCGCATCCTCGATCCCAACGAACGTAAGCGAGCGAACAAAGCGGCCAAGATGGAGGCTTAAAGGTCCAGGGATAACTCTCAAAGAGAGGCCCGATCCTTGATCCAGCCGAAGACACTTTCGGCAGTGGCGACCTCTGAAGCTCTCTCGCCGATCACAACGGGTTGTTCCTCCTCACTTACGGTGTCGCGCCCATGAGAGCCTTTCACGAGGCTAGCATCGAGCGGGATGACGTCCATCAAGCCCCTTAACCCAAGCTTCTTTTTTGCCAGAAAACCGGCGACTTTCACCAAAGGAAATTTGATCGCCGGATCCAAAAACAACTCAACCGGATCGTATCCCGGTTTCCGGTGAATATCGATGCAGCGGGCATAATCAGGCGCCCTGGCATCATCCAACCAGAAGTAATAAGTGAACCAGGCGTCCTCGGCAGACACCGCCACAAAGTCACCCCCGCGCTCCGCACCGACCCCCTCACCCCAAAGATCTTTTCCTTCGCGGATCTCCTCGACCCCTTCCGTTTCCAGAACCACTTTCCGGACCTCGTCGGCGATGGAATCGTCGTTGATGTAGACATGCGCCACCTGGTGATCGGCAACGGCAAAAGCCTGGCAACCGCCGCAATCAAGCATCTCCAAACCCAGTTCATCTTTCACCTGGATCCACCCCTTTTTGCGGAAGATCCGATTCAAGTGAATCGGTTTTGAGACCTTCGAGATTCCATACTCCGACAACACCAATACCTCCACCCCTCGTTGCTCAAAAAACTCGATCAAGCCACAAGTCACTCGGTCAATCGCAGCATACTCCTCTGCCATTTCGTCGGCTCCCGGACCATACTTTTGCAAACCGTAGTCAAGGTGGGGAAGATAGACCAAGTTCATCTCCGGCTTCTCACGTTCCTCGATCCACTTAGCACTTTCCGCAATCCACGCCGACGAGCCAATACCGGCCTTGGGTCCCCAAAAAGCCGGAAAGGGAAAATCTCCCAAGTCCGCCTTGATCTCCTCCCGCATCTTCATCGGCTGGGTATGGATATCGAAAAACTTGCGTCCATCCGCTGGATACAAAGGTCTCGGAGTCGCCGCGAAATCAGCGGAGGAATACATGTTATACCACCAGAACATCTTGGCACAGCTCACCCCGGCGGCCTCCCAGATTTTTTGACCTTTGACGAGATGGTTAGACTGCTTCCAAAACTTTACTTCAGCATCCTCCCGATCATACCAACCGTTTCCTACGATACCATGATCTCTCACTTTCCGACCGGTTAGATAAGTGCTTTGCGCTGTCGTGGTGACAGCCGGAAAGGCCGGCTTGAAACTCTTCAGCTCGCGCGATGCAGTCCAAGACTTCAGCTCAGGCATTTCCCGAAGCACAGACTTCGTCAATCCCACCACATTGAGAACAGCCAAACGATTTGCCATGGCTGAGACTCCGACG
>JBMYLT010000005.1:41480-78546 GCA_049596615.1 Akkermansiaceae bacterium | reverse complement strand
ACCGGTAATCCAAATTTTGTATTACGCCCGTTCATGAAGCCCCTTCCTCTCATCATCGGATCATGCCTGTTCTCAATTGGGGCCTTTTTCACCGCACGTCACTTTTCAAACCACAACCGAGACCAATCTGAAGCAATGAAACGCAGTAGTGAGGTCGGAGAAATCATCACAAGCTACCGTGACGTCCCCGTTCGCTCCAACGGACCCGACTACACGGTGAGCCATGGCAAACACTACGCTGCCGACGGCTATTACTATGGTCAAAAGTGGCAGTGCGTGGAATTTGTGAAGCGCTTTTACCGTGATGCCTTCAATCACAAAATGCCCGACGTCTGGGGGCATGCCCGGGATTTCTACAACCCGGAAACCTCACCGGGATCCATCAACCCAAAGCGTGGTATGTGGCAGTTCGAAAACGGAGGTTCGGTGGCGCCGCAAGCCGACGACCTGCTCGTCTTTGATTATACTCCCTTTGGCCATGTCGCGGTCATTTCGGAAGTCCGGGAACATGAAATCGAGGTCATCCAACAAAACGTCAGGGGAAAACCCCGGGAAACCCACTTGTTGAGTAGAAAGGGCAACCGCTTCTATGTCGGCACCAACCGGAAACCGGTGGCCTGGTTGCGGGTGCCAAGCCGTCACCCAGCAGAACAAGTTTCTCCTGCCGGTTAAGGAATTCAAACTGCCGAAAGAGCCCGAACCTTGAGCTCCTCAGCGCATTCCTCCCACACCGTTTCATCAATTTCGTGAACATCGACTCCGACACCGGCCTCCTTCAATAACAATACGGTCAACTCACCACCAAGGTGCTCGCGAAATTCCTCTAGACCATTGAAGACCCTTCGGCGGCCCTTCCTATCGCGAAGTTCCAGAGCTTCATGCCAGACCGGAAGATCCAGCCCTTCAATCACCGCAAGAACCCGTTCAGCGTCAATCATCGACAACAAACCAATCTTGGCGGCATACAAAGTATCAAGCGCCACTCCCACGGAGACCGCTTCTCCGTGACTCAGTTCAAAATCAGTCAACTGTTCCAGCTTGTGCGCCGCCCAGTGACCGTAGTCCAGTGGGCGGCTGCTCCCCAACTCAAATGGATCGCCACCCTGGGCGATATGACGGGCATGGTGAATTGCCGAGCGTTCTACCGCTTCTTCCAAAACCGGTTCCTCTAGAGCCCGCAGTCCGGCCACATTCTCTTCGATCCAACCGAAAAACTCACCGTCCCTAACTAAGGCGACTTTCACCGCCTCAATCAGGCCGGCCCGGCGCGTCCTCACCGGCTGGGTGTGAAGAAAACGGAAGTCATTCACTACGGCATACGGGACAGCGAAGGTTCCGATGAAGTTCTTTTTCCCAAAGGCATTGATCCCGTTTTTCACGCCCACCCCGCTGTCGTCCTGAGACAAGGTGGTCGTCGGGAAGCGCACCAGTCGAACTCCGCGATGACCGGTTGCGGCCGCGAAACCAATGACATCAAGAAAAGCTCCTCCGCCGATGACTAACACATAGGAGTGCCGGTCGACGCCATGGCGCTCAATCGCTCCCATCGCATCCTGATAAACCCGGTTATCCCGCTTGGCCTCTTCTCCGCCAGCCAGCCACTCGACCCCAGCCAATCTCAGCCCATGGAGGTCTGAGAAGTAATCCTGAATTTCGCCCTCCAGCTCGGGAAAGAACTCTCGCAATCCGATCTCCACAAAAACCAGCACCTTGCTTCGCCCTGCGGTTTCCAAAAGTTCCGCCACCATCCCATTTCCCCCGGTGAATGCATCCCGCGTGAACCGGACACGATGTCGGAAGCTCACTTGGATATCAAAGTCCTCTCCACTCATTTAGTGCCAAAATCCTACCCCTTCATACGCCTCTTGGCTATCGATTCTTATGGCCTTACGCTGAAAACATCCCCGAAGTCATTTCCCATCAAGAAGGTCGCTGTCTCTCTCCGCGAAATCGACGGCTGGGAGTTCGCCAACAGACCCAATGCCACCGGCGTGGTGGGCATTTTTGCGCTGACCAAAACCCGGGGAGTCATCCTCGCAAAACAATTCCGCCGCCCCACGCAAGCAAGGGTCCTCGAAATCTGCGCCGGTCTGATTGGCGATGAGGAAGAGTTTTCCAATGAGAGCATTGTCGGTTGCGCAACTCGCGAACTCCTCGAAGAAACAGGTCACCTTCCCGAAATATCTCCCTCCTCATCAGTTCTCCCACCTCTGCGGGCATGACCAATAAAACAGCCCACCTCTTCTTTGCAGAGGGATGTCAAAAGGTGGCGTCCGGCGGAGGCGTGGGCGGTGAAAATGTCACCAACCCCGTTATAAATTTTAGCTTCCAAAAAAATGCCATCTCCAACTTTCTCATTCCAGCTGTTATCAATCACCCAATCAAAGCTGAAGTCAATGGTGCTCCCCGCGCTGAGGTTATTAATACAATCGTTCGTGTCGTTGGTAGCGTCGATGAGAGTCTTCTCGAGTCCGCCTCCGGAAGCTACGAAAGGACCGAAAAGGGATCTGGATGACCGCACCGTTGAGGGGGGCGGAAACCAAACCCCAGAAAGCGGCGACACTTGAGAGATGGCTAGAACAAATCTTTATAATTCTGGAATACTTTCAGGGTGCTTTAAAAAACCGTCAATAATCGAATATTCCTACTTCTTCCCAAACCGCCACAAGGCGTTTTGCGAGCGCACGATCATCGTTCCGTCAAAAATGATCGGGGAGGCAAAAACCGGCTCCTCGAATTCATTCACTGCCACTTCCTTTGCGCCTTCGCGGGAAACCTCATGAACGAACCCCTGTCCCTCCTCGGTGAAGGCATAGAGTTTGTTCCCCACCAAAGTCAGGGAAGCCGATACCTTTCGCTTATAGGTATCCCGCCAAAGTCGCTCACCAGTCTTGCGGTCTAGCGCACAGAATCGCCCAGTGTCGTCTACCATGAAGATTTCATCGCCCGACAACACCATCGAGGGAGTGTGCGGAACTCCACGTTCCACGATCCAGTCGACATGGCTTTTGGTGATGTCGCCCTTTGCCCCTCTCAGCCGGATCGACATCAACTTGGCCCGGTCGAAACCGGTGGTGACGTAAATGCGACCCTCGTGATAGATTGGACGGGGCACCACCGAGTAGCCTTTGCCGTAGTCCACCGACCAGATCAACTGACCATCCTTGGGGCGATAACCACCCACCATGCCACTGCCCTGGCTGACCACTTGGATCTCTCCATCCACTTTCACCGCAAACGGGGTCCCGAATGAGAACTTCCGCGGCACATCTTTTTGCCGATCGACCTCCCATTTCTTCTTTCCGGTCGCGGCATCAAGACCGCGCAGAAGCCCCTTGTCCTTGCCATCAGCACTGAAGATCAACACTCCATCGACCAACACCGGGCTTCCGCCGTTCCCGTGCACTGCATGATAGGTCTCATGATACCGCCACTTCACCTTGCCGGTCTTTAACTCCAGAGCCGCCGTGCCCATGTGCCCGAAGTGGGCATAAACCACCCCGTCGGCAATCAACGCCGAGCTACTCGCGAGAGTGTTTTTGGAATGAATGGTCCCCGCTTCCTTAGGGTCGGGCTTGAAAAGAGTCGTCTCCCATTTTTTTTCGCCGCTGGATGCATCCAGCGCAAAGGTCCGCAACTCGACAGAATCAGTCTTGACTGCCGAGGTCACCACGACAAATCCCTCGCTCATCACTGGAGAAGACCATCCCTTTCCCGGGATTGGCGTTTTCCAAAGAACGTCTTTTTCAAAGTCCAGCTTGACCGGAACCTCCTTCGCTGAGACGACGCCCTGAGCTGGACCGCCGCGAAACTCCGTCCACTCCACAGCAAAGCTGAACGAACCCATCAAAACTGTCGATGCCATCGCCATTTTCATCATCGATGACCCTGAATCCATCACCGGAAATTCCAAGAGGAATTCACAACCCATTTCTTTGACTCATCGACCATCTCCCGGTCTTAATCACTTTTGGGCTCTTCATCACCCTCGCCTACTGGTTCGGGCGACATTCCCCAGTGCCCGGTTCCGAAAAACCGGACTCTATCGCACTCAGTTTCCTACCAATCTCGGCGTCTTTTCCTCCTCGAAAACGCCTACCCCGAAATCACTGCCGGAAAATCGCCTGATGCCCTCATCGTGATCTCTGCCGGAAAGACCAACGAACCCTTTGCGATCAAACTCCGCGAGATATATAAGGCTTGGGCCTCCCATCATGCCATGTCGACCGGAGAGATTGACACCTCTCATTTCTGGGCCATCCGGGTCAATGGCTTCGGAGGCTTCACCCTCTCGCAACCCGATCACGGTCAGCACGAACGGGTCGAAGGCAAAAAGTAGCCACTGGCAGTGTACGGTAAATATTCTGCCCGTTCGTCCCAGTGAAAAGCTACCCGACACTCGCAACCTCCCCAATCCCTCTAGAACAGCCTGTCGCTATCAGGAGATACAGACTCCCCTAGTCATCGACAAAAAACGGAACTATCGAACCGGCCGGTTCGATCTGATTTCCTCCTAGGTTATGGCCAATCAAGGGACATTTGCGTCCCGCTCATTCTTTGGTATGATCAAGCTGTGCCTGAAGCCTCGATCAAGACCCATGGCCTGTGGGCACTCGCCCTTGTTGCTGCCTTTTTTCTAGGCTACCGCTGGCAAACGCTACCGCAGGAACCGGACCAGACTATCTCGTCGGACCGGTCCAACTCGACCTCATCCCTCCGTGGCAGCGGATCGCCTAACCTTGCCTCCAATCCCAAAAACAACCGTGGCCACGCAAACAACCCATCAGGCGGCTTGCTCGAGGAGACCTTTCAGCTCACGACATTTTCCTCCGACAATCTGGAGGCCCTAACGCTTGAGGCCCTAAAGAATCCCAGCCAGATCAAAAGACGACTCGCCTTCAGCCGACTCCTGAGTCAAATGACGCCGGAAAACGCAACCGCGATTCGCGATCAATTGATTGCTGCAGGAGTGGCAGGATCCGAATGGCGTGACTTCAACTACGCTTGGGGTGCCATTGCCGGTGAGGCGGCATTCAACGCTTCGCTCACAGCTGATCGAAGCGACCTAAAATCCCTCATCAGCGGTTGGGCCGCAACTGAACCTACAAGAGCGATCGAGATGCTAGGCCGTCTCCCCGCGGAACTAGCCGACCAAAAGCGGCAACTTGAAAACGGCATTGTCGGCGGTCTGGCGGATCGCGATCGTGATGAAGCCACCCGTTATATCGCAACCCTTCTCGAAGGCGGACGTGAGGATGCCGGACGCCTGATGCAAACCGTCACCAATGAGGTTTTGCGTCAGGGCGGCCCCACCGAAGCCTCGGCCTGGGCCTCCACCATTGAAAACGAATCCCTCCGTGGGACTGCCATGACTGAAGTAGCCGGTCGTTATGTCAAAGAAGACCCGGTAGCCGCAGCAGGTTGGATCGAACAATTCGCCGCAGAAGGATACGCCACCAACGCAGTGGCCCGGGTGGGACGATCGTGGGCCGAACGGGAACCTCTGGCAGCCGTCAATTGGCTGGATCAACTTCCCGAAGGACCCGGTCAAAATGCCGGCATGAACTCCGCTTTCGGAGATTGGGAAGACCGGGATCCGGTCGCGGCCGGACAATATCTCATGTCCATGCCGAACTCTCCCAGAAGGGACTCCGCCATCAGCGGCTTTGCCAATGGTTACGCCTGGCAGGATCCTCAAACCGCGCTTGCCTGGGCCAACGACATTCGAGATCCCAACCTGCGCACTCAATCACTCACCCGCGTGGGCCGGGCCTACTTCCGTCGCAATCCCGAAGAAGCTCTAACCTGGCTCGCCAATAGCGGTCTCCCACCTGATGTCCAAGCAGAAATTCAGGCACCACAGGATCGACGGCGCTAGCCCTTTTGATCTTAACTGCAGCTCAACATCGACATTTTTTGCCACCAAAAATCGAGTCATTCCAGATCCATGAAGATTGATCAAATCCTCTCGTATCCCCAACTGCCCAGCGGTCTCGCCGCCCTCTCCCTCGCTCTCACCCTCCCCTCGCAAGCGGAGTTGGTAGCCCACTACGAGTTTGAAGACAATGGCGATGACTCGGTGGGAAATGCTGATGGCATGCTGGGAACCGAAGTCACCTTTGCTCCCGGCCTCATTGGCCAAGCAGCTGTCTTCGGGACCGCCGGAATCGAAGGAGTCAACACGATCGACGCCACCGCATTCGACCCCGGCAGCGGAGATTTCAGTATCACCTTTTGGATCAAACGAGCCGAGATTGATCAAGCGAACGCCGACGGTATCTTCGATGCTCTGAATAATACCGGAGAGGGATTTCAGGCCAACCTCCGCCGACTCCCGGGCGAGCCAACGAGCGACCCGAACAACCACATGGGCTTTCGGATTGATGACAGCAGCGGCCAATTTGTCCTGATCGTCGATCCCGGCGAGATTGACGACACTGAAGAGTGGCATCACTTCGCTCTCACCATCGACCGCACCGCGAACGAAGCGAAGATTTACCGGGATGGAGACCTTGCCGTCACTGCCTCCACCGCCATACTCACCGGCGCTATTAGCCCGGACCGCCAGATTTCGATCGGGGGCCTCAACAATAACGGAGCCCTTGGACTCGACGGACAGTTGGACGATCTCAGATTTTACGACGAGGCCCTCAATGCCGCCGCGATCGCTGAGCTGGCCACTCCACCCAACCCGGTCCTCCCGATTCCTCTCGAAATTACCGAAATCTCACTAACTGATTCGTCGGTCACCCTGACTTGGAATTCCAAACCGAATGAGACGGTGTCCTACCGGATTCTTTATTCTGAAGATCTCGCCACCCCACTCGTAGATTGGTTTGAGGCCAATGACTCCATTGGCAGCGGCGGAACGGAAACGAGTTACACCCTCACCGGCGTCGAATTGCCCCCGGTCCCTCTTCCCGGCAAACTCTTCTTCGTCGTGGAAGAAAACTAGAGTCAATTCCAAAGCCACGTGCCAGGAAACAACTCTGACTTTTGGCATCGAATTTGCTTCATCAGCGTAAGAATCCCGTTACGTGCATACAAACCGTAACGATCAATACCCACCATGATTCCAATAAAGAAAAAATACGCCGCTCTTTCCCTACTCGCAGGACTCCAAACTGCCAGCGCGACCACTCTGATTAACTGGGATTTCAGCAGCCTCGATTGGCGCACCGGCCAAGGAAGCGGCCTCTCCCTTAATGAGGTGGCTCCGAACCCCATTCTTGGTTCAGCATCCGGCAACCCCACTTCAGGATTGTCCGTGACCGACCTCATCCCATCGACTGGGCCGAATCCTCGGGACAATTTGCGAGTCGTTATCAATGCCACGACCGCCGCAGGTGAAGCAGACGTCCGTGACTTCGACTTTGGTGGCGACGGTATAAACGACAACTACTTGGAGTTCACCATCACCGCCGATGCTCCCGGTACTCTCGCCATCGAGACTCTTTCCATCAGCCAATGGCGAAATGGTGCAGGTGCCGTCGACGGCGTGGCCTTCGAGGTCAGCGTAGACGGAGGGGGTTTTTCTCTCTTCGACTCGATCCAAGTGGACTCGGACTTCGGGGGGGGACCAGACTTTGAGACCTTTACTTTCACCCAGACCATCTCGGCAGCCGACTCGGTGGTCGTTCGATACGCCCCCCGAACCGTCAATCAGGGATCCACAGGCAACCTTCACATCAACAATATCACCGTGACAGGCTCCGTCATCCCCGAACCCGGGACCCTCGGACTTTCGGCCCTGGCCTGCCTCGCGGTAACCTTCCGTCGTAGGAGGTAAAATTCATTCCATCTCTGAAAAACCGGTCAGTCAGAGGGCTGAACGGTTTTTTTGGCCCTGAAGCCAGAGCCGACCGATGCCCGGCTAGCATTGAGCTTCATTGGTTCCCCATGGCTAGGTTTTTGGTCTTGCATCATCTTGAATCATCTCTGCCAGTGCCATCTAGGCTTCCTCAAATCCCTTCTTGCCCTCTTTTCAGCACTTGGTCAGTCTCTTCGATAACCTCAAGCAATCGAATCATGTCAAAAAACCGCCGCCATTTCCTCAAGTCCTCTCTCGCAGCCGGTGTTACCCCTTTCATTTCCGGAGGAGTCAACGGAGCCCAAATTATCGGAGCCAATGATCGCCTGCGGATCGCCGTAGCGGGCCTCAATAGCAGAGGGAAAAGTCACATCGGAGGCTACCTTGGGCAGAAAAACGTGGAGATCGCCTACCTGATTGATCCCGACAAGAAGGTCCTCGCCGCCCGTATGAAGGACCTCCAAAAGCAGGTCGAAAAGAAAGGTCTCCCCTTTACCACCAAAGGCATCACCGATGTTCGCCAAGCTCTCGCCGACAAAAACCTCGATGCCATCTCGATCGCTACGCCGAATCATTGGCACTCGCTCATGACGATCTGGGCCGCTCAGGCCGGGAAGCATGTTTACGTCGAAAAACCAATGAGTCACGATATTGCGGAAGGTCGAATTTGCGTGGAGGCCCAGCAGAAATATGGGGTCGTGATCCAACATGGAACCCAACGTCGCTCTGATGCCGGCATCGCTGGACTGAGCGAAGCGATCCGGGACGGCAAATTCGGCCGTCTGAAGGTCTCCTACGGCTATTGCTGCAAACCACGAGGCGGGATCGGCTTCGACAAACCCTCTGCCCCCCCGGAACACCTCGACTGGAATCTTTGGCGTGGCCCGGCCCAGATCGACGAGTATCATGGCAACTACGTCCACTACGACTGGCACTGGTTCTGGAAAACCGGCAACGGTGACATGAATAACCAAGGCACCCACCAGCTCGATGTCGCCGCATGGGCGCTCGACAAAAAACTGACCAACCCAACTCGCGTGATGGCCCTCGGTGGCCGTTTCCAGTGGGGCGACCAAGGCGAAACCCCCAACACCATGATGGGCATTGCCGAATACCCCAACGGCCAGTGGGCCTTCTTCAATGTCCGCAATGTAAACTACAAAGGATACGAACGTCAGGTCGAAAACGAATACTACTTTGAAGACGGAGGACGCATTATCCGAAACAAATACTACACCGCAGGTTCCTCGAAAGGTGAACCTGTCAAAACGCCCAAAGGAAAAGTCACTCCCGGCGGAAACTGGGGAAGCTTCATCGCCGCCTGCCGCGAAGGAAAACCAGAAATGGCCAATGGCAATGTCCTTGAAGCTCACTACGGCTGTGTTCTTGGCCACCTCATGAACAACTCCTACCGGCTCGGTAAGAAAGTTCCCTTTAACGAAAAGGCCTGCAGCTTTGGAGACAACAAGGATGCCGCGGAACACTTTGGAAAACTCCACGCCATCATGTCCGATGGAGTCGGTATTCCCAAAGACAAAGCCGAATATGTAGTTGGCCCCTGGCTCACCTTCGATCCCAAAACCGAAAAGCACACCGGAGCATACGCCGCAGAAGCCAACGCCCTGCTCAAGGACTCAAACCGCACCGGATTTGAGATCCCGGCACCGGGTAAGGTCTAAACTCAGGGACTTCCAATCATCCTCCTCACAGTGGCAAAACTGAAAGCCTAGTTTGCTAAAAAAACCGGCACTCCAATCTGTCGCATTGACGAAGATCTGGTTGCCAGTGAGCCTTGGTCCAGTGAATTACAGCCGGGCTGGCATAATCGCCCCGTCATCACGAATCGTCTCTAGAAACCCCTCAAAATAATCGGGCGAGATTGAGGACACCATGCCCCGAATAAAAGTTCACTAGTAAAGGGAAGTCCTTCTCTCCTGCCCGCCGAATGTATCCATGTGAAGGTTTAAGCCTTATGAAATCTTCATTTCGAATAATTTTCAATCAATCGCCATTCCCCCTCACGAAGATCACCGGGAAGTCGAAGTTCCCCGATCGCTTCTCGGTGTAGTGACACCACTTTCAAACCAAATCGTGCGAACATCCGCTTCACCTGATGATGCTTGCCTTCAAAGATGGTGAGCCGGCATCGATTGGAGGCAAGCATCTTCACTGTGGCCGAAGCGGTGGTGATTCCCTCCTTTTCAAACACAATTCCTTTCTCGAACGCACCAACCAATTGATGGCTAATCGGGCCGTTTACCTTTACCAAATATTCCTTCCCGACTTTCGATTCCGGCGAAGTAAGCCATTCCGAATACTGGCTGTCATTTGTCAAAACAACCAATCCGGTGGTGAAGCGATCCAACCGCCCGGCAAGATGGAGATCACCGACCCATGCCTCATCAATCAAATCGATAACCGTTTGATGTTCCTCGTCCACCGTCGCACTCACTACACCTGCCGGTTTGTTGAGCATCACGTAGCGAGGCACTCTGGCTTGTAGGACTTCATCATCCACTTCAATCCGATCGAAGTGCGCCACCTCTTTCGCTCCTTTCTCAACCACCAGTCCGTTGCAACGAACACGACCTTGTTCAAAGAATTTACGCGTTCGGCGTTTCCCAGTTCCAGCCCATCTCCCCACGAAGCGATCCAAGCGCATCTAGCCGACAAGATCACCAATGCTTCCAAACCCGGGCTCAAATAATCGACGGAAGGTTCGCGCGGCATATCCATCCGTCATGCCCGCCAGAAAATCACAGACTAGGCGTGCTTTGCCAGCTGGTGTTCCGGCAGACTCGATTTCCGCGGCATCTTCCTTCGGAAGCAGTTCAAAATCCTGCCCGTCGATCTTCGCTCCGTGAACATACCGCTCTTCCAGCACCTCCCAGAGCCGTCGTAACATGAAGCTTCCCTTGTATTCGAGCTGTTTCAATTGAGGCGAAAGGAAGACCACCTCGTAAGCCAACGATTTGAAAAGAGAGCTTTCCGCTTTCACTTCCTCGTCAATCAGGAGCTCATAGGCATAGCGGTGACTCGTCCCACTCAGAAGATTGTTGGCTCGATCTAACCGGGCCCCTCGAATATAGCGTCCGATTCGTTTCCCAACAAAGGGCTCGATCCGCTGCTCCCGGATTGCTTTTAAAAGCTCGCCCAAAGGGCTTCCCACCTCGATGGAGTATCCCTTCTTGTTAGCCCATCGCTCCACCCGCTCGATGGTCAAAAATCCGGCTCTCACCGAGTCGGCCAAGTCATTCAAGGAGTATGCGGTGTCATCGGCCCAATCCATAATCTGGCATTCGATCGACTTAAAACCATCCCGAGCATTCCCCGGAGTCAGCTCGGCCGGAAAGTCGTTTTCTCCCATGGCCCAGTTCAAATGACTCTCCTGGACATCATAGAGAAAATGATTCTTGGGAAGTTTCCCGGTCACCGTCTTTAACTCCAACCAAAGCGACTTGTATTTCAGGACTCCGTCAAGGAAAGCCCGGGTCGGATCCATCCCGGTTCGGCTTTGCGAAAAGATACGCTCAGTCAATAAGCGCAAAGTCTGGGCATTTCCTTCAAATCCTCCGTAGTCCGCCATGAAGTGATTCAGTGATCGCTCACCCGCGTGGCCAAACGGAGGATGCCCCAGATCATGAGACAAGCAGATCGCCTCCACCAAATCGGTATCGATAAAGTAGTCATCGGCGAGCAAATCACTGGAATGCTGCAGCCACTGGCAGATTGATTTCCCGATCTGAGCAACCTCCAGAGAGTGCGTCAGGCGGGTTCGGTAAAAGTCATACTCCCCGCTCCAGAAAACCTGCGTCTTACTCTGCAAACGACGAAAGGCCGGGGTATGCAAAACCCGATCGCGGTCCACCTGGAAGGGCGAGCGAAAATCCCCGTTCGCTTCCTTCCCGGAAGAACGCTCAAGATCAAACGCCTGATAAAATCGGTTCTGCACGAACGAGAAGTAGCAAGTTCCCCGTCCTCTGCAAGACCCACTCACTCTCCAAAGGAAAGACGAAAGCCGTCGATCACCGGCCTGGAGTCATTTTCGTTGGAGTCGGCAACCTTCAATTCAACCTGAAAGCCATACCCCTCCGGCAAATCGTCAACGTTCAGCTGAGCCGGATTCCGTTTCACCTGCTTGGCAAAACCCGGAATGCGTTCGTAGCACTCCCGGATCACAGTCCAATCACCACTTCGCCCACCTTTCGGTAACATCCTCAGCCTCTCGACCCAAGCACCGCCTCGAAAGCTTCCACCAGGAACTCGAGTTCCCGATCATCGACCACCAAAGGCGGCATCAAAACAACGGTGTTCAGGATAGGTCGGGTCAGAACCTTTTCCTCCCGCAACATCCGGCAAACCTCCGTTCCCCCTTGCTCAACATCAATCCCGAGAATCAGTCCGACTCTTCGGATCGCCGACACCTCGGGGAGTTTGCTGATCGCCTCCTCCAAAAACGCCCCCTTGCGCTCCACCTCATCTAAATAGCCTTCATCTTCAAAAACCTGCAAACTCGCCAAAGCTGCCGCACAGCCCAAGGCATTTCCCGTATAGCTGTGTCCATAGAAAAAGGTCCGCTCGTCGCCTTTAAATCCCTCATAGATTCCACCCGTTGTCAGAGTCGCCGCCAAAGGCATCGTGCCTCCGGTGAGACCTTTGGCGAGACAGAGAAAATCCGGGACAACCTCCTCATGCTGGCAAGCAAACATCTTTCCGGTTCTCCCAAAGCCGGTCATGACCTCATCGAGAATCAGGTGAATGCCACGTTCCTTGGTCCACCTTCGCAAATCCGACAGCATTCCGGCTGGCCAGACCCGCATTCGATTCACCCCTTGAATCAACGGTTCGGTCACCACCGCCGAAGCGGTCTCAACCACAACCTCGGGAAGCTTCATCAAATCCTCCATTCCCTCCACCCGGTAAACCTCCAAACCCGACTCAGCATATCCCTTTATGAATCGTGACACTCCGCCCACCGATGAAGCACCCAAAGTATCACCATGATAAGCGTTCTCGAAAGCAATGATCCCGGTTTTCCCGGGCAATCCGTTTTGCACATGCCATTGCAAGGACATCTTCAATGCCACTTCCAAAGCGGTTGATCCATCATCGGAAAAAAAACACCGCTCGAGGGTTCCTGGAAAAAACGAACACAGCCTGGCCGCCAACTCACTCGCCCGATCGTTAGCCAACCCCAAGTACGAAGAATGACAGAGTTGAGCGGCCTGCTTCTGAATCGCCTCTACAATTACTGGATGCCCGTGCCCGTGGATATTGGTCCAGATACTGGCATTACCATCAAAGTAGCGACGGCCCTTCACATCGAACAACCAGCACCCGTCACCTCGCGTGATCACTACCGGCTCTTCCTGCTCCCAAACCTCCTGGTCGGTGAAAGGATGCCAGCCGTGAGCCAGATCGGCCTGCGCCCACTCGTTAATCTCCGTCCTCATCCGTCTTTCCAAGAATCTTGTCCACTTTAGCCACCAGATTCCACGAGATCCGTTTTCGCTGATACTTCCGCCAAAGCACCTCCCGCAAAGCCTGCCAGTCCTCGGTCGAAGGCGGATTCAGTTTTGCCCAGTCCTCGTCACCATCGTCCTTTCGATAGAGTTCGAACCGCCCACCATGATAGTTGGCACGCCAATAACGAACTTCATCGCCGTCATTTTCCCGCCATTGATGCCGCTTCATACTGCAAGCATCCAAAACCCCTCTTTCAAATCCAACTCTAATCTCATACACTTCTTCCACAGCCTCAGGCAACCTCAATGATTTCAAATTTAATATCCAGATGCTCTCACGCCTGCTCAACCTTCTCTACCCGGCAGTCTGTGAAACCTGTTACGCGCCACTCTCCGAGGGTTTGTCGATCTGCCCTTCTTGTCGCGAACAATTCACCCGACTAACCCCACCTTTGTGCCACTATTGCGGCGAAGATTTTGACGGAACCCTCGAAGGCCCGTTCCAATGCCAGAACTGCAAAGGACTAAAATACGATTTTGACTTTGCCCGGGCCTCACTGAAGGGGCTGGCGGAATCATTCGACCTCGTTCACCGACTCAAATACCAACGCCATTTCTATCTTGCGAAAAGCCTTGCAGCCTTCCTTCACGAAACTTTTTTGGAAGACCAACGCTTTCAAGACTACTCCAAAGCTCTACTCGTCCCCGTCCCACTTCACTGGCGGCGACATCAATGGCGTCACGGAAACCAGGCCTACGAGCTCGCCCGTGAACTCTCGAAAGCCAGCGGAGTCCCCCTCGTCGACGCTCTGATCCGCAAACACCGCACTCAAACCCAGACCAAACTCAGCCGAAAACAAAGACTCTCCAACCTCCGCGGAGCCTTCGAAATCAAGAAACGCTCCCTCGATCAACTGGCTGGAAATCCTATCATCCTTATCGACGACGTGTTCACAACTGGAGCGACCGCGCACGAGTGTTCCCGCATCCTCAAAAAAGAAGCCGGAGTGGACCGAGTGGCCGTTCTTACACTCGTCAGAGGATAGAAATTGGCACCGCCGAAACGATGCCATCCTAAAATCTTATCGCGCCTGATCGGCTATCGTTTGCGGCGAATTAAAAGTGCAACTCCGAAAAGTGACAGGAGTGCCGAAGACGGCTCCGGAATCTGAGCGAAGGCAATCTCACCGATCCCCAAACGGTCGCCACCCGCTCCCGCTCCTGGCTGGTTAAAGAAGGTCGAAGTTGCCTCAACCCGGACATAGCGTGCCACCACTGCAGAAGGAAAGGTGAAGCTTTGACGAGGTGTGATATCCTGAATCGCAGTGAAGGCTGGATTCTCGATGATCGACGAGCCATAGCTTTCGTCGCCCAAACCAGGTCCTCCACCTTCGGCCTCTGTCGCGAAAGTGATATTGAATTCCCGCATTCCATTCGCGTTTCCATTGGAATATCCCCAGTAGCTAAGCTCCGTAAGAGTGACATCCAACCCGAGATCAAACCAAACATACTCCGGTCCATTCCGGAAAGTGATGTAATCCGAGGGAAAACCGCCTGGAGCATCGGTATACCAAACCCCGCCGGCCCGGTTGTGAGGCTCCGCTGCATCGTATCCGACGCCTGGCCCCTCGATGATGTTACTCAGCGGATTCCCTCCGGGGTTTCCGTCGACCATATTGCTTCCAATATCACTTATCGTGAGGAAAGTGGCAGCTTGCGACAACCCTGGCAACAAAGCGCCCATCAAGAAAAGAGTGCGGTGGTTCATCTTTCCATAGGAGAAATCAAAAAATGCCCGCACAAATCAAGACACGAAGTGAGAAATCTGCCAAAATTTACTCATAGCAATCATTAGGCCGCATCATCCTCTGGAGACTTCTCTTGCGCTTCCTTCCATACGATAAGAACCTCCAGCGTGAATTACCAGGAAGCACTCGACTGGCTTTACTCCACCCAAACCTTCGGGATCAAACTGGGCCTCGAAGGCCCCACCCGCCTCCTTCGCGAATTCCTCGCCTTCCCTGCCCACCGCACCAAGGTCATCCACGTCGCAGGCACCAACGGCAAGGGCTCTACCTGCGCCATGATCGACTCCCTCGCCCAAGGATTGGCCTTGCGCTCCGGCCTTTTTACCTCCCCACACCTCATCGACTACCGCGAACGAGTCCGCGTCAATGGACTCGAGATCTCAGAAGGAAAAACCGCCACCCTCCTCACCGAACTTCGCGATCTCGTGGCGGATTGGGAAAACCACCCGACCTTTTTTGAACTCACTCTCGCTCTCGCGATGCGACACTTCCGCGACTGCGATTGCGACCTCATCGTCCTCGAAACCGGCATGGGTGGTCGCCTCGACGCCACCACCGCCGTCCCAGCTGATGTCTGCGTTCTCACCCCAATCGCGCTCGATCACACCAAATGGCTCGGCGACACTCTCGACGCCATCGCTCGTGAAAAAGCGGCCATCGCCATCGAAGGTAAACCTTGTCTCTCCTCGGCGCAGGACCCCGAGGCCGAAAAAGCTATCCGCCAAGTGACCAATCAAACCCGCGCCCCTCTCAACTTCGTCACCCAGCCTCTCCTCGGTTACTCGCTCGCCCTCCCCGGCGAACACCAAAAGCACAATGCCTCCCTCGCCTGCGAAGCGATCGTCGCCGCCGGCTACCACTTGTCCTTCGACGTCGTGCAACACTCGCTCGCCAACATTCACTGGCCGGGACGCTTTGAAAGAGTTCGCGAAGACCTCATCCTCGACGCCGCTCACAATCCCCACGCTGCCCGCGCTGTCGTCGAAACCTGGCTCGGCGAATTTCCCGGTAAAAAAGCCACCATCATCTTCGGAGCAGTCGAGGACAAAGCGACGTCCGAAGTCCTCAACGAACTCTCCAAAATCACCGACGACTTCCATTTCGTCCCCGTCAAATCCCAACGCGGCCTGCCTCCTGATAGCCATCAGGTTGAGCTCCCTTCCACCGTTCACCCCGACCTCGCCTCCGCCCTCGAAGCTACCACCGGAAAGCCCACCCTCCTGACCGGCTCCCTCTTCCTCATCGGCGAAGCGAAAGCTCTTCTTTCTGGTTCACAAATCCGCAAATCTTCGCAGTAAAGCCTAACCGTGTTGGCCCGTTTTCTCACTTTGTTCATTAGCCTCGCTATATCGGGCACCGCTCGGTCAGCCGAAGACCATCAGGTGATCATCTACGGCGGAACTTCCACCGGGTTCATCGCAGCCGTTCAAGCCAAGAAGATGGGGAAGTCCGTGGTGATCGTCTGCTCGGACAAGCACCTTGGGGGCCTCAGCTCGGGCGGGCTCGGATTGACCGACTCTGGAAAGAAATAGGTCGTCGGCAGGCTAACCCGCGACTTTTATCACCGGATCTTTCTCCAGTATTTCAAAAGCCCCTGCCATCCAATCGTCCCATCGAGTCTATTGGAAAAGTCGGGATAAAAATGATATTCACAGCTTGCCAAGATTGCCCTCGCTCGTCCGCTGAGGCATTATCTCCCTTATGGTGATTGCGGATGACAAACCCCCATTTGAGAAAAGATCCGGGCCAAAGTTGCAGGACGGAAAATCCGAAGAACTTGGCGATTTGAAGCCACCGCCACACGCCATCGGACCCGAAAAGAGCGTTCTCAGCTCTATCCTTCAGAACCCCGAGGAATACCTTGGGCGGGCCATGGAGAGAAAGCTGAACCCGGGGCACTTCTACCACCCGGCCCACGGCAAGCTCTTCCAAACCATGATCAAGTATTTTGAAGATGGTAAAACGATCGAGCTGGTGGCGTTCACCCAATACCTGATGGATCGCAAGCTTCTGGACGTCATCGGCGGAGCCACAGCAATCACTGAGATTTACAACTTTGCCCCGACGGCTGCCCACTTCGATTCTCACCTCGAGATCGTCAAAGCAAAATCCACCCTGCGGAAGATCATCAATTCCTGTACTGAGTCGATCACACATGCTTACGATGATCCGGAGGACGTTCAGGAATTCCTCGACGGCGTCGAACAAACCGTCCTTGAGATTCGCGAGGCTAATGAGACGAACGATGAAATGGACATCAAGTCAGCCGTGGCCGAGGTGTCCAAATACCTTCAGGAATTTCTCGCTGGTGATCGGGGGCTTTCCGGAATGACCACGGGCTATCCTGAGCTCGATAAGATGATCAACGGCCTGAAGGCACCGGATATGTTTGTCATAGCTGCGCGCCCCTCGATGGGGAAGACCTCGTTCATGATGAACATCGTGGAGCACATCGCGATCAGTTCAGGTAAGCCCGCGATGGTCTTCTCCTGCGAAATGTCCACCGTCCAGATCGTCCAACGGCTTGTCTTTTCTCGGGCCCGTTTCGAGTTTCAAAAACTCACCCGCGGCTACCAGCCAAACAAAGGTGACTTGCAACGAATCAAGCAGGCCTCCGCCGAGATCTCCTCCTCGAGCCTTTTTATCGATGACACCGCCGGGATCAGTATCAATGATCTTCGCGCGAAGGCCCGACGAAAGCATCGTGACGAAGGAATCAGCATGATTGCCATCGATTACCTTCAGCTAATGAAGTCCGACACCAAGCAGGCGGCCAATTCCCGCGAACGGGAAATCGCCGAGATCTCCGGTGGACTGAAAGCTCTCGCCAAGGAGCTCAATGTCCCCGTCATTGTTCTTGCCCAGCTCAACCGGGGTCCGGAAGGGCGCACTGGGTCATCGCTGGGAGTTCCCCGTATGTCTGATCTCCGCGAATCGGGATCCATCGAGCAGGACGCCGACATAGTTGGGCTACTTTACCGCAAGGTTTACTACGTGGACAACCAGGAGGATCGCGATGAGGACGATGGCGAGGCCGAATTGGTTTTAGCTAAGAACCGGAACGGCCCCACTGGCAACGTCGCCCTGACCTTCCTGCCGGCCTTGATGCGCTTTGAAACGCGCGCCTTTCAAAAAGAGGACTAATCTCGCAGCATTCCGCCATGAGCTACAAACACTCGGTTTGCAGATGGTGCTTTCAAGATGTAGCACTTCCCGAGCTTGCGGAATGGTGCCAGGAACTTGGAATCGATGGGATCGATCTCCTCCATCCCTCCGAGGCACTTGAAATCTCGCGATACAGCCTGACCTGCCCGGTAACCGCAGCTCCCGAACATCCGAGTGGTCTGGGTTGCATTGAGAAAGCCTTCAACCAACCCGATCACCACGCCACGTTGCTTGAGATCTACAAGGAACTCATTCCGCAAGCAGCTGAAGCCGGCATTCCCAACGTCATTACGTTCTCAGGCAACCGAGAAGGCCTGACCGAAAAGGAAGGGCTTGAGAACTGTGCCCGGGGGCTCGAACCCCTTTTGGCGCTCGCCGAAAAGCACGATGTGACGTTGGTGATGGAGCTTCTCAATTCGCGAGTCGATCATCCCGATTACCAATGTGATCGCAGCGACTGGGGTCTGGCTCTCTGCCAAAAACTGGGTTCTCCGCGCTTTAAGCTCCTCTACGATATTTATCACATGCAGATCATGGAGGGGGATATCATGGCCCACATTTTCAAGCATTCCTCCTACTACGCCCACTACCACACCGCCGGTTGTCCGGGCCGACACGAGCTCGACGGTTCGCAAGAACTCTACTACCCCGCCATAATGAAAGCCATCCGGCAAACGGGCTACCAAGGATTCGTGGCCCACGAGTTCATCCCCACCTGGCCCAATCCGAAGAAAGCCCTTGCCGACGCAGTGAAGCGGTGCTCGTGACTCACTTTCCGGGGATCTTGTTCAAAGTGTAGTAAGCCTTTTGATGGGCAAGAGCCTCACCATCCTTCGAGCGAAGACCGGAGACCGTCAACTCGTGGACATAAAATGGGCGAAGGCCTTCCACCTTGAGCCGGACCATCTTGCCATCATTCGCCAATGTCACTTCTTTGACCGGTAGATCCTTGGTGAGAATCTCATCACCTCCATATCGAGATGAATACTGGTAGGTGAAGCTGCTCATCGCAAAGGCCGATGCCAGCTCGTCCTTTGATAATTCCCTAGTAAACTCGAGTTCAAAACCGTCAGGTCTGGCCCGCATCTCACGGATCACGAAAGGCACCACCCCGGTTCCCCGCACTCTCATCAAACCATAAGCCCGGTTCCCCAAAGATGACCATCCACGATTGGTCATTCCCACCATTAGCGAACCATCCGGTGCAAATCTCAAGCGAAAGACCGCCGAGGGAAAGCCGTCGAGAAAAGGGAAGCAAGCCCCCTGGTATTGCCCTCCCACTTTTTCCAAAAAGACCCGGCTGATCGCGGAGTTGGTGAACTCACCGACCAGCAACTGCCCATCGAAGGGGCCAAACTCCCCGCCGGCTTCAATCCTTTCAACATCGGTCGCACTTCGTCCCATTTTGTTGTAAGGTAGCCAGACTGCCGGAGGCACAAATCGTTCCGAGCTCGCCAAGGCCTCGGGGTAAGGTTGGTTGGCTTTGGGCATCTTCATCGTGAAGGGCGCTTCCCTTGACTCTAGGGATCCGGCGGATTCCTGATTTCCATAAAAGACTCCCTCCCGCAAATGATAGATCGGAGTCGCGGGAATCCAGGTCCCCTGCTGATCTGAAAAGAAAACATCCCCTTCCCGACTCGTTCCCAGACCACAAGGAGAACGCATCCCGAATGATTTCGGAACAAAGCGACCACCCTGATCGATCACGCCACCCCATCCGCGCCAGCCACTGGAATTGTTGGCCAGCTTTCCCATACCCAGATTTAAGGTGACCCAGCGATTGCCTCGACTATCAGGCTGAGGGCCATAGGCGTAAGCATGATAATTTCCTGAAACGCCCCAACCATCGCACTCGGTGAGATACTGCTCCACTACTCCATCCTTGTCGCGATCCCGAAGCCGGGTGACTTCTCCCCGTTGCGTCACCAACAAGTCGTCACCATCGCGCAACAAGCCCAACGGTTCGTGAAGCCCGGAAGCAAACATTTCGTAACGGATCTCTTCAGGCTTCCCGGCAAGGACACCATCGAGCAGCCACACCTCGCCCTTGCGAATACAAACCGCCAATCGCCCATCCGTCATCCACTCCAGCCCGCTCACCTCCAGAGGAATTCCTTTCCCCGGCTTCCATTCAGTAGAGCGTGAATGGTTCGGCGAGCTGGCCGATAAGATCTCCAAGCGCTCATAGGAACGAGGCATTTGACCGATAACCGGAAAACAACCCAGCGTTTGAAAAACAAATCCTGTCAAAACCAAATTCTTCATTTCCATCGATAGATCACTGTCATTGTCTGACCCTCCGTCGACACTGCGGAGGTGAGGCCAGGCGGGTGTTCGATTGCGGGCGCATCACCCTCTTCCCAGGATAGAGTCCTCCGCAAAGTTCCGTCCTTCGGTTCAAATCGCTCGCGGATCACTCGATCCCCTTCCCGAATCAGGAATGTTGGAATGCCTTTTTGATCCAATTCAAACCCCCGGAAACGTCTTCGGATCACTGCCCCGGGAAAAGAAGCGACATCCTTTCCGAGAGGTTTCTCAAAGGGAGCCGCCCGGGTAAACCACGTATGATAGGCATCGAAAAAGGCCCCACGCCAAACCACTGCGGGGCGTCCCTCGTCACCATCGTAAGCCAAGTGAAGTCCTTCCGGAAAACCCACCAGAATCGCCTTCGTTCCGGCTCCCTTGAAAAAGGTTCGTTGCACGATGGGGCGGTTAGTAGGCCTAAGTTCAAACTCGCTGCCTCCTCGATTGGGAAACCCCTCTGGAATCCCCTTTCCGCTAGAGATGAACTCCCATATTGAAGAAATCTGCGCCTCGGTTTCTCCGCCAAGTATGTCCGGCAGACTTGATCGACCCTCAGGCCATAAACCTGGCATCAGAGTGCCCGGTCGATAAGAAGGGGGATCGAGAAGATAGGATCGAAACCATTCCGGGCGCAGGCGTTGATCGAGCGCTGAGATATCCAGAGCGGGAATCCCAAGTGATTTTTGATCCTCCCAGTGGTGACAGGTGATGCAGTTGCTCCCGCCCAGTGTTCCCAACAACTTGCGACCGGCCTCCAACCCTCCCTCAACCCTGGCCAGCGGTTTGGCATCGGGTCTGGCATCAATCTCTTCAAGCCAGGCCGCAAGCGCTTTGGCCTGATTCGGATAGGACGGCATCGCGGTTTGCAGATAGGGACGAACTCGGATTTGAGGTTCACCTTTCAACACTCGCTCCAACCATTCCCTCCTTAACTTGTGTCCGATTCCGGTAAGTGGAGGAGGCAACCTGCCTGAATCCCCCAGACTTTCCTCACCATGAAAAAACGGATCTGTTCCGTTCGTGGCCCCCCCCTTACCATCCCGGGCATGGCAGGCATAACAATTCATGGATTTCAAGGTCGTGGTGTCCCTTCTCACCCATTTCTTTGGACCGGACAGATAAGCCAGAAGTGACTTCTTCTGAGATTTGCTCATATCGTATCGAGGAAGCCCTTTTCTCGGTTGGGAGGACAAACAGTGATCCTTTGCATCCGATCGTTCGGCGAGCGAAATCAAATTTGGTTTTTTGATCCCCGGCAGATCATGACAGGCCGCACATGAAGCGGACTCCACCAGCTTCTTCCCCAAACTGATCTGGGCTTCAGATGCCTTCGGCCAGGCTTTCAAGGTGTCCTCCGCCCGCGGATCACTTCCCTGAAGATCGAGAAGATAGGCTGCAACGTTGATGGCCCCATCGCGACCCAACTCGAAGTGAGGCATGCGTCCGTCGGGTCGGTAGCGACTGGTGTGGGAGAGGAAATGCTCCAGTGCCATCAAACTGGTCTTCGCTTTCAAGTCAGGAAAGGGAACGGAAAAGGCGTCACCTAGGTCGTTCCCTCTACCGGCCGGCCCTTGATAATCATCCCCCGGAGCATGGCAGGCTACACATCCTTTCTCATGATAGAGAGCACTCCCAATTTCCGCGTTGGCATGGCGAGGTGGTTTGAAGGTCAAGCGATTCCCGTGGCTCGAGAGATAAGCCGCAATCGCTTCAACTTCCGTATCATCCAAGCCGTGGGTCATCATCGGCATCGTCGAGCCTTTCCGAAGCTTGGCAGGTTCCTGGAGAAAACTGATGACCCAATCGTAATCGACCCGGCTTGATAGACTTTCCAAAAGAGGCCCTTGCTTCGGAACAACGGCCGGTGATCCTCCATGACAATTGGCGCAGCCCAGCTCGGAATAGAGCACCGCTCCTCCTTCAGCTTCAGGCTTATCTGAATGATAGCGCTGGAAACCCACAACCAACGGCTCCGCCTCGAGCAACAAGGTCAACAAACCGAAAAGCAAAATCCCTCCGACGTTCCTCATGAGATTTGGGCCAGGCATTTTGAAAGGTAATCCCGCGAGGTATTGATCAGTTTGTTGATTTTTCCTGCAGTTGGCATCACCGGAATTCCACGAGGAACGGGATGCATGAAAATCTCGGAAAGACCGTTGAACCGGATCTCTTTCAATGCCCTGAGAATGGGGAGGTAGTCTAGAGTGCCAAACCCAGGAAGTTGTTTTCGCTCCTCTTCACGACCCATCTTCTTTTTGGATGACGGATGATGTTCCTGAAAGTAGAAGAACGGAATCATCTCCTTCCCGAGATTCCGGATCAGCTTGGGAATCTCGTCGACGGCGTCATGAAGATGGTGGGGAGCAAACGCAACACCTACGTTCCTCGATGGGTTAAGCTCTTTGAAAAACCGAATGGAGTCGGGAGATGAGAGCATCGAATTCTTATGATTTTCGATCGCCATCGTGACTCCCAATTCCTCAGCCAATTCATAATGCGGTTTCAATTTCTCGAAGAATGCTTTCACCTGTTTCTTTGCTTCTGCGCCAACCGGGTCGACCGCTCCCATCCGACCGGAACCACAAACAGTCATGCGCCCGCCATTCTTTTTGACCCAGCGAAGTTCAGCGTCCTGACGGAACGGTCCCAGAGGATAACATGTCGAAACAGACATCGTGGTCTGATGCTCAAGGAGGAGTTTTTGAAATGCTTCGTCCCCCATCTTCTGGATCTGCTCCCGGTGGGTCGCATGAACCTTGCGCCAGATATCCACTGAAGTGGCACCGGTCTTTTCGACGCTCTTGAGGACTTCCTCAAGAGGGAAGTTTCCATACATCGCCGAAGATAAAACAAACCGAAGATCAAACTTCTCACTCTCCGCCGCCTTCACCCGGGAAGCCATCATCGTTGCTCCGGCAGCCCCCGCCTTCGTGATCCATTCTCTTCGCTTCATTGTTTCCAAGGTGTTCAGTGGGAAGCGTTCCATAAAAAACGGGACTAGATTTCTTTCCGGCAAAAGACCCAGGCCGCCATCGTTAGCATCACGCCACAGAAGAGGCAGGAGGTTCCGATGGTATCGAATTTTGATGGGAGGTCGGATGGATCGTCAAATGAATCTCCGACCTTATCTCTCACCCCATCTTCATCCATGCGCCGTTGTATCTCGTCGAATCCACCAAACTCTTCAAGACCCCCGATGACCAATTTTTCCTCCGCGACAGCCATAATGGGACCATTCTTGGGGAGGAAAAGGTGCACCGTTTCCAGGATATCAAGCCATTCGCGGGTTTCTTGCAATCGTTCCTCCTTGTTCGCTAGTCCCTCGGAAATCGACTCCTCGATTGCACCCTTTTCGCTGTTTTCGGGAGCTACTTCTTCATCTTCTGCAGCCCGGACCTTCGCCTCCTTTTCTTGCACCTCTTCAATGGTCATCTTTTCGACGCGATACTGCACTTGAAGTCCGGTAATTCCGGCATTCAAGCCTGCTGAGATCCCCCAGACCAGCATGGTGATCAAGATGGAAGTCAGCACCGAGCGGGTTCTCACCCCGATCAGGACCATGACCGAGTAGAGGTTGAGAAAGACCAGAAGAACGGCCGGCACATACCAGAAGACCGAAAAATTCCAGACCCCCAGTCGCCAACGAAAGGCAAAGAAAACAATAATGACAAACAACCCGACCTGAACCAACACAAAGAGCAGGCTTCCGGTTAGCTTGGAAAAAAAGATCAAAAGTCGTGACGGTTTCTTGGTCATCAGCATGCCGGCCGCTCCTTCATTCATCGAATTAGGAAAGATGGAGGCACAGGAGATCAACGCTAGGATCGTTGCGATGAAGGTCAGCCAGACTCCTGCCACAAAGTTACTAAAAATCATCAGATAGACGATGCGGTTGATCAAATCGCCAAAAAAGCCTCCGACAATTTCTTCACTGGGATTCCATGAGAATAATCCGAACAAAACGCTGATGCCGTCCCCATGAATTCCAATAGAGAGGAAGACCACAGCCACCAGAGCCGATAGGCCCAGGGTGATCCAGAAGATCATCTCTGATTTCAACCCGCGATAGGAATCGAGCAAAATAGTCAAAAATGGCTTCATGCTTTGGGAAGGGGTGGTGGTTGCACGTTCGGCGCGGATGGATTTGAGGAAGCTCCTCCTTCCACCATTCCCATGAAGACCTCCTCCAACGTTTCAGTCTTTCTTTGGATCCCGGCGATGGCGATATTTTCGGCACGCAAACGATCGATCACAGGCTGAATGTCAGCAGCCAGATTGGTTTCCAGTTTAATCAATCCCTCCCTCACCGTGCCCCCCTCGCTCTCGAGGGACTGGCGCAAAGCTCCCGGAAGCTGACCCTCGAATTCTATCTGATACTCCGGCTTGTCACTTCTTAATTCTTCAAGACGTCCCTCTCCAAGAAGACGCCCGTGGGAGATAATGGCCACCCGATCCACAATAGGCTCCAGTTCGGAAAGAATATGGGTGTTGATAAAGATGGTCCTTCCTTCCTCACACAGCTGCTTCATCAGCAGACGAAAATCCCTTCGACCCGCCGGGTCGACCCCATCCGTCGGTTCATCGAGAAACACAATCTCGGGATCATTCACCAGCGCCTGAGCAATCCCGATTCGCTGTTTCATTCCCTTGGAATATCCCTTCATCTTCCGCTTCTGGGAATCAGTCATTCCAACCAGATCCAGAAGACGGTCAGTGCGCTCCCGAGTCTCCGCCGCCCCCACATCCTGAAGGCCGGCCGAAAACTCGATCACCTGACGCCCGGTGAGGTAATCAGGAAAGCGGGCATGCTCCGGGAGCAGTCCGATTCTCTGAAGAGCGCTCCGATCACCCAGAGGACTCCCGAGCATCGTGCCTTTGCCGCCCGTTCTGTGAATGAGCGTCATGAGGATCTTCACCAATGTACTCTTCCCCGCTCCGTTGGGACCCAATAGTCCGTATATGCACCCACGGGGGACCTTGAGGTCGATTCCGGTGAGAGCTTCCACTCCTCCCCGGTAGACCTTCCGGATCCCCTCTAACTCCAAAACATATTCGCTTCCCGACGGCATCGATATTGGGCCGATTGTGCAGTCCCTGATAGAAAAGCAATGAGATTTTCAGAAACCGGACTTTCGTCTGTCACTTCAACTCATTCTACGGTGTAATGCAGGCCGGATGAAATTTCTGATTTTTCTTTTAACCCTGCCCCTGCTGGCAAAAGAACTGCCCGTTTCTAAGCCAGAAGATCTCGGGATGTCCACCGAAGGTCTGGCTAAGATCGATCCAGCTGTCAAAGCCCTGATTGAAGACAAAAAATTGGCCGGCTGCTCGGTTCTCGTGATTCGAAAAGGATCCATCGTCTATCAAAAACAATTTGGCTTCGCTAATCTCACCTCAAAAAAGCCTGTTTCGAAAGACACCATTTTCAGAATCTACTCTATGACCAAAAGCATCACCTCAGCGGCCACCTTGATGCTTTTTGATGAAGGAAAACTTGCTCTCGATGATCCCCTTTCAAAACACCTCCCGGAATTCAAAGGAGTGAAAGTCTGGCGCAAAGACGGAGATCCGGTGCAAGCCAAACCCGAACCCACCATCAAGGACCTCCTCCGTCATACCGCAGGGTTCGTCTACGGCTGGGGTCCCAGCGAAGTGGACCGCATGTATCAAAAATTCAACCCGCTCGATCACAACAAATCACTTGCCGCGATGTCCCAAGGAGTTGCTAAACTCCCCCTCCTCTACCAACCCGGAGAACGATGGGTTTACGGCATCAACAGCGACATCCTTAGCCGGGTCGTCGAGGCTGTCTCCGGCAAGTCGTTCGATCAGTTTCTCCAGGAGAAACTCTTCACTCCGCTTGGAATGACCGATACCGGATTTTATGTTCCTAAGCAAAAAGCGGACCGCCTCGCCAATGTCTACATGGGCCGGGCCGGCGTCCTGATCACGGCCGAGCCAGCCAAAGGATCACGCTTCCTCCAGCCGCCGACCCAGCAATCGGGCGGAGGCGGGCTGGTTTCTACCATCACGGACTACGGACGCTTCCTTCAAATGATCGCTAACGGTGGCACTTTCGAAAACATCACCTACCTGAAGAAAAAAACCGTTGAGCTGATGACGACGAATCAGCTTCCAAAAACAATCCCCGCGATCTCAATGGGTGCCCAAACCAGACACGGCACCGGATTTGGTTTGGGGTTTTCTGTTCGAACCGCCAAGGAAACGAAATGGGACAAACACGCTCCTGTCGGAGAGTACGGTTGGGGAGGCATGGCTTCCACCCACTACTGGATCTCACCCAAGGATGACCTGGTGGTGGTAACCATGGAACAAACTCTTCCCTACAACTGGAATCTCGAACGGACCCTGAAGCCCATCATTTACGATGCGATCAAAAACTAGGAACTCCGTGCGATCAGCCTAGAAAAAGTAAGTCACACTCAGTCCCATACTGAGCCCGCTAAGATCGACATCGAAATCACTGTCCCCCACCGAATTCCGCAGTGATTCATTCCAGTCATAGCGGAGATTGGCCTGAACCGAAACCGAATCGCTGACTCGAACTCCGACCGCCCCCTGAAGGTAAGCTCCAAAGAGGACATCCGTTCCCGAGGCCCGAAACTCCGCGGTATTGATCTCCACCGGAGGGCCTCCGTTGGTGATTTGTAACAAGCGGTCACTCCGTCGCGCGTTCCAGTCAGCCACATTGAGAACCACCCCGGCTCCCAGCCCGAAAAAGAAACCATCGACATCCTGGTAGAAGGCATCAGCTCCCACCGAGAAGCCAAAAAGATTCACATCGAGGGATTCCTGGATAGAATCATTGAACAAAGCCAGATCGGTCGAACGAAGGGTGTCTTCAAAGGTTCGGCGAAGGGAGGGGTCAGCCAGATAGTTGGGTTCCGCCGGGAGTAGTGGGAGGCTCGCGCCCGGCGACCCGGTGAACGGAAGCGGCGGAACGGGCCGAGGCAGGATCAGGCCCGTGGTGTCAAAACGATCAAAGGCCCGCACATCAAAGAGATCCCGTTGCTCTCTTTCAAAGAGCGTGCCCAGCCCCTGTTGGCCTCCATTCACATTGGTGAAGCTAAAATGAAAACTCGGGCCGACGCTCCATCCATTCCCAATCGGAGTCATTCGGCTGAGAGTCAGAAACGGCGAAATTTCCCAATCATCTTCTTCGGTCCAACTGGTGTCCTGAAGGTTAGTCGACGGTGGAGTCACCACACTCCTCTCTCCTCCATCAGCAGACATCAAAAGGTAGCCATCACGAATCTGATCCGCGGAGTCATACTCGTAAAAGGTAGTCCGACCGGTCGCCGCGGTCCGCAATTCCGGACGGACAAATCCATCGTCATATTCCCGAGCTTCAAACCCGTTGACCAAACCGATCCCCGGAGGCTGATTGAAGTAGCTATCTCCAAAAAGACGGGGAACACCAAAGCGGCTGGCCCCGGTATCAAAACCAATGCGGCCGATCTTTCGCAAGGAGACTCCGGCTCCCAGACTCCAGCGTGATTTGGATTTTGCAGATACCGGAGGGAATAGGTCCAAGCCTCCCTTGGCCGATGACTCGGGAACAGTCAAAGGTTCTAACCCGCCCTTTGCGGAAGAATGCCCCCCATCACCGGCAAAGGCAGGAAGGCTCAAAAAAACTGCCAGGAAAAATCGAAGTCCATGTTTCATATCAATCAAAAAGTTGTCGGTTTAGTTGCCGGAGTTCAACAGTCGCACGCGGTAGAGACGGCTCTTGCAATCACGTGGATGACTCGCCGTCTTTGGAGGACCATTGTCGACCCATTGCTGGATCGTCCCACCCGCGGTCACCTGTGGATTCACGTCCGTCCAGACAAGTCCATCGGCACTATATTGAATCGTATAGCTTTCCCCGATGACCGCGGAAAACTCGATCAAAACATCTCCCGTGGAAAGCATCTCACATCGGTTGACCGCCACCCCATCGCCACCCGCAACCTCCTCGATGGTATCAAGCAGTTCAATTTCGAAGGAAGGCTGGATCCCACCCGAGGCGTCCAGCTGCGAGAACTCCATCGTCAGATCCAGACTCTCTCCCGTAGCCAGCGGCTGGTTGACGACCACATAAGGAACTCCCTCACTCGTGCCTTGCGCATTGAAAAGACTCACTTCTTCTGCCAGATTCCTTACCAACACGCGGAAGGCTGGCAACGAAACCGGATTGGTGTTGGTGACGGTGATTGTTTGCTTGAAAAGTGCAGTCTGCAGATCCAGTTCGGGAACCGGAGTCACCGGAGTCACGGTCATTCCGGCAGGGCTCGCCACATCAGTGGCCACGGTGATCTGATCGTCGCCGGTCTGAATCAGAGTTTCATTGGCGCCGGAAACCGCCGCCAGAGTGGAAATCAAATCCTCTCCTCCTTGAACCGTTCCCGGGACGCTAAAGTCGGTGACAAGGTCCACCGATTGACCGACCGCGAGATCACCTACCGACCATACCGAACCGGCAAGACTGGTGCCCGCCTCAGGAGTCACCGCATCAATAAACACACCGTCTGGAAAAAATTGGTCCAGATTCACCGACACACCCGAGGCGTCACTCGGCCCGTTGTTTAAAATCGTGAGAGTATGGGACAGATTTTGCGGTAACTCGAAACCTGCTAAAACAGGATCCCGTGATCCAGCCAATGCAAAGCCAAGATCAACTTCCCGGGTAATCCCGGCAATGAAGGCAGCCGATTCATCTCCCTCATTGATCTGGGGTTGATCCACGGAATCAATAGTGAAGGTTCCCGTTACACCTTGCTTGTCAGCTTGGGTCACCGCAGCTGATGAAGTCACCGTCAGAGTGGCGGTCAGCGTCGCTGATTCGTCCACTCCCAGACTACCCAAAACCCATCTCCCCTTCTCGATCGCACCCACGCTGGGAACTAGGGAATCGAGCTCCACCCTGTCTCGTAATTCAAAGAGTCCCGCCACCTCAATCCCGGTCGCGGCAACGGGCCCGGCATTCCTCACCGTGAAGGTCATAACGAGATTACCCGCACTCGATCCGGCAACCACCGGTTCCGCCGGACCGGTCGCGGAAACGATGAGATCGACGGCCGCCAACAAAGTCGTCTCCTCCGAAACCTGATTGTTTCCCGCGACCGGATCGATCCCGTTAGCGTCGCTGATGTTTCCGCTAAACTGAATAACAGCCTCGTCGGGCGCGGTCGCTCCCACCGAAAGAACCACAGTCAGGGATTCCGTTCCGCCGACCGGCACACCAAGAGTCCAGCTGCCACCAAGATCTTGCCCGTCTACAAAAACACCATTGGTCGGAACCGCTTGATCGAACGTCACCCCTTCGGGAAGATTGAGAAGAGCGGCGATGTCCACTCCGGTGGCATTAGACGGCCCGGCATTACTCACGGTCAGGACATACTCGAGATTACCGGGGCCAGAGGCCGCTAAAACCGGATCGATCGACTCTGCAACCGCAAGACTAAGATCAAAGACGTTGCTCACCGAAGTGCGCTCCAAGGCATCATCATCGGAAGGATCGACATCGGCTTGATCCACCGAAAGCAAGGAAGCTCCATTACTAATGACATCCTCTCCTGGCAAGGCTCCAGGGCCCACCGTCAGCAGGAAAGTGAGGGTCGTCGATTGACCGGCTCCCAGTTCGGGAATGCTCCACTGGTTGTCGGCAAAAGTTCCGATTGCCGGGATCACTTGGTCGACCATCACTCCAGCGGGCAATTGCTGACCCATTACAATTTCGACCGCTGTTGCCCGTGACGGTCCTCCATTGGTCACTGTGACCACATGGGTGAGGTTCCCCGATCCAGATCCCGCGACAGCGGTCTCATCTGATTCGGCAATAGTGAGACCAACAGAAACCAGAGAGGTGGCCGAAAAACCAATCTCGGCCGCACCAATGTTTCCAACGGAGCTCAGCACATCGTCCGTTCGTAATAGAAAGTCTCCGCCCTCATTCGAGACGACATTGACTGAAACGGTGCACACCGCGCCAGCAGGAACCGAACCACCCTGATAGGAAAAGGTATCCGACCCGGAAACGGCGGAGAAAGCACCACCGATACAATTGGTGATCGGATTGGCCGGGCTCGCGAGAACCACACCCTCCGGCAACGGCAGATTGATTTGCAGGTTCCCCGCATCAATTCGCGATTCGCTGTTATCAATAGTCAGAGTAAGACGATTGCTCACCCCGGCATTGAGCAATCCATTGGTGACTGCCAACGCAACTTGTGGCAGAGGACTGACGGTAACCACAGCGTCATTGATCACGGACTCTCCCAGCGAACTCGACAAGGTCACTCCACTGAGAACAAAGTCCCCGGCCTCGACTCCCAAAACGCCCAAACTCACCACACAAACTTCACCTTCCGCGACCATCCCTCCAGTGTAGGTGACCGTCCGGCTACCGGGCTCCGCGACCACCGAACCTCCACACGAAGAAAACACCGGGGTGGCCCCGTCAACGACCACTCCTTCGGGAAGGATAGCGGTAAAACTCATTTCGGTCGCTTCTAGAAAACTCTCTCCGTTATCAACGGTGAAGGTCAGGATCCCGCTCCGGTCCAAAACGAAATCACTCGGTGCGAAGGTCGCCTGAAAGGAAGGAGGAACGGATTCCACCGCCAGCAATGCGGTAGCCGGAAGTCCAATCAGATCTTGCTCCCCTGAGCGAGTTGTTACGATGCTGGTTCGATTCAGATAGCTTCCCGTCTCGGCCTCCACCGGCACCCTGATCCCCACTTCAAAGGAACAAGACTCGCCCGGCACAAGCAGTCCGCCGTCGAAATCCAGAATTTGTTCGCCGACAATCCGGGAGTCCGGGCCACACACCGGCGCCGGACCTGATGGTGTGCCGACTTGCAATTCGTCAAACCAACTTGTGGTCAGCTCAGTCGCCTGGGTTGACCTGTTGTTGTAGGCCCCGAGAAGGATATTGTGCTGGCCGGCTGCCAGAAAGATCTCGGTGGTAAAAAAGCGCCAGCCGGTATCCTGATCAAAACCCACCCCTCCGGTGAATTGCGATAAGGAACCGCTTGGACCGTCACCATAGCGAACACCGTCCAACTCGAACAAAGCCTGGCCAAATTCGTCTCCCTCATATTCCCCGGAAAAGAAAAGCCGGTAGCGGAAACTCACCGGATAGATTCCGGGTTCATCGATCGTGAAGGTCCGGCGCCACCCGCCCGAGCTCGGCGGGTTGAGAAATGAGAAGAACCCCTTCCCGCCCGTAATCACCCTCAGAGCCCCGCCATTGAAGCCTTCCTCGGCCTGGTATGTTCCCTCGGAAAAGTTAGGGTCATTCGTGCCTTCGAAAACATCATCCTGGTATACAAAGCCCTGCGCTTCATCCTGATCGGCGGGGACCAGGGCTAGCGAAAAGCCCACGTCGCTGCTCGTTAGGGTGTTTTGATGAACCTCCACCGCCATCGTGTTGTCCCCTTCACGGAGACGTCCGGCCAAATTCAGCAAAGTCGACAGCTCAGCACTCTCATCGCCCAGTCCAGACAATGTGTTCGGAGTCACCGGGCCGGCCGGCATCTCCGCACTGCGAAAAATTTCCTCTCCATTGAGGTAGACAATGGCGGCATCATCGAACAGGGACACCATCAACCACTCTGCGATCTCCGTCTCTTCGGCGGTCAGCGTGAAAGTCTGGCGAAAAAGGTAGGTCGTCACCAAGTTTTCCCCGTTGGGTCCGGCACCGATCCCACCAAGCTGTTCAGGTATGCCTGGAGGAAAAGCCGCAATGTCTCCGCCCTGAAGAGGAGCATCCCCTTCTTCCCACGGTCCCACTGACGAAGTGGCAAGATCGAAGTCATCGGCATTCCAGGCATTTCCTGAAGCATCCACCGGGTAATCGTCATTGCGCCCGTTTTCATTCTCAAGACTGTCAAGGAAAGCCCAACCTTCGTTCAACACCGAAGTCCCGCCACCATCAAAATTGGCATCGACTGCAAAGCCACCAACCTCGGGCAAATCCACCGCACGAGCTCCTGGAAGCATGGCTTCCAGGTCATCCGTGAAAGCGATGTCGGTGAAGGTTTGCGAACGACTGTTATTGGTCAAAGTGAACCGAAGAATACCCTCTGCTCCCGGTGCAATGGGTCCGTTGGGAAATGACTTGGTGAGCGTCAGACTCGCCAAATCACCGGGGTCAATCACTTCCAGAACAGCACATGAAAAACCCGACGCCTCCGGATTCCCCCCGGGGAAGGAGGACGTGATGGAGCTGGAAATACTGGCATTGTTTCCCGAAGCGACACCCACCACGTCGATCGAAATCACACAGGTTTCTCCGGGTTGCAGGCTTCCCGACGTCAAGGAAATCTCTTGGGAGCCGGCAACGGCAGTCACGAGTGCCGGATCGCAGGAGCTCTGGATGTTTGGCACAGGAGCGACCACTATCCCGGGGGAGAGATCATCGACAAACGAAATCTCTTCGGCCGGAAGACCCGATTGGTTTTGGATGAGATAAGTTAGGGTTGTTGTGCCTCCTAGTTGAATGACGGGAATTGCAAAACTCTTGGAGAAACCCAATGAAGGAGCGTTTGCAGGAATGTCCAGCGTAACGCTGGCTGACGGACTGGTGCCGGCCGAGGTCGTCAAATTTGACGTTGTCAGCACCACCGGTCCTTCCGCCAAAAGAGTGACTCCGACCTGGATCGAACACGTGGAACTAGCCGCAACCTCGCCGTTGGTCAGCTCGATGGATCTTCCGCCATCTAGGAATTCAAGCTCACCACCACAATCGCTCTCCACCAGAGCACGGTCAACAAAGGCTGCTCCGTCTGGTAAATCGAGTCGAAAGGCCAGCTGATCCACCACCGCCGCGCTAGGATTCTCAATCTCAATGACCAGCTCACCGCAACTTCCGATCCCTATCCCTTCAGGAGCAAAGGACAGGTTAATCGTTGGAGTCTGAGCAGAAAGGCGAGCCACCGACATTACTCCGATAGCTAGAAAACCAAAAAGAACACGACAGGCAGATCGAAGGCCGGAGGCAATTTTTAGAGACATAGGCAAAAATATTTCGGGCGCTGCTTCACGAGGCAACAACGCCGTCCCAATCAATACGCCCGGGGACGATCATTGGTAACAGGATTAGAGTAAAAAAGGTTAGAAACCATTAGGCGAAGGAAAAAAACTACGCATTCCGATAATCTTTCCCAAAAGTTCATCAAAGCGAGCCTTGCCCATCGCACTGATCGTCCTAGCATTTTCGCGGTGGAAAGCGTCACTCGAGTTCTTTTTGTCTGCCTAGGAAACATTTGCCGTTCGCCGGCCGCTGAGAATATCTTTCGGCAGATCGTGAAGGAAGAAGGGCTTTCCCGGCAAATCATCACCGACTCGGCGGGCACTCTCGGGCTTCACACCGGAAAAAAACCCGATTTGCGAATGTCCCACACTCTGACCGAAAGAGGTTATCTGGTGACCGGCGCGGCCCGTGGATTCAGCCCAACGGATTTTTCGGAGTTCGATCTCATCCTCACCATGGATCGGGAGAACCGACGTGACGTCCTCGCCCTGGCCAGCTCGCCGGAAGAAGAGGCGAAAGTACGAAACTTTACCGACTTTTGCCAAAACCACACGGAAAACGAAGTTCCTGATCCCTACTACGGGGGGCAGGATGGATTCGACTTGGTGGCTGATTTGATCGAAGACGGCTCACAGGGGCTTCTCCTACACCTCCGGAGCAACAAGACAACCTAGACCCGCTCCGCAACCATTCTACGGATCGCGGACTCCAGCTCCTGCAAACGAGGAGTGGCCACGCCCGCTTGGCGGGCCAGCCGCAGCGGCTCTCCCCAGATCGAGTCGACCTCGACCGGGGCACCTTTGACAAAATCCAGCATACTAGACGGCTTGTAGTCCTTCATCGAGTAGGTCCGCGTTAGCTGAAAATCAAGAAACTCCCTTTCAATGGGATAACCCAGAGCTTCCGATACCAAAGCCACCTCGTCCATCAACCCTCTCGCCTTTTCCGGACCACCAGGCATCGCCAACAGAGTGCCAGTATCAATACCCCCTTCGGTGATACACAAACCATTAAAGGGGATATTCCAGACCAACTTGCGCCACTGGGTCTCGGCGAAATTTTCCGAGACGTCACACTTCACCCTCGCCCCCGAAAAGATCCCAGCGATTTCCCGGAGCCTTGATGTCGCCGGCCCATAAGCCTCCCCCATCGAAATTAAGCCACCCGCAGTATGCCGGATGTAACCGGGCTCAATCCGGTTGATGCACACAAAACACATCGCCCCCATCATCCGCTCCATCCCGAAAAGCCCTCCGAGATACTCGATGTTTCCCAAGCCGTTTTGCAGGGTCACAATGATGGTTTCTTCGTGCAACAAAGACATGATGATCTTTTCGGCGTGATGATTGGCGGAGGCTTTCCACGCCACAATGACCACATCCACCGGACCCAGCTCTTCGGAAGTCTTACCACAATGAACCTGAGGAAGTTCAAAATCACCATCGATGCTTTCCACTCGCAGCCCGGCCTCGTTGATCGCCTCGTAATCCGAGCGGAGAAGGAAGCGAACATCATGACCAGCTTGGGCAAGTCGGCCGCCGTAGTAGCAACCAACCGCTCCTGAGCCCACGATGGCAAAACTCTTCATCGTCCCATCTCCTTCGCCACCTTAGCGGCTGTTGCGATGGTGTTGCGGTGGATCTTGGCGGTGTACTCCGGCTGACGGTTGTAACCACCGCCATAAAGGATCGCCACCGGAATGCGGTTCCCGAGGAAAGCCCGCAGAATGACTTCGTCGCGCCGCATAAAATCCTTAAGGTCCAACATCATCTGCCCCATGCGATCGTTTCGATGATTGTCCGCACCAGCAATCCAGATCACAAGGTCGGGCGAAAATACGTCCAGAGCCGCCGCCAGGCTGGTGAAGAGCTGATTCAGATACATTTCCCCTTCGACATAACGCACCGTTTCCACATCCATCGATCCGTTCACCTTCCGGCTTGGGAAGTTCCGACCGACATGAATCGAGTAAGTGAACACACTTGGATCGTCGGCCAGGATACTGTTTGTTCCGTTGCCCTGGTGAGCATCAGTATCGACCACCATGACCTTGATGCCTGGTTGATGGACCTGTAGGTCGCGAATGGCGATGGCAACATCGTTGAAAACGCAATACCCTTCACCACGATTTTGAAAGGAATGATGGGTTCCCCCTGCGAGAACCGCTGCCACCCCATCCTGCAACGCCGCATGGCAGGCCTGCCGGGTGGCCTCAACTTCAGTCGCACTGCGGTGATAGAGCTTCGGAGTAACCGGAAGGCCCAGAAGGATCTGCTCCTTCCGGTCCATTTGTCCGTTGTAGATCTTGGAGAGATACCCAGCATCGTGCACACGACGCAGGACGTGACTCTCGGCTTCGCGCACCTCAACGATATCCTCGGCCTTTAAGATTCCGCTACCAACCAACATGTCTTTGGAGACCTCAAACTTCTCCATCGGAAAAGGGTGTCCGGAAGGTAACTCGAGGAAAAATTCAGAGGAATAGAAACAGCGCATGTCGATCTGGCATGAGTCTCATGCGCCCTCCCGCCACCTGCAAGCCCGGAAACTCCTTTGAGAAAAGAGAGCATAGTCGGCGGGAGGAGTGATTTCTGGTCTGGAATTTCCCCGTCTCTCTTCTATCCTGCCTCCCTGACGTGATCCGCCTCCTTAACATCCTCGCGATTTTTCTCCCCCTCTGGGCCTCTGCCCAGAATGGGCCAAAGATCACAGTGGAAACGGCTCCTAAGAATCCGTTTACCCTGCAGCAGAAGACGGTTTATCCCTGGAAAAAGTCGATCACGGCGACTGTTTTCTGGATTGGAGAAAAGGCCACCCGGAACAATCCCACGCCCAACAACAAGTCTTCATGGGACGTGAACTGGCAGTCCAACTACGGTGGATTCGACAATCCCGACCCCAAAACCCGTCGAGGATACCTGCCCCCCGGGTTCATTCCCCAGCAAAATCCTTTTTATGTCGCACTGCCCTACAACGACTGCCTAAATCACAGGCTCCATAAGCCCGAAGCCCCTCGTGTCATTCCATGGTGGACCCGCATCGTCCGCAAACCGGGTGCCTCGGCCTGCAAGGGCCGTTGGGTCCAGATCTACTGCCCGGCCACACGTAAGGTCTGCTACGCTCAGTGGGAAGATTGCGGGCCCTTTATCACCAACGACTGGGAGTATGTCTTCGGAAACAAACGCCCCAAAAACACCAAAAACCAAGGGGCAGGAATCGACATCTCTCCCGCTATTCGCGACTACCTTGCCGTCGGAAACAAAGCGACGGTCCACTGGCGCTTCGTCGAATTCTCGCGGGTTCCCAGATCAGGGCCGTGGGCCAAACTGGGCACAAACAATCCTTTCGTGAACAAGTTGGTTGACGATGACCTCGCCGAGCGCTCCCGCTACATGGAATACCTCGACAAGCTACGTTCCGAGAACCTCAAAAGAGGCGGGTAAAAAAACCACCAAGATAAGTCTTGGTGGTTTTG
>JBMYLT010000005.1:0-41470 GCA_049596615.1 Akkermansiaceae bacterium | reverse complement strand
TTTGCAAAATCTGGGAGTGGAGGAAAAGTGCTAGCGTCGACGAAGAAGCATTGGCAACAAGCCCAAAGCCATTAGAACGGCACGATTCGGTTCGGGAATTACTCGCCCGTCAAACTGGATCTCAGCAAACTGCATTAGAGAATCCCGGCCCACAGAATCCACATCAAATCCGTAGGAGGTGTAGGAAATGTTGTTCCCATCAACGGCGACAACCGGATCTCCAGCTGTAATAATTGGCGTTTGGGCATCTACCCTGAAGGCCCCGTAAAGGACCAAGAGAATGACAAAATACCGATGAGTGTGCGCATCAATTTTGATAGCATTTCGACCCTTCCCTCCCCGGACGGTTTGATGCAGTAAAAGTTTCATTAGATGGCGTCTCAGCCCAGATCGGGAAGGTCGACCGCGAATTCATCACTTTCCCATTTTAAGATTCCAGCCATAGTCAACCCATGCGCAAGACCGCACTTCTTTTTTTCATTTTGAGCGCCTTATCTACGAAAGCCAACGTCGACCCCCAGCCGGGAGAACGTTCACCAATGACCGCCCTTCCCGGCCGCTTTGGAATTCTCCTCGGCGGGGCTCAAAATGAAGCCACCGGGAGCACCTTCACTTGGCAGCAAATGACCTTAACCGGCGGCTACGCCATCCGGAAAGAGCTCACCAGCGACTTAACCTTCTTCACCGGCCTCAACTACCGCTACACCCACATCGATCAGGGACGAATCCCTACCCGGGACCGCCTAGGCGACCTTCACGATTTCATCCTTCCCCTGACCCTGAATTATCAGGCGGACGATTCCCGCTGGTCCTTTTTTGCCCAGGTTTCAGGCCAGCTCGCGACAGATTTCTCGAGTGTCACCTCCGATGATCTCGACTGGACCTTTCGAATCGGGGGGAACTACCAGTTTTCCGAACACCTTTCGATCAACTTCGGGGTCGCCCGCGTCCGTAACTTTGCCGACACCTTCATCCTGCCGGCGGTGGGTGTCGTTTGGGAACCCTGCGATGACTGGGCTTTCACTTTAGTTGGGCCGAGAATCACTCTCTCTCACCGGGTATGCGACAATATCATCCTCCGAGCCGGCGGATTTCCGACGGGCGGGCTTTGGAATGTCGAGAGCGACGATAGCGAATCCATCGACTACGGTCTGGCCAGCTATAACGTCGGCGCCGGGATCGACTACAAATTACGCCGCGGAATCTGGCTCACTCTGTGGGCTGGCACCAACTTCACCAACACCTTCCGGGCCGAACAAAATGGCGATACTCTTTTCGAAGACGACCTTAATCCCGGTTGGTTCGCTTACCTGGGCCTCAATATCTATGAATGGTGATCTGACACCCCGGGAAATCGGAAAGGGACGGATTCGAAAATCCGCCCCTTTCGCACACACAATCGACAATGACAGCAGGTCAACAAACAAACCCGACGTTGTCGTCCCAGTTGATGCAGGCCCTGTGCCACCTTTGTATCGATTTAAGACCTGTTTACCATGAATCATATTCCTGATTCACTGATCCTCACCAAAATCACCACCTTCCAAAACATGAAATCACTCTTCCTCAGCCTTGCTTTGACTCCTATCCTCCACGCCCAAGCTCCGGGGGTGGGGATTTTCGACCAGTCCCGCGGTGGCCAGCGCAACGAGCAAAACGCAATTTCGGATCAGGCCAAGGCCCTATTCGAGAAGAAAGTCATGCTCACCCTCGAGAAGACCATTGCTCTCGTCGATCGACCGATCCCCCAATCACTAAACCTTCCCAACCCAAAAACCAAAGAAGCCACCCCCGCTCAAGTCGCCGAAATGGCCAAGGCTAGCGGATACCGAGTTGGTTGGGCCTACCTTTGCAACTCCTGCGACAACTGGCACGTCAACCTTGCCGGTGGATATGCCGTCACGAATGACGGAGTGATCGCCACCTGCGCCCACGTGGTGGAAACCGACCGCAAGAAAATGCGAGACGGCAGCCTCATCGCGGTCGATTCAGAAGGAAAGGTCCACCCAATCACCTCGATCCTCTCGATCGACAAAAAAATCGACGGGGCCCTTCTCAAAATTGACGCCAAGACCGTCGCACTTCCCTTCAATGACCAGGTTGCTCCCGGCGACCCCGCCTTCTGCCTCAGCCGCCCTCTCAAGCAGGGTCAGTATTTCAGCAAAGGCATGGTCAACCGCTTTTACTGGAATTCCGACAACCGGGGCGATGACCCAAACTCGCTCGAATCCCTCCGCGCCCTGAAACTCAATGTCAGCACCCGCTGGGCTCCCGGTTCGAGCGGCTCAGCTGTCCTCGACGGCTACGGCAATGTCATCGGACACGTCGCCACCATCAGCACTATGGGCAATCGCGGCACCCGCAAGGACACAGACAAAAGCGGTCGCACCCTCATCACCCTCCATACCGCGACCCCGGCCCGTGCGATGAAGGCCCTTGCCAAGATCAAGCCTGCTTTCAAAAAGGAAGACGGCAAAAAAGCAACGGTTCAGGAATACGATTGATTTCCCGACCATGGCTGGCCCTCTCATCATTACCCAAGGCGACCCCGCCGGAGTCGGACCGGAGCTCGCCTTGAAACTCCTCGCCAATCCACCTTGCACTGATCTTAAAGTTATCGGCTGCGGGCAACATCTCGCTGGCGTTGCCCAAAGCCTCAACCTCCCCTTCCCGAGAGACGAAATCATCGACCTCCCCTTGCCTGCACCGATTGAGGTTGGTGAGGTCTCAGCGGTTGCCGGAGCCCATTCCTTTGATTGCCTCGAAGCGGCTGTCGAGGGCACCCTCTCCGGAGCCTACCGCGGCGTGGTCACCAACCCGATTCACAAAGAAGCCTGGCACCTCGCTGGCAAACCTTACCCCGCGCACACCGAATACCTGGCTGACAAGACGCGGACTCCAAGCCACGCCATGATGCTAACCTCGGAGGAAATCACCTGTTCGCTAGTCACCACCCACGTCCCGTTGCAACAGGTCTCCGAGTTGATTAAGGAGGAGCGAATCCTTGAGGTCATCACACTCACCCACAAAGCCATGAGCGCGATCCATGGGCGCCCCGCCCGTCTTGCCATGCCCGGCCTCAATCCTCATGCTGGCGAAGCAGGACTTTTCGGTCGTGAAGAAATTGATCTCATCATTCCCGTCCTAGAAAAAGCCAGAGCCAGAGGAATCGATATTCGCGGGCCTCTCTCTCCCGACACGGCTTTCCTGCCCGCCTTGCGCCGGGAAATCGATGCCTACGTCTGCCTTTATCATGATCAAGGCCTGATCCCCTTGAAAACTCTCGCTTTCGACCTTGGCGTCAACGTCACTTTGGGCCTTCCGATCATCCGCACCTCAGTCGATCACGGCACTGCCTTCGACATCGCGGGACAAGGAATCGCCAGTGTCACCTCCCTAGTGGAGGCCACCCGCTTGGCTGACCGCATGGCCGTCTCAAACTAACTCCCACGACAGGAATTCGGCGGGACAAGTCACTTCTTTTCAATTAAAATTTTTGATTATAAGACGAAGCTCGAGCGACTGTATAGTGAAGAATCGTTAGCCGCCTCTCCGGAGTCTAATCGCGTTATTCTTCGGGTCGCGTTTCCCGAGAAGGCCAAAAACAATCATCAGCTTCTAATCACTGAGATCGTGAAGCTGGGAGATTGGATTCTGGAGTATGAAAAGGGTCCAGAATCCAAAAAAGAAACCGAGATCAAAGGTCAGCAACGACCGGGCCAAAACGTCGGGACACTTTGACCAGAGGCGCGACAAAATGGGCTCTTCACTTGTCGTACCAGTCTGACTCGACGTCTCTAACCATTGATTTTACAATGATACCAGACGATTTCTCCACTTGGCCCGGTTTGTGCCATAGAGAAAATACGCTAACCAAAAAAGAACATGAATTTGACCCATTACACCCCCTATCGCCTTCTTGGAGATTTCGACGAGTTTCTGAATCACGCCTTCCACGGCTTCGGCCCTCTCCCCTCTTCGCGGGCACCTGGAGCCTACCGCTACGAAGATAAAAATTCCTACCGACTTCGTCTCGATCTCGCTGGATTCAGCCGTGATGAGATCTCGCTTTCGCTTGAGAAAGGCGACCTGACCGTCACCGTCAAGAGCGAACGTGAGGACGCATTTCAGACCGACTTCGAGCGGACCTACACCTTGCCCGATGACGTTGCTCCCGATGGCATCTCGGCCAAGCTCGAAAACGGTGTTCTTGATCTCACTTTTGCCAAGCAAAACAGTGAAGACACGGCACGTCAGATCGAAATCAAGTAATCCAAATCCAGAAAGACAGCCATGAACTCACAAGTGAATCCCGTAAAACCTCGATACAAAACCCACGCTCATGAGGGAGGTTTCGACCTCGCAATCTCACTCCCCGGAGTGGCCCGTGACAAAGTCAAAATCATCCTCGAAAAGAACCTCCTCACCATCACGGGTGATCGTCCCAACCTCGAAGGAGATTTTGACCAGCACGATCAGGAAGCGACCCGATTCGTGCTGAAGGCCACCCTGCACGAAGATCTCGATCCAACCAAGGTGCAAGCTACTCATCGCGACGGAGTCCTCATCCTGACTCTGCAAAAGCGCAAGGAAGTGGCTCCGCGGAGAATCGATATTCTCGCCAACTAAAACTCAGAGAGACGAAAAGCACCAAACGCCTGCGCGAAAGCGGGGGCGTATTACTTTACCCTGCAACGCAAATGTTGCCTTGTTGAACCAGCGGTGCAGGCCAACAAGATCGTTATAGGTCCTGCCAGGTTCGTCCCGGCGGGAATTCACGGAAGGCTAGAAGATCCCCTCCGAAACAGAATTTCTCCTTTTGGGAGTCGAGGGTGCATTTTCGGGACCACGCGCGGAGTCTCGCCCAAGTTCGTGGGCTACCCACCTTCGAAGACGATTCACCAAAATCCAGTAGACCATGCCAAGACAGGCTCTCCGTCAGGAAAATCCCCCTACTTGCTGAGACGCTTTACCGCCGCATCGAGGACGGAATCGGACTTACCAAGGAGGTCGGCCGGAGTGGCCTCCATCACGACATCGGGCGGCACTCCGAGGCTATCAAACGGCTCGCCGGTCGGGCGAAACTTGGCGGTCTGGCTAAGGGAAATCGGTATCTCGGAATTGGGCAGGGTGTAAACATCGCGCCACCCATTGCTGCCCCCACTGGTGGTCCCGATCAGGGTGGTGTTAGCAAGTCCCTTGAATCCTCCAAGGAAGATGTCGGCGGAACTGAAAGACCCGCTATCCTGGAGAATGATGAGAGGCTTGTCGTAGTAATAGGCCTTTGGATTCATGGTTGAATCAAAAGCAAGAACATAAAAAGGACTGAACTTGTCGACCGGCGGCTGCCAGAGCGGTTTAAAAGCCTTGATGGCGTCCCCGACATACTTCCGCTCGGCCTCCGTTTTCCAGTGAGGTGAGGTCACCGGTTGGGCCGACATACTAGACATATTAAATCCCCCAGGCATGGGCTTGGGCACCTCCATTGGCTTACGGTAAGCTGAAAATTCAATGATACGCATAGGATCGCCGGGTTTCAGGAAATAGGGCATGAGGGTAAGTAGGATGTTCTTGGATCCTCCGGGGTTTCCGCGGACGTCAATCACAAGGCCTTTGGTATCCTTGAAGTCGCCCATGTATTCGTTGAGGTCATCGAGAAACTGGCTGCTACCGGTCATCTGAGGAAGTCGAATGTAGCCCACCTCTCCGATGCGACGGGAATCACCGGTCGGGAATGGCAGAGACCGCGCAGGGCGTCCGGCCACTTTGACGTCCAATTTCCTGGTCTGCTTTTTATCCTCAGATTCGAGCTCCAGGGTAATCATGTCTTTTTTAGGCAAGCCCAGCTCGGCTCGGATGTAGTTCACGAAGGTCAGGTTTCGCAACGATTGACGAAGACGCCACTGTGGCGACTCCTTGACTACGGTGTAGGAGGCCACTTTGAGCCAGTCTTTGAAAGGACGACCATCGATTGATTTCACATAGGGATGATCTTTGTCGAGAAACTCGCCCTCACCAGGATTGTAGAGAAAGACCCGTCCACCTGAACTACCGGCCGCGTAGGGGGCGTATCCTTCGGGAAAGTAAGATGACGAGGAGACCGCAAGCCCTGCGTGACCATCGCAGAAAAGACTGATCAGTTTTTCGATTTGAAGTTGGAAACGATTGACCGGAGTTTCGTCATCGAGCGATGCGCGGATGGCATCGAAGGCCGCTTGATAGTCCACCCCCTTGAATTCGAGATAGGAAAAGCAGGTCACCATGACTTGCTCGAGGTAGTCCAGATCCTCCTCGAGTTCCTTTCGGGAAAGAGTCGGGGATAGGCCAAGATCCGGCTTGGTGACGAGAAACTTGTGTTCGGGAGCGACCGTTTTACTCCGTTCCCGCTTCAGGGTCTCTTCCTTGAAGAGCACACCGGAGAGAATGTGGGTTTTAATGTAGGCCCGCACGACCTGCCGGTCGGTAGGAGCAGCCTCGTAGGCTTTCTTAACGAACGGGAGACCTTCCTTGGCCCGCCCAAGGGCTTCGCCATACACCTGCCAACCGACTGCCGCCATGATCCCGGCGTATTCGGGGTGATCCTCCGGCATCTGGGCGATTAACTTAGCCCCCTCTTCATAATTCCCCTGACGTAGGGCAGCGATTCCCTCGCGATAAAAGTCACGAGCCGGAAGATCGCCTTTTACTAGTCCGGTGATCTCAAGATCGAGAAACAGGTCACTGCTCCCGGGCGTCGATTGGTGCACCTCCACCGCCACCGTATTCACCGCTTCATAGCGAAGACTGTCGGCGGCCAACTCGACCCGGTGCCATTCCGCTTCGTCGGCATTGCCGATGGAACGGGTCGCCGCGGTCTTGGAGCTCAATTTTCCCTCTTCGAGATTGGAACGAAGAACTTCTTTTCCGTTCAAGTAGACCGCCGCACCGTCATCACGTTGCAGTGCTACGACCACCTTTTCGAATTCCAACTCCGCCTTTTTGCCTACCTCGAAAGTCGTGCGGAAGTAGGTGGTAAGGTGTTTGTTCGCAGAGTCCTCTCCATAGGAGACCTTGGTGCCCAAATTCGGTTCCCCGTAGCCAAGCGGCGCTTTTCCGGCTTTCCACTTGCCATCATCAAACTTGGGGTCGGCCCAATTGGCAACGGGAGCCGATCCGTCATCGAGATACCTCCATTCAGTCTTTTCTCCTTTCGACAGGAGAACTTCCTTTGCTAGGGTCGGCCCGGGAAAAAACACCAGACCCAGATTCAATCCAACAAATAACTTCTTGATCATTCTGGCCGATGAAACTTCGGCTTTGCCCTGAGTCAAGGTAAAGCCGAGTTTTCATAGCAAAACCGGGAGGCATTGGATGAAACTACGAAAAGTGAAATCTAGCGCCGGCAGCGACCGGTCAAACAAGCCAAAGCGGCAAAAGCTAGAACAGCCTAGGTCATCGGACATGATGAAAATGAGATTGGGCTTGGAAGCTCACGAGGCTAGAACCAAAAAACAACGCACCGAAAAGAGGCAAGAATTTCATATTCTCGCCCTACTAGTCCAGCAGTCCGGATATTGCAAAATCCCACCCAAGCTTGCCTCACCCCGCCAGCCCTTCTACCTTTTCGCCCGATGCCCTCTGTCCTGATTGTCGAAGACGAACCCACAATCGCCGACACCCTGATTTATGCGCTCGAGACCGAAAACTTCTCGGTCACTCATGTCACCACTGCGCAAGCCGGCCTAGACCACTTCGACCAACATTCACCCGACTTTGCGGTGCTCGATATCGGGTTGCCAGACTTCACTGGCTTCGACCTCTGCCGCCAAATTCGAACCCTCTCCCAAGTTCCCATTCTTTTTCTGACCGCCCGCGATTCCGAGATCGACCAAGTCCTTGGTCTCGAGCTGGGAGCCGATGACTATGTCACCAAGCCCTTCTCACCACGCACCGTGGTGGCCCGCATCCGCGCCATTCTTCGTCGGGGTCAAAGTTCACCTCAAAACGACTCATCTCTCCTGCGACATCAGCAGGACACCATGAGCATCAATTGTTGCGGCCATCCGCTTGATCTCACCGCGCACGAATACAAGCTCCTCGCCATCCTTCTCGGACAACCGGGCCGGGTCTTCACTCGCGAACAACTGCTCGAGCAGGCCTGGGAAGATCCTGGTTCGGCCATGGATCGCACCATCGATGCCCACATCAAATCCCTCCGGGCCAAGATCAGAAAGCACTCCGAAGATGCCGCGGAAACCATCCAGACCCGCCGCGGGCTTGGCTACACCCTCATCCTTTAATCTTATCTCGACGCCCACCGTTACTCATCAAATCTCATGCGTTTCACCCGGGTCACTCTTTTATTAATCACCCTGATCCTGGGACTTGGGTTCTACCGGCTCATCGATTTTCTTCTAAAAGATCTCGAGGCTCAAACGCTTCAGGCCACCGAGGAAATGATGATCGACACCGCGAACCTCCTCGCCAATTTCGTGGAAAACGAACAGGACCTCGAAGAAGTTTTTGAAGGGCTCGAGAAACGAAAATTCGAAGCGAAGATCTTTGCCGTCATCAAGGATCAGGTTGGAATCGAGGCCTACCTCACCGACGAGAATGGCATCGTGGTTTTCGACAGCGGCAATCCTGAAAACGTCGGCGAAGACTTCAGCAGCTGGTTAGATATTTCCAAAACAATGGACGGACTCTACGGAGCACGTTCCACCCGCACGGACGAACAGGATCCGTCCTCATCGATCATGTATGTCGGAGCACCGGTACGGCGCGATGAAGAGATCGTAGGAGTGCTGACGGTTTACAAGGCACAGAAAGACGTCCTCCCGTTCGTTCGTGAGCGTCGCAAGACCATCATCTGGGCCACCAGTTATATTGGCCTCGGCATTCTTGGCCTGATCATCGCGGTCTTCATCTGGCTCTTTCGTCCCGTCGGGCAACTCACCGATTACGCCCGGGCCATCACCCGGGGAGAACGCCGAGCCAAGCCCAAGGTTGGAGTGGGCCGCGAGGTCAACACCCTGGCGAACGCCCTGCACGATATGCGCGAGTCCCTCGAAGGGCGTCAGTATGCCGAGCGCTACATCCAGACCCTCACTCATGAATTGAAATCCCCGCTCGCCGCCATCCAGGGAGCGGCGGAGCTTCTCAACGAAGACATGCCCCAGGCCGAGCGTGCCCGTTTTGTCGAAAACATAAGATCGCAAACCACGCGATGTGAAGGCTTGATCCGGCAGCTTCTTGAACTCTCCGTACTGGAAGCCCAAAGCCATCTCGAAAACCTCCATCACTTCGACCTCGTTGACACCTCCCGACACTGCCTGATCGAAGTCAAATCGCTCGCCGAGTCCAAGCGAATCGAACTGGTTTCGATTCTTCCCGAAAGCCTCCCCTGCCATGGCAACGAACCGCTCATCGCCTCCGCCCTCAAACATCTGCTGGAAAATGCCATCCAGTTTTCCCCCTCCGGAAGCACCGTCACACTGGAAGCCTCAACCAGTGAAGGCATCCAAGGAATCACAGTCACCGATGAAGGGGAAGGCATCCCCGATTTTGCGGCAGAACGGGCCTTCGAACGGTTCTATTCCTATCGATCTGGAGAATCTCCCAAAGGAAACGGCCTCGGACTTGCCTTCGTCAAAGAAGCGGCCGAACTCCATGGTGGGAGCGCCATGATTCAAAAGAACCCGGAGGGCGGCACCACCGCGAGCGTTGATCTCCCTTCCGGAGCAACAGGCGTCTCGTAAGCCTCATTTTTCATGTTCCTCTCATCAAACTTTCACAAAAGGAGGAAAGGCTTCGCGGACACTGACCCCGGTCGATCGCCCGGACAACATCCCTGGCCCGATGAAAGAAGAAATCTCAGATCTGTTACGAGGAGCACCTCATGACCTTCAGCGATGGATCGATCAGCCCAGCCGTTCGCGCCTTCTCCTTTGCGCCTTCGTCATCACGGTTGCTTTCGGACTCTACGGCTTTACCGTGGGATTCTGGCGACATCCGCTGATGGGAGTCTTTGTCGCGTTCAAGATGCCTACACTCATTTTCCTGACCCTTGCGGGCAACGGGCTTCTCAACGGTATGTTCGGCCTCCTGCTCGGGAGCGGCCTCGGATTGCGACAATCCCTGATGGCCCAGCTCATGAGCTTTACGGTCGCCGCTCTAGTGCTCGGAGCCCTTGCGTCAGTTACCTTTTTCATGGCCCTCAATGCCCCGTCCGCTGATGCTCCCAACGCCGCCACAGCGCACTCCCACTTCCTCGTGGCTCACACCATTCTCATCGCTCTGGCTGGAGTAATTGCCAATCTCCACCTAGCGCGCCTCCTCCTTGCAGTGACTCCGCCCGGCTCACGCACCGCCGCCCCCACGCTCTTCGCCTGGCTCACTGGAAATGCCTTTCTAGGCGCACAGCTTTCTTGGATCATGCGCCCATTCTTTGGAACCCCCTCCATCGAAGTGGCATTCCTCCGGCCCCATCCCTTCAACGGAACTTTCTACGAAACGGTCTGGAAATCGTTTGAGAAAATCACCGGTGGTCACGGTCTGACGGTTCTCATCCCCATCTTCCTCATCATTCTTCTTTTGGTCTTTCCCATTATCCGTCGACTGAATGCCTCCCAATCGACCCCAACCCAAGATTTCTAACAAAAAAGGCCCAGCTCAATCCACCGCCACATTTTGTCAATGCATCGACATCTCCTGAAAAAACCGGATTTCAGCCGCTCTCAGAGGCGCGTCACCGCGGTTTTAAGAGTTGAATCCGCCATCACTTACGCTCTGATTCTTCCACCCGGACCCAGTTGACTTTCCGGTGCCAGAGCCATGCCCTCGTCTCTCCATCCTACCGGCCCCGGTTTTTTGAAATCGGGCCTTGCTGTCTTATTATCCCTGATCCTTTGCACTTCCGCCCAAGAGCCCGACAAAGAGCCTCCCGCGATTCCCACCACCAAGCTGGTCGAACAATGGCTGGGAACGGAACGACTATTATCGAAAGAGGCCGGAGACTGGCTGGCCGAAAAGGACCACACAAACCAACTCCTGGAACTCTATCGCAAGGAACTGGCCCTTCTCGACAAGGAGCTGGCCGCCGCCGGGAAAAATGCGGGGCTGGTCGATGAAGAAGCTGAGACCCTGAAAGCCAAGGTCCAAGCTTCAGAAACAGCTCGACGTCAGGCCATCGCTTTTCTCACCAAAATCAAACCCCGGGTCACTAAGCTGGTCGGTCGGTTTCCCGTTCCCCTTCAGGACACCGTCGAACAGGAAGCATTCTCCTTGAAGAGCGAGGTCACCAACGAAAACGCCGCAGAGATCCTTCGCTCGCTCATCAAAATCCTGCAAGATGCCGCCCGTTTCAACCGGTCCTTCACCTTCGATGAAGAGGAAATCACTCTCAATGGTGAATCCTACGCTGCCAAGATGATGTACTTTGGCCTAAGCCGCGCCTATTTCCTCGCTGGTGAAAAAGCGGGACTCGCCATTCCCGGGGAAGACGGATGGACCTTTCAGGAACGCAATGAACTCGCCGGAGAACTCACCCGGGCCTTCGCCATCCAAGCCAAGGAAACCCAGTCCGGTTTCTTCACTGTTCCTCTCAAGAAGTAAGTCATGACTCGTTTTCTTAAGAGCATCGGAGCCCTTTTTGCCTTCACCTTCCTCGCCCCGGCGCAGGATGCAGTCAGAGAGAAGGTTCTCGCCGACCTTCAAGGCGCACAAAAACGCCTCACCAAACAACGAACCGCACAGGGCGAGGAACGGCGCCAGCTTTCTGCGGAGATCACCAAACTCCAAAACGAGCTCCTGACCAAAAGACGTCAGGCCGACCTCAGCCGCCGTACTGTGGCAGATCAGAATGCCTACCTCCAAAACCTGCGCGACAAGGAATACGCCTCCACCGCGGCCGCCGAAACCTTTCGCGAAGGACTCCGAGCTTACGGGGTGCAACTCAACACCCGGCTTTACCCCGGGGAACCACAAGACGGACGCTTCGAACCCATCTACCGAAAGGACGACGATCTCCTCACCAGCTTGAACCAGCGCCTTGCCATCCTCGAATTGGGAATCGAACGAATCGAAAATGCCCTCGGCGGAGCCACTTACGAAGGCGAAGCCACCACCACCGACTCCCGCATTGTCGAGGGCTCCATTCTCTCGTTCGGCCCCTCCCTCTGGTTCCAGTCAAAGGACTCCTCCACCGCCGGTTCCTACCACCTCGCCCGTTCCGGCCGGACCGCCAATCTCGACACGGCGCAAGCCGAGGTTGCCAAGGCTCTCCTCGCCGGAAGCGAAACGGAAGCCGCCATCGACATCACCGGAGGAAAGGCCCGTGCCCTTGCTGAAATCAAATCGGACCCCCTCGAGCTCATCAAAAAAGGCGGGGCGTGGGTCTTCCCGATCATTCTGCTCGCCATTCTTTCTTTCGTCTTTGCCGTGATCAAATTCCTCGAGCTGCGTCGCATCCGCGATCCCAAGGACGAAACGATGACCGGCCTAGCCCAACAATATCTCAGTGGCGATCAAGCCGGTTCCGAAGCAGCCATTGCCTCGCTTCATCATCCCGTAGCCAAGGTCCTCCCACAAACGATGCAAGTTCTCGGCAGCGATACTTTTGAGCTCGCCGAAGAAGTCCTCTACGAACGGCTCATTCCGGTCCGTGAAAAGCTCCGCAGCTGGCTTCCCTTTATCGCGGTGACCGCCGCGGTCGCGCCTTTGCTCGGTCTGCTCGGCACAGTCTCCGGCCTCATCAAGACCTTCTCGGTGATCGCCGTCGAAGGCACCGGTGAAGCGCAATCGATCTCCGGCGGTATTTCCGAAGCCCTCATCACCACTCTCTTCGGCCTTTCCGTGGCTATCCCGTCCTTCATGGCCCACGCCCTCCTTTCCCGTCGCGCCAAAGGCATCGAGCAAAAGAGCGAGCGACTCGCCCTCGTATTCTTGAACGAAGTCCGCAAAAACCATCTAGCCAACTAGGCTCCAACCCCATGGAATTCTTTCACGAAGAACTCAAAGCCCTCATCGACCAAGGCGGCCTCGTCCTCTGGTTCATGTTGGTTTTGTGCATCTTCCTTTACACCATCCTGGCCTCTTCATGGTGGGGACTCTTTTCGCTCACGCATAAGATCCACCATTTCGAACACTCACTCAGCCAAGTCTCCAATGAAGAGCTTTTGCGCGATGAAATCGAACTTTTCGAACTGGATCAATTCGCCTGGGTGCAGCGCCGGCTGCCGGTACTTTCGGTGCTCATCGCCCTCGCTCCCCTCTGTGGTCTTCTCGGCACGGTGGCCGGGATGCTCAATACCTTCGCCGGCATCGGAAACCAAAACAATCTCAAGCCACTCGACAGCATCTCGTCCGGCATTTCGCAGGCTCTCATCACCACACAAGCCGGCCTCCTGATGGCCATTCCCGCAGCCTTCCTTTTCGCCATTCTCAAGAACCGAGTAGAAGCTGCACGCGGTTCGCTGGAGCAGTGTGCCACCCGACAACTCACCCACCTTTCCCTCGAACCGCGGTCATGAAAGCCCGAAGACGACACTACGACCTCGAGAATGAAGAGACATCTATCGATATCTCCCCGCTCATCGACATCGTCTTCATTCTCGTCATTTTCTTCATCGTCACCACGGTCTTCAACAAAGAGATCGGCGTATCAGTCGATCGTCCTCCCAAGGCCGCCAGCGCCCAAGCGCTCGACCGGAGTTCGGTGATGCTTGCTCTTACCGCCGAAGGTGAGGTCTATTATGGAGGGCGAAACATCGGCCTTGAAGGCATCGAAAGTGTGATCCTCGGTGTGCAGGATGGTGGCGAGGCGGTCCCGGTCATTTTAATCGGCGATTCCGCGGCGAGTCTGAAAGGGGCCACCCAGGTCATTGATGCGGCCAAAGCTGCCGGAGCCAAGTCGGTCTCCATTGCCACCCAAAAGTAACCCACTAGCCCCCATGATCCTCCGCTCTTTTCTCATCGGCGTCTCGACCACCGGGCTTTTGGTCGCCTTGCTGGTTCTTTCCCGTCTCTGGATTGCAGAGCCCAGAGAAGAGCTGGTCACCGCGCTTGAAATCGAAACCATTTATCAGGAGGAACCCCCACCGCCGCCCGACCTCAGCGAACCCGATGATCCGCCTCCTCCTCCAGCTCCAAAACTCGAACTCTACGCCAAGGCCGACGACTACAGCGCTCCCGAAATCGCGCTGAGCTTCAACCGCGTTGATCTCAAAACACCCATCGAGTCGTTCCAAACCGATATCGCTCCGGCCAAGATTCCGGTCATTCGACAGCCCAAGCCAAAACCGGCTCCGAACACCAACCAGACGATCAGACCGACCTCGCCCAAATTAATCCGCCCGACGGTCAAAAAAGATTATTACTCCACCGGCGAGCTCGACGGTCTTCCCACCGCCATTCGCACCGGGCAATTCCGATGGCCGTCACGCGCCCGTGGCCTCAGTGGAAAAGTCCGCCTCCTTTTGGAAATCGATCAGAACGGGCGTGTCAGCGTCATCAAGGTGATGTCCACCAGCGACCCAGCCCTCTCAGCCGCCGCCACCCGCGTGGCGCGCGGAAGCCGCTTCACTTCCCCGCGCAAGAACGGCCAAAAGGTAAAAGCCCGTTTCTACAAAACCTACGTCCTGAAGAAACCATGACCCGTTTCCTGCTCTTCATCTCTCTTGCAGCTAGCGCCACCGCAGACCGTATGCCCTTGTCTCCGGAATACTGGACAAGCGAGACCTTTCTCAAGGAGTTCAATGGTTCCTACCGCATCAACGCAAACATCGAGCCCATCCTGACCTCCGAAGAACGCGGCCTCCTGGTGCAAATGCAAGACCTCATGGCCAAGGGTAAACGAACCGACACCATCACCAAACTGAAAGCCAGCCCACTGCTTGCAACCTCGGCCGCGGTTCAATTCAACCTAGCCAACGTTCTCAGCGAAGAAGCCAAACTCGACGACGCCGAAACCTATTATAAGAAGGCCCTCGAGATCTTTCCTTCCTTCCTCCGCGCCCATCAAAACCTCGCTTTCACCTACTTCCGCACAAAGGACCTCGAAAAAACCCGCGAACATCTTCTCCAGGCCATTCGACTCGGAGCAAACAATGGATCGGTCCACGGACTTTTGGGGCAGTGCTTTCTCGAAAGCGAAGAATACGAACCTGCCCTGCGGTCTTTCCGGGAAGCCCTGATCACCCAACCGAATGTTCGCGATTGGACTCTCGGGATTGCCCAAGCCCTCCAGAACCTGTCACGCACCGAGGAAGCCCTCGTAATCTACGAAAAGATCCTCCAGGAAGATCCCGAAAACACCGGCATCCTTCTTCAGGTGGCCCTCATCTACAACGACCAGGACGAACCTCTCAAAGCAGTCGGAATTCTGGAGTATCTCCGTCGTAGGGAACAACTGCCCAACAGCTTCCAGCTCCTTCTGGGCACGCTTTTGATCGGACAAGAGAACCTTGAGGTCGGAGCCGCCACACTGAAACGAGTTCTCGAAAAGGAGGACTTCAAGAAACCAGATAGCGCCCTTAACGCCATCCAGTATTGCCTCGAGCAAGACCTCACCCCACTTGCGAAAGAACTCCGTGATCTCGTTCGCGAGGAAGACCTTTCTCCCAACGGCCTAGTCTTTTACAAACGCCTGACCGCCCGGATCATCCTGACCGCCAAACCCAACGACCCGGAAGGACTCAAGATTCTCGATGCCCTGATCGCGGCGAATCCTATAGACAGCCACTCCCTTCTGATCCGTGCCCAGCAACACCTGATCGCGGAGGAAAGATTCAAGGCACTCTTGATTCTGAACCAGACCATTCATGCCCAGGGAGCTTTCTCTTTGCGCGCCCAACTGGAAAAAGCCCAGCTTCTCGTCAAACTGCAGCGGTACTCCGAAGCCATCACCGAGTTAAAAGGCTACCTCGAATCTCGGCCTGATGAAACCCGTGTGCAGGAGTATCTCGAAGCGGTCGAGGACCTCAACAAGGCCTATTCGGTGGGTCGCGAGTAGGCGGATTGTCCCTCTCCGCGCGATTCCGAAAAAAGGGGACAGCCCGCGCCGGTTCGTTGCGTATGGCTTCCCACGCAATCGACCTAACGTCATTTTAACTTATGAAACACACTGCCCTCGCCCTGTCGCTGTCCGCGCTCGTGCTATCGACCATTGCCTCGCCGGCCCAAAAGAAAGAGAAGCTCGCTCCGGGAGTTCTTCCTCCCATAAACCCTGAAAGCGTGGCCTTTGAAGCCGCTCCCGCTCCTGCCAAGCTTTCGGTAAAGGAGGGTGATCGCATCGTCATCATCGGTTCGGGGATGGCCTCACGGATGAATCATTTCAACCATTTCGAAACCGAAGTCTTCCTTCGCTTCCCCGGGCAGAAAATCTCCATCCGCAACATGGGCGATGAAGGGAACACCCCCGGTTTCCGGCCTCAACCCGGGCGAAGTCAGGACAACCAATACGCCTTCCCCGGCGCCAAGGAACTTCTTCCTCCCGAACTCCAGGCTTCGTCCCGCCCCCAGGGGCACTTTGAAACGCCCGACCAATGGCTCACCCGCCTCGGAGCCGACACCATCATTGCCCTCTTTGGATACAATTCCTCCTTCGGTGGTCCGGCGGATCTGCCTCGCTACAAGAAGGAACTCGAGGCCTTCATCCGCCACACCCTCTCCCAAAAATATAACGGGACGACCATCCCCCAGCTTGCCATCGTTTCCCCGACCGCGGCGCAGGATCTCTCTGATGAATTCAGCGTGCCCGATGGCTCCAAGCTCAACACAAACCTTGCCCTCTATATGCAGGCCACCAAAGAAGTGGCCGCAGCCAACGGCGCGCTCTTTGTCGATGCCTTCACTCCATCCACCAGTTGGGGGCCTTCGGTGACAGTTGATGGTGCCCTGATGAACGATGCCGGCTATCAAAAGCTCGCTCCCGTTCTTGCCGACGGACTTTTCGGGAAGGGCAAAGTCGATGAATCCAAGCGCTCGGGTGTTCACGCCGCGGTGAAGGAAAAGAACTTCACCTGGCTCAACGACTTCAAGGTCCCGAACGGAGTGCACGTTTACGGACGCCGCTACAACCCCTTCGGTCCCGGTAACTACCCCTTCGAACTGAAGAAGACCCGCCAGATGACCAATAATCGCGACCTCGCGATTCATGCCGTTCTCGAAGGTAAGCCCTTCGATCTCGCCGCGGCCGACGCCAAAACCCTCAAGCTTCCTTTGGTCAAAACCAACTACAAGCCGAGCAGGAAAAACGGCACCGTGGAATACCTTCCCGGTCAGGTCGCAGAAACCAAAATCACCACTCCGAAGGGCTACAAGATCGATCTCTTTGCCTCGGAAAAGACCTTCCCAGATCTAAAGAACCCGGTGCAAATCGCCTTCGATAACAAAGGCCGCCTTTGGGTTGCCACGATGGAAAGTTACCCGCACTACAAGATCGGTGATCCCCGCCCGAAGGACAAACTCCTCATTCTCGAAGACACCGACAACGATGGCGTCGCCGACAAGCAAACGGTCTTCGCCGATGACCTTCACATCCCCATCGGCTTCGAGATCTCGCACGATGGCGTCTATGTTTCCCAGAGCGGCAGCTTGGTAAGACTTCGCGACACCAATGGCGATGACAAATACGATGCCTCCGATCTCATCCTCAGCGGATTCGATGACCACGATACCCACCACGCGATCTCGGCCTTCTGCGCTGATCCCAGTGGCGCCTTCGTGATGTGCGAAGGCGTTTTCCTGCACTCCAATACCGAGAGTATTTACGGCCCCCAACGCGGGACCAACGGCGGCTTCTTCCGCTACAGCCCGCAGCGCAAACACATCGTTCGCTACGCCCAGTATTCCATCCCCAACCCCTGGGGTGTCGCTTACGACGAATACGGCCAGGACTTCTTCCTCCACACCTCGGGCACCCGCATGAGCTGGATGCTACCGGGATCAGTCAAGACGCGCTACGGCGCCAACATGCGTGCCGACGACCTCATCACCAGCAACCAGGTACGCCCGACCTCCGGGATCGAGTTTGTCTCCAGCCGTCATTTCCCCGATGAAGTGCAAGGTAATATCCTCATCAACAACAACATCGGTTTCCTTGGGGCGAAACAACACAAGCTCATCGAGAAAGACACCGGCTTCACCACCGAGTTTGTCCACGACCTCTACGTCTCCCAGGATCTCAACTTCCGTCCGGTCGATCTAGAGTTCGCGCCCGATGGCTCGCTCTACGTTGCCGATTGGCAGAACGCCCTCATCGGTCACATGCAACACAGTGCCCGTGATCCCTACCGCGATCACGAACATGGTCGGATCTACCGTGTGACGTATCCCAGCCGCCCGCTGGTCAAACCAGCCAAAGTTCACGGAGCCTCTATCACGGAGCTACTCGAGAACCTGAAGCTCCCGGAATACCGGACCCGCTACCGCACCAAGCGCGAACTACGCGGACGCGATACCAATGAAGTGACCAAAGCCGCTTCGGCTTGGGCTGCCAAGCAGAGCGATGACCGCCTCAAGCTCGAAGCCCTCTGGGTCACGTGGGGAGCCGACAAGATTGATGTTGCTCTTTTGAAATCACTCCTTGCCTCGACGGACCACCGTGTGCGTGCCGCAGCGGTTCGGGTGGCTCGTTTCAACGAGCACAAGCTCGTCAACCTTCCCTCTCTTCTTGCCAAGGCCGCCACCGATCCGCACGGTCGCGTTCGCCTCGAAGCCTTGGTCGCCGCTTCCTTCCTCAGCAAGAACAAGGGCCTTCCCATCGTGGAAGCGGCCAAGGCAGCCGGCTTGGAAAAAGGGTTCGAGGATGCCTACAAATTCGCTATCGCCACCCTCAACAATGCCGCGGCAGAAGAAGAGGAAGAAAAGGTCTATCCCAAGGGAATCCTCAAATCAGACTCCAAAATGGTTTTGGGCCAGGTCAACTGCGTGCAAGAGGCCATCAAATTCGATGTCGCCAAGCTTGAAATCCCCGTTGGGAAGAAGTTGCAACTCATCTTCAACAACCCCGATATCATGCAGCACAACCTCGTTATCGTGAAACCTGGCACCGCCGATAAAGTGGCCAACCAAGCTATCAGCATGGGCGCCGCCGGATTCAAGGCCGGCTTTATACCCAAGAGCTCGGACATCCTGGCCGCTTCGAAACTGCTCGATGCCGGAAAGAAAGAGGTGCTCGAAATCGCCTTCGACAAACCGGGCGAATATCCCTTCGTCTGCACCTTCCCAGGCCACGCCACGCAAATGCGCGGTGTCATCGTGGTGAAGTAGATGAGACCTACCCTTTCCGCGGGTCCGGCCTTGGGCCGGGCCCGAATTTTTTGTCACTAATTGACGCCGGTTGATTCAAAAGAGCACTTTCCATTTGAATCCGCCAGAAAGCAGCGATTGCTCACACCATGAAATCTAAAAGGCATTTTTAGGCCGTCTTGAACCTTTTTTCGGACTGGTGGCCTGCGATGGAAAGGCCGACACCTCGCAGCCCAAGCAGGATCCGGAAGCCAACACTCCTAAGTGTCGAACAGTTGAGCCTTAAAGGAGTCGCGAACGTCTATCGTCACTCGGACAAGATCCTCTCGGATGGACAACCCGATTCTGAAAATGGACTCGCCGAGCTGAAGAAGATCGGTGTCCAGACCATCATCAGTGAAGTCTCTTTTAGCCGCAAGCAGTTGATCAACCAGGCACGCCACTAGGAAATTGTATCGCTCCGGGGTTTCCTGGCCGCAATGAATTCAACTTTCCCTGAGCCTCGGAAATCTAATCAAGAAGCAGACCGCAATTGTTTGGAATTGACTCATCTGCCACCAAGGAAGGAAAGACAAGGTCCACCTGCTTCACGGTGACCGGAGCCAACCAGCCCATAACAACGACGACGACCAGAACGGAGAAAAATGAGGCAGCCCCAGGTCTGACTGAGGATAAGGCGATCTAGGGAAAAAGCTCCCAATCGGGCAAAAAATAAAAAGACTTCTGGAAAATCCAAGAGCAATCGGCTGATCAAGACGTCACTTCCCCTTCCATTTGTAGACACGCACCCAGTCCACCTCCATCGAAGTCTTTGGAAACGGCTCGGCCGGCTTGCCTCCCCAACCGCCCACCGCAAGGTTGAAGATCAGATACATATTTTTGGCAGCCTTAGGTTCCTTGCGGTCGTAGCGGGCCACTTTCTTCCCATCGAAGTAAAACTCCATGTAGTTGCCGGACCAAGCCATGCCGTAGGTGTGAAACTCATCATGAAGGCTCTTTGGGTGAACCTTGCTTCCGCCAAAACTCTTGTGGGCTTTCCAATCGGCCCCGTAATGGAAGTTGTAATACCAACGGCGACCGGCATCTCCGCCGTCCTTGACCGGGTTCTCCATGATATCGATCTCGGGCGGCCAACCTCCCTTTTCAGAGAGAAGCCAAAAGGCAGGCCACGTTCCACGCACTCCTGAGGTCTTGATACGAGCCTCTACAAAGGCATCTGTGATCGAAAACTTCCCCGAACTCTGAATGGCACCGGAGGTGTAATCAATCTTGTGCCACTTACCTCCTTGCTTCACTGATTTTGGAGCGTCTTCCGGACGACCCGCGCTGGCAGTGAGATATAACTTACCATCGCGAACCGTCACCGCGAAATCGGTGACGTAAGCACGATGATTATGGGTCTTTCCCCACGTGTAGCCCTTAGTCCATTTACTGGCATTAAACTTGTTGAACTCATCTCCCCAAACCTTTTCCCACCCCGGAGGAGCGGCCTCGGCAGACCCCAAAAGAGCAGCAAACAATAAGATCAACGGCACACCTCGATTCATTTCTTACGATACGCTCCACCAGCTGACAAACTCTCAAACCTCCAGAGAAACCGGAAAAACACCTTCTCTGGAGATGTTCTGGGATCTTTCAAAGACCACTCTTTTAAAAACGGATGTTATGGAAAACATCCCCAAATTCCTTATCCTTCTTCTTGTGTCCGTCGGTCTGGTTTCCTGCGGCGATAATCAGGCCAGCCTCGCCGACGAGGCCCTGGACTAAATGGACGAAGAAATCTAGATTCTCGAAGACCTCGTAGACGATGGAGACCCTGAAGAAGCCATCAAAGATCTGAAGGCTCTGGCCGAAAGGAGCGCCGACCTCGAATAGCGCATGGTTTAAAGAGCCGTTGTAAACCCAATGAACCAGGCAACGTCAAACTCAGAAGCCAAAGCAACATCCACTCTGGACAGCTCGCGCGGATCACAGGGAAAAAGAATCAGCAGATCGCTCATTGTTCACCACTTTTTTGGAGCGCCACACTGAGCCAATCTCCACTTTCAACCACTTCATAGCCCTCAATTCCCTTCAGCCATTCGTAGATCCAGACCTCGGTTAGTTCCCCACCGAGTGTTACTTCCGCATTAATCCGTTGGTATTCCCCATTGTGTTCTTCGGCGCCAATTCCCTCGAAGTCATCGAGTTCTTTTAGAAGTTCAGGGCCGACTGCATACACTTCTCCAGTCACCGAATGGTTTCCGCCAAGAACGAGGCCGGGATACCAATCCACTTTTACCAGAGTTCCAAAAACCGAAGCCGCCCCCATCCAGACCGCCTCCTTCATCCGCCAATCGTTCGAAGCCCCCTTGCGAAGGGCTCCATAGACGAAGAGTAACTCACTCATCGGCCTGATCCAGCATGTCTGCGATTTCAGTGATCAAGCGATCAATGCCATCACCTTCCATCGCGGAAATTTCAACCACCGGGATCTTTGGAAACCGCTGGCGGAAGATGGCCAGATTCTTCTCCGCCCCCTCAAGATCCATCTTGTTTGCCACCACCATCCAGGGGAACTTGGCGAGGTCTTCGTCGTAAAACTTGACCTCCTTCCGCAAGGTCTCGATGTCTTCGATGGGGTCACGCATTTCGCTCCCGGCAATATCGACCACGAACAACAGGACGCGACAACGGGTGATGTGTCGGAGAAACTCGTGCCCCAATCCCCGGTTTTCGTGCGCCCCTTCGATCAAACCGGGAATGTCTGCCACGGTGCAACGCTGCTGGCCGTCCAGACTGACCACCCCGACCTGCGGAGTGAGGGTGGTGAAGGGATAGGACGCCACCTTGGGCTGCTTGGCCGAAATCTTGCCAAGCAAGGTCGACTTCCCGGCATTGGGGAATCCGACGAGGCCCACATCAGCGATACGGCGCAACTCAAAGTAAAAGATTCCTTCATCGCCCTCCGTTCCGAGTTCCCGTTCCTGGGGAGCCTGATTGGTGGAGGACCGGAAGTGAAAATTCCCCCGCCCTCCTTTTCCTCCTTCGAGCAAGATAAACTCCTGTCCCTCGTCGGTCAGATCGCAGACCGGAATCAACTCAACACCTTCTTCGCTGCGCTCCATTTCGACCGCTTCCCTCACGTCCGTGGCGGGACTGCGGTAAATCACCGTTCCCGGAGGAACGCGACCGATCTTGGTCTTGCCATCACGACCGTGCCGCTTCCAGCTCTGGCCCATCGCGCCGTCCTCCGCGAGCAACTTTGGGTCGTAATGAAAGGCCCGGAGATTGTCGGTGTTGCCATCGACGATGAGCTTCACCTTACCTCCGTTGCCACCATCGCCACCATCGGGGCCGCCTCGTGGAACATACTTTTCCCGACGAAAACTCACCACGCCATGCCCGCCATTCCCGGCGCGGCAATGCACCCGGATGTGATCCACAAATGATTTATCCCTCTTCATGATGCAATCTTCCCAAAAGTCCTCAACAGCAAAACCTCCAGCGCGAGAGACTCCACCACATTGGTTTCAAGCAAGCGCCGAAGCTCGCCGATTTCAGTCACCCGTCGCAAAAGAATCTCGATGTCCTCCTCCGCAACGGCAGCCGCCATAATCTCGCGGTATTCCGGAAACTCCAATCCTTTCCCACCCGCCTTCACACGCACCAGATCTCCGACCCAGGCCTGAATCGTTTCAATCATGCTCGCGCGCTCACCAAGGTAGTCCGCCGAGGCCTGGGCCAGATAAGTTTTCTCTCGATCGTCCAACCACTTGGTATCGACCACCTTCTGATACTTGGCTCGCTCTTCTTTAAAGGACTGCTCGTGCTCCTTTTCGATCACGGCTTTGCGCTCACGAAGGAGCTCCTCAAGCCCGGCCTTGACCGCAAGCCCCGACTCCATTTGACCAATCCCGCGCCCGGTCACCTCCTCCAGCATCGACAGAACACGCTGCACTTCCTCCGGACGATCTCCGTAGGTTCTTGGAGCAAGCGATAGGTGAACGCACCGTGACCAGATGGTATCGAGAAGCTTTTCGGGTTCACTTGAGAGAAGCAGCAGAAGGCTTTCGCGGGGCGGCTCCTCCAAGGTCTTTAAAAAGGCATTCTCGGCGGATTCACCCATTCGGTCGGCATCAACAATCACTCCGATTTTCCACGTCCCCGATGGAGACGATTGGTTCATCATTTTTTCGAGATCACGAATCTCATCGACCGAAATTCGGCGTGACTTGGACCGTGGTCGCACCACCCGGAGAAACTCCCCTTCCTGCTCAGACAGCTCGGGTGTTTCTTTCTCCACCTGCTCACCCCACAAGTCCACCTCGTCATCCTTCTCGCCATTCAAAAGATCTCCCATCCGGGCAACCAGCTCCTCCTTGCCACTCCCCTTGGGTCCAGTCACCAAAAAGGCATGAGCAAGCCGCTCCCGCTCGTGGGCCGCCGCCACCAGCTCAAATGCTTTCTCCACCGAAAAGGCCATGGCCAATAGGCTATGCCGCCACTCTTCCACCCGCAAGACCAGACCGGTTCTCCCTTTTGCCCTCGCCGTCTTGGGAGACAGGCTGTAGTTTACGGAATGTCCACTTTCTCCCCGACTGATCGTCGATCCTTCATGCGAACCGGAATCGCCGCCGGTCTCTCTCTTCCTTTCCTGTCAGCCAAAGAAGACGCCGAACCCTGGCTCAAGATTTCCCTCCAGCAGTATTCCTTTAACCGGCAAATCCGTTCCGGAAAAATGGATCCACTCGACTACCCTGCCATCGCGGTCAAGAAAACTGGAATCAAGGCGCTGGAATACTTCAACGGATTCTTTGAAGACAAGCTGAATAGCAAATCGTTTTTTACCGAGCTCAAGAAGCGGACCGACGATCTCGGGTTGAAAAACCAACTCATTCTCTGCCGGTCCGACCTCGCCCTCGACTCGGCCAAGGCCGATGAGCGAAAGGAAGCCGCCACTCATCTCGCGCTTTGGGGGAAGGTAGCGAAAGATCTCGGCTGCCACTCGATCCGAGTCGATTGCCGCTCGGGCGGCGACCGGGAAGAAGTGAAGAAACAGGCCATCGACGGACTGCAACAACTCTGTGACCTCCTCAAACCAATCGGAGTGGATGCCATCGTGGAAAACCATGGCGGGTGGTCCAGTAAGGGCAATTGGGTCAAAGAAGTGATGCAAGCAGTCAAGCGCTACAACTGCGGCACTCTTCCCGACTTTGGAAACTTCCGGAAGTACGATAAATATCAGGGCGTCAAAGACATGCTCCCATGGGCCCGGGCGGTTTGCGCCAAGGTCCACAAAATTACCCCGGAAGGCGAAGCTGCCGGAACCGATTTTCACCGCATGCTGACCATTATGAAAGAAAGTGGTTTCAGAGGCTATCTCGGTATCGAGTTTGAAGGTGGAAGCGAACCAGTGGCGGGAATTCTTGGGACCAAAAAACTCATCGAACGTACTCTGAAGAAACTCGGTTGATCATGATTCGGATGCTTTCACTTCTCTTTGTCGCGGCGCTCCCGGCGGTCGCGCAAAAAACAGTGGCCTTGAAGGAGCGGGGCGCTTTCATCTTCAAGGAGATCATCGCACTCCCTTGGGCAGAATCCTGGAAAAAAGCGACTCTCGCCGATCCCCGACTGATCAAGCAAAAGGAAGACCTTGCCCAGCCGACCAACCTCCCTCCAGTGTGGTATGCCGCGATTAATGGCCCGGAAGGCAAAACCGGCTACCTCATGTGGGAAAGCTCGGGAGAAGGACGTCTGATGGAATTCGCGCTCGATGACCCGAAGCAAGATGCCAAAGCCATTTCCGACATTCCCACGATCCAACAGTTCGCGCTTCCCGATGCCGAAGGCGGTCTCATCGCTTCAGGTTGTGTGCCCACCTCGGCAGCAAGTCTCTTGGCTTTTTGGATAAACCAAAAGAAACAAGCCAAGCCCGACCTGCAAAAACTCACCCTCACTTTACGGAAACAACTCCGGATGTTCCGCTTTCCGGACACCGATGGCTTCACCAAAAACGGCATGGCTCTCGCCGGAGCTCTCCCCCGCTCGATGGCAAAAGCCCTCAATCAAGAAGTGCAGTCTCGAAAGCTGGAACTAACGGTTCGTCATCTCCGCTTCTCGATGAAGCACTTCCGGGGGGAAATCGAGGCAGGCCGCCCCACTCTTCTTTCATGCACCGTGCGAGTTCCTCACAAACCCCACCTCTCTTGGGGACACGCGGTTGTTGGTGTGGCCGCAACCCAGATCGATGGGGTCAACCTTGTCGGAATTCACGACAATTTCTACCCCACCAATAACCCGTGGACCATCCGGTGGATTCGCAGCGATGACTTCCGTAGCCTTACCGAAGTCAAACCGAACGAAGAGTGATCACATTGAGTCCGTCCAATCGATCCAGTCGGCGTCGGTGAGGACTTCCCCGATGACTGGGACGGGACAAAGCTCTTCCAGTATCGCCCGGTTGGTGGTAGCCGCGACATCTCGTTCGGCCTCGAGGTGATTCAAGATCACCCCGACACATTCCAGTCCGGCGGCTTGAATCGCTTTCACCGTCAACAAGGTGTGGTTGAGGGCGCCCAACCAATTGGCTGCCACCACCAGCACCGGAAAGCCTAGCGCTTTGGCGTAATCGGGAAAGGAATACCCCTCACCGATCGGAACCTCCCAACCACCGACTCCTTCGACAATCGTAAAGTCGTGGGCATCTCGTACTTGATGAATGTGTTCCACCAAAGATTCCATCGGGAGTTCTCTACCCTCAATTCGTTTCGCTACCAACGGAGCCACCGGAGTCTGAAACCACCACGGGTTGATGACGTCGATATCCAAGGCGCCTCCACTGGCTTCCCAGAGTCTCTCGGCGTCTTCACGAGACCCGCTCGAAACCGGCTTCAATCCGACCGTAGCCGAGCCGCCTTTTCGGAACTCTTTGACCAGCAATGCAGACACCCACGTCTTGCCGATTCCCGTGTCTGTCCCAGTCACAAGCAATCCTCTCCCCTCGTTCCACTTCATTTCGAGAGTCCCTCCTTCACCGCCTCGGTAAATGGATTTCGATTCCCTAGAAGGTGGGAGTTAATCAGATACCAGATCGCGGTTGCCAGCGCCAGAGCGGCCAGCTTCACTGTCCAGTTCCTCAGGAGCCATTTCTTCAGTTGCTTCACCATGGGTTAGAAAAATGTCTTCGAGTTTCTCCCGGAATTCCTCTTCCGAGAGGTTCCGGTGAATCTTACCATCGACCACGACGGAAATCGAGCCGGTCTCCTCGCTCACAACAATGGCCACCGCATCGGTCTCTTCGCTGATGCCGAGCCCCGCCCGGTGGCGCAAGCCCAGCGAACGATCGACAAGTTCCTTTTGGCTGACCGGAAAGATGCAGGAAGCCGAGGCGATCCGTTCTTTTTTGAGAATGAGCCCGCCATCATGCAGGGCGGTTTTCGGGTGAAACACCGTGATGACCAATTCGACCGACAAGGCACTGTCGATGGTCACTCCGGTGGCCTCGTATTCCTCAAGATCAATCCCCCGTTCGATCGCGAAGAGTGCCCCAAAGCGCTTCTTGGAAAGCCGCACCACCGACTCGGAGAGAGTCTCTAGAAATAACTCCTGCTGGGTCGTGGAAAAGGAAAACAAATTGGTGCTGCCGAGCTTAGCAAGACCATTCCGAAGTTCCGGCTGGAAGATGACGAGAAGGGCAAAAGCGAGAATGGCGGCCGCGCTTTTGATGATCCATTCGATGACCTTCAACTCGAGAACCTGTGAAGCGAGAGTGAGAATGATCACCATCACCGCAAGTCCCACCAAGATGCGGGCTCCCCTTGTAGCCCGGAATACCCGGTAGACTTGGTAGATCAAAATCCAGAGGACCAGAATCTCAATTCCGGCCCGCCAGTGGTCTGCAATCAGATTAATCAAGGGACTTCAACGTGTTAGAGGATTCCTAGAATCGGCGACCATTCAGTTTCCTGCCAATCTCCGGGGTTACCGTGAAATTCAAGGTGCCCGATCCTTTGGGTTTGGTTCCATCGGTAATCTGATACTCGAGAGGCTTGAGCGGCTTGGTCCCTTCAACGAGTGACATGAGATAGATCCGAATGGTCATCGGAGCTTTTGGATCTCCCCCCGGGATGTCCTTAATCGAAAACTGCACCTCGTTCAAACCATCCCTAGCTCCTCCGATCACCACATCAGCGCGCTTGGTATTTTGGAACAAGTGGGACGAGACGGAATTAATGAGAAGCTTCACTTCGCGACCAGGACAATAGACGTAGGCCTTGGCGATGTATTTGGCCGGACCCCGAATAGCGATCGGAGCTGGCTTGATCACACCATCCGGTAAGAAGTCCTTGCTCTTCAGGAAGGTCTTGTCACCGGAAAGAAGCTGCTTGCGAACATCGGGCAGGGCATCAAGTTTGACAAACTCCCCGCCATCGTATTTCCAGGCTCTCCCCTCCTTCACGTAGGAGATGACATAAAGGTTTTCGCTTGGGGCACCGCCCACTCCGAAATCGACTTTGCCAAAGTAGGTTGCCTTGGCGGTATTCCCATTGATCCGGACACTCATCGCCTTAAGATTGTTGATTATCGGCGGCTTCATCTGAGCCTCAAAGATAGCATCGGGAAACCGGCGGCGCTCACTCCAGAGCCGGTTTCGCACCGAGACCTGTCGTCGCATGGAGGTTAGCCGCTTCCAGGTGGCGGCGTCCTTACGAACCATGGCAGCCTGCCAGCTTTGATAGATGGATTTCAAATGCCCCACCAACCGGGCATCACTTTGGGCCGGAGCCAACGAGGAAAGGGCGAGCCCCAGCATCCCTAAAAGCAAAATGAGCCGATTCATGGGGAAACTATGGACAATTGCGGCGGCATTTGGAAAAGCTTTTCTACGCCAAGATTCACGCAGGGCGTCCAAGTTCATGAGTAATCTTCCGAAGTCCCCCCTGATTGGCGACGCCCGCAACCAGGAAATCCTATCCTCGGCCACCACCTATCTTTACCGCGAAACACCCGCCGGCTCGCTGCAAGCGCACTTTTTCTTCCCGCCCGACTTCGATTACCAACGCGACCGCAAGCCCGCGATTTTTTTCTTTCACGGCGGACTTTGGGACATCACCGCCCCCACCCAGTTCGTGCCCCATTGTCATCACTTCGCCTCGCGCGGCATGGTCGCTGCCACTTTGGAATACCGCACCAAGGCTCTCTTCGACGGCACTCCAGAGGAGGCTATCTCCGATGCCAAAAAGGCTCTCTCTTTTTTCAAGGCCAACGCTGAAAGCATGGGCATTGATGCTTCGCAAACGGTCGCAGTGGGAGCCAGCGCCGGGGCCAACGCCGTCCTCGCAGCCGCCCTCCACCCCCACGATCCTTCCCAAGGTTCGGCGCCGTGCCCCGAAGCCCTCATTCTCTTCGGGCCCATTAGCGACACTTCCAAGGCGGGGATCGGCAATGAGCTCTTCGCGACACCGCGCGATGGCAAAATCCAAAGCCCGATACGATACCTCCCCCGCAAAGGCCTACCGCCCTGCCTGATCTTCCACGCCAAACTCGATCGGGTAGTTCCCTTCGAACTCTCCGAACGCTTTGCCAAAAAATACCGCAAGCGTCGCAACCGGTGCGACCTGATGGAGTTTGAGAAAGCAGGTCACACTTTCTTCAACTACAACTCGGACGAGAAAAACTACGAGATCACCCTCCGATCCGCCGACCATTTCCTTGTTGAGATTGGAATTCTAGAACCCGACCCGCTCGCCGACGTACTGCACTAATCTTGCATGGTAGCGAATCGCTGTCATGGTTGCCCGCCCATGAGCGAGCTCCAATTCTCACCGATCGACGAAATTATCGCCGAGCTCAAAGCCGGACGCCTAGTCATCGTGGCCGACGATCCCGGCCGCGAGAATGAGGCGGACCTCGTCGGAGCGGCCTCCCTCACCACGCCCGAATCCATCGCCTTCATGGCCAACCACGGGCGAGGTCTGATCTGCACCCCGATCATCCCGGAGCGAACCAAGGAACTCGACCTCCCTCCCATGACCGCCAAGAACCGGGAGGCCCACAAAACCGCGTTTACCATTTCTATCGATGCCGCCGAAGGCATCACCACCGGGATTTCCGCGGTCGACCGCGCCCACACCATCCGGCTCCTTGCTGATCCCGATTCCACCGCTGGGTCTTTCGTCCAACCGGGTCATATCTTCCCGCTCGAAGCTCTGGAAGCCGGCGTCCTTCGCCGCGCCGGACACACCGAAGCCGCTGTGGATCTCGCCCGCCTCGCCGGGCTTCCGCCCGCGGGCGTCATTTGCGAAATCATGCATGAAGACGGCACGATGGGCCGGGTCGGGGACCTGGGGGAGTATCAACAAAAGCACGGCCTCAAGTCCTGCACCATCGCCCAACTGATCGAGTATCGTCGTCGCTCCGAGCGACTCGTGACCCGCGAGGAAGTCATTGCCATGCCAACCGATTTTGGTGAGTTCGATTGCTACCTTTACCGTGTGAACACCGACCAGTCCGAGCACCTTGCACTAATCCGCGGGGAGATTGATCCCGAAAAGCCGGTCAGCGTGCGGGTGCATTCCGAATGCCTCACCGGTGACGTTTTTGGATCGCGACGCTGTGATTGCGGCGGGCAACTGCACACCGCCCTCGAGCACATCGACAAACAGGGCGGCGTTCTCCTTTACCTCCGCCAGGAAGGCCGAGGCATCGGATTGGCGGCAAAGATTCACGCCTACAAACTTCAAGAACAGGGATTCGACACGATCGAAGCCAACGAAAAACTGGGATACGGCTCCGACCTCCGGGACTACGGGATGGGTGCTCAAATGCTGCACGATCTGGGTGTCCGAAAGATCCGCCTTTTGACTAACAACCCAAAAAAAGTCATTGGACTCGAAGGATACGGACTCGAAATCGTCGAACAGGTCCCCATCCGACTCCCTTCCAATCCGCACAACGAAAAATACCTCGAAACCAAGCGGACCCGCATGGGACATACCCTCTGATTGACAAATCCTTTTGCGATCCGTATCCCTCCCCGCACATGTCGGCCATCATTCCACCAAAACCGCGCGGTCCCGTTGGAGGAAAGTTGCGGATCGCGATCGTCGCAGCAAAATTCAACCAGCGATACACCGACGCCCTTGTGGAAAACGCGGTCGGGGAAATCGACGTATACGCTCCCCATGCTCGCGTCGACCTCGTTCGGGTCCCAGGAGCCTTCGAGATCCCGGTGATTTGCAAAGCACTCCTCGAGGAAGAACAGCCCGATTGCGTCATCGCCCTCGGCTGCATCATTCGAGGAGGAACCGGTCATGCTGATCTCGTCGCCACTTCCGTCACTCAGGCACTGATGAGCCTGTCCGTCGAGAATACCACCCCAATCATTCACGAAGTTCTGCTCGTGGAAGACGAAAAACAGGCCTACGCCCGCTGCATCGGAAAAACCCTCAACCGCGGACGTGAAGCAGCTCGAAGCGCTCTCGAAATCGTCGATGTGATGAATGAGATATGCCGCGCCAACCAATCCATGCGCCTTCACCCCAGCAATGGCTAGCCGGCGCCAAGTCCGCGAAGCCGCGGTCCAATATCTCTACGCGCTCGCCACCTCTCCAGACCTGGATGGGAGCCCGGATTTCTGGGATCTTATCAACGACCGGGCCGGCATAAGTTACGACCGGGCCCGCGTCAAAGTCCTCTCCCATTTCCAGCAAGGACGGGAGGCGACCGCGGGAAAGCTCCACCAGTTTTTCATCGATCAATCCGCTGGGATCCTCGCCCTCGACCCCTCCGAGAAGCTGGCCCGCGATGTCAAAGCTCACAACGCTTCGGAAATCAAGTGGGCCGGCCAAGCCGCCAATCTGCTCCGCCTCACCAAAGCGGACACCGGTGGCTGGCGACGAGACCTCGAAAAGCTTCTCCTTGAGTGCGACACTCTCCGTGATCACCGGAAGCAATTGCTAGACCGCTTGGAAAACTTCCCCACCCTTCACCAAAAGCAGCTCCTCACTCTGGTAGAAAAGCTTAACACCTACGACCAACGCGCCCGCATGGTCCGCTTTCCCGACAAGCACCCCGACCAACGTGACCTCGATCACCTTCATCGCCTCCAGCGGGAAATGAAGGCCCTCGCCGACGAAGCCCGCCAACTTGCCGATCAGGTCACTGCTTGCTCCGACAAACTCGACGCCGCAATCGGCCAGGCTTCAACCAACTTTGATCTCCAACGGATCGCCCGCGTCGACCTCGCCATTCTCCGGCTTGCTACCTGGGAAATCCTCAAACTGCCCGAACTCGACACCGCCATTTCCATCAATGAAGCGGTTTCGATGGCACGCGATTTCTCAGGCGAAGAATCTGCTTCATTCGTCAACGGGGTGCTCGACCACATCGCCACTACCGCGTGATCTTACAAAAGACCCGCGATTTTACCCTTTCTCCGCCGACCTGATCAGCACAGGTTACCTGGTATGGAAGAGGACGCTCAAAAGCCATTCCCCAATGATTTCCAAAAACGCACCCTATGGAACGCCATCACCGGGGTGGCAATTCTTGTCATCGGAGCCCTGCTCGTTGGACTGATCTGGCTAACCAGCACCCTCTTTGGCTTCCTTCAACCGGTCCTCGTTCCCCTAGCGGTCGCGGGAATCATCGCTTACCTTCTCGATCCCCTCGTGCAATACCTGCAGAGGAAGGGCTTCTCACGACTCAAGGGAATCTTTGCCGTTTTCTCCGGATTCACTCTTTTCTTTGGCCTCCTCCTTTTCTTCGTCGGGGTCAAACTCTCCAGCCAGGTCAACAAGGCGTTCGGAGAAGAAAACAGTAGCTCAATGGGATGGCTAAAGGTAGAGACCATTGCCACCGAGAAAAAAGATGACCTCTACGGCTGGATCATACGAGCCGTATTCGAAAAAGACGCCGAAGCGGTGAAGCAAAGGCTCGAAAGCGGGGGATCGCTCGTCGGACCAAACGATCAAAAGTGGAGCCTCGACCGTCGCACCGGCCTGCTCAAAAACAAAGACAACGAAACCCCCACCGACATCAATGAACTCTTTGCCTCCGACTGGAACAGCGGCCTCACTCTTGAAGGGGTGGATCACCCCGAGGAAACGATTGCCCGCAAAAACTTCGCCCTGACCAAAGGTGGACAATGGCTCTCGGATTTTGGCAAGACCTTCCTCGGGTGGCTTCTCAACAGCTCTGGAAAAATCCTCGGGTTCTTCGGCCTCCTCATCGGTTTCGCGATGGTCCCGATCTACCTTTACTACTTCTTGAAAGAAAGCGATGGGATCAAGAAGGGTTGGACAGATTACATCCCTCTGAAAGCCTCTCATTTCAAAGACGAGGTGGTTGAAACCCTTCGCGAGATAAACAGCTACCTCATTTCCTTTTTCCGCGGACAGGTTCTCGTAGCCTTCATCGATGGCATTCTGGTGGGTCTGGCTCTTACCATCTTCCAACTCCCCTACGGCCTCCTCATCGGTATCTTCATGGCCTTCCTCGGGATCATCCCCTACATTGGAAACATCATCTGCCTCGTCCCGGCCTGCATCATCGCCTACTTCACCGGATTCGATGCTCCCTACGGGATCCCGCAATGGTCGTATGTCATCGGAGTCGTCACAATCTTCCTCGTGGTGCAACAAATCAACTCGCTCGTGACCGCGCCCAAGATTGTCGGAGACTCGGTCGGGCTTCACCCCATGACGGTGATCTTCTCGATGATTTTTTGGTCCGTGATTCTTGGGGGATTCCTCGGAGCACTCCTCGCCGTCCCGCTCACCGCGGCCATCAAAGTGGTGTTTCAGCGTTACCTTTGGGACCCGAAAATGGAGCAATTGGACCTGCCCAATACTCCGGACAAATCGGAAATCACCGCCTGACTATCTTTTCGATTTTCCTCCGGCCCCGGTCCGGTACATCCTCCGCGCATGGCCGACCCTCACATCGACGTGCGCTACGTTGCCAACCTTGCCCGTATCAATCTTACCGAGGATGAAGTGACCCGCTTTGAGTCCCAACTCAAAGACATAATGGGCCACATCGATAAACTCTCGGAAGTGGAAATTGATGGGATAGAACCCTCCACGCACGCCTACGCCCTCGCCAACCGGATCCGCCAGGACGAACCTCAGGAAAGCCTCCCTACCTCGGGCCTCCTCCAGAATGCTCCCGATCAGGCCAACAACCAACTCCGCGTCCCCAAGGTCGTCGACGCGTAAACTTCCATTGACCAATCTCCCGTTGACCAATGTCTCTCTCTTCCTCCTCACTCACAAGCCTGCGCCAACAACTGACCTCAGGGGAAATCTCAGCCCGCGAGATCATTGAAGAGGTCGTCAATGAGGTCTCCGCCCGTGACAGCGAAACCGGAGCCTTCCTATCTCTGGATTCCGAAACCGCGCTCGCCGAAGCAGAACAGGCCGACCTCACTCTTCCCCTTGGCGGCCTTCCGATTGCCATCAAGGATAACATCAATGTGAAGGGACAACCCTGCACCTGCGGCTCCAAGTTTCTTTCCGGGTCCTACACTGCTCCTTACGACGCCACTGCCATTGCCAATCTGCGTGCTGCGGGAGCTATCCCTTTCGGCAGGACGAATCTCGACGAATTCGCGATGGGTTCCTCTACCGAGAATTCGGGCCTGCAAACCACCCAAAACCCCTCTGCTCCCGGACACATCCCCGGAGGTTCTTCGGGTGGTTCCGCCGCTGCGGTTGCCGCTGGTATGATCCCCGCAGCCATCGGATCCGACACGGGGGGCTCGGTTCGCCAACCAGCCAGTCATTGCGGGGTGGTGGGACTCAAACCCTCATATGGCCGAATCTCACGATACGGTCTCGTGGCCTACGGCTCCTCGCTCGACCAAATCGGCCCGCTCACCCGCACCGTCGAAGATTCCGCGCTCCTCCTAAACGCCCTCGCCGGTCACGACCCACACGACTCTACTTCGCTCTCCGAGCCGGTCCCTGATTACACCGAAAGCCTCGAAGAAGGAGTCGCCGGAATGAAACTGGGGCTCCCGAAGGAGTACTTTACCGACGGTATCTCCCCTCTCGTTCGAGAACGAGTCGAGTCCGCTGCCAAAACGCTAGAAGGTTTGGGAGCCGAGTTGGTGGAGATTTCCCTCCCCCACACCGAATACGCAGTGGCGACTTACTACATCATTGCTCCAGCCGAAGCCTCCTCAAACCTCTCCCGATTCGATGGGGTCCGCTACGGCAATCGGGCTGAAAATCCGGCCGACATGCTTTCCCTTTACAAGGACAGCCGCGAGGCCGGATTCGGATCCGAAGTCAAACGACGAATCATTTTGGGCACCTACGTTCTCTCTTCGGGCTACTACGACGCCTACTATCTCAGGGCCCAAAAAGTGCGCACTCTGATCCGGCAGGACTTCGAGAAAGCCTTCGAACAAGTCGATACTATCCTCACCCCTGTCGCTCCGGAGCCCGCTCCCAAAATGGGCGATGCCTCGGGCGATCCCCTCAAGCAATACCTCGCCGATATCTTCACCATCTCCGCCAACCTCGCCGGCAACTGCGGCATCTCGGTACCTCTCGAACCCGCCGAAGAACTCCCGGTGGGCCTGCAAATTCTCGGCCCGCACCTCGGCGAGCAAACTATCCTCCGCTGCGCCCGAGCAGTGGAGGCGAGCCGCTGATCCCACACTTAGGCCTCATCCCGCTCCGAGACGATCTGCCCCTGATCCAACTCAATCACGCGGTTAGCGATCTTGGTGGTGGAAAGTCGATGGGCAATCAGCAGGGTAGTCCGGCCTTTGATGAGAGCAGCCAACTCACGCTGGATGGCGGCTTCACTTTCGTTGTCGAGCGCGCTCGTGGCCTCGTCCAGGAGTAGAATCGGGGCATCCTTGAGGAAAGCCCGGGCAATGGCAATCCGCTGGCGCTGACCGCCCGATAAACTCCGACCCATTTCGGATACCGGAGTGTCATATCCTCCCTCCTGCTTGAGAATGAAATCGTGGGCATTGGCCATGCGGGCCGCGTCCTCAATCTCGGCATCGGTCGCACCAGGACGTCCCATCCGGATATTCTCACGGATCGTTCCCTGAAACAGCAAAGCACTCTGAGCTACGAGGGCAATGTAATCTCGCAGCTCGCTTTTTTTCCAGTCACGCACATCGATTCCACTCACCATGACTTGTCCCGCCACCGCGTCATAAAACCGCGGAATGAGATTGAAGAGACTCGACTTCCCACCACCACTCGGCCCAATTAAGGCGACACACTCGCCCGGCCTGATCGCGAGATCAATCCCACGCAGAACCGACTCGCCACCGTATCCAAACTCCACGCCATCCAACCGAATCTCGCTCACGAACTCCTCCGGTCGCTTCGGTGACTCCGGTTCGTTGACCGAATCAACAGCGAGCGAAATTTCCTCAAGTCGACTCAGGGACACGTCAGCTTGCTTCAAATGACTCTGGATGTTTCCCAGCTTCTTCACCGGCTCGTAACAAAGGTAGAGAGCCATCGCGATCGCCATGAAACTCGACAGCTTCATTCCTTGTTCCGCTCCCAGATAGATTGCGACCGTCAACCCGACGACCGAAACAAACTCCACCACCGGAGAGATCATCTGACGGTATTTCGTGACCTTCATCGAAAAGCGAATGATTTCTTTCACCGTCGCGCGGAACTTGATCTTCACTGCTTCCTGCATGTTGTATGCGCGAATTTCCATGGGAGCCTGAATAGACTCGGAGATCTGACCGCTCAAATCGCCCGCATTTTTTTGCAAGATTCCGGCCTTCTTCCCCAAACGCTTCGCAATCGCCCGCAACGGAAAAATACACAAGGGAATAGAAAAGATGGCAAACAAGACCAGGGATGTCCCTTCGTTCGAAACTGCCTCAGAAATCAAGAAAATGAGGGCCGCCACCAATACGGCCGGCTGCTTGATCAAATCCACAGCCACTTTTTCAACTGTAGATCGCACGATCTCGGCATCGCCCACCATTCTCTGGAGAAGGTCTCCGGCTTGACGCTTGTCGAAAAAGGACAAGGGCAGGGATTGCAGCTTACTAAAGGTCTCGTCGCGGATTTGCTCCAAAAAACGAAAGCCGCAGTAACTCACAAGATAACTACTCAAAAACCCACCAACCGCCCGCAAAAGGAACATCAATGGCAGCCAGGCACAGGCCCCAAAGAAAATCCAATCTTCAGGGAAGCTAGCGAACCAGTTCTGCAGGCCTTGCACGAAGACGCTAGCTTCGCCAGTCGAGCCAAATCCATCCACCCGATCATCCTCAAAAATCAAGGGCAACACCACCTTAGCCGCCAGGGGAAGGCCCGCTCCGGTCGCCGCGGCGTAGACAAGACCCGCAAAAATGCTCCCAGCAAAATGCAACTTCACCGGTTTGAAATACTTCAGATAGGGCCGAAACCGCTTCATCACTGCGCTCAAACCTATCGAACCCACCGCGGATCACCAGACTTACTTGAGTTGACCCCATCGCCAAGATCTTGCAGTCTCAGATCGTGGATTTAATCGAGAAAGCCCGCTCGGTCCTTGGAATCGAAGCCACCCAGCTGACTCTCCTGGCCAACCGTCTCGACGAAAGCTTCGCCCAAACCGTCGAAGTGCTGGAGGAAACGCTCCGCCTCGAACGCAAAATCGTGGTCATCGGCGTGGGCAAGTCCGAAAGCATCGGGAAGAAGTTCGTGGCCACTCTGAACAGTACCGGCGCCACCGCCGTTTCCCTGAATTGCCAGAATGCCCTGCATGGCGACCTCGGCCTGCTATCAGTCGGCGACCTTGTCATCGCACTGAGCTACTCTGGAGAAACGAGCGAAATGATCTCGCTCCTCCCCCACGCCAAAAAACGCGCTTCCAAACTCATCGCGATCACCGGCCAACCGAGTTCAACGCTCGCTAGGCACAGCGATCTCGTGCTCGACACTCATGTCGACGAAGAAGCCTGCCCGCTTCAGCTCGCCCCTACCTCGAGTTCCACCAACATGCTCGGCCTCTGCGATGCCCTCGCGATGGTCCTTTTAGAGAAACGTGGATTCCGGTCTGAGGATTTTGCCGAGCTCCATCCCGGCGGCAGCCTTGGCAAGCACCTCCTCAATCGAGTCTCCGACATCATGCGCACCGGAAATGCTCTGGCCCGGGTTCCGCTCGACTCTCTCGTTAGCGACACCATTATGGCCATGCTGGAAGCTCGCGCTGGCGCCGCAGTGATCATTCATCCCGACGAGACCCTTGCCGGTATTTTCACCCACGGTGACTTCGTTCGCAGTTACCAACACAACCGCGAAATCGGTGACGCCCCAGTGGCCGAACACATGACCGCCAACCCGATCACGATCAGCGAAAGCAACCTCGCCGTGGAGGTGGTGCGTATCCTGCGCGAAAACCGAATCGATGATCTCATCGTGGTCAACGATCAGGGACACGCCGTTGGTCTTGTCGATGTGCAAGACCTCTCCCGACAAGGTCTCAGTGAACCCTGATCGACAAACAACCGCTATTTTTTGGAGAGGTCAATCCGCACCAGCTCCTTGTCATTCCGCATGAAGACTGATTGTTCGGCAAAGGCCGGAGCGCTCCAGACCACCGGACGCCCGAAAGCCTCGTTCGTAGGCTCCAGAACATGTTGTCGACCCAACTCCTGATACCCCTTCTTTGATAGCTTCGCCAAAATCAAATGCCCGCTCTCGCTCACTAACCAATAATTGCCCGATGGTTCGTGGCGCGTCAGATACACCGTGCCGTGACTTCCGCCCTTCCGGTATTTTTCGGAAATGGTGGGCTCCATCGTCGACCATAACCGCTCGCCATCTTCAACCCTTGCCGCCACCAGACTACTGGTCCGGATGTCCGAACCATAAATGATTCCTTCGTGAATCAAGGGCGTGCTGTTGCAGCAATAAAGGGCTGTCTTGGGCTTGCCCCGCCAAGCAAACTTCGCCGCTGGTTTGTCCGGATCCAATTCAATCATGGCACCCACCCGACCGATCCCACTCGCAAAGATCATATTTCCAGTCTTTTGAGGGGTCATCACTGACATACCGTAGGTTGGCTTGAGCGGAAGACTCCAATAAACTTCACCCGTTTTGGGATTCAGTCCATTGATCGCTTCAGGATGCCACACCAGCAACTGCTCGGTCCCGCCAGCCTTCAAAATGGAAGGCGGGCAGTAACCCTGATTTCGGGCATTCAGTGATTTCCAGAGAACCTTTCCGGTCTTTGCGTCAAACGCTACCGCGGTGCTTCCTTCCCCACCCACCAGACAATAGAGGACTCCGTCCTGAACCAAGGGATGAGCTGAAAATCCCCAGATCGGCAGTCCCGCTCCGAATTCCTTTTGAAAATCCTTCTCCCATTTCACCTTCCCGGTCGACGCATCGTGCACGGTCAGGTGGCCCATCGCTCCCAAAAAATAAACCAGGCCATCTGCAATTGTGGGTGTCGCCCGCGGTCCACCCGGATATGAAAGGGTGTAATCCCGGGAAACCTCGTACTTCCAGATCTCCTTTCCCGTTTTCAAATCCAAACACAACAGGCGCTCTTTTCCTTTCCAGTTCGCCGCCTTACCCGGATTGTTCATCAACTTTCCCTCGCTCCGCTGGTAATCCGGGAGATAGACTTTCCCATCGGCCACCGCCGGACTGGCATATCCCCAACTCACCGGAACCCTCCAGGAAACCGGAGCCCCTTCCTTGGGCAAATCCTCTCGCACCATCGTCTCCCGCCAAACTCCATCGGCCTTTTCCCCCATCCAGCGCGGCCAGTCATCCGCCTGCGCCATCATTACCATCGAAAGAGCCAATCCAATATTTTTCATGTCCTCACCCTCTCCTTTCCGTCACTCCTTGTCAATCGAGCGCGAAACCCCGGGGTGCACGAGGTTCGGCCTTGTCGAGTGGATTCTTCGCGATTGGCTTTTGGCGATTAGCCCAATTCTACGATGCTTGGGCTTCAGCTCGAGCACTGGATGCTATTTCGACCTAGGAGGAGCGGGTGATTGTCCGGTTGCTGAGCTTCTACTCTGCCTGCCCCAACGATATGGGAGTCTATATTCAATTTGACTATAGCCTGTCACTCACCCGGGAGCTGGAAGCGGTGGGGGAGAATTCAAGGATCAAAGCCCTTCGCGAACTCGACGAACTTCGTGACTACGGAGTTGAACTAGAGAATGACGAACCGGCACGTCAGATCGAGGAACAAATTCTAGGTAATACCGCCTTTGTCCAATAACCCCCCATTCCCCGGCTTCTAGATCAAAGTCTCTGTAATCCACAGTGGCTTTCATATGTTCCCTAGCTTATTCCGTTCCCCTTTCCTCTTGCCATCAAAGATTCCCGGTGTTCACTCGCGGCCAGCAAACAAACCGTGAAAGCCTTCGAAGTTTACCAGCAAATCGATCCCGCCCTCGTGAGTGACATGTTCCTCTGGCTCCGGGAAAACGAACGCCAGCTTTACAAGTCCGCCGTGGCCAGCCTGACCGCCGCACGGAAGCTCCGCCCGATCTTTGTGGAAAAGAAGCCGGTGCCCGAGCAAATCGCATGGCTTCACAAAACGCTCAAGCTCCGCACCAGCGACACCATCGGTGAGCACCTCTTTCAGGCCTATTTCATGAAGGGACAGCAGCAGTTGCTCATCGCATTCTGCGATGGCTTGGGCATCGAGCACGACGGTGAGGGATCGGTCGAAGGCTCCCTGCCCGACACCCTCGATGACGAGAAGCTGAAAAGCACCATCGACACTCTCCTCGAAGGTAACGACGCCAAACTCATCACTCTCTACCTCCACATCTTCAATCTTCAAACCGTATCCGGTTGGGAGAACCTCGGAAAGCTTCTCGAGGAAGACGAGCGCCTCACTCTTTCCTGATGGTCACGACAGGAGGCGTTTGATCACCTGAACCGCAAAGGCAATTTCCTTTTCTCCCACCGCGAAGGGCGGCGTGAAGGAAAGGACCTTCCCTTCCGGTCCATCGGCAAGAAAGAAGAGACCTTCGGAGAGAAGGTTCGAAAGAAGGGCACCCACAGACTCCTTCATTTCGACGCCCCACATGATGCCACGCCCGCGAACCTCGTTCACCGCGGGGTGGCCGACAAAACCAGAAAGGGCCTTTTCAAGATGGGCCGAGGTTGTCGCGACTTGGGCGAGAGTTTCCTCGCGAGAGAGGATATCGAGCGATTTCAGTGCCATCGCACATCCGACCGGATGACCGAGAAAGGTACTGGTGTGCAGCGCTTCCCCCAGGCTTTCCGGCCATTGATCCATCACCTCGGATCGTCCCACACATGCTGAGATTGGAAAGCCGCCGCTCATGGCTTTACCAACACAGATGAGATCGGGAACGACGTCGTCCCACTCACAGGCAAACCACTTCCCGGTGCGATGAAAGCCGGTGTAGATCTCATCGAAAATCAAAAGCGCCCCCTTCTGATCACACCAATCTCGAAGGCTTTGCAAAAAACCCGCCGGAGGCAGGACCTTCCCTCCCCTTCCCTGAATCGGCTCTACCAAAACCGCGCCAATATTATCGCAATCGGGAAGTTCGAGTGACCCGAAGGGAAGCCGGGTGGTCACAGAGGCCAATTGGTCTTCGAAAGGTCCGCGGAATTTTGCTAGGTCAGTTCCCAATAAGCTTCCGTAGCCTAATCCGTGATAGCCGTTTTCAAAGGCGAGAATTCCCGGCTTCCCGGTCGCGAGGCGGGCGGTTTTGAGGGCGGTCTCGACCGACTCGAAACCGGAATTCGATAAAACGACCTTTCCCGGCGTCTTTCCCCATCGTTCGAAAGTCAGCTCCGACAAACGCCGGCACAGCTCAACTTTAACTGCCGTCGGATGCACATCGCCCATGCCGTGAAGCAATCGCCCGGCCTGGTTTGTCATTGCTTGCACAATTTCCGGGTGACGGTGCCCGAGGCCTGCCACTCCAAAGGCGCTGGTGAAGTCTAGAAAGCGATTTCCGTCGGCATCCCAGATATTACACCCTTTAGCAGTTTCCCAAAACACGGGCCAAGTGTCATCGAGGTAGGTCACATTGCGACTCTCGTAACAACGCAACTCTCTGGCCAACGCGCGCGATCGCGGCCCCGGGATCGGGGTTTTGAGCTCCGGTTTCATCTCTAAAACAGCATCGCTCCCAGAGCGGCGAGAGCCGATAGAAAAATTAAGACCAACGACGTGCCTCCGATCAGCCGGTCCTGCCAGAGAATGGCGGGACGTTGGGGCGAGGAAGACTTGGGAAAGACTACCGCGGCATAAGCAGCTCCGGTCG
>JBMYLT010000004.1:161283-214375 GCA_049596615.1 Akkermansiaceae bacterium | reverse complement strand
GGGTTTTTCCCGATCCAAAGGTAGTTGTTGGAGGTGCGAGCCTCCTTCTTCATCGAAGGCTCGGTGCGTTTGGACAAGGCGGCATGACGCGACTTCAAAAACTTCAGAACCTTGGCTTCGTCTTCCGCCGGATCGAGCGAAATCGTGATGAAGTCGACGTTACGATTCTGGAATCGACGATAGGTCTCCACCAGGTCGGGAAACTCGGCAACGCAAGGGCCGCAGGTGGTCGACCAGAAATTGATCACGCGGACATTGCCCGACTTGTTTTGGCGCAGTTTTTTGGCCAGAGCTTCGTCGAGTTTGTCCAAAGTCACCGGCTTGGCTTCCCAGGTCTCGTTGGCTTTCGCCACCGAGTTCTTTTTGAACAACCACTTGGTGGAACACCCAAAGGACCGGGTCACCGGTTCCGCCACCGCTTTACCAGCAAGGAGGGCATCGAGGGCATCACGAACGTAGGATTTTTCGACCGGCTTCTTGGAGCGGCGGGCGTCGTCCATCCGGCCGGTGTAGCGGAGCTTGCGTTTGTCATCGAAGATGAAGACGTGAGGAGTCGACTGGGCACCGCAAGCGGTGGCCAGCACCTGCTTCTCGCCATCGTAAAGGTAAGGAAACGTCCAGCCGTATTCTTTGGCAAACGGCATCATCTCCTCGAAGGAATCGTTGTAAGGCGAGTAGCCCAACTCATCAGGCCGCAGGCTGTTTGCGTTGTTGGCATTGACAGCCACCAGCGCCACTCCCTTGTCCTTGTAGTCCTCATAAATCTTCTGGACCCGGGCGGCTGAAGCCACCGCATCAGGGCAGTGGTTGCAGGTGAAGATCAGGCAGAAAACCCTAGCCTTGGCGTAGTCTTTTTCGGTGTAGGTTTTCCCGTCGATTCCGGGAAGAGAAAACGTTGGAAGATCGGAGCCGATGGCGAGGACCTTGGGCACGTCTTTGGCAAGCGAAAGTCCTGCAATGAAGGGGAGGAGGGCAATTCGTGCGGGCTTCATACCAGAGACGATAGCAGGACCTGGAAGCCGACAAAGGAGAAACCTGTCCGACCGGATCCCCCTTATCCTGAAGGCATCTCCCCAACAAATCTCAGAGTCGCCTCTGCCGCGACGGTCCCACTGGCAAAACATCCCTGCAGGAGGTAACCACCGGTGGGAGCTTCCCAGTCGATCATTTCACCGGCCACAAAGACTCCAGGAAGCTCCCGGATCATCAGCTGATCGTCGACCGCCTTCCAAGCCACGCCGCCAGCCGAGGAAATGGCTTCCTCAATCGGCCTGGGCCGAACCAGCGGAACCTGGCAGGCCTTGGCATGCTTTGCGAGATGTGCAGCTGAATCGAACGGACCGTGAAAGTACTCGAGGATGAGGCGCATCGGCTCGCTGAGCTTCCATCGATACTGCGATTCCTTCAAAAAGCCCTTCTTTACTGATTCCATCTTCGCAACGAGCCGTTCTTCGGAAAAGGTCGGTTTCAAATCGAGGGTGACTTGGAGCTCCGGCATCACCCGTAAGGCGGGACCGAGAGCATAGAGAGGCCCTCCTTCCATCCCGTAGCGCGTCAGCATGATTTCTCCGGGCGCGAGTTGGTCTCCCACCGAGGCCACCACGTTCTTCAAAGCCTGGCCTTCGACCTGGTCCGCGAAATCCGGTGGCCAGGCCACTTCCCAACCGCAATTGGACGAAGCCAGCGGACTCACCTCGATCCCGGCCGCTTCCAGAACAGACACCCAGGCTCCGTCCGAACCGGTCTCGGGCCACGAGCCGCCGCCAAGAGCCAGAATGATGGCATCCGCTTTGAGGACCACCTCGCCATCTGGCGACAAAAACCGGGCCTCGCCGGAAGTGATCCCAGTGAGGCGATGATTCATGAGAAAGGTCGCCCCCCGTGATCGCAATCGCTCGACCCACCGTCTCAAGAGCGGCGCGGCTTTGAGAGCCTTGGGATAAACCCGGCCCGACTTCTGAACAAAGGTCCCGACATCCAGCCGAGCCGCCCAGGCTCGAATAGCGGAATTGTCGAATCGCTCCAAGGCCCGCGCCCAAAATCCGCTTGGCTGATCTGGCCCCGAGTAGCGCGTCACAAAACGATCCAGATCTTCGGAATGAGTCAGATTGAGACCGCCCTTGCCGGCGACGAGAAACTTGCGGCCCACCGAACGCTTCTGATCACACAAGGTGACCCGGGCTCCAGCACCCGATGTGACCTCGGCCGCCCGTAATCCAGCCGGTCCTCCTCCAATCACCAATATGTGTGCCACGCCGCCTTATCTCTGACATGAGCATGCGAAACCAGAAAAAGATCTCATGTCAAAAAAAACAAAGGGACCGCAATGAGCGGTCCCTTGCCTTGATTGGTCGAGGAGAAAGATTACTCGCCTTCGTTCGAACGGGGCCGCAGTTCGCGCATCGCCCCCATTCCTTCGATAACCTGACGGAACCCTGCAGTCATCTTACTGGCATTGTTGACGGCATTGCCGAGGGTTTCAAGTTCCATCGTGGGCATGGAGGTAATGCTGGTGTCACCACCTCGATTACCTTCGCCTGACGCCTCCTGCTCCTGGCGGAAGGTGGAGAATTGCTCCGCTTGCTCCGGGTCGAGAATCTCGGCAAAACGATCCATTAAATCCTGATCGTTGGCCATCCGGCGATCACCGCGAAAGTTGTTTTGGTCGAGCGGGTTGATGATACCTGCAAGTTGCTCCATTGCCCCGTCGCGGACCTCGGCGAAGTCCGCCTCATCAATCTCGCCGCGTTCCTTGGCGTCGCCGGCAAGGAAAAGCTCCATCATGGTGGTAGGATCGTCACGGAGAGTGGAAATGGCACTTTTGGTATTTTCCAATTGAGCGGTCTGCCACTCATCGTAGAGAGCCATCGCCTTGTCCTTTTGCTCGTCGTTCAACTCGATCCCCATCCGGCGGGTGACGCCGCTGATCATTCCCCGGCGACCACCACCAAACTGCTGGCCACCTTTCATCATCATTTCTCCCAGGGCCACCACATCGTCGAGGATGCCGGCGACGTTTTCTGAAACCTCGCGGGCCTGCGCGGTGCGAGCGCGTCCGTATTTCTTGACCAATTCACCTTCGCGCGAAAGACGGACGGCGGGAGCCGGGCGGCTCGTTCGTCCCGAGGTCGCAGAACTACCTAGCGAGGAGGAGGGACCGCCTGCCTTCGGTTGTTCCTTTTTGGCGGCTGAAGCGGCGGCCGGGGAGACGGCAGGTTCATCATCCTTTTTGAGGACGACAATGGCGATAGCGCCGCCAATGAGAAGAAGGGCTGCGGGAATGGCGAGATTTCGTTTCATAATGATTGATCGGGAGTTGATTCAGTCCGGAGAATGCTACGCAAACAATGGCGGAAAGGTAACAGGAGCAAGCGGATTTTTTCCGCATTGCCCGAATCGAAGCTCCGAGGTGACGCCGCCTAACGACGCGGGGCAGCCAAAACTCCGTAGAAATTCCGGCGATAAACCACTAAAAGGAAGGTGAAGACGACGACCACGGCGGTTCCAATCAAACTGAATTTTTGGGCGAGGTAGATGTTAGACAATACGATGTTCACCACCACCGGGCTCAAAATCAAAAGGCCCAAGGGAGCAAAACGCTTGCTCAGAAGGGCCAGCCCGCCGGCGATTTCCAATCCTTTCACCACGTCCATGAATCCCGATCCCTTCAGCGCCGTGGAGAACTTGATGGTAAGGTCCGGAGGTGTTTGACTTATTCCAAATATAACAAAGGCGACTCCGAGGAAAATGCGAGCGATCAGAATGGCTTTGGTCATGATGATAGTGCTTTTGATGGGGTGATGAAAAGATCAGCGGATCTTGTGCCATTGATCAATCCTGTAAACAGAAACAAGAAAAGCCGCGGAGATAAGACGGGCGGGAAAGTCGTAGGGGCCGACCGCTTCCCTTCGACCCACCTGTCATCACTTGGTGGTGCTTGCGAATTTCTTCATCGCTGAAGGCCTCGTGATAAAGGGCCACTTCATCGATTGCACCAACAAACTGTCTCTTGAGACCCACTTTCACACCCCAAAATCAGAGCGTAACCGGCTACCACAAAACCTGTCGTAGCCAGTTACCTTTCTAGAATTGATTCCCTATGCCAGTTCAGGGTAGTTTCCCTCCCCACGCTAGCATGAAACGGGCAATTCTTTTCACAGGTTCGATCGCACTGTTTGTAGGAATTCTTTTGTTCTCTGTCTGGACCGCCAATGGCCAGTCGAAGACGACCACGGGAAAAACAAAATCCTCCGCCTCCCGGAAACCTCTTGGCGAGGTGGGACACCCCTCGTTCCTGAGCCCCCACAGCTCCCCCATTGCCATTCATGACGGGCAAGTCTTTGTCGCCAACACTCCATCTGACACCGTCGATGTTATCGACACAAAAACCGGGCTGATCAACACCCGTATCAATGTCGGGATCGACCCGGTTAGTGTCACAGTGCGCCCCGATGGCCGAGAACTTTGGGTCGCCAACCATGTTTCGGATTCCGTCAGTGTCATCGATCTCGATCCCAAGAGTGCAACCCACCTGCAGATCATCGCCACCGTGCAAGAGTTTGACCGGCGCAGCCGAGCGACCCGGTTCGATGAGCCCGTCGGCATTGCCTTCGCCGACAACCAAAAGGCCTACGTCGCCCTTTCCTCCGAAAACCGCATTGCGGTGGTTGATGTGGCCACACGGAAAGTCACCAAACGACTCAAGATCCCGGCCCAGGATCCGCGTGCCATTCGAGTTCGCAACGGACGGCTCTACGTCATTCCTTTCGAGTCCAACAACAAGACCCAGCTCTCGGGTGGCTCGGAAATCGACGGCGACCTCGTCACCTTCAATGCGCACCAACACTCGATCGCAGTGAACAACGTCCTATCCATCGGGCACGTCACCGACATCGTTAAACACCCTCGGGTTCCCGATCGTGATCTCTTTGTCTTCGATACCAAAACAGACCGCCTCGTCGAGACCGTCGAAACCCTGGGAACTTTGCTCTACGGCCTCGCTGTCGATTCCAAAGGGCGCGTTTTCATTGCCCAAACCGACGCCCGCAATGAGGCCAATGGAAGGGCGGGCACCAAGAAGCACACCCTGGCCGAGTTGGAAAACCGGGCCTTTCTCAATCAGATCACGAGCGTCCGCTTTCAAGGGGACGAAGCGGAAAAACCCGAGTTCATCAATCTCGAGCCACTCCCACCCAAACACACGAAAAAGGACGAAGCTCTGGCCACTCCTTTTGCGATTGAGATCAGCGACGATGATGCCCTCCTTGTCGCCACCGCCGCAGCCTCGGACAAGGTTTTCACCGTGGATCCGAAATCAGGTGCCGTGCTGGGGCGAGTTCAGGTTGATGCCGTTCCAAGAGGCCTCGCCCTCGAATGCTCTGAGCAAGGTCGAGCCAACCACGCCTGGGTCTTGAACGCGGTTGAGAATACCGTTTCAAAAATTGACCTCTCCGATCCAAAAAATCTCTCGGTGACGAAGCGGGTCCGTCTCGTCGACCCGACCCATCCGTCCTTCAAACGGGGACGGATCGCCTTCAACACCGCCCTGGCTTCGAGCACCGCTTCCTTCGCCTGCGCTAGCTGCCATCCCGACGGCCATACCGATCAATTGCTCTGGGTTCTCAAAACTCCGGTGGTCACAGGCGGCAACCAAATCATGCCCCGTTCCACCATGCCGATCCGGGGACTGCGCGACACCGCGCCCTTTCACTGGGATGGCATCCCTGGTGATCCCTACGGCGGAATCAACAGTGCCAGCACGCGGGCCCACATGGCGCCCAACAGCAACGTCGATGATCCCGAAAGCGCCGCCCGCCACCTCATCGATGGCGGGCTGGCATCGACCATGGTCCTTGCCGGAGACCAGACCAAAAATGACGAAGGAAAAGCTGGATTCCTGAGTGGTAAGGAACGGGACGACATGGCCAAATTTCTCCTCGGAGTGACCTACCCCCCAGCCCAACGCCGCGCCTACGACAACTCCCTTTCGGAGAAAGCCAAGGAAGGCTTCGAGCTCTTCCATATCAAAGGCGATGTCGGCGGCACTCCCGGCTCCCAACGCTGCGGGGATTGCCATCGTATGCCCTTCTGGGTGAGCACCAACACCCCAGGTTCGGGCATGGATGCCCCCACTTGGCGCGGAGCCTATGATCGTTTCCTCATTCTGCCCCAGGGTCGCCTCAATATCATCGACTTCGACTTCTATCGTCGCGTCGCCGAGAGTGGAAACGACGAACGAAGCATCTGGCAATTCTCCTGGGCCGGACGCTCGGCCTTTAATCCAGTCTGGAACATGGTTCTCGAAGGAAGCACTGGATTCTCCGGATCTTTCGGCCGGCAGATCACCTTAAATCAAACGACCCACCGGGAAGAACTCACGCGGGATCTGATCGGCGCGTTGGAGAAATCAGCAAAAGAAGGTGCGATCATCCTGCAAGTCGATGGAATCGTTCTCAAGGACGAGAAGCCTAGGCCCGTGACCATGAAATTCGATTCCCGATACCCGGAAGGAATGTATGCCATGGTCGGTAGCAAACGAAACATCGCTTCGCGAAAGCAACTGGTTGATCTGGCGGCAAAGGGAGAGTTTATTGGAACCTTCACCGCCCGTCATGGAGCCAAGGACGACTACGATTCACCCCAGCCAGCGATCTGGACCCACGGACCGATTCACCGGCAAAGGGGACGACAAGTCTTTCCGGTGCTGTACGAAGAGCATCGTACCCTGACCGTCAGCGGACGCCATCTTGAAAACGGGGCCCACCTCATTGTCGATGGCACCAGGGTTCCGGGCAAAGTGACTCTCAAGAAAGACAAAAACGAAACGGTTGAGATTACCCTTCAAGAACTTCCAGAGGTGGGCCTTCATTTCCTGCAGGTGCAGAATGCCGATGGCCTGTTCAGTAACGACTTTATCTTCCATGTCGCTGCCAATGGGAAAGAAGCTACGATTGTCCGGAACTTAGATCATACCAGAATCAATCATTCCGGCCTCCATCAGGCCATCGAACGTGGCGACCTCGCCACGACCCGAAGGCTTTTGCGCGAAGGAGTCTCGGCCAATAAGCGCAACAAAGACGGCGAGACTCCCTTGAGCAAGGCCGCTCTTCACGGTCGACTGGAGATTGCCAAACTCCTCATTGGGAAAGGAGCCCGGGTTTCCGAGGGAAATCGGGATGGCAACACCCCCCTTCATGTCGCAGCTTTTCTTTGTCGTGCCGAAATCGTCAAACTGCTTCTTGAGAAGGGAGCTTCGCCCACCAAGCAGAACGGCCGGAGGGAGTCCGCAATCAACGTCGTTTCCGGACAGTGGAGCGAGCCCCTCGCCGGCTTCTATCAAGCCATCAGCGACGGTGCCCGCCTCGGTCTAGATCTCAAAGAAATCCGCCTTCAACGACCGCTAATGGCTCGGATCTTGAGTAAAGCGACGACAAAGCGCTCAAGATAGGACATCCGGATCTTACTCCATTTGCCCAACCTTGGCATTAAATCGCACCGTCGTTTTGCCGAGCTGCCAGACGGAGTCGAGACCTTCTCCTTTGATGGTGGCTCTGGGCGGTGCCCCCTGCCCGGTAAACATCACCACCCAGAGATCAGCATCGCTTCCCTTGGTCTCAATTTGCAGCGGATCGGCAGCATTGATTCTGGCACCCTTCGGACTGAGCACCCACCCTTTGACCCAACCATTTCCCCCTTCGAGAAGAAATCCCGGCCGACCTGCCTCGGTGGTCGCGGACACCTTGATATCCTTGTCTCCCCCCGGCGCGCCGAGATTTGCCTGCCAGATATATGTGTGACTCTTCTCGCTTTTGATTCGGTCGAGCGTGCTGATCACTCCCGTATTACTCAGGGCTGGTCCGAAGCGCACCAAGGTTTGACGTTCGGCGGATTGAATTCCCCAGACCGAAGCCATCTTTCCTGCGTCCGCGACCAAAAACCCGCCCGAATCATTCGCTTCAAAGGTTTTGGTCTTTCCGGTGTAGGAAGAGGCACTTTTCCCACCGAGTTTTCCATCAACCAACAACATTGAAAAGCCCCCAACATCCCGCGACTTCCCCGGACCGCTGATAAAACCGGCATTCTGACCGAGGAGGCGCAAAGCCAGATTGTCCGGTTGATCCCAGGCATTGCGATGATGGATGTCATCCGACGCCGCAAGAATCTGAAGATCGTTTTCATCCTGCCAACGATTGCGGAAGAAGGCAAAGCCATGATCATCGTGAACCGCCGGAGGATACAGCCCGGTGGGATCCCGTGACTCCAGTGCCGAAGGATAGTAAATCAAAGACCAAGTCGTCCCGGCACGATGAGAATCAAACGCAGTGTGTCCTCCAACCGTTTTGGCCTTCCGCCCGGCAAAGCGATCATACCACCAAAGGTAATGTGGAAGCTCTTTCTTCGGAACAAGATTCAGGAGCAGACTGAGCCAACCTTCCTCGGGACCTCGGATCGCCACTCCCCACTGGAGAAATCGCCGATCCCCGTCACCGCTCGTTCGCGGTTGGAAGGAATAAGCATACATCACCATTTTCCACCACTCGATCCCGCGAGCAGCTTTGAGCAAATCGTCATCGCCCAGCTCGGCAGCGGCATAGCAGGCCGGTAAAAGAAACTGGCCCGGGTATTCGATATACCCTGCCCCTTCCTGGCCGACTCCAAGATTGCCAAACGTCGATTTCATGTGGTGAAGAAGTTCCTTCTTTAGGAACGCGAAGCGCTTGGACCGCGATTCCTTCTCGCCGGATGCCAGCAACATTACCAGCTCTCCGCCACGACACACCGCAACCCAGTTGGAGGCCCGGTCCCGGCCAAAATTGGCGTGTCCGTATTTCGGCCAGGCATCGAGGGCTTTCTTGATCCCGACGAGAGCCGCTTTGTTTTGTTCATCGCTCCAGCTCTGCTGCATCCAGTTCGCCGTGATCGCAACATTCATGCCGATCATGGCCCGGGCGAGTCCGTATCCATCAGCCATCGAAACCTTTCGCCCGGGCTGGTTGTGTGACTTGTCAATGTCCCCTCCCGCCGCCTTGGCAGCCATTTCATAGGAAAGTCCGGCATACTTCTTTGCTTCGCTTTCATTGGCAGCCAGGAGACTCAGTAAAGCCGCCTCCCGCGCCCGAAAACCGGGCTCATACTTGCCGCCGCCCCCCGTCGGGTAAGCCGCCAAAAGATCATCCGAATCCACTCGTGCCTTCATCACCTGGTATGCCGCGTTCTCGTGGGTGCCCTTGGTGCGGACCAATTTCTTTAACTCTCCAAGGCGTGCATCGGAAAGAAATAGCCGAGGCACTTCAGCGGACACTGGGAGGAAACCCCAACAAAGGATCAGAATAGCCACAAAGAATGGAGAGCTCAGGACGGAAATTCTCGGTTTCATCACCGACCTTCTTAACTCGTCCGAGCGAGACTTGTCGAGAGGGTTGGACCGGCGGTTTTCTATCCCCGTGTCTTGGCCTTCTGGATCCAAAGAAAATTCAAAACCATCTCTGCAACCCCACACCCACAGGGGGGAGGCGCCTATCGCTTTTTTGACCTCTAACTGCGCGATTTTGGATCACAGGTTGCTGTAAGGACCTCTTCCCGGCTGACTCCTAAAAAACCTCTCCCCTATGAAAAGAACCACCGACAGACCGAACAAATCAATTTTCCTGTCATGCCGAGCCATATTGGGCCTTGGCACCCGATGCTCTGCCATCGCGCTTGCCTCCATACAGATTTGTGATGCTCAAACGGCCGGCATCGATTTTGATTCCGGCGGACCATTTACCGAGACGAGCTTTCTCAGCGTTCCTGCCACGGGATCCAAGGACTATCAGGTCACTCACAATGGAGTCACCTTCACCATCGATGGCGGCCGCTCCGGAGGCCTGAGCGTCGGCTACGGCGTTGATAGCACAAAAACCGGTCCGGAATATGGCTTCGGATGGCAGATTAGCGAAGCCATCAACGAGCACGTTCTCATCATCAAAACCTGTTGGGGTGGAAAGAGCCTCAAGGATGATTTTCGCCCCCCAAGAGCTGTCCAAAAACGCGGAGGAGAAGTCGGAATCTTTTACAACGAGATCTTCAACGTCCTTCGCGATGCCTTGGGTGACATTGATTCCTATGTGCTAGCCTATGCGGGACAAAGTTATCAGTTCGTGGGCTTTGGCTGGCATCAGGGCTGGAACGATCGCGTCAATCAAAAGGCCGTGGATGAATACGAAGAAAACCTCGTCGATTTGATCAACGACGTCCGAGCCGAACTTGGCATGCCAGGCCTGCCCTTTGTGGTCGCCAACACCGGAATCGGCGGGCCTTCCTAAACCAATGCCCGAGCTCTTGCCCTGATGGAGGCCCAACTCAACGTCGGCGACGACACGCTCTACCTTGAGTTTGCCGATAATGTCAGCTCAATCGATACCCGTCCTTTCTGGCGGGAGGCCAGCGAATCACCAATCACTTCGGGCAATCAGGGATTCCACTGGAATCAAAACGGCGAAACGATGTTCCTTATCGGTGATGCCATGGGCCGGGAGATGATCGATTTGCTCCCCAACCCATAAGCTTCGAGATCCGATTCCTAACTAGCAAGGGACGCCTGGGATGACCGAGATTCACTTACTCTGAACCGACCGCCAATACGCCGAACTGGCATTCTTCAGACGTTCCACCACCTTCGCTTGGGAAGTCGCCAGGTTCTTTGCCTCCCCCAAATCAGCGGGTAGATCGTAAAGTTCCATTTTATTGCCGGTCATGATCAACTTCCAGTGGCCTTCACGCACTGCGATCGAGCGACCCGATTTCCAATGGAACATTTCATGCCGTGTCTTTCCCTCCGCGTTTTTTATGATCGGGACGAGGCTGCGGCCATCAAGCTTGTGACCCGAAGGCTTCACCCCACAAAGCTCGAGAAGGGTAGGATACCAATCACAACCGGTGCCCAGCTGATCTCGCACCTCGTTCTCTGGAAGCTTGTCCGGCCATGAAATGATCGCAGGCACGCGAATGCCTCCTTCATAAAGACTGAACTTGGCCCCACGATACGGACCAGAACTTCCTCCGCCGCTATGCGCGCGGACTTCTTTTGAGGCTCCGTGGTCGGACTGGAACACAATGATCGTGTCTTCCTTTAACCCTGCTTCATCGATCTTAGTGATCAGCCGACCGATCCGCGAATCCATCGTGGAAAGAAAGGCGGCGTAGAGATTTCGCGGATAGGGCAGGTCGTGGTAATACTCCAACCACTTGGGCTCCCCTTGATAAGGATAATGGGGCGTATTCATCGCAAAGTAGATGAAGAAGGGCTTCTCTTTGTTGGCTTCGATGAATTGTTCCGCCTCGACCACCATCAGATCCGGGAAGAACTCGCCGTTGTGAAAGACCTCCTTTCCGTTGCGCCAGAGGTCATGCTTGTTCGGACCACTCCAGTAAAAAAAGTGCGAGTAGTTGTCGATACACCCGACGAGATGTCCGAAGGAATAGTCAAAGCCCTGGCCATTCGGGATGGTCTCCTTGTGGTGACCTAAATGCCACTTGCCGATATGAGCAGTGGCATAACCCGCCTTCTTTAGTTCCTCGGCGATCGTCACTTGCTCGGTCGGCATCCCTTTTGAATCCAAGCCCACGTTCCCATTCAACCCGCCGTGCTGGGGAGTGCGCCCGGTCAAAAGGCCAACCCGTGACGGCGAACACACTGGAGCCGCCGCATAAAACTGGGTGAAACGTACTCCACGCTTCGCCAGAGCATCCATGTGTGGAGTGGCCAGATCCTTGGCGCCATAACAATTTAGATCTACCGACCCCTGGTCATCAGTAAAAATCACAATCACGTTCGGCTTTCGGGCGAACGCATGTCCCACCCAGAGAGCCGTCATCAATAAAGTCAATAAGACAGACATAAGGTTCATCTCACGAAGTAAAAGGGACCGGAGTTACTCCGACAAACTCAATTGCGTTTCGATGATCCGAGCAACTTGATCTTGTGGGACATTGAGAGGCTCCGATCAAAAAAAGTGCCGTATTTTCCGTAGGTCTTTTCGTTGATCATCTCCTTCTTCCAGTGGGCCAGCCGGGCATCATACTTGGCCCGCATGCCCTCTAAGGCCGGAGCGCTTGCCTCATCACCAGCAAGATTGGTCAGTTCGTAAGGGTCCCGCTGAAGATTAAACAACTCCTCGCAAGCCTTCATCTTTTCGTCCTCAAACCACCAGTAGGTATATTTGTAACGCCCTGAAACGATGCTCAGCGACGTGGTAGGTGCCGGGGGAAACGTGTTCATCAGGGCCAGCTCCTCGTGTCCGCCTTTGGTGGGATCTTTGAGCAACGGCAAGAGACTCCGGCCATCCATTCCTTTCGGATTCTCCACTCCGGCCAAATCCATGATCGTGGAGGCAAAATCGATGTTTCCGGTCAGGCGGTCACACCGCAGCCCTTTGCCAGCAGCTTCGGAACGTGGATCATAGATCATGAGTGGCACACGCGACGATTCTTCCATCGGCAGAACCTTCGAACCGTACCCATGAGACCCGCAAATAAAGCCATTGTCGCTAGTGTAAATGATCACAGTCTTGTTTGCGACACCCTGCTTTTTCAACTCATCACGAATTCGACCCAAGGCGACATCGATGGCGTAGATCTGCTGATAGTATTTTGCCATCACTTCGTCGTATCGATCAGAGTAATTCCAAGAATGAAACCGCTCGAACTGCCTTCCCTGCTGGCTTTGTTTGGAAAAATGCTCTCCATACTGCCTTCCGAAGTTCGGGGGCTTGGTGAAGGTCTTGCCTCGGTAGACTTGATCAAATCGCGGGTCCGGTGTGACCGGCCGGTGGGGCGCTTTAAAACTGATCGAGAGGCAAAATGGCTTCCCGGCCTTCACCGATTCACGGATCACTTCGCAGCCAAACGCCCCGTAGGATAAGGTCGAGTGAGGATATTTCTTTGCAAACCGCTTCATGGTGGGGTTCTTGGCAGTCTCAAAGTAGGTCTGCCCTTTGCCACCTCCGTAGAAATCAAAATCGTCCTCACAAATTCCCTTTCCCGGAACCACCACTCCGAACTTCCCCGCAAAGGCCGTGAGGTATCCCGCCTTTCTCAACAAAACTGGATAGGAGTTCTGCCAAAGCTCAAGCGGTAAATCGCCATGTCCAAAATTACAACCGGTCTTGTACTCGTAACGACCCGTGAAAACATTGGCCCGACTCCCCATGCAGATCGCGGTCGTGTCGTAATGACGATCGAAAATCACCCCGTCCCCGCCCAGGCGATCCATGTGAGGGGTCTTGACTTCCTTGTTCCCGTAACACCCGACCGACAGGGTATTCTGGTCATCTGCCATCAGGAAAATGATGTTGGGTTTGTCACCCGCCTTCGCGATCAGCGGGGCCAAAAAAACGGTCGAAAAGAAGAACAAAGAAATCCTCATTCGGCACTCATGCCGCATTCGGCCTGACAATCCAAGTCGCATTCCCAAATCGCATCAGACTCAGGAAAGAAACCAAACCCGGCAGCGGCGCATGATTGCCAAGGCAACCAGTCCTGAAAGAAATGCTCAGGTGGCAGATTCAGGTGGCAGTCAATCGACGGGAAACCTAATGATGGGAACAACCTTTGTGATGATCGTGATCGTGAGGAGCTTCGTGCGATTGACCTTCCAGTTCAGCTGAAGCCGCCACGCACCGCGGACAAGGAGCCGTCCATTCGACCTCTCCGTCGGCATAGGTTTCTTGCTTCCAGATCGGAACGCGGGCCTTGATCGAATCAATGAGATATCGGTTTGCTTCAAAGGCCTCGGCCCGATGAGCCGAGGTGGTCAAAGTGACCACGGCACACTCCCCGATTTCCAGTGTTCCGATCCGATGGATTGCCACCGCTTTTTGGATTGCCGGAAATTTCTTCAAAGTTTCTGCAATGATTCGTTCGCCTTCCTTTTGGGCCAGAATCGGGTGATGGGTGTAGTGAAGTCGGGTGACGTCACGACCTTCGTGATGATTCCTCACCAACCCCTCAAACACCACGAGCGCGCCACAAGCCGGATCGAAAGCATCCGCCCTCAAATTCTGAATATCCAAAGGAGTGTCTTGAATCGAAAACATGATCAATCAACCACCGGCGAAGGGCGGCATAAAGGCAATCGTTTGACCGGCCTGAAGAAGAGCGGACCAATCCGCGAACTCATTGTCGATCGCCGGTTTGATGTGGGGAAGATCGAGGGAAAAATGGTGGCGCAGGCGAACTTCCTCCCAGAGTCCGGCCACGGTTGCCGATGACGTACGAAGGGCCTCCGACTCGATTCCGGCTTCAGCGTTTAGTTTGGCGAAGTATTCCACGGTCACTTTTTTATCCGTCACTCCTTTCGCTTCCAGCTGTTCCAGTTCCACCACATGTTCGGGACGGTTGAGATTGAGAAGCGACCGGGAATCGGAAGGTTCAAGCTCGGTACGTTCCAGTGAGCCGAGAAAGCGTCGGGCACAGCGTTGATCCTTTTCGAGGGCTGCGGTCAATTTGGGAACCGCCGATGGCGCGTAAAGCGCGCAGAGCGGTTCCGGTTCACCATCGAGCGAACTCAGGAAACATGTGACATCACGGGCTCCATCATGGGTATCCACCAATCGTTGGATCTCTTTTGTTGTGATCAGAGCAAGATCACAAGCCAGCACCAGCCACGGGCTACCGGGATCAGCATCAAAGGCCGCCTGCAAACCCCCGAGTGGGCCGGGAGACGGCTCGAGATCGCGAAGAGTGGGAAAAGGGTGTTCGCGATCATCGTCGTGAGCCACCGAAAGATAGATTCCATCCGTCAGCGGACGGACCAAGGAGGTGATGCGATCCAGCTGGGTCATCCCGCCAATCTTGAGCGTCGCTTTGTCCTGTCCCATGCGGGAGGACTTTCCTCCGGTGAGAATGAGTGCCTTCATGCCTGGTAGTCCGACTTGCCGCCGGTTTTTTTGACGAGCTTCAAATCCGAGATGATAATCGCGGGATTGGCCGCCTTGCACATATCGTAAAGGGTGAGGGCAGCCACCGAGGCCCCGGTAAGAGCCTCCATTTCCACCCCGGTGCGAGAGGTCGTCTTTGCGGTCACGGTGACCACGACCGACTCTTCATCATGTGGGAGGACTTCCACTTTGGCGGAATCCAGCGGCAAAGGATGACAAAGCGGAATGATATCCGAAGTCTTCTTTGTCCCGGTGATTCCGGCCAGGATGGCAGTTTGCAGAACTGGTCCCTTCTTGTTACGCAACTCGCCATCCTCCATTTGGGAAATCAGGTCTGAACCCAGTGTGACCCGGCACTTCGCGGTGGCCTCCCTCACAGTCTCGGCTTTTTCCGAAACATCGACCATGCGGGGCTGGTTCGATTCATCAAGGTGAGAAAGATCAGGCATCTGCGAAGAAGATTGGTCACCCTTTCCCGGACTGTCAACGGACGAGCGGGAGAAGAAAATGATGGTTGAGGACTTTCAAAAAACCTTGAGGATCCGCCGAGCGGGAAGATCTTTAGTCAGTAACTAGGTCATGGAGGAACATGAAAGATCGTCGCTGTGCGAAACTCCAGCCGAGGAGATGGCTTCCTCGCTGACCCATGCCTTTGGGGCGGCCGCCAGCATTTTCGCACTCATCTTCATGATCGCGCGGGCAGACGGACCCCTCGCCATTACCTCATGCGTGATCTTCGGGACCACGCTGATCATCTTATATTTAAGTTCCACCATCTACCACCTAGTGACGGGTGAACGAATCAAGGAGTTCCTGCAACTCATGGATCACTCGTGCATCTATCTGCTCATCGCAGGCAGCTACACTCCGGTCACTCTTTTGGTTTTGGGAGGTGGATGGGGATGGAGTCTTTTTGGGGTGGTCTGGGCCCTTGCGTTCGCCGGGATCATTTTTAAAGCGGTCACTCATCGTAAAAACGATCATTGGATTTCCACCGCGGTTTACGTTTTGATGGGTTGGATGGTAGTGATTGCCATCAATCCTCTACTGGACTCTATCGAGACGGCCGGCTTCATCATGCTCACCGCCGGGGGACTGTCCTACACTCTGGGAGTGATTTTCTTCGTCTGGGAAAAAATGCGTTTCAATCACGCCATCTGGCACCTTTTTGTGATGGGCGGAAGTGCCTGCCACGTCGTCGCAGTAGTGGGATTCATGATCTAGTCAGATCAGCTTGTCGCGTCACATTGCACGACAGACGACATAGGCCCTCTTTTTCGGGCCCCAAAATTGGATTTTACGAAACCTTTGGGACGGGATCTGGAAAAGTAAGGTGAAATGAAAAGTTCCTGCGAGATTGGCAACCGCCCCAAGGCGAGCTCTGGATTTTGGGGGTTGATTGTTGATTTCGGAAAACATATTTTGAAAGGCTAGATGGTCACACACCACATAATCACCCGGCTTGTTCTGGCTGGAATCCTTACTGCACCGTCTCTCGCCCAAACCCTCCGGATCGATTTCGACGACAGCGGAATCACTCAAGGCGGTTGGCAGTCTCTTGATCGAAACGACAACGATTTGGGCGACTCCTGGTCGAAAAATTTCCCTGGTGGAATCTCACTTGATGTCGATGCCATCGGCTCGATCACGCTGGATGACCGGGACCGCGGTAATAACAACGGTGGTGGAGCGGAGGGCTCGATGTGGCGGGACTTTCTGTTTGCCAATGGCAGTTTCTCAAACAACCCAGGGAGCGGGCTGCGCCTTTACTTCAATGGCCTGCAGGCTAATACCGAATACCCGGTCAAGATCTGGGGATACGATGTCAGCTCGACCGGAGGACGGGCGGCCGACTGGAGTGGTAGCGGCTCCTCCACCCAGCGGCTGACCTTCACCAGCCAGCCGAGCAATCTAAACGACAATTTCATAACGCTGAACGTGACCAGCGATGGGACGGGTGCGGTCACCATCAACGGAATCGTTTCCAGCACCAACCCGAGTGGCTCCCACAACGTCTTCATCAACGGACTGGAAATTGGAGATCCGGTCCAAACGGACGGTCCCACCGCCCTTGCACTTTCCAGCTCGGTGGTGGCAAAAACCGAGGCCATCGGCACAACCGTGGGAACCCTGACCACTACCGATCCTACCCCGGGTGATACTTTCACCTACACCCTCGTTGCCGGAGCAGGTGATACCAACAATGCCCTTTTCGAAATCACTGGAAACACCCTTCGGACTGATCGCGATCTCAGCACCCTTCAGACCGGGGCTGTCCTGACTCTCCGCGTGCGAACCACTGATGCTCTGGGTGCTTTCTACGAAGGAAACCTCTTGTTGGAAGTGGTCAACGACACCGATAACGACGGGCTCGATGACGATTGGGAGCTGCTCTATTTCCCGACCCTCACCTCCGCCAGTAGCACCGATGACGGAGACAATGACAACCTCAGCAACCTCGAGGAACAAGCCGAAGGCACTGATCCCACCGACAACGACTCGGATGACGACACCCTAACCGACGGTGAGGAAGTCAACACCTACAGCACCAGCCCTCTCCGACCCGATACCGACGGCGATGGACTCACCGACCTTCAGGAAGTCACCGGAAGCACCGGCTTTTTCACCAATCCCAACGAGCAGGACTCCGATGGAGATGGCTTCAACGATTCCCTTGAGATCACCGAGAACACCGATCCAAATAACATCAACGATTTTCCAAACACTCTGCTGCCTCTTCGCCTCAACGAAATTCTCACTCGCAACGATACCGGGATCGATGACGGCTTCGGAAATCGCGAGGACTGGATCGAGATCTTCAATCCCAACTCCGTCGCGGTCAACCTAGACCCCTACCACCTCACCGACCGTTCGGACCAACCCACGAAGTGGAGCTTTCCGTCGGTCCTCATTCCGGCACAGGGCTATCTCATCGTTTTCGCTTCCGGGGCAGACACCGTCGATCCCGAAGGCAATCCGCACACCAATTTCCGGCTGGGTTCAAACGGCGAGTATCTCGCGATTGTCCGGCCCGATGGCACTACGGTGGACGACAGTTTTGCTCCGACCTACCCCGAACAGTTCACGGATATCTCCTACGGGATCCCGGCGGGCGGTGGTCCCGCAGTCTTTTTTGCAAGCAGAACACCTGGCGCGATTAACAATGCCTCCGCTTTTCCCGGAGTGGTGAAAGATACCAACTTTGACGTCGACCGTGGGTTCTACGATACCCCTTTTCAGCTCACCATCACCTCGGCAACTCCGGGCGCCACCATCCGCTACACACTCGATGGCAGCCCTCCTACCGCGACGTCTGGCACCCTCTACACTGGACCCATTTCGATCGACACCACTAGCACGGTGAGAGCGATCGCGACCTTTGGTGACTGGCTTCCCACCAACGTCGATACTCACACCTACATCTTCATCAATGACGTCGCTCAGCAACCAGCAAACCCTCCTGGCTGGCCAACAACCTGGGGGAGTCACGACGGAATCAGCAACATCCCCTCTGATTATGAAATGGATCCGCGTGTCGTAAACGATGATCTGGGACTTGCGGAACATACCATCGGAGAAGCCTTACTCGATATCCCAACCGTCGCGATTTCGATGGAGATCGATGACTTCATTTCGGATTCGACCGGGATCTATGCGAACCCCCAGACACGAACCGAACGCTTTTGCGCCATTGAATACATCCTTCCTGATGGGACCGAAGGATTTCAGGAGAATTGCAAAATCGAGGTCCATGGCAACGCCAGCCGCCGACCTGCCCGCATGCAGAAACATTCACTCCGCCTGACCTTCTCCTCGGAGGTTGGCATTCCAAAACTACGCTACCCGCTGTTTCCTCAAAGCGAAGTTGAGGAGTTCAACAAACTCGTCCTGCGTGCCTGCTTCACCGATTCTTGGGCCTTGGTCTCTTGGGGCGGTTCCAACCGCTATCGGCCAAACGACTCCATGATGACCCGGGATGTCTGGATGAAAGACTCCCACCGCGCCATGGGTCACGTCTCAGGAAACGGCGACTACGTTCACCTCTATGTCAACGGCCTCTATTTCGGAGTTCACGACCTGACCGAGCGCCTTGAGGACGATTGGTATGCCAGTCATCTTGGAGGCCGGACCGAGGATTGGGAAGTTAATGCCGACATCCTGACGCCCGGGCCGCTCTGGAATTCCATGATCAGTCTTCTCAATGGCAACATCGCGAGTAACGCCGTCTACGAACAAGCCAAAGACGTGATCGATATCGATAACTATATCGACTACATCTTCCTCCACTTTTATGCCGATGCCGAGGACTGGCCGACTAAGAACGGCTACGCAGCCGTCAACGCCATTTCGGGCGACGGGCGATGGCGATTCCAGGTCTGGGACCAAGAGATCTCCCTCGATAAATTCACGTGGAACCGTTATAACTCAAATCGCGGATCGATGATTCCCTTCCAGCGTCTGCGCCTCAATGAAGAGTTTCGCATGAGGTTTGCCGACCGAGTTGCCAAGCACGTCTATAACAATGGCGCGTTGACCGAGACCAACTCCGTGAACCGATATTTGGCACTCTGTGGCGAACTGGACAAAGCCATCGTGGCTGAATCGGCGAGATGGGGGGACGTCCAAGCCAGCACTCCCTACGGTAACACCACCAGTTCCTCGAACGATCCCTTCAACGATTTCTACCCACCAACAATCAACAATCCAATCTACTTCACCCGGGAACAGCACTGGATCGTGGAACGTGACCATGTTGTCAATGGTCACATCCCCGTGATTCTTGACGAAACTGACAACCGCTCCATCATCCGCGAGCTTCGCCAGAACAATCTCTACCCGCAGACCGATCCTCCGGTCTTTGCGCAACACGGAGGCATTGTTCCGGACCAATACGAGCTCACCATGACCGCCCCGGAAGGCATCATCTACTACACCCTGGATGGAAGTGACCCGCGGGTCATCGGCGGAGGAATCAATCCCAACGCCGGCTCTCTAACCACCGGTGTCCTGGTAGACAACTTCATCGATTTCGAAGCCAGTGGCTGGCGTTTCCTCGACAACGGGGTCGGACAAAGTAACAGCGACGTCGTGGCAGGAAATCCCGCCTACAATCCGACTGACTGGAAACACCCGGACTTCGACGACACCAGCTGGAACAGCGGCACAGCGATGCTAGGCTTCGGGACCATCGGGGCCGTTCCAATCAATACCCAGGTCAATCGACCGAACCCACGGCCCATCACTTACTACTTCCGCAAAGACTTCAATGTCACAAACGCCAGCCAGTATACTTCGCTCGAGCTTGAAATCATTCGGGACGACGGAGCCATCATTTACCTCAACGGGAAAGAAATCGGGCGCACCAACCTCGCCCCCGGAACCGTTACTCCAGCCACCACCGCCACCACCGCGAGCCCCGAAGACGAAATTGTCCCACTGTCTGCGTTCACGTTATCGCCGGGCGACCTCGTGGAAGGAACGAACACCATCGCCATCGAACTCCACCAAAGCTCGGCCAACAGCAGTGACATAGGCCTCGATTTCCGCCTGAGCGGCACCAAGCCCAACGATGGTGCTTCCTCCGTTCCTCTCACCCAGACCGGCCCGGTAAACGCCCGCGTCCTGAGCAACGGAGGATGGTCAGCTCTCACCTCTGCCGAATTCATCGTCGGGATCGCCGCCTCGCCCGCCAATCTCGTGGTCTCCGAGATTCACTACAATCCTCCGGGCGACGACAGTCCGCGCGAGTGGATCGAATTGATGAACATCTCGGGAGGTCCCATCGATCTCACCGATGTCTCCTTCATCGGGATCACTTATACCTTCCCCGCCGGAACTACGCTCGACGCGGGCGAACGTATCGTCGTAGTAAGGGACCAGGCTAGCTTCGCCGCGGACTACGACACTGCCGGCATCCGGATCGCGCCGGGAACCTTTACCGGAAATCTCAACAACGGTGGTGAAGAATTGGCCCTTATCGATGCCACCGGCACCACCGACATTCAACGATTCACCTACGACGACGAGCTTCCCTGGCCGGTCCTGGCAGACGGAGGCGGAGCCTCACTGGTGCTGATCTCCCCGACTTCTAATCCGCCCGCTTCGGATTGGGCAAGTTGGCGGGCCAGCTTCGTTCTCGGAGGCAGCCCGGGTGACACCGATACCCAAACCTTCACCGGTGACCCCAATGCCGATGACGATAATGACGGGCTGACCGCACTCCTAGAATTCGCTCTAGGCTCAGTCGATGGCGACAACGGCCCCAGTCCTGAATCTCTTCCCACGTTAGCGACCGGTTCCTTTGGTGAGCCGGCGATCAATGACCTGACTCTCACCTTCCGTCGTAACCTCGCCGCGGAGGATGTGACAATCTCGATCGAAAGGACCACCAATCTTGTCGACTGGAATCCGGTTTCGCCCATTGTCATTTCGGCCTTCCCGAATGGGGACGGAACCGAAACCGTGACCTACCGTTTGCAGTCCCAACCGGACATCAACGCCCGCGAATTCATTCGCCTGAAGGTGGAGCAGACTCCATAGCCTTCAACCAATCCTTCACGAGCTTATTCCAGGTGGCGTAACCCTCCTTGGTCAGATGCAGTCCGTCCTTTTGAAGGAGTGCCGGGTTAGGTTTCCCATCCTTGCCCAGAAGTGGAGTGGCGGAATCGAGATAATCGAGCAGCGGGTTCTTTTTTGAGAATACGACAATGGCTTGGTTGGCACGATTCATCTCAGGCCACTTCCCCCAACGGGCGAGACTCGGCTTGATGAAGATGTAAACGATCTTGGTTTCCGGTAACTCGGTATGAACCGTCTTCACAAACCTCCGATAGTCGGCCACCACCCGCTCAGCTGATTTTCCGCGTCCGATGTCATTATCTCCGGCATAAAGAAAAACGACCTTGGGCTTGTGGGGAATGACGATGCGTTTGGCGTAAAAGATGGAGTCCTCGACCTCGGATCCGCCGAAGCCCCGGTTGATGGCATTCTTTCCAGGAAAGGCCGCCTTGAGATCCCAAAGTCGGATGCTGGACGATCCAACAAACAAGAGTCCGCCTTTGGGAGGTGGAGATTTCTTATCCCTTTCTTCAAACTTAGCGATGTCCTTTTCCCACTTCGCGGGATCAGCGCGCACGGTGGAGAGCGCAAGGAAGAGCATGAGGAATGATTTCATCACTGGGTCGGTTTTTTGGAAAAGTTCTGACTCTTTTGGCGCCGGAAACCCTCGAGCTTGATGGTACCATCATCGAAGAATCTTAAAAGGGAATGGGAACCGTTTTCCACTCCGGACCCTTCCACCATCGCCGCCAAAGTGCAGTAGGTGATTCCCTCAACGTCCGCTTTCTCGTTCTTATGACTGTGGCCCTGAAAAACCACGCGAACCTTTCCGGATTTCTCAAGGACCTTGCGGACGGCCGCCGATTGCTTGATGGCATACTTATTGGGGCGATCGAGATCCAGTCGCTGGTGAACCATCACCACCACCGGGAGTTTGGTGGACGCGAGGTCTTTCTCGAGCCACTCGATTTGCTGCGGTGGAATGTTGGAATCGTGCCAGACAAAGTTGTTCCGTCCATAAGGCTCCATCTTCGAATTGAAGCAAGCATCGAGCAGGACGAAATGCACATCGCCAAGATCGAAAGAGTGATGGCCCTTGCGATTCACCGAGCCTCCGTGCTCGAAAAATTCCTCCTTGGTCAGCGTCGAAATACAGTGATTACCCGGAACATGGTAACGGGGAACTCCGGCTTCATCGAGGACCTCGGCAATTGTCTTGAGATAGTCGATCTCGGTTTCGACCGAAGGAGCCGCATCGACCAAATCACCGAGGCACACCACCACCGCAGGACGCTGCTGCTTGAAAAAGGCCGCGGCCTCTTTGCCCTTTGCTAGGCTGTCGCGGTAGTGTCTCGAGCCTCGCGCCTTTTTATCCGCGTAATGAACATCGGTCAGCAAACCGATCGCGAGCGTTTCCTTCGCACCCTCGGCGGCACCCGCCACCAGGGTCAGCGAACTCATGAGGGTAAATTGACGGCGGTTCACGAGCTCCCGGAATCCTAGAGGTCCTTCAAGTAAATGTTTCGCCAGAGGATATCGCCCGAGTTACCACCGTGAACCTGGAAGGCAATGAACCCTTTGAGGTCAGTGTTCTTTTCATCGGTGTCGGTGAAATCCGCTCGAAGCTCTCCGTTGAGGTAAGTCTGCAGGTGGTTCCCCTTGCACACGATGACGATGGTATTCCAATCATCCCAAACAAAGAGCCGGTCGCCTTGTTCGGTAAAGGCTTTCTTTCCTTCAGCCGAGGTCTTTTTCTTGTTCGGGTAAAGCCATCCGCGACGGGCTTCGTCGTAGATTCCCGCCGTCCAGGCGCGCTGGGGCACCTTGAAGTTATCGTGTTCGCATTGGTAACCCGTCACCCGGCCATCCTTGTTTTCTCCTTTTTGGAAAGCCCGGAACATACAGCCCGAGTTTCCGGTCTTGTCGTTAAACTTGAATTGAAAAGTGAAGATGAAATCATCGAATTCTTTCTCGGTCCGCAGGAAGGTGTTGCCCCGAATGTTTTTTCCGAAGCCCCGGATCGCTCCATCTTTCACTTCGTAGGAAGCGGTGCCACCCACTTTCTTCCAGCCGGAGAGGTCTTTGCCATTGAAGATCGATTTGAATCCAGCCTCTTTAAGGGCACCGGGATCAGACTTGGCGGGCAGTCCGGCAGGCATCTTGAGCGCCATCGTTTTGGCTTCCCCATGATGGTCGGCAACCACCGGATGAATGACAGCAAGAGAAAGAAGAAGAGATCTGGATAGGAACATGAGCGTCGATGGGATTTCCCGACCAGCCTGAGGCTCTCGAACCAGAGGCGACAGCAAAAAATCCGCTCTTTCCTTTTGTGAGAATCCATGTTTTCCCCGCGTAGAAACTCACCATGAAACATCTCTTTTTTCTTCTGATGACCATTCTACCGGCCTTCGGCCAAATTACCTACCAGGGCGGCGAAGGCCCGGGTAAAGGGAAGCACATTGTTTTCGTGGCTTCCGATCATGAATACCGTGCCGAGGAAACCTGCCCTGCTCTCGCCCGCATTATGGCCCAGCATCACGGCTTCAAAACCACCGTCCTCTTCGGGGTTAATCAAGAAGGCCACATCCAGGCCGGTGCTTCAAATATCAAGGGCCTCGAGGCTCTCAAAGACGCTGACCTGATGGTTATTTTCACCCGCTTCCTCGACCTCCCCGATGAGCAAATGAAACATATCGATGACTATGTGCAACGCGGCGGACCGGTCGTCGGACTCCGGACCTCCTCCCACGCCTTCAAGATTCCAAAAGGAAAGACCTATTCGAAGTACGACTTCAAATACGGCGGTAAAGAATACCAAAAGGGGTTCGGCCACCAAATCCTCGGTAATACCTGGGTGGGTCACTACGGACGCAATCACAAGCAGGCTACCCGCATCGAGCTCATGCCCGAGCAAAAAGACAATCCCATCCTTCGCGGAGTCGCCAACCACGGCCACTGCATCGCCGGAGCTTATGTTGGCATTCCTGATGAGACCTTCACCGTTCTCACCAAAAGCCAACCGCTCAACGGGATGACCAAGGGGTCGCCCGCCGACGAAAAGAAGGCCCCCAGCCCGTCCACCTGGACCCGGTCCTATAAGTCCAAGAACGGCGAGTCGCACCGCGTTTTCCACTCCACCCAAGGCGCTTCCCAGGACCTTCTTGATCCAGACTACCGTCGCCTGATCGTCAATGGGATCCTCTGGGCCGTGGGCATGGAGAAAAATATCAAGGCCGATGGGAAAATCGACTTCGTTGGGCCCTACAATCCCACCCGCTTCGGCTTCAAAGGCGAAGTCAAAGGGATTAAACCCACCGACCTAGCCGATATCAATTCACCCATTATGCCGAAGAAATAACCGGCAGCTGACCGACCTACCGGAAGTGCTCCCAACCTCCGGTCAGGTCGTCACCCGGTCGGGCCACCAAACGCCCGACCCGAGTCAACTCAAGGTCAGGAAACTCCTGCGACCACTCCTTCCCGATCTCATCCGGCGAGGTGAAGAGCAGTTCATAGTCCTCACCATCGCCCAGCCCCCCGGCAAGATCCACGCCTTCATTCAAGGGTAGAGAGTGGTGATCCAACTCAAATCCAAGTGCGCTCATGCGGGCCAAGCGAGGAAGATCTTTGGCCAGACCATCCGACAAATCTATCATCGCGGAAATGGTGTGGTTCCCGACCAACCAACGACTTTCGCGAAGCCTCGGTTCGAAGTCCAAGTGCTTCCCTGCCAATGAACCACCAAGGCGGCCGGTCACATAGATCCCATCGCCTTCCTGACCTTCACTTCGCGTCACTAAGTTCCCCTTCCTGACCGTTCCGCGGCCCGCCACCGAAATCATGAGAGGGGCTCCGACGGGAAGGGACGTCGTCTCGCCTCCCGCGATCACTCCGCCGAACTTTGCCAGGCAGGCCGACATTCCCTCATAAAGCCCTTCGACCCAGGCGACCTCCACGGTTGGTTCTAAAGCAAGAGTGACCAAAAACTCCCTGGGCTCTCCGCCCATCGCCGCAAAATCACTCAGGACCCGCGCCACCGCCTTCCAGCCCACCCGTTGTGCCTTCTCCTCTGCCAAAAAGTGCACCCCGGCCACCACTGCATCAGTCTTCAGTAAGGTCAGCTCCTCTCCCTTTCCCACCACCGCGCAATCATCGCCCAGCCCCACTACCAAGTCACCTTTGCTTGGTAGGTTCGCACACAGGCACGCAATCAATGCGTCCTCACCCGTTTCACCCACCGTTTTCATGACTCGTAGATTCGCGGAATGAGTTGAGCTCCGACCGTGGTAGCATTAAAGGCCGCATGACAAGCAATCGTGACCCAAAGCGAACCGGTCTTTTCATATAAAATCACCAGCACGATCCCGATGATGGTTAGAGTCGGTAGACCGAAGATGTTGAAGTGAATCACCCCGAAAAGGACTCCGGTAAAGAGAGCGGCAAACCAACGGTCGGTGAATCTCTTCACAACCGGATAAAGATAACCACGGAAAATGATCTCTTCCGTCAGCGGGGCCATCACCACTGCTGAAAACGCCACCACGGACACGAGAAGAACATCCTTACTCTCTCTCAAGACACTCACCGAGGCCTGGGGATTGGCTCCAAACTTCACCTCCGTCCAATCCTTCCAACCCAAACTCAATTGCAAGGAAACCAGGACCATAATCCCGAAAACAAAGGCAGGTGCGATCCAAAACACTTTCTTCCATTCCGGCCATCTCAAGCCAAAGAATTCCCGCAAATTCCCCCGCCAAAACAACACCGCCGGGACCAGTCCGGCGAGGATCAACATCCCCACCTGACCAACCACCACTCCGGACACCGTCATACCCTCCTCAGCAGCTTTGGCAGTCGACTCAGGAAGTGACTTCCACCCAGCTGAGAACAACAAGACGTATCCTCCAGCCACAACCAGATCCAACGGCTGGATCACCGAGATCCCGACATTCCCACCCAGATTCCAGTTGCTCTCAGGAGACCTCCGTCGCAAGAGGGCATAGCCCGGGAGAGCCAACGCGAAAAGCGCCACGATCGCTATCAGGAAAACGTCACCTAAGACTTGATACTCTGCAGTCGACACGCCGCGAATCTATGACACTCGTTTCAGATGAAAAGCACAACGAGGTCATTCTATGAGCTTGGATACAGTGAGCCATTTTCTCTCCGAACCCAATCCCTCCGAATGACACACCTCATGTGACAGAGCTGATCTTTTTGCCACTTCCAAAGTCCGTGAATAAACTTCATCGCTCTTTTCGTCCACCTCCACCCATTCTTTTTCGTCCAATAGTTCAGCATGCTCAGCCCCTTTTTTGCGGCAAAGTTTTGCCTTACGTTGGCATCGGTATCCCCCGGTGTCGGGATTAAAGTAAACCTCCCTCAAACGAATGGGCGAACTCCAGCTGGCAAGTGACCAGTCCCCTTCAAACACTCCTACTTCGACCTCGGGGAACAGGGAAGACACCAAACCCAAACAAACCGATCGTTTCAACCGGCCATCCTAGCAGAAACGTTGATGGCGAAACAAGCTCCGATCACTTGATTCTTGAGGATCACGCCACCGCATCCGCACAACGTTGGCAGAGGCCTTCGTCGTTGACGGGGGGCTCGTAGCGGCGGCAGCGGGGGCACATCGGATGAGGCGTTTTCTCGGCGGTGGCTGACAATTCGTCGCCCTCGGTGATCTTGAGCTCGCTCACGATGAAGAATTCGCTGGCGAAGTCGTGATCCTTAAGGAGTTCAAGGCAGGGATGGTTCCCCGGCACCGTGAGATGGACGAGAGCCTCGTTATTCTTGTTGAACTCCTTAGCTTGCACCTTCTCTTCGATGGCCGTTTGCATAACCGCTTTGACATCCAGAAGACGATTCACCGTTTCGATGGCACCGGTGGAGGCATACTTCGGATCGACTTCCGGGAAATCCTGTTCGTGGATGCTCCCTTCGCGCCCGGCATGCTCCCAGGCTTCCTCGGTGGTGTAAGCGAGGATGGGAGCGAGCAACTTGACGAGGGCGTCAAAGATCCGCCCCATGATCCAAACGCTGGCCTTGCGGCGCTCGCTTCCTTCGGCATCACAATAGAGGCGATCCTTGGTGATGTCGATGTAGTTGGCACTAAGGTCCTGAGCTGCGAACTGGTTCACTGTGGTAAAGACCTTGCGGAAATCGTATTTCTCGTAAGCTTCTCGTACTTCCGCAATGACCACCTGAAGACGCTCCATGATCCATTGGTCGATCAATGGCAGTTCGGCTGGCTCCTCGACCTTCTCGTCACGCATATTGCCGAGAAGAATCTTGAAGGTGTTGCGCAAACGACGATACGGCTCGCCCACCTGCTGGAAGAGGTCCTCGCCAAAGGGAACTTCGTTTTGCCAATCGACAGAGGAAACCCAGAGACGAAGAATGTCGGCGCCATACTTGCCGTAAAAGTGGGCGGCATCGGTCGGCTTACCCTTCTTCTTGGCGTCGGACTTTGAGGTCTTCTTGCCAGTGTCCTTGTCGACCACGAAGCCGTGGGTGAGGACGGTCTTGTAGGGGGCCTTGTCGCGCACTCCCACGCTGAGCATGAGGGAACTCTGGAACCAACCACGATGCTGGTCGGTTGCTTCGAGGTAAAGGTCAGCCGGTGCGGAAAGCTCGGGGTGAGCATCGAGAACCGCGACGTGACTAGAGCCGGAGTCGATCCAGACATCGAGGGTGTCGCGGCACTTCGTGCAGCCTTCCGGGAGATCAAGGAGAGCAGCCAGCTCGGCATCGGACTTCTCGAACCAGACATTCGTGCCTTCCTTCTCGACGAGATCAGCGACCTTCCGGACCAGCTCGGCGGACACGATGGGTTCGCCGGAGTTCTCGAAGAAGACCGGAAGCGGAACGCCCCAGGTCCGTTGACGGGAGATGCACCAGTCGGGTCGGGCTTCGACCGTTCCGTAGATTCGATTGCGACCCCAAGCAGGAAGCCATTCCACTTCGTCGATTTCGCTAAGGGCTTTTTCGCGCAAGCCATCCATCGAGATGAAGAACTGCTCAACGGCACGGAAGATGATGGGCGTTTTGGATCGCCAACAATGCGGATAGCTGTGCTCGTAGGTTTCCTCGCCAAGGAGCGCGCCCTTTTCCTGAAGGATTTCCACGATACAGGCATTGGCCTTGAAGACGTGCATACCAACGAGCTCGGGCAATCCGCACTCCTCGGTATAGAGACCATCGTCGTCGACTGGACTGAGAGCATCGAATCCATACTGCTGGCCGATCATGTAATCGTCCGCACCGTGACCGGGAGCAATGTGCACCGCGCCGGTTCCGGCATCGGTGGTGACGAAGGGAGCGAGGATGACTTTAGATGTACGGTCGAGAAAGGGGTGTTGCGCTTCGAGACCTTCGAGCTCGGCTCCTTTGATTTCGCCCACTTCCTCTTCGAGAGTGAGGCCGGTCTTTTCCTGAAAATCAGCGAGGAGATCGCGAACAACGATGATGGTCTCGCCATTGGAGTACTTGCCGATCGAGTAAGTGAAGCGTTCGTGCAGAGCGATCCCGAGGTTAGCAGGAAGGGTCCACGGGGTGGTGGTCCAAATTGCAATAGACGATCCAGAGGGGAGAGCGTCGTGCTCCGGGAGAATAAACTTCACGAAGACCGCAGTCGACTTCTTGTCCTGATATTCCACTTCGGCTTCCGCGAGCGCGGTCTTTGCACCGTAGGACCACTGGACCGGTTTCTTCGATTGATAAACGCAGCCCTTGTCGATGAGAGTGGCGAAGTTGCGGATGATATTCGCTTCGTATCCCGGATCGAGAGTAAGATAGGGATTTTCCCAGTCGCCAAATACGCCGAGGCGTTTGAAGGATTCGCGCTGGGTATCAATCCAACCGCGGGCGAAGGTTTCGCAACGGCGACGGATCTCCGCGGGCTCGACCTCGCGGGCGTCGTCATCCTGCATCACTTTGAATTCGATGGGGAGCCCGTGGCAGTCCCAACCCGGGATGTAGGGCGCTTCAAATCCTGCCATCGTTTTGGACTTCACCACGAAATCCTTGAGAACTTTGTTCAGGCCGGTGCCCATGTGAACGTCGCCATTCGCAAAGGGAGGTCCGTCGTGTAGAATGAAGCGGGGAGCATTTTCGGCCTTCCGCTTGGCAATAATTCGCGCGTAGAGATTCTCGGAGGTCCACTTTTCAAGGCGAGCCGGCTCCCGCACCGTCAGATTCCCCTTCATCGGGAAGTCTGTCTTGGGCAGAAACAGGGTTTCTTTGTAGGATTTTCCTTCGGGCGTGCTCATGGCGCTAGTGAGGCGGGACGCTAGGCGGCAGGGACTGAAAGGTCAAGGTCGGGGCAGAACGGCTGTCCTTCATTCTTCTCTGGTGGCATTCTTCCTGCTTATCCTCTCACGTCATGAAAGCGCAATTAAGATTGGGAACTGTCATCCTAGGATTCGCGGTGTTGGGAAGTTCGGGTGTTTCGGCCCAGGTTACCACGACCGGCTTCACGCAAGCCTACGAGCTGGACAGCTGGACCAAGACCGAAATCAACGAGGGAACCACCCAGTTTTTCGGGACCAGCACCGATGGCCAGGGCGTGACCCAGACCGCCGAGTTTCGCTACAACGTGAGCAGAGCGGGAGGAGGGGTCACTAGTCGGACCGCAGATTTCACAATGACCATCCCGACCAATGCCATTATTACCTTCGACTGGACCTTCGGTGGAAATCACCGCTGGTTCATGGCCTTCGCCGAGTTTCATGTGATCGTGAATGGTCAGGAAGTGGCCAGTCCGGTCGATCGTCAGTCGACGTCCGGCGTTTTCAACTTCGCCGGCGGCGGGCAAACGGTCACGGTCTCTGCCGGCGACGTCCTTGGGTTCCGGATTGGAGGGGAAAACTTCGACTCTACTTCATTTCTCGACGGGGTTCTGACAATCAACAACTTCCAGGTTGAAGCAACAGCAAGCCCGGACCTGGACCCCGAACTCGTCATCTCAACCAACACGACCAATCCCGGGACTTTCGATTTTTCGTGGGCCAGCCAAGTCGGACGGGCCTACGACATTCGCAGTAGCGAGGACCTGTCCATTCCCATAGAAAACTGGCCGGTCTGGAACGGCATCGAGAATCTTCCCGCGACCGGAGGTGAAATGCAAATCGAAGCTGTGGCATCAGCTGACACAAAGCGCTTCTTCGTGGTGGTGACGAAACCTGCCCCCTGATCTCCGGATCACGAATCCAGCGAGTGCAAAGGCCGGGAAAAATCCCGGTCTTTTTTTTGGACGATTCACCCTTGGTTCAGGTTTCATCGGACATAACCGCGCCACACCAATCGCCACCATGACCACCCGAACCGCCCAACTTGCCACTTTGATCATCGGCCTGCCGTCGCTGCTTTCGGCCGAACCGCTTTTGGATTCCTGGCACACCTCGGCCTCCGGTCGCTACGCCAGGATTTTCGAGACCATCGAAGACGAAACAGCGGGGAACTCGGTCACGACTTGGTCGCGTGGGCAAGGAACCCAAGCTCTAGCGACTTACGGCGGCATTCACGAAATCAGCTACGATGATTCCTGGATCTACATTCGGTCGACCGGGCTGGGCACCCACATCATGGGCCCGTGGTATCTCAATGAAGCCAAAACCAACCTCTTTCCGAATTACCCCGCCAACCGCGCCTTCATTTACCGCCTGCCCCGCAACCCCGAAAATCCGCAGGCCACCAAACAACTCACCGGATTAGGACGCATCGGGCTTTTTGTCGATGGGGTCGCGATGTTCGACAGTCGCGATGCCTTTTCCTACGACACCTCGGCCGGTCAGGACGAAACCCCCAACGCCAACAGAATCGACGGCGATGGCGTCTGGAATCGCGACGCCTTCGTCAACGAAGGCGTGACCTTTGATGCCGCGAATGCTCATCAGGCCGGTTCCAGCTATCACTACCATGCCAACCCGCCAGCCTTGCGCCACCAACTTGGCGATAGCGTGGACTATGATCCCAAGATAAATCGCTACACCGAAAACTTCAACGGCCACCACTCACCCATCCTCGGGTGGGTCAGCGATGGCTATCCGATTTACGGGCCTTACAGTTACGCGGATCCCACCGATCCCACCAGTTCGGTGCGACGCATGATTTCCGGATTCCGGAAGCGCAACATCATCCAGCGCCAGACCCTCCCGGCCCATGCCGCCCGCGATCAAAACCGCAGCGAGATTCTCCCCGCCAATCTTTATGGACCCGATGTCTCGGCAGACTTTCCGATCGGACACTACCTCGAGGACTACGAATACCTCGGCGATCTTGGCTTCACCCACGGAGTCGACTTTGACCTCAACGAACACAACGTCCGCTTCTGCGTGACGCCGGAGTTTCCCGAGGGAACTTATGCCTACTTTGTGTGCATCGAAGAAGACGGCACCCCGGCGTTCCCCTACAACATCGGACGAACCTACTTTGGCAACTCCGTAGGAGGCGTCACCAACAACATTCCCGCCAATGCTGTCATCCACTTCGAAGGAGGACCGGAAACACCGCTCCAGTCAACAACCACCGTCACCAACGACGAAGTCATCATCACCTGGTCGGCACTCGAAGGCGGGACTTACTTTACCGAGGCCAGCTCCGATCTCGAAACCTGGCAGGCCACTCCGTCGTCACAGTCGGGGAACCGGCTTGCGGTCTCGTCGACTTCCCCGCGACAGTTCTTCCGCGCCACCTTGCTCGACGTGGAGCCCTTCGATGATGCGGGCTTTGACTACACTCCTTTGGTGGAAGCGGAGCCAAACAATATCCTGCTCGTCATCGTTGATGACTGGGGCATCGACTTCAGCGCGCTCGACAACCCCACCGGACCCAACCTCCCCAACATGCCGACTTGGGCCTCGCTGGCCGGTCAGGGCATTCGTTTCACCAACGCCTATGCCCAACCGACATGCTCACCCACCCGGGCCGGCATCCTGAGCGGACGTTATTCCTTCCGCCATGGCATCGGCTCACCCGGTGGAGCAAACTTTCCGGCTGCCGAAGTGTCCCTGCCCGAAGCCTTTGCCAATGCGGGCTCACCATACGCCCTCGGTTCATTTGGAAAATGGCATCTCGGAGGCGGAAACAACGGGCCATCGGATGTGGGAGGCTGGGAGGAATTTCGCGGCTCGCTCGGATCAGGAGTGGCCGACTATTTCGACTGGGACAAGACCATCAATGGAGCCACCAATCCGATCACCGACACCTACGCAACCTCGGATCAAGTCGATGATGCGGTCACCTTCATCAACGCCCAGGGAGATGACCCTTGGTTCTGCTGGCTCGCCTTCAATGCCCCACATGCTCCGTTCCACAATCCGCCCACCGATCTCGCCACCACCAATGGAAACTCCAACACCGCTCGCTACCTTGCTGCGCTTGAGGCCATGGACATGGAGCTGGCCCGCCTCCTCGAGTCGGTTGACCTGAGCAAGACCAACGTCTTCCTCATCGGCGACAATGGCACCCCTGGAAACATTGCCCAAGTTCCCTTTGCCCGGGGCAAAGCCAAGGGAACTCTTTACGAAGGCGGCATTCGCGTGCCCTTCATCGCGCTCGGGCCCGATGTCCGGGCCCGAGGATTGCGGGACGACTTGGTCCAGTGCACCGATCTCTTTGCCACCATCCTCGATCTCGCCAAGGTCCCACTTCCGGAGACCGAACTCGACAGTCGCTCGCTCATCCCAGCCCTGCTTGGAGGCGAACCAATTGCCGGAGGAGTCGTTCTGGAGATCTTCGGCAATGGCGAGAAAAATCCGGGCCGGGCCACCCGCATCGGAGATTACAAACTCCACCTCTACGGCGACGGACGAGAAGAACTCTACAACGTCGCCTCGGATCTTTCCGAAGAAAACGACCTCTTACTCGGCACTCTTAACCAGGAGCAACAAGCGGCTTACGGCACTCTCCTTGCCCGCCAAAACGAACTGCTACCCGACACCGGATCAACCGATGCCACCGGTGTCCTTTCAGCCACTCCTTCGTCGGCACCGGCCGGCACTACCGTGACTTTGACCATCGCGCTCGACCCGGATCAAACCGACCCGAGAGTCCCCGGAGTCACACGGGCAATCGACACCGTCACCCTCGGGCCGGTGATCGGAACAAACATCAATCGATTGGACCGCTTCACCTTTGAAGCCACCTTCACCCTTCCAAACACTCCTGGCTCGTATCCTGTCGAAGTGATTTTCACCGGCCCACAAAGGCGCACCTTCGGGTTGAATGATGCCGTTGTCGTGCAGTAAGCCAACACCCGCTTTTCAGGCGCGCTTCTATTGAAACGAATTCGATCATTGGCAGGCTCACGCCAAACCATCAGGCTTCGGGAATGCCTGTGAAGATCCTCTTTTGCTTCCTCTTTTTCCTCAACTTGCTCTCGGGAGCTGATCGACCCAACATCATTCTCTTTGTCACCGATGACCAATCACCTATTGCCGGATGCTACGGAAACCGGGTGATCCAGACCCCGCACCTCGACGCCCTTGCGCGCGATTCCACTACCTTCACCCACGCCTTTGCCACCACCGCTTCCTGTTCGGCATCGCGATCGGTGATCCTCACCGGGCTCCATAATCACTTCAACGGGCAATACGGCCACACCCATGCCTTTCATAAATTTGAGAGCTTTGCCTCGATGAGAGCCTTTGCGCTTCCCCAGCTCATGTCGCAAGCCGGATACCGGACGGTTCAAATCGGCAAGCTCCACGTGGCACCCGAATCAGTGTTTCACTTTGACCAATACCTCAAGGGAGACACCCGTAATGCCAAGCAGATGGCCGAGATCTGCAAACCAGTTTTTGAAGAAAAGAGCAAACAACCGTTCTTCCTCTACTTCGCCACTTCTGATCCACACCGAGGCGGTGGAAGAGATCAAACTTTCCCCGGGAAACACAAACCCGATCTCTTCGGCAACCGGCCCAACAAGCGATCGCACAAGGGGATCGAAGAAGTTTTTTATGATCCCGAAAAAGTGATCGTTCCTGGCTTTCTTCCAGACACCCCCGAATCGAGAGCCGAGATCGCACAATACTACCAGTCCTGCAGTCGCATCGACCAAGGCCTCGGCCATCTCATCTCGCTGCTCAGAGAATTCGGTCAATGGGACAACACCGTCCTCATCTTCACCGCTGACCATGGGATGGCTTTCCCCGGTGCCAAAACCACGGTCTACGAAGCCGGCCTGCGCGTTCCCTTCATCGTGCGCGATCCAAGCGCTCCCAATATCGGCGTAACTTCGGACGCCATGCTTTCCCATGCTGACATCACCCCAACCATCCTCGATTATGCCGGAGCCCTTGATCACAAAAAGAACGCCCCTAAAGAACCTCTCAAGGTGGAGCCCCTCGGGGTGGGGGAAAATGCCGGAAAGGTCCCGAAGAAATACCATGGCCGTTCTTGGCGGGGTCTCGTCGGACGACCTGAGATAAAAGGCTGGGATCAAATCAGTGCCTCCCACACCTTTCACGAAATTCAGATGTACTACCCCATGCGGGTTATCCGTGATCGCAATTTCAAACTCATTTGGAATATCGCCTACCGGCAACCTTACCCCTTTGCCTCGGACCTCTGGGCTGCTGCGACCTGGCAGGCGCAGTGGGAAAAAGGAAAAGATGCCAAGTATGGCAAGCGCACCGTGGACTCCTACATCAATCGTCCGGCCTTCGAACTCTTTGATATCGCGTCCGATCCCAATGAAAGCCGTAATTTAGCCGATGATCCCGCCTACTCCGAAACCCTCAAAAAATATCAGGATCTCCTTAAAGCCGAACAAAAGCGCACCGGTGATCCGTGGATCATGAAGTGGAGGTACGAGTAGAAGACTACCCTTTCTACGAGCAAATCAATGCCGGGATACAAAGCCGCTTAACTCTTTCTTGGTAATCTCGGGGACATGGCAATCGTCCGCGGGATAACCAACTACCAAAAGAGGGAACGGCTTCTCGGAAGCAGGTCGTTCGAGGATCTCGTTAAGGAAATTCATCGGGCTCGGAGTATGGGTGAGGCTCGTGAGCCCGGCTTGATGAAGTGCTGCAATGAGAAAGCCACAGGCCAAACCAACCGACTCTTTGGGATAGTAGGTCTTGCCTTCCTTCCCATCTTCATCGAATGCCTTCGATTGTTGGAAGACCGCAATCAAGACCGGCGCGTGTTCAAGGAAAGGCTTATGTTCGTCGGTCCCCAAATGATCGAGGGCAGTCAGCCATTCCTGTGGAGCGCGGTGATGGTAGAATTCAAACTCCTCTTCCTCGGCAGCCTGACGGATTTTCCGTTTGATCTCGGGGCTTTGAACCAGAGCGAAATGCCACGGTTGTTGGTTCGCACCGCTGGGGGCCCGGCCAGCCGTGGCCAGACAGGCCTCGAGGACATCAGTCGGAACCGGATCAGATGAAAAGCTCCTCACCGAGCGACGCCTCTTCATCGTTTCGAGAAAGTCCAGCGCTCTGCTCGTCATTTCCTCTGCAGACATACGTTCGAAACTCAGCGGGATCTCCTTGATCGGCATGGGGCAGGAGTATCAAAGCAAACCCGGTGACTCCCGCAAAAATTTCGCCTCGTCATTCACCTTAATTTCATCTTCAAACTCGATGATCAACGACGTGAGCCAAATCCAAAAAGCCCCAACACCAAACCTCTGGTTTGGCCGGTTGTTGCTTATCCTGGCTTTATTGCTCACCTGGGCCAAGGCCGGGACTCTTCACATTAATATTTCCCACCAATTTGGCGACCAGCCCCTCACTCTGAATTCCCTAAAATACAAGGCCTCAGAAACTCTCTCGGTGTCCCGCCTGAGTTATCTCCTGAGCCAACTCGCGATGCAAAAGCAAGATGGCTCCTGGCTCGAGCTTCCCAGTCAGTTTGCTTTGATCGACCTGGGATCAAGACGGACCTCGTTTTCGCTCACCCAGGTTCCGGCTGGGATATATCAAGCGATTCGCTTTTCAGTGGGCGTTCCCAAAGAGACCAATCACGGAGACACCGCGCAGTATCACGCGAGTCATCCCCTCAATCCCAATCTCAATCGCCTCCACTGGGACTGGTCCCAAGGTTACATCTTTCTGGCTTTAGAGGGGAAATACCGAACCCCAGCGAAGGCAATAAAAGGCTTCGTTTATCACCTCGCCAATGACCAAAACCTCTCCGGCTTCAAATTGACTGCCCCCTTTCATGTGGAGACCCAAACCGCCCTTCACCTTTCGTTCGATCTCAAAAAGCTCCTCACCGACCCGAGTAAACTCTCCTTCTCAAAAGACGGTAACTCGACCCACTCGCACGAAGGCGACCCCATCGCGGGCAAGCTCGTCAAAAACCTCGAGGGGACCTTTGCGATTCGAAGCCTGTCTTATCCAACAGAAGAAGCCCGCTCCTCCCAAATCAAACCCCTCTACCTTCCCAACGACTTTACGCCCTTTCCTTTTAAGACCAGCCGCCGCTTTCCGGCTCCATTTCTTCCCCGCGACAACCCCCTGATCGAAGAGCGGGTTTCATTGGGTCGATCACTTTTTCTCGACCCGAGACTCTCCCGGGACGGCTCGGTCACTTGCGCCACCTGTCATCAACAAAGCAAGGCCTTCACCGATGGACTGCCTCTCTCCAAAGGAATTGATGGTCAGTTTGGAGACCGCAATGCCATGCCCATTTTCAATCTGGCGTGGAAATCGTCGTTCTTCTGGGACGGAAGAGCCAAGTCTCTTCGGGAACAAGTTCTTGAACCGATTGAAGATCATCGCGAAATGGCTGCTGATCTCAAAATGGTGGTCGCCAAGCTGGAGAAATCATCGCGTTCAGAATTTGAGAAGGCCTTTGGTCCGGGGCCGGTGACCGGGGAGAAGATTGCCCTAGCGCTGGAGAGCTTTCTCCTCACGCTCACGAGTTACGATTCCAAATTTGATCAATCACTTTCTGGCAAGGCCAAGCTGACTGAAAAGGAGCAGCGCGGGATGGAGCTATTCTTCACCGAATACGAACCACGGAGCGGACAATTCGGAGCCGACTGCTTTCACTGCCATGGCGGAGCCAATTTCTCCGATCACCGGCTTCACGACAACGGCCTCGGCGGGCTCTTTAATACCCCGAGCCTGCGAAATCTTTCCTACACCGGGCCTTACATGCACGATGGTCGATTCAAATCACTGGAGGAAGTCATCGCCCACTACAGCAGCCCCATTCCCCAAACCGAAACCCTCGACCCCAATCTCGCCAAGCATCCGAAAGCGGGCCTTCAACTCACCAAGGAGGACCAAGCTGCTTTGATCGCGTTTCTCAAAAGCCTAAACGATCCGAAATATTCGGAATCCCGCTGAATCGCCAAAACCAGCCGTTCGGTAACAAAAAAGCCGGGCTTTGGGAAAGCAAGATTGGTTTTACAGAAGACTATTGCTTGTCTGCGGGCTCTTTGAGTTTCTCAGGGTCGCCAAATTCGCCGAGCCCACTAAGTCCGGAATTGTCCTTGAGATCGAAGAGCTTCGTGAATCCTTCCATGGTGGTGTTCATTTCTTTGTTGCCCAGAACCTTCTCGAGAATCAACCCGATCTCCTCTTTGTCTGGATTGGCTTCAAAGGCAACCAGCACCTTCATCATATCCTCCGCTTTCGCATCAGACGCATCCTTCACTTTTTGAGAGGCTTGTTTTCTTCATCACTAGGGGCGGGCAGTGCCTTTGCCGCAGCCAGCAGATTCTTGAGAACCGATATAGCCTTCTGCCTTCTCTCCAAAGGCTTTTGCAGAGGGGATCTCCTTGCTACCGATCACGCCATCCATCAAATCATTCATGATGATGGAAATCTCGTTGGCAATTCCCTCGTGGGAGTTTGCGTCGGATCCAGAAGTTTCTTCTGTCCCGTCGGACTTCTTTTCTCCTTCTTTGTCACCGCGGGAAACGAGGCTCATGGGTAGGACAGAGGCAACGGCATAGGGAAACATCCTGCAAGTGAGGACAACGAAGTCACCTAGGCTGCGTTTTGGCCGGAGGGATCATTGGAAGGGAGATCATCCTCAATAACAAACTCCAAACGCGTCGGACAAGCATCCGCTGCCACCGGGATTCCCAAGAAAAACAGACCACCTAAAGGCGAACCAGATTCCTCACCAAATCCACGCGAGACAAAGTGACGAAAGGAGGCCATCTCAAGCCGGCCCAAAATCAAGAGCCCCGGTTCGAACCCCTGCGCCTTCTTTTCGCGCAGCAAGTTCCTCACACTGATCGGGTCAAAGGCCGGATGCTGTTTTTCAGCCTCCAAGAGACAATCGAATTCACCCACTCCCATTTCCAGTTGAATTCGCAAGTAATCCAAGGCTTTACGATCCCAAGTCGGGCTCTCCAGATCATCGACAGGAAAATCTTCACACATAGCTCTATCGTCGTGTTCCTCTGACACAACGACGCGGCAGGTGATTCCTTTCTTCCGGCCCTGATATTTCAGGTAACAATGCTGTCACTTAAAGGAAGCGACGACCCGATAGTAGACCGTATCACCGACCGGAAACACCACCGCGGCGGCCATCCCGTCGGTTTCTACGATCTCTACTTTCTGCAGATTCTCCCAGCCACCGGCATCGAGATCGGTCGCTCTCTCGAGCCGATAGTTCACTTGCTCGGCAGTCTTCCAGGTGATCCGGAAGTTCTTTTCTTCTCGGGTCACCTTGAGCTCACCAACCACTTCATCGATGAATGGCACCAGAGTCAGATCAAGATACACCGGGCGATGATCGGAAACGGTCACGAGGTTCGCCCCCTCTTGGGTTCCGGTCGGCCAAAAAACCGCTCCACCATCGATCGCAAAACCCGATTTCGACGGCAGGACGTAATCCACTCGCAACCGAAAAGTCGCGGTATCGGTTTGGTTCGTTGGGGTAACCGCCCCGGTTCGCAAGGGAACGAAATCGCCGGCAACCAGCGGGTGGTCTAGCAACTGGTTGATCGCGGAATCGACACTGTCTCCTCGAGTCGGATCAGCGTTTTGATCACCAGCGATGACAAAGCGGGCCCCTTCTTTCAAGCCACCCCCCAGATACCCGGCGGCTCCCGGCGTGAGGTAATCGGCCCATAAACGAATCTCATCGTGATTCCGACGGCCGTTCCGGTCCTCTGGTCCATCGAAGACCGGAGGGGTGGGATGACTAACGAGAAAGTGAAACGTTGTTCCCAGAATCTCGATCGGCAAATCCCAATGGCTCTTCGAAGACACCCGAAAGGCCTCCTGCTCCTCGGGAGAATAAAAACCAGGAGGAATCAAGTTGTTCGGCATGTCCTTCCACAACACCTCCTCGAAAGTGCGCACCGCTTCGGTATCGATGGGATATTTAGAAAAGACCGCCATCGCAAACTTCCCGGGAAACTCCCCAAAGCCAAAGGCATCGCCGCCATAATCGCGGTCGCCCGGCGTATCGTCCACCACCCCGTTATTATCAAGATCAAAGCCGGAGTGAATCCCAGTATTCGAGACAGCCACATAACGATAAGGATAGTTCTGGGGTGTTCGGTCATTCTGGCTGACATTAAAGTAAAGATCATTCATCCTAGTGGCCGCCGTCCCAAAACGATCGTAGTCAAATTCATTCACTAAAAGCACGTCAGGCGCGATGATCTGAACTACTTCCGCCACCCGTTTTGCCGAAGTATTGCCACCTCCCCGCAACAAGGCCGCCAGCTGCCCTGCACCGTTCTGCGCCAGAGCGACATTGTAGGAGCATACCCGGATCGTCTTGGCCGGCAAAACGGAGATCAAACAAAGAAGGAGGAGCGCGCGCACGCGCGAAGCCTAGCCTAATTTTTGCCGACTGACAGTTGAGAAAACGTCCCGAAAACGGCAGAGTCTCTCCATGAGCCTAATCACTCCGGAGGAAGCGATAACCCTCATCCTCGCCGAAGTAAAAAGCCTTCCGGCCGAGTCTATTCCCTTTGCCGACGCACTTCACCGGACCCTCCGCGAAGACCTTCACGGCGACCGCCCCTTTCCACCGTTCGACCGGGTCACAATGGATGGCATCGCTTTTCGCTCAAGCGAACACCTTCCCGGCAGCCCTTTGATTGTGCAAGGAACGCACCCGGCGGGTCAACCCGTGCCCGCCGCTCTCAAACCAGGTCATTGCTGGCAGATCATGACCGGGGCAGTACTCCCTCCCGATTGCGACACCATCGTCCCCATTGAGCAAGTGACTCTCACCGACCAGACCGCACTGGTGGAAGGTCAACCAGAACCAGGAATCTTCATTCATCGATGTGGCTCAGACGCTCCGGCCAACACCCTCCTGATAAGATCAGGCACCCGCCTTGGACCCCCCCACCTCGGCATGATGGCCTCCATCGGCGCAACCCAAATCAAAGTCACCCGCCTTCCACGTATCCATATTCTCACCACGGGGGACGAGCTCATTCCCGTCAATCAACCTCCCCTGCCCCATCAACTCCGTCAGTCGAACGGACCCACTCTCCTCGCCGCGCTCGATCAATGGGGCCCGGCAGATCGAATCTGGCAACACCTTCCCGATGACCTCGAAGCCACCACCGCCGGCATTGCCTTGGCGCTGGAAGAATCCGATCTCGTCCTTCTATCCGGTGGTATCTCGAAAGGGAAAAAAGACTACGTGCGACCCGCTCTTGAATCGCTCATCGGACCGCCCGTTTTCCATGGAGTGGCCCAGCAGCCGGGGAAGCCACTCGCCTACTGGAAAGGCGTGGTCGCTCTTCCCGGCAACCCCAACTCCACCCTAACAACCTTCCAACGATATGTCGTTCCCCTACTACGTCGCCTCACCGAAAGCCCCGACGTCGAGCCCATCACCCTCCCCTTGGCCCAACCCATCCAGCAACATTCCAAGCTCACCCAATTTCTCCCAGCCACCATCACTCCAGATGGCCGCGCTCTCTCACGCTCTCCACAAAACTCAGGAGACTTTGTCACTCCACTCGAAGCCACCGGCATCGTGGAAATCCCTCCCGGGCAAGAGAATGTCGAGAAGGTGCGCTTCTTTTGATCACGCCTTACACCCGAGGTAAGTTTCTGTTAGATCTTCATCCTGCTGTGGGAAAGATCCACCAGTTTTTCTCAGATAATGATCAAGAAACATCGTTTCATTCGATCTTAGAATAATTGATATTCGATTAACGCGATTTCCAGTTTCCCGGTACGGTGCTTCCGTGATTCTCCTTCTCGCCACCATCGCTCTGGTCCTTCTAGTCATCGAACGCCTGTGGCCGGGAAACAGGTTGCCTGAATCAAAAGGCTGGTGGGCCCACCTCATCTTGGTCAACGCCGCCCAGGTGGGCATCATCATTGTGGCCGGGGTGACTTGGGACCGCTGGTTTCAGGGAGCCTCCTTTTTCCACTTGGGCGAGAAACTGAGCGTCTTCTGGGGTGCCACGATCTGCTACTTCGTTTCCACCTTTGTTTACTACTGGTGGCATCGCGTCCGTCATGAATCAAAACTCTTCTGGCGGCTCTGCCACCAACTTCATCATTCGCCACGACGCATTGAAGTCCTCGCCAGTTTCTACAAGCACCCGGTGGAGATCACGATCAATTCGCTTATTTCCGCGACCCTAACGTATACTCTCTTCGGGCTCACCGTGGAAGGAGCCGCGCTTTACACCTTCTTCACCGCAGTGGCAGAATATTTCTACCACCTGAACATTAAAACGCCCCGCTGGCTCGGACCCATCTTCCAACGCCCGGAGTCCCATCGCGTTCACCATCAACGCCACCATCACACCCAAAACTACGCCGACCTTCCGGTTTGGGATCTGATCTTCGGCACTTACCACAATCCGGTGAAGTCACCAGCCAAGTGTGGTTTTGATCCCGACAAGGAAACCCGCTTCGGCGAAATGCTGGCCTTCCGCGATGTCCATCAACTTCCACCCACCTGCATGGGCTGCCGCAAACGGCACGCCTGCCTCAATCAAAAACATCAATACCCATGAAACAAAAAAGCGCCACCATCCTCATCGGCCTCATCGCCTGCCTGCCGATCGCTGGACACTTCCTCGGCTCGGACACCATCAAGGGACTGGGCCTCGTCTCCGGATTCGCACCCTATCCCAAGGTCTTTTGCGAATCGCACGGATACGAACCGTTCGCCGCCACCTTCGAGCTCCAAGGGTCCAATGACAAAACGATCACTCTAACCGCCGATCGTTACTCCGAACTCAAAGGCCCCTATCAACGGCGCAACGTTTACGGCGCCGCGCTCGCTTACGCTCCCCGGCTCCCCGACGACCTTCGGGACCACTTGTTCGAAAAAATTATGACCGATAGGTTTACCCTCGCGGAGGAACTCGATCTCACGGAAGTGACCGATCCCGAAATCATCATCATCCCTCGTTCCGGCGAAACCCCCTGCCATTACCACTATCCCCTTTCCGCAAAATGAACTCACAATTTGCTCTATTCCGCATCGTCTTCGGGACTTTCCTGACTTGGCACTTCCTAGCTCTTATGCCGTATGGAGCCGAGCTCTTCTCAAACGAAGGTCTCATCAGCGACCCCGCCTTGAATCCAACCTACGGTTTCTTCCCCAACCCTCTTTACCTTTGGGACTCCCCCGCCGCGGTCACCACCATCGTCGGTCTCGCAGTCGTCGCTTCGCTCGCCTTCACGATGGGATGGGCCCGGCGCACTTCGGCCGTCATTCTATGGTTGATACTCACCGCGCTCTTCCATCGCAACAACCTCACCTCGAATCCCTCGATTCCCTATCTCGGGCTGATCCTTATCCTCACCGTTCTAATTCCGATCGGCGAAAACTTCTCGCTCTCCCGTCGCAACGAGAACTGGCAGATGCCCATGAGTATTCTGTCACTGGCGACTTTCCTGCTCGGGATCGGCTACACCTTCAGCGGGTGGACCAAGCTCTCCTCGCCCAGTTGGATTGATGGCTCGGCCCTCGCCCATATTCTCAACAATCCCCTCGCACGACCCGGTTTCTTCCGCGACTTCCTTTTACAAATGCCCGACGACTTTCTGGCCGTCTTGACCTGGGGGGCCCTGGCCGCCGAGCTCCTCTACCTTCCGCTTTGCCTACATCGCAAATCCCGGCCGTGGATCTGGCTCCTTCTTCTGGGGATGCACCTCGCCTTGATCGTCCTCATCGACTTCGCCGATCTCTCACTCGGGATGGTGATGATCCACCTCTTCAGCTTCGATCGACGGTGGCTCAAATCAAAAGGCCCAGCCCGGATTGCCTTTGATGCCGAGTGCCTCATGTGCAACCGCTTCCTCGCCTTCCTCGCCCGGGAAGATGAAAAGGAACAACTGACCTTCGAATCTCTCCCGAACGATGGACCCAAGACCTCGATGATTGTGCGGCATGAGCGAGGCGAAGCCCGCGAGTCCACGGCGGTCTTGGTCATCCTCGAATCCTTGGGCGGCCATTGGCGGGCTCTCGCGATCATGGGACGTTTCATCCCAAGGCCGGTTCGGGATTTCCTCTACCGATTCGTGGCTCGTAATCGTCATCGCTTCGGCTCACGTGAAGCCTGCATCCTTCCCTCGTCTGCCGTTCGCAAACGTCTGATAAAGTCGATGGTTTCGGTTAGCGCGATTGTCCTCATTCTGTCGCTCACCTCCTGCCTCGTCACGGAGCGCCCCCCCGGAGGAAATCATCTGGGCAAGCCCGATGCCGCCTTTTCGGAGGTCACCTCATCAGACCCAACCCTCATTCAAACCGGTGATGTCATTGCCTTTCATATGCCGCGCAGGGAAGCATGGGCTCATTTGAGAAAAGGAAAGATCCAGAAGGTCCCCTACCAGCTCTTTGACTACGGCCATCTTGCCCTCGTCGTTGATCATCCCGACGAGCCGCGTCTCCTTCAGCTCGCGATGAAGCAGGCTGCCAACATCGACTCAGGACTGGACTACCTCGATGACAAACAATGGACCGTCTTTCGACCCACCATGGACATCGACGAAGACCGTCTAAAAGAATTTGTTGAGATCTCCTTGTCCCGTCTCGATGATCCCAAGGAAGCCTATGATTTCTCAGGCGTCCTTGGGCTTCACAATCGCACCACCACTCCGGACGAGCCCAATGAGATTGCCAAGGAATACACCTGCGTCACCCTCATTCAAGCCGCCCTCCACTACGCCGGCCACCCCACCCGGTCGATCCACCGCAAAGGCTTCCTCGACATCGTGACCCCGGCTCAACTCATCGAAAGTGGGAAGGATAAGGAGTAAAGAACGTTCATTTTAACGTCATAGGTCACCAATTCGTATTTGGAGACGGCAGACGCAAGCCCAATCGTTGACGGACTAAATTGTCCCGGAGTTTGACCTGTAGAAGATCACATTGGTGTTCCTCGCTAACGTGTTGGATCGGGTAGAGCAGCTCGGAGTCAAACCGAGTTAAGCGTGCAAGCAATTTTGCATCCGCCTCATCGTTCTTGTAGGTGTTCTGGTAGATCGCTCGAACTTTTCGAGCATTGGCCACAAGAACTTCCAAACCCTGATCGGTCAAGTAGCGACTGATCCAAGGACTCTACATCCTAACTTCCAGGCCTTCCCAGATCTATGTTTCGGAAGGAGTGGCTCATGGTTTTGCAACGATTGAGAGTCCCGCCAGCATTATTTATCTCGTCTCTTCTCCATGGGCTCCTGAAAACGGACAAGTCCTTCTATTGAATGATCCATCGCTCAAGATTCCCTGGCCGCTCACCAGCCCCACCCTCTTGGACCGGGAACAACAAGGGCTGCCGCTGGACTCGCTGGATCTCTAGGTCCGGCTGGCTCTTCGTCAACGATGAAGGTGTTGCTTCAACAGGTCCGCTGGTGAGCAGAATCCCTCCTGACCCGTGGTCGCCATACGCACTTCCTTGACCTTGGCCGGAGTGATCATGGAGGCATTGTTTCCAAAGCTGTTGCGGACATAGGTTAGAACCGCGGCCACTTCATCATCACTCAATTGCTTGAAAGCGGTCATGGGAACCTGGCCGGGATACTTTTTGCCTTTTACTTCAATCGGTCCCATCAAGCCATGCAGAGTCAGTTTGATCAGCCGTTCCTCGCTTCCAAGAACCCACTTAGTACGGGTGAGCGGAGGGAACTGGGCCGCCGGGAGACCTTCGCCATCAGGTTGGTGGCAGGTGATGCAGTGCCCCTCTCGAGAGTAGACCTCCGCCCCCTTGTTGAAGAGCAGGAGCGCCTCAGCTTTCAAAGGTGACGTGGGCTTGCGAAGAGTTTCCAAGGGTTCCTCTTCAAGCTCGCGTCCCTTCAAACTAGCTTCGGCGGTTGCGAGAACCGGCTTGAGCCAGTTGTCGACGGGCTTGGTTGCGATGGCCTTGAGAAGAGGCAAACCTTCGGCGGGCGACAACCAGGAAGCCGCGACTGCGGTTTGCAGGCGAACGCGGGCCGATTCGTCTTGGACCGTCTTAGCAAGAAGCCGGGCAGGATTCTCCAGTTGGTAGCGGCTTGTCCGAAGTACTTCAATCGCGGCTGCACGCACTCGATGATCATTTGCTGCCAGAAGATTCGTTAAAAGATTTTCATTTACCTGAGCAAATCCCCAGGTCACCCAAAGTGCTTCGAGAAGATGGTGTTCATAACGCGGATCTTTGGAATCGAGCGCTGCCACCCACTTCTTAAGCAAGGGAAGCACTTCTTCGGGAGAACGCCCTCGAAGTTCACGACGAGTACGGTAACGACTGCGATATTCAGGAAGCGCAAGGTTGTGAATGAGAGTCCTGAGTGAAGCGTCATGAATCTCCGCAGGCTTAACCAACAGACGCTCAGGGTAGGTGATACGATAGATTCGTCCATGAACATGATCACGAAGGGGATCCCGCGCGCTGTGCTGCATGTGACCGATCAAAACATTGTGCCAGTCAACGAGATAAAGAGAACCGTCTGGCGCAAACTCCATGTCGACTGGACGGAAGTTGCCATCTTTTGACCTCAACAAATCGTGTCGATGCTTGGTGGTGAAGCCCGCTCCATCATCAACCACCTGATGTTGTTTCGTACCGAGGAAACCGATGGTATTGTGAAGCAAAACATCGCCCTGAACCTCATCCGGGAAATGCCGGCTGGAAACAAATTCGAGCCCCGAGGTCGGACGAACCCGCTGGTTGCGCTCGATCATGGTGGGCGGCTTCGGGCAAAACTGACCGTATTCCACCTTTACTGATCCCGCGGTCATCCAATGTAAATTCGGGTCGGAAGTTTCGAGGAAGAACGGCTGTCCGTATTCATCAAAAGCCGTGCCCCAGGGGTTGGGGATGGAAAGACGCGCGGTCCGCTCTAGGTGATTACGTTGCGGACTGAAGCGGAAAAATCCGCCATTCGAACTGCGGACGGTGCCAAAGGCCGTTTCGATATTGCTATGGAGAAAGGTTCCTTCGCCCATGTATATCGCGCCCGATGGATCGGCACAAAAGGCACTGATGACGTGATGGGTGTCGTGGTCATCAAACCCACTCAGCACCACTTCGCGAACGTCGGCTTTGTCATCACCATTGGTGTCCTTGAGTAACATGAGGTGGTTGCCTTGCGCGATATAAACTCCGTCATGGGAAATCTCAAACCCAGTCGGGAGATGGAGCTTGTCGGCAAAGATCGTTTCCTTATCCGCTTTCCCGTCGCCATCGGTGTCTTCGAAGATGAGAAGCTTGTCATCAGGCTTGGGATCGCCGGGCTTCCAATGCGGATAGGTCGGCATGGTGGCCACCCAGAGGCGGCCCTTGTTGTCAAAGGCCATTTGCACCGGGTTGGCAAGGTTGGCGAATTCCTTCTCGGACGCAAAGAGCTCGATCTTGTAACCCGGCGCGGTGGCGAAGGAAGCGAGAGCTTGGTCGCCATAGAGATATTCGGTGGTGCCATTCTTGTTGCTCCGTCGATAGTTCGTTTTAACCTCCGGGAGCTTGGTCGTTTTGGCATCAGCTGCCGCGAGGTCGAACTTTTTCTTTTGCGCCGCAGCCCAAATAGCCTGATCACGATTCGCGGTCATCTCGGCAAGCTTCTTGAGCTCAGGCGGGTAGTTGACAGGACCAAACGGGCGATGACGTCGACCGTAAACGTGAACCCCGTTAGGAATCTTGTAGTACTTCTCCCAAACCCAGTTCTTTTCAAGAACCGCGCTCTGGACCTGTGAACGATTTGCATCAGTCCCGCGGGTTTCGAAAATCCCTTCAAGTAATTCTTCGAGAAGATACTCATAGCCGGTGCCATTCAGCAAAAGCCCATCTCGAGTCAACGCGTTCTTGTCTTGATAGCTCCTCTGGAAACGAGTGTAGCAATCGACAAAAGGGACTTTCATTTCTTTCGCCACGACCGACATGGCATTCGAATACAGCGCGCGATTGGCATCGATCAGGAGCTCGCGCTCGGTCTCGGGGTCTTCAAATCCTGTCGGCCCCACAAGAACGAGTGCCGGAGCGCTCGCTTCATTATATTTCTGAGCAAGGGTATGCTGGATGAAGCCACGCAGTTCGCCTTTGAAATTCTCCAATCCGGCTTGGCCATAAAAGGAAGAAGTCTCACCGAAGAAGGCGATCACAATATCGGCTTTTATCCGCTTCAGCCATTCTTCCTGGGTGGGCAGCGATCCGGTGCCCACGTTCCCCGAACCCCAGCGGTCCTTTGACTTTGATAGGGGCGGGTGGAATTTCTCGGCACCGGGAAAAGCCCAAGGATTGGAGCGGGCCGAGTGCGGGCGGAAACCCGGAGTATCGCCTTCGTCGCAAAGATTCCTAATGACGAGTTCCTTGTCGGGATTATTCAAATGAAGCAGGGTTTCAAATTTGCCAAACTGCATCATCCGCGAGCCCATGCCTCCGCCGATAAGAGCAATACGGGAGCCCTTTTTGAGCTTTAAAGGAGCCCCCAAGACGGTGAGTGCCGTTGCGAGGAAGAAGGCGACAATCTTCATGGATCAGTGGATACGAAGTTGGCGTCTCGAATCAATCTTGTGATTTCAAAAAAGGGCGGTTACTGAACCCGGGTGAGTCCTATCGTGCGCGAGGGGCGGGCGACGTTGACTCTCGCGCTGCCGTTGATGGCCGGATCCGTCAGCCAGATGCTGATGGGACTCGCTGATACTCTCATGATCGGAGAAGTCGGGACGGTGGAACTGGCAGCTTCGACCTTGGCCCACTCCATTCTCTTTCTCCCCATGATGCTCGGCATCGGAGTGGGGATCGCGGTCTCGGTAAAAACCTCGCAAGCGCGAGGCGCCGGGAAACCAGAACAAGCCAAGTCGGCTCTGCGCGATGGCTTCCTCACCAGTCTTTTGGTGGGCGCTATTTCCTTCTTTCTCAGCGTGGCCAGTCTTCCGTTGCTTTCCTTTCTCGGTCAGGATCCCGAAGTCATTGAGGCCCTACCTGGGTTTTATCTTTTTGTGAGTGCGTCCGTCGCGCCGGCGATGGTCAACATGGCGGTGCGAAGTCACTCCGACGGGATGGCGAAACCGTGGCCGGTCTTTTGGATCATCCTTGGAGGTGTCGTCCTCAACGTCCTCTTCAACTGGATCTTCATCTTTGGAAATCTCGGCGCTCCCACGATGGGACTGGAAGGCGCCGGACTGGCCACTTTGCTGGCGCGAATTGCCAGCATGACGGGAACGATGGCGTGGTGTCGCATCAGCCCCGACCTTCGAGATTGGTCACCGAGACGCTGGTTCTTGCAGCCAAGAAAAGAAGAGCTCTTCCAGTTCTGGGGCACCGCCTGGCCCGCCAGCCTGCAGGTGTCCGCGGAAGGAAGCGCCTTTGTCGCAGTCGCCTTTTTCATCGGCAAGCTCGGAGCAGACGCCCTCGCAGCACACACCGTGGCCATTCAATGTGTGGCTCTCACTTTCATGGTACCTCTCGGAATTTCGATGGCTCTCACCGTGCAAATCGGCGAAGCGAAAGGCGCGCACACCCGAGAACGAATGCGACCCATCGTCGTCAGCGGATGGATGATGGGAGTCGCCGTTTCCTTCATTTTTGTTGGGATCTTTCTCCTCTTCAAGGAATCCATTGCGGGAGCCTTTTTGAAGGATGAAGCGCCACGCACCATTGCGGTCGGTTTGCTGGGAGTAGCTGCCGTGATGCAGATGGCGGACCATTCGCAGATCCTCTCCTCGGGCGTCCTCAGGGGGATTGATGACGTCAAACGGCCCGCCCTCATCATGTTTCTCTCTCACTGGGTCGTGGGAGTTCCTTTGGGTCTAACCTTTGGATTCGCCACGTCCTTGGGCGCCAGCGGAATCTGGTGGGGGCTGAGTGCCGGCTTGATGCTGACAGCATTACTTTTGGGGAAGCGGGCCTGGAAGATGACAGGCACCTCCAACCCTTAAAAGTCATAGAGCGCCTATGTCGCTTTCTAGGTTTCCCGTCGAAAAGTCAGGCACCATCCTCGAAAATCGTCTCCGAGTTCCGTGGGCTTAAGGTCGACCTCTATATCTGTTTCAATTGCCTCAAAATGAAATCCTTATGTGGGAGATATCATTTCGTTTTGACCTACGATTTGAGCGATGCGCTCGGGAGGAGCATCGAATCAAAACCACCCCAAAGACTCGTTGAGATAGAAATGAAATCGACCTTTGAGATTAGTGGCATCTTCCGGAGCCGGCGCCCCCAAACACCGTTCGCAGAAAAACCCAGGCCGGTTTTGATAAGCCGAGCAGACCAAGTATACAAAAACAATAATACCAAGCCATTTGAGGCAGCCAAACCGTTTGGATTTCGGAACAGGAGCCTTGGTAGTGGATTTCTCCGACACTAGGCCAAGAGTTTCCCGCGTAATCCCTCCGTCACAATCTTTGGGTTGGCTTTGCCCTTGGAGGCTTTCATCACCTGGCCGGTGAGGAAATTGAGGAGTTTCTCGTTACCGCTTTGGATCTCGGAAACCTTGTCTGGATTGGCGGCGATGACTTCGTCGATGAGGGCTTCGATCGCACCGGTATCAGCAGGCTCGAAGCCCATTTTCTTGGCGAGAGCGGCGAGGTCTTCGTCCGGGCTGTCCCAAAGGGCGGTGAAGAGTTCGCGAGCCTGGCTGTTTGAAACGGTTCCAGCTTCGATGAGATTCAGGACTTCGGCCAGTTTCACCGGGGCGACCGGGGAATCAGAAATCGCGACCGACTTCTCATTCAAAAGCCCAAGCAGATTGTTGATAATCCAGTTGGCCACCTTCTTTCCGGGAGCTTTGGCGGCTGCCACCGATTCCTCGAAGTACGAAACAAGCTTAACATCAGAAGTGATGACCGAGGCATCGTATGCCGTGAGCCCGAGTTCTTCCTGAAAGCGAGCCGACTTTTCGTGCGGGAGCTCAGGGACGAGCGGGCGGACCTTTTCAACATAATCGGCAGTTTGCACAGGAAGGAGATCCGGATCAGGGAAGTAACGGTAATCATGCGCATCTTCCTTGGTCCGCATTTCCTGAGTTTCGCCGAGATCATCATCCCAACGCCGTGTCGATTGCACCAGCGGCTCACCCGCTTCGAGGGCTTCGACCTGACGGGCCACTTCATAGTGAATGGCTCGACGAACCGCCGAAGTGGAGTTCATATTCTTGAGCTCGATTTTAGTGCCAAGCGGGTCAGATTCATTTTTCCGAACGGATATGTTCACATCGCAACGCATCTGGCCCTTCTCCATATCGGCATCGGAGATCTCGCCGGCAATTAGGATCTGCTGAAGGGACTTGAGGTACGAGAAGGTTTCCTCGGCCGACTCGAGATCGGGTTCGGTCACGATTTCCATGAGCGGAGTGCCGGCCCGGTTGAAATCGATGAGTGTGGAATTGGCAAGATGAGTCGATTTGGCGACATCTTCCTCAAGGTGAATGCGGTTGAGCTTCACCACCTTGCCGGGATTCTGGATGCTCTTTTGGGCGTCCTTGGGGTAGTTGTGATCGTAGAGCGGAACACCTCCTCCGAGACACAAGGGCAGATCCATCTGGGTGATTTGGTAATCCTTGGGCATATCGGGGTAGAAGTAATTCTTGCGATCCCAAATTACGGTGGGCGGGGTTGAGCAACCGAGTAAAAGACCCGCGAGAATGGTGCGCTCGATCGCGAATTCGTTCAGAACCGGAAGAGCCCCGGGAAGGCCGAGACAGATCGGGCAGGTGTGCGTGTTTGGCTCATCAGCGAATGAGGTTTCGCACCCGCAAAACATCTTGGTGCGTGTTTTGATCTGGCAATGAACCTCGAGTCCGATGGTGACGATGTAGTCTGCAACTGGCACGGGGGGGTTTTAAACCTGAAATCCGGCCCGCGAAAACTCTAAAGCTGGAACTTGCGGATTCCGCAAATTCACGGAAGTTGAAAGATGCTCTGAATACTCTGCAAAGCTGCCGAGAAAAAGTCCGGTCGGATCGTTCTCGGGATTCTACTCATCCTCGTGGTCGGCGTGATTGTCTACCGCCGCTATGCAGAGTAGTACTCCGCAACGCAGTGTCTACTCCCGGCGTTTCCGGATATTTTGGTAGAGCGGCGTTTTGCCATTATTGCTCTGGGCGTCACCCGGCGTCGAGCGCCCTTCGGAGATGTACTTTTTCATCAGAGCCACCATCTTTTGAGCCACCGGGTGGGCATCGGTGTAGAGGTTCTTCAACTCGGAGGGGTCCTTAGAAAGGTCGAAGAACTGGTGGGACGGTCCGTTTTTCGCCTGACCGGGCTTGGGGGCGGACCAACCGCCACTGCCGGGGCAGAAGATGAGTTTCCAGTTCCCCTGACGTAGCGCGAAGCTGCCATTGATCGAGTGGTGCACCACCGCCTCACGAGCGTTCCCATCTTTCTTCCCGAGAAGGTGAGGGAGCAGGCTCACCGAATCCTCGGCAAAAGTATCAAGAATTTGTTTCCCAAGAATCTCGGCACAGGTGGCATAAAGATCGACCAGACAAACTGGTGAAGCACAATCACTGCCAGGAGCCACTTTGCCGGTCCAACGAGCAATGAAGGGAACACGATGACCTCCTTCATAGATATCGGCCTTGTGTCCCCGATAAATGCCGCAGGCGTAGTGGTTCTCTTTCTTTACCGGCTCTGCGACCATTCGATTGAAGGTAAGGTTGAGGGTATTATCCCCGCCACGCGAAGCCGCAGCCGGACTGCATCCGTTGTCAGCAGTGACAATAATCAGGGTGTTCTCCTTGAGCCCGGCCTTGTCGATGGCAGCCACGATTTGTCCCACCGTCCAATCGGTTTCCATGACGAAATCAGCATACTTTCCGAGTCCGCTCTTTCCCTGAAATTCTTTCGATGGAGAGATCGGGGTGTGGGGTGCATTGAGAGGAACGTAAAGAAAGAAAGGAGCCTCCTTCTTCGCGGCGCTCTCGATGAACTCACAACTCTTCTTCGTGATGATGGGTAGGACATCGGTGTCGACAAAATCCTGATGCGCGGGACCTGAACGATGAAAAGCCTTGGCAGTGGTGCACTCGCCATCGAAGCGATCATTTTCGATCCAGATGTAGGGAGGCATGTCGAGCGAGGCTGCAATTCCGTAGAAGGAATCAAAACCGACTGAAGTTGGACCATTAGCAATCTTTCCTTTCCAATCGACGTTGCACTTGGCGGGATCGAGCGGCTTGTCATGATCTTTTGAGGTCATCTTGGAATAGGGAGGCTTGCCGTCGCGTGTCGGAATATCCATTCCGAGATGCCACTTACCCACGCATCCCGTAGTATAGCCATTA
>JBMYLT010000004.1:0-161273 GCA_049596615.1 Akkermansiaceae bacterium | reverse complement strand
TGTGGCGTCCTTTCTCGATTAACGGGGCACTATATCCATTTAGGACACCTTTTTTCAAGCGACTGCGCCAATTGTATCGACCAGTGAGAACGCTATATCGCGTCGGCGTGCAAACCGATGAGGAGCTATGAGCGTCGGTAAACTTCATGCCCTGTGCAGCCAGGGTATCCATGTGTGGCGTCTTGATCCGACAAAGATCTCCGCCAAAACACTTCACATCGCCGATACCCCAATCATCGGCCAGAATGAAGACCACGTTTGGTTTGGTAGCCACCTCCTGAGCGTCAACGTGCGGAGCAAAACTTGCGGCCAAGATGAAGAAAGACTGAAGGAAGAGACAACGAGTCTCCCGGAAAAAAGAGAGGTTGGGACTGTGCATAGGAGAATCGTTAGAACGCGATGCCAGCTACCTTGATTTCACACGAATACGGAAAAAATCGCTTTGCCCAATGATTTTTATCGATCGCCAGATCGAGATGACCGTTCCATCGCCGTTGTTGATGCTGGTGACGAGAGCGGTGGCTTGCTGACCACTTTCCCAGGTCGATAGATCGCTGGAGGTTCCAATCAGCACCTCGACGTCGTCCGCAGCGAAATTACGGATGATTTTTAGAGTCGGAAGGGTCTCTTGCCCCATCGTAGCGAGCCTGGCTCCCGACCATCCAGGCGCCCTAGCTCTCGGCAAAGAGATTGCCCGGCTAAGCAACAAGATTCTTAGAGTCTGGGACCTGATTCATCCCCGCCACCACTTCGAAAGATAATCGCCCCGCGGTCCGTTAACATGGGATAATGAAGAGAGCCCTGTTGATAGCCATCATGCCCTTGGTTGGCCTTGGTGTCTATGCCGCCAAGTCCGAAAAGCCTTCCGAAGCCGAGCTGGTCGCCAAGGCCATGCCCAAGGTCGAAGCACCGACCAAAAAACACCGGATCCTCTGTTTCTCCAAACCCTACGGCTTCCGCCATGGCTCCATCCCGACCGGTGAGGTCATGCTTCGCGTGATGGCCGAAAAGACCGGGCTCTTCGACGTGGTCTTTTCCAACGACCTGAGCAACTTTGAGCCCGAAAACATCAAAACCTTCGATGCCATCTGCTTCAACAACAACACCCACATCCAAAAAGGTCTCAAGGATCAGACCCAACGGGATTCCCTCATCAACTATGTGAAGAATGGAGGCGGTATCTTCGCGATTCACTCCGCCACCGATGGGGGGTGGCCGGAATACGTCGAAATGATCGGTGGCAACTTCCGCAGCCACCCCTGGGGAGCCGGTGGCACTTGGGATATCGTCAACGAAGACCCCAAAAACCCCATCGTTGCAAAAGTCCACGGTGGCAAAGGGTTCAAACTCAAGGACGAGCTTTACGTCTATAAAGACTTCGACCGCAGCAAACAACGCGTCTTGATGGCTCTGGACATGAATAGCGAGGTGAACGGAAAGAAGAAGGGGCCTCGACCCGACAACGACTACGCCCTCGCCTGGGTCAAGAAGTTCGGCAAAGGCCGGGTCTTCGTCAGCTCCTTCGGACACAACAAGGAAGTCTTCTACAACCCGGAGATTCTAAAGATGTGGGTGGAAGGGTTCCGCTACGTTCTCGGTGAAATCGACGTCGAAACCGTGTCACAGGACAAACCTGCTTTCAACCTGCCCAAGTAAGTCGATCTTCGGCTCAATCGGCGGCACTCCCGGAGCCTTCACGGTCCGAAGCGCCGCTACTTTTTCACCCCTCCCGATGAACTATTCCCAATAGATCACGGACTCGCCTTCGCCCACTTCTCGTTCAGATCTCCCTAATTCCTTTCCTGTCGGTCTCGGCAGCCAAAAACGAAGTGCCAGCCCTGGCGCGCATCGCAAAAGTCACTTCGGCAATCCTCCAACCGAAACCGGTCTTCCAGATTCAGTTCCATTCTAACAAGACCCGGGAGCTTCCCTCCTAATCACTTCCAACGATAAAGGTGGAGTCCTTTGAGGTGGCGCACATAGAGCTCGTCACCACAAACCGCAAGGTGCGCCCAGGTTGGCGGAGTCTCAAGATTAACCTGCGAGATGAGTTTGAACTCGCCGGGGTCGGCTTCAATCAGCATAAGGATTCCCCGTTGATCCAAAGCAAGGATGTGATTTCCTTGAATCACCATCGAACAATACTCTCCAAACTTCTGCTCGGAGCTCCAGAGAGTCTTACCTGTTTCAGGATCGAGGCAATGGAACCGCTTGTCGCGTCCGTGTAGGTAAACCCTTCCGCCAATGACCACCGGCGAGGACATGTAGCCTTCGCGCTTGCCATCATTCCAAAGCTGGGTCGCCACCAGCGAGCGGTCTTTTTTGGCGACATCAAACAAGAAGGAGCCGCCTCCGTAGGTCGCGGTGAAGACCTGATCTCCAATCGCGGTTGGAGGCAGGATGTTCATCCCACGGAATGCCTTCACCTTGGTAGTCCAAAGCGCCTTGCCGCTGTCCGGAAGAATGCCCCCAAGGTAGGTGCGCGTTTGCACGAGGATTTGATCAACTCCACCAATCTTGGTTCGGGCAGGCGAGGAGAAGGCACTGCCAAACATCGCCCTTTCATCGGCGAGAGCCTGCCACACCGTTTCGCCATCCTTCTTGCGAATCTTCCGCATCGAGGTCCCGACTTGCACGTAGATGTTTTCGCTATCGAGGAGAGGAGAGGAGACAAAGCCGAAGGAGGGCAGGGGAGTTTTCTCTTCCCCGGGATAGTCGCGGCGCCAGTTGATCTTACCGGTTTCGACGTCGAGCGACACCAAGACATCGCGCATTCCGCCCACGAAAAGGCTCTTGCCATCGGTGGCCGGCGTCGAACGAACCCAGGATCCATTCTTGGCAGCGTAGAAGGGGACCCGCATCGAACCCGGCCAACTAGCTTCCCACAATTGCTTGCCATCCTTCCGCGAAAACGCCCGCACAATTTCGTCCTGCTTAGACTTGGTCTCCACCGTGAAGACACGATCCCCAGACACAATCGGGCTGGAATATCCCTCAGCGAGATCGGTTTTCCAGACCAGCTTGAGATTGTCCGAAGTCAAGGTTCTGGGCCAGGCGGCGGCCTTGGCTGGGACCTCACCATCGCGCGTGGGGCCACGCCACTGGGGCCAGTCCTGCGCGATGAGAGGGGAGATCAGGACCGTCAGGAGGGGGATAAATAACTTCATCGCTGTTAGAATCGTGCTGATTCGGGAAAACGCAAGCGGGGTGGGGGATGAAACTTTTGCCTAAGCCACTCCGTTTAAGGCTCGGAATGATCACACGCTTGATGGGATGGATGGCTGCGGCTCTGGTGTCGACCGCAATGGCAGAGGACGGCTGGGTTTCGATTTTCGACGGTGAAACCCTGAAAGGATGGACCAATTCCAAGGGCAAAGAGGTTAAGGAAGGGGCCTGGATCGCAGAAAACGGCGTCTTATTTCGCAAAAAACGCGGCGGCAATCTTTACACCGCCAAGGAATACAAAGACTTCGAATTCCGCTGGGAATGGAAAATCTCGCCTAAGGGCAACAGCGGGGTCAAATACCGTGTCACAAGCTACGGCGGAAGCCTCCTCGGTCCGGAATATCAGGTTCTCGACGACGCCCATCGCGATGGCAAAGGAAACGCCAAGCGCCAGGTAGCCTCGCTCTACGATCTCTTCGCGACCAACGAAAAGAAAAAGGTCAATCCGGTCGGCGAATGGAACACTTCGAAAATTGTGGCCCGGAGCCAACACCTGCAACATTACCTCAACGGCGAGCTCGTCGTTGATATCACGGTGGGAAGCGACGAATGGAACGAGGCCATCAAGAAATCGAAATTTAAAAGTCGCAAGGACTTCGCGACGAATCCCACAGGACGCATCTTCCTCCAAGACCACGGCGATGCGGTCTGGTTCCGCAAACTTGAAATCAAGGAACTGACCACTAAGTAACCTCCCGACCACAGCTTCGACGCCCCATGAAACTCCTCCGCATTCTCCTTCCTCTCGGCCTATTGGCCCTTCTCCCTCTGGCCTTTCTAAAAGCGGAAGCCAACGAAGAAGCAAAAGCTAAAAAAGGGGCCAAACCCCTCAAGGCCCTCCTCATCGCTGGCGGTTGTTGTCATGACTACGCCAAACAGCACATCGCTCTCTACAAAGGAATCCAATCACGTGCCAATGTCCAGGTCGATGTCATGTGGACCCGTGATCGCTCGACCAATCCGCCACTTCCAATCTACGACACGGACGATTGGGCCAAAGGTTACGACATCATCATTCACGACGAGTGCGCCGCCAACAACAAGGACTTGAAGGTCATCGACCGCATTCTCGAAGTCCACAAGACCATCCCGGCCGTCCACCTGCATTGCGCGATGCACTCCTTCCGCAATGGCACCGACAAATGGAGAAAACACCTCGGGCTCCATTCCACCGGACACGGACCGCAAAAGCCGCTGGAAATCACTTACACCAACGAAAGCCACCCCATCACCAAGGGTCTCGAAAACTGGACCACCGAAAACGAAGAGCTCTACAACAATCGCGAGGTATTCGATATCGATCCAATCGCCACCGCCACCCAGAAAACAAAGGGAGGTGAAAGCACAGCCATCGTGGCTTGGACCAACACCAAGTCGGGTGCTCCTTCTTTCTCCACCACGGTGGGCCATAATACCTACACCGTGGAAGATCCCCGCTACCTCGACCTCGTGACCCGTGGACTACTTTGGGCCGCCGACAAACTTAATGACGACTACCTCGTACCTTACACTGGCGAAAATGTCGTCACCGAAATGCCCGGTAAAAAAAAAAGTGAAGCCTCAAAAGTAGGGAAGGCCCCCAAGGACGCAATCCTCGTCAAAGTCACCGCATCCTCGACCCAGACCAGCGATGGCCACTACCCGTGGAAAGCTATCGATGGAAAGGAAAACACCCGCTGGACTGCCAACGGATCAAAACACCCGGCATGGCTTCAGCTGGAATTCCCCAAACCCCTCACCGTCACCTCCGCCGAGATCCTCTGGGAGGTGCGGAATCAATGGTATCACTACAAGATCGAGACTTCGACCGATGGCAAGAAATGGTCGATGGCTCACGACGGATCCAAGAACACCCGGAAATCCGATACCAAGGATCAGTTTGAAGCGAAGAACATCAAGTTCCTCCGCGTCACCACCCTCGGGCAGGAGACCTCCAAGTGGCCCGCTTTTTGGGAAATCCGCCTGGCCGGACCGAAAGGCCCGCTCAAGCTCTTCCCGATTCTTTCGGAGGCCGAAAAAGCCAAAACGGGAATGAATGATGCCCTGAAAAATTCGGGCAACATCAAACCAACTATTCCCAAGCTCACCCCAGCCGAAGAGCAGGCCGTCCTGAAAGACGTTCAGGTCCCCGAAGGCTTTGATGTCACTCTTTTCGCCAACTGGCAAACCGCGAACTATCCGGTTTACGTGGCGGCCTCGCCTACCGGAGATCTTTACGTGTCATCCGACGGTAATGGCTCGCTCGGTCGACAACCCCAGCGAGGACGAGTGCTGCGTCTTCGTGACACCGATAAGGATGGCCGCGCCGATCAGGTCACCGAGTTCATTCCCGACATCGACTCGCCCCGCGGGCTAATCTGGGATCACGACCGACTCTACCTTCTCCACCCACCGCACATTTCGGTCTTCTTTGATCGCGATCACGATGGCGTGGCCGAAGAGTCGAAACGCCTCATTTCTGACATCGCCTTCGGCTTCAAAGACCGCCCTGCCGATCACACCACCAATGGGCTTGAGATGGGAATTGATGGCTGGATCTACATCGCGGGCGGGGACTTCGGATTCGTGAAGGCCACCGGCACTGACGGACGCACGCTGCAACATCGCGGCGGCGGCGTCATACGATTTCGTCCTGATGGCACCGGCCTCGAGCTCTACTCCACTGGCACTCGCAACATCCTCGCCACCCCCATGTCGCCGACCCTCGATATGTTCGCTCGCGACAACACCAACGATGGCGGCGGATGGAATGTCCGCTTCCACCACTTCACCCCACTCTCCGATCACGGTTATCCGCGGCTTTACAGAAACTTCGAAAAGGAAAGCGTCCAGCCACTGGCCGACTACGGAGGTGGATCCGGATGCGGGGGCGTTTACATCCACGAACCAGGCTTTCCTGAAGAGTGGAACAAGGCACCTTTCACCTGCGACTGGGGAAGAGCCGGGCTCTTCCGTCACTCCGTGGAACCCAACGGTGCCACCTTCAAGGAAAAGACCGCTCCACAATGCTTTATCAAAGTCACTCGCCCCACCGATGCCGATGTCGATGGCATGTCCGCCATTTACCAAGCCTCGTGGAAAGGTCCGGCGACCTTCGGATGGAATGGTCCCAATCAAGGATACATTGTCCGAGTCACACCCAAGGGCTACACCCCTGTTCCCTTGATCGACTACACTAAACTCAACAGTCAAAATCTGGCCATGGCTCTCGTAAAAGAGGGGCCATCGCAGGTCAGACGGCTGGCCATTCAACGACTCCTGATTCGAAAGGGAAGCAACGCCACAGCGTCGCAATTTCTATCGATGAACGCGTGCTCGGAGGAAATTTCCATGGAAGCAAAAATTGCTTCACTTTACGCCTTGGTCCAAACCAATCCCAAAGAATCGGTCAAGCTGATCGAGTTCCTCGTGAAAGAGAAAAAGGAACTGGATGCCATCGCCATTAGGGCTTTGGCAGACCTCCCGGAAGTTTCGGAAAGATGGGCGATGAGTGTTCTCACCCTCGCGCTCAACGGTTCAAAACCTCGCTTGCTCATTGAAGCGATGGCCACAGCCGCCGCTCTCGGGCAGAACCAAGTCGCTCCTCTCATTGCCAAGCAACTCGCTTCCAAAGATCTCGTTGTTCGTCACACCGCCTATCGTGCTCTCGCCAAGATGTCGGCTCACGAAGTAGCTTTCAGATGGATCGACAACGATGACATCGACATTCGCAAAGCCTCGGCTTGGGCTCTCATGCGGATGCACAAACCCGAAGTGGTCAATGAGCTCATCTCCCGACTCGATTCAGAAAAGGTCCTCGCCAAGCGCCGCCCACTTCTTTCCACCCTCGCCCGACTCTACCATTGCGAAGCCGAATGGACCGGCGGTTCCTGGGGCACCCGACCCGACACCCGTGGACCTTACTATCAACCCACCACCTGGGAGCAATCGAATCGCATCGTAAAAATCCTGAAGGGGATTCTCAAAACCGCCCCACCCGAAGAGGCCGCCTTCATCATTAAGAAGCTTCACAAGAACCGTATCCCGGCCAGCGACGCTTTTAGTAAGCTCATCGATCTTGCCCTCAAAGACGACAAGCTCATTCCCGACGCCATTAAACAACTCGCCGCGAGCAAATCCCTGCATCCGAAGGCTCTGCCCTTGATTCAGAAAGCAGCGCTCCTTGAGGAGAGCGCCGCTGAGACCCTTCTCGATTCCGTTCGCATTCTCGTGAAATCCGACGACCGGGAAGCCCTCGGCTTATCTCTCCACGCCCTCGGACGACTGACCACCGTCAAAGGAGCGGGCAAGCAGCTCGGAGCGGCCCGACGCGACTTCTTCAATGCACCTAAACTGGAGAACCATCACTTTGCGCTCGAGCAAATCGTAGCTATCAAACCGGACACCGTTGATGGGCTTCACGCCGCCATGGCCGTCCTGTCCCTGGCGTCGAGAAAGGGCGGCGCGCCCGAATCGCGAGAGATGTCGCTCAAGGCCATCGACAAAGGTTGGAACGACCCCAAACAAAAACTCACTTTCATCAAAGCGGCCACGGAACTCGGAAATCCCGTGATCAATGAAAAGATCCGCGTCGCTCTGAGTGATCCCGATGCCGCGATCTTCAAGGCAGCCACCGAGGCTGCCAAACGCCTAAAAATTCAGACTCCCGAAGAAGACAAAACTCCCAGGATCTCAAAGATCAAAATCGCCGACGCCATCCAACAGGTGACCGCGCACCGAGGCGACATCGCCCTTGGTCAGGCCGTCTTCGCGCGCGCCACTTGCAATGCCTGCCACACCGTTTCCCAGGACCAAAAGCAAAAGGGACCCTACCTCGGGAACATTACCGAGACCTACCGCCGCAACGAACTCGCCGAAGCCATCCTCGTCCCACACAAAACGATTGCCCAAGGCTTCGCCACCAACGTCTTCGCGTTGAAGAACGGCAAATCACTCGCGGGCTTTGTCACCCACGAAGCCGGTGACTCCGTGACCATTCGCGACATCACCAGCCAGGAACACACCTTCAAAAAGTCGGAGATAAAGGAACGGTCGACTCTTAAAACCTCCCTCATGCCCGAAGGCCTGATGCTTCCTTTCAGTGTCCACGAAATGGCCAGCCTCCTCGACTACCTGGAGTCACTGAAGAAGTGATCCTACCCAAGCTAATAAGCTGTATATCGATTTCGGTTTTGCCTCATGACATCACTGACTGATGGCATCAACGACCTCTCCTTTGTATTCCCACTTGAGGAAAAGGTTCTAGTGCTTGCCATCGGCCTCAAGAGAGAAATTGATCGGTCGCTAAAAACTCGGCCAACGGAGCCAGAAATTAGTCCTCGTAAAAAGTGCGATGGTCGCCAAAGACCCGACAACCGCCGATTTCCAGACTCTTCTTCAACAAAACGATGGGTCGTTAAACAGGAGCTAGAGGATCAATTCCGAGGTGAACCTGCGACGGGATGCTGAGGATAATGCCTTCGTTGGTCGTCTGGGAATTTCCTGCCACAGTGCTGACCTCGAAAGCCGGGCGTCCAGTGCTTCTCCGGAACCTGATCCCGCCTTTTTCCGAAATACGGATCGTTTCCTACGCGTATTCCTCATAGAGACACTCTTAGAATTCGATCAATTCCCTGATTTGGAAAATCAGGGAATCGGGCCTAGTTCTTGAGATCGAGGCAAACCATCTCGCCTTCGTTAGTGCGGGCGAAGAGCTTGCCATCCCCAATCGCAATTGGGGCCCAGCAGAGCTTCTTGAGCACCTGGTGACGACCGGTTTCAGTGAACTTATTTTCCCCTGCTTTTCCAAAAACCACCATGCCGGTTTCGGTCAAGACGACGGTGGTGTCCCCTATTTTGGCGGTCGATCCCCGACTCCCGGGGACGGAATGGGTCCAAAGAATTTTTCCGGTCTTAAAGTCCATGCGATAGATTTCTGCCTTCATCCGCTTGTCCCCAAAACAACCCACGAGATCATCACCCTCCACGAAACAATTCTGGAATATCATGGGACGCTCGCGGTCACGATGCACCAGCTTGGGTTCAGGATTGGAAACATCAACCACGGCATAGCCCATTCCGTATCCCGAGGAAATGTGGACGAAGTTGCCAAGGACCTGTGGGTTCGAAGCATTGACATCGTAGGGAGTGCGCCAGTCATACTGATAGAGCACCTTACCCTTGCTGCTGAGGTCGTATCCAACCAGCGAACGACCATGAAAGACCGCTGCGGCGTCCTTTCCCTTGTGCTTGTAAATCACCGGAGCGGCATAACCCGGTCGGGCGGTGTGTGAGGAACGCCAGACTTCCTTACCGGTCTTGCGATCAAGCGCTACCATCGACCCCGACTTGGCACAAGGAAGGCAAAGGAGAACATCACCATAGATCACCGGCGACGAAGAGTAGCCCCAAGTCGGCATATTTCCGTCGAGGTCGTGTTTGAAATGGACGACCCACTTCTCGTCGCCCGTTTTGACATCATGACAGGAGAAACGGCCAGACTTGGAAAGATTGTAAACCACACTGCCATCGATCACGGGCGTGGCTCCAGGACCACCAGTGTAGAACTTGGGAGCGAGCTTCTCGTCGTAGGTCTTTTTCCAGAGGACTTTCCCATTGCTGGTATCGAAGCACCACAGGGTATCGCGGTCACCGCTGTTGCCCACCGTAAGGGCACGACCATCGGCTATGGTAAAGCTCGAGCATCCTTTTCCAATATTGGCTTTCCAAAGGGTCTTGGGACCTTCCTTCTGGACTTTTTCCGGGATGATCCCTTCGGCGGTCCCGTTGCCGTTAGGTCCGAGGTAAGATGACCAGTTCGAACCGCTGGCGAGGCCAGCAGTGAGGATGAGGGGCAGGATCTTTTTCATGGCCATTCTATAGTCCCTTCTGGCTCGACTGCCAAGTCCCGGGGATTTGCCTCACCGATCGGAAAAGGTAAAGCGTAAATAGTTTGGAAAGCTTAAACGATTTTGGTATGGCACCAGTATGAAGGTTTTGCTGGCTCTTCTTTTGATCGCAATGGGCGCCGGTTTATCGTCGTGCAGTCGGCAGGTCCAAGCCCGGGATCCGGTGGTCTATCAATTCAAACACGGCAAAACCGCCTTGCTCCACAATGGCTATGCCTACGCCCCCCGACGGGCGCCCAAAGAAGTCAAACTGGCCATTCAAGCTGCGAACCGACTGCAACACCTTCCTTACAAGTGGGGTGGAGGACATGCAGTGCTCAACGACACCGGTTACGACTGCTCAGGCGCGGTTTCCTACGTCTTGCGGGAAGCCGGACTTCTCAAAGGTCAAATGCCTTCTAAAGAATTCTTTAACTACGGCAAGCGAGGAGCGGGTGACTGGATCACAATCTATGTGCGGAATGGGCACGTCTTCATGACCATCGCCGGGCTCCGGCTCGATACCGGTTGGGGAAGCAACCGCAAAGGCCCCCGCTGGAACCCCGGCAAACGACCCGGAAAAGGCCACGTCATGCGTCACCCGCGCGGGCTTTGAGTCCAAGCGCGGAGCCTCGGCACTTCGTCAATTTTCTTCACTGTCATCTAAATACAAATCGTTAAATCTGATCAGAGTTTTCGGTGATTTCTCATGGTTCCCACCCCTCCAACAGAATCCGGGATCTGCAAGAGCATTATCTATAGGCCCTTATCGAACGAAAATGGCTAACGCTTCGGCGCCGCATCCAAGTCTTGGCGGAGAAGCGAAAACTGCCAGACTCACTCTCATGATACGAAGCACTCTTCTTTTTCTCATTCTAACCTTGGGATTCGGTCTTGGAGCACAACCCAATGTGCTTTTCCTCTACGCCGATGATCTCGGCTTTGGTGATCTCGGTTGCTACCATTCGAACAGTAAGATCCCGACGCCGAACCTCGATCGTCTCGCCGGCGAGGGAATGCGTTTTACCGACGGCCATTCGTCCTCGGGAATCTGCACCCCTTCCCGCTACGCCTTGCTCACTGGCCGTCACCATTGGCGCGATTTCCACGGCATCGTAAATGCCCTCGGCGGATCGGTCTTCAAACCCGAACGCCTCACTCTTCCCGAGATGCTAAAGGAAAAAGGATACGTCACCGGAGCCATCGGCAAATGGCATCTTGGCTGGGATTGGAATGCCATTCGCAAGCCTGGTCAGAAAAAAGGGAATCGTCCCGAGAGTTTCGACTGGTCCAAGTCGATCCCCGATGGCCCGCTCGCACACGGCTTTGATTCCTATTTCGGCGATACTGTCATAAACTTCCCGCCCTACTGCTGGATTGAAAACGACAAGGTGGTGAAAGCCCCCGACATCATGATGGACACCAAAAAGTGGAAACCTATCAAAGAAGGCAACTGGGAATGCCGGCCCGGTCCCATGACCTCCGATTGGGATCCCTATGAGAACATTCCAACCACCACCAGAAAGGGAGTGCAGTTCATCAAAGCTCAGGCCAAGTCCGACAAGCCCTTCTTCCTCTACTTCGCTTATCCATCACCCCACGCTCCCATCATTCCGAACGACGAATTCGATGGCAAATCAAAGGCCGGTCCCTACGGCGATTTTGTTCATGAAACGGACCACTCCATTGGTCAGCTTTTGCAAGCTCTCAAGGACTCCGGCCAAGCCGAAAATACTTTCGTCTTTTTCTCAGCCGATAATGGTCCCGAGCAATACGCCTACGCTCGCGATGCCAAGTTCGACCACTGGTCGGCCCATCCCTTTCGCGGATTGAAACGCGACATTTATGAGGGTGGTCACCACGTGCCTTTCATCATCAAATATCCTAGCGTGACGAAAGCGGGATCGGTGAGCGATGCACTCGTATCCCAAATCGACATGATGGCCACGCTCGCATCCGTGGTTGGATACGACCTGCCGGAAAAAAATGCTGCTGAGGACTCCCACGATCTTCTTCCGCTTCTGAAAGGAGAAGTGACTTCGGTCCGAACGATGCACGTCCACAACACTTTTAAGCACTCCTACGCCTTTCGCGAAAGCGACTGGGTCATGGTAGAAGCCAAGAGCGGACACTCTAGCCGCGCACGGGCGGAATGGTTCAAGAAATATGGCTATCCCGTCCCGGAAAGCAAGGAACCCAAGCTCTTCAACTTAAAGGAAGACATCGGGCAGCGCAAAGATCTCGCTTCAAAGCACCCGGATCGAGTTAAAGCTATGAAAACCTCGCTGAAGAAAATCCGGGAGCAGGGCTACTCCTCTCCTCGCCTAGTGAGATAAATGAATCGCCATTGGTCGGCACGCTCTTGTCGTCAACTGCCGCGCAAAAAGGAGTTCGCAATCCGATCAGTAGATCAGGATCGTCAGTTCTAAAACAAAACCCCGCGGAGGCTTTATTTCCATCCGTTACCGCGACCATTGATTCTACCTTCCCGACAACGAACTCGACGCCAAGGAAACCTTCAACCTCCTCACCCAGCTCTTCTCACGCCAGCCAGCAAGGGAAAGAGCCGCAGTCCGCTACTGATCATTCCAACCGGCGGAATTGGGAACAAACCTTACTCTTCTTCGTCGCTCCCAATCAAATTTTTGGTCACCTTGCGACAGATCCGCAGGAAGTCTTCCTCCACCATGCGAAGCTGGCGGCTCTCGTGACAGAGAAGTCCCCACGAACGACGACGACGACCAATTCCCAGAGGAATGGCCACCAAAGAGCCTTCCTTGATCTCATTTTGAACCACCCAGGGTGCCACAATGCCCACGCCGACACCCACCTTGGCCATTTCCTTGATCGCTCCCATGTCACCCAAGCTCAGGCTGGGCCGAAGCCGGAAGCCGGCTTCCTCGAAAGTCGACTTTAGAAAGCGGTAGGTCTCACTGGCCCGCGCGTAAACCAAAAAGGATTCCTTCTCCACCTCTTCCATCTCAAGATTCCCTTGCTTGGCCCACGGGTGATCCGGAGAAACAATGAAAACGAGTTCGTCCTCAAAGATGCCGTCAAAACGAGTCCAAGCAGGTTCGCGCCCTCCCATTCCAAAAACGAGATCGATTTCGCTTTGGTCGAGCAGCTCAATCAATTCGGAGGTATCACCCGACTCAATGTGAATCTCACACCGCGGGTAAAGCTGGCGGAACTCCTGCATCACTGTCGGGAGCAAATAGGTGCAAAGAGTGTGGGTGGCACCCACACGCAAGCGGCCCTGACCCCATCGCTTGAGAAGGGCAAGGTCTTCCCGAGCCTTCTCAAGTTGCGCGACCGCAGCCCGAAAACGTCGCAACAAAATCGTACCATTCTGGGAAAGCGCGACCCGCTTTCCAGCACGCTCAACCAATTTACTGTCGAGCTGGGTTTCTAAAGCACGGATGGAGTGGCTCACCGCAGACTGGGTGACCCCAAGGCGCTCGGCAGCCTTCGTAAAACTTTCAGTATCAGCCACTGCGATGAGGGAACGCACCTGCTGCAAGTTTGGTAGATCAGTCATTCGAATCGCTCATGAGCAGAACGCATACCATTTCCCGAGAACCTTTCATATCAGGCCAAACTCTCACCCTTTCGAGAAACGATTCATATGCTCAGCCGGAACGCTAAGAAGCATTCCACTTACGAAGCCCCCCAAGTGGGCTCCATAAGCAATCCCGGTGGCCGGACCAATGACCCCGAAAAGATCAAGCATCACCCCAATCAACCCGGCAGCAGCCAGCTCCGTCGAATTGACTGGGCGGGCCAAGGGCCAGACCTCCACCTCGGGACGCGGGCGTTGAAACGCCAGCCCAAAGTAAAAACCCTCCAACCCCAACAGACCACCGCTCGCGCCCAGCGTGCCAATCCGGCTGTTAGGGTCGAGAGCGATTTGCCCCATCGCACCTCCTACCGAGGTCACCAAAAATGCCACCACCAGCCACTGCCAGCCACACAGCTCGCACACCACCACCCCAAAAATCCATAGAAAAATTGCGTTACTGGCCAAGTGACTCAGATTCGCATGAAGAAAAGCATAACTGACTGTCTTGAAGAGAGACTGGAAGATTTCTCCGGAATAATACCCATCCATCAGCAACCGCCATGCCGTCACGATCTCGGATGGGCGCATCATCCACGCCCCTAGATTATGCTGCCAATCGATCATGGTCACGACCGTGATCACCGCGAGCAGAACCAGGACTGGTACACGACGCCGTAAGACCGGATCAAGCATGCTCTCCATCCTCCAGTTGATTTCTCAGAAAATCAGCCACCTGGGCAAAAAAGGTCATCAAGCTCTCGCGGATGAAATCATCAGCAATAACCTCATCAGCAGCTTCTTGCATCAATTCGACCCAACGGTCGCGCTCGACCGTCCCGACCCGAAAGGGAAGATGGCGTGCCCTCAACCGGGGGTGCCCGCGCTTCACCAGATACCTTTCATCCGCCCCAAAGCGGAAAAGCAAAAAGTCGCGCAATCGTGCCTCGGCACCGTCCCAATCGTCATCAGGGTACATCGCTCCCACAAGATCATCATTCCTCATGCGACGATAGAAGGCCGAGGTCAGGCGAGTAAATCCTGTCTCCCCCAACGTTGCATAGATCAGTGCTTCGTTAATCATTCTGTCCAGCAACCACAGTCTGCTCCTACAGCAGACTAAAATCAAGAATTGCCGCGAGACCCTATTTTCGTCACGCTCCAAGCAGGGGGAAACGCCTACCTACCTACCGATTTCATGAGCGAAACCATTCCGTTTGACCCACCGGAACCCACCGAGTTGACCCATCTCCTGGAAGGATACACGGTCACCGCCATGGTTGCCACGGGGGGAATGGGGGCTGTCTATAAGGCGGTTCAAGATTCCCTCGACCGCTTTGTAGCCATCAAGCTTCTTCCTGCCGAACTAGGAGCCGATAAAATGTTTCGCGACCAGTTCCGGGCCGAAGCTCGCTCGATGGCTCGCCTCAATCACGCCAATCTCATCGGGATCTACGACTTCGGTGAAGCCAACGGGATGCCCTACATCGTCATGGAATTTGTGGCGGGTAAGTCGCTCTACTACTCCAGCTACGGAAAAGCCATCGACCAATCGACGGCAGCCGAACTCATCATCGGAATCTCCCGCGGGCTGGCACATGCTCACCGCGCCGGCATCATTCACCGCGACGTCAAACCCGCAAACATCCTCCTCGATCCCAAGGCCCAGCCCAAGATCGGGGATTTTGGCCTCGCCGCGGCCGCCGACTCTGATGGAGACGATAGCTTGATCTACGGTACCCCGGGATACGCCGCACCCGAGATTCTCTCCAACCCGAAAGCTATCGGAGTTCCATCCGACATCTTCGCGGTCGGAGTTATCTTTTACGAACTACTCACCGGGAAGATGCCCGAAGAGCCGCCCAGCCCCCCATCATCGATCGCCAGATGCGACAAGCGACTCGACCCCATCTTCAAAAAAGCAACCCGGCGGAACCCTGCGCTCCGGTATCAAGATGCTGACGAATTGGCCGATGATCTTCAGGCAATCCTTCCCGATCTGGGAAATACCCAGCAACGAACCATTCGCACCAGATCCGGGAATTCTTCTCAAAAATCCGTCACTCTGAAGCGGCGCCTCACCACCAATAAAGAGCCGGGCGACAGCAAGCCTCGTCTGGTAGCCCTGTCTAAGGCTGGCAGTGCGCCGACTCCAAAGCTGAAATCGCTCGCTGACGAATCCGATGACGAATCGGTTAACCCCGCTCCGGCCCCCGCTCCGGTATCCATGGAAACTGGCAGCAACTGGCCCATCATCCGCAATCTTCTCATCATTGCGGTCCTAATACCCGTGATCATTTTCACTTGGGGCATCTACAAGGATAAACGGGCCAAGCTCAAACAGGAGAAAGAGGACCAAGAACAGAAACGGAAGCAGGAACAACGACAGCGCGATAAAATCGCCGATAAATCGCGGCGCGAAGCCGAAGAAGTGGCCAGAATGGAAGCAGAGCGAAAGGTCCGCGAAGCGGAGAACGCGAAGAAGCGGGCCGAACTTCTCGCCATCAAGAAAGCCAAGACTCCCATGCAGAAATTGGCGGAGTATCGCACCGCTCTCTACAACGGGAGGCGCGACCGCTTCCCCGAAGGAACCATTGATCGCTCCACCCATTATCTCTTCTTTGTCCAGACCCCCATGTCGTGGGGCGAAGCCTGTGCCTTTGCTGAACAACACGGCGGACACCTCGCCACTCCCGTCACCCAAGCCGATGTCGATGTTCTGACCAGCCGAATGGGAACCGAAATCAAAAAGATCTGGATCGGAGGCGGCGCCAAAGGACGAAATGGCTGGGCTTGGGTCACGGGGGAGGAATGGAGGTTTCCTAATCCCGGCATCACCCTGGGATCCTGCGCTTCTCTCAGCAGCAGCGGGGTCATCCGGGCCCGCCCAAACGGCGAAAAAAATCCCTTTGTGGTCCAGTGGTCCCGCGACGGACAAAATCCCGGTTCCCTTGCTTCCCAGCTTGAACGACTGGTCCCCACTCTCGAAGCACCCAGCCCGGAATGGCCTCCGGCAACGATTTCGAACGAAAGTCGTCACTTCCTTCTCGTACAACAACCTGTTACTTGGCAGGAAGCGGATCTTGTCGCGGCGAGCTCCGAAGGACACCTTGCGGTCATTTCCGAACCGTCCGAAGACAGATTCCTAAGCGACTTTTTCGAAGAATCTCTCCAAAGCGATCAATCAATTTGGCTAGGGGCGATCCTCGAAGGCGATCTTTGGACTTGGACCACCTCCGAACCGTGGGTCAAGGCAAGCTGGGCGCCCGGCTCACCCTCCAGCGGAGCCAGCGAAACCGCTCTTCGTTTCATCAAAACCGGATCAGGAATGGGCTGGGACGACGCCAACCCAAGATCCAAGGACATTTCGGGTTTCCTCATTGAATGGAGTCCTGACGCCAAACGAAAAGAAGTGGTTGAGGCGGTTAGTCAGGCTAACCCCATCGCCAGCTTCACCAAGGCCCGAAAGATTGCGCGTCACCTAGTGAAAAAAGAGATCGATGACTATGAGAAATTCCTCTTGGGGAACCGGGATGCTTTCCTAGCCGAAGCCAAGGTTTGGTTTCGTGTTCTGAACAACAGCGAAAAGAGGATTTATCAGATAGCCTACGACAATCTTGATACCAACCTGCCCGCCGATGGAGATTTTACCGGACTGGCAGAAATCAAGCTCCCACCAGAACTCCGCAAGTATCTCAATCGAGCCATCGAGCGACAGAATCGGTATAAGGCGAAACTCGATCAAAGAATGGAGGTTCTTCGTCGCAGTTATCTCAATAAGCTGGCCAACCTCCAAGCGATTTTCGAGAACAACGGCCTCAAGAGCCAGATGGGAACCATCGCTGCCGAGATCAGCAGCGTCGGACAGACTGCCGCCAGTTTTCGCACCGCGATGGGACGATAGGAATCTAGACCCTTCGGTTTAAGCAAGTAGCTGAGAATTTCTTTTTTTTCGAGCTCAGTTTCAAAAATAGAGGACACATCAAATTTCAATGATTTCCGCAAAATGTCCCCAACTTATGAAATGTGAACGATCATTCTCTAATTTCGTCTTCTTCTTCTTCATAAGAACAACTCGTCGATATCGATGTTCCACCTAGGGGAATCAAGGGTTCCACGTTTGGAACAACGTGCGGGAATCCGGTGAAATTGGTTCGCAATTTGGAAAAAGAATGTGGTCTTTGAGATTTGATCTCACCTTTTCGGAAGTTATTCACGGGTTTGTTAACTTCTGAAATGGCACCTTTCTAATGAAGCAACCGGACGATGAAAAATGGATGGCCCTTGCTTTGGAAGAAGGGCGCAAAGGTCTTGGCCTGACCTCACCGAATCCTGCGGTGGGGGCTGTAATCGTAAAAAATGGCCAGGAGCTTTCACGGGGTTGGCATCACAAGGCCGGCCAACCTCACGCTGAAAGAGAAGCTCTGAATCAGCTGGATTCGGAAGCAGCACAGGGAGCTACCGCTTACGTGACTTTGGAACCATGCAGCACGGTAGGAAGAACCGGAGCTTGTTGCATAGCTCTTATCGAGGCCGGTATCACTCGAGTGGTTTACGGAACTCGTGACCCAAATCCATCTCATGCAGGTAACGCCGATCAGCTTTTAAAAGCTGCGGGAGTTGAAGTGGTTTCAGGCGTGCTTGAGGAGGAATGCCTTCATTTCATTCGTGGTTTCGCGATGACGCAAACCGAAGGTCGCCCGTGGGTGATCGCCAAGACGGCGATGTCACTAGATGGGCGAATCACGCGACCGGTAGACGAAGGACAGTGGCTGACTGGAGCTCCGGCTCGTGAGGAAGTCCAATGGTTGCGCCGGGAGGTCGACGCTATCATTACTTCGGGTGAAACCGTCCGGGCTGATAATCCTGCTCTTACTGTGCGCGCTCCTGCATCAGATCCCAACAAGGAGCAGCCCTTGCGGGTCATTCTCACCCACAAAGATTTGGATCGGTCTGCTTATCAGGTTTTTCTTGATGAGCATCGGGATCGATCTCTGGTCTTCAAAAATCGGGAATTGTACGATGTCCTTCGTACTTTGACGTTAGAATACGGAGTGTGCTCTGTTCTTTTGGAGGCAGGTGGCGGCTTGCTTGGTGCTTTTCAAGACGAAGGATTAATCGATGAATGGGTAGTCTTCCTAGCCCCATTGGTGACCGGCGGACCAACTGTTTCAGTGGCTGGTGAGGGTACAGCCTCACTGACACAAACAACTGGTTTGCAACGGGTTAAAATTCACCAGATCGGACGGGATCTTTGCGCCCGGGGGTCTGTCCGGCGGGATGGACCTCGCGAATTGGAACGTGGCCAGGATTAACCGAAGCACTGGGTCCAGTGTTTCTGGTAGCGTCCTAATCCGATGCGGGTATGACTCGCTTTGAACATGTTTTTGTGGTGGCCCGGCGAATAAAACCATCCCTTGTTCGCGGAAGAAGGTTGGGTGGACCCCATGTAAATGTTCTCGCCGCTCGCTCTCGTTCCCGCTTGGGCTGCCCGATCCCACGGGGTGCGCTTGCCGGGAAGAGGTGATTCGTGGGCAAAGAATCCATGAGTGTGCATGTCTTCCGAATGACTTCGGCAGGCATTCGAAAGCTTGGGGTCAATCACGAGGGCATTTAGTCCCAAAAGAAGTCTCCATTGATTAAGTTCACGAATTCCTTTGCGCTCGTCATCCGGAATCTGAGCTTTCTCCGCGATCTTGTCGTTGTCCTTCATGATACGGAGTCCGTCCCGCGGGAGGCCGCTCATCGAGGTGATGACTTCGTCTTCACCTTGCAAGACGGATTGTTCGGCCTTTTCTTCATCAGGCAGGACAGCGGTGTCGACGACGGCATCGCGGAAACGAGCGAGAACAAGAATGATCTTTCGTTGATTTTCCAGAGTAGGCGGAGCAGTGGCAAAGATCTCAGCCGAGGTTGGCATGACCAGTTTCCGCAGCGCCTTGACTGCCGGCATGCTCTTGGTTCTGAGAAGGGGTTTCATCGCACCTTCACCCAATTGATAGACCGACATGAAATCACTGCGATAACGGCGAATCTCGGCCTTCGCTTGCTGACGCATTTCTCCTCGAAATGACTTGCTGACGAAATCTCCGTGGTCACGAAGATACCGGGTCCGTAACGGTTTCCAGGTGATATCGAATTCTTTGAGGAAGGCTGAGAGTTCTGAGTTTTCCAGTCGCTCGAGATCTTCGACTAGTTCGTCAAATCCCTGACCGCTTTCGATCGTTCCTTGCAGTCGCACGAAGATCTCGTTGACGTTCAGGGTCGCTGCGTGAACAGGGAAAACGGTGAGGAGAGCAAATAGGAAAATCCAAGACTTCATAGGAGAGGAGTAAGGTCCAACATTCTAGCGGAGTGACTCTGGTTTGTCGTTGAAAAAAAGACCTTCCCCAAGCCGAAGAAGGTCTTTTTTGAATGGAGATTCTATAGTCATTAACGGCACCGCCTAGAAGCCAGGTAGCGGCAATAGTTTTCCGCATAGGCGCACTGTGCCCGGCGAAATCCAACTTGGGTCACTTGGCGCTGATAGGCTCGTTGGGCGGCGATCCAGCGCTGTCTTTCTAGGTAGCGCTGCACTTCGCAGGTCGAAACTGGAACGATCCTCACGCAGCGGCCGACAAACACTCTTTTCGCATAAACTGGGGAGCCGCAAAGCAGGTAGCCTGTTATGATGATTTCAGGTTCGCATCCACGATGGTGATAGTTTTGAGCCGCTACCGGAAGAGCAAAGCCACCGGTAAGAACAAGGAGGATCAGGATCATTTGTTTTTTCATCGTTTTGTTTTGTTCGTTTTAAGGTGCTTCTGAGGTGCGACGAATGACGGGCCCGTGACATTCAAAAAACCAGATGAACCTCTTCCAAAACTTCCTTTGCTTTATAATGAATATTTTTGCCGGTCTGTGGTCTAATGTTTACGAACCAATCAGAAAACCATGACTAAAAATCACTCAACCGATCCAGATCACCATATTCCCGAAACAACTCCAAAACGCCGTTTTGACAGCGTGCGTGATGCTCTCGCAGCTGGGAAGGACGAAGGGGCTGCCAAAGCACAGGAGAAGGGACCGCAATTGAAGTCAGGCGTATGCGATCTCGTTCATGATGTTGCTTATGGTGTTGCCTACGGTTCGGTTTTCGCAGGAGTCTTCCTCCATGAAATTCTTCCCAAGTCTGTTCGTGAAGGAATTTCCAAAGGAGTGGCAGGTGGTAAGAAAGCGGGGCAAGAGGCTGGAACTAAAGTGACTGAGGCGGTTGCTTCTTCGGAAGTCGAAGGGCCGGAAGTGACAAATCCGTCTTTTTGTTAGTTTTTAGACAGAAATTCTCGTTGATAGCGTTTCTGTTAGTGTAACAAAATTGTTGTTGCGTGTGTGCTCAACAGCGGTTCGTCCTTCGGGGAGAGCCGCTGTTGTTTTTTAAGGGATCACCGGTCGTCGGTCGCCTTGTCTTTATCGGGATCCCCGCTTAGGATCCTGTTCCGCTCATGTATCGCTATCCCATCGAATACGATGTTCTTGTCATTGGGGCTGGCCACGCCGGCGTCGAAGCTGCTCATGCTGCCGCCAGGCTTAATGCCTCCGTGGCGATCTTGACTCAGAATCTGGACACCATCGGACAAATGAGTTGCAACCCCGCCATCGGGGGTCTTGGCAAAGGCCATATGGTTCGAGAAATCGATGCCCTTGGGGGATTAATGGCCGAAAACACGGATGCCACAGCAATTCAATGGAGGATGCTCAATGCCGCCAAGGGTCCCTCGGTGCGGGCCCCTCGGGCCCAATGTGACAAGAAAGCATACCAATTCCGAATGAAACGCCTGATGGAAGGGACTGCCGGGCTGGACCTTCATCAGGGCAACGTCGCGACCATCCTTGTCGAAAATGACTGCGCGATTGGAATCCAGACCAGCCTTCAAATGGAGATCAGGGCCAAGACAGTGATTCTTTCGGCTGGTACTTTCATGAGGGGCCTCATGCATGTCGGACTCAAAAATGAAAAAGGGGGACGCATGGGGGAAGGGACTTCAACGGTCTCTGAATCACTCCGGGAACTGGGTTTCGAGATTGATCGCTTCAAGACGGGAACTCCCTGTCGCTTGAACGGAAGGAGTTTGGACTTTTCCAAATGTGAGAGGCAGGGCGGTGATAATCCACCATCTCTATTTAGTTTTCATCCGGAATTGTCGAGGAAAGACCCCGATGACATCTTCACTTTGAACGATTGGGGAAATCCGGAGTTCCACGTGGAACAAATCCCTTGCTGGATTACCTGGACCACGCCCCAAACTCACGACGTCATTCGGGAAAACCTCCACCAATCACCGATGTATTCGGGGAAAATCGAAGGAGTAGGGCCTCGCTATTGTCCTTCGATCGAAGACAAGGTGGTCCGCTTCGCCGAAAAAGAGCGCCATCAGGTCTTCCTGGAACCTGAGGGTCGACACACTTTAGAATATTACGTCAATGGTGTGTCCACTTCGTTACCCTACGAAGTGCAGCTTGATTTCCTTCGCGCGATTCCCGGATTAGAAAACTGCGAGATCATCCGACCAGGCTATGCAGTGGAGTATGATTACTGCCCGCCGACTCAGCTACAGGCGTCTCTCGAAACCAAAAAGATCGAGGGTTTGTTTTTCGCGGGACAGATCAACGGGACCTCGGGTTATGAGGAAGCGGCGGGCCAAGGGCTTTTGGCCGGAATCAATGCGGCTCTCAAGGTCAAAGGGGAGAAGGCGGTCGTGCTGGGACGCGATGAAGCTTACCTCGGCGTGATGATCGACGACCTCGTTACAAAAGGATGCACCGAGCCCTACCGGATGTTCACCAGTCGGGCTGAATACCGGTTGCTCTTGCGTCAAGACAATGCTGATGAGCGTCTGAGTGCAAAAGCCTGGGATCTCGGATTGCTCTCTGATCGGCGTGCCAAGGCCTTTCAGTCCAAAATGTCCTCTCTGACTGAAGCACGTCAATTGATTCGGCAAACCAAGTACGACAGTATTAAACTGGATCATTGGTTCCGTCAGGGCGGGAATGCCTGGACGGATTTGCCACCGGAAATCCGGGAAAAGTTCCACGTGGAACTCTGGCCTATTCTAGAAGCTGATTTTAAATACGAAGGCCACATTGCCCGCCAACACCAAGAGGTGGAACGATTCAAAAAGCAGGAATCGGCCGAGATTCCCACAAGCCTCGACTACAAATCCCTCACAGGATTGAAGGCCGAAGCGAAACAACGGCTCGCGGTCATTCGGCCTCGCACTTTGGGCCAAGCAGCCCGTATTTCAGGAATCACGCCAGCAGATGTGACTCTCCTGATGATTTGGCTTGAGAAGGAACGGAAGTCACGATCTTTCAAATCCTAGCCCTAAGCGGATCGGGTGCATTCGATGATTAGATCACTTGATCTGAACCCGCTGACCCTTCTCATTAACCATGGTGAGCTGGCCACCAGTCATGTCGGCAATGGTCTGTAGATCCTTTTTGGCTTTTGGATGCATCAAGGCCACGCAGTTGACCACCACTCCCATTTTCTTGGCTTTTTCCCCGATTTCCTTGGCCCATTTATCGGAACCCCGGGCACTACCATCGGTCATAAAATAGACTGTTTGAGGGGCTGGTTCCATATCGAGAACCATGTGTAGCGGGTGATGCCAGATCGTGCCCCAAAACAAGGGGGTTTCCCGCACGATCTTTTGGAGCTTCTTGACCTCACCGTCATCGATAGTTCGCCACGGTACTTTTTGCTTGGGGCCGTCGTGTTTCCAATCGTGTGCACTCCCTGGAGTTTTCCATTTGAATTTCTTCCCACCCTTTGCGGTCACCACGGCGGACTTACGACCTTTGTCCATTTGAATCTTATCGCCGGCGACCCAAGCCGGGCCTCCGAAAAAGACCATCCCAATCTGAAGACCGTTCTTCATCATTTGGAGAGATTCACACAATTCGTCTCTCATGATTTTATGGCGATCTTGACCTTTCATCGATGAGGAAAAATCGATGACGTAGGCAATTCGTTCTGCTCGTGAGGTTTGTCCGAAAAAGCTCGATCCGCCTCCTTGGCCAAAGCCGTCGCCGTCGCCCCAGCCTTGTCCGAAATCATCACCTACTCCGATTTCCATCGAGACGTCCTCGACCTGAATCTCTGGAACCGGAATGGCCGTTGGAGCGGAGGCGTTGGAAACGATCATCTTACTGGCCGACATGCTGGGAGCGGAGGGTTTCCGTTCCACTGAGGTTTGCACCTTCGGCTTGGTGATTTTTTCTTCGGTTTCACCCACGCCGGAATAGGCGACAAGCTTTGGTTTGGGTTCGATGGCGATCGCCAAAAAGATGAGACGGAGAATGAGGCCAATCATCACCATCATGAGAATGGCCACGATCAGGCTGGTTACGGTAGCGGTCCTTTGTTGTTTTTTGAGAATGGAATGGGCTGATGGCGCTGGTGCCACCGCTTGGGGAACCGCTGGTGCTTGCGGTGGCTGGGGCGGTTGAGGTGCTTCCGGACCCTGTGGGTAGGCTTGCGGGGGAGGTGGAGGTACTTGGGACATGGGCTCGAAAGGAGTTTGCTGGCCGAAGGAGTGGCGCGACAGGAAACGTTCGTCTTTTAACGAACTTGCTCACAAAAAATTAGCGCAATTCCCATTTTGACGAAGAAAAAAGTCAGCTTTGTCAGCTCTAAAATTTGCTCAGGCAACTGGCGGAGACAAAAGCGGTGAAATATCAAAGTGATTTGTTCCGTCCCAAAGTTGATGATGAAATGGTTTCTTTTTGCGCTGTTGTTGCCGCTCCAGGTTGGTTGGGCGGCTTTGGAATTTAAGGATACTGAAGGAAAACATCTTGATGTGGTCTCGGATGGCAAAGTGGTCGTTCGGTATATGTACGAGTACGACCCGTCGACCAAGGAATCCCTCCACAACACCTACAAACCCTATCTCCATGTTTTTGATGAGGAGGGCAAGGTGCCCATCACCAAGGGGCCGGGTGGTCAATTCACTCACCACCGCGGAATCTTCATTGGGTGGAGCAGAGTCAAGGTGGGTGGAAAAAGCTACGACCGCTGGCACATGAAAGGAGGCTCGATTGTACATCAGAAGTTTCTCCAAAAAGAGGTGAAGGAAGGGACCGCCGTGTTCACTTCGCTGACTCATTGGATGGATGAAAAGGAGGAACCCTTCCTTGTCGAAGAGCGCACCATGACCATTTCGGAAGGCGTTCATGGCGGCCGGGTGATGATCGATTTTCAGTCAAAGCTGACTCCGGTCAACGAAGAGGTTTTTCTGAATGGCGACCCCGAACACGCCGGCATCCAGTATCGCCCAGCCAACGAGGTGGATCGCAAGAAAACGAAATATCTCTTTCCCAATGGCGTGACCGAGGTGAAGGGAGTCAAAGATCTTCCTTGGGCCGCCGAGAATTACACTCTTGGAGACAAAAATTACTCGGTCGTTCATATGAATGGTCCGAAGAATCCTAAGGACACTGTTCATTCCGCTTATCGCGATTACGGGCGCTTCGGGGCTTACTTCAAAAAGACCATTCCTAAAGGAGAGTCCCTCACGGTCAACTACGGGTTCCTGATCAAGGACGGAGAGCTTCCCGAGGTGGCGGCTATCGATGCCATATGGAGGGCGTGGTCAAAATAGACCGTGGCCTATTGGTAAGGCCTCAATCGCGGGACCTGACCACGAGGTAGTTGCGCGCCTTCTTTTTGAAGAATGAGCTCTCGGTGAACCCGCCTCCTGAGACTGTGCCCGAGACCCAGAAGTCGCACGACGTTCCGCCGTCTAGGTTCACTGCGTACTTGATGGTGAATCCGGGAACGGGTTGTTTTTGGAGGGCGTCCGACAGCTCCTTCAGGCTGGCCGAATCTGCGTAAGCCAGACCGAAGTGCGCTGCGCCGTCCCAAATCAAAAACGATCGCGGGCGTGCGCTTGCCGAAGAAAGCCCGGTCAGGCTTTCTCTTTTCCAGACAAGACGTGGACCGCTCTGCAGAAGTTCATTGGACGTTTGATAGGCCTTACGGGTTGCCAGTGTGACCGCGTTGCCATCGAGAATTCCGGTTCCAAGATATGAGGCAGAGTTGAAGTACCCGCGCCTGTCGCCTTCAGTGATCACCAATCCAACCGGTTCACCGCTGGGTCCGAAAAACCCGCCGTTAATGGCCGCGAGGCCGGTTCCACCAGCTTCTCTGGCACTGTCGAAGCGTGACCCCGGCCCGCCTTTCTGATCGACTACATCGATCCGGTAGTCACGCCGGTCGAAGGACAGCACAGTAAAATCAATACCTTTGTACGAAGATCGTCGTACTTTAATTGGATGACGCGGAATCGAGGGGGCCGGCGGTTTCGGTTCGGGAATAACTTTGGGGTATTCCGGGTTGAGTTCCTCTGCGACTAGCTTGGGTTCCACTTGAAGCTTTCGAGCTTGCGGGATGGTAGGGGCTTTCGGGGAGTGGGTTGGGCGGCTGCACGAAACGAGAACCAGTGTGGTCAGTATCGTGGATGAAAGAAGCGATTTCATTTCGCCGCGCTGGCCAGCAGGGTTCGAAAATGTGGCGGTGCTTCTTCGCGATCAACGATCGCCGTTTCGACTTCGCGGAAGCCGCAACTGGTGATCATTTCTGCCAGCTCGACTTCGGGGAAGCCAAGCCAGGTATCATAGTAGAGCTCGCGGGCTTTTTCGAAACTGTGACGAAGCAGGTCGAGAACGATGAGCCGGCCACCAGGTTTAAGGATTCGGTGAGCCTCGGCCAATGCCTTGGCGGGCTGCTCGGCGTGATGGAGGGCTTGCGAGAAAATGGCCAGGTCGACCGAGCTGTCATCGATAGGCGGTGCTTCGATGTCACCAAGTCGATACTCGAGATGCGGCAGTTTGTTTTCTTCCGCAAGCTTTTGGCCGAAGGCAACCATCTTTTCAGAATTGTCGACCGCGATAACCTTTCGGGCCCGCTGGGCAATCAACTGGGAAAGAGTGCCTTCACCTGCTCCGAGGTCGGCTACCACTTCGTAGTTGAGGATTTTTAACATCGCTTCGGCTAGGCCCTTCCAGGAACGCCCCGGAACATACTCCCGGCCAAACCGTCCTGCCAGCTCGTCAAAATAAGCCCTGACCTGGTCTTTTCGTTTCCGAAGGACATGCCGCAGTGAAGCCTGGTCATTTTGCCGCTCGGGAAGCTCCTTGCCGGCCGCCCGCATGATCGACCCGAGGTCGTCGGGGATCCCGGCAGAGTAAATATTGTTTTTTCCCGAACGTTGATCGGTCACCAGCCTTTCTTTTTTGAGTTGGGACAACTGGGTGGAGATCCGCGATTGTCCCATCCCAAGAATGTGCTGGAGCTCGGCCACGGAGAGCGATTCCTCATCGAGGAGCAGCAAAATCCGCAACCGGGTGGGATCAGATATCATTTTGAGGGAATTCAGAATTGACGGCATGATAGGGCAGGGCTAGATCACATCAACAAATCGCGATTTGACGATATCAAAATTAAAACTATGAGCAAAAGCTTCATTTTCTCCTCAGAATCCGTGACCGAAGGTCATCCCGACAAGGTGTGTGACACCGTCTCAGACGCGATCCTCGACGCTTGTCTCGAGCAAGATCCCAAGTCACGCGTGGCTTGCGAGACTCTGGTGAAAGACAACGTTCTTGCTCTGGCGGGTGAGATTACCACTGGTGCCAAGTTCAACTACGAGGAAGTAGCCCGCGAGGCGGTCCGCAAGATTGGCTACGACAAGTCCTACGCCGACAATACCGAATACAGCTATTCCTCGAAGTTTGATGCCGAGGGTCTTTTCTTCATGAACCTGCTCGGAAAGCAGTCGCAGGACATCGCCCAAGGGGTGGATGCCGAGGCAGCGGATCATAAGGACACCTCCGAGCAAGGTGCTGGTGACCAGGGAATAATGTTTGGTTACGCCGTGGACGATACCGAGGAGCTCATGCCGGCTCCCGTGGCCTACGCTCATCGACTTGGAGAGGCTCTGACTAATCTACGCAAGGACCGTGTGCACACCTGGCTGCGTCCCGATTCCAAGACCCAGGTCTCAATAAAGTATGTCGACGGCAAACCCGTCAGTGTCACTGCTGTGGTGGTTTCCACCATGCATGCCGCCGAAATCGACACCCCGGAGATGCGCGAAATCCTAAAGCGCGACCTAATTGAAAAAGTTATCCCTGAGGAGCTCCTCCGCGACGACACCCAATATCTCATTAACCCGACCGGACGTTTTGTCATTGGTGGACCCGAGGGCGATGCCGGTCTGACCGGTCGCAAAATCATCGTCGACACATACGGAGGTATGGGCCGCCACGGTGGCGGTGCTTTCTCCGGCAAGGATCCTTCCAAAGTAGATCGTTCGGCCGCCTACATGGCTCGCTGGGTTGCCAAGAATATTGTTGCGGCTGGTCTCGCTACCGAATGCGAACTCCAGCTGGCCTACGCTATTGGTTACCCTGATCCGGTCAGCATCAACGTGAACACCTTTGGCACCAATGAAGTCGATGAGGACAAAATCGTCAAAGCGGTGAAGGAAGCCTTCAGCTTCAAGGCCGCTGACATCGTTTCACAACTCGACCTCCTTCGTCCCATCTACGGACAGTCGACCAACTACGGCCACTTTGGGTATTCTTCGGCCGCGCTCCCTTGGGAACAAACCGACAAGGTGGAGGCCCTCAAATCCGCGATCTAAGAACCTCAAATTTTAAACTCTAGAATCATGTCAGATTACAAAGTCAAAGATATTGGTTTGGCCGACTTCGGCCGAAAAGAACTCGACGTTGCCGAGCACGAAATGCCAGGTCTAGTTGCTACCCGTGAAAAATACGGCCCTGCCAAGCCGCTCGACGGGGTGCGTGTCATGGGCTCGCTTCACATGACGATCCAGACCGCTGTTCTCATTGAAACCCTCAAGGACGTTGGAGCTGATGTTCGCTGGTGTTCCTGCAACATCTTTTCCACCCAGGATCACGCTGCGGCTGCTATCGCAGAAACCGGAACGCCCGTTTTTGCCTGGAAGGGGGAGACCCTCGAGGAATACTGGTGGTGCACCTGGCAGGCTCTCCAGTTTCCCAATCCTGATGGCGGAATGCCTCTCGGGCCCCAACTCATCGTCGATGATGGAGGAGACGCCACGCTCCTCATTCACAAGGGATACGAGCTCGAGAATGGATCCGACTGGGTCAACGAGCCCGCATCGTCCACCGAGGAAGCGGTCATCAAGGCGCTTCTCAAAGACATACACGCGAAGCAGCCCGGCATTTTCCATTCCTGGATTCCCGAGCTCAAAGGAGTTTCCGAGGAAACCACCACCGGCGTCCACCGTCTCTACCAGATGCAACGAGACGGAAAGCTCCTTTTCCCCGCCATTAACGTCAATGACTCGGTGACTAAGTCAAAATTCGATAATCTCTATGGCTGTCGCGAATCTCTCATCGACGGAATCAAGCGCGCTACCGACGTCATGATTTCCGGCAAGGTTGGCGTGGTTTGCGGATACGGTGATGTTGGTAAGGGCTGTGCCCAAGCACTTCGCGCGCAGGGTGCTCAAGTTGTGGTCACCGAAGTCGATCCCATCTGTGCCCTCCAGGCGGCCATGGAAGGCTTTCGCGTTCTCACCGTTGAAGACACACTAGGTTGGGGTGATATCTACGTCACTACCACAGGGAACTTCAATATCATCCGGGCCGAGCACATGGAGAAGATGAAGGACCAAGCAATTGTTTGTAACATCGGTCACTTCGATAACGAGATTGAGATTGATGCTCTCGAGAAACTCGAAGGGATTCAGAAGCTCAACATCAAGCCGCAGGTCGATAAGTACACCTTCCCGGCTGGTAATAGCATTTACATGCTTGCGGAAGGACGTCTGGTGAACCTCGGTTGCGCCACCGGTCATCCGAGCTTCGTGATGAGTAACAGCTTCACCAACCAGACGCTCGCCCAGATTGCCCTTTGGGAAACCAAGGACAGCCGCGAGATCGGGGTGGAAGTATTGCCCAAGGAGCTCGACGAGGAAGTGGCCCGCTTGCACCTCGACAAGATCGGAGCCAAGCTCACCGCGCTCACGCAGGAGCAAGCTGACTACATTGATGTTCCGGTCGACGGTCCATACAAGCCAGCTCATTACCGCTACTAGGCCGTTCATCGAAAAACTTTTTTACAGCGCCCGCACTCAATGAGTGCGGGCTTTTTTATGAGTCTGTTTCGCGATTTTTGTTTGATCGAATATAAAAAGAACGATGCTTCTCCTGTTTTGGAGAAAGTTCCCATCACCACCCTTTGCGGATTCCTGGGCTCTGGAAAGACCACGCTTCTTCGTCGTTGGCGTCGCGATCAGGCCTTGCAGGATGTTCCGGTGATTGTCCATGACTTGAGCGAGTTCGGGCTCGATGCGGAGTTGTTGTCCGATGAAAGCTCACCTCCGCAGGCGGGTCTGCTGGTAGGTGGCGTGGCAGCTTTGCATGGCAGGCACGCCCGGGAGGATCTCTTTGCCTCCGCTGGTTCGGCTCTCAATGAGATCGCGAAACTCGATCCGGTTCCTTCCATCGTTTTGTGTGAGAGCACCGGCGCCGCCAGACCCTGGCCCTTGATCAATGCGTTGACCCAAGATAGTCGATTCTTTCTACGACACTTCATCGTGACAGTGGACGCGCTCAATCTCCATCGTGACTTTACCAATGGCCGAGTCTTGATCGGTGAGGCGGATCTCCCGGCCGACGAAGCTCTCCAGCAGGCTGCGACTATTTTGGCCGAGCAGCTCACCTTTGCCAACGTCATCATCGTCACCAAGGTCGATACCGTTTCGCAGGAGATCATCGATGAGCAGGTGCGCGTTCTGCAAAAAATCCAACCTCACGCTACCATTGGTCTTTCGGCCCGGGCCGGAATTCTTTTGCCCCAACTCGATGAAACCCCGGCGCCAAATCTCGATCGTTTGAAACAGCGTGCCGAACAGTTCGTGCTGACCGGGCAATCATCGACTCTTGATGAAGTCGAGGCTCTTGTTTTCCGCGACCCTAGACCCTTTCATCCCCAGCGCCTATACGACGCGTGTCGCGAAAAAATGGGGACCGGTCTCTATCGCACCAAAGGCTTCCTGTGGCTTGCTTCGCGCCCGGCCGATGTTCTCCTTTGGCAACAGGCCGGAAGCCAGATTGCTCTTGAGCTCACCGGCCATTGGCGAGCTGAGGTCGTGAAGAACAAGGACGGCCGACTTTTGCCTGAGGAAATCGATTATCTCCGAGAGCTTCTCGAAAAGAAGCACCCGATCTTTGGTGATCGTCACAACGAGCTCACGCTGATTGGTCTCAAGACTGATCGTGATTCGTTCGCCGCGGCCTTGGAGGATGCTCTTTGCACGGAGGAAGAGATCGAGGTTTGGCTAGCCGGTGAGTCATTCCCAGATCCGTGGCCCACCTCGCTACGCCAGATGGGTTGAGGCTGCCGGGTGTTTCGCGCGGCTTCAACGCCTGGAGTTCGAGATTTTTTTGATCGCGCCCTCGCTCCAGTCTCGGTCTGATCGGCTGTTGCTATAGAAACCGGGGCGAACTACCATTGGTGATCTATGAAGATCTCACGACGTCGGTTGTTTCAAGGAGGTTTGTCTGGCGGGGCGGCCGGGGTGTTGGCAGGGACCGGGCAGGTCTCGGCCCAGAATCAGGCACTGACTCGCGGTGGCAGGAAGCCGAAGGGCATCATTTTCTGCGTCTCTGATGGCATGAGTCATGGCGTCCTCTCCATGACCGAGGCCTTCTCCAGACAGCTTCGTGGAAAAGGGACGACTTGGTGGGGATTGATGTCGGAACAAAAGGCGGTGATGGGGCTGATGGATACCGCGTCAGCCAGTTCCATGGTCACTGATTCCGCGGCGGCTTCCAGTGCCTGGGGTGGAGGAAAGCGGGTTCCCAACGGGAAGATCAATGTAGACGCAGAGGGAAAGCACCGGCCGTCGATTGGCGAAACTCTTCATCAGGAAGGGGTGAGAATTGGCTTGGTCTCTACGGCCACGATCACCCATGCGACTCCTGCGGGATTTGCCGCCACAGTGCCAAGCCGGGGACAGGAGGACCGTATCGCTGAACAGTATTTGAATCGCGTCGATGTGATCTTGGGAGGGGGTTCGAAGTTCTTCAGTCCACATGGACGGAAGGATAAAAAGGATCTCGCCAGCGAGTTTGCGAAGGCGAATTACGAGGTGGTGGGATCTCGCGATGAGCTGTTGAAGTCCAGGTCAAAGAAGATCCTGGGGACCTTTTCTTCCGGCTACATTCCCTACATGGTCGACCGCCAGCAGGACAAAGAGCTGCAAAATAAGATCCCCACTCTTGCGGAAATGACGCAGGCCGCTTTGACGCGTTTTCTGGACGGTGAGGCTCCCTTTCTCATGCAGGTGGAAGGTGCCCGGATCGACCACGCCGCTCACAAGAACGACATTGGTGCAATCCTTCATGAGCAGATGGCTTTTGATAATGCGGTGGCCAAAGTTCTCCAGATGGTGGGCGAGCGGAATGACATTCTGGTCATCCTCACCAGTGATCACGGGAACGCCAATCCGGGCATGAATGGCACCGGCCCCGGTTACCGTCAGACCAACGACTACTTTTCGCGGATCGCGGGAATCAAGGGATCGGCAGAAGCCTTCATGGGCCAATGGAATCGTTCCAAGAAAAAGGACACTGCCGCCATGACCCAACTTATGGAATCGATTTATGGCTTCAAACCTGCTCCGCATGAGTTGCAGGCTCTCATGGATCGCATGGGTGGAAAGAAGGTGACCGAATGGAGCAATCAACTCTCAAACCCGGTAGGCTTGTTGGGCCAAATCGTTGGGAACGTCACCGGCACCGGTTGGACCGGAGTAGTTCACACCTCCGATCCCACGCAATTGACCTCAATCGGACCTGGCGCTGAAAAATTTGCTGGGCTCGTCCGGAATGATGCCGTTCACGGGAAGCTTCTCGGACTGCTGCGGGGCTGATTTCACCGCTGGAGGATTGATGTGATCATCACGATTCGCCAAGGGCTCCATCCATCGCCATTGAAAGCGAGGAAATGACTCTTATCGACGCTAGCGGATTGACCATTGCGAGGGATTCCAAAGGCTCCCTCGCGGCGGCAAAGGATACCTGTGCCTTCTTGAGTTCTAGCCTGACGGTAAGGCTGTAGCAGTCCGCACTTTCTCCCCGGTTACCGGCAATATTTGCTATTCCGATCTCGAGGAGTTTGCCATTCAACTCAGTGACCTGCCGAAGGCGAAGTGAGACCGACGTCGCTCATAAGGAGTTGAATTTCAAGTACGGGCTGGACCACTGGAGTGCTGGATGAAAAAGTGCCATTTGATGACTGAAGGTCCTGCTGGATTGCCGCGCCGCCACGAGATCGATGCTCTCCGGTCGATTGCGCTCCTGCTTCTAATCGCGTATCATGTTCTGGCAGCCTATCAGCCCTTTGCGAATACGATTGAATTCATTCCATCGCCTATTTTCCTCGAAGAGATTTGGTGGATCGGCGAGTTGATGAACCCCTGGCGCATACCGGTTCTGTTTCTCCTCAGTGGGATAACCGCCGGTTACCTCCTTCAGAACCGTTCCGTGCGATCGCTGCTCAGGTCCCGGTTACTCCGCCTAGTCCCGCCCATGGTTCTGACCTTTTTCATCATTGCCCCAATTTCCGGAGTGCTTTTCAGGGCTGATCGGCAGGAGGCCTTTGCCTGGATCCCTAACCCGGGACACCTCTGGTTTGTCTGGAACCTTGTCGCTTACTTCATCCTTTCCATACCGCTCCTTGGTTACCTGAAAAAACACCCCGATTTTGGGCTTCTCAAAATGGGCCGGACCATGCACCCAGTTTGCTGGATCCCCGCGTTTTTTGGGGTCCTCGCTTTGGAGACTTGGGTGATGGAGCCGCTCGCTCGCGGAGAGCTCTATAGCGCTCATTTCCTGAGATTTTGGTCCGGCTTGACTTGCTTTGTGGTCGGGACGTTCTTGGTCTCGCTGGGCGATGCTTTTTGGAACGGAATCCGTCGGATTTTGGCCCCGGCCTTGATTCTCGTTCTGATGCTTTACCTGACCCGGGTCCTGGAATTCATGGACTCGTCAGCCTTATGGTTCTTACCGGCAAGGGTGCTTGAATCAGTGTGCGGCATGCTGGCCTTCCTCGGGGCGGGTTCGGTTTTGTTCACCCGGCCGACCAAAGTCTTCGCGGCATTCAATCGGGCTGTTTTCCCGATCTACATCGTGCACATCCCTATTCAACAAGGCTTGGCTTTTGTCCTCTTCCGAATCGAGGGAAATGTCTGGCTGACCATCGGGTTGCATGTCATCGGAACACTGGCTCTTTCGGTTTTGGTGTATCGGTTCATCCTCCGGCCGCTACCCTTTTTGCATCTTTGGTTTGGCATGGCCTCAAAGCCCATCCGGGATCCCTCCCAGCCCCCGGCATTTGGCGAAACAATCGCCCCGGTGCCCTGGCACAAGAAGGCCGGTGAAGTCATGGCCCTCTTCGTCATCGCCCCCTTGATGACCTTAACGAGCTTCTTCGGTGCGCTCTACCTGACGGTGGCCACTTTTGGGGTCACCGAAGAAGAAATTCAGGAATTCAACGAGGCGGAGTTGGAGAAATCTGGAAGTTCGAAGCGAGAACGGGATCCGTGAGCCAATTTGAAGTATTAAAAGGCCGCCATTGGCCGAGTTGTCAGGCAGGCTTGAGCTTTGAGTTAGCTGCCGGTAGCCAAAAGGACCATTTTTTTTGGAAAATCGTCGATTTTACCATTCCACAAAAAAAATTTGGCAAGATGGGAGGGGTTGTTAACATATTTAGGTTAAGCCCGTTTTTAGAGAGTTGTCATGTTTCGCCTTCGCTTTAAGTTTCAACCGCAGTCGATACCCCTATCGGCGCGTTTTTTTCTGTCCCCGTTTTTTGCTCTTGTTGCCAGTTTAATAGCGCCCTCCGCGACCGCAAAGACTTGGGTAGATTCGACAGGAAATCCGATCAACGGAGATTTCTTGGGACTCAAGGCCGGCAAAGTCACGCTTCGCTTGGCGGATGGAAAAATCACCGAGATTCCGCTGAAGGCTCTTTCGAAGGTTGATCAGGAGTTTGTCCAAAAGCGTAGCTTCACTGCTAAGGCCGAGCTGGTGGCGCTGGCTGCCAAACGCATCGATGCGGCGGTGGAGAAAGGACTGACGAAGCACAAGCTGAAGTATAACGAAGGTCTCAACGACCACATGTTCCTCCGCCGGATCTACCTCGATCTGGGCGGCCGCATTCCCAGCTATGAGGAGGCACGCAAATTCCTCTCCTCGCGCGATCCCAAGAAGCGCCAGAACCTCATCACCAAGCTTCTCAACTCGGTTGATTACACTAGCCACAATTACAACTACCTCGCCGAGCAGTTGCGCATTCAGTCGCGCTTTCCCGGCACCGTGCTTCGCAACGACTCCTTCATCTACTGGCTGAAAGAGCAGATCCAAACCAATCGCCCGTGGGACGAGCTGGTCCGCGAACTGATCACCGCCGAGGGCCGCATTTACGACAATCCCGCTGTGGGCTATCATCTTCGCGACAAGGACATGAAGCTCGATCACGTCGCTTTCATGGGCAAGGTCTTCTTGGGCACCGACATTACTTGCGCCCAGTGTCACGACGATCCCTTCAGCAACTGGACGCAGTACGAATATTACGAACTCTCCGCCTATCTCTCGGATCTGGAGCACCAAGGAAAACAGCCCAAGAACAAGTCGATTCCGACCCGTAAACAAATCGAGCAACACCTTGCTCAGAAGCACAATCTCGATCCCAAGAAAGAAGAAGATAAGGAGAAGCTCCGCAACCTCGTGCGTCGATATGACCGCCCGCTGCGCGACATCGGCCGGGCCAGCGAGTTCAACGTTCACACCGTGAAGAACCGCCCGATGAAGCTTCCGGTGACCTACGAATATGAGGACGCGATGCCACTGGAAGTGGTTCCTCCCAATGTTCTATTTGGCAAGGAACAAGGGGCCGCAGTGGCTGCGTTGACTCCTCGTGAGCGTCTTGCGGTTTGGCTGACCGGCCGCGACAACAAACGTTTTGCAATGAACATTGCCAATCGGATGTGGGCCAAGTTCATGGGCCGTGGGGTGGCTGAGCCGCTTCACAACATCGAACCCCGCAAGGCCTACAATCGCGAACTCCTTGAAGTGCTCGCCGAAGAAATGCTCGTGCTCGATTTTGACCTCAAGGCTTTCGCCTGGGTCATCGTGAATACCAAAGCTTACAATCGACTTGCCAGTCGCACCAAGTCGGGTGGAGCCGATCCTTATTACTTCCCGGGACCGGTCCTGCGTCGTATGACCGCCGAGCAGGTTTGGGATTCCATGATGACTCTCATTCTGGGTGACCCGAACCAGTTCCGCCTCGAATCCGGTGATGAGATCAACGGACTGATGAACTTGGCCGGCCAGAGCTCTTCATCGGTGGAAGATTTCCTCGCCCGCATCGACAAATACAACCAGTTCCGTCCTGAGCATATCCTCGTGAACAAGGAAGGCACTTCCATCCTCAATGCTAAGCTGGAGACTCAGAAGCCTGGCGCCTTTGGAACTAACCTGACGCGGCCGCCGTTTGAAAAGAAAGGTGGAAAATCCGATCAGGAAGCAATGTCCGACCTCATGAATCAGGCGAAGAAGAAACAAATCCTCCTCGCCCGTGCGTCCGAGCTTCCCCAGCCCTCCGATCCGGCCCACTTCCTCAGCCAGTTCGGTCAGTCACAGCGCACTTTTGTGATTCGGGCGAGCTCGCTTGATGGATCGGTTCCCCAAGTGATGGAGCTGATGAATGGTTACACCACTGAGATTTTGACCCAGCCGGGCTCCAAGATCTTTCTCGACATGAAGCACCTCCGTTCGAACTTTGAGAAAGCGAACGTCGTCTTCACTAGTATTCTCAGCCGCCGCGCGGTTGGCAATGAACACCACCTCATCGACAAGGAGCTGAGCTCCGGTGGCGAGGAAGTCTTTGCCGACCTCATTTGGGCTCTCCTCAACACTCCCGAGTTCCTTTTCGTCAAATAAACTTCCAAAACTACCTCGCCAGCCATGAAAAAAGACACATTTAAAAAATTCGACGACGTCGACCGCCGGGGCTTTCTTACCGGAACCGCCGCCGCCGCCCTTGGGGTGACTATCCTCCCGGACCTAGCCGTCGGAGAAGAGCGGGAAATCATTAGTCCTGCTGATCACGCTACCGCGAAGAACGTCATTTTCCTCTACATGTCAGGCGGGATGACCCACGTGGATACTTTTGATCCCAAGACTCCGAGCCACATCGCCGGGGCGACCACTCCCTTGGCCACTAACGCCAGCGGTCTTCAAATTTCCAACCACCTGCCAAATCTGGCCAAGCAGGGTGACAAGTTTGCAGTGATTCGGTCGATGTCCACTAAGACTGGAGACCATGCTGGCGGGAATTACCTGATGCACACCGGGTTCAGCCGTCAGCCGGGTCAAAGCCACCCGCAAATGGGATCGTGGGCGCAATACTTCCTCGGGCGCCGCAATAAGCTCATCCCGGACAGCATCGTCATCGGAGGCGGCAACCCCGGGCCGGGCTTTTTCCGTCCCGACCACAGCCCGCTTCCTGTGGGAGATCCCAGTCGCGGACTCAAGGATCTTGTTCCGAAGCTCGATAAGAAGCGTTTCGAGCGTCGCATGAAGTATGCTAAGGCGTTCAGCGAGACCTTTGAGGAGGGCTTTCCACACGATGACGTGCGCGCCTACTCCGATTTCTATGAGGAGACCGTTAAGCTCTTCGACGACAAGACCACCGAGCTTTTTGACATCAACAAGGAGCCTGCGGAAATGAAGAACCTTTATGGCAATTCCCGTTTCGGTCGTGGTTTGCTCCTCGCTCGTCGTCTGGTCGAAAACAATGTTCGCTACGTCGAGGTCCAGCTTGGCGGATGGGACGGACAGCACGGCAATTTTGCGGCCGGCTCCAACCGCGCCGGTGAGATGGACGGTCCCGTCGCAGCCCTGCTCCAGGATCTGGACGCCCGCGGATTGCTCAAGGAAACGATGGTGGTTCTCACCACGGAGTTCGGCCGCACTCCGAAGATCAACCAGCGCGGAGGACGTGATCACTTCCCGAAAGCCTTCTCGGTCATGGTCGCCGGTGGTGGAGTCAACGGTGGCCAGTATGTTGGTGAAACCGATGAGAATGCCACCAATATCAAGGGTGACCGCTTCGGCCCCAAGGACCTTCACACCACCATCGCTTACGCTCTCGGCCTGCCGATCGAAAAGCGCGTTCACCCCGGTGGCGGACGTCCCTTCTTTGTGGGAGACCGCGGTGAGGTGATCAAGCAGCTCTTCGCGTGATTTTCCCCGATCTTGCTCGCCTCCTCAAAACTCGGATTGAAGTCATCGCCGATCATAAATTCCGTGATCGCGATCCGCCTGCTCATCTTGATGCTCTCAAGAAGGTCAGCGAGGAGATTGATGATTGGTATCAGACCCACCGGAACAAAATCGATGGGAACCTGAATCACTTTCTGGCCGGAGCTAGTTATCAGAAGGCGCTGGACTACCTAGAAAATGGAATGCGTCGACCTTGTAGCAATTAGATGTCGGGTTTTCCCTCCGTCGACCCCGGGCTCTGTAACCCTATGAATGAGGAAAAGAAAAAGGCCGTGAACAGCGAATCCGAGAAACGACTCGGCACCCTTCACGCTCACTGCCTGAAAGCCTTCCGCAAAGATCGGAAGCTCATCCACTTGGGAGAGAAGAAATAGAAGCTTTCAAGGAGATGTCTTGAGATTGTCTCCCGATCATTTTTGATGAGTGAAGTGAAACTGCTCTCCGCTATCTTTGTTTTCTTTGTGACCCTGAACCTGGTCGAGGCTCAAAAGAAAAAGAAGCTGCGTCCTCCTTTTCAGTGGAACAATCCTCTGAAAGAGCGGTTTGAAAAACTTGGGGTGGTGCACGGGACCTACGAAAGCAAAGCGAATCAAGCGACGGTGGGTTACAATATCCTCCTGCCCAAAGTCTATTCATCCCAAACGGAGCGCCGCTTCCCGGTCGTTTACCTCCTCCACGGGGGGCGTCCGGGCGATGAGGGGAAGCTCCTGTCCCTGGCTCCTGTGGCCATGGAAGCGATCGACAAAAGGCTCATCCCGCCAGCTATCTTTGTTTTTGTGAATGGTGGTCCGGTGAGCCACTACGATTATCCCGGTCAGCTCAAGAATCTCAAAACTGGCACCGGCCAAAAGGGAAACACCGCCTTCGTCAAAGAGCTTATTCCCCATATCGACAAGACCTATCGAACGATTGCCGAACGCAAAGGACGGGTTCTCGAAGGGTATTCTCAGGGTGGCCGAGGGACTCTTCGTACGGCCTTTCGAAATCCCGAGTTATTCATTGCAGCTCGAGCTGGTTCCGCCGGAGTGGCCACTGAGCTTCGGATCAAGAACGAGAATGGAAAAGAGAGCGAATCTCTTCAGTTTTCCCCGGGTGATGACACCTATTCTCTCGCCCTCTCCTATTCCAAGACCAAAAAGGAGAAGTGGCCGCTCAAACTGCTCCTTTACACCGGTGACACGCAGAAGGACTTCAATAGTGATGGCAACAAAGCCTATTCCAAGTTCCTCAAAAAGCAGGGCATCCCGCACGAGCTTCTCTTGATCCCCGACTGTAAACACTCGGTGGTGATGTCCTACGAAATCTTAGGGGCTGAATTACTTCGTCATTTGAAGCCAGTGCTTGAAGCCGCCTCAAAACCCTGAGTGCAGATTCGACCGCTTTAATCATCCATTTTCGAACGGAACTCCCCTCTTGGGTCGTTCGTGAAATCATGAGTTGTGGTTACTTGGATTTAGAGTTGGTCATTGCGGATTTTCTCGAGGAGGACTTGCAGTTCGGCCACCTTTTCAGGGTGCTTAGCGGCGAGGTTGTTGGTTTCCCCAAGGTCTTCCTTAAGATTGTAGAGCTGGACTTTCGGAAGGGTCTTGAGAATAACGCGGTCAATCTTTGAGAAGCCGCCTGACCCAGGTCCGGTGATAAGTTTCCAGTCACCCGACCGGACGAGAAAATGACCTCGTCCAGCGGCCATGACAATGGGTTTGCGAGGTTTGGTTTTTCCGCCTTTCAGGAGCGTCAAAAAGGACTCGCTATCTGGGGCCTGGCCTTTGGGAATTTTCGAACCGGTCAGTTCGCCGAAAGTCGTGAAAAGGTCGGTGAAGCAAATCGTGTAGTTAGTGATTCGGCCCGCCTTGATTCCGTCGGGCCAGCGCATGATGAAGGGCATACGGTGACCGCCTTCCCAAGCATCAGCCTTCATGCCGCGCAGGGGACCGGCGCTGTCGTGATGGTATTTTTGGACATCGGCATCGTACCAAACCGGACCATTGTCGGCGGAGAAGACGACGATGGTGTTGTCGGTCATCCCGTTCTTGTCGAGGGCGTTCAGGACTTTTCCAATTTCAGCATCGATCATGTGAGTGAAGTCGCCGTAAAGATCCACCTTGGTCGATCCGACGAATTTCCCGGTGGGCAGCCACGGGGTGTGAGGTCCGGGGTAAGCAAGGTAAAGCATGAGTGGCTTGTTGTCCTTTCGCTTTGCGTGATTTTCGATGACGGAAACCGCTTCGGTGGTGAAGCGCGGGGTGACTTCTTCGAGTTTGAGATCGGGAGCGATTCCACCAGCGCGCCAAAATTTTCCCTGAATGGGCGACCAGCCTCGGGTGTTGTTGGCCGCGATCTTGTTGGTGGGTGGCATGACCGCTTTGTCTCCACGGATGTAGAAGTAAGGCGGGATGTCGGTAGAGGCTCGGATCCCGAAGAAGGTGTTGAACCCGCGATCGGCCGGACCACCGCTCAGGGTGCCTTCAAACTTCGCGTCTTCAAGAAACCCGAGATGCCATTTCCCGACCATCGCGGTGTGGTAGCCTGCTTTCTGCAACATCCCGGGAAGGGTCAGGCGGTCTTTGTCGATGACCGCGTTGTTTCTCCAGCGGATCGGCTTACGAAACGGATATCGTCCGGTCATGAGTCCGTATCGGGACAGATGGCAGAGTGGGCCGGGAGCGTGGGCATCGGTGAACTTGATCCCGTCAGCGGCCAGTTTGTCGATATGGGGCGTAGGAATCTTGGACGCCGAATTGTAGCAACCAGGATCCCCGTATCCCATATCATCGGTGAGGATGATGACAATGTTGGGGTGGCCGGCGTGAAGGGCAGCGCTGGAGCAAACGAGCCCGAGCAGAAGGCATTTGATAACCATTATTGGGACAGCCTAGGGAGCGCAGCGGAAAGAAGCAAATCTCTAAGAATCAAACGCGCTCCAAGGCTCCGGTAAAGCCACCGAAGGTCTCGGTTTCCACGCCGAGTCGCTGAAGGATGGTCACAAAAAGGTGCGACAAAGGAAGCTCTTCAACCTCGACTTTGCTCTGCCAGCCCCGGTCGCTGACGATACCGGCGCCGGCCTGGTTGTCTTCGTTGCCTTTACCGAATTTAAGATAGCGTCCGTTTTCGAAACCAAGGTTTTTTCCGCCCGCCGAGATGATGGGATAGTTTCGCGAAAGGTGGAAACTGCTGGAAGCCGACCCATGCATCGCGAAGGTGTTATCGAGGAGGTTGCCTTGGCCGTTCGGTTCCTTAGTGTCTTTGAGTTTTTTGATGAAGCAGCCAAATTCCTCGGCTTGATAGCGGTTGTAAGTGCCAAGGTTTTCCCAGCCCTTTGGTTTCTTCACGGCATGAGTGAGGCCGTGGGCATTTCCAAGACCGACTGCTTTGGAAAGCAGGTCGTGTTCGCCACCTCCATTTTCACGTCCTAGCTGGAAAGTGGCGACGCGGGTGGAGTCACTGAGGAAAGCGAGGTAGATCAACTCGTACATGGTCTCAAAATAGAGACGCGCCTCCTTTGGGTCGGAATCGAGGGTGAGATGACTCGAATCTACTTTGGGAACGGGGGTGTCGATCCACTTGCGAGCCTTTTGCAGCTTCACTTCGGTATCACGAACGGCATCGAGATAGTGTTCGAGGGTTTGTTGGTCGTGCCGGGAGAGTTTGCGGCCCAGGGCTTTGGTGTTTGCGATGAGGAGATCGAGGGCGCTTTTGCTCCGCGCCAGCTTGGCGGTTGCTTCCCGGCCGGTGGTCACGAAGAGCATATCGAAAATCTGCTTTGGATTATTCAGGGCCGGAATGGGACGCCCCTGGCGGTTGAACGATTGCGTTTGCGCGCCTCGCGGACCGCCGACCCCTCCATTGGTCGACATCACGAGCGAGGAATGGCGGGTGTGTTCACCGGCATGGTCGGCGTAGACCTGATCAACCGAGACGGTATTTTGATAGTCACCGTGCCCTCCGGTGGCGGCTCCGGTAAGGTACTGGTCCGCATTGGAATGTCCGTGGACTGTGCGAGCCGCCGGGTGGGACAAGCCGGAGTAGATCGTGATATCGCTGCGAAGAGGCTGAAGGACATCGAGCACCTTGGTGAGTTCGAAATCCCTCTCGCCGCCCCGCGGAAACCAACTCCAGTCTTTCCAGGCCGGGTCTTCTTTTAGGGGAAGGCCGACGCCATCGGGATGATAGATGCTAACGAAACGCCGCGGGGTTTTGTCGCCCTTTGAAGGACTCGCGGCAAAGGTCTCAAACCAAGGCAGGGCGAGAGCCACACCGGCACCGTGCAGGAATTTTCTTCGATTGAGGGGACTAGAGGTGGTCATGATTTAGATTGAAAGAGAGTGCTTTTCACGATCAGGGGGATGAGATCACCGAGGCGATCGTCGTTTTTGCGGAACTGCCCCACCAGCTCGTTGAGCTCGGCGTGATCGCTGAAAGTCAACTTTCGCCCGAGGGCATAGGAAACTAGCTTGTGCACCATCGCCCGTGCGAACTGATCCTGTCGATCGGCGAGAAGGTAGCGTTTCAAGCCATCCATCCCGGTCAGCTCCTGCTTATTGAAAAGCGCGGAAACGGCATCAACTGGTTTGTTTTTGATTTTCGTGCGAAAGCTTCCAAGAGCGTCGTAGTTTTCGAAGGCAATTCCCCAAGGATCGATCTTAGCATGGCAGGAGACACAGGCCGGTTTGTTGCGGTGGTCGGCCAGACGTTCCTTGAGGGTCATCTGGAGAATCCTTGGATCGGTCAGGTCAACTTCGGGAACATTCGGAGGAGCCGGGGGTGGCGGGTCGTGGAGAATCCGTTCCAACATCCAGATCCCGCGCTTGAGGGGATTGGAATCCTGCCCGTCGGAATTGATGGTGAGGATGGCCGCGTTAGTGAGGATGCCCCCACGGTTGAGCTCGGGCTTCACGCTGACGCGGCGAAATTGCGGGCCGTAGACGTCTCGGATGTTGTAGTGTCGTGCGAGGCGTTCATTGACCACGACGTAGTCGGAGTGGAGGAAATCCATGACGCTGAGATTACTTTTGAGAACCTCTTCGAAGAAGGCAACGGGCTCTTGGATCATCGATCCCTTCAGCGAGTTGTCTTTGACATGAGTCACGCTTTTCATGCCATCGAGGCCGAGCCATTGGCCGACAAAATGCTTAGTAAAGCGTCTGGCGCGAGGGTCTGCCAGCATGCGTTTGATTTGTGCATCGAGAACCTCCGGTTTGTTGAGTGTCCCCTTCCCGGCCAGATCCAGCAGTTTCCCGTCTGGAAGGCTGGCCCAGAGGAAAAAGGAGAGACGGCTCGCCAATTCGAAGCCGTTGATTTGGCTTGCCTCATCCACACCTTTCTGGGTCAGATAAAGAAACTCTGGCGAGGACAAAACGGTGGCCAGCACTTCGAGCATGGCTCCTTCGAAGCTTTGAAACTCCGGACGGTACTCCGTGAACAATTTGACAAACGGTTCGACCTCTTGCGGCGCAATGGAACGCCGCCACGCACGCTTCATGAAACTGGCCAGCACGTTTCGGGCGTTGTCCTGCTCGTTCTTGCTTGGTTGGCTTCCGGCAAAGATGGAACGATGACTTTGAGGAGGCCATTGCTCGAAGTGCGGAGCACTGACTTCGATGAAGTCAAGAATCACACCGAGCGGCTCTTTTCCCCGGGAACTGATCTTTGATTCGATGGTGAGAAACTCATCACGTCGCGGGAAGTTCTTCTTATTCTTCCGAAAAGGGTTGCGTTGAATCTCACTGAGCGGGATGTCGAAGTGAATGAATTGCGGGTTGTCGGCCGAAGCGGTCACGAAGACATCGCGCTCGCTGATGACTTGGGCAAAGTTGGCGTTATTGCTGGTGTGTGCGCTGAAGACCAAGCGCAGGCTGGCGTAATCATCCGGGTTCATGTTGGTCCTTCCGGCCCGGAAGGTGATACGCATCATCCCTTCATCGGGGAGATGATTGCTCAGGTTGAATTTCACCGAGGACCTTCGGCGGTCAAAGACGACGGACTCGGGTTGTGTTTGCCCTTTTTTGACCGGCAGCTTCAGCGGGTGGCTTTTCTCAACGTTCTTTTCGTCGTTTGCCGACAAGGACATGTCCTGCTCCGGAAGATGATACACCACCATCTTAGGTCGCTCTCCAACGACGGTGGCATGCTGAAGAGCTTTGAGACCGATGTCGCGATACATCTCAAACTGCATCCCCGAAATCTGGAGAAGCTCGGAGCTGTTTTTGAAACCCTCTTCGGAAGTCGTTTCGGGTGGGAGGCTCCCGGCGAGGGAATAGGACAACCCAAGAAGATCCTGCAGGGCGTAGCCATACTCGTATCGGGTCAGGCGACGAAACGAGGAATGGCCTCCCTGATTCTGGTGGGCCGTCGAGGCTTTCCGGACCTCCCTGTTGATCCAGTTGGTCATCTTGCCAAGCTCGTCGTCGGACAGTTGAATATCAGCATCTTCGGGTGGCATCTCACCATTGCTCAGAACATCGAGCACTTCGAGCCACCAATCGACATCGCCTCCCTTCAACAAGTCGGGGTCGAGGGTATCGACCCGAAACTTGGCCTTGGCCTTCTTGGGGCCGTGGCACTCCACACAGGTTTTTTTTAGCAATGGCGCGATGTCTTTTTTGAAATCGGCGAGGTCGGCGAAGGGTGCTTCTTTCGCTGGTGACGGATGCTTCGTTGGAGAGAGAAAAGCAGACTTGTCACGTCCAGCCCCCCTCGCCTCTTCCAGGGGCGGGAGCTCGGAAGAGAGCGCGGGGGAAAGCGATAAGAAGCAACAAGAAGCAAAGGCAAGTTGCCCCGAAAAAATGCCACTGCGTTTTGTCATCTTGAAGCCAATGATTTCGCCGAAACAAGGCGTGGTTTCTTTACTGGGTTTTCGAACCGGAATCTATCGCCTAAATCCAAGCCAAATGGATGATTTTCCATGAATGAGATTTTTCTGATAGCTCAATGAGCTTGCATGCCCTTCTGGGTTTCTTGACCTTGGCGGCCAAAGTCGATAAAACACACCATGCAAACACACACTCGAATTTTATACCGATTGATTGCGGTCGGGTTATTCCTCGCCCCCGCAACAATTCAGGCCCAGCTCTCGAACGGGCTCCTCAATTACTGGCCCCTCGATAACAGTGGATCGGACACGGCGGGAGTTTATCCCGGTTCCACCAGCACCATAGCGGACGATGTGACTCCTGCCGGTGCGGCCGGCGCTGCATCCATTACTTCGTCCGATGGGCTTTTTGGAGGCTCCGGTCTTTTCCAGCGTTCCACGGGCACCAATGGTCGTTTGGCTGCTGCTCAAAGTGTCGATGTTAATGCGGCGGGTGAGAACCTTTCGATTTCCCTTTGGGTTCAGTTTGAGAACGACGACACTGGTTGGCAGGCGATCCTTGGAAAAGGAGAAGGGGCCAACTACCGTGTTGCGGTGGAAAATGGTGGAGGTGAACCTCAATATGCGACCGGTTATGCCGGCGGGACGGGAGATGCCTGGAATAACAATGGCGTGAATATTCAGGATGGCTCTTGGCATCATATTCTTGCCACAACGACCAATGGGGGCGGCACGCAAGTATATGTTGATGGCGCTTTGGAGGCGAGCAGCGGTGGTCCTGCAACCATTCAGGATGTGAGTCCGGGGAACGAAATGTGGATTGGAAACAACCCCGGAGCTACCGGTCGAATGTGGGACGGGCGAATTGATGATGTTGCGATGTGGGATCGTGTCCTTTCCGCGGCCGAAGTGGCTTCAATTTACGATGCGGGTATCGCGGGAGATGCCCTTTCCACTCTCCTGATTGATACGAATGATGATGACAACGATGGCCTTCCAAATTCCTGGGAAGAGTTTTATGGACTGGATCCTGAAGATGACGGAAGCGTGAATCCGGACAATGGACCCCTCGGGGATCCGGATATGGACAACGTTTCCAACCTCGATGAATTCAGCAATGGTACTTTCCCGAACGATTCCGACTCGGATGACGATACCCTCAACGATGATATTGAAACAGACACCGGAGTCTGGGTCAGCGAAACCGATCTTGGAACTAGCCCGCTGAATGCCGATTCCGATGGCGACGGGCTTCGTGACGACTACGAAAACAACGATGATAACTTCGTCAATGAAACCCAGACCGGAACCGATCCCAACGAGGAAGACTCCGATTTAGATACGATCCCGGACGGTTTTGAAAGTGCCAACGGACTCGATCCGAACCTGAATGACGCCAACGGCGATGCGGATTCGGATAACTTGACCAATCTTCAGGAATACCTCGGACGCGACAATGTTGCCAACACCGGTGACGAAACCAGCCCTCAAAGTGACGATACCGACGATGACGGACTTCGAGACGATTACGAGGACAACACCGGGATCTACGTCAGTGCCACGCAAACCGGAACCGACCCACTCGTCGCTGATACGGATGGTGATGGGCTCCTCGATGGCGAGGAAACCAACGATGGCAATTTTGACAGTGCCACCGACACTGGGTCCAACCCGTTGGTCGCCGATTCCGATGGGGACGGGACGCACGACGGAGCAGAGGTCATTGGGGGTCGTAACCCCAATGACGCCGATGGGGTCTCCGATGGATTGGGCAAGAAGCTGTTGGCCTACTGGAACTTCGACAACAACCTCGATGATATCGCGCACACCTTGCCGGGTGAGAGCATGGTTGCCGACAACGGCGCTTTTACCGGACCAGAAACGGACGTCTTTTATGCCACCGAGGGTCTCTTTGGTTCGAGTGCTTTGGAACAAAACGGTGGTGCCGGCTGGGTCACGGTGCCCTCCAGTGTGGATACCCTCCGCAAGATCGATAATGCGGTTTCCGTCTCAGCGTGGGTGAAAGTGACCGGCTTTACTGTCGGTTGGCAGTCGATCATTGCCCATGGAGAAGGACTCCAATGGAGATTGGCGCGCCGGGCCACAGAGTTGACTGCCGCCTATGCGGGAGGAGCGACCGATATTCCGGGAGTAAATGTGGGACCGGACATCCAGTCCGATGGCGCCTGGCACCACATCGTCGGTGTTTCCGATCCGGTGGTAGGTTCGACTTCGATTTACTTCGATGGAGTACTCGTCGGCACTGGACTCGCTCCTACTTTGGAAAACAAGCGGGCAAACGATGCCGCGATTCCTGACCTCTTCATCGGAGCTAATCCTCAGGCTATTGATCGCGAATGGAATGGTCAGATCGATGATGTAGCGGTTTGGGGTCGAGGTCTCACTCAAGAAGAGGTCACCGAGATCTTCCAAGCCGGAGTCAGCCTTGGCGATTTGATCGGAGGAGGAGCCGATCTTGTCATCACTGAAATCTCCTTTGACCCCGACGCGGGTGCCAACGGAGAGTTTTCGGTAACCTTCAATTCCACCGTGGGAGTGAGCTACGGCCTCTACCTCTCAGAGGACCTAGTCGATTTTGAATCCGATGTGAATGACAACATCCCGGGCCAGGATGGATCGACCACCTTTACTTTCGAACATCCGCTACCGGGGGCCAACAAGTTGTTCTTTCGTGTTCAACGGAACTAGCTCCCGGTTCCAATCAACCTCACAGGCACCTGTCGTGAGACCGGTGCTTTTTTGTTTCCTGTCACGGATGGTGCTCGATACGCCATTTCATTTTCTTTTCTCTTCTTGGTTCGATTTGATTGCACCGAAGAGCGAATCAGGATCGAATCAACCCCCATGAAGATTTTTCGAAGTTCACTCCTGATCTGCCTGTTGATTCTTCCCGCTTTTGGTAAACGCGACCCCATTCGATTGACTCAGGGTCCAATGCTTGGGCACGTCACGGATTCGTCGGTGAGGGTTTGGGCTCGCACTTCGGATCCCGGGGAATTTACGGTGAAGTTTGGCAAGATCGAGGGTCAGTTGACGGGCGAGACTACGGGGAAGACCGATCTGGCCGGCGACAATACCGGATCGGTCACAGTGGAAGGGTTGGAAGCTGACACTCGCTATCATTACCGCGTTTGGGTCAACGAGGTTCCGCAAGGTCACCCGGGAACCTTCCGGACCCTTCCCAGTGCCGAGGGAAGTCGTAATCCAGAACACAATCCCGAAGGACTTTTCAATTTTCGTTTCGAGGTCGGATCCTGTGCCAACCAAAACCCGCTTCATGGCATCGGGCATCCGCTACCTGTATATTACAACCTGAATCGTTCATGGGCGGACAAGGTTCATTTTCACATCATGAACGGCGACTGGCTCTACGAAGAGCTGCGGGAGTACCCTCGGGAAGCGTGGAGGTTGGTTCAGGGCATCGACCAGGTTCCGTCGACGGTGGAAGTGATGCCGACCATTGTCGGAGTTTGGGAGAACTATAAGTTGTATTTCGATCGTGGGATCGAGTTGTCGAAGTGGCATCGCAACGTTCCGTCTTACTTCACTTTCGATGATCATGAGCTGGTCAACGATATCTGGGGAGCTGGGACTCTGGGCAAAAGGCACCGGCGCACAGTCTTCCGTGATATCGGAACGCGCGCGTGGTATGACTACCTTGGCTGGGCCAACCCGGTCGAGCACCCGCAACGGGTTCACTTCGGGAAGGCCCAGATGAAGAAAGGGAGTAATCTGCTTGTGGATCGTTCGATCGACTTCACCAAGCTGCCTTTGGAGACCATGTTGAACCTTCATGTCCATTGGGGAACCAAAGAGGCCGGGGTGAATGACATGAATTACGACAACGACGACGGGCACAAAAATTCCTACGTATACGGCATCGACAAGGTGGTCGACAAACACACCTTGAAGCTTCACATGCCCGCCAAAGTGGATGGTGAGGTCTCGTACTCCATTGGGCGCAGCAGCTACGGAAAGTTCCGCGTATCAAACTGTGAGTTCTACCTCCTTGATACCCGGGGAGCGCGCGATATGCACGACGTCAGGGATCGCGGTAAGGAAGGCCTGTCGATGTTGGGAACGCAACAGCGGGACTGGTTGATCGAATCGATGAAGAACAGCGACGCTGACTTTTTCTTCCTGACTTCCACGGTTCCTTTCATGATCCCGCACAGTGGTGCGGGTGGGTTTGAGGCTGACGCAGCCAATAAGGAAGAAGCATGGACGGGCTTCTTTGATGAACGGGAAAAGTTAATTTCGGAATGGGAGAAGTTGGGGAAAAACGTCTTTGTCCTCACCGGCGACTTGCACAACAGTTTTGCGATTCAAATCACCGACAAGATCTGGGAGTTCTGTTGCGGGCCGCACAACAGCGTGAATCATGTTCCGAAGAATGATGAGAGCGACCGGCCGGCCACTGGAAAATGGAAGTTTGGGCCCCGTGAGTGCGACATCAAATGGAGCAGTTACATTCTTCCGGACATCCCTCGTTTACAGCGATTGTATCCGCACTTCTGTGTCGTGCAGGTGAACAACGTGTTCAACATGCCACAGAAATTGGGTGAAAAGCGCCTCGTGGCCTACCCTCATCCCCAGGTGGTGTTCCAGTATTACGATGGTCGGACTGGTGAGCTCGCCTACGCTCAATCCGTGACCTTGCCGCGGTAGTAAGGGGCGCTGGTGGTCATCTTCCGTTCGTTCCGGCCTTTCGGTAAAATTCCCCGGGGAAGGGAGCTCCCTTTGTTCCTCCAACTTTCCGATGGAGGTACTTCGTTCCCCGGTCAGGCAGGAGCGGCATGTCTTGGCCGCTGGATTTTTTGAGGAGGGCAAAGAGGGCTTGGTTCATCTCCTCCACTCGCGACTTTTGGGAAGGGTCGTTAAAAAGGTTGGTGCGTTCGCGGGGATCCGACTTGGTGTGGTAAAGCTCATCCTGATCCCAGACCCCGTGATAACGGATGTATTTGTAGTCTTCGCCAATCACGGCATGAGTGGTGGGAGTTTGCGGGTAGTTGCGCTCCCAGTAGTACTCGTAGATTAGGAACTTCCGCCAATCCGGAATTGTCCCGCCTGTAGCTAGCGCCCAAAAGCTCCGGCCATCCATGGCTTTTGTTCCCTCGATGCCAACAGCATTCAGAATAGTGGGTGCAATGTCGATATTGGCGACAATGCGCTCAACGGTGGAGCCTCCTTTAATCGCTTTGGGATACCGCATGAGCATGGGAATGCGGACGGATTCCTCATAGGCGCATCTTTTGTCGATAAGGCCGTGTTCGCCAAAAATGAAACCGTTGTCACCGAGGTAAAGCACGATGGTATTTTCCAGCTCGCCGCTCTTTTCGAGATTGGCGAGAAGGCGTCCCACGCTGTCATCGACCGCGAGCAAGGCTTCGCAGTAGCGGCGGTAGTAATTCTTCATGTCGACGCCAGTGTAGTAGGCAAACTCCACCCCATGACGGCTGTTGCTTTGATTGCGCACCCACATTGGAGGGTCGGTAAACTGGTCGGGATTGGCCAACGGGGTTGGAGGGGTGGGGATGTCGACCTTGTCGTATTTGAAGGCGTGGCGGTTCGGAGGCAGAAAATCGGCGTGTACGCCCTTGTGGGAGACGTAGAGGAGAAAGGGTTTTTCCTTATCCTTGTCGACCAACCATTTTTCGGCGTAATCAGTGAGCTCGTCGGTGATGTATCCCTGCTGGGGAACTTTTTTACCGTTGATGTTGAAGCCTGAATTGATGGCCTGGGGAACGAACCGCCCTTTTGCTTTGAGTTTGGCGGGATCGGAGACGTAAACTCCCTGCCCTTTGAAGCTTAGCCAGTAGTCGAAGCCTCGCTGTTTTTCTTCGCTGTCACCCATGTGCCATTTCCCGATGAAGGCTGTTTGATAGCCTTCTCTTTGTAGGAGCTCGGGGAAGAAAGTCAGCGACTCGCTGACCGGGTGATAGTTGTCCACTACCCGGTGGTTGTGGGCATAGAGTCCGGTCAGGATGGAAGCCCTGCTGGGCGAGCAGAGCGAAGTGGTGACGTAGGCATTTTTAAAATGGACGCCTTCGGTCGCGAGGCGATCAAGATGGGGCGTCTTGAGGAACGGGTGTCCGAGAAAGCCCATCGCGTCGTAGCGATGATCATCAGTGAGAATGACGAGGATGTTTGGGCGGGCGAAGCCGCTTTGAAGCAACAAGAAAACGAAAGCAAAGACCCTGAGGTGCATGCCGGCCAGCCTGCCAGAAAATGAGACAGACACCATCGATTTGTGTCGCCGATAGCCTCCATTTGATGAGGAGCAGAATTCAATGATTCTCCAGACGCTACTTCAAGGGAAGCTCGTCAGGCCCGGCAACCAAACAAGCCCGGATATTCCGCTTTTCGATCTCCTCTCCGGTCCACCGCGTCATCGCATTCATGACTTCAGGACGGCGTCCGGCGTAGCCCTCGGTATAGGGAAACACCACGAGAGTCTCGCTTCCCTTGATGAATGGAAATTCTCCGGTAGTTTCTGCCCAAATTACCGGGTTCAAGAAAAGGGAAAGAATCCCGACTGGAGAAAAAAATCGACGAAGGAAAAATATCATCCAGAGATTTAAGCCATTGTCGCTAAATCGACGAGTTGGAAATGAACCGGAGGGCATATTTCGCACTTAGCGTTTCGGCTTTCCTTCAGGTCAGAGATATTTTTTGGGGTGATTGACAATATTTCGAGAAATCGGAACGTATGGGCACAGTCGCAAACATCTATCATACCCAGATTCCCGTTCTGTCCCCATCACACCATCATGAAACCCCTCCCTGCTTCCCTACTTGGCCTCCTCGCTTTACCTCTCGTTTCCAATTCCGTTTTTGCCCAAAATGGTGACAAAAAAGAAAAGAACAAGAGCCAGCTCGCTTCGACAAACTGGCGCAAGTGGGCTTCCGATCCCGCTCCCTTTCTTGAGCCCGAGGAAACTCTCAAAACTTTCAAGGTGGCTCCCGGATTCCACATCGAGCTCGTGGCGGCTCATCCCATGGTTAAAGACCCGGTCTTTGCGGAGTTCGATATGAAGGGGCGTCTTTGGGTATGTGAATTTCAGTCCTACATGATGGATGCCGATGGCTCCAACACCCACGATCCCATCAGCCGCGTGCAGGTCCTTGAGGACACCGACGGTGATGGCCGGATGGACAAAGCCACCACGTTTCTCGACAACGTGATCAACCCCCGCAGTGTTTCCATCGTCCCGGGTGGCGCCTTGGTTGCGGCTGGCGACGGCAACCTGCTTTTCTGCGAGGACACCAACGGAGATCTCGTTGCCGACAAACGCACTCCGGTGGCGGAATACGCCAAAGCCGCCATGGGAAATATCGAGCACGCCGAAAACGGTCTCCACTACGCTATCGACAACTGGATGTATAACTCCAAGTCGAGCCGCCGCCTCCAGTGGCGAGATGGCAAGATCATCAGCGAAGGCTGCAAGTCACGCGGTCAGTGGGGTATTGCCTCGGACGCGTACGGTCGCCTTTACCACAATAGCAACAGTAACTGGTTCCGCACCGACTCAGAAATCTACGATCGTCTCTACGGTGAAAAGGGAGCTCCCACTCGGGGTGTTCGAGCCATTCGAACCAACACTGCGATGAATCGGGCCTACAAGCCCGGGATGATCCAGGATGATGGACGAATCAACGGGGTGACTTCGGTCAGTGGACTTGCCGTTCACAGTAATGGAGCGTTCGACGAGGAATGGGAGGGCGCTATCTTTGGCTTCAGTCCTGGCACCAACACCGTGGGGGCTTTCGCCGTGGATGCGCCCATGCCGAACACCACCGGATACAAGCACCGTCAGTATGACGATAGCAAGTGGAGCAAGCGCGAGTTTATTGCGAGCACCGATGAGCGCTTTCGCCCGGTCAACGGATCCTTTGGGCCCGACGGTTGCCTTTACATCGTGGACATGAACCGCGGCATCATTCAGGACAAGCGATTCCTGACCAGTTACCTGCGTCGCCAGTCCGAGGAGCGTAAACTGGACAAACACATCGGGAAAGGTCGCATCTGGAGAGTTGTTCCCGATAACTACCAGCCCAAAGCCGCTCCAAAAGATCTCGTGGGCGCTCTTTCCCACGACTATCTCTGGTGGCGTCTGGCTAGCCAGAAATGGATTGTTGAGGCCAACATGAAAGATCTTGCTCCCAAGCTCACCGAGCTGGCCATGAAGGGGTCGGCTTCCGGCCGCGTGCATGCCATGTGGACCCTGGCGGGTCTGAAGATGCTCGACCCCAAAGTCGTTCAAGAGAATCTCGCTTCAAAGGAATGGTTTGTGAACTTGACGGCTCTTCGTCTTGCCGGCGAAGCAACCGGAAACCCTCATGCTTTTCCCACACAGTTCGCCGAAACCGCCGGGAAGCTCACCGAGAGCAAGGTCAAACTGGTTGCGGACTACGCCGGCACGGTCATTAAGTCTGGTTATCCCAACCGCTTCGCCTCAGTTTACAAGGACACGATGCCTTCGTGGGTGAAGAAGGACAAAAAGCTTAGTAGCGCCTACCAATCCGGCATGACTACCTTCGGCCAATACTGTGCCGCCTGCCATCAGCCCACCGGGAAAGGCCTCGTTAACGTGGCTCCGAGTCTGGTGAAAAGCGATTGGGTCATCGGGGACTCCAACGTTCTCATCGGGGTGGCGATGAAGGGGCTCACCGGGCCAATCAAAGTGAACGGCCAGCCGGTGACCAACGTTCCGCCCATCATGCCCCCCCACATGTTCCTGAACGACAAGCAAATGGCTGAGACTCTCACCTATGCGCGCAACGCCTGGGGGAACAAGGCGGACGCGATTTCTGTGGAAGAGGTGAAGGCCTATCGTGCCAAGCACACCAAGCGCATGACACCCTGGACCGAAGCGGAGATTCGAGGATCATCCAAGTAACCGGAGTCCCAAACAGCTGAGTTTTTCCTTAAGCCAACGTACGGCATCCTTGGCGTGATCAGACTTGTGTATTACTAGACCGAGGGTGGCGATAGCGCAGTCGAGCGATGAACCGAGTTGTTTGGTGAAGTATTGCACGCTGGCTTCGTGCCGAAGGTAGGCATGATCGCGTGAGCACGTGCGGGCGAGGATTTTGAGATGCCGAAATGCTTCTGCGCTTTTTCAAAATCTCGAGACGAGTAACATCGACATAGTATTACCTCAATCCGTTACGCCGAATGAAGTCGGCGTGATTACTATCCTGCTCAAGCACGGTCAGCGTGTGTCCGGCAAAGCGTAGGTCTGTTTCAAGGCCTCGCAAGTCCGAGGAATCGCCTGTTTGCGTATTTCTAACATGTGTGCCATGGTGCCCAGATGAGCGATTCTACCTCCAACGAATACACCCTCGATCCTGGCACCCATTGGATGTGCAGCTGTGGTAAGTCCGAAAACTTTCCTTTTTGCGATGGTTCCCACAAAGGAACGGGCAAAGGCCCCGAGAAGCTGAGCCTTGAGGAAAAGACCACCCTTACCATTGAGCGGTCTTCCGATGAGGAGATTTAACTGATCCTGGTGTCAGAAGAACAACGACATTTGGCGAAGTCGGTTTTCCGCTTTTCTTAGGGTCTTTCTTGTCGGCTTTGGCTCTGGTCGCCATGCTTCAGGCCATGGCAAAAGTCGCGGTCCTGTTTCTTCTTTTTACGCTCCCGTTGATAGGAGCGAAAAAGCCCAACTTCATCTTTGTTCTGGGTGACGACATCAATCGGGACAACCTCGGTTGCTACGGTGGAGGGGTAACCTGTCGGACGCCCCACCTTGATCGACTCGCAGCCGACGGAGTCCGCTTTGGTAAAGCCTACACCTCGGTGGCGATGTGCGCCCCGTTTCGCCAGGAGCTTTTTAGCGGTCGGACGCCTTGGCGGACTCGCACCTTTCTCAATCATTCCCGATCGACTGCCGAGACCAAGAGTCTGCCGCATTATCTCAAGACCCTGGGTTACCGCGTTGCTCTTCTCGGCAAAACCCACATCGGACCCAAGTCTTGCTACCCCTTCGAGAATCTTGGCGATACCAACAATAATGAGGTCTTTTTAAAAAAGGCCAAGGCTTTCATTGAATCCTGCCAGAAGGAATCGGTTTCTTTTTGCCTCATCATTGCCTCGCACGACGCCCACGCGCCGTTCACCAATGGTGATGCTTCGGCGTATTCTCCGGACAAACTCGATATTCCGCCTTATTGGATTGATACGCCCGAACTCCGCAAAGCGCTCCCACCCTATCTTGCTGAAGTGACCAACTTCGATGCCTTGGTCGGTGAGGTCCGGGGTTTTCTCGATCAATCCGGACTTGCTTCCAAATCGGTCCTTTTTGCCTGCACCGAACAAGGGAGCCAATTCCCCTTCGCCAAGTGGACTTGTTTCGACAACGGCCTCCACACCGGCCTGATCGTCTATGGTCCGGGCCGCCTGGCCAAAGGGTATGTGTCCCAGGAACTTTTCTGGATGTGCGACGTGGCTCCAACGATGGTCGAGCTGGCTGGGGGTGAGGTGAAACCGAAGGCTTTCGACGGCCGCAGCCAGGTTGCCAACTTACGTGGTGAAAAAACGAGGGTGCACGACTACGTCTTCGGGGCATTCAGCAACAAGGGCATCATCGATAATATGGAGCGGATCTTCCCTATTCGTTGCGTCCGCGATGAACGATACAGCTTGATCTACTCACCGAGCACGGAGGGCATCACTTCCAACGTTACTCTCACCGGGGCTCTTGCGAAAGTTCATCAAGAAGAACCTGCTAGGAAGCAAAAGGCGGTTCATCCCGCCGAGTCTTGGGTAAAAGCAAAAGGCTCTGAAGACCCGATTGTACGGAAGCTTTTCCACCGCCCGGAGTTTGCTCTTTATGACCTTGAGAACGATCCCTACGAGCTGGCCAATCTTGCTGAGGATCCGGAGCACGCCACTCAATTGGCTCGTCTGAAGAAAGCCCTGATGGACTATCTCAAAAAACACGGGGACGACGATCCAGTGAAAACCGAGCGTGCTCTCACCAAAAAAAACTGACGTCGGCCAGCCCCACGATGATCGCGCCAGTGACCGCGAGGACCACTCCGGCGAGCTTCTTTTTGGTCATCGGCTCTTTCAAGAGGAGCCAGGCCCAGAGAATCACGAATACGGTCGAGAGCTGGTTATAAATCGCAACCCGGCCCGGTGTTTCGTGCTTGAATCCTGCGATCCAAAGAAGGGTGGCGAGAAAGGGACCGAGAATCGCCATCGGGACGGTGAATTTCCAAAGATCCGAACGTCGGAACCCGATAGTGAGGGAAGTCCAATCCTGCCGGATCAAAAGGAAAAGAGCCAACGCCAACGTTGCTACCGAAAAGCGGAAGCCGGCGATCCAAACCAGATCGCCTTCCTTGATGACATCACGAACGACGAGGATGCCCACCGCCATAATGACATGAGCGCTGGCGGCAAAGCAGACCCCGTAAAAGAGGTCCTTGGAATTCTCGATTTCTTTGGTTTTGACCAGTCCGACAAATACTCCCGAGATGACCAGCGCGCCTCCGATAAGTTCCGGTGTATTTAAGCCTTCGCCAAACATAAGGAGACCCACGAGAGCAATGGACGGCGCATAGATGCAGTCGGCCAAAGCTTGCAGGCTCGCTCCCAGTCGGTTCAAGGCTGCCGCAAAAAGAGTATCGGCAATCGCAATCCCAAAGACCGCACTTAGAACCAGCTCTGCCCAAACCTTGGCGGGATAGTCGGGAACCCATGGTCCGCCTTGATAAAGAAGCACCGCGATGAACCCAAGGACGGCCACAAAGCTCTTGAAAAAGGTAAGCGGAAGCGGCGGGATGGTGAACCCGGCAATCCGCATCAGGATGACGGCAAAAGACCACACCAACCCGCAGGTGATGGCATACCAGTCCCCTGCCGAAAGCATGGCGGAGTCTCGTTCCAAATCCCGGCGATGCACGCACTTTCCGGAACAACCTCGACTCCCATCTTGGGAACCGGAAATGGTTTCCACCCAGGCCAAATTGCGCTTGGATCAAATGCCATGGCTCTCAGGGAAATTCCCCTCGTTTTGGACCCAACTGGGATTTCCGAAGAGGTTGCGTCTTTCCTCGTGGAAGCGGAAAAGCGGTGTGATGAGTTCTTTGACGCCGGTCTGAATCGTCGCTATCCGCGTTATCTACCCAGTAATCCAGAAAACGTTTTCGCCGCCCTTAGGCATTTGAAAGACTCCGGGCACCTTCGGGGAGACTTGTTTTGCGAGTGGGGTTCGGGATTTGGGATCGCTACCTGCCTGGCGGCCCTACTCGGCTTTGAAGCCTACGGGATTGAGATCGAAGCTGAGCTCGCCGAACGATCCGCTCAATTGGCCCGCGATCTCGGAATACTGGTCGAGATTCTCTGCACTAGTTACCTGCCTGAGGGATACGAGGAATGCGAAGGCGTGGGCGGAAAGGATCTCCTTAAGCCCGAAGCCACCTCCTTTGGGGAAGCGGCCTTCGCTCCGGTCTACGACGGTCTGGATCCCGGTGAAGTAGACCTTTTTTTTGTCTACCCCTGGCCAGGTCAGGAGAGTTTCATGATGGAGCTTTTTGAGGAGCTTGCAACCGAGGACGCTATTCTTCTCATTCATCATGCCGACAAGTCGGTGACGGCGTATCGGCGTGAGTATGATGACGAGGAATCCTTTAAGATTTGATCTCGTGGCTTGAAAGCTCGTGAACTTTCAAGCCGTCTTTATAGGATGCCATTGTCATCCTCCAACCGCCGTCAGTTTCTCAAAAAATCTGCGCTCCTCGGCGGCAGCGCCTTTGGAATGCCCGCCTTTGTCAGCGGGCAAAATCTGAACTCCAAAATCCAGGTCGCTTGTATCGGAGTGGGCGGAAAAGGAAGTAGCGATACCTTGAATGCCGCCAAGTGTGGTGGAGAGATTGTCGGGCTTTGCGATGTCGATACCAACATGCTCAATCCGATGGCGAAGCGTTTCCCGAATGCCGCCAAGTTCACTGATTTCCGTGAAATGCTCACCAAGATGGGCGACAAGATTGATGCCGTTACTGTTTCCACTCCCGATCACCTCCATGGCGTGGCTGGCATCATGGCGATGCAAATGGGCAAGCACATCTACTGCCAAAAACCTCTCACCCAAACCGTCTGGGAATCGCGCACCATGCGTAATCTGGCCCGCGACAAGAAACTGGCCACCCAGATGGGCAACCAGGGAAGCTCATTCGACGGGCTGCGGCGTTCCGTTGAGATTATTCAGTCCGGCGTGATCGGGAAGCCGCTTGAATTACACGTCTGGACCAATCGCCCGATCTGGCCGCAAGGTCTCGATCGCCCCGGCGGATCGGACCCTATTCCCGATACCTTGAACTGGGATTGCTTTCTCGGGCCCGCTCAACAACGGCCCTACAAAAAGAATGTCTATCACCGTTTTGCCTGGCGTGGCTGGAGTGACTTCGGCACCGGCGCCCTCGGCGACATGGCTTGTCATACTGTGAACATGCCTTTTCGTGCGCTCAAGCTGGGCTACCCCACGCGCATCGAATGCGAAATGGCTTCGCGCATTTTTAAGGAAACCTACCCGCTCACTTCGCGGGTGCGCTTCGAGTTTCCCGAGCGCGAAGGACTTCCGCCTCTCAAGTTTTGGTGGTACGACGGAAATCCTAGGAGTGGCTTTGATCCCATTCGTCCCAAAGCGGCGGTTGTTTCCGAAGTGGTTGCCCTCAAAGGAGGTAAAATGCCTCCAAGCGGAGCGGTCATCATCGGTGAAAAAGGCCGACTCTTTTCGCAGGATGACTACGGTCGCGAATTCTACGTCAAACTGAACGACGAAAAAGAATACCGTCATGCCAGTCAACACGAAGCCTGTCAGGGAATTGAGAAAACGATCCCGCGTTCGCCCGGTCACGAGCAGGAGTGGATTGACATGATTAAAGGTGGTGCTCCCGCTTATTCCAATTTCGAGGTCGCCGCTTATCTCAACGAGGTCATTTTGCTCGGCTGTATCGCCCAGCAAATCGGGGAAGGACATCCGATTGATTGGGATGGGCCCAATATGAAATCGACCAACAACGCGGCTGCCTCCGCCCTCGTGAAACGCGACTACCGCGACGGCTGGGCTCCCAAGGTCTAGACTGGCCAGGAGTGCTCGGTTCCGGTCGATCGGAACCCACGCCTCAAATCTGCCCCAATCCTCCAGCGTTTCCATTCCGAAGCCATCGACAAAGAAGGCCATCTGATTCACCAGCACGGCCCGCCTGGTAAGCCAAACATACCCTTGGTTTCCTGTCAGGGCGCACCAGCGGAGCAAAACGGTGATCCGCATCAGCGCGGCCAAGCCACCGCTCACCATTAGGGCGATCACGATGAAACCCGCAGGTTAGTCATCAGAAGACTCCAGCACCAAAAAGACCACCAACACCTCAACAGAAGTCCCAGCCACCCTAAATGACCCCTCCTAGAAAGTTGCAAAGAAAGGAGAGCAAAGCAGATCAGAAGGCCTGACAAGAAGAGCGATCAATCTCGATCGCATATGGGGAAGGTGGAAACTTGGTTCCTTACTCTGGCACCCTTATTGCTTCTTTACACCTAGCGGTTCACTCCACTTCCTCAAACCCCGCTTCACGCAAGGCTTTGTTCCCGGCCTCGACGAGGAGTTGGTTCATTTCATCGAAGGTCTCCATCTTTCGATAGTACACCTCAATCTTAGCTCGATGCTTTTCAAGAAACGCCATTGATTCCTCGGTTTCTTCAAGACTTTCGGAGAATTTTCCCCACGCATTCAAATACTCGGATTTACGATGCAGAGTGGTCCATTGATTATAAAGGGGCTCCAGATTCGAGACTAGATCGACATAGCCAACCGCTCCCAACTCAACCAGATCTTCCCACTGGTTTTTGAGGATTTCAAAATTACGAAATGGCTCGCGATTGGTCTCCGAAGCATAAGCGAAGAAGTAGATTTTTTCCATCGTGGCCAACTTGCGTGACAAGTCTTCCTTGGCCGCTCCCCTGGTACGAAAGCCGGCCTTTTGGAGACGGTCAAAGACCAGACTACACTTTTTCCGGACATCCCGTTCGAACGGACAAGAGTTTTCCAGAAAGCTCTGATCGCCCATGGGATCAAATGGTCAAGCCAGAATATCCTTCACCACATGCGCTTCTTCTACGCCGGTGAGGCGTTGGTCGAGGCCCTGGTATTTGAAGGTGAGCTTAGTGTGATCGATGCCGAGGCGGTCGAGGATAGTGGCGTTGAGGTCACGGATGTGAACGGGATTCTCGATGATGTTATAGCTGTGGTCGTCGGTCTTCCCGTATTCGAAGCCTCGTTTTACTCCGGCTCCGGCCATCCACATCGAGAAGCAACGCCCGTGGTGGTCGCGTCCGTGGTTGTTCTTGGTGAGTTTCCCCTGCGAGTAGATGGTGCGGCCAAACTCCCCGCCGAAGACGACGAGGGTATCTTCCAACATCCCGCGTTGATCAAGGTCGTTGATGAGGGCGGCGGCTGGTTGGTCGATGTCTTCGCATTGCTGGCGAATCTTCGAAGGTAGCGAACCGTGTTGGTCCCAACCCCGGTGGAAGAGCTGGATGTAGCGCACTCCTTTCTCAGCCATGCGGCGGGCGAGAAGGCAGTTGCGTGCAAAGCTGCCCGGTTTGTCGAGCTGCGGGCCGTAGGATTTTTTGATGTGGTCCGGCTCGCCCGCGATATCCATGAGTCCGGGGACCTCGGCCTGCATACGGTAGGCCATTTCGTATTGGGAAATGCGTGCCTGAATCTCGGGGTCGGCAAAGCGATCGTAATTCAGCTCATTGAGTTCTTTGAGACTGTCGAGCTGGCCACGGCGGGCCGCGCGGTCAAATCCCTTTGGGTTCTTGAGGTAGAGAACGGGTTCACCGGCGCTACGGAGTTTTACGCCCTGATGTTTAGACGGCAAAAAGCCACTTCCCCAGAGACGGTCGTAGAGGGCTTGCAGCTGGCCGCGACCACGCGAAATCATCACGATGTAGCCTGGCATGTTCTGATTCATCGTTCCTAGGCCGTAGCTCAGCCAAGCTCCCATCGAGGGTTTGCCTTGTTGCTGAGCGCCGGTGTTGATGTAGGTGATGGCGGGGTCGTGGTTCACCGCTTCAGTGTGAAGTGACTTGATAATGGTGATCTTATCGACGATCCCGGCGGTGTGGGGAAGGAGGTCTTTGTTGACCCAAGTCTGATGTTGGCCGTATTTCGCAAACTCGAACATCGGGGCGACGCACGGAAAAGACTTTTGCCCGCTCGACATTCCGGTGAGGCGTTGTCCTTGGCGAACGGAGTCAGGTAACTCGGTGCCGTGGAGTTTCCGGTGAGCCGGCTTATAGTCAAAGAGGTCAATATGGCTGGGACCACCCGACATGAAGAGGTAGATGATCCGCTTGGCTTTGCCCGGGAAGTGGGGAAGGTCTGGAAGGCCACCGTAGGTTTTCAGCTCGTCGCCCATTGCGGAACCAATGAGGCCGGGATTGAGAAGGGTGTTGAGCGCGGTTGCGCCGAGGCCGCCTCCGGTTTTGAGGAGAAAGCTGCGGCGATTTTCGACGAGGGCTTGGTAGGAAAAAGGGTCCATGATTCTGAAGTGGCTTTAGTTGCGGGTCAGGGATTCATCGAGATTCAAAATGGTTTGGGTGATCACCATCCAAGCGGCGTGCTCGGCCGGCTCAATGGTCTCATCGCGGTGTGATTCACCGGCCGCGAGGAATTGTTTCGCTTCCTCGGGCTTAGCTTTGAACATCGCGAGATTCTTTTCGAAAAGACCAGTGAGGATTTCAACTTCGCGTGGCTCGGCCGGGCGGGAAACCGTTAGTTGGTAACAGAGGTCGAGGCGAGCTTTTATTCCCGCGCGATCCGACTTGAGGAGGCGCTGGGCGAGCGCGCGGGCTGCTTCCAGGAATTGCGGATCATTTAAGGTCACTAGGGCTTGCAGCGGGGTGTTGGTGCGCTGGCGTTGAATGACGCATTTCTCGCGGCTCGGGGCATCGAAGATGAGCATGTTGGGCATCGGCGAGCTGCGTTTCCAGTAGGTGTACATCGAACGCCGGTAGAGTTTTTCTCCGTTGTCCTGTCTATATCGCAGGCCGCCGTTGAGGCTCACTTCGTTCCAGATGTTGGCCGGCTGGTAGGGTTTCACGCCGGCGCCACCCACTTGGGCATTGAGCAAGCCGCTGACTGCAAGGGCGTGATCGCGGATGAACTCACCCTGCAAGCGGAAGCGCGGCGCGCGGGCCAGGAGCTTGTTTTCGGCATCCTTTTCGCGGTGCAGGGATTCAACCTGGGAGCTACGACGGTAGGTGTTGGTCATGACCAGTTGTTTGATCATTTGCTTTACATTCCAACCACTCTTGATGAAGTCTTGGGCCAACCAATCGAGGAGCTCGGGATGGGACGGCGTCATGCCTTGAGCACCGAAGTCTCCGACAGTTCGAACGAGTCCTTCTCCGAAGAGCATCATCCAGTAACGATTGACAGCAACGCGCGCGGTGAGCGGGTGGCTGGGGTCGACCAACCACTGGGCGAGCCCAAGGCGATTACGAGGAGCATCTTTAGGCATAGGTGGCAGAGCCGCGGGGACACCGGGCTGAATGACTTCGTCTTTTTTGGGAGAATCGTAAGCGCCACGGTCGAGGATGTATGTCTTGCGCATCTTGTTGGGCGGATTGTCCTGCATGATCATGGAGGTCACCGGCTTCTTCTGAAGGGCGGCTGTTTGTTTGGACAACTTGTCCTGTTCTGCGAGGAGTTGTTTGTAGGTCTTGTCGCCGGTTCCGAGGAAACGGGTCACCAAAACGTCTTGGTCGGCTTTGCTACGCTCTTTATTAGAACGAGCTAGGATGGCCTTCAACGGATCTCCCCCGGCGACGGCGGCGACCTCACCGTGAGCGAGCGCGCGGCCGTAGATGCGCAAGTCATCAACTTCACCTTTCCAGTCCGAGCTGGTGGAACGTCCGCCGATGCGAAGAGGCTGGGAAGTCGCGATGGTTGCGCTCAGGGTGTCAGACTGAATCTGATGTGGGACGGCTTTGCCGTTGATGTAAATTGTAACTCCGGCCGCTTTGTTCTTCCCATCGTAAGTGAGGACGATGTGCTGCCAGGCGTTGGGTTTGAGTTCGGTTTTAGTGACCACCTTGAGGGCATTCGACTGCCATTGGTTGATGATGTGAGTTCCGATTTTTCCGCCTTCCATCCAGAGGTCAAATCCGCGGTATGACGCTTTGTCGTCCATTTTGGAAAGGATGGCTCCATTGGCCTTTCCGGCCGGTTTGATCCACCCAGCAAGGGTGAAGGGACGGTTGAATTCGAGTTTCGGATCCGTGGCGACCTTGTAGCGTGTCCCGCCATTGAGCTTGAGGGCCTGCTCGCCATCGCGCTTCGACGCTTCAAACTTCCCCTTCTCTTTGGTGACCACGCCACCGGCGACGCCTTCGCGGAATTCCTTCTCGCCAGCGGCCATCGGGAACCAATGGATGAGACCGTCCGGTTGTTTGTCGGCCGGAGCCTTGCGGGCCTTGTCGGATTCCTTTTTCAGCCAGGCAAGGTAGGCCGGACTTTTGGAGACTCCAGCGCGGTGGGTTTCCGCCTTCTTTTTGGCAGCTTCGATGGCTTTGTGAAGTTCGGCCAGTTGTTTCACACGTGCTTCATCGGGCACCTCGACGACCGGGGCCTGGTTTCCGCGACGGGTTTGCATACCAGGGTCGGTGGTGTTGTTGAAGAAGGCAAAGAACTGGTAGTACTCCTTCATCGAGATGGGGTCGTACTTGTGGTCGTGACACTGCGCGCACTCCATCGTGAGACCCATCCAAACGTTGGCGGTGGTTTGGACACGGTCTGCGACATACTCGACGCGGAGTTCTTCGGCGAAGGCGCCTCCTTCATCGCTGGTGGCGTGATTTCGGTTGAAGCCGGAGGCCACCTTCTGTGAGACCGTGGCATTGGGCAGAAGGTCACCCGCCACTTGTTCCACCGTGAACTGGTCGAATGGCATGTTGTCGTTGTAGGCTTTGATTACCCAATCGCGCCAAGGCCACATATCGCGTGGGCCGTCGGCATGCATCACGCTGGAATCTCCATATCGTGCGGCGTCCATCCAAGCTAGGGCCATGCGTTCCCCGTAAGCGGGTGAGGCCAGCAAACGATCCACTAGTTTGCCATAGGCGTCGGGTGATTTGTCGGCGAGGAAGGCGTCGACTTCGGCGGGCGTGGGAGGCAGTCCGGTCAGATCCAGAGTGACCCGGCGGATCTGAGTGCGGCGATCTGCTTCCGGCATTGGTGTCAGGCCCGCCCTGGCGATGGCCTGATCAATGAAATGGTCGGGCGATTTGACTTCCGGGTCACTCTGGGGAGGGACAAAGGACCAGTGTTCATCATATTTCGCCCCCTCGGCGATCCAGGTTTTAAGGGTTTCGATTTGCTCCGGGGTGAGTACCTTGTTGGCCTCGGGAGGCGGCATGATGTCGTCCGGATCGGTGCTAACGAGCCTAGCCACCACCTCGCTCTTGTCGACTTCGCCAGGCGAGAGCACCCCGGCATCAAGGGCATCCTCGCGGAGGTCGAGGCGCAAATCGCCTTTGTTCTCACCAGGACCATGACATTTGAAACAGGTATCCGAGAGAATAGGCCGCACATCGCGATTAAAATCGATGGCGGCGGTCAAGAGCGGAGCGACAAAAATGGTCAGCGCGGCAAATCCTTTCATAAATAATGGTGACTTAACCTCACTCAACGTCAACAGGACGGTAAGTCTTGCGGTCTAACACTGATCTGACCTCATCGACGCAGAAAGATCGTGGGAAAAAGGACTTTCGGGAAGGCCACGGCATCGGGCGTGCCGAGATTGACCGAAGCAAACAAGAAGGTGCTAAGAACATTAACTCTCTTTGAGAGAGGCCTTAGATGGGAATTAATGACCCACGGTAATCAAAGATTCGAGCCAATCGTCTTCCAGAATTTCGAGGTCGATTCGAAAGTCGTTTTCGATACCCGCCGACCCTGATTTACGTTATCGTCATGCCTCATGCGATTTTCTTTCCTTTTTGCCTTTGCTGGCGGACTTTGGTGTTCGGGGCTCTCTGCGGCTAAACCCAACGTTCTTCTGATCTTGGTCGACGACCTCAAACCCGCTCTCGGTTGTTACGGCGACCCGGCTGCGATCACTCCGAATATCGATGCTTTGGCCAAGAGCGGTCTTCGTTTTGATTGTGCCTACAGCAACCAGGCGGTTTGTGCGCCCTCGCGATTCAATCTCATGCTGGGCACCCGCTCTACGACCTCGGGGATCTACTCCTTTGGGAAGTCCTTCCGAAAACCGTATCCCAAGGCCGTTACCCTGCCGCAGTATTTCCACCGTCATGGCTACACCACCGAGTCGCTCGGAAAGGTCTACCACTTTGGTCATGGCAACACCGGCGATTCCCAGTCGTGGAGTATTCCGCACTTCAAGGACAAGGTGATCGAATACATTCTCCCGGTAAGCAAAGCCGAGGAACTGACGCGTGAAGAAGCGATGTTTCAAAATGCTTATGGGAAGCGCCCGATTCATTCCTTTCCTCGTGGTGCGGCCTGGGAGGCACCAGAAGTGAAAGACGAAGCATACGCCGATGGCCGGGTGGCGGCCGAAACGATCCGTCGTCTCCAAAAAGCCGCCAAAAACCCTAATCAGCCCTTCTTTATTGCCTGTGGTTTTGCGCGCCCCCACCTCCCGTTTTCAGCTCCTAAAAAATACTGGGACCTTCACGATCCCGCCAAGCTCCCAATGCCAAGTTACGAAAAATATCCCATAGGTGCCCCGGAGTATGCCTTGAAGAAAGGAGGTGAGATCAAAAATTACAAACCCGTTCCTGAGAGCGGTCTGTTCAAGGATTGGGATCTGACCAGAAAGCTCATCCACGGGTATTACGCCAGCACAACCTATATGGATGCCCAGGTTGGCAAAGTGGTGAGGGAACTTTCAAAACTGGGGCTAGACCCAAACACAATCGTCGTGCTGTGGGGGGATCACGGCTTCCATCTCGGCGATCACGGCTTTTGGACAAAGCACACCAACTACGAACAAGCCTCGCGCATTCCAATCATCATTCGGGCTCCTGGAATCACGGCGGCGGGGAGCTCGACAAGGCAGCCGATCGAAACGGTGGATCTTTTCCCGACGCTTGCGGCCTTGGCGGGGTTGCCCGATCCGAAAGTCCCCCAGCCTCTCGACGGGGAAAGCCACCTGCCTGTGGCCAAAGACCCGAACGCCCGCGTCAGTGATCACGTCTACCTTTGCTACAAAAAAGGAAAGCGGATCGGACGGGCTATCCGAACCGAGCGTTACCGACTCGTGGAGTGGAAGGTTCCTGGGGCTGCGCCTGAAACGGCGGTTGTCGAATTGTATGACTACCAAAGCGATCCGCTTGAGAAAGAGAACCTTGCCAAGCAGCAACCGGAGGCATTGAAAGCGCTTCGAGCTATTCTTGCGAAGTATCCGGAGGCGCGGGTGAATTAGCCGGCGGGAAATCCGTTACCACTTCGCAACCACTGATTCGATCACATTTAGAGTATCATCAATGTCCTCCCGGGTGTGGGCGGTGGAAATGAAGCCGGTTTCATACGGGCTGGGTGCGAGGTAGACCCCGGCTTCAAGGCATCCCCAGAAGAGCTTCTTGAAGATTTCAAAGTCCTGTTTCTGCACGGTGTCAACGTTCACGATTTCCTCATCGATGAAGTATAGGCAGAACATTGAGCCCACTTGATTGACGTGGTGGGCCATCCCTTTTTCAGTGAAGATTTTACGAAGGCCGTCGGCCATCTGCGCTCCCACTTGCGCGAGGTATTGGTAGGAACCGGCTTGGGCAAGTTCGTCGAGTTGGGTGAGACCCGCTACCATTGCGAGCGGATTTCCGCTGAGGGTCCCGGCTTGGTAAACCGGTCCGTCGGGCGCGAGCTGGTCCATGATTTCGGCCCGTCCGCCGAACGCTCCGACTGGCAGCCCGCCGCCGATGACTTTGCCCATTGCGGTGAGGTCAGGGTCGAACTTTTCAAGCTCCTGCACTCCGCCTTTGGCCAATCGGAATCCGGTCATCACTTCGTCGAAGATCACGAGCGCGCCATTGGCCCGAGTGATTTCGCGAAGCTTGGTAAGGTATCCTTCGCGTGGAAAAACGAGGCCGGCATTTGCCGGGTAGGATTCGATAATGACAGCTGCGATTTGCTCTCCGAATTCCGCGAAGATCTCCTCGAGACGTTCGAAGTTGTTATAGGGCAAGGTGATGGTTTCGCGGGCGAACGAGGCTGGCACCCCGGCCGAATCCGGCTCCCCGAAGGTCAGGGCACCGGATCCGGCGGCCACCAGCAGTGAGTCAGCGTGTCCGTGATAGCAACCTTCGAACTTCACGATCTTGTCGCGTCCGGTGAATCCGCGGGCGAGGCGGATTGCCGACATTGTGGCCTCGGTGCCGGAGTTGACCATACGGACTTTTTCAACTGATGGCACCCATTCGGTGATGCGCTGTGCCATTCTGACCTCGTGCGGATTGGGAATGCCGTAGGAAATCCCGTCCTTGGCGGCCTGGTGGATCGCCCCAATGATGGGATTGGGCGCGTGCCCGAGAATGTTGGGGCCCCATGAGCCGATGTAGTCGATGTAGCTCTTCCCATCGACATCCTCGATCCGTGACCCCTTGGCACGTTGCACGAAGAAGGGGTCACCATCGACATTGCGGAAGGCCCTCACCGGAGAATTGACTCCGCCCGGAATCATTGTTTTGGCCCTGGCAAACAGCTTGCTCGAGAGTGTCTCGTTCATGCACCCAATTTGGCGCAGGATTGCCCGCAAACAAAGTCTGAATAAAAGGCGGAAGCGATCCGTCATACCGGGGTCGACAAACCCAAAACTTAAGATAAGCTTTTAGAGTGATGAAATCGATCCTTTGTCTCCTCCTGGCCTTTGCTCCTTTTGTTTCTGCCTTGCCGGACAAGCTGGAGGAAAATGTGGTTTACGTTGAGGAATTCTCGCCCGATGGCATCAAACTCAAGGTGGAGAAGCCTGGGATCGTCTACGCCACCAACAAGGGCGGGCGCAATCGCGGCATTCTCAAGACCGGAACGGGCGTTGAGCTCATTTACTTCACCGACCGGGCCTACTTCGTGCGCGGAAAGCGCGAAGATAACGTGGGTGTTTCCGGTTGGGTTACGCCCAAGGCCTTTTCTGCCAAGGATCCGAAATTCGTTGAAAAGCTTAAGCAGGTCTACACCCGGCAGCTCTTGGTCCGGGATTTGATTGAAAACAAGGAGGTGGCACTAGGCATGACCCCTGACGAAGTGGCTCAAATCTATCCTAAGCCTACCAAGACCAAGGTCCGTCGCAATGCCAAGGGCCAGACGCAAGTCTGGGAAATGATCGAATACGAAGAGCAGAACCACTACGCCATGGTGCGTGACCCTCTCACCGGAGCTTTTTTCCGTCAGCTGACCCACACCACCAATGAGGAAGTCTCAAAAGTCCTGGTGGAGTTTGAAAACGGCTTTGTGACCGCGATCGAAGAGAGCGAAAACAACGGTGCCAAAAGGCCTACGATCGTGGCGGCCCCGGTGGTCTTTGCGTGGTAGAAGCTGTTGCAACGATTCCCTGATATTATCGTGGCTAATTGTTAGAAGTTTGGTATACCCTGGTCGTCATGGCGGGTGAATTCCTCGACTTCAAGCAACTGCGCTACTTTGCCGAGACGGTGCAGTGCGGGACGATGAGTGCTGCGGCCAAACGCTGCAAAGTGAGCCAGCCCGCGATGAGCCTTGCCATCCATGAACTGGAAAAGCGTCTAGGCGAACAATTGCTCACCCGTGGCCGTCGTGGTGTCGAGCCCACCGATGCCGGGCGCATGCTTCTTGCCCACACGGACCGTATTCTCGCAGAAGAGGCTCGTCTCCGTGAAAGCTTCGACAAACGTAGCGACATCCGCCAGACCGAGGTGTCCTTCGGGATGATTCCGACCATTGCCCCCTACCTCCTCCCGCTTCTCCTCGGGGAATTCCGCAGTCGCTTGCCGGGAGTGAAAACAGTGGTCATCGAAAACCGGACTCCCCACCTGATCCAACAAATTACGAATGGAGAGATTGAGCTCGCCATTCTCAGCGATGTCACCAAGGAGGATCGCGAAAACCACGGTCTGAGCACCCGCCTTCTTTTCGAAGAGCCTCTTATGTTGGCCCTGCCCCGACGTCATGAATGGGCTCATCGGAAAAAAGACCCGGCGCCCTCCGAGCTCGACGCCGACCAACTGATTCACCTCACCGATGGCCATTGCCTGCGGGACCAGGTGTTGGAGGCCTGCCGGCTGACCCAGGTCAGCCAACGCCTGCAATGCGACCAGCTCGAAACCGCCCTTTCCATGGTGGCAGCCAATCTGGGTATGGCGGTCGTGCCCAAGCTGGCTGTCCGTAACACCCTTCCCGAACAAGTGGTGGTGCGGTCTTTCCAGAAGCCCGCCCCGGCCCGGAAGATCTATCTCCTCAAGAAGAAGGACACGACCCTCTCTGAAGCGGCCAACGAGATCGCCAACATTCTCGTTTCCGATGGCTGGCAAAGCTAATCACTTTCCCGATTCATGGCTGCGCCCCGTGTTCTCGTCATTGGCACCGGCGAATACGTAACCGGGCTGGTCCACGGTTCGTCTTCAATGTCCGACAAGTCACTTGGGATCGTCGCACTCACCCTGTTTGATCTCCGGGAAAAAGGCCATGTTTCAGAGATCATTCTTGCCGGAAACCACGGGGAGAAATTTCCTCTCGTTCGGTCGTATTTCGACGAAATGATCGCAAAAATCTACGGGCTCGACTGTTCCTTCATCAGCTATCCGCCCGACAATACCTCCAATCCCAAAGCTTGGTTGCAGGCACTCGAATCTCTGCATTTCGGCGATTGTGTGATCATCTTCACCCCAGACGATCTTCACTTCGAAATGGCCGAAGCTGCTGCTAGACGGGGCCTCCATGTCCTCGTGGCTAAGCCCATTGTCAAAACGAAAGCTGAGCACGATGCTTTGATTGACGTGGCGCGCGAACAGGAGGTCACTATCGCGGTGGAAGTTCATAAACGATGGGACCCTGTCTACGCGGACGCCCGCACTCGTTTGAGAAACCTAGGAGATCTCTCGTACTTCACCAGCTACATGTCGCAACCCAAGTCTCAGATGGACTCCTTTCGGGCGTGGGCCGGGAAGTCTTCGGACATCTCCTACTATCTCAACACGCATCACATCGATTTCCACTGTTGGACCATGGAGGGTTTGGGCTGGCCGGTTTCAGTGATGGCTTCGTCCTCTAACGGGGTCGCTGAAGGTTTCGGGCTACCGGCCGAGGACAGCATCACCTTGATGGTTGACTGGGAAAACAACTCAGGCACCCACGCTACTGCGGTTTACACCGCGGCCTGGATGGCTGCGAAAGCCGAGGTCCATTCCCAACAGCGCTTCTTTGCCTTGCACCACGAGGGTGAAGTCCGCGTAGATCAGGCCCATCGCGGGTATGACCTGGCGACCGACGATTCCGGCTACCAATCCCCCAATCCGCTCTTTTTTCGAACTACACCCGATGATCAAGGCCGCTTCGCCGGTCAGTCTTCCTATGGCTATCAGAGCATTGCCGACTTCATCCTCGGGAAGCGAGATCATCTCGCCTTGATCGAAGATACCCGCACAACCACCGCCATTTTGGAGGCAGGGCGCAGGAGTCTTGATGAAGGAAAACGGGTGGTGCTTTAGCGTTTCCTCTTCATCGTGAGCGATACCTATCTTGCGATAGCTTTCTACCACCAGGGCTCTCGGTTGTGGTCTTCTGTTTCTTCGGAGTGTCGGTTTTGAGGATTTCCCTGAATCGAGGAAAAGCGTTTTTCACGGGATAAATTCATCTTCTGAAGGTCATTTGCTCCATTACAATGACCACGCCATTTTCCTACTGGCTGTGTGATAGAGAAATGAATCAGTTCAACACTCCCAAAACGAAAAGCCACCCTATCGCTATAATGTGATAGCCCTGAAATCTTCAGGATCTGCCCGGTTCCGCTGGCCTGAGCTGATCCGCTTTCCTGCTGTGATGGTCAGCCTCCAATCACCTTGACTCCGGTGGCCCAATCGGCACCGGTATGAGTTTCTCCATCGATCTTCACTTCGTCGACGGCGAACCACTTATTAGGCGAGACGAGAACCACGGAATCGTGATATCTGTAGCAAACATCCATTTTGAAGTTTCGTGAATTTACGGGCTCATCGATGACTCGATATCTCACCGGATAAACCTTCTGGCCCTCAAACATGAAAAAGAAGGTATCTGCCTTCAGGGAGCATCGGTTGGCATTAACCTGAGCATCATACCGGAAGTCGAGTTGGAAGTCTTTCTCTGACGGAACATAGTTGTAGGTGTATTCGTAGGAATCCTCCGGCTCTTCAAAACTGCCGCGCTCAACCACCTCCAGAAATTCATTCACCAAAACTTCGTCAGCGTCCCAAATTCTTTTGTAAAGGGTATCGACCGTGTCCCCGTTTTCCACGGGAACTAAATTTCGCATGAGGACCTTTCCAGTGTCCAGGCCGTCATCCATTTGGTGGATGGTCATTCCTGAGAATTCATCACCATACCAAATCGTCCAAAAACCCGGATGTCTTCCGCAATGTCTAGGAAGGAGTGAGGTGTGAAAGTTGACGACTCCCATGGGAGCAATTTCCAGAAAATCCTTTGGCAAAAAGAACTGGTAACCGATCACCACGATGATTTCGGGTTCAAGATTTCTGATCCACTCCTGGACCTTGGGGTCCTTGGGTTTGCCTGATTGGATGATGGGAAGATTGAGCTCTTCCGCCACCTCGTGAATGGGCTTGTTCTTGCTTCCTCCAGAGGTGGTCGAAGTGATCGTATCGGTCGGCGATTCCAAGAATCCCACGATGTTTGCGCCTGCCTTGACAAAGTATTTGAGGTGGATGCTGGTTAGCTCCCATGTCCTCGTGCCCACAATCAAAATTCGGCTCTTATACATTTCGTGGACCGTGACAGAGCCCTCCCTGATGCCAAGGGTTTTTTAACCAAATCAACCCCCGACATGCTTCGCCAACGAAGTTGTCACGAGGAACGATCCCGAACGTCCAGGAGTCTTTCGGGTTGTCCCGGTTGTCTTCCATGAAGAAGGATTCTTCCTCACGAAGAGTGAGTTCGGGAAAACTTCGGTTCTCGGATTCCATCCCGGGAAGGGCCATCACGGCATGATCATATCCTTCAAGAATGGTCAGGTTCATCGAACCGGTCGGGACGGAGCTCATGCCCTGGATACTCGCTCAGTCTATCGCCGGGTGAACTCGTCAGATGACAAGATCTCTAGGAGGATGTCGCGGAGGCGGAAGTCTTTCTCAGCGGACCGCTTGTAAAGTTGGTCGATCTTATCGCGGTCGAGGAAAGTGAGCTCCCGGGCCATGGCGTAGGACAACATGTTCTCGATGAAGGTTCGGGAGAAGCGGTCTTTGTCTTCCATGAGGATTTTCTTCAGACCTTGGGGTCCTTCAAAGGCGCGGCCGTCCATGTGAACGGTTCGGGTGTCGACGGGGAAGCGTTCGGTTTTCTTCTTTGTCGAGGTGTAATTGCTTACGTCGGTGTATTGGTTCCGCCAGCGCCCCATGACGTCAAAGTTCTCCAGCGCGATGCCTAGGGGATCCATCTTCTTGTGACAGATGTTGCAACTGACCTCCTCCCGATGGGCGTCGATCGTTTCCTTGATAGTCAGCGTTTTGGTCGGCGGGCTGAGAGCTGAGATTTCGAGGTCAGCTGGGGTCTCAAGATGATCTCCGTAAAAACTCTTCAAGACCCAGGCGCCGCGATAAAACGGGTTGGTGTATTCTCCGTTGTTGGTCGTCATCAGCATGAAACCGGCCTGAGTCAGGAGACCTCCGCGATAGCTGTTTTTGTCGAGCTTCACTTTGACGAACTTGGAGTTGATCTGTTTGGGCCGGTAGTCTTTGGGGGAAATCTTGCTGGCTCCGGGTCTCTTGCCGACTTTGGCGACCGGGTGTCCTTTGATACGATAGATGTAATTGAGCTCCGGGGTGATCATCACGAAGTCGGAGTCGATGAAATTGGTGAGGCTCAGATTACTTGAGAGGACTTCTCTGAAAAACTCCACTGGCTCTTGCCTGATCTGATTGCGGACCAGGTCGAATTCCTCGACCCGAAAGATATTGAGGTCGGGCTCGATGATCTTGAGCTTTTCGAGATCAAGCCATTGATAGACGAAGTCATTGATGAAGCGGTCTGCTTTGCTGTCTTGCAACATGCGGAGAGCTTGTTCGCGTCGGATTTTCGGGTCCTTCAACTTTCCTTGTCCGGCTAGTTCGAAGAGAGTTTCGTCGGGTAAGGAATTCCACAGGAAGAAGGACATCCGGGCCGCGATGGCGTGATCATCGAGAGCGCCCGATGCGCCTTCCTTCTTAAAAAGAAACTTCGGAGAACAAAGCATTCCGCGGATAGCGGCTTGGAGACCGGAGTAGATGCTTCGCCCCTTTGCGAATTCATTTTTCGCGTGCTGATAAAATGGCTCTATCTCGGCATCGGTGACGGGGCGGCGAAACAATTTCTCGGCAAGCTTCTTCAAAACGGACTGGTAGGCTTCCATATCCGCCGAAGCGTCGAGGTCTTTGCAGTAGGTTTGATAAAACGGAGTCTTGGGTGGCCACGACTCGTAAATGGGCCCGGAGACGTTTGCGGTTTCGATACAGAACATCCGCTGGGATCCCCCTCCATTGACCGAATTGCATCGGAGAACAATGGTATCGGTAGGCGAGAGTTCGGTGGTGAATCCTTTGCGGGGATCAAATTCCTGCCAGGCGGCGTTTTTGGGAACAGCATTCACGATGCTTTGTCCCACTCCGGAGTTTTTCCGAAGGAAGTAGCTCATCGAGTGTTCGGTTTGGGAGGCCTCGTCGGCATTCATTTCGGCAACTTCAGTGACGGCAGGAAGTCGTTCTTTTCCGCGATTTCCGGGGACGAACTTTGCGTTGATATAGAAACCCTCAGGAACGATTCGATAAACTCCAGTCGCTTTGACGGATGGGTTAATTTTGATCTGGATCGACTGAGCCGCGAAAACGAGAGGTCGTGACGGGAGGTCCAGCGACGGGGCAAAGCCCTTGGTGTCGTCCTTGTGGCTGTGGGTATCGATGTCGGTGTTCTTGGTGGAGTAGATGACTTCGCGGGGCGCCGGTTTGTCGCTCACGACGCTCTCAGCAACCCGGTTGGCGACCTGGAAGTAGGACTCCATATCAACCAGCGACAGGTGGAGATTGTCGGCATTGTTATCGAAGCCGCCATCAATGTTGTCCATCGGCAGTTGATCGAGTAGCACGAAGTCGGAGTCGAAGACATCGTTGACGGTGTTCTGATACTCGACCCGGCTCAGCCGCTTCAGCATTCCCGGTTTCTGTTTTTCTGCCAGGGCAAGTAGTTGGCTACCCAACAATTTTTGCAGTGCTTTGGACTGCTCTGGTTTGGGAAGTCGCTTAGCATCTTCGGGCGGCATGTCGCCCGATTCGATCGCTTCGTGGAGATTATCGAGCAGATCCGGGTTACCCCATTGCTTCAGGTCAAATCGGTCGAGGCGGAGGCTTCCCTTGCTCTTTTTCTCTCCGTGGCAGGAGATGCAATAGGTGTTGAAGAACTCCTGGGCCTTCGCCTTTGGATCTGCAAAACAGTCCGAGGCAAGCAACCCGGCCAGCAACAAAATGAGAGCGGCCGCTTTGGGGAATCGGTCAATCAACATTGTCTTACAACTCGAGCTGCTTCCGGCTGTTGCCGAACCGTTCCCGTTCGATGCCGAACTTCTTGAGGATCGAGAGATAGATGTCACAGGTCGTCTCGCCTTTGCGAATGACATGGCCGCCGTGATTGGGCAGATTCCCGCCGGCCACGAAGACTGGAATTTCGTTGCCGTTGTGCGGTCCCATTCTCTGGCTCACACTGTTGTTTCCGGTGGAGACGGTGATGGTTTCATCCATGAGCGTTTTGCCTGATTCGGTTTTGGTGCCAGAGAGCTTGTCGTAGAAGTTCGACATTAGGGAGAAGAAGGAAGAATCGTACTTCGTCAGACTGGTGCGGGCGTCCTCCGACTTGGGAACGTTGTGGGTGGTGAGGTGATGATCATTGTCGAGACCCACCATGTAGAAGTTGACCACCCGGGTGACGTCGAATTTGAAGGCCTTGTAGATCATGTCGAAGGCGATCCCGCGTTGAATCTGACGTGGGTTTGCGAGGAAACGCTTTTTGTCGACATCGGTCGCGAGGAATTCGTTCGTAAATGAGGGGGCAACTGGGAATTCAACATCCTGCCGGGGCCGGCTGAGCCACTCGATCGACTTGTTGAGTTCCTGCTCCGACTCGCGCAGGGCCGCGAAATATTCTTCAAGCCGTTGCTTGTCCCGGCCGGAGACTTTTTTCATCAGGGTCTTTGCCTCTTCGAGTGAGCTGTCGAGGACACTCTTTTTGTGAGCGAGCAAGCGTTCCTCGGTCTTTCGGTCGGTTTTGGCGAAGAGGGTTTCGAAGAGAACTCTGGTCGATTGAATCGGCATCACGGGCAGTCGGTCTCTCCACGAGGCGACAATGTGGTGGTGGGCGTGGCCCATGAAGGTGACGACATTACGCACTCGGGTTTGATCACCCACGTGTTCTGCCACGATCTGATCCAGCGAGTCCGGATTCGTGGTGGTGTTGCCGACAAAGCAGCGGTGGTCATGAGCATGGTTCCCTCCGAACTTCATCTTCGAGTAGAGGGTGAAATGGTCGCGGTGTTTTTTCAGCGGCTCCATGTGGTCGCTGAAGGTGTATTTTGCGCCATCGCTTTGCGGGAGGACATCGGTGAAGAAGCCGTAGCCCATGCTGACACAGAAAAGCCGTTTCACTTCGGCCTCGGATTCGGCGGGTCGATTCTGCCCGAAACTTTCCAGCGCTGGCAGGAAGAGAGTGCAGCCAGCAGTTTTCAAAATGTCGCGACGTTTCATCATATTGGGTTTGATCCTTTGATCGGGGGCTCTTTGGGTATTGGCCCTAACGGACGGCCAGTTTGAGGTTTTTCAAGGAGAAGCTCTTGAAGAACCGGTTGGCTTCCGGGTAAGTCTACGTGCCGAGCGGAAGGTTTTTTGCTGGAATTTATTTGGCGGAGAGCGATGGGAATTCAGCTTTTGGGTGAGTTGGATTGCATGATGCGCGAGAATGCCCTTTCTGGAACAACCACGAAAGCTGCGAAAGAGACGAAAATGTTCGGGGGCAAGGATACCGGAGGTCTTCGCCGCGGCCCGAAGATCAAACTGCAACCTTAGTTGGCCACGATATTCACCAGTTTTCCTGGGACCACGATGATCTTGCGGACGGTTTTGCCTTCCACGAAGCCCTGCACGTTTTCCTCGGCGAGGGCTTTGGCTTCGGCGTCCTCCTTGGAGATATCGGCCGGGACCATAATGCGGGCGCGGAGCTTGCCGTTGACCTGCACGATGAGCTGGATCTCGGATTCCACGAGAAGGGATTCGTTGAGTTCGGGCCAGCTTTGTTCGCTGAGCAGCTCACTCTCACCCAGAGCCGAGTTGATCTCTTCGGTGAGATGAGGAGCAAAGGGATTGAGCAGCTTGAGGAAAATGAGGAAGAGGTCCCGCGGGACTTCGGTGGCGGCGGTGTAGGCGTTGGTGCATTCCATCATCGAGGAAATCGCGGTGTTGAAACGGAGCGACTCGATCGCTTCCTGAACCTTCTTGATGGTCTGGTGGGTGGTCTTGGCGAGGTCGTCGTAGTTTAAGACTTTGTCGGTTGTGATTTTGTCCGAAGGCGAGACGCCTTCGCTCCCCTCAGTCATTGCAACCCGCCAGACTTTGGCGAGGAATCGATGAACCCCTTCGACACCTTTCATCGACCATGGCTTGTCCTGATCCAAGGGGCCCATGAACATTTCGTAGAGACGTAAGGAGTCGGCTCCATAGCTGTCCACGACGTCGTCCGGATTGACGACATTTCCAAGTGACTTTGACATCTTCTGCCCGTCTTCGCCCATGATAAGACCAGGCGCAAAGTAGCGCTTGAAGGGCTCGTTGGATTTCAAGTGGCCAAGGTCATTGAGAACCTTGTGCCAGAAGCGAGAGTAGAGAAGGTGCAGGACGGCGTGCTCCTTGCCTCCGACGTAGAAGTCGACGAAGGCGTCGTCGTTGCCCCAGTAGCCCTCGGCGTCAGGCGAGATAAAATGTTCGGCATTCCCCGGATCACAATAACGCAAGTAATACCAGCACGAGCCGGCCCATTGCGGCATGGTGTTGGTTTCGCGGGTGTATTGCTCCGAGTAGTTGATCCAGTCGGTCGCGTTCAAGAGAGGACCACGTGGGTCGCCGGTGGGTTTAAAGTCCTCCATCTCCGGCTGGAGTAAGGGGAGCTCGGAATCGGGCAGAGCGGCGTGACGTCCGGTTTCCTTGTCCCAAAGCAAGGGGAAGGGCTCCCCCCAGTATCGCTGGCGTGAGAAGAGCCAGTCGCGGAGTTTGAACTGAATCTTGCGCGTGCCTTTGCCGTTTTCCTCGAGCCAGGCGATGATCTTTTTCTTGGCGTCGCGGGTCTTGAGACCGTCGAGGAAACCGGAGTGCACCGCGGTGCCGGGATCGGTGTAGCCTTGCCAATCCTGATCACCATTGGGCTGAACGACCTGAATGATCGGCAGCTCGAACTTTTGCGCAAACTCGAAGTCGCGCTCGTCGTGAGCGGGCACCGCCATGATGGCTCCGCTGCCGTATCCCATCATAACGTAGTCCGCGATCCAGACGGGGATCTTCTCGCCATTTACCGGGTTGATGGCAAAGGCTCCGGTCGTGACACCGGTTTTTTCCTTGTCGAGGCCACGCTCCATGTCGGACTTGCTGGCGCAAGCGGCGACGTAGGTTTCAACCGCTTCCTTTTGCTCGTCAGTGGTGATTTGGGAAACCAAAGGGTGCTCGGGAGCGAGGACCATGTAGGTCGCTCCGAAGAGGGTATCGGGTCGCGTGGTGAAGACGGTGATGTCGTGACCTTCGACATTGAAGACCACTTCGGCGCCTTCACTGCGACCGATCCAGTTGCGTTGGAGGGCCTTGATCGACTCGGGCCAATCGAGGGGTTCCAGTTCATCGATGAGACGCTGGGCGTATTTCGTAATGCGAAGCATCCACTGACGAAGAGGACGACGTTCCACTGTTTCGCCTTTTGCTTTCCATTCCTCGACTTCCTCGTTGGCAAGCACGGTGCCCATGGAGGGCGACCAGTTCACCGGAGCCTCGTGAATGAAGGCCAGGCGGACTTCATCGATTTGCTCCGGCGTCCAGCCTTTCCCTTCCAATTCGGAAATCGGCTTGGCCTTCTGGTCCTCTTCACAGAAGTAAGCGTTGTAAAGCTGGAGGAAAATCCACTGCGTCCAGCGGACATAGTTAGGGTCGGTGGTATTGACTTCGCGATCCCAATCGTAGCCGAACCCGAGAGCCTGGAGCTGACGGCGGAAGTTGTTGATGTTGGCCTCGGTGGTGATGCGCGGGTGCTGGCCGGTCTTGATGGCGTATTGCTCGGCGGGCAGACCGAAGGCGTCCCAGCCCATGGGATGCAGGACGTTGAAGCCATTCATGCGCTTGTAGCGGCCCACGATGTCAGTCGCGGTATAACCCTCAGGGTGGCCGACGTGCAGGCCGGCGCCACTCGGATAAGGGAACATGTCGAGGATGTAGTATTTCGGCTTGGCGGGATCAAAGCCTTCCTCGCCCGGCCCCGGAGTCCGGTAGGTCTTGTTCTCGGCCCAATGGGACTGCCACTTGGGTTCGAATTGGTCGAAGGGATAGGGCTTGCGTTTTTCGGACATGGCTTCCTGGGCGGGAGGGAAACCATTCAGGACGGGAAAAACACGCAAAAAATGAGGAGAGTCTGGGACAATCCTACGCTTTCTGCCTTGAAGTGCCCACACGGTCAACGGCACTCTCCCCAGCCCAATGAAAAAGTCCCTCAGTTTCCTCGCTGTTGTTTGTTGCCCGCTTCTTTCCTTTGCCGATGAAAAGGCGACCTTGATTTTCGAGGATGACTTTGAGCGGAGCGAAAGCGACGACACCAAGGAAGAGATTGGCAAGGGCTGGAGTTCCAACAGTAAGAAGCGGGCGAACGGGAACAAGCAGGTCGATCTCAAGGATGGCGCGATGCACATCACCTTTCACCCCTCGGCCGACCATGCGGTCTCAGTGGTTCATCCTGCCGAATTCAAAAACGGGAGAGTCACCCTCCGCTTCCAGCTTCCGACCGCGAAAGATAGCTTGGGACTCAATTTTGCAGATTTGGAATTCAAGGAAGTGCACGCCGGTCATCTCTGCATGACCCGGATTACTTCCCGAAATGTTCAGATCCATGATCTCAAGACTGGAAACATGAGGAAAGACATTCGGGAAGCCCGTCAGGCCAAGAAGCTCACGGAGGAGCAAAAAAAGATGGTGAAGACCAAGAGCAAGACTTTCCCGAACAAGCTTGAGGCCAACCAGTGGCATGATTTGTCGGTGACGATCAAAGGTCAGACCATGACGGTGAGGATCAATGGCAAGGACGTGGGGGCGTTCACCTCCGAAGGCATCGCGCATCCCACCAAGCGGAAGCTCCGAGTGGCCGTTCCCAAGAAAGCTATCATTGATGACCTGAAGATTTTTGCGCTTGAGGAGTAGACGCCATTAGGAAAATTTTTCAGGTGCTTGATTCTGAAGTCACTGTCCAAATGGGCGACGAAAGAGAGTGGTTCGGCTTTTGCTTCTAATCCTAGCTGCGCCGCTTCATCGGCCAAACTTACCAGAGAAAAGCCGCCCTGTTGATCTGGGGTGATCTGTTTGATCTCTTAACCGAATGCGAGATGAACTTGATGGAAGTGGGCCTGGGAAACGAAGAAGAGGACAAGAAAGATGGTTCGGATCATCATGGTTATTTGAAGTCTACCGAAGATTTCATGGGGAGCGAGGCTGTTCGGCCCGGAATGAAAAGAACCCCGGAGATTTTTCCCCAGGGTTCTCAAGATACGGTTGATGAGCCTGTTCCTAGCGCGTTCGTTGGCGAGCCTTGTTCATGGAGCGGCTCACGCTTGAGGTGCTTCGCGACGAAGTCTTTGAGTAAGATGAGCTGCGCGAAGAGGTGGAAGATCGCGTGTGGGAAGAGCTCTTGATTGATGAACGGGAGGGCGTGTAAGCGCTTTTCCGGATCGTTGGTGCAGACCGGCTTGTCGAGGGCGCGGTGGAGTGGCTTGAGTTCGCGGACGGACGGCTCAAGGTGGAATACTTTGACGATGTCGAGCGTGACGGAGTCTTGCTGAATCGGGAGGGCGAGATTTGTCTGACGTTGGTGATCGAGGAAGACGAACCACGCGATCCGGTTGAAATGGTCTTCAGGTTGCTATTTCGAGCGGCTTTTGAGGGAGTGACGGTTCCGCGGCTTGGAACCGGACTGACTGTTCTCCGCATCGGTGCGGCAGGAGTATTGAACCGGGTCGATGAGCCTCCGCGACTGTAGGTATTCGAGCGGCTCTGGTTCTGGAGGGGAATCGCGTCACAAGAAGTCCCGTGAACTACCGGAGCGTCGCGCCTCTGATTGGATTTGATGTTCACGAACTGGTTGTTGTTTACGATACGGGGACCCTGATTGACCACCACCGGGGTCCGCGGGAGATAGCTGGGGCAAGCCAAACGGGCACTGCGACGGTATCCCACCGGGTAGACAGCTGTCGGGAAACGACGGGGGACCACCGTGCAGTAGCGTCGGGCCTGGAAATCCCAATAGCGCCCGCAACTCCGGTCGTAGTAATGACGGCAGTAGGGATCCCACGCCCAGCGATCAAAAGTGGTGGCAACAAAGCCGACCTGAAGCGGAGCGAGTCCTCCGACCGCACCATGATTCACCAAATCGCCTCCGACGAAACCGGGATTACCGATAATCGGAGCCGGGGTAGCGACCCCGTAGACTCCGTAGTCCGCACAAGATGTGAACAGCGGAACGACTGCGAGGCCGGAGAGAAACCAGAGGATCTTTTTCATAACGTTAGGTGAAACGACATTCGCTCATTGGATATTCATCTGAATTTCATCGATTTCAAGGTTACTGATTTGGGGTCGTTTCATCCGATTGAGCCAACGAGGATCCTACCGAAGGGAAAAGCCGGCGAAACTTCGCCCGTAGAAGAGGCATGAGTCCTTTTCTCCGCTGGTGGGTTCTTGGAGTAGCTTTGATCGCTTTTTCACGTGCCGAAGAGCAATCAGGCCACCTTTTCATCCTTTCGGGTCAATCCAATATGACTGGGAATGTGCAAAAGGGATTCAGCGCGGTCGTTTCCAAAAAGCTTGGAAAGGATGCGACTCTCGTCCATCACTGCAAGCCGGGCCGAGGTATTCGGTTTTGGGTGGAAGATTATTCCTTGCCGGAAGGTCATCCCTTCCATGGGAGGCTTAAGTCGGGGAATGGGGAGGAATTTCCGAAGTTGGTTGATCTAGTGAGGAAGTCGGGCGAGGCGAGGACTTTCAAAACTGTTCACTTGATTTGGATGCAGGGGGAATCCGATGCGAACCGTGATCTCGGTGTGGCTTATGAGCGAAGCTTCAAGGGTCTTATCAAGCGCCTGAAGAAAGAGCTTGGGGTCGCGGAAATCCACTTCGTGATTGGACGAATCAGCGATTTTGGTCTCCACGGTGATGAGAAAAGAAAGGGGGCCTGGCAGCGGGTTCGCGAGGCCCAGAAGAAGCTCGCCTATGATGATCCCCTCGGGGCTTGGATTGATACGGATGATTTCATTCCCCGGGATGAGAAAACCAACCAAGGCAATCTCCATTACCCCGAAGAAGAGTCTGTTAAGCTTGGTGGGCGTTTCGGAAAGGCCGCCCTTCTCCAAATTGCTCAAGCCAAGTGATCCGATCCATGTTCCATGGTTGATTGAAGACCCACGTGCCTCACTTAATCACCGCTAGAATCACTGCGAGGACGATCAGAAATTCGTCCCAAAGATTGCGGGCAACTTTGGTTCTGAGGACCGAGTTGCGAAAGAGCTGGTGTGAGATCATTGCAATGATAATCTGGAAGAGCCCGGCCAAGCCGATGGAAAGGATGACTCTCACAGGATCGAGGACAAAGATCCTGAAGAACCTCAGCGCTATTCTTCCGGCAAAGAGAATGGCTAGAAAACCGCCGACCATCCCAAGAAAATCAAGGATCACCTCCACGAAGCGCGACGTTTGGAGTGGGAGAGGGTCTTCTTCGACAGGGTCCTCCGAGGCAATCACCCGCACCTCGACGATCACCCCAAGACCCCAGAAGGTCGCGGAGTGCTCATCCTTGAGGGCGGTAAAGTGCTCCTTGCTTTGCAACTAGACGACGGCAACCGAGGCTTCCTCAAGGGTGGAAAAGGTCAACGTCATCGCTTAATTCTATGACCATGGGAGTTTTTGCGAATTGAAAGTTCGCGGCTTTTAAAGCTCATTTCATGGCCTAGTCTGCGCCATGACAAAATTCCTGATCACAGGGTTGGTCGTCGGCGCGGCGGCGGGTTTGGTGGGTGCCCTTTGCGGAGTGGGGGGAGGGATCATCATGGTGCCGGCCTTTGTTTTTGCTCTTGGCATGACCCAGAAAACCGCGGTGGCCACCTCTTTGGCGGTGGTTGTGGTTTCCGGATTGTCAGGCACCATGAATAACGTCATACAATCTGATCTGATCGACTGGCGGGTCGTTTTAGTTACAGCAGCGGGCGCGGCGGTGGCTTCTTGGTTCGGGGCGGATCTGATGCGCAGCCTGAGCAATGCTGCCCTGCAACGGGGATTTGCTATTCTCCTGATCTTGGTTGGTGTGAGGATGTTGTTGCTCAAAGGGTAATCGGGATTAGGTTACGCCGATGGATTCCATCACACAGGCTGCTCTGGGAGCGGTCGTTGGGGAGTTGGCGCTCGGCCGCAAACTGGGTTGGCGGGGCATGGCGTGGGGTCTTTTCTTTGGAACTCTCCCTGACCTCGACATCCTCGCCTACCCGTTCCTCGACGAGGTCGGTAAACTGAAATGGCACCGGGGAATCTCCCATTCCATGTTCGTGATGTTGGTGGCATCGTTCCTCTTCGCGCGTCCTCTGGCTTGGCTGCATCGAAAACGTGGCGTGAGCGTTCGTCGGGCGGGCTGGTTTGTCTTCTTCGTCTGGAGTACACACGTGCTGATCGATGTTTTCACGACCTACGGGACCCAGATCTACGAGCCATTTTCCGATCGCCGGGTGGCTTGGAACAATCTCTTCATCATTGATCTTCTGTTTACCGCTCCTTTGCTTGTCGCGATTTTTTACCGGATCGGAAAGGGGCTGGTACAGGCTTGGGAATGGTCGCGCTGGCATCGTGACGGAGAGGATCCGAACGAGCGTCCGGAAGAAGAAGAATTTTCGCTTCGACCGGCGAGGGCCGCCTTGGTTCTGAGCAGCATCTACGTCCTTTTTAGCTTTGTGATGAAGTTTTGGGCCACCCATCAACTGGAAGACCGCGTGGCGGAGGCCATTCCGGGAGGTGAATTGGTGGCGGTGAGTCCGACTCCCCTCAACACCATTTTGTGGCGGGGATTGGTCGAAACTGACAAAGGCTATTTTGTCACTCATTGGTCGCCCTTTGATGACGGACCAACGGGTTATGACTATCTTGCCAAGAATCATGAATTGACCGAGGCCTTCGAAGGCGAGGAGTTGTTTGAGGCCCTAACCTGGTTTGCCCGGGATCATTGGGTGGCTCGCAAGGGTCCAGAAGGGAAGGTGGTTTTCATCGATGTGCGCTTTGGAGAAGCCCGGGATTTTGCCGAAAATCGTCTCCTGCCGATGTTTCAATGGCATCTGGATTTTGATGACAATGGCCGGATGGAAGCCGTCACTCCTTCCCGGGGACGAATCGAGATAAAAAGAAGTCTCGTGGCCATCTGGCAGAGGATGTTAGGAAACCGCAAGGAGTGGGAAGAAGCGGAGCCTTATTAAATTATTGATTTGGCCTTCAAGATTATTTAGAAATGTTAAATTATTTTGAAACGCAAGCTCGCCATTGGAGACGTTCACGGATGCCTCACTTCCCTCAAAACTCTGCTCGAACATCTTGAGCCGCAGGAACAGGACACAGTGATCATGCTGGGCGACTACGTTGATCGAGGTACCGATAGCAGGGGGGTTATTGATTATCTCATCAATTGGCCGTGGACCTCCAAGCTGGTTCTGCTCAAGGGGAACCACGAGATTATTATGGCGGAAGCGGGCTATTCCGCGGACCGCCTTTCGTATTGGTGTCAGGTGGGTGGACTCGAGACAATAGCGTCCTACGACGCCCGGTTTGCCAACATCCCCGGAAGCCACTGGCGTTTTATCAACGATGCTCTTCCTTATTACGAGACCAAGAAATGGATCTATGTCCATGGAGGGGTCGATCCCAACGAAGACCTTGAAAAACAGGATCCGGTGGAAATGGCTTGGCGCCGCTTTCCCGATGCCCGGCAGCACAAATCCGGCAAGCGGGTGGTTTGTGGTCACACTATCCAACGAAGTGGCTTTCCCACCGATGGCGATCACACCATTTGCATCGACACCGGTGCTTGTCGGGACGGTTGGCTGACCTGCCTTGATGCCAAGCGGGGGAAATACTGGCAGGCGAATGAACAGGGGAAAATTCGTTCCGGGAAGTTGAAGCTCAAAAAAAAAGCAAGATTGAAGAAAAGGCCGGTCAAGATGGTGGCGAAGTGATCATTTAATCGCTTACACTTTTTTTCGGGCAAGAAAGTTGATCGACCGGCAGAGCTGTCCCCAGACCGCCAGGGTCAGGAGGAAGGTCAAGGCCCAAATGCCTAGGCTAATCTGATGTTTGAATTCCGTGGGGTCGGTGGGCCAGTCGCGGATCAGCAGGTGCATCAAGAGAAGGCCCTGACTCACCAACAGCAGGACCGGGAAAAGTAGGAAAAGGAAGGGCCAAACTTGGCGGGCCGGCTTGAGACCCGGGTGGTATTTGACGTTGTGGTTCCACAAGCGGGCCCAGCCAAAGATCACTTCTAAACACCAAAGAGCGTTAAAAAAGGGAACAAAGAGAAAGCGCACCGCCTTGGACCCGGTGAGATGGGCTCCCAGCATCCGCATCATTTCCCACGCTCTATGCAGGTAGATCACCGAGAAGGCTACCCAGCCCATCAGGCATAAGGCAGCCAGGGAAAACAGGAAGGTTACCGTGTTGGGAGCCGTCAATTCCCTGCAGACGTAGAAGATCCCACCGGCTACCGTAGGTAGTGCCAGATAAAGCGGGATATTGGCGGGTGTCAGATGGGGAAGATAAAGTCCGCCTGGCGGGCCTTCGCCGATGGAATTGGAACGAGGTGCGGCATAGGGGTCTGTTTCCTTCATCTCCGGCTGTGGCGGAGCCGAGGAGTCATTTGCTTCCGGCGGGATCAGACCAACCAGCGCCGAGGCCGGCTGACGTTCCTCCCTACCCGCCTTCCAAACCAAATGGTGGCCGAGCAGTTTCCGGGAAACAGCCAGTGAGCGAAGGGCCCGGAAGTCCACCGGGCCATACTCCTCACCATCAACCTCGTAGAACCACCCCGTTTGTCTTAGAGGCTGTTGGGAAGATTCGCCACGAGAGTAGGATGGGTAGTCCGCCATGGTGGCTCAAAATTTCAGTTTTTTCTTTAGAAGTGAATCGCGTGTCCGTCGGCGTCGAGAGTGGCTTCGTGAATGGCTTCCGCCAGCGTGGGGTGCGCGTGGATGGTCGCGTGGATATCATCGATGGTGGCTTCGAGGGAAAGCGCCAGCCCCATTTCAGAAATGAGGTCGGTGGCATTTTCACCAATGATGTGAGCCCCGAGGACCTCCCCGTGTTCCTTGCCGAAGAGCAGTTTGACAAAGCCTTCCGTTTCCCCGCTGGCCTGGGCCTTGCCTAGGGCCTGATAGGGGAACTTCCCGACCTTGTATTCGATTCCTTCTTCCTTGAGTGCCCGCTCGGTTTTACCGACCGAAGCGACTTCGGGGTAGCAGTAGGTGCAGCCGGGGAAGTCGCCCACGCGGCGGACTGCGGTCCCTTCGACGAAGATTCCTTCCACGCACTGAATGGCTTCGAAGCTGGCAGTGTGAGCCAACCAGGGCGGGCCGGCAATGTCCCCGATGGCGTAAACATCGGGCATCGAAGTTCGATACCGCTCGTTGATTTCGACCCACCCACGGTCGGTCAGCTTGACCTGTTCGCCTCCGGGAAGGACCGGCGAAACTCCAATTGCAACCAGGCAAGTGTCAGCGGTGATTTCCTTGGTGCCGCCCGAGTTTTCCACCGTGATGGTCACCGAGGTGCCGTTGTCCTTGGTCCCGGTCACCTTGGTATCGGTGAGGCAATTGATCCCGGCCTTGCGGTAGCTTTTGGTGATGGCGTCGCTGACATCATCATCTTCCACCGGAAGCAGGTTGGGCATCATTTCGATGATGGTCACCTCGGTGCCAAAGGCATTGTAAATGTAAGCAAACTCGACCCCGATGGCACCCGCTCCAATGATGACCATGGACTTGGGCTGCGTTGGGAGTACCATTGCCTCCTTGGAGGAAATGACCGAAGTTCCGTTGAAGGGAAGCCCGGGCATTTCGCGCGATTTGGCTCCAGTGGCAATGATGGTGTTTTTGGCTTCGAGGATTTCGGTGGTGCCGTCCTCCTTCTTGACCTCAACCTTGCCGGGCGACTGTATAGAGCCAAAGCCCCTCACATAGTCGACCTTGTTTTTGCGGAAGAGAAACTCGATGCCGCCCGCAAGTTTGCCGGAAACCTGGCGTGACCTGCTCACTACCTTGCTCCAATCGTAGGAAAGGTTGTCGAAACTGAGGCCGAAGGTGGCGGCTTCGTGTTTGAGCTGGTGGTAAAGGTGGGCGTTTTTGAGAAGAGCCTTGGTTGGAATACAGCCCCAGTTGAGACAGGTTCCACCGGCTTTTTCCATTTCGACACAAGCCACTTTTTTACCTAGCTGGCCTGCTCGGATGGCTGCGACGTAACCGCCCGGGCCACCACCAATGACAACGAGATCGTAAGACATGGACGGACGGTGTCTGGGGATGCGGAAAAATCAAGACCGAACCCAAAACGGCAATGCCTAATGTCCCGCGCGATAGCCCTCAGGAGTCATGCCAACCTCTCGCTTAAAGGCGGTGGTGAAATAATGAACTGAAGAAAAGCCGAGAGATTCCGCGATCTGGGCAACCGCTGACACCTTCGCAGAAGGGACCGGACCTCTCAGCCTGGTCGCTCTTGCCGGATTACTCTGTCAGCGGCGATACACCGCTTCGGGCAAGATTCGCTTCGACATCGAGGATGGGCTTTTGACACCTTAGCAATGTGATCATCTCCCCACTCCCAATCCTAGCCGGGTTCATTTTCCCTTTGCCTCTTGTTGCTGAAGTTACACAAATCACACAGCCAGTTGAGTGGTTCGCCGATCCTGCTCCCCCGGTTTCCGATCCCAATCGTCAGTTCGCCACCCAAAAGGCTCCCAACGAAACGCTCGTCCTGACCGCGAGCAATGGGTTCTTTGACCTCGGAATCCACGCGTCTGGAACCGCCAAAGTCGAAGACGCCGCCGGCGATCAAATCATCGGCCCGGATTTTGCCACGCTGGAGCATTGGAAGATTCCCGGGACGACCATGCGGTGGCATCTTTGGATCGAAACTCCCGGAAAAGTTGCAGTCGACACTCACCTTACCACTTCCGCTGAAAACTCCGGGAGTTCATTGACCTATACTCTTGGTCAGACCACCCGGAAACTTGTCACGCAAGCTCAAGATAATCAGGGAAAGCCTCTCTCATTCGAAGTCTTCAAACCTGGGTGGCACACCCTCACGATCGTTCTTGATGATCTCAAAGGCTCGGAAGTGGGAAAGCTCCACCGCCTTGAACTCACCGGCCCGGCGATCAAAAGTGCCCGGCTTCTCCGTGCCCGCTGGCGGCCAGCGGCTTGTCATGCCCGCTTTTCCAGCAGTACTGTCGAAAAACCCACTCTCTGGGTCATGACCACGCGGACTTCTCCGAAAACCAAGGTCTCCAGCTACTCGCCGGTGACCACGCCCTTCGGTTACTTCGGTACCGGCTTTGATGAAAATGGCATCGCATCCGGCGCCGCGAACTTTTCCCTCTGGAGTTATGGTCGTGGAAAACCGACCCCACAGAGCCAGTGGTCGCACATGCTCGCCGCCGGATCACCGCTCGCCACTTTTGGGGCTTTCGGACACGAAGGATCGGGCGTGAAACTTCGCGGCGAATGGAAGCCCTTTGGGAATGATTCCCGCGAAGTGACCCTCGCGCTGCGAAGTGAAGTGGCCCGCCCGTGGGTTCGATGGTTCGGCTACTATCTCGATTCCAAATCCAAACGATTCAAACTCTATGCCGTTGCGGCGAAATGGATTGGAAATCGAAAAAATGCTCCCGGCCTCAATCCGGGTGCCTTTGTCGAACAACCGGGCCCCCCGCAACGTCGTCGTTGCGGCGATCTCCTGCGCGATGTTCATCGCCGCGGATGGATGCTCGATGAAAATCAGCAATGGCACGTGATCGACACTATGACGACCGGTAAAACCACCGCTATTGCATCCAAGCATTGGGACATCACTCCCGATGGATGGTTTTCGATGGGCATGGGTGGAATGCCCCACCGCCCGGGGCCCGGGAAGCCACTCAAGCTGGACTCGTCGCGCCACTTCATCCCTGATTGGCTTAAAGAAAATGCGCTCGAGGACCTTTTTCGCCTTCCTGCCAAAATCAGTCCCCGCAAGATCACCGACGTCACCAGCCAATCCGCCAAGGTCACCTTTTTCCTCAGTGATCTCGGATTGAATCCCGACGAGTCCGCCACCGTCACTGTTTCCTACGGTCCCCGGGACTGTCTCACCTTCGACCGAGATCTCGGCTACCGCGAAACAAAAACGACTTCATGGGCTCATCGCACTCCGCCAGCGATAGTAAACGAAGGTGAGAATACCATCACCCTAGACCATCTTGCTCCTAGCCAAATCTATCATCTCCGCATTCTCGTCAAGACCCCCCGCGGAAGCATCTGGTCATATGAGACGGACTCCTTTCAGACTGCGCCCTGATTTGGGGGTGGGAATGCTGGGAGTCTTTTCCAGTTTCCTCCTGCTCCTCCGCCGTCGTTAGAGCGGTAGAACTACTGTCCATCGTGGGGCTGGCGAGATTCAGATGGTCTCAAGCAGTTGGAGAAGTATAGTGAATCACGATTTTTTATCGGGTCTGCTTTCGCCACCCTTCTCTCACTAAAACTCTCGGGCGCAACGCAGCCATCGCCGGGGCGGTCAATGTCGCACCCACCATTCTGGACCTTTGCAGACAAAAAAACGTGGGGAACTTACTTTGCCTACGTATCCAAAGTTGATCTAAAAAGATCAGGCTGGCTTCAGCCAGCCTAGGTTTACGAGGAACCGGTCCATTTCCTTAAGAGTGAGATCGTAAAATTTCCCTTCGCTTCTGCCATGATTAAAAAAGCCGTGTCCCTGTCCTTCATAGGTGACAATCTGGCATTGATTGCCGGCTTCCTTTGATTTCGCCTGGTAGCGCTTGGCACCTGCAAGCAGGCGGTCCTTCGTTCCGAAGAACATGATGCACGGTCCTTGTTGTTTGGTCGCGTAAGTGAAAGGATCGACGTTTTTCATGGGTCCGCGGGTGCGGTCACTCTTCTCTCCCTCGCTGCTGGGCAGTCCCACCGCCGGATTGAAAAGAACCATCGCGTTGGGCCGGGCACTGACCTTTTGGGCATCCGACTTGGCATTGAAATCATCGACCACGGCGGTGCAAGCGGCAAGGTGACCACCGGCGGAGCCGCCTGCGGATGCAATCCGATTGGGATCGATTCCGAGCTTGTCCGCATTGGATCGGACCCATCGCATCGCTGATTTGGCATCTTCGATGCAGTCCTCAACTTTCACCGGATGACGGGAGGAGACGCGGTATTCCACCGTGATCGCTACCATCCCCCGCGAGGCTAGATAATTGCAGTGGTGCTCGAACTGCGAAGGGCTTCCCGAGGTCCAGCCGCCTCCAAAAAAGAAGACCATCGCTGGTGCCTTGGCCTTCGGGCGATGCCCTTCCGGGTTGTAGAGGTAAAGGGGCAGCTCGACTTTACCCACTGTTTTATAAACGTGTTTTTCTCCCCCTTGGGGTGCCTTGGCCGGCTGGGTTCCTTTTGCCCTTGCTTCCTGCCGTTTATTAAAGAAGGCCTTGGCCTCTGCGGCGGAGAGCACGCCATCCTTATTGGCATCGGCTGCGGGAAAGCGATCCAATGCCTTCTTAAGACGGGCATTGTCTTCAGAGGTTTGGGCGTCCAGCGGGCACGACAGTCCGATAGCAAAAGTGATTGCGAAAAGAATTTTCATGAGAGAAGAAACCCACCAAATAAGGAGAAGTTTCAAAGGTTTTCCTGGGAAGGTGTTTGCCGAATCGCTGATTCAATCTCCTCACGGGTCGGAGTCGCTCCTTGAGCGCCGGGTTTGAGAATGGAGAGAGAAGCAGCGGTATTGGCGAAGCGAACCGCGTTTTCCAGAGATTGGTTTTCAGCGAGGGCGACCGCCAAGGCCCCGGTAAAAGCGTCGCCTGCTCCCACCGTGTCCACCGGGGTGACAACCGGGGGAGGAGACTCAAATGGTTCGTCCGACTGCGTCACCACCAGAGTGGGTTCGGCACCGTGTGTCACCAGCAAGGTCTGCAGATCGAGTGTTTCCAGTAGTTTACCCGAAGGTTTGGCCCCTTCCTTTCCAAAGAACGAGGTCGCTTCGTGTTCGTTGACGATGAGAACATCGCAGGGAAAGTCGCTGGTGTTGAATTCGTCTGACCAGGGCGACGGATTGATAAGAATGGTCACCTCATTTTCCCGGGCGAGTCGACAGGCATGACGAATGGTGTCGAAGGGAATCTCGAGCTGAAGTAGGAGGTGCGTGGCGTTTTTGAAAAGGTCGAGGTGTTGGTCGAGATGCTCGGGACGCAGGGCATGGTTGGCACCGGGATTGATCACGATGGAGTTTTCGCCCGAGTCTTCCACGCTGAGGAAAGCCGATCCGGTGGGAGCTGCCGGGTCGGTGACTAACGAGCGAGAATCAATACCATGTTTTTCGAGGTGTTGCCGGTATTCGTGGCTTGCGGAGTCGTTTCCGGTACAGGCGAGAAAGGCGACTTCGCCTCCCGCCATTTTGGCCGCGAGAGCTTGGTTGGCTCCCTTCCCTCCAAGGGAGGTTAACGCAGAGTGAGCGATGACCGTTTCCCCGGGTAACGGGAGAGATGACACGTAAAGCGTATTGTCGACGCACAGCGAGCCAACGACGAGAATGGACATGGCGGAATTGAAACGGATGAATGATCGGAGCGCCAGAGAAACCGAGAGCGATGGGTCAAGGCAAAGGTGACCTTGCAAGGCACCGTCTGGTTCGATAAAGATTGAGCGCTCCAATGGACCGACACTGGACAGTTCTCGTTGCCGTGAAACCTCGCTTCGTTAGGACGCTGAGGCTTCTCGCTTTGTGGATCGGGTTTTTCGCTTTCCCGGCGTCCGGCGAACCTGTTTTGGATGACAAACCCAAGCCACCCTCAAAGGTGGGGCACCCCTCTTTTCTCAGTCCTCATTTCCGGCCCATCGCGTTCCATCATGACTGTGTGTTTGTGGCCAACACCGCGGGCGATACCGTCGATATCATTGATGCGGAAACGAGGGAAATCGTGAAGCGCATTCCGGTGGGCATCGACCCCGTGAGTCTTGCGGTTCGGCCCGATGGCCTTGAGCTCTGGGTAAGCAATCACATCTCGGATTCCGTCAGCGTGATTGATCTCAATCCCGAAAGCGCGAGCCATCTTCATGTTATCGCAACCATCCAGGACTTCGACCTCAAGAAACGGTCGACGACCTTCGATGAACCGGTTGGCATTGCCTTTGCTGGGAATCAAAAAGCCTACGTGGCGCTTTCTTCCGAAAACAAGATTGCCATCATCGACGTCCCGACCCGCCGCGTGACTGGGCACCTTGCCATCCCGGCCCAGGATCCCCGTGGCCTTGTGGTACGTGATGGCCGGCTTTTCGTGATCCCGTTCGAATCCCACAACAAAACACAGCTGTCGGGCGGTTCGAAAATCGACGGCAAGCTCGTCACTTTCGATGCCGAAAAACACACCGTGACCGAGAACAATGTCCTTTCGGTGGGCCATGTCGTGGACATCGTCAAACACCCTGATATCCCCGATCGCGACCTCTTTGTTTTTGAGACCGAAACTGACGAGCTCGTCGAGACAGTCGATTCCCTCGGGACTTTGCTCTACGGACTGACAGTCGATTCCAAGGGCACCGTTTTCGTTGCCCAGACCGATGCCCGCAATCATGTCAACGGACGGGCAGGAACGAAAAAGCACGGACTGGCGGAACTTCAGAATCGTCCCTTCCTCAACCAAATCACGCGCGTTGACTTTGAGGAAGGAAAAGCCCGCTCGCCAAGCTTCATCGATCTCGAACCCCGGCCGTCCGAACAGCTGATTCCTACCTGGCCTCTGGCAACCCCTTTCGCTATCGAGATCAGTCCGGATGATCGTTTGATTGTCGCGACGGCCGCAGCTTCCAACAAGCTCTTCACCCTGGATCCTGCTACCGGGAAAGTTCTGGGGCAGGTCATGGTCTCTCACGTTCCGCGTGGCCTGGCACTGGAGTCTGATGAGGAGGGCTCCGTGACCCGGGCGTGGGTGTTTAATGCCGTTGCAAACAAAGTGTCACTCGTGGATTTGTCCAACCCTTCCCGGCCGGAAACATCGGCAACCATTGTTCTCGAAGATCCTACTCCTGCCCCCTTCAAGAAAGGGCGAGAGATTTTCAACTCTGCTCTCGCGTCCTCTTCGGCGACTTTCGCTTGCGCCAGCTGTCATCCCGACGGCCATGTCGACCAGCTTCTTTGGGTGCTGGAGACTCCTGTGGTTTCAGGGGGAAACCAAATCCAGCCCCGCACTACTATGCCGGTCCGAGGGCTTCGTGACACCAGCCCCTTCCACTGGGATGGCATTCCGGGTGATCCTTTCGGAGGGAACAACAGCGCGAATGTGCACGGGGAGATTCCTCCCAATATCGAATACGAAGATCCGATCTATGCCATTCGTCATCTCATTGATGGCGCTCTGGGCACCACCATGGCCTTGTCGGGCGATGGGGCGACCCGGGGCGATTTGCTCGACCGGAACGAACGATACTACATGTCCCACTTCCTCCTCGGGATTCCCTATCCACCAGCCCAGAGACGGGCTTACAACAACGAGTTGTCCGAAAAAGCCGAGGAGGGTTTTGAGTTGTTCCATCTTAAAGGCAACCTCGAGGGGAAAGCGGGCGCGAACGTCTGTGGGAATTGTCATCGCATGCCCTTTTGGGTGAGCACCAACACCCCGGGCAACGGGATGGACGCCCCCACCTGGCGGGGGGCCTACGATCGCTTTCTGATTTTCCCGCAGGGACGATTTAACATCATCGATTTTAATTTTTTCCGCGACCTCGCCGACCGGGGATCACCCGAGCGGGAGGTTTGGCAGTTGTCCTGGCAGGGCAAGTCGCGCTTCGATCCCGTCTGGGACATGGTGCTGGAGGGTAGCACGGGATTCTCCGGGTCCTTTGCTCGGCAACTCACCCTCAACCAGGGCACTTGGAACGCTCGACTGACCGAAGATCTCTTGTCCGCCCTGGAGGCCTCGGCGCGCGAAGGTGCGGTGGTCTTGCAAGTTGACGCGTTTTTTCCCGACAAGCGGATTGCTACCACCCTACAATTTCAGGATGACTCCTACCGGGTTGTTCATGGCGGGCGTCGACGATTTTTCAGAATGGAACTCATCGAGCTCGCAAGGGAGGGAAAGTTTGTCGGAACCTTCACCGGTCGCCACGGGATTGATGAGGGATTCACCAATCCCCAGCCTGCCCTCTGGACGCTGGGTCCCATCGAAGCCCAGATTGGACCGCAGGAATTTCCCGTGCTCACCCCGACGAACAAATCGATGACCCTCAAGGCCCGTCATGTCACGGAAGGAGCCCATGTCATCGTCGATGGTCGCCGGACTTCCGCCGAACTCAGCCCGGGCGAAGGAGAGACCCTCGCGATCACTTTCGAGTCTCTCCCGGACACCGGACTCCATTTCCTGCAGATTCAAAACGCCAGTGGTCTTTTCAGCAACGACTTCATTTTCTTCGTCAACGAGGACGGAGAGGCCGCGGAAGAAGCCGAGGAATGAGCAGGCCCCTCATCTGGAAAACCACCACATGGATCAAACGTCTCCTTGACCCGTTGAAAATCAGGGGCAGCCTCCAATCATGCTGAAAAATATTCAGAAATGCCTATTGGCCTGCCTGATGGGTGGGGTGGCGGCTGCCGAGACCCCGGTTCTCAAGGCCAAGGTCAAAACCATCGACGGCAAGGAAACGACACTCGCCGCTTACAAGCCCAAGGCAGTCCTCATCGTCAATACCGCATCCCAGTGTGGCTTCACCGGGCAATACAAAGGGCTCGAAGAGCTCCACAAGAAGTTCGGCAAAAAGGGCCTGGTGGTCGCAGGTTTCCCATGCAACCAGTTCGGTGGTCAGGAACCGGGCACCAACGATGAAATCGCCAAGTTTTGTAAAAGCAAATACGAGGTGAGCTTTCCGATGTTTGCCAAGATCGATGTGAAGGGTGAGTCCCAGCACGAGCTATATGGTTCGCTCACCGGCAAGAAGTCACCTTTCCCCGGAAACGTGGGATGGAACTTTGCCAAGTTCCTCGTCGGAGCGGATGGCACCATTCTCGCACGATTTGGATCTCGCAACGACCCGATGTCAGATGACGTCGTCGCCGCAGTCGAGAAAGCGCTTGTTGGTGCTCCCAAGGCAAAAGAGTAAGACTGGCCCACTAGTTCGGATCACTTTCTTGATTAGGATGCTCGCGGCCGGAACGGCCGCGATTTTTTCGCGCAATTCCGCTACTGGCCGCCGCCGCAATTGAAGTTCCGTGGAATCAGGAGTGCCTTTCTTTTACCTTTGTCATTCAAATCGGCCCACTGTTCGATTTTGAAATCAATGACGAGAATACCGGAAGTGGGCAGGTTACCCAGATGTTGTCCTGTGAGGCGATAGGACATGGAGGTCCAGGTGGGATTGTGCCCGACCAACATCACGGTTGACAAGTGGTCGTCGAGTCCCTTCGCGAATTGTGCTACCATCTCAGGATCCGCTCCGTAAAAGGAATCGACAATCTCAATCTCCTCGAGCGGGAATTCCAGTTGTTTCGCCAGGAGAGCGGACGTTTTGCGCGTTCGTTCGGAAGGGCTGGCGAAAATCGCTTCGGGAATCATCTCTTGTTCTCGCAGAGCCCTACCCATGATGGGGGCAGCTTTCTTGCCTCGCTTGTTCAGCGGTCGTTCGATGTCACTGAGGTGCGGGTAGCTCCAGGATGACTTGGCGTGGCGGGCAAAAATAAGACGTTTCACGGGTAAAATCGGGACCAAAAGTTGTCGATGAGGAAATGGCACATGCTTTTTCCCCTCAAGGAGAATCGCCCGGAGGTCTGTGATCCAGAGGAGATGAAAAGGACTTGTATTCAAATAATATTGTCACAATCGAAGACTTGACGTAGCTTCAACTGCCTTCCCCTGCCCTTTCCTCCTGAGAATTACCTCCTTTCTTGAACGTGCCACACACACTCACAACAAGGAATACCAAATGAAGTTTCATTTGCTTTTGGCGCTTTCTACCGCGTTCGCCCCTGCCCAGGTCCGGGTCAACGAATTCATGGCCTCAAACACCCGTTCGGTTCCGGATATCACGGACTTTGAGGATTATCCAGATTGGATCGAACTTCATAATCCCGATGTCACTGAGGTATCGCTTGACGGCTACTTTCTTAGTGACGATCCGGGCGAGCCCTTCAAATGGCCCATCCCAGTGGGAGCGACCATTCCTGCCGGTGGTTATCTTCTGTTCATGGCCGATGGCAATGATGCCGCTCCCGGAGAATCCCACCCTCGCGGATACTGGCCATGGCGGAACTTCACCACCGAAAAATACCACACCAACTTTTCACTTTCCGCTGATGGGGAATCGGTCGTCCTGACCCGGGCGGTGGGCCAGACTTCCACCACCTTTATTCCGGCTGGATCGACCTGGAAGTATCTTGACGACGGCTCGTCTCAATCCACCCAGTGGCGGACGCGAACATACAACGATGCCACCTGGGCCGAGGGACCTGCTCCTTTGGGCTACGAGAACAATGTCACCACCACCATCTCCTTCGGGGGTGACGAAGACAACAAGCACATTACGAGCTATTTCCGTCATACCTTCAATGTGGTCGACCCGTCGATCTATACCGACCTGACAGTCGGGTTGCTCGTCGACGACGGAGCTGCCGTTTATCTCAACGGTCAAGAGATCATTCGAGACAATCTCCCCGGCGGCACTCTGACTTCCTCCACCTTTGCCAGCGGATCGACCAGAAGTGAGCGCGATTATACCACCTTTGATGTCCCGCCCTCGGCTCTGGTCGCCGGGGACAATGTCATCGCGATCGAAGTGCATCAACACCGCCCGGGCAGTAGCGACCTCAGTATAGACCTCTCGCTCGCAGGCTTATCCTATACCAGCGTCAATACTCTCGATACGATTAACTATGGAACGTCCGTCACCGATATTTCTTACGGACGTAACGAAACAACGCCTGCGGTTTGGCAGCACTACGCTGAACCCACCCCTGGCGCGCCCAACCTCACGGCGGTGGTAGCCAACATCCGGCTGCAGAGTGACGATGCCACCATCTTGCCTGCCGCCGGTTTTTATACAGATCCGCAAAATGTCACCCTGAGCACTTCGGCCGGTGAGATTCGCTATACGCTTGATGGGAGCAGCCCGACCAGCGCCTCGCTTCTCTACACCGGTCCCATCCCCATTTCCACGACGACCATCGTGCGTGCCCGGGTTTTTGAGTCTGGGAAGGTTCCTGGCCCCATCGCCACCCAAAGCTACTTTTATGGCGAGGCTTTCAATGGTCTTCCCATCATCTCGGTGGTGGCTGATCCTGAGACTCTTTTCGGAGATGAAATTGGGATCTACGACAACGATCACGAGCCGGTTCGCAATGGAATGAACGAGGTCTACAAGGGAAAAGACGCCCCCGGGCATCTCGAATTCTTTCCGCTGGATTCATCAGCGGGCTTTGCCGTGAATAGTGGGATCCGTATTGGCGGCGAGAACAACTGGGCGAGTCATGATCAAAAGACTCTCAACTTTTCTCTTCGAGGAAAGTATGGCGACGATAACATCAAATACGATCTCTTCCCTGGTTCTGGCATTCCCAATCACTCTGCCTTGACGCTGCGCGAGGGGGGCGACGACTGGGAGGATGCGATGCTGCGGGATGGAATGTGGGACGCCATTGCTACTGGTTTCCTCGATGTGGAAACCACTTATTTCCGCCCCTCTGTCGTTTTTCTCAATGGCGATTACTGGGGAGTTTATAACATCCGCTCCCGGTGGAATGAAGAATGGCTTTTTGAAAAATATGGCGTGAACAACGGGGATTACGACCACGTCGGATATGGTCGCTACGAAAGCACCTCGACCACCTTGGGTGCCCAGGAGGGAGATGTGGACGACTGGCTCGACCTCCTTGCTTTCATCGACAACAACGATGTCAACGACCCTGCGGCCTGGGAGTTTGTGAAATCCCGGGTTGAGCTCGACAGCTTCATCGATTTCATTGTTGCCGAGTCCTTTTCGAATAATACCAGCTGGCGCCATAACCGGGAATTTTGGAAGGCCCGCCAACCCGGCAGCAAGTGGCGATGGTTCATTCCGGACATGGATCGCACCTTCAAGGCCTCGGCGGTGGATGCCAATGTTTTCGATGACATGCTACGGCGGGAGGACCTCCTTGATCGCCTCAAGGACCAACCTGAATTCAAGGCCCGCCTCGCCCAGCGATTCGCCGCCCATATTTCGGCAACCTTTGCCCCATCGCGTATCGAGGGAATTGTTGACTCTCTAGGAGCCCTGATCACTCCGGAGCTGGCTCGCCACAAGGCCAAGTGGCCGGGCAGCATCGACGCGGCGCAGCAAGCCCGCGATCTTCAGGAAATCAAAGACTACACTACTCGACGATCCACCGAGATTCATGCCGAGATCTCTTCTGAACTCGAAATCGGGAGGGTGGTCGATCTCACCCTTGCGACCACCGGTCAGGGCACTGTGTATCTCGCTGGTGTTCCGGTGTCCTCCGGGAGCATTCCGATTTTTCCCAATCTGGATGCCAAGCTGACGGCGGTGTCAGCACCCGGATACCAATTCGATTCATGGACCGGGATCAATGGTCCTTCCACCACCACTTTGAACACTTCCGGTGCGATTGCCATCACCGCCAATTTCATTCCTGCTCCTGGCACTGTGACTGGGGGAACGCTTGCGGCTAACTCAACCTTCACCGCGGCCGGGTCGCCTTACACGATCATGGATGATCTGATCGTGCCCGCCGGGATCACTCTCAATGTGGAAGCCGGGGTGACTCTCAAGCTGGCCGCCGGTCGGCACATCCGGGTGATGGGCACGCTCAATCTCCAGGGAACCGAAGGGAACGAAATCATTCTCGACGGATGTCATGGCGAGAGCTGGGGAGGGGTTTCATTTGAAGAGACGACGACTACCTCATTCCTCGATCACGTGATCGTGCGAAATGCTACCCGGGGGGAAGACCCCACCCGCTATCCTTCCGCGATTTCCGGACTGAACTCGGTTGTGGACATGGACTTTGTCGATATCAGCGACTGTCTGGGTCCGCTCTTCTTCCGCGGGGGCGAAACCTATCTTCGCGACAGTCTCATCCAGATTCCGATCACTGGTGATGGCATCAATGTGAAAACTGGATACGCCGAAACCTGGCGGACCACTTTCCTCGGTAACAACGCTCCGGATACCGATGCCATTGATTACGATGGCGTGGTAAATGGCATCATCAAGGACTGCCGCATCTACAACTTCCGCGGCTTCAACTCGGACGGGATTGATACCGGTGAGCAATGTGTCGATGTTCTCATTGAAGGCAACAGAATCTATTTCAATTCGGACAAAGGAATCTCGGTTGGGCAGGGATCCTCAGTCATCCTTCGCAAGAACATCATCGTGGGTTGCCTCCAGGGTGTCGGAGTGAAGGACTTTGGTTCTTACATTCTCATCGATCAAAATACTCTGGTCGACTGCGAGGAAGGTGTTGCCGTGTTTGAAAAGAATTTCGGCCGGGGCGGCGGGGCGGCCGACGTCACCAACACCATCATCTCGGGGTCTACAATTCCGGTGAGTGTTGATTCGCTTTCCTTTCTCTCCACCAACTACAACCTCAGTGATACCGTTCCTTTGTTTGGCACCGGTAACCTCTTCGGTGATCCTGGCTTTGTGGATGCCTTCCAGCTGAACTTTGAACTCTTGCCAAGCTCGCAGGCAATTGACTCCGGTGATCCCGCCCATGATCCCGACCCCGATGCCACCCGTGTTGACATGGGAGCGGCCTACGTTTTCCAGGAAAACGACTATCCGTATCCTCTTGGCAAGACGGTTGTGGTGAATGAGGTTCTCTCGAATTCCGGGGCTCTGCCCGATTGGATCGAGCTCTACAACCGGACCAGCGACCCGGTTGATATCGGTGGCTGGTTCCTTTCCGATTCTGCTTCTGACCTCGCCAAGTATCGCATTCCGGTGGGCACGACCATTCCTGCGGGTGGATTCATCACCTTTTTTGAAGACGTCCACTTTGGTCCCACCAGCAATGACCCCAATCGGATCACCGCCTTTGCGTTGAGTGACGATGGTGAGACTGTCTATCTTTCCTCGGCGGAAAACGATCAGCTTACCGATTATCGATTCAAGGAAGACTTTGGTGCCTCTTTTCCCGGCGAAACCCATGGCTACTACTACAAGGCCAGTTCGGATTCCTTCAATTTCCTCCCGCTCTCCCGGCCCACCGTGAATGAAGCGAATGCCAGCCCCCGCATTGGACCAATTGTCATCTCGGAAGTGATGTACAATCCGGCTGGCAGCGGTGACACCGAGTATCTCGAACTTCTAAACGTGAGCGATGAGAATGTCACCTTCTTCGACAGGTCCTCCAACACGGCCTGGCGTTTCACCAGTGGGATTGAGTACGAGTTTCCGGCCGTGAATCCCGTTACCCTTTTTCCCGGCGAACGTTTGATCCTCACCCGTAACATCCCCGCGTTCATGAGTACCTTCAGTGTGCCCAAGGGAACGCAGATCTTGGAATGGACCAACGGAGGTCTTTCCAATGGGGGGGAGGTGATCCAGCTCGGTCGGCCCGGACCACTCGATGCCAGCAACTTCATCAGCTTTGTCCGCGTGGACCGCGTCAAATACGATGACTCCGCACCATGGCCGGCTGATGCGGACGGATTGGGACTGAGTTTGACCAAGATTGCCGAGAAGGATTACGGCAATGACTTCATCAATTGGAGCGCCATGGCATTATCACCAGGGGACATCGCACCCGGCGAACGTTTCGATACCTGGGCTACTCAAAACAGCATCGCCAATCCTCTTGGCGATGAAGACGGAGACGGCTTGATCAATCTTCTCGAATACGCCTTCGACCTGAATCCCAACAACCCTGATTCGGCTGAGCCACTGGCTCTTAATCCATTCGGTTCAACTTACGACCTCGCTTTTGAGATCGATCTCGCCAGGCCCGATGTTGACATCGTTCTCCAGGAATCACCCGATCTCATCAACTGGACCAATGTCTCCACTGTTGCCGGTGCCATGGTTTCCGGAAAACAAACCCGCTCAGTGTCGAGGCGAACCAACGGCACCCAGATGTTTCATCGATTGCAGGTGAGCCAGAAGCCTTAGGTTTTTGAATCAAGCGGAAGGCACACTTCGAACTCTGTTCCTTTCCCTAGTTCGCTGGTCACTGAAATGGACCCGCCGTGTCCTTCGACGATGGCCTTGGTGATCGCAAGCCCGAGTCCCGTGCCGCCGCGGCTCTCGCGTTTACGGGCGCGGTCGACGCGGTAAAACCGTTCGAAAAGGTGGAGGAGGTTTTCCGGAGCAATACCCGGCCCGGTGTCGGCTACGCTGAGAAGAACTTCTCGGCCTTTCTTTTTTAAAGTCACCTCAACGGTGCCTCCTGCGCGATTGTATTTCACGGCGTTCCCAAGAAGATTTAAGAGGGCCTGGCGAATCTTTTGTTCGTCGTAAGCCAACGTCATGTTCTCCAGTGAGCAGTCAATGGTGACACTCTTTTCCTCGGCCAGCGGCTCGATCATCCTCATCACTTCCCGGGTCAAATCGGCAAGGTTCGCTTCATCAGTATGAAGAATAAACTCGCCCGAATCCACCTTGGACAATTCGAGCAAAGTATCGGTCAGGGAGCGCATGTGTTGGGCCGATTCCAGACAGGTCCGGAGGCATTCCTGGTATTTTTCCGGTGAGCGCTCTCGATTCAGGGCAAACTGGCTTTTGGCCAAAATGACTGAGATGGGGGTGCGCATCTCGTGCGAGGCGTCGGCGGTAAATCTCACTTGATGTTCGAAGGAGCGCTCTAGGCGCTCGAAGGTTTCGTTGAGCACGCCGGACAATTGGCCCAGTTCGCTGCCAGCGTTCCGGACCGGGATGCGGTCCGACAAATCACCGGAAGCAATACGGTGGGCGGTCCCGCTGATTTTTCCGATGGGCTTTAAGGAGCGTCCGATCAAAAACCACCCCACCAAAAATCCTCCACCGACAATGGCCGCTCCTACCAGAGCCAACTGGAGTGCCAGCGACGACAATTCCTCTTCCAGAGGGAGGATTGATTTCCCCAAAACCAACATGCCTCCTCCGGCCCCGCTGTGAATCACCTCGCGAAAGTCGTCGGCAGTCTCCTTGATGATGTCATCGGAGTCCTCGAAATTGACCTCCGGTCTTTGCCTTTTCTCTTCAGGCACATTGGCCGAGGCGTAGTTGATTTCCCCACGCCGGTTCCAGTGGATAACGTAAACATCGCGTCCGGCCAGCTCGGCTGCGATACTTTCCATCTCTTCTTCCCGTTCTTCGCGCCGAGGTTGCGGGCGATCGATGGGTCCTTCGAAGTCATCGCCGGGACCAAGGTCCGGACCACGAGCTGGTCCGGTTCCAGGCCCCGGCCTGGGGAGGCGACGGTTTCGCAGCGGAGGCTGCGGCCGCTTGTCGACTTGAGGCAGGATGCGGGTGATAGGGTCGGATAACTCACGATCAATCGCCTGGTATTTGATTTTCCGTTGATTGCGATGAAAGGCCACCAGCAAGGCACTGACGATCACCGCCAGCAGGAGGGCATACCAAAGCTGGACCCGCCAGCGGATCGATTGAGGGAAGAACTTCATTTACAATGAATCCACCTGGTAACCCTGGCCGCGCCGAGTTTTGATGAAGTCCTTTCCGAACTTCTGTCTCAATTTGTAAACGTAAACATCGAGCATATTCGACATCGACTCGTCATTTTCGTCGAAGAGATGTTCGTAGAGAAAATCACGCGAAATTACCTCGCCCCGGTGCTGGATCATCAACTCGGCCATGGCGTACTCGCGCGCTGTCACCTCCACCGGCCTGTCATTATATCGCAGAGTCTTTGAGGTAGTGTTGATGGTGACCCGCCCCACGGAAACTTCGGGACGATGTTCGCCTCCGTTTCTCCGAATCACTGCCCGCACCCGCGCGACCAGCTCGGCGAGATCGAAGGGCTTGGCGAGATAGTCGTCGGCTCCGTGATTCAACCCCTTCACCTTGTCGCGCACTTGGTCGAGTGCGGTTAGCATGAGAACAGGCGTTTGCTTTTCCTTCCGCAGTTTTTCCAGAACCTCCCAGCCGTCCATCACGGGCATCATGACATCGAGAACGACCAGGTCGTAATCCCAGTTCAAAGCCTTGTAGAGACCTTCCTCGCCATCGGGTGATTCATCGACTGCAAAAGACTCCTCGCGCAGGGTTTCCGCGACGACCTCCCGTAGATCATCCTGATCTTCAACGACAAGTATGCGCATGATCCTCAAACGCTACCTTTTTCCACCTGAACAGAAAATGAACAAAATAATGACCTGCCGTTCATCTTGCGTTCATTTCAAATCGGGCAAACTTCCGACATCATGAAAATGAACCTCTCGCTTTTTCTCGCTTCGCTTGTGTTGATTTCGGCGACCGCCAATGCCCAACGCCGTCCCGGCCCTCCGCTCGGCCGCCCTGTTCCGCCCCCAGGGGGTGGACCGCCCGAACGCGGCATGCGCCCTGGAGGAGGTCCGCGACCCGGAGGTGGTGGACCGCGTCCCGAGCAGCTTGGCGAAAGTGAAGCGGACCTCGGTTCCTCTGGCATCGTTTGGTACCCCATTCTCGCTGACGGCCTTGCCGAAGCGAAACGGACCGGGAAGCCGATCCTCTTCATGTCGGTCTCATCTAGTTGTGACGGAATTTCAGGCGTCTTTTGACCGGGCTACACCGCGACGCAGAACCGTGAGTTCAGCCAAAAAGAGGTCATCGAAGCCACCCGCAATTATGTGTGTATTCGGATCGATTCCTTCGAAAGCGAAGAAGCCCAGAAAATCGTGCGGAGTTACCTCAACGGCCGCTTTGCCAACACCGCCTTTTGTCTGCTTGCTCCCGATGGCAAGGAGCGATTGTCGCGAAGTCACCGCGGCCCCAATCACGTTCTTGGACCTGACCTCGCCGCAGGATTCGATCGAATTTCCAAAAAGTATCCGTCGAAAGCACCCGCCAAAAAAGCAGCGGTCCCCGATTTTCCGAGCTTTCGTCTCGGCTTGAATGTCGCTTCCGCCGACCAACGATTGCTTGTTTTGGTCACCGGAAACGAGAAGCAACTGAAGGTCGCACGCAAGTCCCTTCCGGCTGTCAGTAACGACGCAGACATCATCGGGCGATTCCAGTACGATTTCGAAAGCGATAGCAAAACCTGGAAGAAGTCGCTCACCGGGGACCTCTCCAGCTCATCGATTAAGATCATCCTGCCCGATGAATTCGGGCAGAAGGGTCGGGTGATGGCGTCCCTGCCGCTCAATAGTTCGACCGAAGCTGTCAAGGCGGCTCTGCTCAAGGCCAATAAGGAATTTGCCGAGAAGACCGATAAGAAAAACTACCGCCAGCATGTCCAGAAAGGTCGCCGTCAGGGTATCGAGTGGACCATGCCGATGGAGTTTGGCGAAGATCGCGACGGGGATGGAGTGATCGACCACCGCGGTGGGCAACGGCTTCGGTAAGTCGTTTCTCGGGAAAAGTGGATTTACCCACAACTTTTTCGGGGTCCCGAGGTTCAAATCCTAAATGACCCTGACTCGATTCTTTGGATTGGCGTCCTTCCTCTTTTTCGGGGGACTTTTGTTCGCAGGTCCAATACCGGGAAAACGAGGACTGTTCATGGGCCACAGTTTCTTCCGACCCAGTGTTGAGATGTTGAATCTCCAAGCCGCCGAATGGGGAATTCAGGGTCACGATGGATACTCCATTTTTCGAGGTGGTCAGAACGGTTCTCCTTTGCGCCTCTGGCAGAATAATGACGTTCGCAATGAAGCGATCGAGGTGCTCTCGGGCGGCCAGATCGAATTACTGACCCTGACCTACTACTCCGCGGAAAACAGTCGCGTTGAAGACTACCAACGGTGGTTTGATTTGGCTTTGGTGGACAATCCTGAAATCACTTTTCTGGTGACTATTCCGTGGACCCTTCGTCCCCATCTCATCACCGAAGATGACCTTGAAGAGCTCCGTGCCAGGACCCTCAGCCTTTTTGATTCACTGATTGCCCCTCTCTGTGAGCGCTATCCTGATAACGAGGTCATTTTTTGCCCGTACGGTTTGGGTGCCTACGAACTGGTCGAGAGTTTCTTCGATGGCGAATTGACAGGTGTCGAGTTTCTCAGCGCCGCTCCTTTTTCCAACCGGGGGGACGAGTACCTCTTCCGCGACGCGACAGGGCATCCCAATGAGCTTCTGGTGACCCTGAGCACTCTGATTTGGGCCGCAACCCTGTATGACATCGACTCTCTTCGGCTCGATCCGGTTCGTGTTCCCGGTCTCCCTGAAGTGGATGTGAACGCTTTTGCTTCGGAGGTGGCGCAGGTGATTGCTCCCTATAACGAGGGCAACGGTCCTTCGCTGGAAGGGTCCGTGGTTCGGGCGGCTCTCAATGCTTCCCGAACCCAGCTGCTCCTTTCATGGCTTGGGGAAACGGGACAGCGTTATGAAATTGAGAGCTCGTCCAATCTTGATCCTGACTCATGGACTTCGCTCGGAATCGTTGATGGATCGAAAGGGGAAATGATCTGGATGGCGGAACTGAACACTGCCTCTCGATTTTTCAGGGTGGTCCCGACGCCGCCAACGGAATAGTCGGCTCCGGCTTCCGACTATTTCTTTTCGCCCTTGCGGAAAAGAACCCCGTCCTTGGGAGCTTCGCTTTCTATATCGGAGTCTTCCTTCAGTGTTTCCAAGGCCTTCTGGTAGGTCATCCGGTCCTGCTCGAGGGTCGCGTCTTTATCGGGCTTCCCATATCGCTCCTTCCGATATTCATCCAGCCTCTTTTGAAGTTCGATCCGATGCTTGCGGTAGTCATCGCGTTCTTTTTCCAACTCGGCATCAAGCAAGGTCAACCTCTTTTGGGCGATCTCAACTTCGGATCTTTTTCTCAGTTCGAGGTAAAGACTGGCAAAACCCTGGCTGATTACCTTGGCTTTCTCTTCCTGGTCGTCGCGCGCAATGACGCGGATCCTTTCTTCCAATACATCGAACTCGAAACGAACTGCGTCACGCAATTCCGCCTGATCGGCTTCCATCATAATGGCCAGTCGTTTGAAAATTTCCGGGCCTTTGAGAAACTCAGCTTCGCGAGACCAGTTCACCGAGCCTTCCACCATCTGGGTGGGATGAAGCTGAAGGACGGATTCACTTTCGAAGGCCGTCGGTGTCGGCTCCGTGTGGGTTGCTGTCTTTTTCTCCTCACACCCGATCAAAGCCAGATGGGCAATGAGCATGGGAGTCCAAGCCAGTCTATTCATGACCGTCGTCGGGAGTGGTGCCGAGAATGATGTTGAACTCGGCACTCAGTTCACCGGTCTTCGAATTGGGCACCGGCAGGAACTTGACCATGAGATGCTTCACCGGCTCGCCCATGCGACGGATCAGGCCGTCTTTTTTGTTTCCTTGATGACCATCGATGAAGCATTGGGTGGTCAGAATCCGTTTGTCTTTGCGGTAAACGGCCACGTGAATGTGCGGAGTGCGCGGTCCGTAGGGAACGGGTTTGATGGTTCGGAAGTAGTAGCTGCCATCGCGTCCTGTCATGAATCGTCCGAAGCCCTGGAAGTTGTTGTCCCGCTTGGGGCCCTTCAAGCCGCCATCGCGCGAGTGGATGTAAGAACCCTTGTTGTCGACCTGCCAGATTTCCACCCGAGCGTGGGGAACAGGGTTGCCCTTCAAATCGGTCACTTTGCCATGAAGGTAAGTGACCGATCCAACCGCCGGCGTGATCCCATCGTTGATTCGCAAGAGATCATTGTCGGTATCGAGTGGAAACTTGTCGGGGTAGAACGGTCCTTCGGTCATCGGAGGGGTGGCGGTGAGAGCTTCAGCAAAGGCCCCGGGAGCGGTGAAAAAGGTGGCTGAGCCGGCCATTGCTTTGCGAAGAAAGTCGCGGCGGTGAGGATCGAGAGAGGAAAGGTGGTTCATGAACAAAGAAGGTTGAAGTGAAGCTTTGTGAGACAAATTGTTGTGACGGATCCTAACACAATGAGCGACTGCGGTAAATCGAGATCTCAACTCTGGAAACTCCACCCTTTGCTCCGTGTGATTGTCGTTTAGAGTGTTCCCGTGATCGAGGTCAGCAATCTTGAGGTCAGTTTTGAGACGCCGGGAGAAACTATTCGGGTTCTCCGGGGGCTTGATTTTTCGGTGGTGCAGGGCGAAGCCGCTGCCGTGGTTGGTCCCTCGGGAAGTGGCAAGACCACGCTGCTCAACGTCCTTGGCGCCTTGCTACCTGCCACTTCAGGTTCGGTCAAGGTTGGGGAAACCGACCTCAGGTCACTGGATGAAAAGGCTGCCGCCCGCTTCCGCAATCGCGAGCTCGGCTTTATCTTTCAACAACATCACCTCCTTCCACAGCTCACCGTCATGGAGAACGTCCTCGTCCCCCGTCTTGCCGGAGGTTGGGAGGAAAGCGAAGCGGCCACCCGGGAACGAGCCACGTCTTTGCTGGAAAAAGTGGGACTCGGCCATCGTCTTAGCCACCGTCCCGGTGAACTGTCTGGTGGTGAGAAACAACGCACCGCGGTGGCTCGTGCGCTCATCAACGAGCCCGGAGTTATTTTGGCTGATGAACCCACGGGAGCACTCGATGGCGAAACGGGCGCGAAGGTTGCCGACCTTCTCATCGAAATTCAAAAGGAACACGGAGTCACCCTCGTCGTCGTCACCCATGATCTCGACCTCGCGCAAAGAGTGGGGGACGTGTTTGATTTGGGGAAGGATTCTCCGAGATAGCGGGAACTTCGATTTATCCTGCCGTGACCTTTCGACCTTTCAAGTCGTGGCTTAACTCAAGCCAGCGGGTGATGTTCGGAAGTAACTCAGGATGCAGATTCGGCCACTCGACAATTACCAAACCATCGCGTTCCAAATAGTCATCCCATCCGAGGTCGAGCAATTCGTGTTCGTCCTCGACCCGGTAGAAATCAAAGTGAAACACCTCCAGCCGTCCGCCGGAATATTCCTGCACCAGCGTAAAGGTCGGGCTCGTCACTTCTTCGCGATACCCCAGTCCTTCCACGATTCCCTGGGTCAGGGTGGTCTTGCCGGCTCCTAAATCACCAACGAGGGCAATCACTTCCCCGGCCTTCGCCTCGCGCCCGATCTCCCGTCCCAAAGCCAACGTGGATTCGGCATCGGGAAGAATCTGTGGAAACTCCGGCGGCATGTCATCATCGAAAATTTGCCCGTCCCAAAATGCAAGCCCTCACCGCTCCCTCCGTGAAATCCCTCAAAATCAACCGCAATCATTGCCGCCGGTAACCGGACCTGCTTCTCTTGCGTCCTAAACCTCATGGATGAGCCGATCACCCTCACTCCCGAATTGCTCGCCCGCGTCCGGGCCGGTGACGAGGAGTCTTGGTCGGAATTGATTAGCCAACTCAACCCACTCGTCATCCGCATCATCCGTAGCCAAGTGCGCCGTCGGTCCGATCATGACGATCTCGCCCAGGAAGCCTTCACCAAGATTTTTCTCAAACTCGACCAATTCGCCGGGCGACAGCCGTTCGCCCACTGGGTCTCGCGCCTCACCATCAATACCTGCTACGACTGGCTGCGCAGGCAAAAGGCCCGCCCGCTCGTTGCCTACTCTGATCTTAGTGAGACCCAGGCGGATATTCTCGAGAAAAACCTCGCCGGACAGTCCGATGGAAACAAGGAGAGCCTTGCCGCCATGCGGGAGCTTCTCGATCGCCTCATCGTCACTCTCAAGCCCCGCGAGCAAATCGTGATCCGCCTGCTCGACCTCGAAGAAAAGAGCGTTCAGGATATCTGTGATCTGACGGGTTGGGGGGCCTCCAAAGTCAAAGTCACCGCCATGCGGGCGCGACGAAAACTCAGTGAACAACTCAAGAAGCTCGAATCCGATCAAAACTATGAATGATAAAGACGATTCTTGGAAACGACTCGTTAATGCCGTCAAAACCGATCCGCTCGAGGAAGAGGAAACGCTGGCCCCCGAAGTCAGCGTCAAGACGCTACGCGAAAGCGTGCAGGCTCTTTTTCTCGCTCTCACCTGGCGGAAATTGTCGCTCCTCGCGGCCTTACTCGCCGGGGTCGTTTTCCTTGTCGTCTATCTGGTGCGTGATTCACCTGCGCCCCAGCAACCGATTATTCCGGCTGAACCACCAGTAACTCCCCAGACGCCATGAAACCAAAACTTCGAGACTATCTCACCATCCTCTTTGCCTTGCTCGTGATTTTTCTTTGCGGGTCCGGCTTGGGCTTTCTCATAGGCGAAAAGAAGGGCCGCCAGGAAGCCGTTTCCCCAGTCGTGATTGCCTCCGCAAACCGCGATGATTCTTGGGAAAATCGAACGATCGAACGCCTCAATACCTTGCTTACCTTGACCGATAAACAACGGGCGAAGATCGAAGCGGAGGTTAATTTGACTTCGGAGAAAATTCACCAAAGCCGCGAAGAGGCCGTTCGGAATCACTACCAGTCATTGCTCGAACTCCACGACCGGCTCCTCCCACTCCTCGATCCTGGCCAGCAGGAAAAAATAAAAAAAGATCGAAAAAGTTTGCAACAAGCCATCGATTCGCGTTTTAATTTTGATCCTCAAAAATAGAGGTAACTTTTAGTAGCGCAATTTCAGTCATGTCCCGTACCGCGTTTGTTCTCGCCGTCACCCTCTTGGTGGTTGTGGCCTCGTTGGTATTCACGATGACCTTTGATCGGGCGAACGAAGGCACTTTGACTGCCGAAAATGCAGGATCGCGCGGTGGGCCCAACGGGAAGTCGTTGAGCCTGCGTTCCAATGACGAAGTCAAGCGCGTCGTTTCCTCGAGCGGCCGTAGCTCGACCCTATCGCTTTCCAAATCCGCCACAAGTCACCTCGACAAAAACCAGCTTCGGCAAGTTGAGCGCATCCTCGCCCGCACCCGAAGTGATGCTCGTCAGAAACTTGCCAAGTATCAGGAGCGTTACAAGCTCACCAAAGAGCAGCGTCGCGATATTTTCCCCTTTATCGTGGCCCATCATAACCAGGCCCACCCCAAGATGATCGTGAATGGTCAGCCCCTTCCCTCAATCACTCCGGGTTCCACTCTCGATGAGACCATCGCCGGATTTCTCGATTCAGCCCAGCAAGATGCGTTGGCCAAGGACGTCGCCGATCACAATGCGTGGTGGGAGGACGTTGTGGGGCAACTCGAAACGGATCTCGATACCGCCATCAGCAATGGAGAAGTCGCTCCGGTAGCCGAAGCGCCTCCTAACAATCTTCCTGCCGCCACCGGGCCAGCGGTGGGGGACGGCGAATCGTCAGGTCATTCGGGTGGCAATCTTTTTGATCTTCTTGGGCAGTAAAGCCTAGTAGAATCAAGCATTTCGCGCCTTTTTCGCCGCCTCTCGAAAAAAGTTTTCTTTTTTGTAACCTAATTTGTGATCGCCGCGTCATTCACCACGAAGGGCCAAGGAAAGGCCCTCCCCCCAATAACCACAGAACGATGAAACTGAAATACATCCTGATCACCGGAGCTCTCTTTGGAGGCAATGCTCTGGCTGACGACGAAGGCCGTTCATTCGGCGATGGAACTCTTCCCGAGTTCCTCCAGCAGTATGACGTCAATGAAGACGGCGTGATCGACGAAGAAGAGCGCCAAGCCATTCGCGAAGCCCGTCGGGCTGCCCGCGAAGAGCGCCGTGCCGCAATCGATACCGATGGCGATGGTGAAATCTCCGCTGAAGAGCGTGAAGCCGCCCGCGAAGACATTCGCGAGAGAATGGCCGAGCGCCGGGCTGAGAAGTTCGCCGAGATTGCCGGCGATGACGGACTTCTCTCCCTCGAGGAATTTGCAGCCATTCCTGGAATTGCCCGCCTTCCTGAAGAGCGTGTGGCCGCCCTCTTTGGTCGCCTAGATGCCGACGAAAGCGGAGATGTGAGCCTCGAGGAATTCAACGGCCGCTTACGCCGCTCCCGTCCGCCTCATCGCCCACGTCCCGGCAATGGGCGTCCTCACCCCGGTGGACACAACCGCCCAGGTCCTCCCCGCCCTGGTGGTGGTGGCAATAGCCCTGGTGGTGACGACAACGATGGTGACGACAACGATGGTGACGACAACGATGGTGGCAACAGCCCACGTCCTCCTCGCCCTGGTGGTGGTGGCAATAGCCTCGGGCGTCCGGGAGGTCAGTAAGTCCGACCACTAACCACGACCATTCGGTTCTCAGAATATCTTCAAGAGGCAGTCTTCACCGGCTGCCTCTTTTTTCGGCCCTTGCCAAAGTCATTGCGCATGCGGTGGATGGCCATTTTGATTGTACCTTGGGTGAGGTTGAGAGTTGCCGAAATCTCCTCCCGGGAAACGGATCCTTCATCTCCCATGAGCCAAGGTTTGAGGAGTTGCAGGAAGCCCATTCTCAATTGAGCTCTGAGAAATGACGAAAAGTTTCGTTAAATATCTTGAGCTCCGCAAGTCCATGAAATTCCCTTGTGGCTCCGCATCCCTCACATTAAAAACAGCTCTTGTGAAATCAACGTTCGTCTTCTTCCTGCTTCTGTCCGTTCTGCGTGCCGAGGTTCTTTACGAGACGGACTTTGACGACTTTCCCGTCGGCGCGGATAACTGGTCCGGTTTTGACGGCTGGATTTCCAACGACACCGTTTCCGGCGCACAGGGGATCGATGACCTGGTCATTCCCGCTCTCCTGAAGACCGCCTCACTCGGCTTCGTGCAACCCTTGAATGACTTCACCTTTGTCGCGCTCAACCTGGGTTACGACCATGTGGCGGCTGGCGCGCCGATCGTGGAAGTCGACACTCTCCTCGGCATCGAAGACTCCACGAACAACCGCCAAGATGATTTTTATCTCAGTATCTACAACTCGGGTGGGGATCGCCTCGCTTCCATTCGTTTCGACAACCAATCGCCCGATATCCCGGAATCCCAGTTTGGCTTTTGGCGGGAGGACGGGGTCAGCCAGTTCGATACCCTGATCGATTTCGTCCCCGGGGAGCTTTACAACCTCGTCGCCACCGTCGATCTGGAGAACAACACCTGGTCGGTCGAGGTCGATGCCGTTCCGCTTTTTACCGATGCTCCTTTCACCAGCACGAATAATCCCGTGAATTTTGGCTGGCTGGCTTTCGAATGGGATCTCACCGCTTCAAGTACCCATGGATACGGCGACAACTTTCTTCTGGTCGCCGATGTGGTGATCCAATCGCTGGTCGAGGTGCCTGAGCTGAACGTTACTCCGTCTTTCGGCCCGAGCGGCAGTGTCCTTTTGAGCTGGGAAACGGTGGCCGGATGGAGTGACCAGGTCGAATATTCGACCGATCTCATCAATTGGCAGAACGACCTGCCCAATTCTACTTTTACCGCCCCCGGAAGTGCCATTTTTACCGATATCAGCGGGACCAGTGGCGAGGCCCGCTACTACCGGGTGCGCCGGACTCCGGAGTGATCAAAAAGGCCGGGTAAGACATTGGCCGAGAAATCCCCAGCATTTCCATGTCAATTATTTCAAAAAAACCTTGCTCGTCTGGGCTCTCTGTGGTGAATTCCCGCCCCGCGCAGGCCACGAGTAATCCCGGCCTGCTTTTTCCTCTTTAAAATCCAGCTGAATCCAAGCCATGGCCTACGCAATCTTCAAAACTGGCGGCAAGCAATACCGCGTCTCGGAAGGCGACACCATCAGTGTCGACAAACTCCCTGTGGAGGCTGACGAGGAAATCAAGTTCAGCGAGGTTCTGCTCGTGAACGACGGTAGTGACACCAAAGTGGGATCTCCCACCATCGAAGGCGCCGGCGTCACCGCCAAGGTCATCGAGCAGCACCGCGGGAAAAAGGGCGTCGCTTTCAAGTTCAAGCGCCGTAAGGGATACCACAAGACTATCGGCTTCCGCCACCACCTCACGAAGCTCGAGATCACCGGGATCGAAGGCTAATCTTCTGTTTTCACACTCAACTTCATTTCGTTATGGCTCATAAAAAAGGACAGGGTTCTGTTAAGAACGGACGCGACTCACGCAGCAAGCGCCTCGGCGTGAAAAAGTTTGGCGGGGAAGCCGTCATTGCGGGTAACATCCTCATTCGTCAGCGTGGCACCAAGTGGCACCCCGGCGCCAACGTGGGCATGGGCAAGGACCACACCCTTTTCGCTCTCACTGATGGAAACGTCTTCTTCGACAAGAAAGGCCGCCGCATCAACGTGGCTCTTGCCGATTAGTTGAAGCAAGCGATCCAAAGCGTTCTCCAAAGGCGGGCCACTCGGTCCGCTTTTTTTATGGTTTTCCAAACGATTCACACTTGATGCATATCGTCCTCGTTGAACCCGAAATCCCGCACAATACCGGCGCGGCCGGCCGGCTTGCCCTCGCCACTGGTTCGACCCTTCACTTGGTGAAGCCGCTGGGATTCTCGCTCGATGAAAAGTCGGTGCGCCGAGCGGGTTTGGACTACTGGAAAGACGTTGATCTCCGGGTTTGGGAAAACTTTGACGACTTCCTCGCGGCCTATCCCGAAGCCCGTCTTTGGTTCCTGAGCAAGAAAGCTACCAGATCAGCTTGGACGGTTAATTTCCAAGAAGACGATTTCCTTGTCTTTGGTCCCGAGACCCGTGGCCTCCCGGAATCGTGGCTCGATGACCGCGCCATCCGTATCCCGATGCAAAAAGGCTCTACTCGGTCGCTCAATCTGGCCACCTCCGTCGCGATCGTCCTCTACGAGGCTCAGCGACAAGTGGGCAGCCTAGAGTAAGGGTTCTTTACGAGCGGCGAATCAAGTTGAGGACTTCTTCGCGCGAGGCTGGATTCGAGCGGAAGATCCCGCGCATCGATGAGGTCACGGTACGGGCCCCGGGTTTGCGGATTCCTCGCATCGACATGCACAAGTGCTCGGCTTCCAAAACCACTGCCGTTCCCCGGGGAGCCAGTTTGTCATCAATGGCATCGGCAATCTGTCCGGTGAGACGTTCCTGTACTTGGGGGCGTTTGGCAAAACCATCCACGAGCCGGGCCAACTTGGACAATCCGGTAATCTGGCCGTCCTTCTGGGGCAGATAGGCGACATGCGCCTTTCCGAAAAAGGGCACGAGATGGTGTTCGCAGATTGAATAGAAAGTGATGTCGCGGACTACGATGATCTCATCGTGCTCCACCTGAAAGGTCTTCTCTAGATGGTCCGACGGTTCCTCTCGCAGTCCTCCGCAGACTTCCGCATACATCCTGGCAACCCTAGCCGGGGTATCAAGTAAACCATCGCGCCCCGGATCTTCTCCGATCGCCGAAAGAATCTCGCGCACCGCGGCCTCGATTCGGCCGAAATCAATGTCCTTGGAATCACTCATGATGTCTCCCGGGGAGGGCATAAACCATCTTGCCGAATTTGACCACCTTACTCCTCCAGCAACTCGCTGCGGGTGAAGATGCTCACTACTGGAACCCCGTCGGCTTCGATGGCCTCCCGACCGCCTTCCTGTCGGTCGACGAGGACGAGGCAGAAGACTACCTCGCTGCCGGCCCGGCGGATTGCTTCGATCGCTTTCAAGGTCGAACCTCCGGTCGTGATGACGTCATCAACGACCACCACCCGGTCGCCTTCCTGAAAGTTGCCTTCGATCTGCTTTCCGCGTCCGTGTCCTTTCGGTTCCTTGCGAACGGTGAAAACTTGAAGGGCCTTGTCATGTCCTGCGCTTGCCATCCCCACGGTCAGCGAGATCGGGTCCGCTCCCATTGTCATGCCACCGATGGCATCGACCTCAAGCTCCTCGAATTCAATCTTCTCGCGCACCAGCTCCCAACCGACTTCTCCGATCCAGGCTGCGCCCTGGTTGTCGAGGGCAGTGACTCGACAGTCGACGTAGAGATCGCTCGTCTTGCCGGACGCGAGGGTGAACTCCCCGGTTCGAACTGATTTCGCCAGCAACATCGTTTTCAAGTCATCTTTAACGCTCATTGGGAAGAGCGTGCCGGATCACCCGGAAAAACTCAACGCTTGCCTCAGGCAATCGTCTCGACGCCAGCATACCCGAAGCCCGGGCCATTTAAGGTGCTCCAATCGAGGACGCCCTTGCGGCGTTGATATAAGCCCGGATGGATCTTGAGAAATTCCGCCGAAGCTTCGGGGTAAAATTGCATCGCATTGCTTTCGACACCCGCGATCGTTCCGGCGTAGGCCGCGAGAAGGACATGGGGGACCTGTGCCAGTCGCGGGTTGGTCAGATCCTGTACCATCAGGTCCATTCCGTGTTCCTTGGCCCAGCAGAGACTGAGGATCGCTCCGGTGAGGGTTTTGCAGGTCTTGAGTGCCACGCCGGTCCAACCGAGGTCGAGCCCAAGACGCACAAAGCGCCAGTCGTGTGCACTTTCATCCATGAAGAGCGGTTTGCGATCACTGACCGAACCAACCTCGATTTGATTTGCCTCAAGATCGTAGGGGAAGGGCTGTTCGACGTAGACGATTTGCTCGGAAATTTCGGGTTCGCTTTCAGCGATGCGATCAAGAATCGTATTTACATACTCTGGGTCGGTCACCATGCAGTTGAAGTCGGTGGTGAGGTGAGTCACTCCTTCTTCGAGCGCGATGCGACCCACCGCCACGAGTCGGTCATGATCCCATTCGAGGTCGTTTCCGCGCAATTTGATCTTCAAGCACTTCAGACCATCGCGACGGATCCAGTCGCGTAGAAGTATGGGGTAGCCATCGTCAGGTTCGTCTCCGGTGAGATCGTTTTCTTCGAGCGCATCCAGCCCGCCCACCAAGTGCCACACGGGAAGGGTTTTTTTGGGTTCCACGAGATAGTCGGACGGGTATTTTCCCCGGAACACTTCCGCGGGTTCGAGAAAGCGGGCCAGATCGTAATCGCCGAGCCACTGGTGATCGAGACACTCGAAGGCTCCGACGTTATGCAAGTTGCCAAAAGCATCGTAGAGCGCGAGATCGAAGGCCGAAAGACAGACCAAGGCCGCGAGATGTGGCATCTCAGCATCCGTCTCCCTGCCATCATTCTCGTCGGCTAGGCGGTCATGCAAGCGGTCCTCGATGTAGTGGTGTCCGATGACCATAGGATGGCCTTCGCTGCCATTCGCTTCCAAGTCTGCTCGTAAGACTTCGCAAAACTCCTTGAGCCGATCCTCGCGTTCGCGATACCCCAAGCCTGAAGGCCAAACCCAGGCCACGCTGAGGGGAGTTTCCGCCCAACCGGTTGCGGATTTGTCTCCATCGCTCACCTCAATGCCGACCCGGGCACAGTTCACCTCGGTCAATGTCTGGTCACCAAACTTCAAGGGAACCCGCGTCACGACGGGAACGAAGGAAAGGGAGATGCTGGAAATCCTCATGTGAGATAAAACTAGAATGAACTTCAAAAATGGCCCAATCTTGAAATGACCTCAGGCCCAAAAAGGAGTTACGATGTCATCCCCGTGGTTTCGTTGGCCGGGTTTGTGGACACGGCGGGAACGTCGTGGCTCTTTTGCTAGGCGAGAAGCTCCTTCACCACCTTGCCATGCACGTCGGTGAGGCGGTAGTCACGGCCCTGGAAGCGGTAAGTGAGCTTTTCGTGATCGAAGCCGAGGAGATGCATCCAGGTGGCCTGAAGATCGTGCACGTGGACTTTGTCGCGGGCGACCGAGAATCCGAGGTCATCGGAGGCGCCGTGGGTGTATCCTCCCTTCACGCCGCCACCGGCCATGACCATGGAGTAGCAGTCGGGGAAGTGATCACGACCGAGGACCTTGCCTTTGGCAGTCCGGCCTTCGCGGAAGGGGGTGCGCCCAAACTCACCGCCAAGGATGATGAGGGTGTCCTCAAACAATCCGCGTTCCTTGAGGTCGTTGATGAGAGCGGCAACCGGTTTATCCATGGTGGCGCATTTGTTAGTGAGTCCGTCGCGGATGTCTTCCTTGGGATTGGTGCCGTGGAAGTCCCAGCCCCAATCGAAGAGCTGAACAAAACGCACCCCGTCCTCGGCCAGTCGTCGCGCGAGCAGGCAGTTGTTAGCGAAGCTCGCTTGGCCTGGCTTGGCCCCGTAGGCTTCCAGTGTTTTCGGTGATTCCTTGGAGATGTCCATCACGCCGGGGACCGACATTTGCATGCGGAAGGCCAGTTCGTATTGCGCCATGCGGGTTAGGGTTTCGGGATGTGCGAAGTCTTTCGAAGCCGTTTCATTAAGGTCGCGCAAGGCATCGAGGCTGGTGCGACGAAGTTGCCGGTCCATGCCCGGAGGGTCACTGACGTAGAGCACAGGGTCACCTTTCGAGCGACATTGCACGCCTTGGTAAACCGACGGAATAAAGCCTGACCCAAACGAGCTCTTGCCGCCATTCGGCTGAACGCCGCTGGAGATCAACACGACGTAACCGGGAAGATTTTGATTTTCCGAACCCAGACCGTAAGTGGTCCAGGCACCGAAGGCGGGGCGACCTGGCTGTTGGAATCCGGTGTGGACGAAAAGCTCGGCCGGGGCGTGATTGAAATGATCGGTGGTCATTGAATTGACCACGCAGAGGTCGTCGGCCACCTTGTGCAGGTTGGGAATGGCATCCGACATCCAAAGGCCATTCTTGCCATACTGTTTGAAGGTCCGCGGAGTCCCCATCAACTTCGGAGTTCCCTTGGTAAAGGCGAATTTCTTCCCATTGATATATTCGTCGGGACACTCCTGGCCGTCGCGTTTCACCAGCTCCGGTTTGTAGTCCCACATATCGAGATGAGGAGGCGAACCAGTGAGGTGCAGATAGATGACCCGCTTTGCTTTGGGAGCAAAGTGAGGCATGCGCGGACGGAGAGGGTTGTCAACCGCCGGAGCTCCAAAAGCCTTGCCAGCCATGAGCTCGCCAAGGGCGACCCCGCCAAGGCCCATCGAGCAATTCTTGAGGAAATGACGTCGTGTCCGGTATTGCAGGTTTTCGAGATGTGGATTCATCGTTTCATCAAAGTTTCGTCGAGGTTGAGGAGGACGTTGCCGACTACCGTGAGAGTAGCGAGGTCGACGACGTTGGTACCTGAGGGAATCGGGCCAATCGGAGTGGTGGCCATTTGCTGGGCCAGATTCTCATCGACAGAATACCGAGTACGGGCTTCACCGTACAATTTCACGAGCCGGTCCAGTTCGCGCTCGTTGGGATCCCGGGAGAGGGAGAGGCGAAAACCTTGTTTCAGCTTCGCAGCGAGGTCTCCCCCGTGCGCGGCCATGCGCCGCGCGAGGGCTTGTGCGGCTTCAACATAGACCGGATCATTCAAAGTCACGAGAGCTTGGAGAGGTGTGTTTGTTCGACCACGACGAACGGTGCAAACTTCACGGTTGGGGGCTCCAAAAGTGGCCATGGACGGGTAGGGGCTGGAGCGCCGCCAACTCGTATAGAGACCGCGCCGAAACTTGTCCTCGCCGCCGCTGGTCTTCCAGTCGGTTCCACTACCGAAGGCTGCTTTCAAACCGAGATTCGGCTGAGGTGGGCGGACTGGCGGACCATACATTTTTCCGCTCAGAAGGCCGGAAACTGCGAGGGCTTGGTCGCGGATCATCTCGGCGGTGAGTCGCACGCGGGGCCCACGGGCAAGCAAGCGATTATCCGGGTCACGGGCGGCCAGTTCATTGGTGACATGAGAATTCTGTCGGTAAACCGAGGAGGTCACGAGCAAGCGCAGGAATTTCTTCATGTCCCATCCTTGTTCCATGAATTCGATCGCCAGCCAATCGAGCAAGCCAGGGTGAGAGGGGCGCTCGCCCTGCGAACCAAATTCCTCGCTGGTCAGGACAATCCCGACACCGAAGAGGTTTTCCCAAAATCGGTTGGCAACCACGCGGGCAGTCAGCGGATTGTCCTTACTGATCAGCCATTTTGCGAGAGCGAGGCGATCCGGCGTGGCTCCTTCTGGGAGGGCTCCGAAAACAGCCGGAACTCCGGGAGAGACCTGATCGCCCAAAACAAGATAGCTACCACGAAGCTGAATGTGCGTCTTACGGTGTTTGTTGGCCGGGAGCTCGCGCATGACCGGAACGGTGGTAGTTGGTTTAATCTCCGCGAGTTGTTTCTTGAGAGCAGCGATTTTCTGCTGGCGCGACTTGGAGGCAGGGTTTGACTTACCATAGAAGGCCAGTAGCTCGGCATTCTCATCCTTGCTGCGTGAATCAGCTGGCTTCGCAAGGACCGCGATGAGAGAGGCTGGCAGGGCTACGGGAGGACTAGTCGAATCGGAGACCGAAATCCGGAAACGACCCAAAGCGTGATTGGGATAGCGCTGCTGAAGTTTCAACGTCAACTCGCCTCCGCTAATCGGCTTGGCCAGTTCAATCACGATCGAGTGATCTTTGCCCAGTGATCCTCCCACCGCCCAACCGGAATTTTGGTTGGCATTGCCGTCAATGGCTTGAGCGGCCTCGAACTGGCTTTGATCGTAAGTGGAACTCGCCCTAGCAAAGGAAGCCTTCGTTTTTCCTGCTGCCAGCTCGATTTCGTTGATGACGAAATTGCCCTTTCGTCCCGGACCACCGCTCCCCAATTTGTCATGGGCCAGCGTTTCGATCCGGATCGCGGTGATTTGTTTCAAAGGATTCTTCGCAGTGATGGAGTAGTCGTCGGTTCGTCCTTCCTTACCACTGACGAGAATAGAATGATCGCTTCCTTTCTTGAAGTTAGCCCCTGATGTCGCGGTCATGTTTTCAGGTGAAAGAGTTCTCCAACTCCGGGCCGCAGATTTTAGGTCGGCTTCCCACTTTGCCAGGGCAGCCGGATCGATCTTGTGCACAGCTCCGGCCTCTTTTTCGAGGGTAGCAATCTCGGCAGTTAATCGATTGGCTTCTATCGTCTTCTCCCTCTCCATTACCTGAATGATGGGAGCCTCGTTACGGCGGTCGGCATCTTCGGATTGATTGAAGATGGCAAAAATCTTGAAATATTCCTCGTGGGTAATCGGATCGTACTTATGGGTGTGACATTGCGCGCATGCAGCTGTTGTTCCCATCCAAGTCGCCATGGTGGTATTCACGCGATCGACCACAGCCGCATTGCGAAATTCTTCATCGCTCGTGCCACCTTCGTTGTTGGTTTTGGTGTTGCGATGAAAGGCGGTGGCGATGAGCTGATCCTGAGTTGGATTTGGCAGGAGATCGCCGGCAATTTGTTCAATTGTGAACTGATCGAAAGGCATGTTGGAATTGAGGGCACGAATGACCCAATCGCGGTAAGCCCAGATGGTGCGTCCGGGATCGTCGGCATACCCAGCGGAGTCGGCATAACGCGCTAGATCTAGCCAAAGTCGCGCCCAGTGTTCTCCGAAAGCAGGCTTGGCAAGCAATCGATCAACAAGGCGCTCGTAGGCATCGGGCCGGTCGTCCGCGATGAAGGCATCCACTTCGGCCGGGGTCGGCGGAAGTCCGGTCAAGTCGAGCGAGACCCGGCGAATGAGGGTGTAGCGGTCGGCTTCGCTGGAAGGCACTAGTTTTTCTTGATTCAGGCGTTCCAGAATAAAAGCGTCGATGGGCGTGCGGACCTTGAGGATGTTGCTGGACACCTTGGGGACTTCCGGGAGTTTGGGTTTTTGATAGGACCAATGGACCTCGTATTCCGCGCCTTCTTTGATCCACTGCTTGAGGAGCTCGATCTCATCTTTGGTGAAAGGTTCCCCTTTTCCGGGAGGCGGCATCACTTCGTCCTCGTCATCCGAAAGGATGCGGTAGATCAACTCGCTGTCTTTGATATTCCCCGGGACAATGGCGGCGAAGCCGTCCTTTTCCTTGAGAGCTCCTTCGCGGGTATCCAGACGCAGCTTGGCTTTGCGGTCCTCCTCGTCCGGCCCGTGACAATGGAAGCACTTGTTTGAAAGGAGCGGGCGGATGTTCTTGTTGAAGCTAACCTTGGCGGTCAGCGGGGAGAGGCTGAGAAGGAAGACAGGAAGGGAGCGAAAGAGCATCACGTAGTGAAAGAAACGTGCTGCTATCATTACGATCGTCAAGAAGGGAATCTTACCTCGCGGGGAAGCGAAACCACGCGGCCAAAAAAGAAGCCACGACAGGCTCGCCGTGGCATCATTGGTCCGGTTTTGAGACAGGGCGAGAGTTTGTTCTATTTCAGCGTTTTGATGCGAAGTTTGCGAAAGTAAACGAGGCTCCCAGGATCGTGTCCCTGCAGAGCGATCGTTCCTTCACTGAGGCGCTTGGTCGCTTCTTTGTGATTGGCCGGTTCGGTGTATTCGTTGACCACCTTTCCGTTGATGGTCACGGTGATTTTCTTGCCTTCGACCTTGATGTTATAGGTGAACCATTCGTCGTCCTTGTGGCCGGGTTCCTTGAGATCTTGGAAACTGTAGATGCTCCCGGTTTTACGCCAGTCCTTTTGGGTGGCATTGACCTGGCACTCGTATCCCTGTGAAGGCCACCCCTTGTCTTGAAACTTGGTGTGGATGAAGATCCCGGCGTTGGCACCTTTGGCGGTCTTGCACTCGCATTCGAACTCGAAGTTCTTGAACTTGGCATTGCCGTCCTCTCCGTAGAAAAGATGGGTGCGCGGCCCCTTGACCTTGATGGTGCCGTCCTCGACGGAAAAAGTCTGGGGATTCTCGGAATTGACCTTCCAGCCTTTGAGGGTCTTGCCGTCGAACATTGAAATCCAATCACCAGCGAAAGAAAGCGAAGTGGTGAGGGCGAGAAAAGTGGTCAGGAGTTTCATGGTGAAACATCATACCAATCATGGTCATCGGTTCTTTCTACCAGTTCCCGTCATTCGCCGCCGACAATGCCTCGATGAGATGGCGCAGTTCATCGGCCACATCCTCGGGAGAGTTCACGGTTTGTGCTATTTCGGCCCGAATGGCCTTGCCAAAGTCATTGCGCATGCGGTGGATGGCCATTTTGATTGCACCTCGGATGAGGTTGAGATTTGCCGCAATCTCCTCCCGAGAAATGGATCCTTCATCTCCCATGAGCCAAGGTTTGAGGAGTTGCAGGAAGTCCATTCTCAATTGAGTTTGGAGGAATGACGAAATCTTTCGTAAAATAGGGTTGCATTGACGAAAAGTTTCGTTAAATACCTTGGGTATGCCACGAGGAAATCAGAGCCGGAAACCGACCGATGCCGAGTTTGCCATTTTGGCCGTAATCTGGGAACGGGGGTCGGCGACGGTGCGCGAGGTTTATGATGACCTGAGTGCCCGGCAGACCATCGGATACACCACGGTCCTGAAGCTGATGCAGATCATGCATGAGAAAGGTCTCTTGGAACGCGATACCGGAGTGCGGCCCCAAATCTACCGGCCGGCGCAACCGAGAACCCAGACACAAAAGTTTCTCCTGCGAGATTTGGCCGAGCGCGCGTTTGGAGGCTCGCCGGGGGAACTGGTTTTGCGTGCTCTTTCGCTGAAACAGAGCAGTCCTGAAGAGTTGCAGCAAATCAGAGAGCTTCTGGACCGACTGGAGGATCAACCATGAACACTCTCAACGATTTCTTGAATGCTTCTGGCTGGGAGGCGCTTGGCCAAAGTGTGATTCATTTCCTTTGGCAGGGTGCAGTGATTGGACTCCTCGCAGCCATTGCCTTACGTGGCCTGCGATCCTGCTCCGCCGAACTTCGCTACTTTGTGTCAGGTCTATTCTTGTTCACAATGGCGGCCGTTTTTGTTGGAACCTTTATCGTCCTGCTACCGGAAGAGGAGGTCGTTATGGCCATTTCTTCGACTTCGGTCGGCTTTGAGGGAGGGGCTGCAATGGAAGGTCCGTTAGTCGAGGTGGTTGTCGAAGCCCCTTCGGTGAGCGCGGAGTTTGACTACTTTAAAATTCCTGCTGCTTGTTGGGTTCTCGGTGTGTTCGGAATGCTCGTCCGATTTGGCACGGCTTGGGTGCGAACCGGACATCTGAGGCGGAAGGAAATTTCGCTGCCGGAAGACCATTGGTTGCAAGCCTTCGAAACGCTCAAGGAACAACTCGGCGTGAATCAAGCCGTTGGGCTGATCCGTAGCAACATCGCTGAAACGGCTATGGTGGTCGGTTGGCTGAAGCCAATCGTCATCGTACCGGCCAGCGCTTTTAGCGCCCTTACTCCAGAACAACTTCGAGCCGTCCTTGCCCACGAGTTGGCGCACATCAGACGCTACGATCACTGGGTCAACCTGCTTCAAGGTTTGGTCGAGATCCTCATCTTTTTTCATCCTGCGACCTGGTGGCTTTCGCGCCAGATGCGAGTCGATCGTGAAAACTGTTGCGATGATCAGGCGGTTCGAGTGACCGGATCGCCGAAGCCCCTTGCCGAGGCCTTGTTGCGTCTCGAGTCCTTTCGCGCCGCATTTGTCACCGCTTCGCTGGCGGCCAACGGAGGCAGTTTTAAACACCGTATTTTGAGAATTCTCAGAAGCAAACCTACAATAAAACATAACCAACCAAGTAGAAACATGATGATGAAAAAAACTGCAGGAGCCGTTGGAGCTGCTGTCATTCTCATTGGGGGAGTTTCCCTTATGAATGGCGACGAAAAAGAAACCTCCAAAAAAAACGGAGTCAAAGATGAGCGTATCCAGCGCGTCCAGGATGATATCCTAAAGGCCCTTCAAAACGGTGAAATCTCCCGTGAGGAAGCGGCGCTAAAGCTAAACCGACTCCGCAAAGTGGTCGGTGCCGACAAGAGCTGGAAGAAAGACAAGGAATCGTCGAAGACCAAGGAGGATTTCGAGGGCATCGAGAAACGCCTTCGCGCTGCCGTGGAGAGTGGTGAACTCTCCGAAGAGGAAGCGAAGAGCAAGATGATGGCGATCAAGAAGAAAATGGCTGGCGATAAAGAGGGTGAAGGGGCCTCCAAAAAGGCTATGACCGAAGAAAAAATGCGAGGTATGGCCAAACGCATTCGCGATGCGGTCGAGCGCGGCGAACTTTCCAAGGAAGATGCCGAAAAGAAGATGATGGAGCTACGCAAGATGATGGCTGGCGAAAAAGAGGGTGGAGCCAAGGCCAAATTGGAGGAATTTCAAAAGGGTTGGGAAGACAGGGATGAAGCAGATGAAAAAGAAGGGGGGATTTACGGTTCCTTCAAGAGAATGGGCATCGACGAAAAAAGGGTCGGCCGGCTCAAGGGAGCTTTGCTTGAGGCAGGGATCAAAGGAGAGCGGGTCGAAGGCTCCCTTGGCATGATCCTCCGGATGGCTTCGCAGATGAAGGCCAAAGGAGATTCCTATAAGATGAACGATCGGATTTTGGGATACTTAAAAGACGACCTTGAGCTTAGCATGGCCCAGATCGGTCTCATCAAAGGACTCGCTGCTCGCCTGGCGAAAGGGATGGAAAAGGACTGAGGCCAAGGGCTTTCAAAAAATCCACGCTTCTTGTTTTGATAAGGGCGTGGATTTTTTCGTGGAGGCATTTGCGACATCGCACCGGTTCGCTCAGCGAGTCTCACTCAATAAAGATCCGGCAGCCGATGGAGTCGGTGACGGGAACAGCGATTTTTTTGCCAGCAAGAATAGCCTCCAGAGCTTCCTTGAGATCGTGTTTGGTTGGGGTGGGACGACGCTTGCCAAAGGTGGTGTAGGTGTCATCGATCCGTCCCCGGTAGGCGGCCTTGCCATCCGGAGTGAGAACGAAAACCTCGGGAGTAGTTTTGGCTTCCAGCTTCTTGGTGAGCTTTTGTTCCTCATCGATCATTACCGGAACGGAAATCTCAAAGTCCCGGGCGTGTTTCCTGGCGGCCTCGGGATCGACCTCCGAATCCGGATGCACTTGGAAAAATGGCACCCCTTTCGCCTCAAACTGCTTTGCGAGACGACGAAGCGAAGGTTGATAAAAATTGGCGATCGGGCAGTCGCTACTGATGAAAACGAGCACGACCGCCTTGGTCTTGTCATTGGACCACGGTGTGTGGGTTTTCCCGTTGAGATCCTTGATGGTGAGGTTGGGCGGTTTGCTTGCGGCCAAACCCGACAAACTAAAAAAGAGCGCCAGGGTGACGATGGCCTTCCACATGACTTTCTGCGCTTACCGTTTGAAAATGCCGCGAAGGGCATTGAGCCCTCTTTGAAGGTCGGCTTGTTCCTCTTTGTTGAGGACCTTGTCACCATTCTTGTCGTAGCGACGCATGATTCGTCGTCGGAAGTTTGGGGGAACTTCGTTTTCCTGAACGAGTCCATCTCCGTTTTTGTCGTAGCCCTGGACCTCCATTTTTTCTTTGTTGGGCATGACCCGGCGGGCGAAAGACTGCACGAGATGATCGCGCTGGGCCTTGGCGAGAGCGGGGGCGTCTTCTTTGTTTTTGGGAATGACGGTGAGGGTGATGCTACCCATCTCATCGGTTGATTCCTGTCCCCACTTGATTCGTTGGGGCGGACTGAAGGGGTTCTCCGGATTCCCGGCCGAGTTGTCGTAAGTGATTTTTGTTTTCAACACCGTGCCGGCTGGCAGCGTGATGGGTTTCTTGAATTGGTAGCGATCCTGCCAGTCGAGATCCCAGTCCTGGATGTCCATCAGCGTGATGACTTTTCCCTCGGGAAGAGTGGCGGTCATCTTCATGGTCCGGCAAATGTAATGGGCGTGTCCCCCGACGAGAACGGCCTCGACCGGAACCGGAAGGGTCATGCTGTCTTCGACAAGGTAGTTCTTTTCGCCGGCTGGAATATCGATTCTAGCGGTGCGGCCGAAGACTGGCGGGAGCTGAATGGGGGCAAGATTCTTCTCGGGAGCCTTGTCTGTGAAGTAAAGGGCGAGCTCGGCTTGTTCGACCTCTTTTTTTCCGGACGGATGGAAGTGCGTCTGCATCACGATGTCCGATCCTTTGGGAAGGAACATTGCAAGGTCGCCTGGCAACTTCGCCGGGGTGGCGCCGGGGACATGGCCTCCCAGCCCACTTGAACCACCAAAGGCTCCGCCGACAGGATCACCACCACCTCGGAACTGGCCGCGTAGAAAACTCATCCCTTTGAATCCCGCTTTACCATCTCTGCCATCGTCGTTCCGGGCCTGGCCGCTTGAGTCGATGAAGAAGAGGGCGTGGTGAACCGAGGACTTCGCCTTGGGACGCAATTCCACCGCCTTCACCCACTTGTCTTCGGGAAGCTGAAGGGGAAAGAGAAAGGAGCGATAGATGTCGCGTCCTTCGGCGGGCACTTCAAAGGTCCCTTTCATCGTAATCACCATGTCCGGCTTTCCGAGATACCAGGTGCTTGGAAACTCGGGTGGTGTGGGCTTCTTTTCGGCATCACCCTCCGGCGTGTCTGCTTCGACCCAGGCGCTGAAAAGCTCGATTTCCTTGTCGCTCAGGCGGCGGTCGTTGGCGAAGTGGATGTTTTCGTTCACTAGCTTCCAGGGAGGCATGTAGCGATCGAGCAAGACTTCTTCGATCGTTCCCGACCGCTTCCGAACATCCTTGTAGGAGATGAGAGAAAAGGGTCCGGATTGACCCGGACGGTGGCAGCCGGTGCAGTTTTTGTGGATGATGGGGGCAATGTGCTCATTGAAAGTGGGCTTTGCCAGAAGCGGGGTCGTTAGCAAGGCTAGGAGAATGGGAACTTTCATGGTGGAGAGTGAATGAGGTGGGTTGATCAATTGAACCCAGCAGTTGTGAATCGGTTTCTCGGATTTTGAGATTTTTTTGGGGAGTGTTTTTGGATGTGGTGCCAGAGCTAAATCTCCGAAACTCGATCGTGAACGGTTACTCGTCTTTTTTAAAAAAGTAACGGGCCGTATCAACGGCAGCATGAAAAAGTGATGGTTGCAAGGATCTCCAACCTGATCGAGGGGAACGCGAGCAAAATGATCGGTCCGGTTACTACACTCGTCTGAGTGTTACTTCTTTTTCCGGACGTGGTCGCCTTTGGTGATGTTGTAGAGTTCTTTCTCCAATTCGGCCGCGATCTCCGGATTCTGGTCGATGAGGTTGTTGGCTTCCGACGGATCCTTCCCGAGATGAAAGAGATGGTAGGGCTTTTCGAACGACTTGCCACGGGGCTTTTGGCGACCACCCGAACCGTTGGCGAGGACGAGTTTCCAGGGGCCGCGCCGGATGGCGAAAAAGCCTGCGGCGGAGTGGTTGATGACTCCTGGCCGGGTGGTGGCGGACTTACCGCCCCGAGCCTCGGTTAGGAAGCTGAAGCTGTCTTCGCCTGCCCCCTTGGGTAACGGCTTCGCGATCGCTTCGGCTGTAGTGGCAAGCACATCGGTGAGGCAGGTCACGCGGTCGGTTTTAGTCCCGGGCTTGATCCCGCCTTTAGGCCAGCGCACCAGAAAGGGAACGCGATGGCCGCCTTCCCAGACATCAGCCTTGGTTCCGCGAAAATGGAAATTGGCCTGATGATCCTTTCTGAGAAAACCTTGGTCACTTTCGTTTGCGAGGTGATGGTCCTCCCCGTCTTCACGGCGGTACATAAAAGATCCGTTATCGCTCGTGTAGATGACCAAGGTGTTGTCAGCGGCTCCGGACTCGTCGAGGGCCTTCAGAACTTCACCAACGGTGTGGTCGACCTGATGCACAAAGTCACCGTAGGGACCGAGCTTGGTTTTCCCGACGAAACGCTTGTGGGGCCATACGGGTTTGTGGGGAGCGGTGAGCGGGAGGTAGAGAAAAAAGGGTTTGCTATCTTTAGCTTTGGTCGAGTCCTTGATGAATGACCCGGCTTCTTTGGCGAGGATGTCGAGACAGTCACCGGGATCAAAATCGGGATCTTTGGGTCCCTTGCGGATATACTTCGGGAAGCCGAGCCTGGGTTGTGTTTCGGGGGTTTTGGCGATGGCCTGATGATCGCGAAGAAAAACATAGGGAACCATGTCAAGGGATGCCGCGATGCCGAAGAACTGCTCAAAGCCTTTTTCGATCGGTCCGTTGGTGAAGGGCGCATCGAAGTCGACTTTGCCCTTTTCGTCGCGAGCCCATCCGATCCCCAGGTGCCACTTGCCCACCATTGCGGTGCGGTATCCGTTGGACTTCAGGAAGCTCGCCAAAGTGACCCGGTCATTGGAGATCAGTGGGCGGTCATTCGGAGGAAAGAGGACGCCGGACTTGAGGTGAGTGCGCCAGCAGTAACGTCCGGTCAAGAGTCCGTAGCGGGTGGGAGTACAGACCGCTGACCCACTGTGGGCATCGGTGAAAATGGCCCCACCAGCCGCGAGCTTGTCGAGATGTGGAGTGGGGATTTTGGAATCCAGATTGAGCGCCTTGATATCGCCGTATCCCATATCATCGGCAAGGATGACGAGGATGTTGGGCCGGTCGGTTGCCGAGGTCGCAAGGGTCATGATGAATGAAAACAGCGAGGCAGTGAGAACGATGATGATTGGTCGATGCATGTTAGAATGGAATACGTGAAGGGATTTTCCGGCTTTTCAGCAGAAGATCTCCTCGAGACGCACAATCGCAATACCGACCACCCTATGGTGAATGATGATCGACAGGCACTGGAACGACGAGATCTCGGTATGCCGTTCGTTTGGTGACTCAAATGGCCGGGCTCTCCAGCTCGACCTCGCAAAGCCGCTATTTTTTCGGAGCGGTCTTCCTTTCCCTACGCTCTTCGATTTCCTTCTGGCGGTCGAGCCACGACTTGCCTTCTGTGATCCACTTTTTGGGCTCTTCCTTTTTGAGATAGTGGTTGAACCATTCCTTCACCCGATAGTGGTAGTCGACCATGTTTTCTTCTTGTCGAAGACTGTGGTTTTCGCCGGGGTAGACGAGCATCACGAGATCTTCTTTTCCGGCCCAGCGTGCCGCATTATACATTTGCACGCCCTGGCTCCAATCGACTGCGCCGTCCTTGTCACCGAAGGTCATCAGCAAGGGGGTTTTGAGCTTGTCGAGGAAGTGGATTGGCGAGTTGCGAACGTAGTTGTCGACATCGCGCCAGAACGGCGTGTCCATGCGTCCCTGTGATTGGGCAAAGATGCGGGCATTGGTGCCTCCCGAGTTCCAATAGACACTGACCGACATGCTCATCATGTTGGTCAAGGGAGCACCGGCCACGCCGGCCGCGAAGAGGTCGGTCTGGGTGATGATGAAGGAGGTCTGGTAAGCTCCCCACGAGTGGCCCATCAGGCCAACGCGCTCTCTGTCAACCATCCCACTCTCGAGCACTTTCTTAACGGCAGGAACGACGCATTCGACAGCAGAGATTCCTGGTTCCTGGGGGCGATAGATGATGTCGGGTTGAAAAAAGAAATATCCTTCGGCCGAGAAAACGGATTGGTTGTAGGGATGCTTCTCGCTCGGGGTGATGTAGCGGTGCAATCCTTGTGACCGCTCTTCATAGATGTAAACGATCATCGGGTATGTCTTACCTGGCTCGTAATTGGCCGGATAGGTGAGCATGCCTTGGAGAGGGACTCCGTTGCGGTTCTGATAATTGATGAGTTCGGAGCGGCCCCAGAGGAAGTTCTTCTGAAACGGGTTGGTTTTGGTGAGCTGCTTCATCTTGCGGAAGTTTTTCCCAACAAAAAGATCGGGTGAGTCTTCGGTTCGTTCCTCCACCATGGCAAAAATCGCGCTGTCTTCGGCAGTGGTCAGGCCCGAGATCGAGGCGTCTTTCCAAACGAGAGTCTCGACGGTTGGGGATTTCTTTACGTTCTCTTTCAGGGACAGTTTGGCGTAGCCGGACTTTTTAGTGCGGTCTCCGTAAAGGGCGACGTAGAGTGGCTTGTTTGGATCGATCGCCCCCTCATCATCTTCATCGAAATTGGCGGCTGAAAGGCGGTGGCGGATCATCTCGTCGGCACCTTTGGTGAGCCGTGTGGCGAAGGCCCCGGTGGGGCTGATGCGCCAGATGTCGAAGCGGTCGTAAAGGAGGACGGCTGAGCTGTCTTGAAGCCAGATTCCCCGTCCGTAAGGGCGTTTCTCGACGGCAAGGGTATCATCCTGCTGGTCGGTGAAGGGGGTCTTGAGTTCAGTGGTGAGATTGCGTTCTTCACCTGTCTTGATCTCATGCGACCAGATGTGTCCATCGCGCAGGAAGAGGAGGAAGCGCCCGTCCGGGCTCGAGGCGAGTTGATACTTGAGGCCTTTGATGATGGGCTTCCGTTTTCCGGAAGTGGTCTCAATGAGATAGAGGTCCACCAGCTGTGGCCCGAACATCGCGGTCCGCTCGTGCGGGGTGGTGTCCCTCCCCACGGCGTGTTTCCCGCTCTTGAGAATCTCAACGCCTTCGGTGAGCTCGTTGGCAAGTTGCACCAGTTTTCCTTTGGCGGGCCACCAGACCGCACGGCGCTTGGGGTTCTTTTTCATGCCTGCGATTTTCTTTTGCAGCGGCATGATTATGGCATCCTTGGAGTGCCAGACTTCTACGTTGGAGTCTTTCTCGACTGTTTCCCGCAGGGTCTTCTTCTTAGCGGGTTCCTCGGGCTTGGGTGCCGGTTTCTTTGGAGCCTCCTCTTTTGATTTGGGCTTCTTTGTCGGTCTCCCCTGCTTGGGGTTGACGGGCTCTTCCTTTTTGGGCTCCTCGCTTTTCTTTTGAAGGGCTGCAGGTTTTTTCTCCCAGGCTTTTAAGTCACAGTAGATGGCTTGGCCGTCTTCCGACCAGGCGAGGCTACCGCCGGTGATGTAAAGATCTTCTGGGAATTTCTTGTCTTCGGAGTGGGTGTAGGTCGAAAAAGTCGGCTTGTTTTTGTCCAGACCGCGCCAGGCCAGAAGAACATGCGAGACGTCTTCCTTCGGTCCATGCTTCATCTCACGCATCACCGCGAGGTCCATGGCATCTTTGCGCCAGGTCATGGAAGCATACTCTTCATTGCTGGTTTCGAGGGTTCGCAGAACGCCTCGAGCCGGATCAAAGAGCTGAAGGGAATTGCTGATCGAAGGAGAATCCACCACGAAGGCGAGAAGAGAACCCTCTTCGCTCCAGCGATGCTTGACCACGTTGCCGAAAGTGGTGTCGGTTCCCTCGGCAAGATCGCGGACGATCAGGACCTTGCCGGGGGCTTTGGAAGGAGGGCTACTTGGTTTCGCTGGTCCTGCAGATTTGGGCATGACTTCCATGGCTGCGAAACGGCTATCCTTGCTGAATGAGAACGCGCCCACTCCCTCCAGCTCGGTGATCTTTTGTTCAGTAAGGTTCCGTAAATGAAGTTTCCGGGCTCCGAGTTGAGGTTCTTTTGCCTTTTTGGCCTCGGCCGGGGTCCGGCCAATGGTGATGGCCAGCCACTTGCTGTCTTTCGAAAAGACCGGACGCTCGCCCTGCTTCCAGGAATGAGCGGGTTCGTTTTTCTTCGACTTGAGATCGTGAAGGAACAGGGTCTTTTCCTGATCCACTCGCCCGACGGTGTAGATGAGCCAGCGGCCATCGTGGGAAAATTGCTGGCCGCCGAGGCGTTCCCATTGCCCGTAGTCTGCCGGCGTGATGGCGTGCTTGGGTGCTGGAGCAGCTTTCTTCTTGTTCTTACGGTTCTTCTTCCCGCGCTTGGCCTTGCCTTCGGCCTTTGCCGCTTCCGCTTTTTCCTTCGCGGCTTGTTGGTTCTTTTTTTCCTTCTCCTGAGCCGGAAGGGATGCGATCCCCAAAGAGAGAGAGAGGAGGAGGGCGAAGATGCGTCGAAACGCAGTCGAGTCACAGTGAGTTTGCATGACGAAAGTCGAGTTGAGATTTTGAGGACAGGAGATCTACTCGCTGACACGATTTGCCAGAAGCGCAAATTTTAGACTTCGTAGATTCCCTGACTTTGACGCAGGGTAATTGATCTGCCCGGTAATGGGTTTACCTTATGGCCTGAATCCCGAAAACTGGGTGGGTTAGAAATGTAGATTTGGTGGTAGAACCAAAACGAAAAAGAAACGAAGTCGCTTTGGCGAAGAACAGAAGGTCCGCATCCTGAAGGACTGGTGAAATGAATACAACTCTGAGCGTATTCACAGCTCGCTGGACTACCGGACACTGAATGAGTTCGCGGCCTGCTGCATGCTTCCCTTGCGGGCTACGCCCTCCACTCCAGCTTGCAGCAGGGAAGCAAACAGACTAAACAAAACCCACAAAACTAACCTCATTGAATCTACAGTTTAGACCTGTCCAATCGATGGGGTCAGGCCACTCGACCACTTAAGTGGTTGATTCACCTTTTATCATTTCTTTGAGCAGAACTCAAAACCCGGGCTTTCCAAGTTCCGGATTCGTGCTCCATTCTAGGTGGCGGTGAGCGAAGAGAATCCCTATACGAGTCCGGTTGCGATACCACCTCCCCTGCCATTGACAGAAGGCAGTCCTTGGAATGGTTGGTGGACATTGTTGTGGGCGGTTCTGCTGTTTCTGCTTTGGCAGGTCATCATGACGATTGGGCTGGTGGTCGCCGGAATTCAGCAGGGTCTTTTCGGCAATGAGTATGAGGTCGAGGACGAGATTCTTTCTCTCGCATTCGATGGCGATGTTATTGGTCTGATTAGCTTCATCACCATTTTCTTTGTGTGTCCGGCCTGCTGGTTTTTGGGAGCGCTTCGCCCTGGCTTTTCCGGTTGGGGATATCTGGGAACCCGCAGTGTATCCTGGTGGCAGTGGCCCCTTTGGGCAGTCCTCACTCTCGCTTGTACGGTGTTGTTTGGAATATTGGCACCATCGCTTGGTGTGGAAGGTCCCGATGAATCGATGATCACGATGGCGCAGTCGACAGACACTCCGTTGTTCTTGTTTCTCGGGGTGGCGATTGGCGCGCCTTTGGTCGAGGAGTTTGTTTTCCGCGGGGTCTTGTGGCGCGGATGGAGTGCTTCCAAAATCGGGGTTACGGGGACCATCTTGTTGACCTCGTTTTTGTGGGCTGTGCTGCACGTGCAATACCCGACTGTGATCATCTGCTACATTTTTGTTCTGGGTTTGGTTTTAGGCTTGGCTCGTCAGATCACCGGGAACATCTGGGTGCCGGTATCGATGCATGCGCTCAACAACGGATTGGCCACGGTAGAGATGCTCAGTCTTTGACTTGGAGATCAGATTTTTCGCAGAGCTTGGCTTTTTTGAAAGGGGTGGTTAGACCTCGGGGAGTGTGAGCAATTTCAAGTCATTGGGCATTCCGCAGGACCTGATCAGGGGACTGGACGAGTTGGGAATCAAACATCCCACTCCGGTGCAGTCTCGGTCAATTCCCTATCTGGTGGAGCGTGGAAATGATTTCGTGGCGCAGGCCCAGACTGGAACCGGGAAAACGGCAGCCTTTGGCCTACCCCTGCTGACCCGGGTGAACCCCGAAAAGAAAGCGATCCAAGGACTCATCCTCGCTCCAACTCGTGAGCTCGCAAAACAAATCGGGAAGGCGCTCTTTAGGTTTACCAAGTATTGCGAAGACAAGATCTTTGTCGAAGTGACGGCTGGAGGAGATAAGATCGCGATCCAAGAGGCACGACTGAGACGCCCGACGCATCTCCTCGTGGCTACTCCGGGTCGGCTTTACGATCTCCTCAAACGCAAGGCGGTCTCGCTCGATGCCGTTCGCTATCTGATTCTCGATGAAGCCGACGAGATGCTCTCGATGGGGTTCAAAGACCAGATCCGGGAAGCGGTGGAGCGGACCTCATCACGTCAGGCCACCTGGCTCTTTTCAGCGACCTTTCCACCGGTGCTTCGTGATCTCATCAGGTTCTGCATGTCGCCCGATCCTAAAACGGTGAAGGTTGATGTGAAGAATGTCGTAAATCGCAACATCGACCATCGCTTCGCGGTTTGCCAGCACGAGGACAAGACTGACTTCATCGAGAATTTTCTGCGCCGCCATCGTAAGGACCGCGGGCTCATCTTCACCCGGACCAAGGATGGGGCTGACATTCTCGGCAAGCAGCTCAATGCCCGTGGTTTTGAAGTCGGAGTCTTGCAAGGCGATCTCACTCAATTGGAACGCGACAAGGTGATGCGGGCTTTTAAGAAGGAGCGCACCCAGTTTCTGGTCGCGACCGATGTGGCGGCGCGCGGGATCGATGTCGAGGATCTGTCCTTCGTCATTCACCATCAACTCCCGGACAATACCGACGCGTACACCCATCGAAGCGGCCGCACCGCACGAGCCGGTAAAAAGGGAATGTCCATCGTGCTCGTCGACCCCAAGGGCATGAAGAAGCTGAAGCAATTCAGCCAGCAGCTTGGAATTGATTTTGGTCCGGCCTAAGGTGGCCGGTTATTTGGCGGTGCTACCAGATGTCACAGGAAGGCAGAGCGAGCCACTTACTTATTCTCTCCAAGCATTTTTCGTACGAGGGCTGTCTGCTTGGCATCCAGCACTTCCCAGCAGGCGAGGCCATTACCGACGAGTTCGTAGTCGTCGAAGGTCCAGACGACTTTACGATCTTTATCGAGCTCGACGATCTGCGGTTGTTTGGGGCCGGCGTGGCAGTTGCCGATGACGAGGTGGCCGTTGTCGAGTTCCTGCAAGTCGGTGGTCCAGGCGAGCTCGATCTCGGTGCCGGGAATCTTCTTTTTCATTTCCCAGACCACTTTTTTGTCAGGTGACACCTCGAGGATGGAGTTCCCGCTCCCGCTGGCGATGAGGGTGTTTCCATTCTTGAGACGGATCGCACCAAAGACGCGAGTGTTGGTAGGGTATTCCCAGACGATTTTGCCGGTGGCATCGTATTCCGTGACCACGCCGGGACTCTCGGCACAAGAGAGGTAGTGGCCGTTGGGAAGGATCTCAACCATGCGGGTTTGATGACGACCGTTTTTAGGAAGAGGAATTTCCTTGGTGACCTTGCCCTCCTTGCCCAGATGAACGATGCGTCCGATCCCGCTCTCGGCGATCATGGTTTCGCCATTGTCGAGGCGTTGAAAAGCGTGAACGTCGGCTCCTTTCGATTCGTGCTTCCAGACGATCTCTTTCTTGAGCGTGATCTCGGAGGTCACCGACCACGAGTCGTGAAAAAGGATGTTGCCGTTGGCCAACAGCTGCACATCGTGATGACCGGTGTGCCCTCGTTTGGGTCCCCCGGTTTGGTGTTTCCAAATGACCGTTCCGTCGGCTTCGCAAATTGCGAGGACATTCTTGCCGTAGGAGGCTCCGAGTAGGATGAGGCGGTCGTCTTTGGCAGAAAGAGTGAGAGGAATCAACAGAAGGGCAGTGAGAATTTTCATCGGTTAGGCGATCAGTAAACGACTGCAGATGGTGGCTTGCCAAGGAGACTTTTCAGGTTCAGGGCATGGGGTGTTTGAGCCAGAGGCTCACGCCATAGGCCAAAAGAACAGCCGCGGGCATCCAGCCACTTTCGGAGGAATATCGGAGCGAGAGGCGGGAATCCCCTTGCGACGGGCCCAGGTGATGATCGCGGGAGGAAGCGGGTGGCCGTTTGAGCGGATTTTGGCTTTCTGCCAATTCAATCACGGGCTGCCAAGACAGGCTCCTGCTGAAGCGAGAAGATAGGTCGGGACAGAGTGCTTTACGACTCGAGGGCGAGGCGGACTCCCCGGGCCTTGTGTTCTGTTTCTTCAAACTCGGCGACGGGATCGGAATCGGCGACGATGCCAGCGCCGACATGATAGTCCAGATGACCCTTCTCGTGGATGAGGGTGCGGATGGCAATGTTGAACTGCGATTCGTCGTTGAATCCCAGGAAGCCGACCGCGCCGGTGTAAAGGCCGCGAGACACTGGTTCAAGTTCGGCGATGATTTCGGTGGCTCGTTTTTTGGGAGCGCCTGTGATCGAGCCTCCAGGGAAGCAGGCGGCGAGAGCGGAGAGGTGGCTGTGTTGCGGGGTCAGGGTGCCGCGGATGGTGGAAACGAGATGATGGACGTGCTGGAGGGTTTCCAGCTGAAGCATGTCGGTAACGTGGACTGATCCAAACCGGCAGGCCTGGCCCAGATCATTGCGCAGCAGATCGGTGATCATCACCAGTTCGGCGCGTTCCTTTTCCGAATAGCGCAGGTCGTAGGCGGATTTGGAATCGAGCTCGGGATCAGCGAAGCGGGGTCGTGTTCCTTTGATCGGGCGGGTTTCGATTTCACGACCGGAGAAGTGAAGGAAAGTTTCGGGCGACGAGGAGAGGATCTCTCGGCCGTCGAGATTGAGATAAGCGGCGGAAGGGGCGGGTGCGGAAGTACGAAGTTTCTCGTAGAGTGGGAACAAACCATCCGGAGCGTGGCAGGAAGTGCGTAGCCTTCGGGAGAGGTTAACTTGGTAGATGTCGCCGGCCGCAATGTAATCCTTGATGGCGTGGACGGCCTTCAAAAATTGGTCGCGCGGAAGGGAATCGTGCCATTGGCCGAGAACGGGGTCGGGAGCCGGGGAGGGCCTGTGAAGTTCTTGTGAAAGGTTACCCGTTTCCCACCATTGCCCACTCTGGTGGTGATAGACGAGCAACTCCGGGTAGAGGCCGAAGGTGAAGCGGCTGTTGTAGTCGATACTTCCGCAGGCCGCGCCAACTGGAAATCCGAAGTCAGGGCTGTTGGGTTGGGCCCAGTGCCGGAGAGCACGGGCGAGGGCCTCGGTTTTCGAGAGGTGGCCGCGTAGGATGTCTACTGGTCGGGCCCCGATGATGGAAAGGGGCGGGTGGTGTTTGGCGGGGAGATGACCGGCGGTGTCGAAATAGACTAATCCGGGCAGGTGGGTGAGGCTGCGGGCGATGTCCTCGGGGGCACCGCCGATTGTGATTGGTCTGGGGGTGAGGGTCTGGGTGTGTTTCACGGGTGCGTGGCCTCGTTGACAGAGCTGGGACGATTGACTATCGTCCCTGTCCTGATGAAGAATTCACGATCGTCCCGCAAGCCCAATCTGGGGGTCTTTCATCTCTCGTGCTGGGTCCTTGGGTTGATTGGATTCATCCAACTCATGTCGGTAGGAGTAGCGATGGCCTTTCGGCAGCAACGTGTTCCCGAGCCGGTCGAAAAGGTGGTCAAAGAGTATGTCGTGGTGCCGGCCGAGCGTCGCGCGCCGGTGACCGTAGCCCCGCAGAACCCTCGCCCGAAGGTGGTAACGGCTCCTTCTCCGGCCCCGGAGCCTCTGGAGCCTCTGGAATTGCCTGATTTGCCACCCATTCCGGTCCCTGATGAAAACCTGGTTCTCGACAATCCTCCGGTGATCTTGGACCCGGTTGTGGAGGAATTAGTCAAAGACGCGGCAGATGCCCGGCTTCGAGGTGATTTGGTTCAGGCATTGACCGCATTGGATGATGCGGTCAAGCGGGAAGCCAACAATCCGAACGTGCTTTATAGTCTGGGGGTAACCTACGAAGAGCTTGGTGTCATCGACAAGGCCTGCGAGTATTTTCAACGGGTTTGGGAAGCTGGCCCCTTGGAAGCAGGGTCATTTTACGAAAAGGCGGCGCTAAAGTTGGCTCACGGGATGGTCCCGGAGGTCAAGGGGCTCGCGATGTTGGGTTGGGGTCGCATCATTAGTCCGGAGCGTACGACGATTGATGGATTGGACGGGGAACGGCGCACGCTAAAGATGGCGGTTCAGGTTTCGCAAACTAAGGAATTTGATCCACAGCTATTCACTCCACGGGTACGATTTTACGAGGAGGTTGATGGTAAGATCGGACAGGCAATCATTAACGAAAATCATTCGGGGAGCGATTGGGTCACCGGGGCCGCGAACTGGGCGGATGGCGAGGAAATCGCCGAGGTTTGGTATTTTGTGCCGGATCAGGACCCAGCGACGGGCTTGCTTTTCGGCCAGCGGAAATTTTACGGATTTGTGGCGGAGTTATACTACGATGGCCGCTTGGTGGATATCCGGGCTCAACCCCGCACCCTTTTGCAGGAGGGAGGCGGCGAGGCGGCGATGGAGGAGTTGCGCCGGGAGCTCAATGAGCTTGATGGTCTGAACTTGGAGGATCTAGCCCCGGCTGGACCCTCAATCCTTCCCAGAATTGGTGACCCGCTCCCGGGTTCAGCTCCTGAACTCCTTCCGGTGCCTGTTGTGCCAGATCCGGTCACACCGGTGTTGCCGAACGAGGGAAACTAGTGTGGCTCGCCCCCCGCTGCTGAATTCCTTACCCATGATAGTCTGTGTGAGTGTGAAGCCTGACTCTGTCTCACCCCTCGCCCGGAGGTTGGACGGAGAGTCACGCGACCGGTTTGGTGCCCTGTCGCGAAAATCGTTTTAGGAAGAACAATCCACGTCCGAACTCGAATTCATGCCAGGACAAGTTCGCCAACCAGGAGATGTGATCGGGGACTATCGTCTCGCCCGGGTGATCAACGAAGGGCAAATGACCCGGACATGGGAGGCCGAGCAAATTTCGATGCAGCGTCCCGTGATGCTGGAGATGTTGAAATCGGCTTCGGCGGCCGACGAAGAGGTTGTGCGGGCCTTCCTGGAGGATGTTCGGGCCAAGGCTCTCTTGACCCACCCCGATGTGGGGGCTGTTTACGAGGCGGCCAGCAACGAGGAAGGGACCTTTTTCTCGCGGGAAAGACTGGAAGGGGTGAGCCTCGAGACCCTTTACAAGGAAGGTCGGAAATTCAAACCCGTTGAGGTGATGGCATTGCTCGGTCAGATCGCTCGGGCCATGATTCACTTGGAGGAAAACAAGATAGCCACGGTCGATTTCGCTCTTCATCACTTTATATCGATCGGGGAACACCAGATTCGCCTGATGAATCTTGCGGTGGAAGGATCCCGCAATCCGGCGGTGGACACGCGGACCAAAGCGCTTCTGGGTGAGTATTTTGACGATGTCCTGATGCAGGGTTTGCCTGGAGCAACCCGGGTTAAATCGCTTTGCGGCTTCATGTGTGATCTCGACCGACCGGCTCCGATCACTTGGAAGCAAATTGAAGACCTCTGTCGTCAGGTGCAGGATCAGTTGGAAGGGAATGATCGTAAACCACCCCTGGTGGTGACCGAACCAGCCTACATTTCCAAGGAGCCCGTCAAGATTCCCCCGTCGGTCTGGGCCTTACTTGGTGGAATTGGGGTCGTTGGAATCGCGATTCTCATCATGGTGACCTCCCAGGATCCCAAACCGGAACCCACCCTTGATGGACCTGCCGCCGTGCTGCCCAAAGTGGTGGAGATTCCAGCAGGGACCTACCGTTCGGGTAAGGAGGAACTCAAAATCCGTAAGCCTTTCACGATCGGTCGTGGAGAGGTGTCTCTAGTGGAGTACGATGCCTTTCTCGAGGCTCCTGAGCAGGCCAAGTACCGTCATCCCGATCAGCCCGAGTCCAAAACGGACCATTTGCCTGATGACTGGGAGGTCCTTTGGCGGGCTGCTGTCAAGGGCGAGAAATGGCAGGGCCGAGACATGTCGATCGGGTGCCCCGTGATCGGGATCGATTGGTGGGATGCCTATGCTTTCGCGAATTGGAAGGGCGGACGCTTGCCGACCTTGGCCGAATGGATTGCTGCCGCAGTCAAGGATGGGACCCCTACCGGAGTCGCCGCATGGGGCAAAGCCAGCGAGGGGGGGAAAGACCTCACCGGTGCTGGGGTGGCCGGAATGGCGGGAAATGTTCGCGAGTGGACCGCTCAACCCGAAATTAATCCCAACACCCCGCTGGCACCCAAGAGCTACGTGATCGCTGGGGCTTCCTTTGAGGAACCCGAGAATGGCATCAATGCTCGTCTTTGGAGCGACGACCGGGGGCTTCGCCGGAGTGATCTCGGGTTTCGGGTCATTACAAAAAAGTGAGGATCTCCAAACTTCCCTTGAACAGTCGGAATCGTTGTTTTTTCGGGCTTAAATGGACTTTGTGAAATTTTTCACAAAGAAAACTTGCTAGAAGTGATTGGTCTCGTTAAATCCCGCCAGCTCGCCATGTCGGGCTACGGCAATGTTTTCGTTCACCCGATTTTTCACCCTGATTTCCGCAGTACTTTTCGGTTCTGCTCCGTGCGTGGTGGCAGCCGAAGGCCACGACCATCTTCCGGCGAGCGCCGAAGTGCTCTTTGAGCTTGGTTGGTTCAAATTTACCAACTCGACCCTGATGATGCTCATTGTCGCGTTCTTCCTGATAGTGGTGGCCCAGTTGGCTACCAAAAAGATCACCTTGGTTCCAAGTCGCCTCCAAAACACCGTCGAGTGGATTCTTGAGAGCCTGATTAATTTCATGAGTGGTGTCCTCGGTGAATCTCTCGCCAAGCGAACTTTTTGGTTTTTTGGGACCCTCTTCATCATGATCCTCTTCTCCAACTGGATGGGCCTGATTCCCGGAGTTGGAACGATTGGATTCTCAAACGTGACTCCTGACGGAAATCCTTACCCAGGGGATACTTTTACCCCACTCCTCAGAGGGGCAAATGCCGACCTCAATATGACCTCCGCCATGGCGATTGCTTTTGCTCTTCTCTGGTTTTATTGGGCGATCACTGAAACAAGCGTGAAAGAGTTTTTCGCCCACATCTTTGCTCCGAAAGGAAAGTTTCAAGGCGTCATGTTGGTCGGAATGATCGTGGTCTTCTTGTTCGTAGGCCTGATCGAGGTGGCTTCGATCGCCTTCCGACCAGTTGCTCTGATGTTCCGACTTTACGGCAACGTCTATGCTGGCGAAAACATGCTGGAGTCAATCATGAACATTGTTCCGATCGATGCTCTGAAATGGTTGGCTGCTCTTCCGTTTTACTTTCTCGAATTGCTTGTGGGTCTGATACAGGCCTTGGTTTTCACTCTTCTTTGCGCTGTCTTCCTTCGCTTGATTTGCGAACACGAACATGATGACGAACACGCCCATTAGTATTTATACCCAATTTTCCGGTAGGACCATGCGTAGACAAGTGTGGATGCCGGGATCCCAAAACCAAACCAAAACAAAAAAATGACAGAACTACTCATGTTCCTCCTCGCAGCCCTCGAGGGCAAGTTTCACGTTGGTCTCGCAGCCGCCGGCTCCGGTATCGGTGTGGGACTCGTCGGAATGAAAGCAGCCGAAGCCACCGGACGCAACCCTGGTGCCGGTGCTGACATCCTTAAGATTTCCATCATCCTCGCGGCTCTGATTGAGGGAATCGTATTCTTCGCGATCTTCCTCGTCTAATCAATAGATTCGCTGGCTCGGGATCTTTCAAGATATCTCGGGCCAGCAATTCCTCATAAATTCTCCTCCAAGGGCCCCCAATTCTAAACTATCCGTTCAACTATGACTGTCTCAGCATTCATTCTGGCAGCGACCGATGCGACCACCGAAGTTGCCAATCAAGGACCCGTGGAAAAGATTGTCGACAAATTTGGTCTTCACTGGAGCCTCTTTATCTCCCAGCTCGTTGCTTTTCTTATCGTCTGTTTCTTGCTCAAGAAGTTCGCCTACGGACCGGTGATGGAAATGCTTGAACAACGTAAACAGCGGATCAAGGACGGAGAGGCAAAGCTTCTCGAGATTGAAAAACAGCTCGAAGAGAGCGAAGCCCAAAAGGCGGCTCTTCTTGAAAAGGCTAATGTCGACGCCAAGCGCATGATTACGGAGGCAAAGGATAGCGCCACCGCACTGAGCGAACAGAAAGCCCAGGAGGCTGTTGCCCAAGCTCAAACTATTCTCAACAAGGCCCAAGAGGCTGCCCGTGCCGAGCGTGCCGCCATGGCCGCCGAACTCAAACAGGAATTTGGCCGTCTCGTCGTCGCCACCACCAGCCAAGTCGCCGGTAAAGAACTCAACGCGGCAGACCAGAAGCGGATCAACGACGAAGCCGTTTCGAGCCTTAGTTAGATTTTCCATTCCAATCCGACGATGAAAGTTTCCAAGGTTGCACAGAGCACAGCTCGTCGCATTTTCCGCCTTTGTTCGAAAGGCGGACAGCTGAACGAGAAGCACTTGAAGACTGCCATTAAAAAGCTAGCCGCCGACAAGCCACGTGACTACCGCGGCACCCTTCAGGCACTCCGACGTCTCGTCCGCGCGGAAATGGCAGACAAACAGGTAACCGTCGAGAGCGCGGTGGAGCTCAACGATACGACAACCAATAAGGTTAAAAAATCTCTTAAAAGCCAGTATGGTAACGATCTCAATTTTGAGTTCAAAATCACTCCCGAACTTCTTGGTGGCATGCGGATCCGGGTCGGAAACGATCTTTTCGATGGCTCGGTCAAAGCGCGTCTTGAGCGGCTTCAGGAATCACTTTAAAAAACTCTTTCTCCCAATCTCTCACTATTAATTGTTATGAGCAGCATCCTCCAGGAACTGGAAGCCCAAATCGCGAACGTCTCCACGTCCGTGAAGAAAACCAATATCGGTATCGTCCGTGAAACCGGTGACGGTGTCGCCAAGGTCGAAGGACTGAGCGACGCCCAACTAAACGAGATGATCGAGTTCCCCGGCGGACTCACTGGACTCGCCCTCAACCTTGAGGAAGGCGAAGTCGGGGTTGTGTTCCTCGGTGACGGAAAGCACATCACTGAAGGCATGGAGTGCAAGGCTACCGGCCAACTTCTCTCGGTTCCGGTCGGTGAAAACTTCCTCGGCCGTGTCGTCAACACTCTCGCCCAGCCTATCGATGGTAAAGGTGAGATCGAAGCTGCCGATCAGTATCCCGTTGAGAAAATTGCTCCCGGCATTATTAAGCGGAAGTCCGTTTCGGTTCCCCTTCAGACTGGCATTGCGGCTATCGACGCCATGATTCCCATTGGTCGCGGACAGCGTGAACTCATCATTGGTGACCGCTCCACCGGTAAGACCACTATTGCGATCGACACCATCATTTCGCAGGCCAACCAAAACAAGGCCGCTGCTGAAGGTCGTCTCAAAGACCACAAGCCGGTCTACTGTGTTTACGTCGCCATTGGTCAGAAGCAGTCGAACATCGCGCGGACCGTCGCAACTCTTGAAGACGCTGGCGCTCTCGACAATACTATCATCGTTTCGGCATCCGCTTCCGATTCCGCCACCAACCAGTTCCTCGCTCCTTACTCTGGATGTGCTCTCGCCGAGTACCTCATGGATCAGGGCAAGGACGTCCTTATCGTCTTTGATGATCTTTCCAAGCAGGCGGTAGCTTACCGTCAGGTGTCCCTCATTCTTCGCCGCCCTTCCGGTCGTGAAGCATACCCGGGTGACGTCTTCTACCTGCACTCACGTCTTCTTGAGCGCTCCGCCCGCCTCTCCGACCGCGAGGGTGGTGGCTCTTTGACCGCTCTTCCCATCATTGAAACCCAGGCTGGTGACGTTTCGGCTTACATTCCCACCAACGTGATTTCGATTACCGATGGTCAGATCTTCCTCGAAACCGATCTTTTCTACCAGGGCATCCGCCCCGCCATTTCGGTGGGTCTTTCGGTCTCCCGGGTGGGTTCGGCCGCTCAGACCAAGGCCATCAAGAAAGTTTCCGGAACGACCAAGCTTGACCTTGCCCAGTTCCGCGAACTGCAGGCCTTCGCCCAGTTCGGTTCCGACCTCGACGATGCCACCAAGGCCAAGATCAACCGCGGTCAGCGCATCGTGGAACTCTTCAAGCAGAACCAATACTCCCCGCTCGGTATGGAGATGGAAGTCGCCGTTCTCTGGGCAATGCAAAATGGACACTTCGACGACGTCGACGTTGACCGCGTTAAGGAGTGTCAGGGTGCTCTAGAGGAATTCCTCACCACCCGCAAGGCGGACCTCCTGCAGAAAATCGCCGACGAGAAAGCACTCTCCGACGACATCAACGAAGGTCTCAATACCGCCCTCGAAGACTTCAAAGGTACCTGGAAGTAAGTTGCTTTCCGCTTCCTGAATTCTGTTTCCTGATCCCTTCTTAAAATGGCCAACCTCCGCGACATCCGCCGACGCATCAAGTCGGTTAAGAACACCTCGCAAATCACCAAGGCGATGGAGTTGGTGGCGGCCGCCAAAATGAAGAAGGCACAAGATCAGGCCCTCGCTGGTCGCGACTACGCTGACAAGCTCAACAAGGTGCTCGTTAACCTCAAGGCCAACACCGACAAGGAATCGCACCCGCTTTTGGGCCAGCGTGATGGTTCGAAGGAGCTCATGCTTGTCATTTCGACCCAGCGGGGACTTTGCGGCGGCCTCAACACCAACCTGCTCAAAAAGGTTCGTGCCGAGGTTTCTGACGACGCCGAGTACGTCACCGTCGGGAAAAAACTCCGTCAGTCTATTGCCAAAACTGGTGGTAAGATCGTGACCGACTGGGAAGTCGCCGACCCCGTGCCTTTCAACGACGCAAAGCCCATCGCGAAGTTCCTTACCGATAAGTTCCTCAGCGGTGAGTACGACAAAATCACGGTGGCCTTCAGCAACTTCGTCAGCACCTTGACGCAGACTCCGCATGTCGCCCAGCTTCTGCCCATTCAGTCGGATTCTCTTGCCGAGAAACAGGACTACGAAGGAGTGGGCACGGATGACATCAAAGAGACCGATGATGCGGCGGCTCTGAACATGGATTACGAGTTCGAGCCCAGCGCCGAGGGGGTTCTCGATAAACTTCTCCCGCTCTACGTCAATTTCCAGATCTACCAAATGCTGGTCGAGGCCCGCGCTTCCGAGCACTCCGCCCGAATGGTCGCGATGAAGGCTGCCACCGACAACGCCAACAAGATGGTCAAGGAACTGACCCTCGAATACAACAAGGCTCGCCAGGCTGCTATTACCGCCGAGCTTCTCGAAATCACCACCGCGATGAAAGCGATGGAGTGATGAGCTCGGCACCCCGATAATTTTTCACAACCACTTCAAACTCCCACCTTTCCCACCACCATGAGTAACAAAGGAAACATCGTTCAGGTCATCGGCGCGGTCGTTGACGTTGACTTCTCGGCCGCCAAGAAGCTACCGGAAATCTACAACGCCCTCGAGGTGAACTACGAACTCTTCGGAGAAAAGACCAAGCTCGTTCTCGAAGTTCAGCAGCACCTCGGTGACGGCTGGGTTCGCGGCGTGGCCATGAGCACCACCGAAGGTCTCAAGCGCGGCATGAGCGTGACCGACACCGGTGCTCCCATTGCAGTCCCCGTCGGCAAGCAGATCCTTGGTCGTATTTTCAACGTGACCGGTGATGTGGTGGACGAAAACTCCCTCGACCTCGAAGACGAAAACCAGCGCGCGCCCATTCACCGCCCCGCTCCCACTCTCGAGGAACAATCATCTTCGGCCGAAGTTTTGCCGACCGGCATCAAGGTCATCGACCTCATTTGTCCGCTCCTTAAAGGGGGTAAGGGTGGTATGTTCGGTGGTGCCGGTGTGGGCAAAACCGTGGTCATCATGGAGCTCATCAACAACATCGCGAAAGCCCACGGCGGTTACTCGGTGTTTGCCGGTGTGGGTGAGCGGACCCGTGAAGGAAACGATCTTTACTGGGAAATGATTGAGTCTGGCGTCATCTCCTGCGCCAAGGATCCGAATGGTCACCCCAAGGTGGATGATAATGGTAACCCTGTTCTCGCTGATGGTTCCAAGGTGGCTCTCTGCTACGGTCAGATGAACGAGCCTCCGGGTGCCCGACTCCGTGTTGCCCTTTCCGCCCTCACCATGGCAGAGCACTTCCGTGACGAGGACAATCAGGACGTTCTTCTCTTTGTTGATAACATTTTCCGTTTCTCCCAAGCCGGTTCCGAGGTGTCCGCACTTCTTGGACGGACTCCTTCCGCGGTGGGTTACCAGCCGACTCTTTCCGAGGAAATGGCTGGTCTGCAGGAGCGAATCACTTCCACCAAGAAGGGATCGATTACTTCCATTCAGGCCGTTTACGTCCCTGCGGATGACTTGACTGACCCCGCACCCGCCAACACCTTCGCTCACCTCGACGCAACCGTGGTGCTTGAGCGTTCCCTCGCGGAGCAGGCTCTTTTCCCGGCGGTTGACCCCCTTGCTTCGACTTCGGCCGCACTTGCTCCGGAAATCGTGGGTGAAGAGCACTACAAGGTCGCTCGTGGCGTCCAGCTCGTGCTTCAGCGCTACAAGGATCTTCAGGACATCATCGCCATTCTCGGAATGGACGAACTTTCCGACGAGGACAAGCTGACGGTTTTCCGCGCTCGTAAAATCCAGCGTTTCCTCACTCAGCCCTTCCACGTGGCCGAAGTGTTCACCAACGTGCCCGGCGTTCTCGTTTCCATCGAGGACACCGTTAAGGGCTTCGCCGAGATTCTCGATGGAAAACACGACGACGTCCCTGAGTCCAACTTCTACATGAAGGCGGGCATCGACTCCGTCGAAAAAGGATAAGCTTCACACCTACTTTCCAATTCCATGTCGTTCCAGCTCGATATCGTGACTCCGGAGAAGACCATCTTCTCTGACACCGTGGATGATGTTTATCTTCCCGGTAGCGAGGGTGAGATGGGAATTCTGACCATGCACGCCGCTTTGGTCGCTCCTCTCAAACCAGGCGAGCTACGTTATCTCAAGGACGGCAACATCGAGGAGCTGGCCGTCGGCGAAGGATTCGTCGAAGTTGCTGACAATAAGGTCTCCGTTCTCATCGACCTCGCGATCGGTGAAGACGCCATTGACGAAGCGCAAGTCGAGGAAGCGATGAAGCGGGCTCAGGAAGCTCTGGCTGGCGAGAACGTCGATCACGACGAAATGGCGGCCCTCCAGACCATCATCGCCAAGTCCGAGGCCATGCTCCGCCTCAAGCGCAAGCGGATGTAATCACTGGACATTTAGTCCGGCTACTTTCTCCAAAGCAGCGATCGTCCGATCGCTGCTTTTTCATAGGCCCTTTCGGGAGAGATTGGCAGGAGGAGCCAGACGTGCTAGATCCAAGACTGTCACCAATTGGCTCTTCGCTATGCTCATCGAATCCCAAGTCGAAATTCAAGGTTCCGCTTCCGCGGTCTGGAACATCATAAGTGATATCGAAAATGCTAGCGAGGCGATCAGTGGGATCGATGAAGTCGAGATCTTGGAGAAGCCGGATGAAGGTCTGGTGGGATTGAAGTGGCGGGAAACCCGCACTCTATACGAAAAAACTGCCACCGAGGTGATGTGGATCACCGAGGCCGTTGAGAACGAGTCCTACACTGCGAGAGCGGAAAGCCATGGTTGCCTTTATCTCAGCACTCTGAGTCTGGCGCAGAAAGATGACGGCGTCTCTCTAACAATGAGACACGAGACCAAAACGCAGGCCTTCATGGCCAAGCTTCTCGCACCGGTGATGGGATTGATGTTCAAGAAGACCTTTCGCAAATTGATCCACCAAGATCTCACCGACATCAAGGCGGCGGTCGAGGCAAAGAGTGAGGTGGAATGACCATCAATGAGCTCTGGTAATGGGCCTTGTTTGGGGGTCGTGGTGTTCATCCAATACTGGGCCGGGAAGTGGTTTGGCGTGATACCCGCTTCGACCTTCTGTCCCGATTGGGATTTGTGATCATTGTTTTCCTCCTTCTGGGTCCCGGGTTTATTCTGGTCCACCATTTCTGGGAAAGAGACATTCATGCCTGCGAGGAAGCGATGCAGTCTTCGCGTGCCCGATTAGGAGGATCGCTAAGGCAAAGGTTTTGAATTGCCGACCTAACTTTTGCGATACTTCCAGTTTCCGTAGCTAAGAACCTCGACTTTGACCTTGGTGATTCCCCTTGAATAAAAGCCAAGTCGCTTGGCGCAACCTTCGGTGACATCGATGATCCGGCCTTTGACATACGGACCGCGGTCAGTGATGCGAACGATTTCCGACTTCCCATTAAAAAGGCAGGTCACCCGGACTTGTGTGCCAAAGGGGAGGGATTTGTGGGCCGCGGTTTTCGCGTTGTTAGAGAGGGTGCGGCCGCTTGCGGTGGTGCGCCCGAAGTTGGTCTTGATGCTGTACCAGGAAGCGATGCCGTAGTAGGTTTTGAGCGAAACCTGCTTCGGCTTGATCATCTTGTTTTTGAAGGCAAAAACTTTTTTGACGATCTCCGGCAGGGATTCCTTGGGAGAGGAAGCGCAAGACCCTAAAAGCCCGAGAGCCAGTGCGGCTAGGCATCGGAACAAAGATTTCTGCGACATGTTTACGAGCCAAACTATCGTAGAACAAATGCAATGAAAGGGAATTTGCCGATTGATCGACATAGCAGCTAGCCAGTTGCGGCATGGTGGTTTGATGAAACGCGGCTGGGCTTTGTTGTTAGTTCTATCCGCGGTGGGGTTGATGACCACCTCCCTTAAAGAAAATGACTTTAAAGAGGAAAGAAAGTGGTTCGAAAAGCGCCTTGGGGTGATCGAAAAAAATCGAAAAAAGTAAGGCCATTCAGCTTGCGTTCATTTTTGTTTTGGCAAAGTGCCACTATGAAAGTGCTAGCCATCCTCCTCGCTGTCGGTCTTTCCGCACTGTCGCTTTCAGGACAGGACACCGTTTCGGAACCAGCTCCCCAAGTGTTCCTCGACCTGACCAAGCTGCATTCCTATGCCAACCAGGAAGTTCCGGATTATATTAATCGTGACAACACCCCGCAGAACAATCCCATCACGGACATCGGTGCGACTCTTGGGAGGGTTTTGTTTTACGATAAGAGTCTCTCGCGCAATGGCACCATTTCCTGTGCGTCCTGCCATCAACAGGAGCACGCCTTCGGTGATCCGGCAGTTGCAAGCACCGGAGTGTCCGGAACAACGGGAAGACATTCGATGCGTTTGGTCAATGCCCGCTTTGCCAGCGAGGATCGTTTCTTCTGGGATGAACGCGCACCATCGCTCGAATTCCAGACGACCCAGCCCATTCAGGACCATATTGAGATGGGCTTCAGCGGCGCGGATGGTGATCCCGATTTCAGCGCACTCGTTGCGCGGATTGCCGATATGGAGATCTACCAGGTTCTTTTCACTGCGGTCTATGGGTCGCCCGATGTCACCGAGCAACGAATGCAATCGGCGCTGGCCCAGTTCATCCGCAGTATCCAGTCATTCGACAGTAAGTACGACGAAGGCTTGAGTAACGCTCCGAATCCCAATGCCAATTTTGCCAACTTCACGGCCGAAGAGAACCTGGGCAAGCAGATCTTTACCGCGCCCCCGGGTCCTGGTGCCGGGTGTGCGGGCTGCCATCGGCCGCCAACCTTTGACATCGACCCAAATAGTGGTCACAACGGGATCATTGGATCCCTGACTGGTGGCACCGACCTCACCAATACCCGCTCTCCCAGCCTACGCGATGTTGTCGACTCCCAGGGGCGTCCACATGGCCCTTTTATGCATGATGGTTCCAAGACATCTCTGCTGGATGTCATCAATCACTACAATGCTATTCCGGCGGTCACGCTTGGTCTCGATCGTCGCCTCGCCGGACCTCCTCCCCGCCCTGGCCGTCCCCCGGGTCCGGCCCAGCGGCTGAATTTGACCGAGGTGGAAAAAGAAGCCCTTGTTGCTTTCCTTGCGACCTTGACCGGGTCCTCTATCTACACGGATGAAAAATGGTCCTCACCGTTCGATGAAAACAACGAGCTCTCCTTTGTGGTCCTTCCCGTGACGGTGAAGGTGGCTCCTGACTCGGGGCAGCTCGTTCTTCGGGCCAATGGGGTTCCCCGTGTGACCTACCTATTGAAGTCTTCGGCTGATCTTAAGACCTGGAATGAAGGGATCGAGGTCACTGCCAATGAGGACGGCGAATTGATTCATACCATGGAGGGTGCTCCGGCAACCGGGTTCTTCTCTTTCGTTTACCAACCCGGTGAATGACGAAAATTCTGCCTCCGATAAAAATGAAAGGCGTGTGCGGTGGGGCCCGCACGCGCCTTTTTGCTTAAACTAGGAGTGGCTTACTTTTTCTCCTCGGCAGCCTTTTTTTTCAGCTCTTGCAATTGGCCGCTTTTGAAGCTGGCAAGCTGCTTGGCGTATCGGGATTCGGCATCCACTGCGATGACTTGGTCAATTACCTTCTCCATCGCTTCATAGTTTTCGTCGGCATAGTAAACATTCAACTTAATGGCGAGGAGCTGTTGTTTCTCTTCACCTTCGGGTTTGTGAGTCTTGATAAATTCATCCACCGCGAGCAGAGCTGATGCGGAATCTCCTTTGCCCATGGCAGTCTGGAGCGTTTTTTCCAGCTCGATCATTGCCTCCTGTTTCTTGACAGTCGCAACAAGTCCGGTGCTGTCATCAGGATCATTTGCTTTGATTTCATCGATCACCTCCGTGTAGTGACGACGATGATCTTCGGGGACCGCGCTGAGACCCTCGAAGAGCGCCTTGGCTTTTTCGAGGCCTTTCTTGGATTTGGCATCAGCAAATCCGGCGTCGCGTTTGACCTTGCTATCTTGGAGCTCGGCAAGGTGTTTCAAATACTGATCAGGGCCAAAAGGACGGTGACCGGTTTGGGCGAAGGGGCGACCCTCGCTGTCAGTCAGAAGGATGGTGGGAAAACCTTGAATCTGGTAGATTCGCTGGAGCTTCTCATTCTGGGCTTTGGTTTCGTCGGAGATTTTGGCGATACCCGCTTCGGTTCGGGGATAATCCAGCTCCACCAGGATGTAGTTTTTGCTGGCTGATTCTTGAAACCCTTTCTGGGAGAGGATGCGCTTGTTGAGATCTTTGCATGGAGGGCACCAATCGGAACCCGTGAAGTCGATCAGGAGGTCTTTCCCTTCGGCAGCCGCTTTTTTCTTGGCGGCTTCGAAGTCACTCATCCAACCCTCGCCACCAGCATGGGCGACGCTCGCGGAGAGAAGGGTGGCAATAAGGAAGGTCAGGTGTTTTTTGTTCATCATGGCGATGTGAGAACGTCGCAGATTTTCAATTCCATGCAAAATCCCTGATTTTCTTGCACTTCCGATGGTGTTCATTTGAATGGTGGCGATGGCAGGAATCAATGAAGCACGGGAGAAACTCCGCGAAGTTTTTGGCTTCGAGGACTTCCTCGACGGTCAGGAAAAGGTCATCGAGGAGATTTTGACCGGACGTGATGGTTCGGTGGTGATGCCGACCGGCGGGGGAAAGTCGCTTTGTTACCAGCTCCCGGCGTTGTGTCGGGGCGGTGTCACGCTCGTGGTGAGCCCGCTCATCGCGCTCATGAAGGATCAGGTCGATGCCCTCGCCGAGCGGAAGGTGGCGGTGACTCTCATCAATTCCACACTCACCTGGAACGAGCAGAAGGAGCGGCTCGACGGGATGAAAAACGGAGCTTACCAGCTGGTTTACATCGCTCCGGAACGGTTCCGAGCGGGGTCGTTCATGAATGCCCTTCGCGATGTCACCATTGGGATGGTTGCGGTGGATGAGGCTCATTGCCTGAGCCAGTGGGGTCACGACTTTCGTCCCGATTACATGAGGTTGGGAAAAGCCCTCGAAGATCTCGGGCGGCCCCAGTGTGTGGCCCTGACCGCGACGGCAACTCCAGTGGTGCGGGAAGACATTCGCTCCGTGCTCAAACTGCGGGAGCCTTTTGAAACGATCAGTGGATTCGAGCGACCCAACCTCAGCTTTACGATCACGCCGGTTGAAAAGGTGGCGCAGAAATATGGCCGTCTCAAAAAGGTTCTCGCAGAGCACCAAACCGGGATCGTCTATTGTGCGACCCGGAAAAAAGTGGAGGAGGTTGCTGAGACTGTTCATTCGTGGGGATTCAAGTGCATTGCCTACCATGGAGGGATGACTGACCAGGAGCGAGAGGATACCCAGAACCAGTTCATCTCCCGAAAGGCTGATATCGCAGTGGCAACCAATGCCTTCGGGATGGGGATCGATCGGCCCGACGTTCGCTTTGTGGTGCATTTCGAAATCCCCGGGAGTGTTGAAGCGTATTACCAGGAAGCGGGCCGGGCGGGGCGCGACGGCGAGGCTTCGGTGTGTGAGCTGTTCTTCAACTACGCCGATACCAGAACGCAGGAGTTTTTCATCGAGGGAGTGAATCCGGGAGCTGGGATGATCCGGGATGTTTACCGGTTTCTTCTGAGCGAATCCGATGAAAACTACGAGAGTCATCGTACTATAGATGATATCAAGGATGGGATCGGAGCCAAGAATGGTATGGCGGTGGGAGCCTGCCTTTCAGCCCTAGCGCGAGGTCGCTGGATTGAGCGTTTTGATGTTGCGGACTCCCGGAGAAAGGGAACGCGTTTGTTGCAGCCCGAGGTGTCGGCAGCTGATCTTGTTCTGGACGAAGCCGCCCTCGAGGAAAAGGAACGGCGTGACCGGGAGAAGCTCGAAAAGATGGTGCAGCTATGCTATGCGAATACCTGCCGCCAGCAGTGGATTCTGGAGTACTTTGGAGAGGTCGATGCTCCGCTCTGCGGATCGTGTGATGTCTGCCGAGGCGAGGAAAGCAGCGAACGACGGGCACCCACCGATGGTGAAGATCTTGTGGTGCGAAAGTTCCTCAGCGGAGTGGCCCGGATGTCCCGGCGCACAGCTACCGGCTGGGAAGGGATTTTTGGTCGCGGTCGGATTGTGCAGATGCTCGTAGGCAGCAAGTCGCAGGAAATCCTGCGGGCCCATCTTCATGAATTGAAGACCTATGGGCTGCTGAAAAAAGAAGGAACCGCCTATCTGAATGCGCTCGCGCGCAGTTTGAATCATGGCGGACTGATTGTCACCCAGATGGGAGAGTATCCTCTCGTGACCCTGACTCCCAGAGGAGAACAGGTCATGATGGGAAAGACCAGCTATGCTCTTGAGTGGCCGTCCGATGGCAAAGGGCGGAAACCTGATGGAGTTGCGCTTGAGGATCTTGGTTTCGATGTCCGTCTCTACGATCGTCTCAAGAGCGTTCGGACCCGGCTGGCCAAGGCGGCACAGGTGCCCGCCTACGTGATTTTTTCCAACGAAACCCTCGAGCATCTCGCGCGGCTCCGGCCCACCACCATGGATGCTGGTTTGTTGGTGAAAGGAATCGGGGAAGCCAAGGCGGAGAAATATCTGGAACCGTTTTTGCGGGTCATTCGTGAGATTGATCGCGGGGAGTGACCGTTTGCGCGAGGCGATGCAGGTCAGCCAGATTTTCGTTCGGCGATTGCGTTGCGGTGTGATTTGGAAAGACCGCTTTGACATCGATCCCCGCGGCCTTCCGAACACTCTGTTTCGCTTCTTGATGGTCGTCGTTGAAGATGCGGGGAGGAAAGGCAGGCTTGCCGAGGTGATTGCAGAAGAGATCACCGACAAAGAAGGTGCCCTCATCTCGATGTAAAATGCCGCAGTGTCCATCGGTGTGACCGGGGAGGCCAATCACTTCGTAGTCACCCAGAATCTCGCCGGGTTCGAACCAATGGTCCACTTTGACAGCCTGATAGCGGAAAGCGGCCCGCCCCATCCACTCCAGGATGCCCGCCCCCCGGCTCCAACCTTGGTAGGGATGCTTTCCTTCGAGATGGGCCCGATCGGCGAAAGGGGCATGCACCTTGCATCCACTGACTTTCTTAAGCCGGGAAGCATTGAAGGTGTGATCGAGATGGCCGTGAGTGAGGTAGAGGTTGCGAATGTCGGAGAGGGCATGGCCCTCAACCGCGAGGGCCTTACGAATTCTTTTCACTCCTCCGAGAAAACCGGAGTCGATCAGGTCGATGCCATCATCTCGCAGGACGAGGTAGTGGGTGACGCCGGATCCCTTGAGTGGAATGATTTGCATGACGAAAACAAGGTGTCGTGAATTGAGATAAAAAACCAGCGATGGATGCTTTCTAAGCTCAAGTCGGTATGATTCACTTTCCGCCTACCCTATGAGTGACGAAACCTCATCTAATTCCGAGTCTGATGGAGCTCTCGATCTGTCCGATTTGAATTTTGGGCCAGCCTGGGCCCGTGACCCATCCGAATCTAAGAGTGTCAAAAAATTTAAAGACCGCGGTGATCGCAGTGATCGGCGCGATGATCGACGTGGAGGGGGACGTCGTGATGATCGGCGCGGAGGAGGTCAGCGGGAGAACCGCGGTGGAGGTGGATTTCGAGGAAAGAAGGGTGGCGGTCGTGGCAGACGGGAAGATGACCGCCGTCCTCCGCGTCGCGAGGTGGAACCGCCGAAAGGCGTTTCGCTCAACTTGATGCCCGCGGAAGAGAGTCTCGACCTTCTCGCAAAGCGGGTGGTGGAATCCGGGCAGACTTTCTCCGTGTTTGATCTCGCCAAGGTGCTCTTGCAAAGTCGGGATCGTTTTCGGGTGACCTTTGAGTCGGTCGAAAAGCCGCTCTTTCGCTGTCGCGAGGACCAATCGATTTGGCTGAGTCGTGATGAGGCCCTGAGCCATCTCTGGCGGGGCGATTGGGTGAAGAAATACTACGAGGAGGTGAAGGTTGAAGGAGAGGCACCGAAAGGGAGTTTTTCTTCAGTGGCTCGTTGTGGCCTGAGCAAGGAATTATTGGGGCCTCCAAACTACCATGGTTACCAGGAGAGACTTGCGGCCCTCCACCGTGAACGATTTTCTAACATGCCCTTTGAGTCCTATCGTGCGAAGGTGCAAATGGAGCACGGCGAGGAAGCAGTGGAAGTTTGGCTGGAAAGCATGAAGACCGTGACCAAGTGGAAGGTTGCGGAGAAGAAGGAGGAACCTGAGGCAGAGGAAGCCAAAGAAGAGGAAGTGGCTGACGTTGCCGGGGGCGAAACGCCTGTCGCGCCGGAAGGGGTAACCTTGGGTGGTGAGACTGCCGATCCTCCGGTTGACCAGAAAGCGGTTGAAGCACCGGAGAGCACGAACGAAAGCGAGGCCACGCTGGAAGAGCCGGCGGCAGAAGCTCCGGAAACGACGGAAGAAGCCTCAGCCAACGACGCTCCCGGAGAGCAGACCGAAAGCGAGGACGCTCCTGCTGACGAACCAGTGAGTGAAGAAACCGAGGCGGTTGAAGAGTCTTCAGAACCTGTCGTCTTGTTCGATGACACCCGTGCCGTTGAGCGTCACTTTGCGGAGAACCACTTTGACGAGGCCTTCGAAGAAACCAATCGGGCGTGGGTCATGGGAGACATCCGAGGGAATCTCCTTTCTCCCGGGTTGTTGACTCTCCTCAAGCGGACGGTGGCCGAGGAAAAGCGTTACCCGGCCAAGTTGATGCCGGTGGTTTGCCGACAGCTTTCGGGTCGTCACGTGGCGGTCTTTAAATGGAAGAAGAAGCTCAAGGTGGGGCCGTCCCGCCCTCATGCCGTTCCCGCAGATAGCCCTTTGGCCGAACGGCCCAGAGCAATCATTAATCATCTCACCAGCCATTCAGGAATCGTCCTGAAGGACCTTTGGGAAGCAGTCATGCCGGATGGGTTGACCGCCGAGCAAAAGCACGAGTGGCTGCAAGACTTTCAGTGGCTCCTTGGAGAAGGGCATATCATTCTTTTGTCTGATACTACGGTGTATTTGGCAAAGACGCCTGAAGACGCCCAGCCGCCTGCGCCCAAAAAGGCAGAGGCTCCCAAGGAAGCAAAGTCCGACGAAAAATCGGCAGAAGAAACTCCTGCTGATTCAGACGACAGAGCTTCCACGGAAGAGGAAGAGTAATCCTCACCTCCAAAGTCTCTGCGTCGTTGGGTCTCTGTGTGAGGCTTCCCTCGCTCCTTGAAAAACTTCACGCAGAGACGCGGAGGCGCAGAGAGAGGATGAATCAGATTGCCTGCTGATTGCTTCGCATCAGGACGTCGTTGATTTCCACTCCTTCAGGGGCGGTGAGCATGTGCAGCGCGGTGGCCGCGATCGCTTCGGGCGTGAGCATTTGCCCTGAGTCGCGGGTGGCATCGAGTTCGTTTTCCCGACCGTCGAAGTATTTGTCGAGTAGCGGAGTGTCGACAAAGCCGGGGGACAAACAGGAAACGCGGGTAGGATTTCCCGAAGATTTTAGTTCGGAACGGAGGGCTTCCGAAACCGCGCGCACCGCAAACTTCGTCCCCGCATAAAACCCTCCGGTGGGTGGGACCCGATGTCCCGACATCGATGAGAGATTGAGGATCTGTCCTCCTGTTTCGGGAAAGAGAGGGAGGGCCAGTCTACTGCAAAGGGCCAAGGCGTGGACGTTGACCCGCCACATCTCTTCCCACTGCTCAGGATCACCGTCGCTGAGCCCCGAGAGGTAGGCCAACCCAGCCGAATTGACGAGAATGTCGAGCGAGTCCAGCGAGCCAAAAGCCGTTTCAATTTGGGCCGGCTCGCGCAGGTCGCATTGAAGTCCCGAAACTCCGTCCGGCAGTTGATCAACTGAACGGCACAATCCGGTGACTTCAAAACCCTCCCGGACTAATGCCACCGCGATGGCTTTTCCGATTCCCGAGGAGGCACCGGTAACGAGAGCAGACTTCATGGAGCGTTCCTCTTCAGGGCTTCCCGGAAGGCATTGGCCGCTGATTCGGCTTTGGTGGTGGTTTCATCGACGTCAAATCCGATAAAGTCCGTTTCTTCTTCCTCCTCTTCCCGGGTCGCGGCACCGGGGAGATTTTCGAGCGGAACGAAGTCGAGGTCCTCTACCGGGGTCGGGGCCGGTTCGGTCGTGATCACCGGCGGGGCGGGCGCGGTCAGTTCGATCTTGTCGATGGCCTTGAGGAGAACTTTCTCGCGGGCGTTGAGGGCGGATTCGAGTTCCTCCTTCAGCTGATCAAGCAAGCGGGAGAATTCCTCATTCCGTTTCTGATCACTTTTTGTCCGGCTCTCCAGCTCGCCCTGATATTTCATTAGGCGGGCTTCGTTGGATCGCAGGGTGGCGATCTCGGTTTCGAGGGCTGATTTCTCGGAGCTTGCGGTGGCGGCCTTTTCAGCAGTGGCTTTTTCAGAGGCTTTGGCAGCCTTGCGGACCGCTCCAAGACGGATGGAAAAGACGAACCAGGTGAACACCAGCCCCCCCAGAAATCCATAAAGGGCGGGGTAGAATGCAGGATGGTCTAAAATTTCTAACATGGGATCAGGTTGTTTCTTGCGGATACTCGAGATAGTGTAAAGCTTCGCCCGGGAATGCTCAGCGAGTCTGGGTCCCTCCCCTAATGAAATCAAATCCTATTAGATCATGCCTCACACTCTTCCTGAACTTGGTTACCCCCACGACGCCCTTGAGCCTTACATCGACAAGGCCACCATGGAGATCCACCACGGCAAGCATCACAATGCCTACGTGACCAACCTCAACGCGGCCCTCGAAAGCAACTCCGAATTGGCCGCACTGTCCTTGGAAGAATTGCAGGGTAAGATCGCCGACATCGCTCCCCTTCGCAACAACGGAGGCGGCCACTACAACCACAGTCTTTTTTGGAAAGTGATCACTCCCGGCGGGGCATCCGAGCCTTCGGGTGACCTTGCCGCGGCCATCGACGCCGCTTTCGGTTCCTTCGATTCCTTTAAAGAGGAATTTGCCAAGGCCGGTGCGACCCGCTTCGGCTCCGGCTGGGCTTGGCTCGGGGTCAAGGAGGATGGCACCCTTGGAGTTTGCTCCACCCCCAATCAAGATAACCCGCTGATGGGTGAAGCGGCTGGGGTTTGCGGCTGCACGCCCATTCTTGGACTCGATGTCTGGGAGCATGCCTACTACCTCAACTACCAAAACCGTCGTCCCGATTACATTTCAGCCTTTTGGAACGTGGTTAACTGGGACGTGGTGGCTGAGCTTTTCGCGGCCGCCAAGTAGGGCCAGATCGATGACTCTTTTGTCAAAGCGCGGAGTTCCCCGGGGACCTCGCGCTTTTTCTTTTCCAAAGCCTGAATCATCCGTTTTGCCACACCGGGACTTCCTGAAAGAGGAGCAAAACCGGCTGACCAGATTTTTTGGCCGCAGCGAGTGAGGCATCGAAATCGCGGGCCCATTTCACCGTGCCCAACTCAACCGGTTGTTTGCCACCCGGGTTGTTCCCTTGGGGAAAGGTGAAGCCAACGGCGAGCAGTGAGATGATCAGGGCGATGGTTTTGATGGGTGACCTCATGAGCGGAGCGAATTTTTGGCAAGGGAACTTTACGGCCCGTCTTTGGGACGGTATCCCCATTGCGATGAAAGCGATTCTTTTCCTTCTGGCTGTCTCAATCATTCCGGCGACAGCCAAGCTCCCGCAAATGAGCGAAAAAACCGATTGGCTTGGCTACTTCGTGGGTTGGGAAGGACGAAATTCCGACTTTGGCATAGGGGCGGACGCGGAGTCTTCGATCTGTCCGCGGAAAAGTGGCAAACGACATGCCACCAAGAAAGTGATGATTCACTATCTGATCGAAGAGAAAATGAAAGGCCGCTGGGTGCGTCGGAAGTTTCTGGAAGAAGGAGGTCTCGAAAGTAAAAACGAAAAAGGCCTCAACCCCAAGGGGCCGGTGGTCGTGACGACTACGGTGACTGGAGGAACCAAGGTGGAATGGACCAACGTGGTTGCGCGTGGTAAGGTCAGCATCAAGCCCAAGATTCTTGAGAAAAAGACCGAGAACGAAATTCGGGTCGGCGTCGAGTTTGCTCTACCGCGGCTTTATCGGTTCGATGAAAAGCCCGAGGAGCGCGAACTCAAAAAGAAGGTGGGCAAGGATTTTGTGAAAGCGACCCGACTGAAGGACCGCAAAAGCGTGAAGGTGAAGTTCAACGAAGAGGACGAGAAACTGGACTCAGAGGACAATCTCGCCGAAGGAGCAAGCGAGGTGGAAATGCAATCGAAGGCCTTTCTGGATCTCTCCTTCATGGTGGAAAACGGAGGCACCAAAGTGGGCCGGATCGACATCCAGCAAAAAGGGCCGCTCTACAATTCCTTCCGCATGACCTGGATGGCTGACCCGGAAAAGGTGGGCGAGAAGGACTGCTACGTCACCGCTTGGGTGGAGTAAGCCCGAGAATCTTTTGCAGGTGCACCGCCGTCAGGGCGCCCATCGATTCGCAGGCCTCAAAGGAATGTGAGCCGTATCGCTCCACCAACGCGTCACGCAAGGCGACAACGTGGGAGTAGGGAGCCACTTCAGTGCGGTTCATCACCGTCAGGACGGCTTTGAGCCGATTGCGTTCGACCTTGGCCCGACGTGACATCTGCAGGTGTTCCTCGGCCCGATACTGCATGATCGTTTGATTGTTCAAATGGGTTCTGACCAATTCTTCGACCGGTTGATTATCCGGAAAGAGGTGGGCGCGGTAGACCGAGATGTTACCTTCGTAGGATTGTTGGTCGAAATCAATGGGGCGAACCCGATATTGCACTTCTTCGAAGTCCGGGGTGATGTCGACCACGTAATTCACCGTTCGCATATCGCCGAGGAGTTTGACAAAACAACGCTCACCAAACTTCACAAACTCCTTGGCCACGCGGACGTGGTTGAGGTTGGGGTCGGAGAGGTAATCCCGGATGAAGACGTCGCCAGGAAGCCCTGCGATGTGTTCTTCGATCAGGGTGTTTCCGTTGACGAGGTAGTTGATTCTGTTTGGTGAAAGGATGTGCTCCAGCTCTAGTCCAAAGACCCGCGAGGCATCAGCGTGCTTCACGTAGTAGTAATCCGAGTTGCCATTGAACAGGTTCGTGATGCGGATCCGAAAAGGACGCGAGTTTCCGAATTCACCGAAGTCGATGCGGTCCACGGTGAGGTGTTCGGCTAAGCTGAGGTCGCCGCCGATTTTGAGCATGGCATAGATGCGGGTGAGCTTGGGCCGGAGCTCTTCCATCACCTCGGGCGGATACATCACCTCCAGCCAAAGGGTCTCCTCGCCCGCGGGATTTTCGTAGGGGATGGAGCCGCTGAACCGGAGCAATTCGTCGTAAACGAGGGGGACTTCCGAGATCCTTCCGTAATGCGCGAGGTAGTTTCGTAGCGAGTCTGAAATGGGATAGAAGGTCTTTCGCCGCGAGATCATGAAGTGAGCCTCCTAGGCGTCCTCATTGTGATCAATCCAGAAAAGAGGGGTCATGCCTTCCCGTTGAAACTTGGCCCAGTATTTTTTTTCAATGGGTTCCAGTTTCTTGCGGCGTTCTTCATCGTCCAAGGCCAGATAAGCAGACTGACCGATCTCTCGGGTGAGATCCCGGTCGGCCAGACGCACCATGAGCTCTTCCCAAAAAACGGCGTTGCGAAATTCGTCAAAGCATTGCTGGAAAAACGAACCCTCCTGGAATTTTTCGGTTACCCGGTTTTTATTTCGTTCGACGTCATACTCGATGATCTCGGCCATCCCGGTGTTTTTGGCGGCCTCGAGGATCTTGTTTTCGATGTTTTCGAAGCGTGCGAAGCCGGCATTTCCCTCATCATTCGGGTTCATGTTGGCCATTTCGGTGGCCAAGCTGACCATCTCCACTAGGGCGGCCAGTTCCTCGTCGGTAAACCTCAAGTGCATCGGCCCGCACCCAATCACCGAAGACCGGTCCGGACAAGTCCGCAAATCGCTTGATTGTCTCAAGTGGAAGCTTAGAAGAGGCCGTCGGGAGCTGGTGCTAGAGCCAACAATCGTTTGAGTCTGCATCAAGTATGAAATTCATTCATCTTTAAGCTCGATCATCGCCTGGTAAAAAAAAAAAAGACTTCTTGACGGGGAAGCCACAATTAGATTTTTTAGGGCTGTCATGAAACGACTTTTGCCAGTTTTCACCTTTGGATTTTTGCTCGGCTCCCCTGCTCTGCTTGCTCAGGATCCATTTATCGTCTTTGGTCCAACCACCAAGGTTGTTTTCAACCAGGTTGAGATTGACGGTTTCACCGTCACCCAAGCCGCTGCCTCAGTCGCGGAAACCGAGGCTGACGGAACCTTGACTGTGAGACGCCAGACTTACGCCATCGTCCCGGATGGGAGTGGAGGTTTCACTCGACAGGTGACCCAGGAAACAACCGTCGCGACTCCGGACCCGCAAAACCCGGGATCTTTCGATGTGGAAACCACCACCGAAGAACTCGAAACTCCGGTGGATGCGACTGACACCGCAACTGGTGCCACCGAAACCGAAACAACGGTCGTTCTAGAGGAGGATGTCGAAGAAGATAATCTCGACCTCCCGCCAACCACCACCTTTGAGCCGATCGACGAGAATCTCGACCAGCCCATCGTTGTGAGTCCGGCCTAAGTTTTGTGAACTAGCTTCCCTTTTCCCTAAGATGAAATCTCCATTTTCTCTCGCTTGTTTGTGCTGCCTTGGCTCGCTCGCCCACGGTGCGAGCTCACTGACGATCGATTTTGAATCTCAGTCTCCCAATGATCTCTTCACGGGTGACGTGACTGGTTGGACGCAGGATAATCCAAATCCCTCAGCTTTCGGTCAGACGTTTCCGCTCGCCTACATCTCCACGTCCAACTATGGAACTGGTCCGTCAAATGTGGGCGTTCTCGGCACTCAGTTTGCGAACACGGCCGACAACTCAGCCACGACCGTTTCAGGCGATATTGATTCGTCCGGTCTTCGGGATCTTCCTGCGAATGTGACTTTGAATCTCGCCATCCTCGACGATAACACCGACCAATTTACGGGTCGTGATGATTTCAGTGTCTCCTTGGTGGGAAGTGCTAGCGAGTCGCTTGCCACGATCCAATTTACTCAGGATTCGGGAAGTTCTTCACTTTGGAACATCGCCGTTGGTGTCAATGGGGCAGCCCCCACTGCTGTTCCGGGAGCCTTCGTCGCTGCACAGTCCAGCTACGTCTTTACCATGAACTTCGGCTCTAGTTCGACTGATTTCCTCTATGGACCTTCCGTGGGGGGAAGTCAGGTTTTAATTTCCAACGAGGCCTCGGTCTCCGGGTTCGGGAGTAGTCTCGCCGGAATTGAAATGACACACACCCCAGTCGCTGCCGCCGGAACATCGTTGAACTCACTGGTTTTTGACAACATCACGGTTTCGGTCCCTGAGCCCAGTTCATTGACACTGTTTGGGATCGCCGTTTCCGTGTTGGCTGTTCGGCGTCGGCGCTCGTGATTCGTGGGCGCGTTCCGATGACTCGGTTGGGAATGCATGCGCCTTTGAAGTCGATTCAGTGGCCGTTCCGGGTGGCTCGCCCCAGCTCTCCGGGATTTTGCATCGCTTTGGGTTTTCTGGGACTTTTTTTGTCGACCGGACAGGTCTTTTCCCAAGATGTTCTGGCAAATCTGCCAAGGCTCCCATCCGGATTCTACGAGGCTGCTGCC
>JBMYLT010000003.1:75269-217076 GCA_049596615.1 Akkermansiaceae bacterium | reverse complement strand
CCTGTTGGAGGGGGCGGTTTTTCTTTTGGAGTTTTTCCGGGTGATTCTTAGAGACCGAACTCCTTCAACTTGGGTTCGATGGCCTCGGCCCAGATTTGATAGCCCTTTTGCTTCGGGTGAAGGGCATCAGGCATGATTTCCTTGGTGAGAACCCCGTCGGTATTCAGGAACTTGTCCGAGATGTCGAGATAGTGAATCCGCTCCCCGTTGTGCATCTTCGAGATGAGCTTGTTGATCTCAACGTTGTTTTGGCGAAGAGGGTCATCGGCTTTCACCCCTCGAGGAAAGACTCCCAGCAAGAGTATTTTTGCCTTGGAACAACGGGCCCGAAGGGTGGAGACGATCCGTTCGATGCCATCACGCACTTCACCCGGATCCTGTTTGCTATGTCCGGTGTTGTTGGTGCCGATCATGACCACAGCAACCTTGGCATTCCTTTGTTGTTTCAGGTTCCCGTTGTTGAGGCGCCAGATGACGTGTTCGGTCCGGTCGCCCGAGATGCCGAGGTTGAGAGCCTTCCGGTTGCCGTAGAACTTCTGCCAGGTCTCTTTGCCCGGACCTTCCCAGCCTTGCGTGATCGAGTCACCGATGAAGAGAAGATCGTGTGAACCGGACGAAGCCTTTTGGTTCATTGAGCGATGGCGTTTGCTCCACCAATCGCCCTCACGGGGAGCTCCGAGAATGGCGGAGTGGGCACGGTACTTTTTGCGAGCCGCTTCCAGCTCTGCCTTCATGTCAGAGAGGACCTTGGCGTAGGCCGGATCCTGGTGAACGGATTTCAATTCCTTCGGGTCCTTCTTCATGTCGAAGAGCTGGTATTCCTTGGTCTTGGGAACCCAGAAGAGCTTGTAGTCGGCGGTCCGGACTCCATCGTGCGCAGCCACACTGTGGGTGCGTTCACCCGTGTAGCGGTAGTAAACGGAATCACGCCAGTCCTCGGGCTTTTCACCAGAATTTTCAAAGATGGGAACGAGTGATTTGCCCTGCATCCCCTTGGGGATTTTGGCTCCGGCAAGGTCAAGGAAGGTCGGACCGTAGTCGATGTTTTGAATGATGGCTTTGGAAACCGAACCCGGCTTGATCTTGCCTGGCCAACGGACGACGAAAGGCATCATGAAGGATTCCTCAAACATCCAACGCTTGTCGTACCAACCGTGTTCTCCAAGGTAGAAACCCTGATCGGACGAGTAGATCACGATGGTGTTGTCTGCCAGCCCGGTGTCATCGAGATGTTTGAGGATCTTGGCGATTCCTTCATCCATCGACTGAATGACGGCGAGGTAGTCCTTGATATAGCGCTGGTATTTCCAGCGGGTGATGGCTTTCTGATCGAGCTTGCCGCCCTTCATGTCGGCAATGAACTTTTGATTTTCATCTTCGTAGGCCGCGATGAAGGTCTTCTTGTCCTCATCAGAGAGGCGGTTGAATTGCCCGTTCCCTTTGCGTCCGGTGAAGTGGCTGGGGAAGAGGTTCGGGCCTTGCATCTTCATATCATTTCCCCAGGACATGTGGTCCTGGATGCCCATCGCGTGTTCTTTGAGAACGGAGGAACGGTTTTCGTAATCATCGAACAGGGTTTCGGGTTCGGGCATGGTGACGCCATCGAACATGTTGATGTGTCGGAACGCTGGAGCCCAGTTGCGGTGGGGGGCCTTGTATTGCACCATGGCCATGAAGGGCTTTTTGGATTTGGTGGCATTCTTCAACCAGGTGATTCCCTTTTCGGTGACGAGGTCATTACAGTGGCCGTCGAATCGCTTGCGGCTGTTGTCCATCTGGATGAAGTCCGGGTTGTAGTAGGATCCCTGGCCGGGGAGGATCTCCCAGTAGTCGAAACCCACCGGGTTGGAATGGAGGTGCCATTTCCCGATCATCGCGGTAGTGTAGCCGGCTTCCCGAAGGAGGTTTGGAAAGGTCGTTTGGAGGCCATCGAAATAGGAGGAATTGTTATCAATGAAGCCATTCAAATGGGAGTGCTTCCCGGTCAGGATGGAGGCTCGTGAGGGTCCGCAGATCGCGTTGGTACAGTAGGAAAGATCGAATCGCATTCCCTCCTTGGCGATGCGATCGATTCCGGGAGTGGGGGCGATCTGATCAAATAACCCTCCCGGATAACAGGAAATGGCATTGGGCGCGTGATCGTCCGAAAAGAGGAACAGGATATTCGGTCGATCGGCTGCTGATGCCGCCAAAATGAGACCGGTGAATAATGTCAGGGTTTTTTTCATAGAATGCTTCAATGGGTTTTTGGGTTTTCGATTGTGATGGAGGGAGCTAGCGTGAGTCCCTAGGCAAGATGTTTTTAGAGGTGCAAAGAGATACGATGAGATCGTCGTGGGCTGTCATTTTGGAGGCTCTCAAGCGCTCCGGTGGCATGCCGGTGTCTGATTTGGCCCGGGAGGTGGAAATGAGTTACATGGGCGTGAAGCAGCATTGTTTAAAGCTCTGTGAGATGGGTTATCTGGAGGAATGGCGGCTTCCTAGAGCAAAAAAAGAGGTGGGTCGCCCCGAGAAACTCTACCGTCTCACCGCCAAGTGCGATCCTCTTTTCCCGGGAGCCGGGGTGGGGATGACCCTCGCGGTCCTGCGAGGGGTGAGACAATTGTTCGGAGATTCTGCGCCGGAGAAGGTACTCTATCATCACTTTCAGGAGCTACGGGAGCAATGGCAGCCCAAGTTGAAGGCCGGGAAATCGCTGGTCGAGAAAGCCACGCGCCTGGCCGATTTGCGCGACAAGGCAGGGTGGTTCAGTCGATGTCATTACGATCCCTCTACCGGATTCAGGATTGAGGAGTTCCACAACCCCATGGCAAAAATCTACGAGGAATACCCGAACGCCTTTCGTATGGAGGTGCAGATGATGGAGGCTCTTTTGGGGACAAAAGTGGTACGCGATGAGGTGGTAGTGGGCAAGGGTAAGAAACGGGTGGTTTATGAAATTGCCACGCTCGGTGTCCGACAGGAAAATGAGGAAAGGCTTGAGATTCCGGCCGCGGAAAAACGGGAAGACGGACAAGGGCGCCTGTTTTAGAAAAACAGAAAAAATAATTTCTGAAAATTTACACGGATTTCAGCGATAAGCTGTTCTTCCGAGTTATTGAGCAGTAGAGGTCCTAGATCGCTCTTTTTAACAAACGGCGGTTCCGGATCGGGACTGCCGTTTTTCTTTGCCTCTGATGACAGGGAGCTTCATTCTTCTGCAACTTTCCCAGTTTCAACCGGTTAACCATTGTGATGCGTAAGTTGTCTTGCTTTTTTCTATTGTTAGGGTTTTTAGGAGCCGTTGAGCCGGAGCCGAAGGACCGTTTTCAGATCTGGGATAAAAACTCTGACGGGAAGCTGTCCCGAGATGAGTTGCCTCAGGGTTTGAAAAGAAATTTCGCGCGGGTGGATCGCGATGGCGATGGCTTCATCAGCAGGGTTGAACATGAGCGAGCCATGGCCGCTGGGCGGAAGGCACGGGAAGAAGGATCGAAGAAGCCCGCAGGGCGGAGCAGAGATCCCGATGGAGTGACCATCCAACGGGACTTGGATTACGTGGGATCCAAGAATCCCCGCCAAATGCTCGATCTGATTCAGCCCAAGGAGAAGGGGGAGAAGCCTCTACCCTTGATTGTTTTCGTGCACGGAGGGGCTTGGAAGAGCGGGAGCAAGGATCGGGGCGTTTCGCAGTTGGCTCCATTTGTGAAGTCTGGCGAGTTTGTCGGTGCGACCATCAACTATCGGTTAACCAGCGAGGCACGCTGGCCGGCGCAAATCCATGATTGCAAGGCGGCTATTCGTTTTCTCCGGGGGAAGGCGAAAGAGTTTGGAATTGATCCCACCAAAATTGCGGTGTGGGGCACTTCCGCCGGAGGTCATCTGGTTTCCATGCTCGGCACTAGTGGTGGGGTGAAGGAGTTGGAAGGAGATCTGGGTAACTATGACGATCAGAGCAGCCGGGTGACTTGTGTCGTGAACTACTTTGGTCCGTCCAATTTTCTGACCATGGTGGAGCAAAAGAGTTCGGTGGATCGCAGTGCCAAGAAGAAATATCCCGAGGCTCTCTTGATTGGTGGTCCGGTGCAGGATCTGGAGAAGGCGGCCCGGCAGGCTTCGCCGGTAACTTGGGTTTCCAAGGATGACCCGCCCTTTTTGACCGTTCATGGCACCAAGGACTTGGTGGTGCCCTTTGCACAGGGCAAGGAGATTCACCAAAAGCTCACCAAGTCAGGTTTGGACTCCCGCTTCCTTCCCGTTGAGGGAGCCGGCCATGGGTTCAAGGATCCCAAGGTCGACAAGGCCCTGAAGTCTTTTCTAGACCAGCACCTTCGCGGCGGGAAAGGCGTCGAGTCGGTCGAGACTGGTGAAGAATGAATCCAAAAAAGCCTCACACCTTGCGATGAGAGGCTCTTGGAAAAGAGATGGAACTCCCCTAGTTGAACGAGGAGTGAATCTTCTGCAAGGTCATCACGGCATAAGAGGTCACAAGGATGGGGTCGTTTTCCATCCAGCGGCTGGCCTTCGTGTTGATCCATGATCCGTCTTCCCGCTGACCGTTAATCACGGTGGCGGCAAGATCTCCGCGCCAGTCAACCTCAAGACCATTCTTGCCTTTCAGAGTCGGTTGGTTGGCAGCGATCAGGCTCTTGGCCATGGCATTGAAGTAGTAGTAAAGACCCTGGCCACCGAGGCCGGGGTTCTCCTCGAGGGTGTAGTTATCGGACAGCCACTTGAGCACGGCTTTGACGCGCGGGTCGCTGGCATCGAGATCAGCGTAGACCAGAGAGAGAAGGCCGGAATAGGACATCGAGCCATATCCGCGAAGAGCCACCCGGCCGGTCTTGCTGTCGACGGCTTCGCCGGCTTTTGAATTGCCAGGGTAGTAAACGAAGCTTCCGTCGTTTCCAACTTTCTCACCTTTGTTGGTGGCTTGAAGGTTTTGGCAGCGGGAAACAAAAGCAAGGGCTGCTTCCCAATCCAGTTCCATGGCCTTCTTGTCACCAGAATCGGTGGCGAGGGTCCGGGTGGTGTAGAGTGCTTCGAGCGCGCGGTGGGTGTTGGAGAGGTCGGAGTGAGCACGTGATCCGCCATAACCAATACCACCGTCGAACTTGGTGTCGTTTTCTCCTTTCACTCCCCAGTCAGTCTGATGGTTGATGAGGAAATTACGGGCCTTGATGATTTGCTCTTTGTATTTGTCGGGACCAGCGGCCCAAAGCGCCATGATCGACGAGGCGGTGGAGTAGGTGGCCATCCCGCGACCATAGATGCCGCCATCTTCCTTTTGCTGGGCAAGGAGCCAGGTGAGACCTTTGGTGATTGCCGGTGATGGTTTGGCCGCGTCGTAAGCCGGGTCGTTGAGGAGGCACTTGATGACAAACCCGGTCATTGCGGGAAGGTCGGGATCGCCCCAGTAACCCTTTTCGTTCTGCTGGGAAATGAGGTAGCTGTTGCCTTTTTCAATGACCTTCTGGGATTCCAGCTTCAGGGAAAGGTGCTTTCCCTGGAGCCCCTCCTGGGCTTGGGAGGTCAGGATCGAGGCTCCGATGAGAGCGTGGAAGATAGCATGTTTCATTTTTTTGGTTGGTGGGGTTTGACGATAAGCGTGACGACTGTCCCGACTTTTGGAACATTCTTTTGATGTGGAATCCAAACGTCACCCAGCTGGCGGTCTTTGCCCGAAAAGTTTACGATTGCTTGCTGATTGGTGTAAATGGCGAAGATGAGGCCTCCCACATCGGCTTTGAGCCGTCCTTCGTGGAGGTAGGAGCCGGTTGAAAGCCAGGGTCCGGTTTCCATGTTGGTGAGCTTTGCTTTTGCCGTTTCCACCTTTTGATTGGGTTGAGGGGTTTCCGCTTCCTTGGGCCACTCGATGTGGTGGATGAACTCATTCATCGGACGCCGGACTTTTTTCTCGCCCTCACTCGTTTCTACAAAGAGGTCGACGAGGGAAGCCGCGTGAACCTCGGGGGAAACTTTGGGAAACTTTCCGGTGGGGGTCCAGGTCTCCTCATCGATGATTTCAAAGAGCTCCTTAGATTCCTTGATGCCGAGGAGCTTCATGGCGAGATTAAGATTGAACGGGGAGATGTCGGTGAGGAAGAGGGTTTCGTGAACCTTGTCGCTTTTGGTCGTGGCAAGGCAGTACTCGATTAGTCCTTCGGTCATGTTGACTCCGGCCTGGAAACTCAGTTGGCGTTCTTTCTCATCGACGATGATTTTTCCAATCTGAATCCGAGCGTCATCGAGCCGATTGATTTTCGGCCGGGTGCTGGCTTCCCCTTTCGAAGCTTCCTGAGAAAGGGCAAGGTTCGGGGCGAGCATCAAAGTGCCGAGGAGAAGACGAAGCATGACAGTCTAGGGTGTTGTAACGAGATGGGGCGGGAGTTTCTTTGATTCAATTGTTATCCTCGGGAATTTCGTTAAGATCCTCAGCCTCAATTAGTCGCCTGGCGGGATTTGGATCGAGGGTGAGGGCGAAGTCCCGCCACATCAGGCGAGTGATTTGGGTTTTGAGCAGATTCGGGCCTTCGAGGTCGAGATCAATGGCCCGAGGGTAGCCGGCTCGTACCAGGCTGCTACGAATCGCCTTGAAAACGGCAAGAGCTAGGGTGGGGTAGGCGAGTTCGGGATCGTTCGATAAACGGGCTGTAATCACCGACGAGGTGACCTCTTCGTCATCGCTTGGCGAGAGCCAGAGGGCGACCGGCCCGTCGGTAGGGGCATTGGCGTCTCCCTTGCTCAGGATTTTCGGGATGATTTCTAGCTGATCTCCCGACGACTCCCGCAGAGTGAGTGCAAGATCGAGAAGGTTCTTTTTGAGAAACTCCGGTGCGGGGCAGGCAATGCTGAGGGTGAGGGTTAGTTGAATTTCGGTTTCAGGATCGACGTTCCAACGGGGCAGGGTGAGCGTGAGGGCGGCGATGCCCAGACTGGCCTCCACCAACGATTCGGAATCGGGTTCAGCGGTATCAACCACGCGTTCAAATGCCAGCAAGGCCCGCTGGAAGTATCCCCGGGAGCGGAGCGCGGAGGACAGCTGGAACAGGCGGTCGGCGGGATGTTCTCTGGCAAAGTCGCGGTAGGCATCGAGGCCTGGAGCCGTCTCCAGGTCCCCCAGATCTGCTTCCGTGATGGGAGTGACCTCGGGTTCGGCTGGTTCCGGTTGGTCTTCGGGAAGGATTGGGTAGGGTTCGGGTGCTTCTGGGATATCAGGCTGAACAGAAACCCCTCCGGTGGCGATGTTGGTGTTTTGCTTGTCCTCACCGGGGTCGACTCCCGAGGGGTTCAGAAAATCCATGTTCTTCGTACGCAGATACCAGGTGATCGAGATTGTTCCGATCACAGCCAAAAGGACGATGGCCCAGTGGATCCGTAACATGCCCGAGGTTGCGAGGGGTGGGGCGTTAGGTGAAGTATAAAAAATCCGCCGCAAGAAATCTTCTCGCGGCGGATCGTGAAAAACTATTTGTCCGGGCGTGCTATTCGGCGGCTTTCACCTGCACCGCGCGCTTGCCAACCCGCTCGCGGAGGTAGTGGAGCTTGGCGCGACGAACCTTGCCACGGGAAACCACCTCGATCTTGGCGATGCGAGGACTGTGGACGGGGTAGACTCGCTCGACGCCGGTTCCGTAGGAAATTTTACGGACGGTGAAGGCCTGGTTCACTCCGCTGCCACCTCTGGCGAGGACGATGCCTTGGAAAATCTGGATCCGCTCCTTGCCGCCTTCGACCACTCGGTTGTGAACCTTGACGGTATCACCGACATTGAAGTCGGTGACGTCTGACTTCATTTGCTCTTTTTCGATTTTGTTGATGATGTCCATGGTTCTTGGTCCGATTAGCGGGGCGCAGGATCTAGGGGATTGAGGGCCGGAATGCAAACGTTTTTTCCGTAATCATTCCGGTAATTCGATCAAAGGGAGCAGAATTTTCCAACTTAGCTGTCTTACGAGGTTTCACACGGAGGCCTTCAGTCGGCTAGCACCCTCAAATGGCACAGTCGCTTGGGGTGAATGAAGTCGAGACTGGGCCACAGAAGTGAGCCCGAGGAGCGCTGCCAGAATGGGGATGATAGCAAGCAATTTTATCATATTACGTCGGTCAGAGGTGACTGAGGGCGACCTATTCCCGAAAGAAGGGAATCTTTTTCATTTCTGCATGGTGCGGGCTATCAATTTTGTTGATGGCTCCCGGCGGGGCGCGGGAGATGGAACCATTGGGATGACAGGCTAATGCCTCCCAGAAAACCGCTAGGAGGGTCTTCTCTCCAAGACGTCTGGTTTCCCCTTCGCAAGGAATCGGCGTTAGCCGGTTGGGAGCTCCTCGATCAACTCTTCCGCGACGTAGGTCCAGATTTCCCCGAGCGTGGGATGATACGACGGGATCTTGAGAAATTCCGCTACGGTGAGGTTTTGGTGCAGCGCAACAAGAATGGTGTGAGCGTAGTCGATGACGTGGGGGCCAAGGCCGGACCCCCCCAGCAACTTTCCGCTCCTGCGGTCCGCGGTGAGAATGACCAGACCGTGCTTCTCTCCCACAATTTCGCCTTTCCCTTGGTCATCGAAACGGTAGCGGGCGGAGACGGGATCATAACCGTGTTCGTGCGCTTTCTTTTCGTTCCAACCCACCTCCACCAATTCGGGGTCGGTAAAGATGCCAAAGATATTGAGGCGCTCCTCCCAGGTTTTTTCAGGCGGCTTTCCTTCGAGAAAGACGGCAATATTGGCTCCAGCCGCTTCTCCTTGCATGACTGCGAGATGCACTACCGCGAGCGGGCTCGAGACGTCGCCCACCCCAAAGATATGGGGTTGGGCGGTCTGGCAGAATGGGTCAATCTCGAGACGTTTCAGGTCGGGGGGGAAGCCAGCGTTTTCCAAAGCAAGTCCCGCAACGTTGGGCTTGCGTCCGGAGGCCATGATGAGCTGGTCACAAGAGAGGGGAGTCCCCGAAGACAGTTTGACAGTGAAAGCTTCGTCTCGGTGCGCAACTTCGGCGAGGGGATCTTCAAAGATAATTTCGATACCGAGGTCGTGACATCGTTTTTCCATCGCTTCCGAAATCGCCTCATCAACGTCGGTAATGAGCGGGCGGCTCCTCGAAATGATGGTGACTTTGGAGCCGAGGCCCTGAAAGAGAAAAGCCGACTCCATGCCCACCGCGCCGGTGCCCACCACCACCACGGTTTTGGGAAGGCGTGGAAGGTTCACAACGTCATCGCTGGTCCAGTAGGGAGTGTCCGCCAGCCCGGGAATCGGAGGAATGTTTTCCACCGATCCGGTGGCAACAATGAAGGCGCGGGCGGAAAGGGTGCCATGACCGGTGACTTCGATTTCGTGCGGGGAAGTGAATCTTCCGTGTCCGCGAATGAGGTCGAAGTTTCCATTCTCCAGCCCCTTGACCCGCCAGTGCTGGAAGTCATTAATGAGACGAGTTTTGCGATCTCGGAGGGCGTCGATATTAATCGCGGGTTTTCCGACCGTGATGGCGAACTCGTCTGCTTCATGAATGGCCCGCATTCGGTTGGAAGTTTCCAAAAGAGCCTTGGTTGGCATACAGCCCCGGAGGATGCAAAGCCCGCCCATTTCTCGCGCTCCCTCGACTACCGCCACCTTGAGACCGAGTCCCGAGGCTTTTTTGGCGGCCGCATACCCGCCGCTTCCTCCACCGAGTACAATCAAGTCATAGTCCATTTTCATTTTGGCAACACTCTCGCCTCCCCGGAGAAAAGACAAGAGGATGCAGGACTTTCATTCTGGGTGAAGAGCGTTAGAATCTCGCCCCAGTGAAACTGATCTTCCTTTTTCTGCTCCTCGTTCTTCCGCTCGCTGCCGAGAATCTCACCAAGGAGCAAATCACCGCCCGGATCGAGACGAATAAGTCGGTCACCGATGATCCGGTGGCTCTTGAGGCTTTAAGGATCTGGGAAGAAGCCCTGGCCGAGCTGCAAACTACAGAAAAGGCCGTGACCGCCGTGGCTCAGTTGCAGGCTGAGATCGTAGATCTTGGTAAGGCCGTCGTATTCAAAGTCCCCGATAATCCGCCTGCTGATGTCCCGCTGGCTGACCTCGAAGCGCTTTTGAAGCAGATCGAGACTTTCATCGCTGACAATGTTTCCCAGCTGGGAAAAACCGAGGACCAGGCCAAAAGTGCACCTGCCCAAAAAATCGCTTTGATTGCAGATGAGGAAAAGCTTCGGGCGGAACTTCAGGCTCTGGAAATTCCGCCTTTATCGGCGGGAGAGGTAGAAACCGCAAAGCATCAAAAAGCGGGACTCACCAGAGACCGGATTGAGGCGCGGTTAAAAGAGGTCGCGTTGAGAAAAGACCTCATCGATGAGAGAATCAAAGTCTCCGGCAAACTGCTTTCCGAGGGTAAGGCCTACCAGGTAGAGCTTGAAAAGTTTCGTGACCAACTTGGAGTGCGGATCAATTCGCTGAAGGGAGAGGAAGCGAAAAAAACGCGGCAGGTGATTGAGGAATATACCCAGGTTTTCGAAACAATTCCTGAACTTGCCACGATCGTGGAGGACCTGCGGGAGATTCGGGAAGCGCAGGACCAGGTCGAAGTCCTGCTTGCCGATGCCGAGGGGTATGACGATGAAGTCGCTGAAGTTGGTGATCGCATTGAAAGGCAATATAAGGGAGCCAAGGAACGGATTCGGTTGCTCGAGGAGGCCGGTCTGGGGGTCGATTACGAGACTGGAAAGTTGTTTCGACAGCAGCGGGCGGACCTGCCGAGTGTCGACGAGATTTCATCGGAACTTCGAGAGAAACTTGAGTTGGTGGCGAAGGCCGAAATCTCACTATTGGAACAAGGTGAGCGGTTGCGGAATCTCACCGTGATTCCCGAGGAAAGAATCAACGAGCTTCTTCGTGAAAACCCGGAGATCACCCGCAAGGCCATCGAGGAGTTGGTTTCCCGAAGAGAAGAGAATCTTGCCAGCCTGGTGAAGGAATACCGCACGTTCAACGAAGAGCTTGCAAAAGGAACAGCGGCGGCCCAGAGCACCATTGATGATATTCAGCGCTATTCGGATTTTATTGATGAGAGACTCTTGTGGATTCGTAGCGCCCCTCCGTTTTCTTTCTCCGAAATTCCTGAAGAGTGGGGACGTTTGATCGAGTTGTTACGGACAGAGGTGGCTCTTTTGTTTGATGGGAGCTTTTGGGAGGCAGTGAGCAATAGGGCCCCGGAGTTGCTCGGAATTCTAGTGGCGGTCGTGTTGATTTTTGTGCGTCGCGTGAAACTCCAAAAGGTACTTCAAAAGAGTAGCGAGAAAGCGGTGCGACGAAACTGCACCACGCTTAGGCCAACCTTGCAGTATCTTGGAGCGTCGATCCTTCTGAGCCTTTGGCTGCCCCTGATTTTGTATGCCCTGTCTGCTTTGACCGGTGACTCCGTGGCTTGGAGCCTTGGTCTCTTCCGGCTCGCCAATTTTCTGTTCCTGGCCGCGCTTCTCTTGAAATTCTCCAGCCCGGCCGGTCTCTTCGTAAATCACTTTCGCATTCACCCTGACCGGGCGGCATTGGTTCAGCGGAACCTCCAATGGCTTTTGATGGTTTCACCGGTTTTCGTTTTTGTCGTCCCGGCTTTGACTTCGCTGGATGATGATCCCACTTCGGGTCGGGTGGCTTTCATTTTGGGAATGATGGTTCTCGCGGCCTTCTTGCACCATCTGTTTCATCCGAAGCGTTCCATTTTGGTCAAGGGAGCAGGGACCACCGGGTTCAGCAAGTCTTGCTATGTTGTTATCATTCTCTGTCCGATCGTTTTCATCATCGGAGCGATCCTCGGTTATCTGGAATCGGTCCTCACTTTGCGGGACCAGGCTGGGGGGACGGGGGCCTTGTTGTTGTTGGCCTTTTTGATCATCCGTTTTCTGACACGGTGGACCTTGGTCTCGCGTCGCCGGTTGGCCATCACCCAGGCCTTGCGCCGTCGTGAGATCGCGCTGGCCGAGAGGGAGCGGCAGGAAGAAGGCGATCATGACACTTCGCTGCCAAGCCTCGAGGAGGTGAAAGCGGAAGCGGTCAATGTCGTTGAGGTGGAGGAACAAACCACCAAGCTTCTAAAGCTTTCGGTTTATGTCGCGGCCTTTTTTGGCTTGTGGGGAATTTGGGAGAGCACTCTTCCGGCTCTCTCCGTGCTCGATAAGGTGGAACTTTGGAGGTCGGGGCCACCGACCGCTTCTGAAAGCCCGGCACCAACCGTAATTCCCGGAGTGCCGGTGGCGGAAGAGTCGGGTGAGGCCGAAACGCCAACTACCATTCTGGTCGATGACGGGCGGGTGACCTTGCAGGACTTGATCCTGACGATCGTCTTTTTTGCTCTCACCATGGCGGCTGCCCGCAACATTCCTGGGTTACTGAGCCTGACTTTGTTCAACCGGATCAAGCTAGGCCCTGGCGGGAACTTTGCCCTTACCACTACGGTGCGATATCTCATCGTCTTGACCGGAGTGGTGCTGGCTCTCGGATTAATTGGCATCACCTGGGGCAAGGTACAGTGGCTGGCGGCGGCCGTCAGTTTGGGGATCGGTTTTGGTTTGCAGGAAATCTTCGCCAACTTTGTTGCGGGAATCATCTTGCTGTTCGAGCGCCCGATCCGTCTGGGCGATATTGTGACTGTCGGAAACATTTCTGGTTCGGTCTCTGAGATCAAGATTCGGGCGACCACCATCAAGCAATTCAATAATCGCGAACTCCTGGTACCCAACAAAGAATTTATCACCAGCCAGTTGGTCAACTGGACGCTCAACGACTCTATTTTACGACTGGAGATCCAGGTGGGTCTTGCCTATGGCTCTGACACCGACAAGGCGCGGGGGATTCTTGAGAAGCTCCTGCAGAATCATCCCAAAATCATGGAAGATCCCGGGCCGTCGGTCTTCTTCATGGGCTTTGGAGACAGCACGCTTGACTTCGAGGCTCGCGGCTTTGTTTCGTCCGCCGGTGATCTGCTCGGGACCAAAAGCGAGTTGCATTACCAGATCGACCAAGCCTTCCGTGAGGCCGGCCTCGAGATTGCCTTCCCCCAACAGGACATCCATGTGCGGAGCGTGCCCGATGGGGTGAATCTGACGAAAGGGTGATAGGAGCAGTTCCCCTATCGTATGTAACTACCTGCTTTTCTACTTGGAAGGTTCTCCGAATAAGTCGGCGTATTTCGTCGTTGATGAAATGGAAAATCATTATCGATGCAGAGATCAAGGCCTGTAAGGAATTCGCGGCCAAGCAAGGAAAGTAACCGAGAACCTGGCAATTGTTGATCTCAGATAGCTCCCTGTTTGTCAGGATGCTGTCTTTCCTTTTGGAATGAAAGCAGGTCAGATACTGCCAACATGAAGTTTGCCAAGCTTAACCGGATCTTCCATCGATGGGGTTCGGTGCTGATTGCCTTACCGCTCGTGGTGGTGATTGCCACCGGGATCCTCTTGATGCTCAAGAAGCAAAGTGCATGGATCCAGCCACCAACCATCGGGGGGACGACCAAGGAATTGAAGGTGAGCTTTGAGGAGATCCTTGCCAGTGCCAAATCGGTTCCGGAAGCCGGGATTGAAAGTTGGGACGACATTGATCGTCTCGATGTCCGTCCCGCGAAAGGGATGATCAAGATCCGGGGCATTAATCGCTGGGAGATCCAGCTGGATGCTGCGACAGCCGAGGTTTTGCAGGTGGCTTATCGTCGCTCCGATCTCATCGAATCGATTCACGATGGCAGCTTTTTCCACGACAAGATCAAACTATACGTATTCCTGCCCTCGGGGATTCTGCTGTTCCTTCTTTGGATCACCGGACTTTACCTTTTCGCACAACCCCATCTGACACGCCGAAAAAGACGTCGGTTGGCGAAAACCTCTTCTTCGGCCTCCCCATGACAAGTGTTCCAAACAACAAGAATACGGCGAATTCCTTTTGTTTGGGCAAGGTCTCAACAAATGAAATCGATCACGAGGAAGAAGAGGAGAACAGGCTCGCTGACCAAGGCGAAGGAGATGAGGCCACAAAAAAGCCCCGTCGATGAGGACCGGCGGAGCTTAATTTTCTGGGAAGGGTCGGTCGGACTAACTCCGGCGGCGGCGAAACATCCCCAGTCCGGCCAGAGCGAGAAGGCCGAGTGAGGTGGGCTCGGGAATCACGGTCACGCCGTTAGCGCGAATGTCCTGGATTGCCGCTCCATCAAGTGCGGTGTCGAAGATGGCGACATCATCGATGTTACCGGCAAAAAAGAAGCTGCCTCCGTTGTCGGCACCTGATCCGATGTGGAAGTCTTCCATCTCGACTGTTCCGTTGGGAGAATATTGCGCGGCGGCGGTTTCAGTGGCGGCGAGAGCTCCGTCAACGAAAAGTGACTTGGTTCCGGTGGCCGCATCAAAAGTAAGGGCCAAGTGAGTCCAGGTGTTGGTCGAAACGGCAGGTCCCCTTAGGGTATCCCAGCCGGGATTGCCGTCACCGGTCCAGAAGTTCCAATTGCCGCCGTTGTCATTGTAGAGGATATATCCATGGGTGCTAACCCCTGCATTAACATCATCGCGGCTGGTAATGGGCGAAGCGAAGCCTCCGGTGGAAGACGCATTGGCCCAGAGTGTCACTGTGAAGCTAGCGGGATTGAGGGCGCTATTGAAGGGAACATCAATGTGACCGTTGTCCGGAAAAGAGGCTGACAGCCCGGTGTTCGCGGTGGCACCGGGCTGACCGAAGTTGACCGTTCCTCCGACAACGGAGCCATCGTAGCCATTGCCGCTGGCGTCGGAAGCATCGGTATCAAGGGGGTAAAAGGCGACGAGGCTTCCCTGAAGCGAAAATGGTAAAAATGCCGGAAGAAGTGCGAGAAGAAAGCTTGATTTCATGTTTAAGAAATTGTCTACGGGAAGTTGGTAAGGTTTTAGGTTTGAGAATGCAAGGCTATTTTACGGTCGGCTGACCCGGTAGAAGATCTGCCGGGTGGCTGGAGGGAGGCTGAAGTCGGTGAAGGTCGTGGTCTCTCCCTGGCTGGCGTGGTTATCGGTGAGTTCTTCCCAGGTGACTAGATCGTTCGATCGTTCGATCAAGTAGTTGGCATTGTCGACTGAGTCGAACGTAATGGTCACCTCTCCATCATTGGGTCCAAAGGCGAGGTCGGTGATGACCAGGTCTCTGGCGGCACCGGTAAAGCCGGCCACCCCGCTGGTGATGATGGTGTTGATCTCCTCTTCGGTGAGGGCGACGCGGAAGAGCCCGACGTCGTCGATGCTTCCAGCAAACCAGAAATTGTTTCCGTCGTCCTGTCCTGATCCAATGTGGAGGTTTTCGGTTTCCACGGTCCCATTTGGAGAATATTGATTTGGTGCCGATTCACTCGCGGCTAGGACGCCATCGAGGTAGATCGATTTCGTCTCAGTCAAGCTGTCGTAGCTCATGGCGATGTGGGTCCAGGTGTTGGTCAGAACGGCTCCCCCTAGGAGAGTATCCCAGCCCGGGTTTCCATCACCGGTCCAGAAGTTCCAATTGCCGCCATTGTCATTGTAGAGGATGTATCCGTGGGTGCTCACCCCTCCATTAACATCATCGCGACTAGTGATGGGCGAAGCGAAGCCTCCGGTGGAGGCAGCGTTGGCCCAGAGGGTGATGGTGAAATCTTGGGGATTGAGATCCGGGTCGAATGGAACATCGATCCGGGATCCCCCGTCGAAATTCAGTGATCCTCCGGTGGCGGCGTTGGCGCCCTCTGAAGGGGTGAGGACTCCCGAGATGGTTCCATCAAACCCATTGCCGCTGGCATCGCTGCCATCCACATCCAGGGGCCACCAGGCCACTAGTGTGTCTCCAAAGGGAACGATCGCGGACAGTTCGACGAAGGTGGCGGGAACGAGGGGATCGTCACTGACAATTTCGAGAGTAGCGAAAAACGTCCCCTCTTCTCCCTGGGAGTCGAAAGTGATATTTACCAGTCCGGTTCCTCCGCCAGCGGCAACCGAAGCGGGACCGCTAGCCTCGAATTTGTCAGCATCAGCGCCGGAGAGGTTGAAGGCCGAGATGTTGAGTGGGCGGGACGTTCCGATATTGGTGATGGTCAGGGTCCCGCTGGTGGTTTCGCCCAAGTCAAGCGAGGCATCGCTCACCAGCATGGGATCACGGATGACTCCCCGGACGGTGATCGATTTCTCCGGGACTAGTTCGTCGTTGCTGGTCAGGGCGAGGGTTCCTTCGAAGATTCCGTTTCCTCCGGCTGGATCAAAGCTGATCACGATGTTTTCGGTGGTTCCTGGCGCGATGGCCCCGGGAATGGTGGTGACCGCGAAGTTGGAATCGACATCAAAGCTCGCCGCGCTGATGACAAGGTCCTCCGATTGGCCATTATTGGTGACTGGGATGTCGAATGATTGGACCGTGCCATCGAGGGTGACCTCGACCACGTTATCGGCTACCAGTGCAGGGTCGGGGAGGCCGCCGGCGATGCCGTTGGCGATGATATTTTGAATAACGGCCTGATCGAGAGCTTCGTCCCAAACCCCGACGTCGTCGATCAGTCCGTCGAAGAAGAAGCTGTTTCCGTTGTCGGCACCTGATCCGATGTGGAAGCCTTCCATCTCGACTGTTCCGTTGGGAGAATATTGCGCGGCGGCGGTTTCAGTGGCGGCGAGAGCTCCGTCAACGAAAAGTGACTTGGTTCCGGTGGCCGCATCAAAAGTAAGGGCCAAGTGAGTCCAGGTGTTGGTCGAAACGGCAGGTCCCCTTAGGGTATCCCAGCCGGGATTGCCGTCACCGGTCCAGAAGTTCCAATTGCCGCCGTTGTCATTGTAGAGAATGTATCCATGGGTGCTAACCCCTGCATTAACATCATCGCGGCTGGTCACTGGAGAGGCAAAGCCGGCGGTCGAGGCAGCATTGGCCCAGAGGGCAACGGTGAAGCTTTCCGGATTCAAAGCTTGGTCGAAAGGAACATCGATGTGGCCGATGTCCGGGAAGGAGGCCGAGGAGCCGGTGTTGGCAGTGGCTCCGGCCTGTCCGAAGGTAACGGTGCCGCCAACAACCGTCCCGTCATAGCCATTGCCGGTGGCATCGAGCGCGTCGGCGTCCAGAGGCCAGTGGGCGATCAGATCGGCATGCACGGAGCCTAGGGTTAAGGAGGTCAGGAAAAGCTTGGTTAAGAAATTCATAGGACTGAGGCTGTAGTCGTCGGTTGATCGGTTATCAACTCATCAATCGAGGGTCAATATCAGAGTGCCCCGGAGCCGCAGAAATAGCTCGTTCCGACCGGGATTAGAAAGAAGGGTGTAACGAACCAATTCGGTCCCATCGTTCTGGTCGGTTCTCGACTGTTCCACAATAAGCCCGGAAGCGTCCTGCCAATTTACCAGATCGGCGGAGGCTTCAATCCCGAGGGAGATGTTGTCAGCACCCAATCGTCGTTGGTAGGTGAAGGTATCGCCGTTGAGACTGAGGGTGCCTCTTTCGCCAAGGGCATGGTCGAGGAGGTCTGCCCTGCCGTTTCCATTGAGGTCGGCATTGGGATCGCCCGAGAAGAGGTTGGTATCATTAGTACCCGGATTGCCACCCGGAGACAGGCTGGGGCGCCAGTTTGAACCGAGTGATGGATCGGGCGCGAGAAAAGGGTTCTTCAAAACAAGGCTTGGCCCGTTTCCATCGGGGGACTCCGGCCAGGGGAACTGGTCGTCGTATCGAAACTCCTGAATGGTCCCGCTTGAGGCATCTTCCAGCTTCAGGACTTCTCCTCCGTTACTAAGAGCGGTGCCGTTTTGAAACTCGCTCCCGGTGATCACGAGGCGGTCGCCAGGAGCCAGGAAAGTGCCTAGGGGAATGAGATAATCGATGCCATCGGTAAAAGCGACCCCCCCCAAATCGAGAACCACCGAGTCGCTGATGTTCATCAGCTCGATAAATTCTTCGCTCGCTCCATCGGCGGGGTGGTACATGATCTCGCTGATCACCAGAAAACGTTGGGCCGGACTGGGTTGATTCTCGGTGACGGTTTCGGAAACGAGGGCTCCGGTGGCATCAGAGAGTTGCAGAACTTCCGCGAAGTTGGAGAGATGGCCGTCGTAGTTTCCGATGACGAAGTGACCTTCTCCGCCGGTCGGGCTGGAGGAGCGCAGTCGGAAATCCCGGACATCAGGTGAGAGGTAAAGGCTGCCATTGGACGGAATCACGGTGCCTGGAGGAAGAACAAGTTCCATTCCGCCGGAGAGCGTCCAGCCGGAGAGGTCGACCGCTTCGTTGTTCGGGTTGGTCAGTTCGATGAATTCCTCGTCTTGAATTCCGGAAGCCGGGTTTGCTTCGATGGCCCCAAAGTTAATCATTAGGCCTTCTGATTGCGGCGGCGGAATCAGTCTCGAACCAGCCGGGCCATAAGTTTCGAAAAGCGCGTTACGCCGGTTCGGAAGTGACGTGTTGACCACTCCGCTGAACCCGCTGTTGAAGTTCGTGATGCCGGCGCCAGCCCACAAGGCTTGGTCAATGACCACATCATTCTGAATCGTATTGCGGAACCCTTGCAGAAGGTTTTCAAAATACCCTCCGTTGGCGCCCGGGCGATCGATGAGTTCCGGCTCGCAAAGAAGGTCGCTGCTCCCCACCGATTGATTGATGACCTGGATCGCCAGAAGGTTCTCACCTGCGACGAGAGATGCGTTTGAGATCGGAAAATCGACAAAGTCGACGGCCGCGCTATCGGGATGGGAGGTGGCGGTGGAATTGTAGCGGACGGTGCCGTTCACGTTTGCGCGGGTCACTTCGACTCCATTTAGATAGGCAAGGAAGCCGTCGTCATAACGCATCCGTAGAATGAGATTGGAGATCGCGGCCGGGTCTGCCACTTGAAATCGGTAACGTTGATAGATGGAGGTGGCGCCTGCCACCAGTTCTGTCGGTTTGACCCGAGTTTCGATGAGGCCGACGTAGTCGCCGGGGTTGTTTTCGTATCCGATTCCGGCAGTGCCCGATGCCCAATTACCGTCATTGAAGGAAGGTAGAAACCAACTGGATTCGATGGAAGAGTCTGAGGGCACGAAGTAGCGGAGATTGCTTCCTTCGGGGAGGATAGTGGTCGATGACCCAGCATCCGGGATGACAAGATAGCGGTCCATCAAAGTGCGGACGCGGCGCATGTACATTTCCCTCGTGACCGGGTTGTCGAGAATGGCGGCGTGAAGGTGGTTCTGCCAAGTAGGATTGGGATTACCTCCGACCAATTCCTGAGTGTGTTGGGCATCTCCGTATAGCGGACTGGCCCAGTTTTCGTTCGTGTTTTTTTGCCCGGTTGGCAGGCCTTGGTCGCCATCCCAGGCGATTCGAAACCACTCTCCGCGATCGAGGTCACGATACATGTAGTAGTTCTTGGTCAATTGGTCGTGATTGAAGGGAACGCACATCGCAGCCATGACGTTGATGTAGTTCGGAATGTTGACGGCATCGGCGACGAAGTCGAAGCGACCGGAGTTGGCAATGTTGATACCGGTGGTGAGTTCGACGAGGTCGGTGTAGGGTTCTGTCCTCCGGAGAATCTTCCTGTAAAGGCTGGAGTTAACGGTGGGTGAAAGGGTGGCGGGAACATTGATGGCTTTGTACATCGAACCGCTGGGGTCGATGCCCCGGCGGTCGAGGAAGTCCTCGTCGACTTGCTCGACAAAGGTGAAGAGTCCCATGTCGCTGCCATTTCTTTTGATCCACACATAGCGTGTCTCCGGAGCGAGGGAGCCGGCTTCATTCAGGAAGGCGAAGATCGTGTTTTCGCGGACGTAGGAATCGCGGTAGTGGGAGTTCACATTGATCTCCTCAACCCGTGCGGCATCAGGCCGCCAGCGAAAGTGACCACCGCGATAGAAGTCGAACTTGTATTTATGTTTGGGCCAGTTGGCGGTGCTTTGTCCGCGAATGCGGCAAAAAATATTATCGTAGAATTGACCCTCGAAGTAGAGCGATCCCTGGGTTCCTCGGCGGGTATCGGCGGCTCCGGAGTTCTGGACAAACCAATGCATCACTGGTTGATCAACATCGATGGAGGGGTCGGTCACGACGGTGCCGAAATATCGAGGCGATTCGGTGGGATCAGGGAAAGGGGGCTCCCGGGTGTTTTCACCCGAGGTTGTGGTGGCGACGAGATACCAACGGACCATCTCTCCCGGGCCGAAGGCCCTGGCCGGGATGGATGCCGAATACAGGCCGTCGGCTCCGGCGTTCATCACAACGGATTGCTCGTTTCCAAATCCAACCCGGTAAAAGAGAGTTGCTCCGCCTACCTCACCGATCCTCGGGGTGATGCTGGCCGAGATGGTCAGGTCATCTGCTGGTCCGGGCGGGGGTGGGTTCTCGGTCAGCCCCTCGACCTGTGGTCCGATTTCGCTACGCGGAGACCCATTGGCTTCTCCCGGGGTGGGAACCAGATAAGCAATTTCACCGGAGTTGCTGAAACCATATGAGATGTCGTCGAATTGGGGAGGATAGGCCGGCGAAAATTCAGAGATCAGATTCCCGTTTGGATCGGTGAGGGCAAGGTAGTCTCCATTCCGGGAAAGCTGGAAGTCGAGCCCTTCCGGGCGGTTGTTGGCGAAGAAGATTTGGTAGCCACCAGCGGGAATCTGGGTGGGCGGGAAGGTGTATTTTTCGAGGTCAGCCGGGTCGTCGGTGAGATGCCATCCGCCCAGGTCGATGGCAAATGGGTTGGGGTTGTGGATTTCAATCCAGTCCGAACGGTTTCCTTCATCATCAGTGATTCCCGTTTCATTATCGGCCATGAATTCATTGATGACGGGCGGTAGTGATTCCACATCGACTCCCACGGTTACTTGGGCGGTTGCGGCCGGGGGGGATTCGCCGGTTGCGGTAAGTGTGTAGGTGGTGGTTTCGGTGGGAGTCACCATGATGGTCCCTGATTCGTTGTCGACCGCTCCGACACCGGGGAAGATTGTGACGCTGGTGGCATTGTTGGCTTCCCAGCTCAGGGTCACGCTCTGCCCTGAGTCTATGAAAGGTGGGCTTGCGATGAACGAGGCGATGGAAGGTGGTCCGCCGGGAACACCGTTGTTCATCACATCTTCGATTTCAGCGCGAGTGAGGACATGATTCCAGAGCGCCACATCGTCAATCAGGCCGTCGAAGTGAAAGGATTGCCCGCTGTCTGCTCCGGAACCGATGTGGAAGTTTTCCATCTCGACTGTTCCGTTGGGAGAATATTGCGCGGCGGCGGTTTCAGTGGCGGCGAGAGCTCCATCAACGAAAAGTGACTTGGTTCCGGTGGCCGCATCAAAAGTAAGGGCTAAGTGAGCCCAGGTGTTGGTCGAAACGGCAGGTCCGGCTAGGGTATCCCAGCCGGGATTGCCGTCACCGGTCCAGAAGTTCCAATTGCCGCCGTTGTCATTGTAGAGAATGTATCCATGGGTGCTCACCCCTCCGCTAACATCATCGCGGCTGGTCACTGGAGAGGCAAAGCCACCGGTGCTGTCGGCATTGACCCACATCGAAAGAGTGAAACTCTCCGGATTCAAGGCTTCGTCAAAAGGCACCGTGATGGTGGAGTTGCTGCCGTTGAACTCTGCCGCCGTTCCGGTGTGTCCGGCTGCGCCATCGGCACCAAAAGTGACGGCGGAATCTTGACCATGATGGTTTCCAACGAGATCCCGGGCATTGCTGTCGAGCGGCCAGTGGGCGACGAGTTCTGCCTGCATCGGTTGCCTTGCTAGGAGGAGCAGTGTTCCGATTGTTCGAAGAATCCCTTTCATAAGTGGTTCCCGAATACCCTCTTGAGTCTGGGAGGGGGATTCAAGTAGGATTTCTGGGAGGTTCATGATGAAGATTTTTCCTGTTGCTACGATGGTGCTTGGATCACTTCCGCTGATCGCGATGGAGAGCTGGGAGCTAAATCAGGCGAAGAGACCGGAGGGTGCCAGGCTGTTTGATCGACTGGCGTCTGAGCAAACCGGGATCGACTTTGTCCGAGAGTGGAAACCACCGGCAAAATGGGCTGCTGAGATCAGCGGGTCGTTCACTGGCGGGGGAGTGTGCCTCGGCGATTTCGACGGAGATGGCGATGCCGATGTGTTCCTTTCGCGCATGACTGACGGCGGTCGGCTTTACCGGAATCTCGGAGACTTTAAATTCGAGGATGTGACCGAAGAGCTCGGGCTGTCATCGCCTGGAATCTGGGGAGCAGGATGCACATGGGCTGATGTTAATGGAGACGGATGGCTTGATCTCTACCTTTGCGTTTTTGACGGCGCAAACCGGCTTTTCATCAATCAGGAAGGCAAGGGATTCAGCGAGGAGGCCGCGAAGTATGGCCTCGGTTTCAAGGGAGCCAGTCTCATGATGGCATTTTGTGATTACGACCGGGACGGCGATCTAGACGGTTACCTTCTCACCAATCGCATCCCGCCGGGCGAGGAATTGCAGAAGGTACGATTTCGGGTGGTTCGTGGTCCCGATGGTGAACCGGTCATTTTACCAGAGGAAATGCAGCAATACGCCGGGTTGATCAAGGCTCCCCAGGGCTATAAGCAAATCGCCTCGGCTCAGTTTGATCTTCTCTATCGAAATGACGGTGGGAGGTTTGTTGAAGTTGGCAAGGAAGCCGGGATTCGAGAGCCGGAGTATGGTTTGTCCGCCACTTGGTGGGATTACGATGCTGACGGTTGGCCCGATCTTTATGTCGCAAATGATTTTTATGGTGCCGACCATCTCTACCGAAATCTCGGAGACGGCACCTTTGAAGATGTTGCTCCGAAGGCCCTGCCTCACACCCCTTGGTTTTCGATGGGATCAGATGTCGCTGATATCAACAACGATGGTCTCTTCGATTACATGGCCTCCGATATGGCCGGGAGCGATCACTACAAGGAAAAAATGTCGATGGGAAACATGACCGGCAAGGACAGTGATTCGTGGTTTTTGAATTGGCCAACGCCAGCCCAATATATGCGTAACGCAGTCTATCTCAATACTGGAACAGGGCGTTTCAACGAAGTGGCTTTCCAAACCGGATTGGCCGCTACCGATTGGACCTGGGCGATCAAGTTCGGAGATTTCGATTGCGATGGTCGCGAGGATGTTTTCATTTCGACCGGGATGAGCCGGGATTGGTTCAACAGCGACCTACGGAATCAGGAAGAGGCCTTGATTTTGAGCCAGGGTCAGGCGACTGGTCGGGCGTTTTGGGATGACAAGGAGCCCCTGGCTTTAAAAAATTGGGCATTCAAAAACGAAAGTGATTTAAAGTTTCGCGATGTGGGAGCGGAGTGGGGTCTTGATGAAATGGCGGTGAGCTACGGGGCCGCGTTGGGCGACCTCGACGGAGATGGTGACCTAGATCTGATCGTGAACAATTTTGGAGGTGAGCCCGGGGTTTATCGCAATGGTGCGGTCAGAGGTGAACGATTGACTCTCGAGTTGCGAGGAAAGGATAAGAACCCCTTTGCGTTGGGAGCGGTGGTGCGAGTTGAGGTTGATGGCAAACCTTCCGTGCTCATGAGAACGATCACCGCTTCCCGTGGTTTCATGTCGGCTAACGATCCCTTGCTTCATTTTGGATTGGGCGAATCAAAAAAGGCGAAACGCGTGATTATTGATTGGCCCCGGGGAGGGCGACAGATTCTCACGGACCTCGAAGCGGGAAGACGGTATCTAGTCCGGCAGCCTGACCAGTTGGAAAAGCGCCGGAATTTGAAACCACGAGCTCTCTTTGTGGAATCGAAAATGCTTGCGGATGTGCAACCGTCCGAGCGGAATTTCGATGATTTCAAACGCCAACCGTTGCTGCCCTCGAAGCACTCGCAAATGGGGCCCGGGTTGGCTCTGGCTGATATCGATGGTGATGGTCGCGAGGATCTTTTCGTGGGTCACCCGGCGGGACAGGCCGGAAAGCTCTACTTTCGCACGGATAAGTCGCCTTTCAGTCGCATGAAGTCCGAAGCTCTGGATGCCGACGGGCGTTGCGAGGATATGGCTCCCTTGTTTTTTGATGCCGACAATGACGGAGATCTCGATCTCTTTGTCGTGAGCGGCGGTGTGGAGAGCGAGCCCGGCGGGAGTGCTTTTCGTGATCGGCTTTATCTGAATTCTGGTAAGGGGATGTTTCAGAAAGCACCTGACAGCACTTTTCCGGGGTCGACCGGTAGTGGGTCGGTAGTTTGTGCGGCGGACTATGATCGTGATGGCGACCTCGATCTCTTTGTGGGTGGTCGGGTCGTTCCCGGCGCCTACCCTATGTCCCCGCAAAGCGAGCTTTTGCAAAACGATGGAAAGGGCAACTTTTTAGATGTTGCCAAAGGTCGCTTCGGGGGTCTGGTCACTTCGGCACTGTGGACCGATGTCGATGGTGATGGCTGGTTGGATCTCTTGGTCACTCGGGAATGGGGAAACGTTGCGCTATTTCGTAATCGCGAAGGAAAGCTGGTGGAGGAAACGAAAAAGGCCGGCCTGGCAGGCCGGACAGGATGGTGGAACAGCATCGTCTGTGGAGACTTCGACGGCGATGGAGATCTTGATTACGTGGTAGGGAATAATGGCCTTAACACCAAGTATGAGGCCCCGGCCTTGCTCTACTTTGGAGAGATGGATGGATCCGGAAAGAAGCGAATCCTTGAAGCCGAGATGGAGAAAGGGAAGTGCTACCCGATCCGCGGCTTGAGTTGTTCCAGCAATGCCATGCCGTTCTTGAAGAAGAAAACCCCGAAGTTCCATGACTTCGCCTCGGCGACTTTGTTTGATCTCTACTCGACCGGGTTGGACAAGGCCGATCGATATGAAGCCAATACTCTTGAGAGTGGTCTTTTGTTAAACTCTGGGGAGGGCCAGTTTGAGTTTCGTCCGCTTCCTCCGATGGCTCAGGTGGCGCCGGTTTTTGGAATGGCCGTGAGTGACTTTGATGGTGATGGCAATCTTGATCTTTTCCTCGCGCAAAACTCCTTTGCTCCTCAAGTGGAAACCGGTCGCATGGATGGTGGCACCGGAGTGTTTTTAAAGGGCCGTGGTGATGGTGGATTCGATTCATTACGGCCGGATCACAGTGGAATCGTCGTGGCAGGCGATGCCAAGGGAGTGGCGCTTGGTGATGTCAACGGCGACCGCTGGCCCGATCTCATCGTGGCCAATAACAATGCCGCAATGCAGGTGTTCGAAGCGCGTCCTCCTGAAGGGGTAACGACCCTCACCATTGAACTTGATGCCCCTCAGGTGTTGTGCATTGGCGCCTTGGTTCGAGTGACTTTGGCAGACGGCCGGGCCATGGTCCGCGAGGTTTGTGCAGGCGGATCCTATCTTTCCCAGTCTTCGATGATTCCTCAGTTCGCCATCCCTGCGGGCACTACCGCTGAGTCCATGACCGTGAGATGGTCTGATGGTAAAATGACGTCGGCGAAAGTTGGGGGTGATTCCGTGGTGATGACAAGAAGTGACTAAAGTGCCCTTCCCTTAATTGATTGAGACTTTCATCTCATCATTCTGGAAGAGAGAGGTAAAGAGCTTGATCTCGAATCCACCTTCGCCGGCGAGGTGATCGTATCCCCGCGGAAGAATCTTGTCGCCATCGTGCTTGAAGGTGGTGATGAGGCATTCCAGGTCCCGCAAACCCTCGCGACCAGGCGATGGCAGGGAATGGACTCCATCTCCATCGATGGCACCATTGAGGGTCAGGTTGCTTTGCTGGTTCTCCCAAAAGCCGGGAAGGAAATCGCCATCGAGGTTCCCATTTACAAGCACCGAAACGTCTCTGCCTCCGAGAGCGGGAATTTCGCCGAATCTTTTTATTAAAGACTGGGTTTCGTTCCGATTCGAAAGAACCAGATCCACCGGGACTTCGAGTGGAGGCCGTCCAAGGCCTAGCGAGCGGCGAAAAAGGGGGGCACCAACACGGTTGACACAAATGGCCTCATTGCTAGAGTGCGCCGCCCTCCGCCGGAAAAAAGCTTTTTCCCGTGGGGGATCTCACCAGAAAAACTCCTCTAGAGACACAGACCAATGGCTACCAAAAAGAAGGCCGCCAAGAAGAAGGCCGCCAAACAAACGAAAAACGTCTACTATTTCGGCGCAGGAAAATGCGACGGAGATGGATCGATGAAGGCTCTCCTCGGAGGGAAGGGCGCAAACCTCGCCGAAATGAGCAGCATTGGGGTCCCCGTGCCAGCCGGTTTTACCATCACCACCGAGGTCTGCACCTACTACTACGCCAACGGGAAGAAATATCCCAAGACCCTCACTGCTGAAATCGAGAACAATATCACCAAGGTCGAGAAGGCCATGGGCAAAAAGTTCGGCGACCTCGAAAACCCGCTCCTTCTCTCCGTCCGATCCGGTGCTCGCGAGTCGATGCCCGGCATGATGGACACCATCCTTAACCTCGGCATCAACGACGAGGTCGTCGAGGCTCTTGCCAAGAAAACTGGCAACCCCAAGTTTGCCTGGGACTCCTATCGTCGTTTCCTCCAGATGTATGGCAGCGTGGTGATGGAGGTGGAAGCTGAAGAAGGCGAGCACCACGATCCCTACGAAGTCATCCTTGATAAGGCCAAGGCCAAGGCCAAGGTGAAAGACGATTCTGGACTCAAGGAAAGCGACCTCCGCGAAGTGGTGGCTGAGTTCAAGAAGCTCATCAAAGAGCGGTCCGGCAAGAATTTCCCCGAAGACCCCCGCGAGCAGCTCACCGGAGCCGTCAACGCCGTCTTTAACTCCTGGAACAATGATCGCGCGATCGTTTACCGTCAGAAGTATGGCATTCCCGCTGCTTGGGGAACCGCCGTCAACGTGCAGGCCATGGTCTTCGGTAACACCGGTAAGACCTCCGGAACAGGAGTGGCCTTCACCCGTGACCCCGCCACTGGCGAAAACGTTTTCTACGGTGAGTATCTCATCGATGCCCAGGGTGAGGACGTGGTGGCTGGTGTCCGCACGCCGAAGCCCATCGCCAAGATGGCCAAGGACCTTCCCAAGTCGCACAAGGAACTCCTTGTCATTCGGAAGAAGCTCGAGAAGCACTTCCGCGATGTGCAGGACGTCGAGTTCACCATCGAAGAGGGCAAGCTCTGGATGCTTCAGACCCGGAACGGAAAGCGCACTGGTTTTGCTGCCGTGAACATCGCCCTCGACATGGTGAAGGAGCGCCTCATCAAGAAAGAGGAAGCCATCCTTCGCATACCGGCCGATGATCTCAGCCACCTCCTCGCACCGATCTTCGAAGCTAAGGCTGAGAAGGCGGCCAAGAAGGTTGGTTCCGGTCTTCCTGCTGGTCCTGGTGCCGCTTCCGGTAAAATCTATTTCTCTGCGGAAGACTCCGTGAAGGCCGCGGCCAAAGGTGAATCGGTCATCCTCGTTCGTCAGGCCACTTCTCCCGAAGATCTTCGCGGCATGATCGCGGCGGGTGGAATTCTCACCACCGAAGGTGGTGCCTCCTCGCACGCCGCTCTCGTTGCCCGTCAAATGGGTAAGGTCTGCGTCTGCGGTGCCCATGGAATGAGCATCGACTACTCCAAGAAGACCCTCACTGGAAACGGTGTCGTCCTCAAGGAAGGCGATGAACTCTCCCTCAACGGGTTCGTTGGAAACGTTTACGCCGGAGGCATCAAGTCATCACCGTCACAGGTCATTCAGGGACTTATCGAGAACAAGGCCGCGGCCAAGCGTTCCGACACCTACAAGAAGTTCATGATGCTCATGGACTGGACCGACAAGCTTCGCAAGCTGGGTGTCCGCACGAACTCGGATACTCCCGAGCAGGTGGAGCAGGCCATCAAGTTCGGTGCCGAGGGCATCGGCCTGACCCGCGCCGAGCACATGTTCTTCGAAGGCAACCGCATCGACTCTGTCCGTGAGATGATTCTTGCTGACGACGACGCCGGCCGTGCCAAGGCTCTCAAGAAAATCAAGGTCTTCATGAAGAAGGACTTTATCGGCATCTTCAAGGCTCTCGCCGGCCGCCCGGCCACCATTCGCCTTCTCGATCCGCCTCTTCACGAGTTCATCGGCACGATGACCCCGGCCCAGAAGAAGGATCTTTCCAAGAAAATCGGAATGAGCGCCGCAGCCATCTCCAAGCGTGTCCACGCTCTTCACGAAGAGAACCCGATGCTTGGTCACCGCGGTTGCCGTCTCGGTATCAGCTATCCTGCCATCACCGCAATGCAGGTGGAGGCCATCCTCGAAGCCGCTCACGAAGTACAGAAGAAGGGCACCAAAGTTCTCCCTGAGATCATGGTTCCCCTCGTCTCCTACGCTCGCGAGCTTGAACTTCAGAAGGAAGTCGTCGATACCACTGCTGAAGAGGTTCGTAAGAAGCTCGGTCTCAAAAAGAGCGAACTCAAGTATACTGTCGGAACGATGGTCGAGATCCCGCGCGCTGCCCTCACCGCCGACGAGGTGGCTAAGCACGCTGAGTTCTTCTCCTTCGGAACGAACGACCTCACCCAGACGGGTCTTGGTCTTTCCCGCGATGACTCCTCGAGTTTCCTCCCAACCTATCAGGACGAGGAGATCCTCAACAACAATCCGTTTGCCAGCCTTGACCAGACCGGTGTTGGCAAGCTTGTTGAGATGGGTGTCAAAGGCGGACGTTCCACAAAGGCCAAGCTCAAGATTGGTATCTGCGGTGAGCACGGTGGAGATCCCGATTCGGTGAAGTTCTTCCACCGTACCGGTCTCAACTACGTCTCCTGCTCTCCTTTCCGTATCCCGGTCGCCCGCCTCGCCGCTGCTCAGGCAGCCCTTGAGGAAAAGGGTATGGCACGCGGTGAAGTGAGCTAAACGCTGACGAGCCAAAAAACTTCAAAGCCCCGTCCGCGAATGCGGACGGGGCTTTTTATTAATAGGAAAGGTTTCGTCTTTCTTTACTTCGCAATACAGAAGAGATGCTTCTCGCCGCGAATGAAAATCTGGTCACCGATCAGGGCGGGGGTTGCATCGACGCCTTCGCCTAAGGAATTCGATCCTACAATCTCCAGCTTCTTGCCATCTTTGATTACCACGGTAATACCGCTGCGGCCGGTGATGAAAACATGGCCGTTGGCCGCGACGGGTGAGGCGTAGAGAGTAGATAGTCCGGGAATGCGGGCGGCGGTGTAGTAGGCCTTGCCGGTGAGAGGGTCGACGCATGAGACGGTGGCCGATTTCTTTTTGTGCACGTAAAGCAGCTGCCCGGAAAGGAGGGGTGAGGCGAGGTCGGGAATGTTGTCTTCCAAACTCCAAACGACGTTTTTAGTCCCGGCGAGGTCGCCACGCCCGCTCATTTTAAAAGCCCCACCGTAATCGCCCCGAAAGCTGCTAGTGACAATGGCGAGGTCGTCAATGATCACGGCACAGGTGACCGGGCGTTGGGCCTTCCCCGCGATGCGCCAGAGTTCCTTGCCGGTCTTGAGATCGTATCCGCGAATGAAATTCTGACCATTCATGATGACCTGCTTTGATCCATCATGTTCGGCCACGATTGGAGTGCACCAGCTGGTGGGTTCATCGCGCTCGGTCTTCCATATGGTCTTGCCGGTCTTTTGATCGAGGGCATAGAGAGCCGAGGGGCCTTCATGATCCCAGGGCACCAGAATCATGTTGTCGACGAGAGTGGGGGAACTGCCTTCGCCGAACTCGTTCCGGGTTTTCATTTTACCGAAGTCATCGCGATTCCAGACCAAATTCCCGCCCATGTCATAACAAAAGAGTCCACGTGACCCAAAGTGGGCATAAACGTGTTTCCCGTTCGTGCAGGGAGAAGCCGAGGCAAAGCCATTGGTGGAATGGGTTCCTTCATGAGGGGTCGCGGTCACCGCTGTTTTTTCCCAAACGAGTTTGCCGTCGGAGCGATTGAAACAAAAGACCTTGAAGTCGAGCTTGGAAAGGCGGCGTCCATCGAATCCCCGTTTCCCATCGGGTGAAACGGCCGAAACGACGAAGACCTTGTCTTTCCAAATGACCGGTGAACCTGACCCAAGACCCGGAACCGGAACCTTCCACTTGATATTCTTGGTTTCGCTCCACTCCAAGGGGGGCTTGGCGGTTGGGGAAGAGCCATTGGCCAGCGGGCCCCGCCAGTGGGACCAAGTGTCGGCAGTTGCGCTGGAAGCGAGGGCCAGAAGCGAGGCGAAAGAGAGAGCAATACGAGAGGACATCGTTCGAGTGGATTGGAATACCAAATTCTACGATGGAGCCACGATGTCAAGGGAGCCTGACTCTCTGTGCTCGACCTATTCCTCGTTTCCTCCGGGAAGGGGGATCTCGTTTTCGCGGGCCCAGTTGGTAGCCGCTGCGCGGTCGCGCTGCATCCAAGCTCCTAGTCCGACGCCGATGGAAAGGTCGCGCAGGCCCTCGTTGCTGATTTGAGTGGCCCACGTGAGTGAGCCTTCGGGATCGTCTTCAAAAGAGGCCCTAGCGAGGCCAGTGATAGCGCCATCGAGGGCGGGCGTGCGTTCCTGTTCGTTGAGCCAGGTGCCGGCCGCTTGCGGGTCCTGCAGGGTCCACTCATAAAGAACATCACCCAAGGCCCGTCCTCCAGCTTCTTGGGAATCCGGTTCGGCGGTATTTTCGACCACCCAATCGGCGGCTTCCGCCGGGTCTTCCTGGGCCCAGGGTTTGGTGACCGTGTCGAGGAGGGTGTTTCTTTCTTCCTTCTCCAGTCCATCGAGGTAGGAAACAGCGCCTTCCAGATCATTTCGGGCGAGCTCTCCGATGCCATTTCGTAATGCCATTTGACGCTCGGTCCCCTCTAAGTTGTCCGCCCAAGCGAGGGCACTGCTGGGGTTTTTTTCGGCCCAGCTGCGGGCGATTTCTCCCACGATGTATTCCCGGCTTTCTCCCGGGGCGAGGTCCATCGCCAGACTGGCAGCCTGGGAGGGATCGGTGCTGGCGAGACTTCCGAGAATCCCGGTGATCGCTCCGGTCTTTTGGCTGTCGGGAAGGCTTTCGGCCCAGGCGAGGGCAGCGTCGGGATCATTTCTTCCCCATTCCTTGCTGACCGAACCGGCAAGGAACTGTCCCATGAAGGGAACTCTCATCATTGAATTGTCAGGGTCCTTGAGCCAAGCCACCGCGATGTCGGGGTCGACCGAAGCCACGCCCGAAAGAACACTCATCGGATCGCTGCCAAATTTCATGAGGTTGATTCCCTTCAGTGAGGCGAGTGCTCCTTCCGGGTCGTCGATGGCCCAGCGGGTGAGGAGAATGTGGGCAATCATCTTGGCTTCCGGATCCCAGTGGGGAGAAGCTTCACGAATTTTTTTGAGAGCGTCCGGAATGTCTCCAGGATTGAGGCTTTCGGCGAACTCAAGAAGAGCGGTGATCCGGTCTGAAGGATTCTCGACGGCCAAAAGATCGCGGACGGAGCCTCGGTCGCGACTGGTTGTGTTTCGAGCAGATTTCCGGTTTTCCTTATCCTGAGAGCCTTTGGTGGAATGTGTGCTGGTATTGCTTTGCTCTCGAAATTCCCTGATCTCTGTCTCCAGCTTTGAGTTCTCTTGCTGATAAAACAACGTCAGTCCCAGTGCTGCGAGTAGGCTAATAGAGAGAAAAGCTTGGGTCTTCATGCTCTAATTATACGGTCTCCAAGTGTGAAAGGTGACTGCTTTTTTGAAGAAAACCCTGCCTGTCACTCTCAGTGGGCGAGCTGCGCAATTGCTCCAGCCAAGAAGCGCTTGCGGGCCAGAGACTTGATAAAAACCCTCGTGTGGCACGGCGTAGACTTTCCCGAGTTAAAATTTTGACTCATTCCAATGACTCAAATGCCAGAGGGTGACATCACGCATATACCGCAGGAGCCCCAGTCGCGGTGCCGTTAGGCTTGTTCGATGTCAGAACGGAGACTGAACCCGGCGAGCCATTGAAGGTTGAGAATAAAAAAGACGATGCCCTTCATGATTTCCCAAAAGGTTTTTCCGGCAGGAATCTTGGGTCTTTCCTCTCGATCTTTGGTGAACGGATCGGTATCGAGGGGATATGAAAGACCCGATTGGAAAAGCTCTCATCGTGATCGGTGATGCTTCGGAAACCCTTGATACCCTCTATCCCTTTTATCGTCTTCAGGAAGCTGAGATTCAGCCGGTGGTGGTGGCACCTGAGAAGCGACTTTACCAGATGGTGATGCACGAGATCCGGCCGGGTTGGACCATCACCAAGGAATGGGAGGGGTATCAATTGCAGGCGGATTTCAGCTTTGCCGAAGTGAATCCCGAAGACTATCTCGGCATCATGTTTTCTGGTGGCCGGGCACCGGAATACATCCGTGAAGACGAGGATCTTATCAATCTGACCCAGTGGTTTTTCGATCACAACAAACCGATTGCCAGCGTCTGTCATGGCGTGGAAATCCCGGCGAGGGCAGATCGGGTGAGAGGACGCCGGATGGCGACGGTGGCGAAGTGTCAGTTTGACCTCGAGGTATGCGGTGGGATCTTTGTCGATGAGTCCTGTGTCATCGATGGGAATCTTGTTTCCGGTCGAACCTATCACGATAACGGGGCTTACGTTGGCCCGTGGATCAAGATGCTAGAGGCAGCGGCTGCCTCCCAAGCTTAATGCAAGGATCCTCGTCTTGATTTCGACCATCTCGCTGAGACCTCTGATATGGTCTTACTCGCCATTCTTCTCTTCGTGGTCATGGACTCCTTTGTGGATCTTGTGCCTGTCAACAGTCTGCTCGCCAAGTATTCGGTGCCGGAGAGGCGCAGGATTATCCTGCGCGAGAGCTTCATTGCTCTTGTGGTTTTGATAGCCGCTGTTTGTGACGAGAAAGTGGTTCTGATAGTTTGGTCTTCAAGTGTACTCGCTTAGCCTCTTGGGGGGAACTGTCCTCATCATGATCGCAGTGCAGATGACCCTTGATTGCTTTAAGGCCTATCTTTGGATCTAACGCGTGGGATCATTTGCTTTGACCTCTTCGAGAAATTCCCAGCGGTTGAGCAACTCGTCGGCTTTCTTTTTGGCTTCCTCCAGTTCGGCCATCACGACGGGGATTTGCTCGTAGTCGGTTTGGACTTCGGGTGAGGCGAGTTTTTCTTGCAAGACAGTGACGATTTCGTCGGCTTCCATGACCACGCACTCGAGGGTTTCAAGTTCCATTGCTTCGGCCATGGTGAGCTTGCGGGGTTTTTCCTTCGTGGCCTGTTGCCGTTTTTTGGCTTCGCGGTTGGCCGCGGTGGCTTGGGCACGGGCCGCATTCTCGCGGGCCTGCCTTTTCTCAAGGTAGTAGGAAAAGTTGCCGGGAGTGACACGAACACCGTCGTCTTCAAAGGCGACAATCTGGTCGCAGATCCGATCTAGAAAGTATCTGTCGTGCGAAACCACGAGGATGGTCCCTGGGAAAGCCGCAAGGGCCTCCTCAAGCATACGAAGCGATTGCAAATCGAGGTCGTTCGTTGGTTCGTCGAGCACGATGAGGTTACCGCCCGTCTTGAGAACCTTGGCGAGCATGAGGCGAGCGCGTTCTCCACCGGAAAGGAGATCGACGCGTTCGTTGATGCGGTCGTCGGAGAAGAGGAATCGTTTCAGGTAAGCGCGTGCTCCAATCGTTTCGTCGCCGAATTCGATCTTTTCATTGCCGCTCGAAATCTCATCGAGAAGCGAACCGGTGCCATCGAGCTGCATTCGCGATTGGTCGATGTAGTTGACCTTCACCTGCTTCCCGAGTGTGGCGGTGCCGGAGGTGGGTTGGAGTTGCTGCAGGCAGATCTTGAGCAAAGTGGATTTCCCGACGCCATTTTTGCCGACTATGCCGGTGCATTGGCCTTCTTCGAGTGAGAGATTCAAATGACGAAAAAGAGTGCGGTCGCCGAGTGTGATGGAAACATCTTCGAGATCGACGATGGTGTTGCCGAGACGTGGAGGGGGAGGAATGAGGAGGTCGATTTCGCCTTCGTGTTCAGGAGCGTCCTTGTCCTTCACCGCGTAGAAAGCATCGAGGCGGGAGCGCGATTTGGTGGTGCGCGCTTTCACTCCGGCGCGAACCCACTCGAGCTCATCTTTGAGGAACTTTTGCCGCTTCCGTTCCGCGTTCTCAGCGATCTCCTGTCGAATGGCCTTTGATTCAAGAAAGGCGGTGTAGTTGCCAGGGTGTGAATAGGCCTTGCCTCCGGCAATCTCGATGATGCGGGTGGCGATCTCGTTGAGGAAGTAGCGGTCGTGGGTCACAAAAATGACCGCACCGGTATAGCTTTTGAGGAAATCCTCAAGCCATCGGATCGATTCGGAGTCGAGGTGGTTGGTCGGTTCGTCGAGGAGAAGGAGATCGGGTTGAGAGGCCAGCGCGCGACAGAGAGCGACCCGGCGTTTCTCGCCGCCGGATAGCGGACCAGTCTCGGACTTGAGTGGCGGAGTGGCGAGCGCATTGGAAAGTGAGTTGATGCGGGCGTCGAGATTCCATCCATCGGTATGCTCGATGAGGGTGAGGAGGTCAGCGAGCTCGCTTTCGGTTCCGTCGCCGTTCTCGTAGCGGGTGAGTGCGTTGGCGACATCGGAAGCTCCGGCGATGACGTTGTCGTAAACCGAAAGATCGGGATTGAGTTCAAACTCTTGGGGAAGATACCCAATGCGGAGTCCGCGTCGGGCGGACAGTTCGCCGGAGTCGGGTTGGTCTTGTCGTGAGAGGATCTTAAGGAGGGAGGATTTGCCACAACCGTTGCGTCCGACGAGGCCGACCTTCTCACCAGCGGCGATGGCAAGGGTCACTCCGTCGAGGAGGGTCTGGTGTCCGTAGGCGAGGCGGATTTCGTTCGCGGAAAATAGGGTCACAGAGAGTTGGTGGTGTGTGGAGGTGGATATGCCGGGAGATTGAAGCAGGCACAAGTAGAGATCCGGACCTTCGGCCTGGAAGACAAGAGGGCCTTTCAAGAGCCTACTGAGGACTACACTTTCGACGATTCGGACAGCGGACTGTATTTTGGTGTTTCACAAAGGAGGGATTCTCGAGAGCGGAACCAACCCTGAATTCCTTGCACTGCGCGGGCATTGCCCCTCACCTTATACGAGGCAGTTTGGGAAAGAGAAGGTGGATTTTCGAGATCCGGGATAGGCAAGCGGGTGGAGGCGTGTACTTTGGTTGCCCATTGTTTTTAGGAAGGGACTCATGAAGAACGCGATCGTCACCGGAGGAGGTTCAGGAATTGGGCGTGCCATTGCCGAACGGATGGCGGGGGACGGGCATCATGTCATCATTCTGGATCTCCAGAAGAAGGTGGGTGACGAAACCGTTGGATTAATCAAGGCAAAGGGTGGAAGCGCTGAGTCGTTGGAATGCGATGTCTCTAAGACCGATTCGGTCCAGGCTGTTTTTGAGAAGATTCCGAGGGTGGATATTCTCGTGAACAGCGCGGGGATCGCATCCATCGGAAGTGTGGCGAACACCACTCCGGAAGAGATGGACCGGATCTATGAGGTGAATGTCAAAGGGCTTTATCATTGCATCCATTTTGCCATTCCAAAGATGCTTGAAGCCGCTGGGGGAGCGATTCTCAACATGGCTTCCATTGCGGCTACGGTGGGAATTCAAGATCGCTTTGCCTATTCCATGTCGAAAGGAGCGGTCTATGCCATGACTCTTTCGGTGGCGCGCGACTACATCAACCAAGGGATCCGCTCAAACTGTCTTTGTCCCGCCCGGATTCATACGCCATTCGTCGATGGGTATCTTGAGAAGAATTATCCCGAAGAAGAGCGTGGCGAAATGTTCAAGAAGCTATCTGATTACCAACCCATTGGGCGCATGGGGAAACCCTCCGAGGTGGCTGATCTGGCTGCTTTCTTATGCTCCGACCAGGCGGGCTTTATCACTGGCTCCGCCTACGACATTGATGGGGGCGTGACTCTCCTTCGATAAGACCTTTTATGAAACTGACTCGATATCATGACGTGGATCAAATCATCCCGGGCGTTTTCGCCTCGGATGCCGAGATTTATAATTGTTCCGCTTTTGGTGAGGACTGGGATGAAGCCTTTTTTGAAAAGGACGGCTTGGACCGGTTGGCCGCTTTTCTGACGGAACAAGGGGGCACCTTGCCAAAGGTGAAGGCCGAAAAGGTTCGCCTAGCCCCGGCAATAGCCCGTCCTTCAAAGTTGATTTGCATTGGCTTGAACTACGCTTCCCATGCTGCTGAGTCAGGAATGGAAACCCCGACCGAACCCGTGGTGTTCTTCAAGGCAACGACTGCTTGGAGCGGTCCCAATGATGATCTTTTGATTCCTCGAAACTCGGAAAAGACCGATTGGGAAGTTGAGCTGGCGGTGGTGATCGGGAAGAAGGCGAAATATGTCGGTGAGGAGGAGGCACTTGATTATGTGGCAGGATACGGGGTGCATAACGATTACTCCGAGCGCGAATGGCAGCTCGAAAAGGGCGGTCAGTGGGTGAAAGGAAAGTCGGCTGACACCTATGCTCCTTTTGGCCCCTATCTCGCGACCCGGGACGAGGTTTCAGACCCGAACAATTTGAGGCTTTGGCTTTCCCTGAACGGAAAGAAGCTTCAGGACGGGAACACCTCTGATTTTATTTTCAATATTCAGAAGGTCATTAGCTACCTCAGCGGGTTCATGACCTTGCTGCCGGGTGACGTCATTTCCACCGGAACTCCAGCCGGAGTGGGCTTGGGATTCGATCCTCCGTTCTTCTTGAAGGAAGGGGACGTGGTGGAATTGGGAGTCGAAGGGCTCGGCACTCAACGGCAAATTGCCGTGAAAGAGAGTTAAAGGAATGAAAGTTCTTTCCGCCGAAGTGATCGACCTCCGGGTCCCGACGTCGGATGGCATGTTGGGGTCGGATCCTTTTCACAAGGCGCCTGATTATTCCTCGGCGGTTCTTCATTTGGAAACGGATGAGGAATTACGGGGAGTCTCGGTGGTTTTTACAGTGGGAGCCGGGACCGATTGGATCTGTTACGGAATTAAGGATCTCTCGGCGTTGGTGATCGGGATGACTTTGGAGGAGTTCTCCGAAGATCCGCTCAAGTTGTATCGCCGCTTGGTTGATCATCACCAGCTCCGCTGGTTGCACGACGGGGTTTTCCGAATGGCGTGCGGAGCGGTGCTGAATGCGATGTGGGACCTCTGGGCCAAGTCGGAGAACAAGCCCCTTTGGAAGCTTCTGGTCGATCTTGAACCTGAATTCGTTGTGAAGTGCATCGATTGGAGGAATCTCAAGGATGCCCTCACTCCGGACGAAGCGCTGGAGATTCTCAAACGACCCGACAAGGCGGGTCGTGAGAAGGAAATGGGTGAGGTTGGCCCCAAGGCTTATTGTACCGCGGGCTGGCTCGGGTTGAGTGATGATGAAATTCTTGCCACCGTGAGAAAACTTCAGAACGAAGGGTTTGACGCTTTCAAGGTGAAAGTGGGAATGGATCTCGAGAAGGATGTTTCGAGAATCAAGTTCATGCGGGAGGCCATTGGTCCGGATTGTGATCTAATGGTGGATGCCAATCAGTATTGGGGAGTGGAGGAAGCAAAGGCACATGTGGAACACTATCGACCATATGGGTTAAAGTGGGTCGAAGAACCAATTGCTCGGGACGATGTGCTAGGTTACGTCGAGTTGTCCAAGACCTTTGAGGATGCTTCATTTGACTTTGCTTGCGGAGAGCACGCCGCTTCGCCAGTGATTTTCAAGCAGTTGCTCAAGAGTGGTGCCATTGGCTATTGCCAGATCGATGCAGTGAGGGTTGCCGGAGTGAATGATGTCGTGGCAATCATTTTGATGGCGGCAAAGTTCGACGTTCCGGTCTGTCCTCACGGTGGGGGAATTGCCCTGTGTAACATGATTCAACACTTTGGGATTTGGGACCAGATCGCGGTAAGTGGTCGTTCGGATACCCAGCTGGTGGAATACATCGACTTCCTTCATGACGTGGTGAAGGAACCCGTCAGGATGACGGGTGGGTTCTACGGTACCCCGCGTGCACCAGGTTGGGGATTGGAATTCCATGAGGAGTTTTTGACTGATCACACATACCAGAATGGGGGCGTTTGGAGTGACCGCCCCAAGAACAGAAGTGGAGTTCATTTCGAGTGGGATCCGGAAGCTTAGGTCGACTTGCGGGTTTTTGTTCGGTATTGGCTTCGAGACGCCTATGTTGGTAGTAGTCATGACTTTTCTGAAATTGTTGGTGCTTGGATTGCTGTTTTTTACGGGTCTCGCAACCGGAGCCGATAAACGGCCCAATATTGTCATTATTGTTGCCGACGACTTGGGTTGGGCGGATGTGGGGTATCATGGAAGCAAGATCCGGACTCCCCACCTAGACCGGTTCGCGAAGGAAGGAGTCCGTCTCGAGAATTTTCATGTCGCGCCGCTCTGTTCGCCGACCAGGGCAGGTCTCATGACCGGGCGTTGGCCGATTCGTTATGGCATGGGTGAGTCGGTCATTACGCCGTGGCGGAAATGGGGATTATCGACGGAGGAGGGAACCATCGCTGATATGCTTGGGAAAGCCGGTTACCTGACGCGGGCTGCGGTGGGCAAGTGGCACCTCGGGCACTACAAGAAGGCGCTCCTGCCAAGATCCCGCGGGTTCACTTCGTTTTACGGACACTACAACGGCGCTTTCGATTACTTCACCCACGAGCGGGAAGGGGAGCTTGATTGGCACCGAAATGAAGAGACGAGTCATGACAAGGGGTATTCAACGGATCTCATCGGAAAGGAAGCGGCGAGGGTGGTTGCTTCAAGTCAGCACGATGAGCCGTTCTTTCTCTATGTTCCTTTCAATGCCCCTCATGATCCGATGCAGGCCAAGGAGTCGGACCTCCAAAAGTATCAATCGATCAAGGATCAGAACCGCAGGATTTACGCCGCGATGGTCGACTCGATGGATCAAGCGATCGGGAGGATTTTGAAAGCGATCGATAACAAGGGGATCAAAGAGAATACCTTCGTCCTATTCTTTAGCGACAATGGTGGCATTACGCGCTGGGCAGACAACGGAAGTTGGCGGGCAGGGAAGGGAACCGTCTATGAAGGCGGGGTTCGTACAGTTGCGGCGGTTCGATGGCCGGCGGGTTTTCGTGGAGAAAGGACGATCGATGCCATGATGGGTTACATCGATATCTTTCCCACTCTCATGGCACTGGTATCCAGTGAAGAAAAGCTCTCCAAGCCACTCGATGGTCGAAACATGCTGGGTGTCACCGGAGGGAGTGTGCTGGATGCGAAGATCGGTAAGGCCAAGCCGAAGATTGAGTTGTTTCATCTGCTGAAGGATCCGGTGGAGTCAAATGACCTTGCCAAACAGGAACCTGAAAAAGTGGAAGCGATGTTGAGGCGGATGAAAGACCATCGTCGCCTCAAGATTGCTGGAATCCCGGACTTTCTCGAGGGGAAGAAGGGGTTCGTCGCTCCGAAGAACTGGGTGATTACCGACTAGATGTTCAAGCTTAGAACAGTTCTTTTGTTGTTGCTCACCGCTCTGATGGTCACTTCTTGCGATGATTCGCAAGGGGTCAGGCAGGGGAGTTACCCGCGAAAACCCATTAAGGTGGTCGTTCCGTTTGGCGCCGGGGGGGACAGCGACACCTTCGCTCGCATCATGCAAAAAGCCATCCGGGACCAAGAGCTGCTTAACGAACCCTTGGTGATTCTGAACGTTCCCGGGGCCGGTGGAACGATTGGGAGCCGCCGGGTGCGGGATGCCGCACCTGATGGCTACACCATCCTCAATTTGCATGAAGGGATCTTTACTTCAAAGTATGCGGGGCGGGTTTCTTTCGGGCCCGAGGCCTTTCGTCCCATTGCGGCAACCGCATTGTCGAATCTGGTCATCTGTGTTCGGGAAGATTCATCGTTTAAAAATCTGGCCGATCTCTTCAAAGCGGCCTCCGAAACTCCCGACTCAATTTTGTTCGGAATGGCCCAGGGAACTCCGACTCACTTTGCTGGCCTTCGACTCGAGAAAGCAGGAGGCGAAGCGGCTTTTCGGATGGTAGCAAGCGGGGGTGGAGCAAAGCGCCGGAACGATCTTGTGGGAGGACACATCGATGTCACCCCGTTTTCGCTTTCGGAATATATGGGGTTCATGGAAGGCGGGGTCAGGGCGATCGCCTATCTCGCTCCGGAGCGTCATCCAGAGCTGCCCGGAGTGCCAACCGCGCGTGAGACTGGTTTCGATATCGTAATGCCCCATGCTCATTACTGGTGGGCTCCGAAGGGAACGCCGGATCAGGTGGTCAATAAGTTTGCTGATGTTCTGGAAGCTGCGATGCAGACCGAATATTTGAAGGCAAAGCTCGCCGAGAGCAAAACTGAGCCGCTTTTTTTGAGAGGCGACGAGTTGGACGAGCACCTCGCGGGACGGGATAGCGAATTCAAAGATGTTGGGTTGGTGGCTTATCAAGGCTTGCCGGATCCCGTGATTCCAGTGGTGGGAATGATCGTTTTGTTGGGTTCAGGGCTGGTCTTTCGCTGGTTGAAAACGAGGGATGTAGGTAGGCGGTCCGCGATCATTTGCCAGCATGGTTTATTCAGCTGTCTTGTGTTGGTTTCCTACCTGCTGTTGATGCAGGTTGTAGGCTTGTCCTATATGATCGCAACCATTCTCTTTATCCCGGCGTTGGCCTATGTCTTTGGTGCCCGGTCGGGAAAATCACTGGGCTTCGTTGCGGTGCTGGCAGTTGCTTTGTCGATCGCCTGCTTTTTGGTTTTCACCAAAGTTCTCGTCATTGATCTTCCATGATTTTCGAAGCCTTGTCAGCGCCTAATCTCGTCTTCCTCATTCTGTTGGGGACTGCGTTGGGAATTGCGGTGGGAGCAATACCCGGGCTGACCGGGGCGATGTTGATTTCATTGTCCCTGCCCCTGACCTTTGGCATGGATGGTCAGAGTGCCTTGGCTCTTTTGGTGTCGATGTATGTGGGGTCGGTGAGCGGTGGGTTGATTACGGCCACCTTGCTGCGAATGCCTGGAACACCGGCTTCGATCATCACCACGCTCGATGGATACCCCATGGCCCGGTCGGGAAAAGCCAGCCGGGCGCTGGGCCTGGGAATTGGCGCGTCGTTCATCGGCGGGATTTTCTCGTGGGGTGCACTCGCTTTGGTCGCCAAACCGATTGCCGAGTTATCCACCCAACTGGGTCCTTGGGAGTTTTTCGCTTTGGTTTTAATGTCGCTTGTCATGGTGATTGGTGTCAGCGGGGATTCGTTGATTAAAGGGGCTCTCTCTTGTCTGTTGGGCATTCTTTGTTCACTTCCCGGCACCGCACCGGGAAGTGGGGAGTTACGGCTGACTTTCGGGGTCAGTGCGATGGATGATGGCTTCAAGTTGCTGCCGGTCCTGATCGGCTTGTTTGCTCTGAGTCGGGTCTTTGCTGTTCCGTCGAAGCAGGCCAGGGAGCAGGGCAGGGTCGAAGGACGTATCATGATCAAGTTGCGGGAGTGGGTGGCTCATTGGGTGGGACTCATACGTTCGTCGGCGATCGGAACCGGGGTGGGGATTCTCCCGGGAATCGGAGCCAATATTGGCTCATTGATCGCCTACTCGACGGCCCGGGCGGCTTCGAAGACCCCCGAAGAGTTTGGGAAGGGGAGCGACGAAGGGGTGGTGGCTTCGGAGTCCGCCAACAATGCTACCGTGGGCGGTGCGCTTGTTCCATTGATCGCGCTTGGAATTCCGGGAAGTGTGATTGATGCCATTTTGCTGGGAGCTTTCGTGATTCACGGTTTGCAACCTGGCCCCATGCTCTTTGCCAATGAGCCCAAAATTGTAGGAACGATCATCTCCTCCTACCTTTGGGCGAACGTGGTAATGCTGGTGATGATGCTGTTGAGTGTCCGCTGGATCTCCCGGCTTTCCAAAGTCAAGCCACACATTCTCATTCCAGTCGTCGCCACTTTTTGTGTCCTTGGTTCCTATTCGTTGGCTAACCGGTTTTTTGACGTCTGGGTCATGGTGGGCTTTGGGGTGTTGAGTCGCCTTCTGGAACGTTGGCGGATTCCTCTCGCACCTTTTGTAATTGGCTTTGTGCTGATGCCTTTGGGCGAGGAGTCCATGGTTTCCGCTTTGATGAGCTCGGGAGGGGAATGGGGGCCATTGTTTACGCGCTCAGTTTCCGTGTCGTTTTTGATTTTTGCGATGCTCCTTTTATTCTGGTCGCTGCGTCAGCGCCGTGCCAATTCTTCGGGGACCGAATGACCGAGGAACGACGCCCCAACATTCTCTGGTATTGTACCGATCAGCAACGATTCGATACCATAGGAGCTCTTGGGAATCCCCATGTGATGACTCCGACCATTGACGCCTTGGTCGAAGGAGGAACGGCCTTTACCAAGACCTATTGTCAAAGCCCGATCTGCACTCCAAGTCGTTCCAGTTTCATGACGGGCCTTTATCCCACCCGAGCTCACAACACCCGGAATGGGAACGAGTCGTTTGAAGGGCATCCTCCTCTAGTCAGCAAGTTGGTTGCTAAGGCCGGTTACCATTGTGGATTGATCGGGAAGTTCCATCTGCAGAGTTCCGGCTTGCGAACCGAGCCCCGGCTGGATGACGGCTTTTCCTTTTGGAAGTTCAGCCACGCTCCCCGCGATGACTGGGAGGAAGGACATGACTATGCGGATTGGGTCAAAGAGAAGGGTGGAGACCTCGACGCGATGCGCGAAAGTGAGGAGCGGGTGAGCAAGGAGTTCCATCAAACGACTTGGGCGACCGAAAGAGCGCTGGAGTTTCTCGATGAGGCTAAATTGACCGGGAAACCCTGGATGCTGAACATCAATCCTTACGATCCTCATCCACCTTTCATTCCGCCCAAGGAGTATGCCGACAAGTTTGATCCGGAAATGATGCCGGGACCGCACTTTCGCCAGAGCGACTTTGCGGCCCAGAAGAAACTCGCGCCGATTGATTTTCAAACCGAAGCCGTTTCACCGGAAGAACGCGGGGCAAAGAAGATCCAAGCCTTGTATTATGCGATGATTGCCCTGATCGACGATCAACTGGGCCGGATTATCCAGCGCCTCGACGAAACCGGGCAACGCGAAAACACCGTGATCATTTTTACTAGTGATCACGGTGAATCACTCGGCGATCATGGCTTGTTGTTGAAGGGTTGCCGTTTTTACGACGGTTTGGTGCGGGTACCGTTAATTTTCAATTGTCCTGCAAGCGTCAAGTCCGGGGTGAAGAGTGGGGCTCTGGTCGAGTTGCTCGACATGAGTGCGACCATTCTGGACTTCGCAGGGGTGGAACACCCGGATTATTTTCAAGGAAAGACCCTGATGCCGATTTTGATGGGAGAAGCTTCACCGGATCATCACCGGGACTCTGTTCGCTCGGAATACTTTGATGCGCTCGATAAAAAATTCTGCCATGGGAATGCCTCCTTTGCGACGATGTATCGCACGCAGAGATACAAGCTCGTGCTTTACCACCGCGACAACCTTGGTGAGCTGTTTAATCTCGAGAAAGATCCTTATGAGTTTGAGAATCTCTGGGACGATCCGGACTCCACGGAGATCAAAAACCAATTGATCCTTGCGAGTTTCAACGACCACGTCATGAAGACCACTGATGTGGGAAGCCGTCGCATTGCTCCGATGTAATTTGGGCACTCTCCTTGAGAAGGGTGTGGTTTTACCTTGGTTTCGTTAGAGTTCCTCGACTTGGATTTTGCAGGTGATGGTTTGTCTGGTTTCGGAATGGGACAAGGTGATTTGATGTGTCCCCGGAGTAAGGGTGGCAGTATTGTTTTTGATTTTGAGAGTGGGAGAACTCCATGTGACATCGCTTAGGTTTGCTGTGAGTTTGAGTTGGTTGGTGGAGCCGGGGAGTTCGGGGTCGAGAAAGTAGGTGGCGTTTGGAAGTGGGGTGAGGGATCTCAAGGTCAGACGGGTCAGCGGTTTTACATCGGTGAGAGCGAAGGCATGGGATTTGTTGTTCTCGGTGGATTTAAACCACTCCTGGTATTCGCTGGTGAGGAGGGCGCGGTTTTGTGAATCGTAATCAGCCGGAGAAACCGCGAGAGGATAATGGTTGGAGCGACAAGATTCCGTGCGATGCCAGGGAGTGTTGGGAGGCGGGGTGACGGGATAGTAATGGCCTGTTCGCTCATCGACTGAAATGCTTTCGATGTTCTCAGGGCGCGCAAGAAAGGCAGGAGGATGGTTCTCGTGTAAGGTGAGCATGGTCTTTTGGAAAATGGGGCCGGCACCCGTGATTCCGGAAATTCCCGCCATCGGGGTGTTGTCGAAATTGCCAATCCATACGCCAACGGTGAAGTCACGGGTGAAGCCGAGACACCAGTTGTCACGAAAGTCGGACGAGGTGCCCGTTTTGACCGAGCAGGGGAAGGGGAGACGGAGTGAGGACTGAATTCCGAAGGCGGATGCCCGGGCGTTGTTGTCGGCCAAGATGTCGGCGACAAGGTAGCAGCTTTCCGGAGAGAGGATGGTGCGGGTGGTTTGGAGATCCTGATGCAGGAAGGTGGAGGGACGGAATTCGCCGAGGCGCGCCAGAGTGGCGTAGGCATTGGTGAGTGAAAGAAGGGAAACCTCGGCGTTTCCAATGGTGAGTCCGAGTCCGTATTCCGCGGCGGATTTAGGGAGCTTTATGCCAAGCTCAGTCAGGAGCTCATGGAGGGGTTGAGGGCCGCCTAGTTGATTCAGCATACGCATCGCCGCGACATTGAGGGAGGTGGCGAGTGCATGCCGGATGGAGACCGGGCCGTGGTGGCGACGATCGAAGTTTTTGGGCGCATCGAGCCCTTCCTCGGTTCGGTAAGGAGTGGGGATGTCGGCAATGATGCTGCCAGGAAAGAGGTTCTGTTTTTTGAAGGCGAGGGCGTAAGTGAAGGGTTTGAGCGAGGAGCCGGCGGAGCGTGGGGAAAGTGCCCCGTTGATCTGACCACCGTTTTCGCTTTCAAAGTCCGATGAGCCATGAAGCGCGAGGATTTCACCGGTCTGGTTTTCAATCACAACAAGGGCCCCTTGCTGGACATTTTTGGAGGAGAGGCTTGCCAGTTCCTCGCGCAGAATATTTTCGGTCACCTTCTGCAGGCGACTGTCGATGCTAGTTCGTGCGCCTGGCGGGAGGCTGTGGGCAAGATGAGGGATGGGATTGTCGGGTGAACTTGAGGCAAGTTGAAGAGGCTCCGCCTTGGCGCGGGCGATAGTATCATCCGGGTAATCGAACTCGCTTTGCAGGCGGTCGAGAATCCAATTTCTTCTTGTGAGGGCTTCATCCGGATTATTCCGTGGATTCAATCGTGAGGGGGCCTGGGGAAGGCCGGCGAGAAGGGCGGATTCCGCGAGGGATAAATCGGCGAGAGGCTTGTCAAAAAAGTAACGGGCAGCTTCCGCGCAGCCTTGTCGATGCGAGCCGTAGTCGAGCCGGTTCAGGTAGGCGGTGAGAATTTGCTCCTTGTCCCAGCGTGATTCGAGCCGCCGGGCGAGGGCCATTTCGCGGAACTTGGTTTGAAGAGTGCGATCTTTGGCCGGGGCCGAGATTTTGATCAGTTGCTGGGTGATGGTGGACGCTCCGGAGGTGATGCGCTGAGTCAGAAGGTTCTCGGACAAAGCGCGGGTTATGGCGGTGTAGTCGATACCGGGATGGCTGAAAAAGCGTTTGTCTTCGGCGGCAAGGGTTGCCATGATGAGGTGCTCCGGGATTTCTTCAAGTGAGGCAGGGCGGTGCCGAAAATAGTCCGGCCTGGGAAAGTGGGTGAGTTCGTTTCCGTGTCGATCGAGAAGGACGGGGTGGGGTGGCGGTGGCTCCCGGAGTTTTTCGGGGAGCGGTCCGATAAGGGGGAGAAGAAGTAGGAGGAATAGGAAGGGAACCAGACGCGGGAAGACCGGCAGGATTGGTGGAGTGTGGCTTCTCAGAAGCCGGAACGGTAATTTCCTGTCTCCCGGCATGACCTTGGTCGCCTAACGAGCGGGGGCGATGGTGAAGATTTTGCCGTCGTGGGATAGAATGAGGAGTTCCTGCGAGGCGTCTTCGACAAAGGCGGTGGGTTTGAAAGATCCTAGTTTTCCGGAACGGGTGAAGATCTTTGCCGCCGATTTGCGTTTGTTTCGGCGTTCGAGCGCCCAGAGATTTCCGAGTCCCCAGTCGCCGAAAAGGTACTTGCCGCGAAGTGAAGGGACGGCCTTTCCGCGATAGTGGATGCCTCCGGTGATCGAGATTCCGTCCTTACGGCCGTATTCATAAATGGGGGCGATGAACTCGCTGTCCTTTGGGGGGCGGTTTGTTTGCGCGGCCAGAGGTTTGGAGGCTTCCATGAAGGACCAGCCGTAGTTACCGCCCTTTTTGATGATGTTGACTTCTTCCCAAGCATTTTGACCAACGTCGGCGGCCCATAGTTCGCCGGTATCGGGGTGGAAGGTCAGGCCCCAGGGATTGCGGAGTCCGAGAGCAAAAATCTCTGGATGGTAACCTGGCTTGTTCAGAAAGGGGTTGTCGGTGGGAAGCCCGTAGGGTCGGTTGCCCGATCGGGTGTTGACATCGATCCGCAGAATCTTTCCGTTGTAGACGAAGGTGTTTTGAGAGAACTGCAGCGGGTCGTTTGCTTTTCCACCATCGCCCACGGCGAGGTAAAGAAGCCCGTCGGGTCCGAAGAGAAGATTTCCGGAATTGTGGTTCCAGTAAGGTTGGGGAATCTCGAGAAGAATTCGCTCGGTGGTCGGGTCGGCTTTGTCGGGGTCGGTGGCCGAGGTTTGCATTTCACTTAGGACCGAGTGCTTGGGATTTTGAAGGGTGTAGTAGAGGTAGAACTTTCGGTTCTTGGCGTAGTCGGGGTGGAAAGCCAAACCGAGGAGGCCCTCTTCGAACTGCTGTTGAATGAGGGGACGGCCGGTGAGGTCGAGGAAGGTGGTTTCCTTTGCTGAATTCCGGTCCTTCGGAAGGATGGTGATCTTGCCAACTTGTTGCACGAGGAAGAGCCTGTCGGTGCCATCGGACGGGATCGCAATGGAAGTGGGGAGCTTGATTTTTTGATTTGGAAAGGCGGGGACGAGCTTGATCTTCGTTGCGGCGGAAAGCAGCGAAGTGGCGGCGACGAAGAGAGCGAGGAATTTCATTGCAAGGAGGATGCCCGCCCGAGGGCGAACATCCAATGCTCGATTTGATGAGATTGACCGTCGGGATTTACTGGACGGTCAGCTTTTGGGTCGCACCGAGGGCAAAGCTGGTGGGGTCATACATCTCCTCGACCTTGGTTTGGGGCACGTAGAGGTCACCGGAATGGGTGATACGGGCTTGGTAGGTCAGGGTGAGGTTTTTGGACCGTTGCGGGTAATCGACGAAGAAGAGGACGCGGTCCATGCGGACTTCCTGGTGCGAGATGCGCCAGTTGCGATTTGCGCGAATCCGTCCGGCCTGGCTGGCAAAGTCGGTGTTGATGGCCTTGAAGGAAGTTGGAAGGGGATCATCGATGGCGAGGTATCGCAGCTGACGGTCCGGCATGCCGACGGTGAGGGTCACCTTGACGAGGTCTCCGACTTTGGGCTCGATGAGAGGTGCGGTGGAGCCATCGGCTTCGACACGTTCGTAGCTACGGATGACCGAGAGGCCTTTTTGCGAGACCGACTTCAATGGCGCCAACTTGGGCTTGGCGGCGAGGGTCCGGTGCACGTAGGTCGGGGCATCGGAGGACGCCTGAAGCTTGAAGTCCCCATTGACCGGGAGCTTGATGGTGTGCGACGGCTTGCCCTTCGGAATGGTCGCCTCAATCGTGCCATCGCTGGTTTCGATGGTGAGGTGAATGTCCTCCATCGAGATTTCGTAGGCCTTGGTGTAGGCACTCATCGCGAGGAGCGACCAGGCGTTGTTCCAGGTCGTACGCCAGTGTCCGCGTGGGTTGCGACTTGCGAGGAGTTTGGTGAGGGCGGCTTCGCATTCGGGTGAGCCGGGGCGGATGGTTGACCAGGCGAGGAGTTCAAAGGCGTCCTCGTTGCGATAAGGCATCCAGTATCCCGACTCTTGTTCCTTGGTGGGCAGGGCCATGACCTCTCCCCAGAGTGATTGCTGAGAAGCATGAAGGGCAAGGGCAAGAAAGGCCTTGGCCCCACGTGGTATCCCTTCTGATTTGGTCAGCATTTCGTAGAACTTGGCATGATACGCAGGCTCCGCTTTCCTCAGGCGGGCGAGAACGTAGAGGGACCGCGCGTAGATTTCATATTGGTAGTCGCTCTCGAGGCTGGAGAGTTTGCGTAGATGTTTGGATAGGTATCCGGCGAGTCGATCGAGAGAAGATTGGGGAACCGAGGCCCCGGCTTCCTTGCAAAGGATCAAACCAAGTCCGGCGTATGACGACGCCCAGTCCGACGAGGAACGTCCGCCGGGCCAGTAGGCGAGGCCTCCGTCCGAAGTCTGCATGCCCAGAATGCGGTCGGCTCCTGCTTGAATTGCTTTGTCGATTTCGTCCGGGGTTTTCTTTTGGAATCCGGGGGCGAGATGGCGGAGGGTCTTGGCAGCGATCCAGGGAACAGTCGATGAAGTGGTTTGCTCGGCGCAACCGTAGGGGTAGCGGAGGAGGTAATCCATCGCACCACCCGCTTCGAGAAGACGGGAACGTGCGAAGGAGACTTCAACGTGTCCCTGACCGGCGAGGAGATTGGGTGAGAACCCTTCAAGTAAATTGGTTTTACCACCGGTCTTGGTGAGGGTGTTGAAGCCCACTTCGCGCAGCAAGGGCATGGGGTAGCGGACTTCGAAGGTCGACTCTACGGAATCCGAGAGGTGCCGCTTCAGCGCTGGATTCAGCTCACGTCCCTGAAGGGCCACGGGCTCGGCGGTCCAGACCCACTTAGCGGTTCCGGTGTTGGCGAAGATGACTTCGAAATCGAGGCTGGTTTGTCCTTTGGCCGGGATCTCGACCTCGGTCATCAGAATCGTGTTGGCCGTAGTGGTGGAGTCAAGTTTGAGGCTGACTTTCCATGTGCCTGCGGTGTCGGTTGTGTTTTGAATGAGGGCCTTGGGCCGCACGCGATCACCTTGGTAGGCAAATGCGGGCGGCGAGGGCTCAAGCATCAGGGGTTTGTTGACGAGAGCCTCCCCGATGCCGGTTCCGAAGCGCTCCCGACCTTCGTGCGCCACTGCAATGAGCCGGTAGCGGGTAAGGGTGTCGGGAGCTTTGAAGCGGGCGGTGAAGGTTCCGTCCTCGCGGGTGAGAAGGGCGGGCATCCAGGTGGCGGTAGGCGAAAAGTCGGAGCGCGCCTCGAGTTCTTCTCCGCCTCTAAAGGCATCACCATCTCCTCCTCCGACAAAGAAGCCTTTGTTACCAAAAAAGCGGTCTTCGAGGGATTCCGGGATGAAATTCCCGAGCGAGGTGCCGTTGAGAATCCTCAGGGCACGGGGCTGGTTGAAGTAGGAAAGCGGGTTTGGGTTGGCGTATCCCATGACGGCCAGTGTTCCCTCATCGACGGCATAGAAGGTAACCTCGGCGGCCGAGACCGGCTCGTCTCGATGATTGATCACCTTCCCAGAAACGGTGATCAATTCGCCTGGGCGGGTTTCACTAGTGCCAGTGTTGAGATCGATGGTGAGGCGGGAGGCGGTCGGCTCGACGGTGAGATCGCAGTAACCGAGGCGCAATTGCGGTTCGGGACTCTTGCGCTTGGAGTCAGCGGCTCCCTTGATGACGAGAACTGAGACGAAGGCATTGGGTGCATCGTCTTCGGTGATGGGAACCTCAATCACCGGATTTTCGAGAGTGAGCGGGGTGATGAATTTACGGGTGACTTTCTGATGCTCCACCGTCACGAGGGCTTGGCCCTCAATCGGGGAAAGGACGAGGAGGCGGGCTGTTTCTCCGGGGCTGTAGCGCTTCTTCTCCGGAACGAGCTTGATACGGATACCGGCATCGTAAGCCCAGGGGTATTCGTCGGTGCCGTAGATCTGGCGAGTCACGATGGTTTTCACGAGGCGTCCGGCTTCATCCTTGGCGGTCAGGGTGAAGAAGTGTTTTCCGGAGTCGGTGGGAGTGACCGGAATGGAGAGTTTTCCGTCAACAAGAGTGAGTTCGCGGATGAGGACCGGTTCCAGCGAGGCTTCGTTTTTCACGACAATGTTTCCATTGGGCGCCTTGGACTTAATCTGCTTGTTGACTTCGCGCTCTACCGTGAGTGTAGCGGAAATAGGATCGGTGTGCGGAGTTCCGTCATTTTTCACCCCGACGATATCGAAGGGGATTTCTTTTCCTACCCGCGAGATGCTATCCTGCCGCAGGAGGCCCAGATAGAAGTCGGAAGAGTGGAAGACGGAGGAAGCCGAGGTCGAAAGCGTCTGGCTGTTGGCATCAGTGATTTCAGTCTGTACCGAGACGTATCTTGGTGACGGGAATTTAAGTTCGGGAAGCTCGAAGCTCATGGCGAGCTTGCCCGTTTTGTCGAGCTCGCTTTTGCCGTTTTCGGAATGGGATCCATCGCGTCGGACGGTGTCGCCGTCACCCCCGGAATACCCGAAGTAGTGGTTCCAATAATCGGGATCGTAACCCCGATGATCTCCGAAAAGGTAGTCGCGGTGTTTGGCGGGATAGAAACCGGTTGGGCGAACATTGAAAAACCACCCGGCCTTGCCTCTGGCAACCGGCGTTCCTTGATAGTAGCGGGCATTGACGGTGTAGGCGAGGTCCTTGGTCAGGCTGGATTTGACCTCGAAAGTATTGCGCTGAAACTCTTGGACCGAGATGCGGTGGGAGAAGGAAGCGGAACGTCGAATGGCTTTTGTCCCCCAGTAGTCATTCAGCTTTTCTGCAGCTTCCAACTCCTCGGGCCAGGTAAGCTGAAAGAGGTAGTTGCCCACTGTATTCTTGGGCAAGGTCACCGTTTGGTCGAAGCTGCCAGTGCTGGTGAGGGTGAGGTCATTCTCGAGGATGACGTTGCGGCGAGGGTCGGTGAGAGTGAGCTTTGGCTTGATCGATTTGGGAAGGTGAAGGGCTTCCTTTTTGAGTTCGCGAACGACCCCCTTGAGGTGGACCGTTTCGCCCGGCCGATAGAGGGAACGGTCGGTGAAAAGATGGGTGAGGCGGCTGTTTTCGGTTTGCTTCTCCCAGCTGAAGTTGATGGGAAAGCGCCACATCGAAACGGTGGGTAGGGAGTTGTCGTAAGGTAGGATCATCATATCGTTGCCGAGGCGGGCACGGAGGACGCGATGTTTTTCCTCACGGGGAAGAATGGCCGTGCCGTCTTCACCCGTTGTCACAGATTCAAAGGGCGTGGCATCTTCTCCGAAGAGGGAGAGTTCCACCTTCGGAAGCGGATCGCCTGTTTCGCAGGAGTAGGCGTAAAGGAAGGCCGAGTCGCTGGTCAGTTTCCAGGCGAGGCCGATGTCGGTGACTTGGACGAGGGATTGGACGATGGAGGAGCGGGCGCTGCGCAGGTCCGGGTGCTTGGCGGGTTCGCTGGAAACCGAAATAAAGAAGGTGCCCGTCTTTTTGTTTTTGGGGAGAAACTTGTCCCACTGGATGGTGTGGAACTGGGTGGTGTCGAGCGGAGCATCGATTACGATCTCCTCATCGGTCACCAACTTGCCGGTGATTAGTTCAAAGGGAAGGGCGATGCGGGTGCGGAAGCGTTTTTTGTTGGGACCATCGCCGGTGTAGTGACGGTAGCCGAGCGAAGCACGGACGAGATCGCGGGGTGAGAGACGCTTGATGCGGAGGCGAAGGCTTTGATTGTTCACCGAGCGGATGCGGTAGGTTCGGGATCCGCTGGCGAGCTGGCTTTCGTCCAAGCTGGGCAGGTTGATTTCGGGAGTAAGGCGGGAGAACTTGAGCTTCTGCGAGACATCGGTCTTCAGCGAAAGCTGCTCGTGTGAGGTGAGGCTCCGCGAGAGGGTGATCTTGTATTCGTCGCGCGTGGCAAAGTTTCCCTTTAGGGTGACCGAGCGGCGGTTTGAGGAGATCTCGGCCTCGAGTCCTTTGACTTCTTCGGCAAACTTGACATGGCTAAGGAAACCGGCGGGCGTCAATTCCACGGGAAGGTTTTGGTTGAGGGTGATCCGCACGACTCGTGGCTGGTCGGGATAGGTCCGGGCATAGAGATTGGCGGTAAACGGGTAAACGGAGCCGACCGAATACTCGTTGACCCGCGCGGTGGATGCGGTCGCCGAGGCATTGGGGAGGTAGGCGAGGCGGCGCAGTTTCCAGTCGGTGCCAACGGGCAGTGGGGCGACCGGTTCCACGATGAGGGCATGCTTGATGATCTCTTCCTTGGGTCGCGGAGGGTTAGCGTAGCGCAGGTTGGATTTGGCGAAGCGTTCCTGAATCGATGATTGGTAGTAATAACGGGAGCGGAGGTCACCCCAAGTAGCCTTGCGGGTGCGGGCGGCGATGGTCAGTGCGGTCTGGGTTTTGGTGGCAGGTCTGACGAACTGGAAAAAAGCCCCTGCGGTGACCGGATTGATTTCATCGTTGAAAAACAAGAGGCTTCCTCCAGTGCGCGCGGTGCCGTTGCGACGGGTGTGGGTGACTTCGAAAGCTTCGGAGGTGATGGATTTGAGTTTTTCAGCCGGAATGGCCGCTCCATCGACGGTCTTGAGATGATCGACCAATGAGAACTGATAAGTGGTCGAAAGATTGGGAGGCGCCTGTGGGACAAGCGTCGCAATGTTCGGGGAGCGCCAGCTAATCTTGACCGGCCATTCCGGGGTGATTTTGACGAGGGTATTGTCCAAAGTTTTCCCAACCTGCTCCGGCTTCACCATGGCTTGGTCGAAGATGATCTCGACTTTGGTTTCCGGTGCCAGCGAGGTGTGGCTAAATGAGATTCGGGGAGCTGCAAGTAGAGGAAGGAGTGAGGTTGCGAGATAGAGGAGGAGCGCTTTCATCAGAGTCGGAGGTTAGACGTTTTAGATACCTTAATTGCTCAAGGAAACTTGCGGTTTGTGGTGCCTTTTACATTCGCTTTACAAACCGCTGGTGAAGGAAGTCAGGCTTCGCGAATGGCGGAGATCGCGGCGGTCATGTCGGAAGCCCCGAAGGTTGACGAACCGGCCACAAAAACATTGGCTCCAGCCGCCGAGGCAGTCACTGCGGTTTCGGGGTCAATTCCGCCATCGACTTCGATGTGGTAGGAGAGCCCGTTTGCCCTGCGATAAGCAACCGCTTCTTCAACCTTGGGCATCACTTCGCCCATGAATGACTGCCCCCCGAATCCCGGGACAACCGTCATGACGAGGAGGAGATCGATTTGGTCAAGGTAAGGAATGACCGCCTCGAAAGGGGTTGACGGATTGAGAGCGAGGCCCGCGAGGCACCTGGCGGACCGGATGGCTTCGAGGGTCGAGGAAACATCGTGATTGGCCTCCGGTTCGATATGGACCGTAATCAGGTCGGCGCCCGCGCTGATGAAGCGGGGGAGGTAGTGGTCGGGCCGGGTGATCATGAGGTGCACGTCGAGAAAGACGTCGTTGGTCTCATGAACGGCCTGGATCATGGCCGGGCCAAATGAAATGTTGTCGACGAAGTGCCCGTCCATCACGTCCAGATGCATCCAATCGGCACCGGAATTGATGGCTCGCGAGGTTTCCTCGGCGATCCGCCCGAAGTCAGCAGCGAGGAGGGACGGAGCGACGATTTGATCTTTGAAGGTCCATTTCTTCACGCCCCCAGTTTATAAGGGGTCAATCTGACGGGGGCGCGAAAAAAATGGGAAAGCAGGCCGATTACTTGCCCATCGGCTTGATGGGCGTGGCGTATTCGTCGTAGCGCGCAGTCCCGCCGACGGACTCGAGGAGGTAAGTGAGAGCAGCCGAAAGAGGGATGTTATTCATTTTGAGTTTCACTCTCTTGTCCTCGAATTTTTTGCCGGGGTCCTGAATGATAAAGTTGGGCGAGAATTTCTTGTCCGAGACAGTAGTGGCCATCTCGTTGAGAGCATCCAGTGCTTCCTTGAGTGTCGCGTCTCTGAAATCAATTTTCGGGATTACCGTGGATTTGAAGAGGGCCTTGCGTCGCGCAATTTTGGTGCGGGCATTGAGCTCGGGGATACGGCTCAGCTGGTATTTGGCCTGGGTCAAACTAGGGTTCAGCTGAAGGGCTCGTTGAAAAGCGAGGCGGGCGTCTTCGACCTTGCCTGCCTTGGTCGCGGCTATTCCCCGCTGATACCAACCGTGAGCACTGGGCTCTTTTTTCGGAGGTTCGGCATGGGCACACAGGGCCATCAACAGGCCCGTCACAATTGTGAGGTAGGTGTTTTTCATTGTTTTGGGATTTGGTTGGTGTTCACCGCTTCGAAACACTTCAAGACGGTCGTTTAACAAAGCAAAGAAGAGGGCGTTCGTCAAGTTAAGGCGATTCTGTTTGGGAGCTCTTCGAGCCTTTTCTACTCCATCCATCGTGTCCGGGTCGTTAGCGTGCCCTCAATGACTTCGCGCCGAACCTTTTTTAAATCGGCTTCGCTAACGGCCGGGGGCACCTTATTTGCTCCGGTGTTGCAACAACTTCATGCCCAGGCCGCTGGAGTCAAAACGCCCCCTCGCTTTTTGTTCGTGGTTGAAGGAAACGGCCTGCCAGCTGATCAAGTGACGCCAGCTTGATTCAAGACCAAAGCGGTGACCGATGCGGTTGCCATGCTCCAACGACTTGCTGACTCTGCTCACCTCCGACTCCTTTCTCTACCGCAAAGCGGTTGAATAGGCTCCAGCAAGAAAGTGTTGGACATCATTGGTCTTTTGAATAGTGTTCAGGGAATCACTATTTGAGACATGGCCGAAGGACTGACGAAAAGACAACAGGAGCTCCTCGATTTTTTGAAGCTCTCGCAAAGCAAGAATGGCTTGATGCCTTCGACGAGAGAGATTCAGGCCCACTTTGGATTTGCCAGCCAAACTGCTGCGATGAGCCATTTGCGGGCTTTGGAGCGGAAAGGAGTGATTGTCCGGCTGCCCGGCAAGGCTAGGGCCGTGGTCTTTCCGGAAGATCTGGAACGCGAGGAAGTGGTCGATATTCCCATCTACGGAAGCATCGCGGCCGGGATGGCGGAGGCGGTCGAGGAACAAAAGGAAGGCTGTCTCTCCATCGACATTGCCTCATTGGGAATTCCGCGAAATGCGCGCACGTTTGCGCTCAAGGTTCGTGGCGAGTCCATGATTGATGCGCACATCTGTGACGGGGATACCGTTATCCTGGAATTCCGCGAGCCTCGTCCTTTGGATGTGGTGGCTGCCTTGATTGACGGCGAAACCACTCTCAAACGCTTTGTGATGGAGAAGGGTCGTCCGTATCTTCGAGCCGAAAACGAAGCTTTTCCCGATCTCATTCCGGCCCGCGAATTGGTCATTCAAGGCGTGATGGTGGGCTTGCTGCGAAGCGGTGGTTGCTAATTACTATTACGAAAGTTTCGAGACTTTCACCGGCAAACTGATGGTTCGCCCGCCATACCGTCTGCATCCTTCCGCCTTCTGAAGGTGGTTAGGAAGAATAGATTGTAAACTTTCCTTTGGCAAAAACGTCACAAGGTTGGGGGAGGGTTTCGGGGTGACTTGTGAGAGTAAGTCATGCCCAGATGAAGATCGAAATCGTCACCGATACCTATCATCCCGACGTCAACGGAGTGGCCATGACTTTGGGACGCTTGGTAAAAGGTATTAAGGAGAAGGGGCATGAAGTTCACGTTATGCACACCGCGCTTGGCGATGCGGCCGAGGAGGAAACACAAATGCGGGGTGTTTCATTACCCGGCTACCACGAGGTACGGGTCGGTTTGCCTAAGCCTCTAAAGTTCAAAAGAAAGTGGATCAAGAGCCGGCCCGATGTGGTTTACATTGCGACCGAAAGCCCCATGGGGGGATCTGCGGTGAAGGCCTGCCGGAAACTTGGAATTCCGTGTGTGATGGGGTTCCACACCAACTTCGACCAATACCTGACCCGCTATCGCTTGGAAGGAGTGAGGCCTTTGGCTTTATCGTATCTCAGAAAAATTCATGGAAGAGCCAATTTGACTTTGGTTCCCACCGATGACGTTCGCGAGCGATTGATTGATTGTGGTTTCAAAAAGGTGGGAGTCATGGGACGTGGGGTCGATATCACGCTCTTTTCTCCGGAGAAACGTTGTCAGAAACTTCGCAAGGATTGGGGTGCCACCATGACCTCTCCGGTCGTGATGGTGGTTGGAAGAGTGGCCCCAGAAAAGAATCTCGAGCTTGCCATAAGGGCCTTTGAAAAGATGCGGAAAACCGATCCCCAGATGGTGGCAGTGGTGGTGGGAGACGGGCCGATTCGCGCTTCTCTCGAGAAACAATATCCTTGGGTCGTCTTTACTGGGATGCGAAAGGGCGAGGATCTGGCCAGTCACTACGCTTCCGCCGATATTCTCCTTTTTCCCAGTGAGACCGAGACCTTTGGAAATGTCACCCTGGAGGGAATGGCGAGCGGAATGGTAACCGTGAGCTACGACTATGCGGCAGCACGAAGTCATGTCGTTCAGGGCGAGACCGGACTTAAGGCTCCGTTGGGTGATGAAGAGGCATTCATACGACAGGCTGGCATGGCGATGATGCTAGATCGTTGGGGAGAGCTGCGGGACCGGGCGAGAATGATCGCAGAACAGCAAAGCTGGTCCGGGATCGTCGAGACTTTCGTCGATCATCTCCAGTCAGTGATTCCGGCTAGAGTCGAAAATCTGGGACGTCCCATTTCCTGCGATACGAGGGGGAATTTTCACTTTCGCTCGGTCATCATCTCGGATGTGCATCTAGGAACTCCGGATTGCAAGGCCGATGAGCTTTGTCGCGTTCTCAAGCGGATTCGATGTGAGAAGCTCGTTCTCAATGGTGACATCATCGATGGCTGGGCCCTGCGACGTGGAGCAAAATGGCTCCCCGGGCACACCCGGTTGATTCGAATAATCTTAAGAAAAATGGAGAAAGAAGGTACTGAGGTGGTTTATCTCCGTGGCAATCACGACGATATTCTGGAGCGTTTCCTTCCCTTTGCGGTCGGAGGATTGGAGGTGGTTAAAGAGCACATCTTTGAAGCCGCGGATGGGAGGAGATATCTCGTGATCCATGGCGACGGTTTTGACCAAGTCTCGACTCACTACCGTTGGCTAGCGCGTCTTGGCGCGGTCGGCTACGATTGGCTTTTAAGAATTAACAGGCTCTACAACTGGTGGCGCGAGAAACGAGGCAAGGAGTTCTTTTCTCTCAGCAAAGCGGTCAAGGCCCGGGTTAAGGCATCTGTGGCCTTTGTGGGCAAGTATGAGGAACAGCTGCAAGAGTTTGCCCGGATGCGGGGGTGCGATGGAATCATTTGCGGACACATTCATACTCCGGCCGATGAGCAGGTGGGGGAAATCCACTATCTCAATTCCGGAGATTGGGTGGAGTCACTCTCAGGGATCGTGGAGCACATGGAAGGAGGGTTTGAGCTTTTCGATTTTGATGATTTCAACTCGTGGTGCGCCCAGGGGAGTGGTGGCTTGCAAGTCGTTGACGAGGATCCGATCTCGATCGCGGTATGATGGATCTGCGATTGGTGGATGGCATTGGTCCTTTCTTTTCCCCCGTCAAACGCCGCCGGTTGAATTGGTCAAAGATCCCCTTTCACGACCTGCCCGTAGGGGAAGGGAGTGAAGAGGTTTGGCGGCAGATTGCGCAAGATCTGGAGGACTTTGCGAAGGCGGTAGTCGCTGCTGGTTTCAATGCCGTCACGCTCGATGATGTCGCGCATCTCACCAGCCATCCGTGGTACGAAAAAACGGTCGTCGATCGCATTGGTTTCTTTTCGGTCAGATTCCGAGGGTTGATTGCCATCCTGCGGAGGGAAGGATTACAGGTTTTCATGACCTCGGATGTAGTCACCCTGAGCCCTGGTGTGGCCCAAAAGCTTGGCCCATCGCAGGGTGCCCGAAGGGCCTTTTATCTCGATGTCATGAGGCGATTCTTCAACGAGTTCCCCGAGGTGGAAGGAGTGATTCTGAGAATTGGGGAGTCGGACGGCCTTGACGTTCATGATCAGTTGAGGAGCGAACTGCATTTGCGATCCGCCGGGGAAGCCAATCGTTTTTTGAAGGAGCTGCTTCCGCTTGCGGGTGAATTTGATCGGACCGTGGTTTTGAGGACATGGACGGTAGGAGCCCATCGGATTGGTGATCTGATCTGGCGGTCGGGAACCCTCGAAAAGCTGGTTGATGGGATCAATTCGGAGAACTTTATTCTCTCGATGAAGCCAGGCGATTCCGATTTCTTCCGTTACCTTCCCCTGAATGATTCCTTTCGTCGCTATCCCGGACGTAAAATTCTGGAATTACAAGCCCGTCCGGAATACGAGGGAGCCGGGGAACTCCCTACCTTTTTGGGATACGAGTACGAGGGGTATCGTAATGCCCTCAAGGGGGTTGAAAATCTTGTTGGGCTTTCGGTTTGGTGCCAGACCGGCGGTTGGCACCGGTTTCGCCGAATGTCTTTTTTGGGGAAAGGGTCACCGTGGGTGGAGTTGAATGCGGAGGTCGCTTTAGCTTTGTTCGCCGGCGACCGCAGTGTGGATGAGATTCTCGCGGAAAGAGGATTGCCGTCGGATTTCTTCCGGAAACTGCATCTGGTCATTCGTGAGGGGTATTACCTCCCGGCGTTCGCCCAACAGCGGATTTTTTTTAGACGGGTGAGAATCCCGCCATTGTTGCATGTCTACTGGGATACCATCTTCATGATCGCCCCGGTGCGAAAACTGATGCGCTACTTCGTCCACGAACGAGAGGAGATTCTCTCCCGTGGACGAAAAGTGGATCAGCTCTTGGTCGAGCTGGTGGCCGCTTCCGATCAAGTTCCGTTCCCACGCGAAGACCTCGAATTTTTGCGGGACACCTTGCAGATGATGGCCTTGGCCCGGCGATACTATTTCGAATGGTTTTCAGCGGAGTTGACCGAGGAAATCGAGCAGGCAAAAAAGGTTTACAAAAAACGATGGCCGAAGGGGGGGGAGCGAATTCGTTTCCGCATCCGGACCGACTTCAGTCCCAGCCGGCTCAAACGAAGAACACTTAGCTGGGGCGGGCGCGTGATGCTGAGACGTCGTCAGGCTTATCGCTTTATCGACTACGCCTTCGTCCTGACTCTTCTCGGCTTTGTGTATCGTGCTTTTACCCGTGTGAAGCCGGAGGCCTTGCCGGAGTTTGTCAGGGAGTCGGCCATGGGAGTGGACTCGCTTTTCGAGTGACCCATTCCCCAAACGAGGGAACTTAAATTGGATTTGGAGAAATGTGACAAATATGACACAATCGCCGCCTAACGCCATTGCTGGTCTACTCCAGCAACACACAAAACTTTATGAAAAACTCTCTTTGGAAGTTGATCCCGCTTGCCTTCATGGCCGGAATGATGGGGGCCGCCGGTCAGTTTTCGGATGATGCGGATTCGGGTAAGAAAAAGAAGAAAAAGAAAAGTGGGGGCGACTGGTGCAATCACCTTCAGGATTTCGGTGAGCTCTACAAGGCCAAGAAGAAGAAAAATCCCTACATCCAGAAGGTCCAAATCTTTGGACGTTACCAGCAGCAGTGGATTCATTCGGACGGGACTGACCGGGGTCGGAGTTTTCACGGGAATGGCCAGCAACTTCGTCGATTCCGGGTTGGGGCGGCTATTGACTTTTTTGATCGCTGGAAGGTACGAAGTCGCATCAATCTTGAGGATGGGAGATTCAATGACACCAGACTCCATCACCAGGATTTTGACACCCTGACCATCACCTATGAGTCAAAAGATATCGGGATTCTGAACGAGCCGTTTTGGGGATATGGCTTAACCAAGATCGACTTTGGAGGGGAGTGGGCTATTAGCTCGCGGAGGATCAAGACGATTGAGCGAAGCAACCTGTCAAACACCTTCCGTCCGGGCCGGGCCACTGGTTTTTTCGGTGGGTTCGAAATCGAGAAATTCGATTTTCTATGGGGAGTGTTTTCCACCCGGGCAAGAAACTATGCGCTTGCTGATTGGGATGGGGGTCGCGCCTACTATGGGTCGGTGGGAACTAAGCTTTACGGTGGAAAGATCCGAACGGACTTTCTTTTCGTGGATGCGGAAAGACGTGAAGATGAGATCTTTGGATACGACTGGGCTGTTTCGGTGACTTACACCAAGGATGTGGGGCGTTGGGATCTTTTGTTCAACGGGATCTACGGTGGAGAAGAAGATGGAGATCTCTATGGATTTGTTTTTCTGCCTTCGACCTTTCTCATCGAGGATAAACTAGAGTTAGTTTTTCGTTACCAATGGGCACAGTCCGAGGGATTGCAGCTGCGACCGGGTCGTCGGAACAGCATGTCACCGCGGGCGGTGGCGCTGGCCGATGGAGTGATCGTGGCTCGAGGAGACGACAATCACAGCTTCTACGGAGGATTGAATTACTTCCTCTGCGACGACAATCTGAAGGTTATGTTTGGTCTCGAGTATGAGACTCTCACTGGTGGGATCACTGACTTTGAAGCGACGACCGTTTGGGGCGCTCTGCGGTTTTTCTTTTAACACCCGTGTCAGGACTGGTTAGGAGGTGGCTCCATTTGGTTGCCGCTGGAGTGACAGTGTGACGGAAAGGTCACACGCAGGGTGTTCGATCAAACGGCTTTCTCCAATGTAGAGTTCTTGCTTGGGTTGGTGGAACGGCTCATACCTTTGGCAATCCTTCCAGTTGGGTAAACGGAGGATTATATCAGTGGCTGGTTCGGGTAAATTTTCTCAAACTCTCAAGAGCTAATGTCTCATATCCTGCGAAACTACGATGAAGAACTAAGTGCCCTGAAAGACACGGTGGTTCAGATGGGAACACTAGTGGTTGCCGCCATCGAGAAATCCGTCAGCGGTCTCTTGAACCGGAATCTCGATCTTTGCTACGATGTCATTGATGAGGATGAGGTGATCGATCAGCATGAAAAGCGGATCGATGAGCAGGGGATGGCCATTCTTCTTCGCTTTGATCCGGTGGCATCGGATTTGCGGCATGTCCTGTCATCGATCAACATCGGCCGCAGTCTCGAACGAATTGGTGATCATGCCGTGACGGTGGCAAAGCGGTCACGGAAGATCCTCAAGGCCGGAGAGCTTGATGAGACCCGCTTGGTGGAGCCTTTACTGGTAGAAGTTCGCCGGATTCTTTCGGAAGCCTTGGTGGCCTATTCCGATCGAGATGAAGAGCGGGCTTTGGCTGTCGTGAAGATGGACAAAAATGCCAACCAGATTCACAAGAGTGTCGGGAAGGCCCTCACCCAGAAAATCTCGGAAGGTTTGCCCGGGACCGAGTCCTTTTTGAACACCATTTTCATTTCACGGAGCCTCAAGCGCATCGGTGACCTCGCGGTCAATATTGGGGAGGATGTAGTTTTCTCAGCCTCAGCCGAAGATATCCGTCACACTTGATGGCACGAAAAAGGGGATGTTACCGAAGCAACATCCCCAATTGAAATTCGTGAATCGAATCGATCACTTGGCAAGGAGCTCTGCCATTAGGCGGCCCATCCCTGCACCCACATTCAAGTAGGTCTCTGCATTTCCTCCATAGTGTCCATTGGCGCTACCGCCCTTGGATACGGGGTTGGAGTAAAAGGTGGCCACGTTATCCTTGAATTCAGGGTATTTGCCGGATTCACCGTCGACTGCAAGCTGGGCCTTGGCGATGGGTGCGGTCTTTTTCTCATGGCCCATGGTGGCACAGACAAACTTGGCGTTGGGTGCGTTGAAGTCCTTGCGAAGGTCACGGATGAGGTGAGCCAAGTTAGTCTCGTAATGCTCGACGCTTCCTTTGCCCGGATCAGCGGCACCTTGCCACCAGAAGAAACCGGCTACTTCATATTTGGTGGCACCGGGATAGAAGTCGCCGATGCTTTTGAGGGCGTTTTTGGCACAGTAGGTGTCTCCATCATACTGAAGTCCGGCATACCATCCATTGGGGTGATCTTTGATCGGTTTCCGCTCGGGATCGTCTTTGTTCCCTTGATAGGATTGTCCCTTGTTTCCTGTGCCTTCGGCGCTGGGAGGAAGGAGGTCCCATCCCAGAGCGCGGTTACCGGTGCAGACCTTGAGGAGGAGAACCGGTTCATCGAGAGCGTATCCAAGATAGTGTCCAATTCCGATTTCGGGTCCGAATTTTCCGCTCCCGGCACCCGAGCCATTCCCACCGCTCAACCAGTTATTAAACTTAAGTTTACCCGGCCCCCCTCCATTGTTGTTGAAGTAGACGTTACGGACATCCTCGCGAATGATCCATTCGCCGGCATCATTCACCAAGTAAGGGTAGAGGCCCTTTTCGGTGGCCGCCTTCAGACCACTGGTGGAGCCAAATCCGACCATGTTTGATTGTCCCATGAGAATGAAGACTTTCACCGGTTTGCTGGTGTCGGCTTTCTCGCCGTTGTAGTCGGGAAGAACTTCGGGAATGGGACGGGCTTTGGCCGGTGGAGGGGTATCGGGCTCACCGGGCTTCGCGGTTTTAAGATACTCAATGTCTTTGGCGGAGAGGGTATCCTGGCTGAAGCGCAAGGTGCGGCCGTTGTTCATTTTGACCATGACTAACCCCCGTTCGGCGTCGTAAGCCATTAGGGTTCCTTCGAAGGTTCGTAATCCATCGGAACTGGTCCAGGTTCTTCCATGGCAGGTTGCCACCACGGCGACGGAAAGAGCAAGCGATTTGAGGATGACGCTAAATTTTAATTTCATGATTTCGCAAACAGGATCTCAGGGAATGTGGCAGGATACCGTCGTGGTGCCAGCTTCTTTCGGGAAAATCGGGAGACTGGATCTCGGATATCCTATCGTTCCGGGCAAGCAGCTTTGGTTTCGCTCGATTGATGATTGGATGAATCTGCTGTCATTTCGACTTGTCAAGCGGGTCGTCCTGACTCAGTTTCCCGCCCTCGCCGATGGCGGGGAGTAGCTCAGCTTGGTAGAGCGCTGGCTTTGGGAGCCAGATGTCGCAGGTTCGAATCCTGTCTCCCCGACCATTTTTTTGAACCCTAGCCGGGTCGGGAATTGGCTCAATACCTTCCTTCTCGAACACCAGTTCAGGTCACAATGAAGACCCGAGCGGCCATCCCCTTGTTCATTGCAGGCATTGCTTCTACTCTATAGATGCCTCCGATTCCACTTCGTTGATCGGAGATGGAACTATGGTCGGTTCTCCGACTTTCACCACGATGACATTCTCGTCTACAACTGGGTCCTAGCCCCTGGGGAGATTAAAACGCTCTAATACCCAGCCTATCCTGAAGATTTCGAGCGCAATGTAGTCTCTCCTGGCAGTCTTCGGATTGTCGCGGAGGCGGCGCTAGTAACAACGTAGGTCGGCTTCGTTCGAATCAAACTCTATATGGCTGTTTCTTGTGCAGGGAGCTCCTAGGCGATTTCCAGAGTAGCCGATTGTTTGAAAAAATGAATTGAAGTCCCCGGGACAGCGGACAGGTTCCCTGGGTGATTAGAAAGTTCGCTGTTCTTTCGCTATTGTGTCCGCTTGCGCAGGCGCAAATGAGCAAGGATGAGGCCGAAGGTTTCATCAAGGAACGCCATTTGGCCCTTGCGGCCAAACATAAGATCGAAATGAAGGAGGTCCAAAAAGGCTTCCAGTATTTTGAAGTTAGGGCGGCAGACAAAACGATGCGTTGCGTAGGCAAGCTCTATGGTGAGGCTGAGAAGGGAAAGCGGGCGCTCTATATTTCCATGCACGGGGGAGGCGGAGCGCCAGCCCGGGTGAATGATCAACAGTGGAAAAATCAGATCGGCCTCTACGTGCCGAAGGAGGGATGGTATGTCGCTCCCCGGGCCCCGAGCAACACCTGGAATCTCTGGCACGAGGCTCACATCGATGCTCTTTTCAGTTGTTTGATTGAAGACATGGTGGCGACCCGTGGGGTCGATCCTAATCGCGTTTATCTGATGGGATATTCGGCAGGGGGAGATGGTGTGTATCAGTTGGCCCCGCGAATGGCTGACCGATTTGGGGCCGCTACGATGATGGCGGGACACCCCAATGATGCTTCGCCCGATGGCTTGAGGAATCTCCCTTTTCGAATCTACATGGGAGGGAAGGATGCAGCCTACAAGCGGAACGAGGTGGCTGCAGAATGGGGCCGAAAGCTAACCGCTCTCAAAGAGAAGCGCGGAGGGTATGAGCACAAGGTGACGATCTATCCCGAGATGGGTCACTGGATGAATAAGAAGGACGCCGAAGCGGTTCCTTGGATGGGCACTAAGACTCGGAAGGCCTGGCCCAAAAAGCTTGTTTGGGGTAAGTCCGGCACGCGTTCGAAGCGGTTTTACTGGTTGGGAGGGAGTCCGTCCGATGTGGTAAAAGCTGAAGTTGATGGGCAAAAGGTGATCATCAGCGGATCTCAGGATTCCCGGCTTCGGCTCTATCTCAGCGACCAATTAGTTAACCTTGATGAAGTAATTTCCGTAGTTCGTGATGGAAAAGAGGTCTTTTCGGGAAAGGTCGAGCGGTCAAAGAAGGCAATTCAACAAAGTCTCACCGAGCGTCTGGATCCTGTGATGGCGGCTAGCGCGATCCTGCAAGTGCCTGCTGGACAGGGCGGCAAAGGGTAATTGGTTACAAAATGGCTTTGTGTCTGTATTGACACAAAGATTGCTTTTGACCGGATCTTTCGCGAGACTCTGGTCCCCGCAGTCTGCGGGGTTTCGTGATGGTGAAGCGCCTTGGAGATCGTTGGCATGCCCCCCTTTGGTTGGGAGGGACCCTGCTTGCGTTGCTTCCGTTCGTAGTCGCCACCTGTTTTGACGGTTCACGGGCCCCCTGGGTGGAAGGTCCCGGAAACCTTGGAACCAACCTCATAAAGGCCGTCTGGTGGGGACTCGGCGGAGCCTTTGTGGGCGGAGTCCTTGGGCTTAAGTTGTCTGGTCGTACGATGGTGGGAAGTTTCCGGCGTTGGTTGTCGGAGAAACATCACTTTCACTGGGTCTGGTACCTCATTTCGGTCGGTCTTTTTGGTCTTCACAGCTACTACACCCTGGAAGGGTATCAGTTCACGACCCTCGAGAAGATGAGCACAGTTTTTGGGCGGATTCTGACCGGGGCGATTGTGGTTGGCGTTTGTTGGCTGGCTTGCGGCCTCGCCGGGGGAGTGGCCCCGCAGAAGATGCGCCGATGGCCCTGGGCAGTGGCAGCGGTTCTACCATTCCTCTTTTTGACCGACATGATCGTAATCCGGTTTTGGAAAAACTCGATAATTAGTCTACTCAACCAACTGGACGAAGGAGGGAAAATCGAGTTGCAGGTCAACCTCACGGCGGGCGGGGTTCCGGTTCCCGCCTGGGGGGTTCTTGCGGGAACGGCTGCCTTGGTTTGGGGGTTTCACCGCACCTTCCATTGGCTGGGAGGGAAAGGCTGGGCCTCGGGTTTGCAACTGCCCCGCTGGGCGGCAGCCTCTTTTGTGATTGCCTTTTGGGGAGGTGTTTGGGCTGAGAAGGCGGCGGGAGAGGCCTGGAAATCCCAGAATGCCCGACGTTGGGAACAGAATGCCTACGATCTTCATCTCACCCGTGGTTTCGAGCCTCCACTTGGAGTGGCCTGCTTTCAGGTTCGTTTTACTCAGGGCGCCTACGGACACAGAGAACCCAGGCTTGGAGTGACACAAGACCGCCCCGACATATACATCCTGATGTTGGAGAGTCTGCGCCAGGATGCGATCCAGCCGGCACACGCGCCATTTTTGTCGCGCTTCCGCGATGAGGAATGTCAGAAGCTCGGAAAAACCTGGGCGTCTTCCAATTCCACTCCGTTGTCATGGTATGGTCTCTTCAACGGGGTTTTGCCGATTACGTGGTCCAGAGCGAGAGCCCAACTTGCGGAAACAAACACCTTCCAAACTCCCTCCTTTGTGGAGATCCTCTCGGCTGAAGATTATCGCATGGGGGTCCATGTCGTCTGTGATCTGAGCTACCGTAGTCTGGGATCGTTGAGTTTTGGAACCGACCGGACGATGTTTGAGACTTTTGTGGATGCGCCGATTGGCGACACCTCCTGGGGGAAATATCACGATGAAATTCCACAACGCGAAAGAGAGGCCTTTGAGGCCGTTCTCACGAGCGTCTCATCCAATCCGGCTGGAGGGAATTTTCATTTCATCGCTCTGGATTCAACTCATTATGGTTATCAATGGCCGGAAGACTTTGAGCTGCCTTACAAAGAGTTTTACGATCAGTCGACCGTGCCCGCTTTTCCCGACGAGGAGGAAATCGATCTGATAAAGAAACGCTATTACAACTCGCTCGCCTGGGTGGACTTCCAGATTGGTGAGTTTGTCGCTCAGCTGAAAAAGCAAGGGCGCTATGAAAATAGCTTGATCATTATCACCGGAGATCACGGCGAGGAGTTTTACGAAAACGGAAGTTGGTTCCACAGCTCTTCGTTGCTGCCGGCCCAGACTCAGGTTCCCTTGTTCATCAAGTGGCCGAAGGGCGTGGGGGCTCCGGAGCACCCCTCGGCGTCCCACTTGGATCTTGTTCCAACCCTTTCTCACTTCCTTAGTGTGCCTCTGGCATCGAATCACCTAGGCATCTCTCTACTGGATCCTCCTGTCGGGGAAAGGACCCAAATTTCTTTTGCCTGTAATACCGGAATCAGCGGAGTTTGCATGGCCTGGTATCGGGAAGATTGGGTGGCCACCTTCCGGTGGGAGAACCCATTTTCCCCCGATCTGCCAAACCGCATTTATCTTGATTCCATCTTCGGTCCCGATGGTGAGAGGATCGCTCTCGAAAAACCCAGTCGGTGGGAGAATCTCCTTTTTGAAAGGTTTCCGGATGCTCCCAATCGCTTGTTTACGGAATTTGGTTTGGTCGTGGAAGAGGAGTGAGGGATTGCCTCAACTGCTGACGGACGATATACCTCGCGCCTCATGAGAGAGAGACTGCAGTCACTCAGCGTCATTGTTCCGTGTTTCAACGAGGAACAATCGCTACCTGCTCTTTTCGAAAGAATTACCGAAGTAGCCAAGGATTGGCCGGAAGAATACGAGGTGGTCTGTATTGATGACGGCTCAAGCGACTCGACGGTTGAGCTGTTACGTCGTCAGCACGAATCTGATCCTAGGTGGAAGCTGGTCATCCTGAGCCGGAATTTCGGCCATCAGGCTGCTGTTTCGGCAGGACTGGAAGCAGTGACGGGCGAGGTGTCAGTGATCATTGATGCTGATCTTCAGGATCCTCCCGAATTGATCAACGATCTCATCGAGAAATGGCAGGAGGGATATGACGTCGTTTATGCGGTGAGGAAGAAACGAAAAGAGGGGGTCTTCAAACGGGCAGCTTACTTCTGCTTTTACCGAATCATGAAGTCGATGGCCGAGATCAAGGATTTCCCGCTCGATTCCGGTGATTTCAGTTTGCTGGATGCCAAGGTCGTCAAGACTCTGGTGGCTTTTCCGGAGAAGAACCGTTTCCTGCGGGGGTTAAGAGCCTGGTCGGGTTTCAGACAGACCGGATATGAATACGAGCGGAGCGCAAGGTTTGCCGGAGAGCCCAAGTACACCTTTAAGAAGCTCTTGAGGTTGGCCAGTGACGGGTTATTTGCCTTTAGCGGCGTGCCCTTGCGTCTGGCTTCTTTTGCCGGCCTGTTCGTGTCCTGTTTTGCAGCATTGGGAGCGATGATTTTCGTGATTCAGCGAATCTTCCCCGGACCATTTGAGGAAATGGGGTTACCAATCGTTCCCGGTTTTGCGGCCACCATCGTCACCATTTTGTTTCTGGGAGGCGTCCAGTTGCTCTTCCTTGGGATCGTTGGAGAATACCTGAATCGCATCTATACCGAGGTGAAGGGTCGGCCAGAGTTTCTGGTTATGGAGAAAGTCGGATTCAAAGCGAAGGGAGATGAGTGATCCCATCGGTAAGATGCCGTCCGCCCTCGCGATGAGAGGGTATGCGGTGGCCTTGTTCGCGCTGATTTCGGTGGCGCTCTGGACGGGCTTCGCCTTTGACACCTACTTTGCAAGTGATGGTGCCTATTACTTCGCCATTATTCTTGATCATGCGCGTTTCACCGAGATTGCTCCGGCCCGGGCCCATGCCGAGTATCTGAGTCAATGGCCCTTGGTTCTTGGGGTGAAATCCGGGGTGACCGATTTGGAGGATCTGGAGTTTTTGTTCGGGCTCGGATTGTGGTTTCCGTGGTTTCTTGGCTTTGTCATCTCGCTATACGCCACTCGTGAGAAACCAATTCTGATTTTCTTCTATCTCCTTTCGCTTGCTTCGCTGAACCTGGCGGCCTGGAGTGTTTTTATCGGTGAGCATTTGGTGCTCCTGTCGCTCTCGTGGCCCATCCTGTTTTTCGGTCTGGTGAAAAGACCGATGAACTGGTTGGAGCAGGTTCTGACCCTCCTTCTACTCGTGATCCATTTGCGGCTTTATGAGAGTGCTGTGATTACGGGGGGCTTTTTCTTTGTCGTGTTTGGTTTGCGGATGTGGTTTGCGGAAACGAAACGCGAACGTTGGATGAGCGCCGTGTTCGCCTTGCTGGCGATGGCCGCCGCTATGATTGCGCTCAATTGGATTCTCTTTCCACGTGATGCTGATAATCGGTCCAGCTTCCTTTTGTCGATGCTCGCGGCCATTCCTCACCCTTATCCCCTGATCGGTCTTCACTTTGTGGGACTCATGTTTCTGGGAGTTGGGTTTGGGATCAAGAAGGCGGGAAAGATCGCTTTTTTGATTCCAGTGGTCATTGCTGTTTTGTCACTTCCAAGCCCAGGAATACTCGCTGGCATTGCGTTTTCCACCCGGACCCTTTCGCTTTCCGCTCTTCCGGGTTTCATGCTGGTCGCCGCACTTTGCCAGGTGACGAATTACCGGTTTTCCCGGAAGTTGCTCTTGCAAGCGATGATCTTGATTGCCGTGATTAGTTTTCTTCACGTGCGACACTTGCAGAGTTGGATCCAGTTTCGAGATCGATTCCTAACGGTTCTGGAGGAAGAAACTGGCTTTGTGGACCCGGACGATCATGAAGATCTCGTACACTGGGGATGGACCAACACGTTGTTGAGCTATGTTTGGAGTGAAGGAAAAGTGACTGCGGTCGTTTTGAATCCCGATGACGATGGCTATCAACCTTTTGATCCGCGCACCGAGGTGGTGATGGAGAAATACTTCAAGGAGTGGCCGGATTTCGTGAACACCGGAAAACCTGACCTTGAAGAAGAATAGGGTCAGCGGGCAAAAACCGCCTCCCGTTCGGCCGATGAAAGTTCGCGCCATTCACCCGGTGCGAGATCACCGAGAGGAAAAGCCCCGATGCCTCCTCGGATCAGGCGGAGAGTTGGATGTCCAATGGCTGCGGTCATTCGTCTCACCTGGCGGTTCTTGCCTTCGCGCAATTCGAGGCGGAGCCAGGTGTCGATGATGTTTTTGCGGATCCTTACCGGCGGATCCCGCGGTGGAAGGGGAGGAGCTTCCTTCAGTGACTTGGCGCGGCAGGGGAGGCACCGATGACCCTTGATCACAATGGTCCCGCTACGAAGCTTTTCCAAAGCGGCGGGGTCGGGTTGGCCTTCGACCAAAACGAGATAGCGGCGACGATGCTTGAAGCGAGGGTTGAGAAGCCGGTTCTCAAGCGGCTTCTCATCGGTCAGGAGGAGCAATCCTTCGGAATCCATGTCGAGTCGGCCCACGGGGAGGCATCCTTTTGGAAAGTTGAAACCGGTGAGGGTTTGTTGTTCTTCCTCGCCTGGGTTGGGATTGAACTGACTCAGGAATCCGTAGGGTTTGTGGAAGGCAAGAAGCATGGATCAAACCGGCGCGCTTTGGGCTTCCGGTGGAGGATTGATATCGTCTAATGTCAAAAAAATGAAATGGAAAGCGACCGGGTTGATCTTTGTAGCGGGGGTGGCACAAGTATTTGGAAAACCCAATATCATTTTCATCATGGCCGACGATCTCGGATACGGAGGTCTTTCCTGCTACGGGAACAAGGTCATCAAGACCCCTCACCTTGATGCCCTTGCGGCCAGCGGCGTGAAATGCACGGATTTTCATTCCAACGGAGCTGTTTGCTCCCCCACACGCGCAGCCTTAATGACGGGGCGCTATCAGCAGAGGAGTGGGGTGGAAGGGGTCATCACCGCGAAAAGTCATCGCGAAGTCGGGCTGGGGCTCGAGGAGAAAACGATGGCTGAGGCCATGAAGGAACTGGGATATGCCACCGCTCTTTTTGGGAAGTGGCATCTGGGTTACGATAGAAAATTCGGTCCGGTAAAGCAGGGATTCGATGAATTCGAAGGCTTTGTCTCCGGGAATGTTGACTACCACAATCACATCGACCAGGAAGGCTTCTTTGATTGGTGGAAGCAGGATAAAAAGGAGGATGAAAAGGGCTACATCACCGACTTGATCACCGAGGATGCCCTGGGCTTCATCGAGCGGAAGAAAGCGGAACCCTTTCTGTTGGTTCTCCATCATGGGGCCCCTCACTATCCGATTCAGGATCGTGACACTCCGGGATTCCGGGAGGTACGGGATGGAAAGGGGAAAAGGGCTCCACAACCTAAAGTCGACCGTCCGGCGGTTTATGCCAGGATGGTTGAGATCATGGATGAAGGGGTTGGCAGAATTGTGGCAAAGCTCGACGAATTGAAGCTGCGTGAAAACACCTTGCTGGTCTTTTGTTCCGACAATGGACCGGCGATGACAGTCTCACCGGTCGACTTGCGAGGTCGAAAGGGGCAGCTCTTTGAAGGAGGTCACCGGGTGCCGGGAATCTTCAACTGGCCCAGCGTTCTTCCCAAAGGAAGCGAGTGCAGCACTCCCATCATGACCATGGATTTAATGCCTACTTTCATTGCAATGGCTGAAGGAAAGGCTGTCGAAGGATTGGATGGACGTGATGTGACCGGGATTCTGAAAGGAAAAGAGACGAAGCGAGAGCCACTCTTCTGGAGGTTCAAAGGCCACGTGGCTGTTCGGGACGGAAAGTGGAAGCTCCTCCGTCAAAAGGGAAAGAAAGCCATGCTCTTTGACCTGTCGAAAGACCGAGGGGAAACTATCGATCTCTCGGAAAAAGCACCCGATCAGGCGCAGCGCTTGCTCCAGTTGATTGAGGATTGGGAAAAGGATGTGACCAAAGAAGAGAAAGTTTCCCAATAACTGCTGCCAGAAACAAAAAAGCCCTCCGGCGAGGGAGGGCTTTGGTGTGATTTTCCTAAGTGATACCCTATCGGCGACGGCGGAACATCATGGCAACACCGAGTAGTGAGAGCAGTCCAGTTGACGGCTCCGGGATCTGCTCAAGCTGGAATCCGTTGACGCCAAAAATCTGTCGGTGCACTGCGGTTTGGGCGTAAGGAGCGAAACGAATGGTGACGTCGTCTGTTCCGTTGGCAGTGAAGCTTGTGCTGTAAATCGATCCGGCCGCAGCCATGCCCGCGAAGTCAGAGACGGTAGCTCCCGAATCAGGGTTGCCGGCTGCTGTGCCATCGGTCGAGACACCGTCGGCGAGTTGGACGAACCCCGAACCGGTATCGACCCAGACCGCAAAGTCCCCGTGAACATGCTCGGTGTCGTGGTGGAACGAAGTCCAGTTGTAGATCCCAGCCCCAAGTCCTGAAAGAGTCAGGGTCATGTAAGTCGGGGTTCCCGTGGTTCCGTCCCAGTTGCCCAGTCCACCGTTTCCGGTCCGGGTGTCGATCCCAAGGAAATCAGTGACTAGGGCTAGCCCGGTCACATCGGTCCATGAACTATCGAAGCCTCCACCGGCGCCGCCACTTGAAGTGCGGTTGATACTTTGTCTGACTCTGACGTCGGTAGTATTAGGCCAAGCTACAGAAAGATTTACGCTCGGGGTGCCGGCAAAGTTGGTGGTGAAATCTTCATCGAAGTCACTGCCATCTTGGAGCCCTGGAAACGGGGTTGCCGCGGAGTTGTTCTCATGATCTCTGGTAAAGGCCTGATAGCCAGGCTCGAGCTCCGGTCCTCCGTCCTGGCTTCCTGAGTTGAAGTCGACCCAGAGGCTGGCTTGAACAGAAGACGCGGCAAAGCCGGCTGCGATAATCGATGTAATGTGTGCTTTCAAAACAGGGTTTCTAGAGGGTTAATGCACCGGCACTTAATGTCAGACAATAAGCATAGGGGGGATGCCCTTCTAAGCAACGAAAAAGTGACAGTTTTGCCTGATATCTCCATACGTGATCGAGGGCGCCGGCTAGAGCCATCGATGACCTTTTTCCACTACAACCGGGAAGGATTCACCGGGGATTTTGGGACCTTTCCAGAGGCTTTTCCTTTGAATTCCCGTTTTAGGATTTCAATCACAGTTTTGGTTTCGGCATCTGGCGTGAACGCGAGATTGTTGAATTCCATGGGATCGTTGGCGTGATCGTAGAGTTCGATACCCTCTCTTCCTTCGGCCCATTCAGTATATCGCCATCGATGGGTTCGGACGCTTCGTCCCATCACCGGATTTTTGAGGCGCTTGTCGGCCGGTCGGAGAATCTGGCTGATGGCGACTCCATTCCATTCGGCCAGCGGATCCTGGAGGAGAGGTTTGAGACTTCGCCCGGCCAATCCGGTCGGGATCAGGTGTCCGGCCAGGTCGAGAACGGTGGGGTAGATGTCGACAAACTCGACAATACGCGAGCAGCTTTGACCATTGCCAGACATGTCTGGAGATCTGATGATCAGGGGAGTCCGGGTGCCTTGCTCAAACATGGTGCGCTTTTGCCAAATGCCATTATGCTCTCCTAGGTGGTAGCCGTGGTCGCTCCATAACACGACAATCGTATTGTCGGCGAGTTTCAGGCGGTCGATTTCGTCGAGCATCCGGCCCACCTGAGCGTCGATGAAAGAAACGCAAGCGAAGTAGGCCTGAAGGGCTTTCCGGCAATTGAGTGTGCTGATGTTGTAGTGCGGGATGGGATTGTTGTGCGCGAAAGCTGCGGTGGGGATGTCATCCCGGTCACCTTCGGGCGCATAAGGGAGTTGAATTGAATCGAGAGGATACATTTCGAAATACTTTTTCGGAGCAATGAAGGGCGAGTGGGGTCGGAAAAAGCCCGCTGCGATGAAGAAGGGTTTGTTCTTTTTTTCATTCATCATCTTGATGGCTTCGGTGGCAACCATCCCGTCGGTTTGTTCCTCATCTTCGCCTCCGGCAGCGAGCCAACTGAGAGTGCCGCTGATCTTTCGGGCGGGTTCGGCATTGAAAACGAGATGTTCGTCTGTTTTGTCACGACCTTTTGGGTTCACTGTTTTCTGCCACGACGGAGGGTCATCGAAGCCGTCCGTGCCGATACTGGCCGGGACGTTGTAGTGGTAGATCTTCCCGGTACGGCCGACAAAGTAACCTTCTTTAATGAATCGTTGCGACAAGGTGATAACGTCAGGAACGGTGTCTCGAAAGTGGGCATCGAGATCGTAGACTTTGATCTGGTCGGGACGCAGTCCGGTCATGACTGAGGCGCGACTGGGATTGCAGAGCGGGAGTTGGTTGTAGGCGTGATCAAAGCGAACTCCCCGGGCGGCCAGACGATCAATATTGGGCGTTTTCACAATGAGATTGCCGTAGCATCCCAGTGAAGAAGCGAGATCGTCGACCGCGATGAAGAGAACATTGTGAGGCGTGGCGGAGAGTGTTGAGGAAAGTGCAATGATCAGGAGGGATTTCAGAAGCATTTGACTAGCTTTATCGGATCGTTCGGAATGACCAGAAAGAAGAGTGTTGTAGCATTGAGATTTTTGAGCGGGTGATCTAGTTTGTCGCTCGTGAATTTCGCCAAGGTCCTTCTCTCTCTGTTCGTTGTTTTTCCGCTCAGCGCGAAACCTCCCAACATCATCCTGATCATCGCGGATGACATGGCGTGGAATGATTCTGCGGTTTATGGAAACCCCAATATTGCGACGCCCAATATCGATCGTTTGGCCAAGGGTGGGTTGCTCTTTCACAACGCTTACCTCACCGCATCTTCGTGCTCACCGTCGCGATGCTCGATCATCACCGGGCGTTATCCTCACAATACGGATGCGGAAGAGCTGCACTGGCCTTTACCGAAGGAACAGGTGACCTTTGTTGAGAAGTTGCGAAAAGCCGGGTATTGGACCGCTGCGGCCGGGAAATGGCACCTTGGCGAGGCAGCGAGAGATCGCTTTGATGAAATCCGGGAGACCGACACTTCGGGGTTTCAGCTTCCGGCTGGCAAGGAGGGGCAAAAGGGGAAGTTTGTCGAAACGATGGAAGGCGAAGCCCAGTCGGGATGCACGGAGTGGGTGCCATTGTTGAGGGAACGCCCCAAGAAGAAGCCGTTCTTTTTGTGGTTGGCGGCGCTGGATCCCCATCGTCCTTATCACGAAAACATCATCGAGAATCCGACGCCCCTTTCAAAGGTCAGGATTGCCCCCTACCATCTGGATACCCCGGAGGTTCGCCGGGATTACGCGCTCTACTACGATGAGATCAGGCGGTTGGACAAGTATGTGGGTTTGGTGATGGCTGAGTTGGATCGCCAGAAAATCGCGGAGGAAACGATGATTGTGTTTATGTCCGACAACGGGCGCCCGTTTCCCCGGGACAAGACAACGATCTATGATTCCGGAATTCGCACCCCTTTCATTGTGCGCTGGCCTGATATGGTAAAAGCCGGTGGCGTAACCAGGAGTCTTGTGAGCATGATCGATTTGGCTCCAACTTTTTTGAAGATGGCTGGAGCGGAAGCGGGCCAGACCTTTCAGGGGAAAAGCGTTTTACCCATTCTGAAGGACCCGACGCAGAAAGTCCGCCAAGTGATCTTTGCCGAACAGAACTGGCATGACTATGAAGCTCACGCTAGGGCGGCACGAAACGAGGAGTTCAAATACATCCGCAACGGATACCCTGACCTTCCGTTGACGCCATCAGCGGATGGAGTTCGCTCGCCGACGTTTCAAGCGATGATCAAAATGCACGAAAGGGGAGAGTTGTCGGAAGCCCAGTCGGTTTACTTCGTGAAGCCGCGTCCGAAGGAGGAGCTTTACCATAGTGCGAGAGATCCTCATGAAACGAAGAATCTCATCAATGATCCCAAGTATCAGGGCGTGTTGAAGGAACTGCGCGGAGCTCTTGATCGGTGGATTCAGGAAACAGGTGATCGAGTCCCTAAACTGAGGACCGCGGATGAGTTTGACCGCACGACTGGGCTGCCAACTCCGGCGAGAGTGAGACCAAGATTGTCCAAGAAGGAAATGGTCAAGAAAGGCCTCACCGCGCCTTGATGAAGCCATGGCGGAAAAGTCCTACTTATTTCTCATTTAGTATTCGAGGAGAGCTTTGATAACTTTTCGTTCCTGCACGGTGGCCAGGGCGGTCGAGATGTCATTGATGGAGAAGCGATGCGTGATGAATTCAGAGGCGGAGAGTTTTCCCTCTCTCATCCAGTCGCAGAGCGGGACTTGGGCCTCCTTTTCGTAAAGGCGAGTCGGCCACTGGTGGATATAGAGATTATAGTTGAAGTCAGCTGAGGCGTTGCTGACGGTAAACTCCTTTACGTTAGCATAGACTCCATACACGCCGATCGAACCACCTCGTTTGATGAGGGGAAGGCTGGTGTTGATGATCTCGGGTTTGCCCACCGCATCGATGACCGCGTCCAGCTTGCCGCGGGATCGGGGAAGCTCTGGGAGCTTGGGACTATCACGATCGAAGGTGGCCGAGGCCCCGAATTCTTCGGCAAGGGCCCGCTTCTCGGGGTGACGATCGACCAGGCCAATCCAGCCTAGACCGAAGAGGCGGCCGAGTTTGACGAAGCTGAGTCCGACCGGGCCGCCGCCAATGATGAGGACGTCGTCACCGGGTTTGAGGTGAAAGTCGCGGAAGGCGCCGAGAACTTCGCGCCAGGTGCAAAGAAGAACTGCCTCTTCGGGAGGGATATCGTCGTCGAGAGGGGTCTGGATTTCGTAGCATTCGAACCAGCCGTGTTCCTCGTCAGCCACTCCGTTTGCGACCATCGCTTCATGGTCGTTGGCGAGAACGTAATCACAGAAACCGCCCCAGCCGCTGTTGATTTTTTCGTCCTGTAAGTCAAACAGGAGTCCGCTGACGGCTCGCGAGCCAATTTTAAAGTTACGGACCTTGGCCCCGATTTCCTCGACCATCCCAACGCTTTCATGCCCGAGAGCAAAAGGGAAAGCGTCCTCCATGCCGGGAAATCGTCCGTGAACCAATTCGCTGTCGGTGCTGTTGCATACGCAGGCGAACTCGGTCCGGACAAGGGCTTGATAAGGACCGGGTGTGGGTTTTGGGGTGTCGATAATTTCGACCTGGCCAGGCGCGGTGACCGCAACAGTTCTCATTCCACTGAGCTTGGCGAAGTCAATGGGATGTGGCGATGATAATTTGATCCGGGGAGTCCGGTCCCTGTGGTGAGTATTACTCGGGTTGTTCCGGATAACTCTCGTTGGTGAACCCTTTGTGGGTGGGAAGGCCTCGTTTGCCGGTTTTCAGTTCAGCCTCGCGACGAAGGAGGAACTTCCGTGAGATCATCTCGGCTTTTTTGCGATCCTTGGCGTCATAGTCCCAAAATTCCTGGATGACTCTCTCGGCCGCCGGAAAGTGCGAGCCATCATCTCCCACCCGCTTGCGTGTGTCAGCAAGCTGTCGTTTGAGCTTGGCAACGAGATCGGAATGCGCCGGGTCATCGTAAAGGTTCACCGTTTCGTGCGGGTCGTTGATCAGATCGTAGAGTTCCCATCCGGGAGGGGTTTGATAGCCACCATCGTAGTTGCAGCCATAAAAGTAGATGAGCTTGTGGGTTTTGGTGCGAATGCCGACATGGGCCGGGTTGTCGTGGTGAACCATGTGCATCCAGTAACGGTAGTAGGCGGTTTCCTTCCAACCTTCGGGCTCCATGCCGGTCTCCAGATGTCCCTTGAATGAATCACCCTGCATTGAGGCGGGAATCTTGATGCCTGCAAAGTCCAGCATGGTCGGGCCGAAGTCGACGTTTTCGACACAGCTGTCGATCACCGTTCCTGCTTTGATTGATGGCGGGTAGCGAACGAGGAGAGGCATGCGCTGGGATTCCTCATACATCCATCGTTTATCCTGAAAATCGTGTTCCCCGAGCATGAATCCCTGATCACCGGTGTAGATGATGACGGTGTTGTCCATCTGACTGGTGTCTTCGAGGTGTTTGAAAAGACGCGCGAGGTTGTCGTCGATACCGCGCACACAACGCAGAAACTTCTTCAAGTAGGCATTGTAGGCCATGCGGGTGTTTTCCTCATCGCTATGATTTTTGGGATCGAAGTTCTTGGGAAACTCAGCCGGGAAGCGCTTGGGAAGATCACTAAGGTAATTGCGGCGGGGGTTTCGCGCCCCGTTTGAAGTGCCGATATGTGGGATCAATTCGTCCCGGTAACCTCGGGTGGCGAGCGACCCCCACTTTGGATCCCGCTTCCACAGGGTCGAAGGCTCAGGGATATCCACGTCCTTCAGGAATTTCTCATATCGAGGAGCGTTCTCAAAGTAGTCGTGGGGAGCCTTGTAGTGATGCATGAGAAAAAACGGCTTCTTTTGGTCCCAGCCTTCCTTCAGCCAATCGAGAGTGAGATCAGTGATGGCGTCGGTGGAGTGTTTGCCCTCGAATTTGATGGTGTTTTTCTTCCATGGCTTGTCGCCGCGAACGCGGAACTCAGGATTAAAATAGGACCCCTGACCGGCGAGCACCGAGTAATGGTGAAAGTCGGCGGGCTCATCCTTGAGGTGCCACTTTCCAATCATCGCGGTGTGGTAACCTGCTTTTCCAAATTCGATGGCCAAAGTTTGTTTGCCCGGGGGAACGCGACCGGCGAGATCGAAGGCTCCATTGGTGTGATTGTACTGGCCAGTCAGCACACAGGCACGGGAAGGAGAGCAGATCGCGTTGGTGCAAAAGGCGTTCCTGAAAAGAGCCCCTTCCTTGGCGAGGCGATCGATGGCAGGGGTCGGTGCGACTCTGGCCAGCCGACTGCCATAGGCTGAGATTCCTTGGGCAGCGTGGTCATCCGACATGATGTAGAGAATGTTCGGCTTGGTTTTGCCAGGTAGCAAAAGGGCCGTGGCAAGAAATACGAGAAATCTGATTGTCATGGATTGGATAGGGGCTCGTTAATCAGTTAATTGGTGGTTTCTACGGTCAAAAGAGCTCGAATAGGATTAGTCGAAAAGGTCGAGTTGCGGGGAGTTTGCCTCAGGTAGGGCGTTTTTGGCCTTTGGAGTTTTCTCCCTCTTGCTTGGTTTTGAGGAAGTCATCTCAAGGTGGCTGAGAATCTCCTTGGCGCGGTCGAGAATGTTCTTGGGAAGACCGGCGAGGCGGGCGACCTGAATTCCGTATGACTTGTCGGCCTGGCCGGGCAGGATTTTACGCAGAAAAATGATATCATCGTTCCATTCCCGGACGGCGACATTGAAGTTGGCTACGGCCTCTCGGGAATCCGAGAGGGCGCAGAGCTCGTGATAATGAGTGGCAAATAAAGTACGGCATCGTACTTCATCGTGCAGGTGTTCGGCGACCGACCAAGCGATGGAAAGGCCATCGAAGGTGGCGGTCCCGCGTCCAATTTCATCGAGGATCACCAGTGATCTTTCGGTGGCGTTGTTGACGATGAGGGATGTTTCGTTCATCTCCACCATGAAGGTCGATTGCCCTTTGGCGAGGTCATCGGATGCTCCGACCCGGCAAAAGATGCGGTCGGTCAAACCAAGGTGGGCGTGTTCGGCCGGAACGTACGCTCCGATCTGGGCCATCAGGGCAATGAGTGCGATCTGCCGGATGTAGGTGGATTTTCCCGCCATGTTGGGGCCGGTGAGAATCTGCAAAAGAGAGTTGGTGGGATCGATTAGAGTGTCGTTCGGGACGAATTTTTCCTCAATGAGGGTTTGTTCGAGCACCGGGTGACGTCCATTGACAATTTGGAGGTGGCGTGAGTCGTCAAGGATTGGCCTGGTGTGATGATAAAGTTGAGCGGTTTCGGCGAACGAGATCAGGACGTCGAGGGTGGCGAGCGCGTCGGCGGTTTGTTGCAGCGGAATGAGATGTTCGGCGATGGCGCTTCGCAGCTTCAAGAATTCCTCGTATTCCAGAGCCTTCGCGCGGTCGTCGGCGCCCAGAACCTTGCCTTCCACCTCCTTGAGTTCGGGAGTGATGAAACGCTCGGCATTGGCCATCGTTTGTTTACGCTGGTAGTCATCGGGAGCTTGGCCGGCTTTCGCTTTGGTGATTTCGATGAAGTAGCCGAAGACGTTGTTGAATTTGATCTTCAGGGTGTCGATGCCGGTCCGCTCACGTTCCGATTGCTGGAGTTCGGCAATCCATTGTTTGCCGGATCGTGAGGCATCGCGGAGTTCGTCGAGCGCCGCGGAGTGTCCATCGCGAATGAGACCACCGTCCCGGATCTGGGCTGGTGGTTCGTCAACGAGAGCACCCTTAAGAAGGTCAACGAGGTCGGGAAATTCCTGAATTTGCGAAAGCAGCTGGCCATGAAGGCCCGATGTTTCGGCAACTGCCGAGAGGTCGGTTTTCAGGTCGGGAATCTTTTCGAGGGAAAGCTGGAGGGATTTGAGGTCGCGCGCGTTGCCGGATCCTTGGGACAGACGGCCGGTGGTCCGTTCGATGTCGCGAATACTTTTCAGTGATTCGCGGAGCTTGGTCAGGAGATAGGGTTCGGCGAGCAGGGATTCGACAAGATCTTGACGGGCGGTCAGCGTTTGGAGATCGCGGAGGGGATGAAGAATCCAGTCCCGCAATTTGCGTGCGCCCATTGGCGTGGAGGTGCGGTCGAGAACTCCCAAAAGGGTGTGCTGTTTCCCGGACCGGGACTCCACAAGGTCGAGGTTCAACTGTGAAGCTGCGTCGATGAGAACATGGTCGGCACTGTATCGGACCTTAAGCCCTTTGAGATGGTTGCAATTCCGGCGGAGTTGGTAGGTGAGATAGTGAAGGGCTCCGCCGGCGGCAGACAGGGCGGAGGTCATTCCGGCGCAACCGAAGCCATCGAGGGACTGCACCTTGAATTGATCGCGAAGTGTGTGAAGGGCTTGGTCGGAAAGGAAGGCGTAGGAATCGTAGGGAAGGGAACCTCCGAGGTCGCCAAGCTCGCGGGCCTGGTCGTCGGGAATGAGGAGTTCGGAGGGAGAGAGCCGAGCCAGTTCATCTTCCATTTGTTGTCGGTCGGAGAATTCGGCCACCGTGAATTCTCCGGTGGTGTGGTCGACGCAGGCGAGTCCGAGGCAGGGCTTCTTGGCGGTGCCACCCAGGAAGACGGCCGCGAGGTAGTTGTGACGGGTGTCATCGAGGAGAGCGAGGTCGTCGACGGTAGAAGCGGAGATGATCTGGGCGATTTCGCGTTCCACGATTTTGCCCGGTTGTGGGTCGGAGGTTTGTTCGGCGATCGCTACCCTCTTGCCCGCCTTGATGAGCTTGGCGATATATCCTTGTGCGGCATGATGGGGGACGCCACACATCGGGATGTCGTTTCGCTTGGTGAGGGCAACGTTGAGGATGGACGCGGCGGATTTGGCGTCCTCGAAAAACATCTCGTAGAAATCACCAAGCCGATAGAGTAGGAGGATATCTTCAGGCAGGGAGCGACGCATGGCCATGTATTGGGCCATCATTGGGGTGAGCTTTTTCTCTCCTGCCATGTAGACGCGAGACTAGGGAGAAACTGTCGTTCGCCCAAGTGTTCAGTGGGAAGATTTTCTTGGATTGGGAAATCCGGACGCAAAAACGCCTCCCGGGCGGGAGGCGTGAACAAGTTCCTACGAAAACCGGAAGGGGTTACGCGAGAATATCCGTGATCGGTTGGCCCGTCTTGCCGCCCATCTTGAAAGGCCGCTTGCTGGGCGAGAAGAGCACCTGGTCGTGTTGCAGTCCCATGGCCGAGGCGATGGTGGCGTTGAAATCGGCGGCCGAGGTCTTTTCAGTGATGACATTCGAAGCTGTCTCGTCGGTCTTGCCGTAAACGGTGCCTCCTTTGATGCCGGCTCCGGCGAGGACGAAGGAGAACGCCTTGGGGAAGTGGTTTCGTCCGGCATCGTCATCGATTTTTGGCGTGCGGCCGAATTCGGTAGCGATTACCACGAGGGTGCTCTCGAGGAGCCCCCGTTGCTTCAGGTCACTCAAAAGAGCGGCGTATGCCTGATCGAGAATGGGGAGCTTTTCATCGGCTTTCACGAAGTTGTCGGAGTGCCAGTCAAATCCACCGAGCTGGACTTCGACAAAGCGAACCCCGTGTTCGACGAGGCGGCGGGCGAGAAGCACCCCCTTGCCAAATTTGTCTGCTCCGTAAGCGGCGTGAGCATCCTTGGATTCCTTCGAAAGATCAAAGGCTTCAAGGTCCCTGGACTTCATCAGGTTCACGGCCGAGGAGAACATTTCCTCGTAGGCCCGGACGTTTCGCTGGCCTTTGTTGAAGCGAGACGAGAAGTCCGAATCCAGCTTGCTGCGGAGAGCGATTTGGCGGTTGAAGTGGGACTCCGAAACGCCACTACGGCGCTTGGAATTTTGAAGTCCTTTCTCGGCATCCCCAATGGGCAGGGGAGCAACGTTCGGCTCGAAGAATCCAGCGCCTGGATGGTTGTTGCCGGCGTGAACGGTGACGTAGGGAGGAAGGGTGCCGGCGAGACGCGAGGGGTCGAGCTTGTTCGCCCAAGAGCCCAGAGTCGGGTGGGTGATTGAGGCCCGCTTGGTGTAGGCGGTGTGAATGTGGTAGTTGCCTTGGGCATGCGCTCCCTGGGTGGAGCTCATCGAGCGAACGATCGCCATCTTGTCGGCGTGCTTGGCAGTGCGCTCGAAGTGTTGTCCGAGTTGGATGCCATCCACGTTGGTTCCGATCGCCTTGATGGGACCCCGATACTCGACTGGTGCCTCCGGCTTGGGGTCGAAGGTATCGATGTGGGTCATGCCACCCGCCATGTAGAGATAGATGACGTTTTTGGCTTTCCCCTTGGATTTTGCGATGGCTTCGGCTGCTTCTGCGGATGAGAACCAAGAAGCCGAAGCTCCGCCAAGGGTGACGCCGAAGGCAGTGCGGGCTGTATTCGCGAGAAATTCGCGGCGGGAAGATTCGTCGAGTTGGTTAAAGGGATTCATTGGACAAAGAGGAAGCGGTTGGAGGTGAGCATGGCCCTGGCAAAGGTGACGGTTGACTCGGTGGTTCGGACTTCTGGAAGGAAGGCCTTCTTTTCCTTTTTGGTCGGATAAGCCGAGTAGAGGCTGAGGAAGAGGTGATCGAGTCGCTTGGCAGGTGAGTCAATGGCCGTGAGGGAGCGGGCGAAGGCATTCTTTTTGTTGGTCAGCAGGCCCGTCTCGAGTCCGTTGAGAAGTCGCAGGGTTTGTGGAACGGTAGCCTCGGTGTTTGCTGACAGGGGACTTTCCGCATCTGATCCACCAAACTCAGCGATGAAAGATCCCCCGCGAGCGGGAACCGGGAGTTCGGAGGCCCGCATCCGGTATTCGGGAAGGTCGGGGCGACCGGCACGGATGCGTCGCATCAGAGCCACGCTGGCTTTTTGGGTGGCTTCGCTTTGGGTGGCGATTTGGCCGGCTTGATACTTCTTGCCGTATTTGCGCTGCACGTCGCGAATCTCGATAAAGATCTCGCGGGCCTTATCCAAGTTCCCGTTGTTACGGGCGGTCTGGGCCCTAGTCCGTAGTATGGAGAGCTCTTTTTGCAATTCACGGCGTTTCTTTTCGGCTTCGGTTACGGCCACGCTGATTTCCTTGAGTTGCTTTTTGTTGGTGCTCATCAGGAAGTCGAAGGATTCTACGTATTCGTTCCAGCTCTCCTCCATTGCTCCGTTGGTGTTCGAGTCAACGTTTCCGGAAGCGAGTGTAACGAAAGAATCGCGGAGCTCTTCGGCGCTCAGGCGGCGAAGGACCGGTCCACGGAAGTCGAAGGAGAAGCCTTGGGCAGGCTCTTCAACGGTCACTTCGCGTTGGAAGAGGCGGGTGTGGAAGAGGATGCGCAGGAATTGCTTGAGATCGTATTCCGAGGCGAGCATGGCTTGCTCGAGAATGTTCACCATTTCGGGGTAGAGCGGATCGGGTGAGTTGCTCCAATCGCTGGGGTTGGCTACGAGACCGTATCCGAAAACATACTCCCACATGCGATTGGCAATGACTTTGGTGAAGTAGGGGTTTTTTGGCGAGGTGACCCACTTGGCGAAGTAGTCGCGGCGCTTTTCGGGCGGAACATCCTTGGTTTCCAGTCCGAAGAGGAAGCCGGGTTGCACGACATCCCCGGGTTTGCCGTCGTCGTAGGCATAGTCCTTTGGAAGTTTGAGTTCCTTACTCGGATTTTCGCTGATAGCATTGCGTTGGTGGTAACGCATCACGATTCCGAGTGATCTGGCTTCGCCTTTCTTTTGGTTGGCCTTCTTTTTCATCTCGGCGAAGTACTTCCGCCGTTCTTCCTTGGTCATCTTAGCGATGCGCTTCTTGGAAAGATCCATCTGACGTCCGTCAAAGCCCATTGCTTCCTTGATCTTCTCGCGCCCTTCATCGAAGCGATACTCAGTTCCTCCAAGGAAAGCTGCCAGTTGGTAGTATTCCATCTGAGTGGTGTCATCGAAAGGATGATCGTGACATTGGGCGCAACCGATTTGCTGGCCCAGGAACACCTCGACAGTGTTGCTGATGTTGTCGAGGAGCATTCCTCGGTCGCGGAGATAGTATCCCACGGCAGGATTCCGAGCGGCATGGCCATCGGAGGCGAGCATCGCTTCAACCATCTTGTCGTAGGGGACATTAGCCTCAACTGCCTTTTTCAACCAAACGTGCCAACCGAGTCCGTGGCTTTCGCTTTGGGTTTGCACGCGGAGGAGGTCGCTCCAGAAATTGAAGAGCCGCGAATTGAAGCCCGGGGAATCGACCAGGGAGTCGACGAGACGGGTCCGCTTGTTCTTGTCGGTGGAATCCAAAAAGTCGCGCGATTCGTCGTGGGTCGGAAGGCGGCCGATGATATTGAGGTAGCTGCGACGCAGGAAGGTGGCGTCATCAACGATCGGATTTGGGGTCAGTTTCTTGGCTTTCTGTCCTGCGACGAGGACTTCGTCGAGTTCGCGGGCGGTGTTCCGAACGACTTCGAGAGGAAGTGTTTTGGCGCAGGCACCGGCCACGCAGAGGATGAGAGAGAGGGCGAATTTCATTGGAAGCGGTTAGTAAAGGAGAGCAACGATTTCTTCGTCGGAAAGGAGCGAGGGATCCTCCGCCACCCCGAATAGAAGCTCTTGGGCCAGAGTATCTTCAAGATTCTGCCAGTCTTCGGCAGGAATGGTATTGGAAACATCGGCCACAGGATCGACGACTTCCGGGGACTGATTGGGGAGAGAAAAAACAATGATCACGGTGGCTGCGGCGGTGGCCAGGGTTGCAATCACGGGTTTGGGGGCTAGCAGCGCATTCCACCACGGGGTGCGGAACTCCGACTCCAGTCGCACCCGGCGGAGGGTGTCATCGGTAAAACAAGGGGCAACCTCGACGTGCGAAGCCTTATCGAGAAGACTCCAGACCGCATCGTTGTCGAGAGCGGGGTCAAAATCCGACTGGGATTTTGGTTTTTTTCCGGGAGGGGAGTTCATGATACGTTTTGCTCGAAATAGTAAACACGCCAAATCAGGAAAAGTTGCAGCGAAAAATGAATGGGAGATGAATTTTGGTCATTGCTCTGAAGGACTTAAGTTCCAGCCTCATACTTGAGGCTCCAGTCCACCATGGCTTGAAGTGTGGGTCGGAGCGCCTTTCCCTTGGGAGTTAGGTAGTAGACGAGTCGTTTGGCACCCTCCGCAACCGGCTTTTTTTCGATCAGTCCGTGTTCGGTGAGTTTTTGCAAGCGGTCGGTCAGGATGTTGGTGGGGATTCCTTCAGGCGAAGCCATGAACTCCTTGAAGCGTGATCGCCCCAGAAAGGTCCCGAATGACAAGGAGAGACCATTTATCACCCAAAATCTCGAGAATTCGAGAGACCGGGCAGAGAGAGTGCCAGTCATTGGTTGGTTTGCATGAGCCCGAAGCATCTTATGGTGATGAAAAGAAGGCGACCACCTACTTCGCTCGTTCATTTCCCCAGAGAAGCACGTGAAGGCGGGGAGAAAAGCGGTAGCCCTGTTCGCGGCAAATGTCAGCCAGCCAGAGAGATCGCTCGCGGAGGGTTTCCGGATCACGGCCTTCGGGCATGAGGAAGATCCGGCCTGATGGGATGGAGTATTCATCTTGGAGGGAGAGGACCTCGTAGAGATTCGCTTGATTGCAGACCACAAACTTGAAGACGGCGTTAGGATGCGAGGAAAAGAGGGCGAGTGCATCCGAATTGAGACGTAGTTTCTCGTCCACGCCGGAGTTTGAGAGCTTGGGAGAAACGTTGAATTGAGTCGGAAGTGAAATAAATTCGTCGTTTGGAATCCGGGTGCCATTGGTTTCGACCTCAATGAAGGAAATCTCCGGAAGGCGCCGAATGAGAGTGGTCAGCTCCTCCTGTTGAAGGAGGGGCTCTCCACCGGTGAGAACGAGTCGGTCGCATTGGTGACGGGAAATGAGAGGGCTGAGTTTATCAGGCGTGATCTCGATGATTTGTTCGGCTTTGGAAAACTTGATCGTGTCCTGGTGCTTCCAGGGGGTCTTTTCCCAATTCCAGGTGTAGGGGGTGTCGCACCAATGACAGTGAAGGTTGCAAAGGGACAGGCGAAGAAAAACCGCTGGGGCTCCGAGGCTAGGGCCTTCACCTTGAAGGGTATGGAAAATCTCGGGTGAGCCATCGGGAAGGCGGGAGACTTTCATCGCAGTAAATTGGGCCCGAAGAATGGGCTTCGCTAGACTAGAGAAGAGCGTATCGCTCAAGCAGAGCGCGTAAGGCGACGCTCTTTTCCTGGGATAGATTGACCAGAGGAAGTCGAAGTTCGTCGGTGCAGTGACCTTGCATCGCAACCGCTGACTTGATCGGAACCGGATTGGTATCGAGCCCCATCAAGCCGGAAAGAAGCGGATAGTAGCGTTTTTGAAGCTCAAGGGCTTCGGCGAATTCCCCTTCGAGGCAGCGGCTGACCAGACTGGCCATGACCTCGGGGATGAGATTGGAGGCCACGCTGACGAGTCCAACTGCTCCACAGGACATGAAAGGTAGGGTGAGGGGATCATCGCCGGAGAGGATCTGGAAGTCTTCGGGGACGGCCTGAATCAGCTGGTTGATCCGGTCGACCGACCCGCCGGCTTCCTTGTTGGCTTTGATGTTGGGACAATCGTTGGCGAGCCGGGCGATCGTTTCGATGCTGATTTCGATGACCGAACGCCCGGGGATCGAGTAGAGCATGATTGGAAGGCCGGTGCTCGACGCAATGGTCTTGTAGTGTTGGTAAAGGCCTTCCTGCGAAGGTTTGTTGTAGTAGGGACAGACTTGGAGGGAAGCGTCTGCCCCGGCTTTCTCGGCCGCTTCCGTGAGGTGGATGGCCTCTACAGTCGAGTTGGCGCCACTTCCGGCCACCACGAGGAGGCGTTTGTCGGCATACTCAACAGCAGCCCGGATGACCTCGAGGTGCTCGTTGGCATCGAGGGTGGGGGATTCGCCGGTGGTTCCAACGGGCACGATGCCGGTGATTCCTGCGGCGACCTGACGATCGATCAAGGCCTTGAAGGCTTCGTGGTCGAGTGAGCCATTGTGAAAGGGGGTGATCAGGGCGGTGAAGGTACCAGCGAACATGGGGGGGTCTTAGGGTGAAAACTCCGCCTTGTATAGAGCGGGGCGTGGAAAAAAATCTAGAAGAACGAAAGCCGCTCAGGACTTCCAGTTCAGGGCTCCTTTTTTGAGCGCGTAAACGTAGGCCACCGTAAGAAGGCCGGCGAATCCGGCCATACTCCAGAGAATCATGGAATTTTCGCGGACAAGGTCTGCGAAGCTAACCGCCCATGGATACATGAAGACGACTTCGATGTCGAAGATGACGAAGAGCATCGCGACGAGGTAAAACTTTACACTGAAGCGAGGGGCACCGTCGCCGATAGGAAGCATGCCGCATTCGTAGGGCGTCTCTTTGCTTTCGTTGTGACGGCCTTTTTTACCCAGAAGGACACTGAGGCCGAGGGCGGCTGCAGCGAATCCAATGGCGGCAAGGGCTTGCAGGATGACCGGAAGGTAGTCGGAGAGCATGATCGTGAGAATTTGGCAAAGCGTTCTTCCCAAGCTTAGACGCCCCTGCCAGAAAAGCAATGACCCGCGTCGGTCGAACGCGAGTCATTAAAGGTTTGGTTGCTGGAAAATCCAGCTTTTGTTTACGCGACTTCTTGTCGCAGCAGAAGACTCTTTAAGCTTCCTGCTGAGCAAGGTTGTCACTGTGCGCTTCCTGAATGCGCTCGAGTCCGCGATATTCCTTTCCGTCTTTCTCGACCAGTCCACGGGTTACCAGATTTTGCAGTTTCTCGTAGGCGCGAAGGCGAAGCATTTCCTCGCCGCCACTCACTGCATTACGCTCCTTCAATCTCTCGTAGACGTCCTCAAAAAGCTCGTTGAACCCGAAAAGTTTCGGGTCGGAACTCAGCACATTCACCAGTTCATCGGTGACATGATCGGGGAGTCTACGGGAGAAACGCGTCCGTTTAGTAGTTGCCATAACGCCGCTAGGATAGCAGGAGGTATTTAGAAAGGCGACTGAAAAAAGCGGGAAAGAATGTGAAATTTAAAAATTTAGTAAAGAAATAAGTTAGGAAAACTTAATAAAACCGTCGCCTTCCCTCGTTAATATAAGAGTTCTGCGTTGAAATTTGGGGTGAGGCTCCTACGAATCAGGAGTGATTGCACGATTGAAAGGGGAAGTTTGGGAAGCTCTGCCGGGACGAATTGTGGTGGGAACCGGAGGGGTCGGCTATCTGGTTCATTTGCCGCTTTCGGTCTATGACCAGATCAATCCGCTGGAGGGGGATCCGGTCGACCTCCGGATCTACCAACACGTCCGTGAGAATTCGCTGACGCTCTACGGGTTTTCGCGCGACGAAGAGAAGGACCTTTTCATGCTCTTGATCGACCGGGTGAGTGGAATCGGGCCGGCAATGGCGTTGGCGGTGTTGGGTGGATTGTCGGTTGAGGGCTTTAAGCAGGCGGTCGTGCAAGGTGATGCCACCGCCATTTCCGGCGTGAAGGGGATAGGCAAAAAGACCGCTGAACGGATCATTCTGGAACTCAAGGATAAGGTTGGGGTGGTGGAAACCTGGGAACCGGGGCCCGAACGAAGCGACTCAGCCCGGGATGCCGAAATGGGCCTTATGGCCCTTGGTTTCAAACAGGCCGAGGCCCGGAAAGCCATTGATCGGGTTTTGAAAGACCATCCGGGTGCTGAAAGTGCCGAGCTGATCCGACTGGGTTTGCGAGGTTGACAACCAGATTGGTGAAGACAGCTCAGGAATAAATTTCAGGATGATTGGATACCTGAGCTTGGGTACGATTCTGGATCTAGCTTTTGCGTTTTGGGATACGACGAAGGGACGCGACGACTCATCCGACGAATTCGTGATTTCTGTGGGGGAAATGTTGTAGCTTCTCTTCTGGCCGAATTTTCTTCCACAAATGATATTGAGATCAACACGAAGTTGGCCTTCAGCACGAGAGGCGATACGGACAAGCGGGGCTTCCTAAGATCTCTTGGATAAATGGAGGCGGCTCGCAGCGATTTGCGCCCTTCCGGTGAGAACGAAATTGAGGGTAAGGTCTATCAAGCGATTTTACCTGCATGTCTCATCGTTTACGGTTCAGAAATCAAAATAACGAGAGGAGATTCTTTCTTAGGTCAGGTCGAAACGATTTAATGGTGAGGTCAGAAGTCTGTTGGAATTAGTCTTGGTGCCCACCTAGGGGTGTCATGGGCCACATGAGTCGAGCAGCCCGGGAATTTCGCTGAGCGAGGTGGCGGTGAGGGGGCTGTTTTGCGCGACCTTGGGACGGCTGACGTAGCGGAGGAAGCCGATGAAGTGGTCCACTAATGGTTCGGTTTCGAGGTCGCTGGCCCCGTCCCCGACCATGACAAAAACGTCGGGCGAGAGAGATTCTTGGAGGGCGGCGATGATCTCGGGTTTCCCTCCGCTCCGGGTGGTGGGGTAGTCTTGGTCGTAGCCGAGATAATTCCCTTCATCGTTGAAATGAAGCGGGACGGCTTCGATTCGTTCGATGCCAAGCTCCCGGGCGAGCGGTTCGATGCAGGGAGTCAACCCGCCGGAGATGATCAGGCAGGTCCAACCATCGTTTTGCAAGGCTGCGATGGTTTCCTTGGCGGTCGGTTCGATAGTAGCAAGATACTGCTGACCAATCTCCTGACATTGTTGATGCGTGGGTTGGATTAGGTCGAGGCGGAGAGCGAAGATTTCCTCGACCGCCACCTCGCCATTCATGGCCAGATTGGTGAGATCTTCCACTCGCTGAAAGACCTCGGGGCCGACTAGGCGGGCGAGTTCATCGACTCCTTCAATGGCGGAAAGAGTTGAGTCGCAATCAAAAGCGATGATTTTGTTCATGAGATCTGAACGCGGGTTCCGATGGGAGCAAGATCAAAGAGCTGGAGCATGTCACGGTTCCGAAGTCGAATGCAACCATGGGAGGCCGGGATGCCGATTTCGGATTCAGCATTGGTGCCGTGGAAGTAAATGTAGCGGGAGTAGGTGTTGGCGTTTTCAGAATCGATGCCGTGGAGCCAAAGAATGCGGGTGAGTATGCCGTCTTCGCAGTCTTCGCCCTGCCAGATTGACAGCGGCCGTCGCCCCTTGAAGAGAGTTCGGATGGGAGCACCTTCTCCGATTCGTTCGCGAATGATAAAATTGCCAGTTGGTGTTTTGTAGGAGTTTTCCTCGAACCCCGGACCGTTGGCAGCAGTCGAGATCGGAGCTTGGTATAAGGTGATCTCTCCTTCGGTCACTTTCATTGTCTGGTCGCTTATCGAGACCTGGATGGCGACACGGAATTCCGGAAGATTCATCGGAACGAGGCTAAATCAACTGCGGTTCCGCCGGGCGTGATTCGTCGGATTCCGGGGCTTCGAGGTCGCGGTTGGGTTCCTGAGGTTTCATGCCGAGGCGATCGATGAGAGCGAGGTCTTTTTCGATGGCGGGGTTCTTCGCGGTAAGGAGTTTGTCGCCGTAGAAAATGGAATTGGCTCCGGCGAAGAAGCAGAGGGTTTGGGCTTCTTCGGAAAGCTGGGTGCGACCGGCGGAGAGACGGACCTTGGCCTTGGGCACGGCGAGGCGGGCGAGGGCGATGATCCTTACGAGTTCGAAGACATCGACTCCGGTTTGCTCGGCCAGCGGTGTCCCGGGCATGGGCATGAGGGAGTTGATGGGCACCGACTCCGGCTGGGGGTTGAACGAGGAGATGACCTCGAGCATTTTCAGACGGTCTTCAGTAGTTTCTCCGAGCCCGAGAATACCGCCACAGCAGATCGACATCCCGGCGTCTTGGGCGTGACGGATCGTATTGAGACGGTCCTGGAAGGTGTGGGTGGTGACGATGTTGGGGTAGTGCTCGGGGGAGGTGTCGATGTTGTGGTTGTAGGCGGTGACCCCGGCTTCCTTGAGCTGTTTGGCCTCGGAGGGCCCGAGCTCGCCCAAGGTCACACAGACCTCCATACCGAGTTCCGAAACATCGTGGATGATGTCGAGTACTTGCTCAAAGCGTTTGGTGCCTTCCCGCACTCCTCGCCAGGCGGCTCCCATGCAAAAGCGGGTGGAGCCGCTCTCGCGGGCGGCCTTGGCCCGCTCCATGATGTCACATTTTTCCATCAGGCGTTCGGCATCGACTCCGCTTTTGTATCGGGCGGACTGGGCGCAGTAAGAGCAATCTTCCGAGCAGCCTCCGGTCTTGATGGACAGGAGGGTGCAAAGCTGAACCTCGGCGGCTGGCCAGTTTTGTTCGTGAACCTCTCGGGCCCGTTGAATGAGGCCGAAGAGGGGGAGTTGGTAGAGGTCGTTCAGTTCCTGGTAGGTCATGGAGAAAATGGGATGGAGTTCAGAAGCTAGCGGATCCAGCGTCCGTTGATCGCGGGCATTTTGCCTTCGGAAAGAGAAGAGTAGTCGGTCTTCCCTTTGGCACCCACCAGAGTGGAGCCGAGGGCGCGTTTCCAGACCGCAGACATGCTTTCGCCGGTGTGACAGCCCCAGCTCTGGCAGCTGGCATTGCTGGCAAAGGAGCGCCGTTTGATTTTTCCGAGATCGTCTTGGTGGATCCAGGCCTGACTCACAGCCATGATGCTGCTGCCATAGTCGAGCATGAAACAGTAACGGTTTGAGTGACCGAAATAGTCGAAGGTGGTGATCTCGCGCAGGCGGTTGATGGCGGCGATGGCCTGATCACCCGAGCTGACCCAGACTAGTTTGGCTTTTCTCTTAGAAGCCTGCTTTTGAATCCAGGTCGTGTAGGGCTTTTTGTCTTCGCGTCCTCTGAGGGCGTAGCTGTCCCGGTAAACGATCCAGGTGACGGAAGAGTTGGCTCCGTAGATCTTTTTGATTTCGTCAATCTGCATGGTGGAAGCCCGTACGAAATTGGCCCACCATTGATCGTGGCGATCACTTTTCACGCGGAGATTTTCCCACTTCCGCAAGGTCGGTCCGCCGCAAAGAATCACGTGTTCCCGGGCCAAGGCGGGAAGGGAATACAACAAGAGGCACAAGAGGGTCAAAAACCTCATGGATGGAGGGTGGCTTGCCGTCGAAGGGAGATCAAGAACGGAGCGTGGGCGTTTCCGCGGAATCCCGAGGATTTTCCGGGCCGCTTGGTTCGCGATCCGGGAATCAGCGATGGCGTCTTGCGGGATCTTTCCGTTTTTGCGAGTCTCGCCCTATGAAACATTTTTTGTTGCACGGAGCCATTTCGTTTGGACTGCTCGCGACTGCTCCGGCCCGGACCTGGACCTCGGCGGACGGAAGAACCCTTGAGGGCGATTTAATACGCGTGGAAGGGGAAGTGGCTGTCCTGAAGGTGAGGGGGAAAATGCTGCGGGTTCCGTTTTCCAAGCTCGGCGAGAAGGATGTGGCCTTTTTGAAGAAAGAAGTGGAGAAAGCGAAGGTGGGAACGAATCGCTTGTTCGGAATTGAGCTCAAGCCTGGGATGGTCGATGCGGACGAATTCCTAGATGATTCCATGAAGAGGTTACTCGCTGCGAAGGATTTTATACCCAGCAAGGTGACGGTGAGGCTTTGGATTCCCGAGGGTTTTGACCCAACCCAGCCCCAAAAAGTGCTGTGGCTGGTGGGGAGCCAGGACAACGACGCTGCCCGCCGCCGGGGCAATAAGAATATGTTTTTGCGAGGCCAGGCTCCCATGGAGAAGGGGTGGATCGTGATCACGGCGGACACCAACATGGGCAATCCCCGGCGGAGTGCTACCAAGGCCAGCGAAGCGGATGCGGAATTCCACTACTTTGTCATCGATGAATTGGTCAAAGCCTGGCCAGAGTTTCGAAAATGGAAGCACGCTTGTGCCGGTCATTCCAGTGGGGCCCAGGCCACCTTTTTCCGGATGGCCCAGTTGATGAGGGCTCAGGTGAATGTGGTGGGTGGTTTTTTCAGCTGTTGCAGCAAAAGCATGGTCCGCACCGCCAGCCAGGAGGCGAAGGTGCGGTCGACTGATTGGCGCAAGATCAAGGCCTTTCAAAGTACGGGTGACAAAGACCTTTTGGTAAAACCGGCCCAGATCAAAAGCGTCAGCGATGATCTTAAAAGAAATGGAGTAAAGAAGATTGTCTCCAAGACCTTTCCCGGAACTCACAACTTTCATGAGGAATACCTGATGGAAGCTTTGACGTGGTTTGAGAAGGAAGAAGAGAAGTGATCACTCAAGCCTGGTCATAAAGTCAGGCTTTTCTCTTTCCGGTCCGGCAGGAAGGCCGTAACACGGGGTCGCAATGGCCCATCAACCTGTCGTATTGATTATTCGAGATGGCTGGGGTGAAAATCCCGGCGGTAAGGAAACTGCGGAAAAGGATGGCAATGCCGTCAAATTGGCCGCAACTCCTTTCCATGACGAAATGGAGGGCATGTATCCCAAGGGGCTGGTGTCTGCTTCCGGGATGGATGTCGGCCTGCCGGACGGTCAGATGGGCAACTCCGAAGTGGGTCACTTGAATCTAGGGGCGGGACGGATCGTGTATCAGGATCTGACGCGGATCAACAAGGCGATCGAAGATAACACGTTGAAGGAAAATTCGTTTCTGAAAGAAGCCTTCGCAAAGGCAGAAGGGCATCGCCTCCATTTCATCGGGCTCGTTTCGGATGGCGGGGTGCATAGTCATCAGGATCAGCTGCTCGCGATGGCTCGGGTGGCCAGGGAAGCGGGCTGTGACGATGTCATGGTTCACGCCATCACCGATGGTCGGGACACCTCGCCGACCGGAGGTGAAGGTTACCTCGAGTATGTCGAAGATGAGCTCGCGAAATGTGGCGCCCGGATTGGGACTGTCATCGGACGCTATTACGCGATGGATCGCGACAAACGTTGGGAACGAACCAAGCTGGCCTGGGATGCCATCGTGCATGGTAAGGCCGAGAAGCGGGAGGTTCTAGCGAGCGAAGCCATCGCGGAACAGTATGGCGTGGAAAAAACCGATGAGTTTCTCTCGCCAATTGTTTTCTTCGATCATGAAAAGCAACGGGTCAACGATGGAGACGTCGTTGTCTTTTTCAATTTCCGGGCTGACCGTGCCCGCCAGCTTTCCGAGGTCTTTCTGAGCGGAGGATCGTTCAAAGAGTTTGAGACCGGAGCGATCCCCGAAGTCGCCTTTTATACTCTTACGGAATACGACGAAAACTACGACTGCCCCGCGATTTTTCCTCCCGAAACGATCGCCATGACCATGGGTGAAACGGTGGCAAAAGCTGGCAAGAAACAGCTCCGCATTGCCGAGACTGAGAAGTACCCGCACGTTTCCTATTTCTTCAATGGAGGAGAGGAAACGCCCTACGAAAACGAGGATCGGAAGGTGATTCCCTCTCCCAAGGATGTTGCGACTTACGATCTCAAGCCCGAGATGAGTTCCTACGAAGTGGAGGATTACGTCCTCGGGCATCTCAAGGATTACGATCTCGTCATCATCAACTTCGCCAACCCCGATATGGTGGGCCACACCGGCGTGGTCGAGGCGGCTAAGAAGGCGGTCACGAGAATCGACGAGGCGGTCGGGAAAATCGTCGAGGAAACTCTCAGGCTTGGCGGAAAACTCCTGATCACCGCCGATCATGGAAACTGTGAGTTTATGCGGAATGCCGACGGTTCTCCACACACCGCCCACACGACCAATCTGGTGCATCTTTGGTACGTCGCCGATGATGCGGGTGAGCGCGAGGTCTCCGATGGGATCCTGGCCGATATTGCACCAACCCTCCTTGAAATGCTCGGAATTGAGCAACCGGCTGAAATGACCGGGCAAAGTCTCCTCAAGTGAGGATTGTTTGATAAAGCTCCATCAATTCGGCAGCCACTTCGTCCCACGATCGATTAGTCATCGGGCGAGGCGGTTGGTCTTCATCGAGAATGGTGAGAATGTGACGGGTAAAGGTTTCCAAGTCGTCTGGCCGGGCCATTTTGACATGGGGGAGTAGCTCGGAAACGCCCGAGTGATCCGAGATTACGATCGGGACGCCGAATTGTGCGGCTTCGAGTGCTGCCAGACCAAAGGGTTCTGAAGCGGAGGGCATGCAATAAACATCCGCCATCGAGAGAAGGTGATGAACGTCTCTCCGATTGAGAAAACCGGTAAAGTGAACTTTCTCCGAAATACCAAAGCGAACCGCTTCTGACATGAGACTGCGGAGTTGATGGCCCGCACCTGCCATCGCGAAACGGACCTCGGGATTCCGGAGCAGCACCCGGCGTGCGATCTCGAGAAAGTGCCCAGGGTTCTTCTGGGAAACAAGCCGCCCGAGAAAAACCACCAGCTTTTCCGGAAAAGGTCTTTTTGAGCGGAATACCTGAACGGGGCATACTCCATTATACACGACAACGGTCTGATTGGGATCCGCTCCATAATGGGTGAGGCAGATCTCCCGAGTGTAGTCGCTGACGGCTACCACGATATCGGCCTGCTGGATGACCTTACGCTCGAGGTCATGAACCCAGCCTCGGTCGTCGGGGCCGGCCCGATCGTAGCTCAGGGAATGGGCGTGGAAGATCAATGGTTTTCCGGTTCGCGCCCTGATTTCCAGACCGGCCTGTGCGGTCATCCAGTCGTGGGCATGAATCACCTCGAAGTCGACATTGTCGGCTCGTGAAGCCGCTAGGTGCGTGAAGGATTCCACGGCGGCCGGTAGATTGGACCCATACAAGTCGTCCGGGTGATCCTGGTAGGGAGAAACCGGGAGATGAGGCAACGAGGAGTCACCGGGGCCGTTTGGAACGACCAAGGTTAGTTTGGTTTTCTTACGAAGAGCCTCGACCAATCCTTCGCAAGCCACCCCGAGTCCTCCACTTACGAGAGGCGGGAACTCCCATCCCAACATCAGGACATGAGGCGGAGGCATGTGAAATCGAAATATTTTGAGGTGAAAATTTGCTCCCGGGCGGCGGGTCGGCAGTGACGGACGGCAGGCGGTGTGCTAAGTCCCCACCCAGATGGACACGGGCGAGGATGCAACCTTCGAAAAGGATAACTACATTGAAACCGGGATGCCAGCCGAAGCTGGCGAACTCTTTCCCGGCACGGTGGTGTCCTATGGGGAACAAGACGGACGATGGATCTTTTACTGCGACAATCTGTGTGCTTTGGAGGTCAGCTGTCTCGCTTGTGGAGCGATTCGTTTCCGTTTTGCTCCCAATGGTGATTTTGAAGACGATTTCTCCTACGCCGTTCTTCCGGAGGCGCTGGCTTTGGTTAAACCAACGGTCACCGAGGAAGCTGCGGAGTTTATCATTCGAACGGACGGACTGATTGTCTTTTTGCAAAAGGACGGGCTTAGGATCCGGATCGAGGACGAGGAAGGGAGAGTCCTCTCCCGTGATGAGAAGGGCTTTCATTGGCATGATAACCAGGTTTTTGGAGGCGAGGTGGTCATGACCAGCAGGGTGATCCAGCCCAGTGAGCACTTCTACGGGCTGGGGGACATTCCCGGTCATAAGAACCTGCGCGGTCAAAGGCGCCAGCTTTGGGGAAGTGATGTCTACGGTTACACCGAGGAAACCGACCCGCTCTACAAGAACATCCCCTTCTTCATCGGGGTGCATCATGACCAGGCTTACGGGATCTTTTTCGACAACACCTTTCGCTCCCACTTTGACTTCGGTCATGAGCGTTCTTCGGTGAGCTCCTTCTGGGCTCAGGGAGGCACCATGAATTACTACTTCATCAAAGGACCGTCGGTTCCCGAAGTTGTGGCGGGATACAGCAAGCTGACCGGGACTCCCGAACTGCCACCTCTTTGGGCTCTCGGTTTTCACCAGTGCAAATGGTCCTACAAAAGTGAGGCTGAAGTTCTCGCGATTGCCGACGGATTTACCTCACGCAAGATTCCGTGCGATGCCATCTATATCGACATCGACTATATGGACGGCTTTCGTTGCTTTACCTGGAATCGCAATGAAGCCAACTATCCGGATCCGGCCCGCCTCTCCTCCCGGCTTGCGGAGGATGGAATCAAGCTCATGGCGATCATTGATCCGGGAATTAAAGTGGATCCTGAGTACGAGGTTTATCAGAGTGGAAAAGAGAATGGAGTGTTTTGCAAGCGAATGGACGGTCCTTTGATGACCGGAAACGTCTGGCCCGGACCTTGCCATTTCCCTGACTACACCGACTCCAAGGCCCGGGAGTGGTGGTCCGAGCTCTTTCCTCCTTTCATGCAGGAAAGCGGACTGGCGGGGATATGGACGGACATGAACGAGCCCGCGGTTTTCAACGAGGACAAAACTTTCCCTCGGGACGTGCGCCACGACTTTGACGGCCATCCCTGCTCGCATCGCAAGGCTCACAACATCTATGGAATGCAGATGTCACGGGCGACCCAAGAGGGGATCCGGCGAGCTTTGCCCGGAAAACGCCCCTTTGTTATCACCCGCTCCGCCTTTGCCGGGACCCAGCGTTACAGCTCTGCCTGGACCGGTGATATCGAGTCAACCTGGGATCATCTTCGGATCGGGAACGTCCAGTGTCAGAGGCTTTCCCTGTCGGGTTATTCTTTTGTGGGGACTGATATCGGTGGGTTTTCCGGGCGGTCAAATGGGGAGTTGTTCGTTCGTTGGTTGCAGATGGGGGTATTTCATCCCTTCTGTCGCGTTCATAGTTCGGGTGATCAAAATGATCAGGAGCCTTGGTCCTTTGATGAGCCTTATACTTCGATTGCCAAAAAGTTCATTGAATTGCGCTACCGCATACTTCCTTACCTCTACACCTTGTTTGAGGATCATACCCGGACGGGGGCGCCCATGCTGCGTTCCTTGATCTATCTCGATGAGACGGATGTCGAATGCCACAACCGGGCTGAGGAGTTCGCTCTGGGTCCAGCCTTGTTCACCTGCCCGATCTCCAAGCCCGAAGTGGAAGGGCGCTGGCTCTATCCGCCCAAAGGGCTGTGGTATGATTTTTGGACTGACGAACCAATTTATGGTGGGGAAGAACGCTGGGTTGATGTTCCTCTCGGTAGCACCCCGCTTTTTGTTCGGGGAGGAACGGTCTTGCCGCTTTCTCCGGTGAGAGCGAATTCCTCGGCTCCCCTTGGGCACATGGAGTTACACCTTTATCCGTATGATGGAGCTGCGGAGGGTTCGCTCTACGAAGATGCCGGCGATGGTTACGATCAATCGCTGAAGAAGGTTTTTCGGTTAGAGAATGGTGAGTTGAGTCAAAACCGGGAAGGTGATTTCGAACCGAGTTACCGCGACTACCTAATCACCTTGCATGGTGGAGATTGGAACACCGTTTCTATCGATGGCGGAAAGGCTGTTCCGATTTCCCTGGGTCAGCCGTTCTCCGTTCCCGAGGACTTCCATTTGCTTGTACTCTCAAAGTAGGGTCTTCCCAATCCACAAATCGAGTCGCTTCAAGAAGTCCTCCCGGCTGGTCCCGCTGAAAGATTCATGCCGGGCTTCCGGAATCAGATCCAGATGAGCGTCTTCACATGGAGAACGGTCAAGAAGCTTCCGGAGAAGGTGGGGCGGGCAGATGACATCTTCCTCTCCCTGGGTGAAAAGGAGGGGTGTTCGGGAGGGGGCATGGGAAATCTCTTTCCACACCATTTCACAGGCCTGATGAAGCTGAAGTCCCCAGCCGAGCGAGATGCGACCGTGGTAGAGTGCTTCCGTTTCAGGATTTTCGTTGCGTAGTCGACCCCCAAAGTCTCCGCACTGATCGCCGGTCACTCCTGTGCCAATTGTTAGCCTCGGAAGAAATTTTGCGAGGAAAGGGAGGATCCCGGCTAGAATGGGGTGAGTGCGATCAAGAATTCCGAGCAGAGGTGAGCTGAACCAAGCGGCCTGGAAGCGCTCAGGGTGGAGCAAAAAAAGGCGGAGAGCCATGAGGCCTCCCATCGAGTGTCCGGCCAGCACGAGAGGTCCACTGAGATGTTCGAGTGATTCGGCAAACAACTCGTCGATGAAACCAAGCCCCGGCACGTGTCCTCTTATTCCGGGAGAGCGCCCGTGACCTAGAAGGTCGGTCAGGAGACAACGATAACCAGCGTTTACAAATCGCTCGAGGATGAGTGGATATCGATCGATAAAATCGCCCTGGCCGTGGAAGAAAACCAACCCACCTTTTTCCGGGGCTTTAGGTTTCAGAACGAGCCGGTGAAGGGAGGTTCCCTGAATCTCAACCTTAGACGATTCGATGGTCATCGGCCAAAGGTCTTCATGAGGTCTTGAATGATTTCTGCATCTTCGAAACGGCTGGCTTTGTTGAATGAAAGATTCAGGTTGGCGAGGACTCTCAGAAGAATGGCCGACAACGAGCATGGCCGGCGAACCGCTTTGGTAGCCTGGGGAGATAGCTCAGGATGATCGGCAAGGAGCTTCTTGACCAAAATAGGACGGCCGTTGTGGAAAGCGTCAATCAAGGTGGGGCCATCCGGAGTATCGATGAGGGCAAGGAAGTGACCCGGGTAGTTGACTCCGTAGACTTGCAGCCCGAGCCGTTGAGCGACGAGTAGGCATATGATGGAAAGCCCGATAGGATTGCTCTGTCCTTCCTCAAGGCACCAGGCAAGGTCGGAGTTCCGGGGATCAAATGGGGCCACACGGTTTCCGCTGAAGCGATTGGAATCAAACAACCACTTTGCGAGCTCCATCGCAGTGGCGACCTTCGTCTCTGCCTCTTCGGCGAGGAGGTCGAGTTCGTCGGAGAGGCTGGCGCGTAGGGTGACTCCATCATGGAGGAAGTCGGAAATGAGCCTCAGCAGGGATTCGAAGGTTTCGTAGTCTCCGTCGGGTTCGCTGAGGCCTCCCGCGGGCATCGCCCAGTTTTTTTGAAGCTGCTTTTGGCGACCAGCATGGAGCGATGATGAAAGCAGTTTGGCATCCTTGGATTTCAGGTGAATCCCGAGGGCGGCTAGATCATGGGAGGCATCGCCTTCGAATTCCAGAAGCGCCCGTTGGATGCCTTGCTGGACTTCCTCGTTGGTGTCATCCAGAAGTTTGAGGAGTGAGTCGAAGTATTCCGGAGCTGCCATGGGAAGGAAGGTAGATCTGAATAGAAAGAGTGCCAGCTTCTGGTTGATCCTGATGCAGTTGAAATCTATTCGATCTCTTTGCGGTAGATCTCAACCTATCGTTCTAATTGAAGGCGGTGTAGGCACATCATGAGGTATCACTCGACCAGCTCCCTATCCACGCTGGTCATACCAGTATTCGTTGGCGATTTCACGGTCCCTACCGGTGAAAGCCCGCTTGAGAAATCCCCGATCGCGAACGAGATGCCAGTCTCCGTATTGGTCGAATTTCCGGCAGGACGTTGTAATGGGAGCGGACCAAACGGTGCCCCATTTTTTTCCTTCAGTGTGGCCGTATTCCCGGAGACGAATTGCAAAGTCAACATCCTCGATGGTGACGAAGTCAGGATTGAATCCGTTGATTGCGTCGAACGCCTTTCGCGTGGTCCAAAAGGCCGCAAATGACAGCCGGTATTTGGCGAGGTAGGGAAAGAGCATTAGGCCGCTTGCGATGATGCCGAGGGACCATCGTTCGGGGAAGACAAAAGCACCCCCACCGATAAACGTTCCCGAGTTGAGCTTCTCGACCGCGATGCGAAGGAAGTGGGGATGAAGGTGGGAGTCGGCATCGATGGTGACGACAATCTCGCCGGTGGATGCCGCGACTCCGGCATTGCGGATTAGAGAAAGGTTTTTGGAATCTTCCCGGACGGTGACCACCCCGGCTTCTCTGGCAATCTCTTCGGTGCGATCGGTGCAGCGATTCAGGACCACCACCGTTTCGACCTCGCCTGGGCAGATTTCCGCCGCAGCGGCCACCGCTGTAAGCCCCCCGGGAAGGTATTCCTCTTCATTATGAGCGGGAATGATGACAGAGACTTTCATTGAGGGTTGAGCGGTTGGCTGGAGGAGGATAATTCCACTCTCATGATTCGACAAATTGTAGTTCACCCCGGCGGGGCTCATAAGGACGATTTTTTGGCCTGTGCTCTCTTGATTTCGGAATACGGAGTGCCGGTCTTTCGGCGGGAACCGACAACCGAGGATCTGGAAGATGCCACGACCGCGGTAGTGGACGTGGGTGGGGATTGGGATGAGACCAAAATGAATTTTGACCACCATCAGTTTCCGCGCGATGCCGAACCTCTTTGTGCACTCAGTCTCGTTTTGAAGCATCTCGAACTCTATGATGAGACGCGGAAGTTTTGCGATTGGCTGGAGGTGGCGGAATACATCGATACCCGCGGTCCGGTGGACACCGCGGCTTGGTTGGGCGTTGAGCGCGAGGCGATGTCGAAGTTGAACTCTCCTCTGGATATCACTTTGTTGCGCCGCTTTGCCGTCTCGAACGAGCATCAGCCCGGCGAGTCGATTTACGAAGTGATGAAGATGATCGGAGAAGATCTGGCGGGATTCGTGCGGGGGATGAAAGAGCGATTGTCCTTCATCGGGCAGCATGGCGTGATCTGGGAAATAGAAGGAGGAATGAAAGCGCTCTTTCTACCCAGAACAGAACCTCTGCCAGATGAGCCTTCAATGGGGTTGGGACGATACGTTGAAGACCTCGGGTTGCAGGAAGAAGTTGTCGCTTTGGTCTATCCGGATCGTCGTGGTGAAGGGTATGGGTTAGGACGTTTCAACGACGACAAGCGAATGGAATACACCCGCCTCAAGGACGAGGCGGATGTTCACTTTGCCCACAACAAGGGATTTATCGCCAAGACTTCTTCGACTGAAGAATCACGGTTGAAAGAACTCCTCGAAATAGCTTGGCTAAGCGAAGGCTGAATCACTTTCCTTCGCTCGTGGGAAGGAAGCGGTAGTATGACTCAAGTATGAGCGTGGCAAGGCAGGTGCGGTAGTGTCGGCCGTGGCCGCCGTCGTTCGCAAAGGATGCCCCGACGGCATTGATCTTTTGTCCACTACCGACGGGCTTGAACGATCCGTTATCGTCCTGGTTGGTGAGGACTTCATCGCGGAAGAGGGAGTTGTAGTTTTCCCACTCTTTGCCGCCGTTGTTGATCATGGCCTGAACCGCATAGTAGTTGCCGTAGAGATCGGATTCGGCGGTGTTCCATCCGAACTTCATCTTTTGGGCCATGAACTTAACGGCCTTGCGGGCTGAAGGATTGGAGGGTGATTTCCAGATCTGGAAGCAAAGCGCACCCACCGCCGCCAGCGTTGTGCCGTCGCCATGAATTCCGTTGGGACTAGAGTAACCGAGGGCACCCGAGGGAGCCTGCATCCGCTCGAGGTAGTCGACCCCTTTCTTGTAGCAGCGGTTCAGATTCGCAAAGTCGAGACCGGTGAGTTTGCAGGCTTTGAGGGCCTGGAGATGCCATCCAGCGATCGAGACATCGCCACCTCGATCGCTGTCCTCGCTATAAGCGTAGTCCCAGCCACCGCTCTGGTGCTGGCTGTTGATGAGAAACTGGCCGGCGCTTTTGATGGCTTCCTTGAGCTGGGGAATGTTTTCGCCGAATGATCCCACGCAAAGGGTGTAGGCCTCGGCAAGGGCGTAGGTGGCGATGGAATGCTCATAACACCAGTGGTCGTCCTTGAGATCGGTGGCGAGCTTCCCGTTGTTTTTCAAGCTCACATCGACGAGGTAGGTAATTCCGGCTAGGACGGATTCTCCAAATTCCTCGGACCCTGCTGTTTCGCAGTGTCCAAGAAAAGTGAGGAGGGCGAGTCCGGTCATCGCAACTGGCTTTTGATTGGTCCAAGAACCATTTTGAATCTGGGTTTGCTTGAGCCACCGTAGGGCTTTGACCACGGCGTCTTCGCATTCCTTGTTTCCGCCATTGTCGAGGAGTCGTTCCATCCGGTCCTGATGGCTGCAGCGCTTTTTAATGATCGTGGGAATCCCCGACGGACCGCCCGGTCCATCTCCCTGGCCGTCATCAAATCCGTTTCCGCCAATTCCTTCATCGTTACCAATGCTGAAGTCGCCCTCCTTGCGGGGATTTTTGGGAATGGGAACCGAGACGGGCGAGGTGGTCATGGACACAACGGTCGGGCGGAGGACCTTGCTGGGAGGCGAGGGCCTCTTGGCGATGTGAACGTTGGTCTTCTTGATCCTTGGTTTCTCCTCGGGAGTGTTCACGGCGCCCCGATACTGGGGAAGGGGCAACTGCACCGGGCTTGAGGCCAGGGCGATGATCATAAGGACGACACTGATCAGGGCCATCACGAGGAGGGCCACAATGATGCTGGTCAAGGTGGAGGTGCGACGCTGGAAAGCGAGACGTTGACGGGTTTCAGGTGTGATTTGGGCATGTAGGCTCATGGTTTGATTTTGGGTTTGTTCCGATCGGATGAACGTCGTCATGACGGAGAAAATTGGGAAAAGGTTTTTCTAATTTTCGGGTGAGGTTTCGCGTTGCTAACTGCCGATTTGGAAGGGATGGTGGGGCGTGATCGAGGGCCTGCGACTGATTGATTTCCGTTGTTTTGAGCAGGTCTCTCTCGAGCTGGAATCGGGTGGTCAGGTTTTTGTGGGTGAGAATGCGCAGGGGAAGACGTCGTTATTGGAAGCCGTTTGTTTGTTGTTGCGTTTACAGTCACCCCGAGCTCGACAAACGAGGCAGCTGATCCGGGAAGGAAGTGACGGATTTGGGATTTCGGGCTACGTCGAAGGGCGTCAGCTGCAAGTTCGAGGAAATCGCAAGGGGCTTTCCTTGCGGGTAGATGGCGATGAGTTGGGATCGCGGCGGGAATATCTTGCGGAGAGCGGTTTGGTGGTTTGGATGGGAAATGAGGATCTCGATTTGGTCCGTGGGGGCGGTGAGAGCCGAAGGCGTTTTTTGGACTTTGTCGCGATGCAGGCCGACCCGGCTTATCGCCATCATTGGGGACGGTATCGCAAGGCTCTCTCAGCCCGGAACAGGTATTTGAAATCCTATTCGCCGAGGGAGGGCGTGGTGACGGCTTATACCCGCATGTTGGTGGAAGATGGCAGCGAGTTGATTCGATTACGAAAGGAAATCTGCTCCCGGCTGGCACCGGCAGCCGAGAAAAAACAGAAGGAAATCAGCGGACAAGATGAAGTACTGGGAATTTCGTACAATGACCGATCAAAGGGTGATCTTGAGGAAGCTTTTGCGTCTGTCGAGGAATCGGAAACCCGCCGAAGCGTGACTCTTGCGGGCCCTCATCGGGACGATCTCAAACTGACCATCGGTGATCGGGCCGCTCGTGAATATGGCAGCGAGGGACAACAACGAACGGTTGCTCTGGCCTTGAAGCTGGCCCAGGGCGACCTGCTTAGTGGAGGTGGACGGCATCCCCCTGTTTACTTGATTGATGATGTTTTTGGCGAACTCGATCCGGGGCGACGAAATGCCCTTATGCGATTATTGCCGAAGGATTCCCAGAAACTGATTACCACAACCAACCTTGATTGGTGGGAGAAAGGGGACCTGGATCTCGGGGTGAGCCGGGTCGAAAATGGTTCAATCCGCAAGGACTAGTGAACTGGTAATGGCTTGCTAATGGCTTGAGAGGCGGTTAGAGGCTCCCGCCTTGGAAATCCGGCGGGATGGCATGAATCCGGCTTCCACTTTGTTCATATCATGATTTTTGACCTCATTCGCAAGCGCAACGGCAATTGGAAAGATGACACCCTCTCCGGCCTGACGGTGGCGCTGGCGCTTGTGCCGGAAGCGATTGCTTTCTCGTTCATTGCCGGGGTGAACCCATTGGTTGGGTTGTGGGCGGCGGTTTTCATGGGATTCATCACTGCTTCGACGGGGGGACGTCCGGGTATGATCTCCGGTGCAACCGGAGCGATTGCGGTGGTGGTGGCCAAATTGGTCGAAAAGGGGAATGAGGTCGGTGTGGAGCGGGGAATCGAAGATCTGGGCCTTCAGTATCTCTTCGCAGCGATCATGATCGCGGGGGTGATCCAGGTTGCTTTTGGTCTCTTAAAGCTGGGCCGTTTCATTCGGCTCGTTCCGCATCCAGTCATGATGGGGTTTGTGAATGGGTTGGCGATTGTGATTCTCCTGGCCCAATTCGGGTCCTTCAAGGGCGCAGATGGAAGCTGGCTTCCGCAGGGCGAGTTGGTGGTGATGGGGATCTTGGCCGCGGTCACGATGGTGATCATTCATTTCTTTCCGAAAATGACCAATGCGGTTCCTTCGATTCTTGTTGCGATCGTGGGAGTGGGTTGTGCCAGTTACTTTGGATTGTTTGACACCAAGACGATTGAGGATGTTCTTCGCGATGGAGGGGGTTCCGGCCAGTTGAAGGGGAGCTTTCCTCTGCCAGCTTTGCCAACCGACATTCAGTGGGACCAGGCGACCCTGCTCCTGATTGTGGGTACGGCCTTTTCGGCAGCGATGGTTGGGATTGTAGAATCCTTGATGACGTTGCAGCTGATCGACGACATGACGGAGACCCGGGGTCAGGGCAATCGGGAGTGTTTGGCGCAGGGAGGGGCAAATTTCCTTTCTGGTCTTTTTGGAGGGATGGGAGGTTGCGCCATGATTGGCCAGAGTCTCATTAATATCAAATCAGGAGGGCGTGGGCGTTGGTCCGGTATCGTGGCGTCGCTGGCTCTGGCTTTATTTATCATGGTGGGAGGTCCGGTGATCATTCACATCCCGGTGGCCGCTTTGGTCGGGGTGATGTTCATGGTGGTGATTGGAACCTTTGAGTGGGCCACGCTGCGAACCTGGGGGCGGGTGCCGTTTCATGACATCTTCGTCATTGTGGCGGTGACTGTGATCACGGTTTGGACCGACAACCTTGCCCTCGCGGTTTTTGTGGGAGTGATTCTCTCGGCGCTGGTGTTTGCGTGGGAAAGCGCAAAGCACGTGAGGCTACGTCGAGACGATAGCCAGGAAGGGGTGCGGATTTACAACTTGCAGGGGGTCTTGTACTTTGGGTCGGTCCGCGAGTTTACTGAGCGCTTGATACCATCGAATGACCCTGATGAAGTGATTATTGACTTTAAACAGGCCCGGGTGGCCGACTTCTCGAGCCTGGAAGCCTTGAACGTGCTGACCGAGCGATACCGAGCCGCCGGGAAACGGGTGCGTTTACGGCATTTGAGCCCGGCCTGTGCCAAGATGATCGATAGCGCGAGTTCGCTGGTGACCGTTGAAGTGGCCGATGATGATCCGCACTACGTACCCGCGAACTTTTAGGAGGTCTTTTTGTCCTCCTCCGGGTCCGGTGTGGTGTCTTTGACGAACGACCGGATGAGCTCTAGCGATCTCGGAGCCTCGGTGGCATCCGGGGTGTAATCCGCGAACTTCACGGCATCGGAGAGGCGGGCGAAGGTGTCGAGTCGGTCCAGCTCGCCCTTAGGGATGTTCGGGTGATTGTGGAGAATGGCGAGGAATTCTGAAGAAGTCTTGGAGCGGCCTCTGATCTCGAATCTTTCCGAGGTGTATTGTTTGAGAATGTCGGTGAGTTTGGAATAAAATGGGACCGGTTTCTCGCCGGGGTTGAGTTTGGCAAGATTTCCGAGGGCTTTCTCCCATGGAGGAGTGGTCTTGATGATCCCTGTTTTGCGAAGGAGCAGAATGATGATCGTAATCGCGAGGATTCCGCTGACAATCCAAGCCCAGAGGGGAAAGCTTTCTTTGAAAGCAGCCACTGTTTCTTTCGCGGGTTGTGGTTCGCTTTCGGTGAGAAAGTCGTCCGGAGCTGCAGGGTCGTTCGGAATCTCGTCCGGCGATAAGATGGTAAGGGCGGGGAGAGGGACGTCGATGAAGTTTGGCGAGATTCGCTTCGTGTTTTTGATTGGGAAGGACGTGGCCAGTCCTTCGAGTGATTGCGTGTCGGTGGCGACGAAGGAAATGCTGAGGGTCCAGTTCCGCGTGCCGACTGGAGAGAGTTGGCCCTTTTTCAAGGTGGCGTCGTCCAGGACGGGAGCGAGAAAATCAGGGTGGCTGATGGGTACTGGAAGCTCGAATTCGCGGTGCCACGGCGCGTTGATGGTTACGGTGAGAGTGGCGGCGTGCCCAAGGACGATTTCATTTTCCGACCAACTTGTCTCGAGCACTTCCGGGCGTTCGTTTTTCTGCCAGACCTGAAAAAAGAGATACCCGAAAGTTAGTCCGGTTATCAGGACCGCAATCAGGACACTTTTTAGGACGGTAATGGCTTTGGTCATCGGCGGGAGATGCGTCGTTGAAAGAGCGCGATGATCGAGGGAAGGTAGTCGGTGGCAGTATCGAGCGGGATGTAGTCGATTCCGGCACGGCGACAGGTGGTGGCGGCCTGGTCCGAGGTCGCGGTGGTCCGTTCAGCGAGAGAGCGGGCGTCCTTACGGGTCAGGCGGGTCACTTCACCGGTTTCCAGATCACTTATGGAAAGGGCGGGGATAGGAGGAAGTGACCGCTCGATAGGGTCGGAGATGTGAAGGAGAATGACTTCGTGCTTCCGGGCCAGAGCGCGGAGGGGTTTCTCAAAGGAGGGTGTAATGAGGTCGCTGAGGATGAAGACGATGGATCGCTTCAGCGTCGTCTTGAGAAGGTGTTCGATTCCGCCGGCCAGGTTGGTTCGGGGCGAGACTGCTTCGAATGCGAGTAGCTCACGGATCATGCGAAGGACATGGCGATGGCCTCGTGCTGGATCGAGCTGGAGTTCTTCCTGGTCGGAGTAAAGAAGAAGGCCGACTTTGTCCTTGTTGAGCGTTGCCGAGAAGGCCAGGACGGCGGCGACTTCCGCGGTGTATTCGGCTTTGGTGGTCGCTCCGGAACCAAAGTGACCCGAAGCCGACCGGTCGACGAGGAAGAAGACGTTTTGCTCCCGTTCCTCGGTAAAGAGTTTGATGTAGGGGGAGCCGAGACGGGCCGACACATTCCAGTCGATGGCGCGCATTTCGTCGCCGTCCTGGTATTCTCGGATTTCGGCAAATTCGATGCCGCGTCCTTTGAAGGAAGCGTGCCAAGCTCCGGCAGTCCGATTCTGCACGATTCGGCGGCTGCGGATTTCGATTCGCCGCACCTTTTCCATTAACTCGGAAGCCAGCATCTTAGATTACGGGGTACGGAGGGTATCAAGGAGTTGGTTGATGATGCTGTCGGCCGACATGTCTTCGGCTTGCGCTTCGTAACTGGCAATGATGCGGTGACGGAGAATGTCGGGAGCGATTTCCTTTACGTCCTCTGGTAGAACGTGGGCCCGTCCATTGAGGAAGGCGAGGCAACGCGCTCCGCGGACGAGTTGAATGGTGGCGCGAGGGGAAGCCCCGGCGGTGATGAGCGGGCCGAAGGCTGAAAGGTCGAGTCCGGCTTGGCGTTCTGAAAGCTGGAGGCGGCCTTCTTCCCGCGTGGCAAAGACGATATCGAGAATGTAGTCCTCGATCTTGGGGTCGACGTGAATGTCGTTGATCAGAGAGCGAGCCGCGGTGATGGAGTCGAGGGAAGTGATGGCGGCTGCGGTGGGAACCGAAACAGTCGAGGACATCCTACGTAGGACCTCGTGTTCCTCATCGCGCTGGGGGTAACCCACGATCACTTTCATCATGAAACGGTCCATTTGTGCTTCCGGAAGTGGGTAGGTCCCTTCCTGGTCGAGCGGGTTTTGGGTGGCCATCACGAGGAAAGGATTCGGGAGAGGACGGGTTTGGCCGCCGAGAGTGACCTGCTTTTCCTGCATCGCCTCCAGTAGCGCCGACTGGACCTTTGCCGGTGCCCGGTTGATTTCGTCCGCGAGAAGGAGGTTGGTAAAGACCGGGCCTTCCTTGGCGGTGAATTCCTGCGTGCCGGGATTGTAAATGTGTGTCCCGATAACGTCTGCGGGGAGGAGGTCGGGAGTGAACTGAATCCGACCGAAGCGGGCTTGCAGGGTCTGGGCAAGGGTATTGACCGCGAGGGTTTTAGCCAGACCGGGGAGACCTTCCACGAGAAGGTGGTTTCCGGTCAGGAGACAGACCAGCATGCGATCGACCAGTTTGGTCTGGCCGATGAGAACACGTGAGATTTCGGCTCGCAACGGGCTGACAAAGGCGGAACGGTTCTGGATTTCGGATGAGAATTCTTCAGGAGTCATAGGAGGTTTTTGGGATCGCTGGTCTGGATTTCGTGAAAACTAGCACCGTCAGTAAAAAGAGCGACCGCTCAGTGAGCGAACCGTCATATTTTTCAAGTGCGGTAGTCTTTGCGGTTAGAAACGACTCACAGGGCCCAATCTATTTAAGAAAGAGCATTTTTTGGGGCTTGGCAAGGTGACCGAAAGCAATCGGGTGGTTCCCGATTGCCTCAGCAATTCAAATCGACGGGATGTTGATTTTGCGGGGTGACAAGCACTAATGGGCCTTAAGGCCACAGAATTAGGCTCACCCACTCTTTATTTTTCGGGGTAATCAAACCTCGACGGCGGCCAGATGGGGTAGGATCTTATCTACGGCGTTTTTTGAGGTGAGGCCGTGCTTCTCTCTCAGAATGTTGGGCTTGCCATGTTCCACAAATTCATCGGGCCATCCGACGCGCTCCACGGGGGTGTCGATCACCTCGTCGTGGAGAAGTTCGATCACCGAAAGCCCGAAGCCATTGTAGAGGACGTGGTCCTCAAAAGTACAGACCACTCTTGAGGCCGAGGCATATTTTGTGATTGTTCGGGCGTCGAGTGGCTTGATCCATCGCGGATTGATCAAAGTGACACTGTGGCCAAGTTTCTCGAGGGCTTCTTTGGCTTCGAGAGCCAGCTCCATCATGGTGCCTAGGGGGATGAGGCAGACGTCGGTCCCTTCTTGGATCACCTCGGCCTCTCCGATGGAGAGGAGGGCGGGTTCATCCTTGATTTTGGCTCCTGGTCCGTTCCCGCGGGGGTAGCGGATCGCGATGGGGCCGTCGCTATAGTTGGCCATCGTCCAGAGCATGTCGATGAACTCGTCCTCGTCCTTGGGTTGCATGTGGACCAGACCGGGTACATGACGCAGATAGCCGATATCGAAAAGTCCGTGGTGTGTGGGTCCGTCGTCTCCCGAAAGACCACCGCGATCCATGCAAAGGCGGACCGGAAGCTCCTGCAGGGCCATATCATGAATGATCATGTCGTAGGCCCGTTGCATGAAGGTCGAGTAGATGGCGAGAAAGGGTTTCAGACCCTGGGTAGCATGACCGCAGGCAAAGAGAGCAGCGTGTTCCTCGGCGATCCCGACATCAAAGTAGCGCTCTGGGATCTCGTTCTTAAAGGTTTCGAGTTTGGTGCCACCTGGCATCGCTGCGGTGATGGCGGTGATTGAAGGGTCCTTTTTGGCGAAGTCAGTGACTGCACGACCGAAGAGTTCGGAGAAGGTTGGGGCACCTGCGGCGGTTGAGCCATCTTCCACATTGTAGGGGCCAAGGCCGTGGAATTTTCCGGGCTTGTCGATTGCGGGTTGATAACCGCGTCCTTTTTCGGTGATGATGTGAAGAATGACCGGTTCTTCTTGTTCCTTGAGATACTCGAGGCTTTTGATCAGGGAAGGGAGGTCATGTCCGTCGATCGGGCCGTAATAGCGTAGTCCAAAATTCTCAAAGAGAACGTTTGGAATGATCATGTTTTTGGCATTCCGTTCGATCTTGTGGACGAATTTGCGAGCTCCCGGGCCGGCAACTTTTTCTACGAGGGAGGCGGCTCGCGACCGTATTTCGTGGTAGGCCGGATGGGTCTGCAAGGCATTAAAATACCGGGCGATGGCGCCGACGTTTTTGTCGATGGACCATTCATTGTCATTGAGGATGACGATGAATTTCCTGGTGGTCTCAGCAATGTTGTTGAGTGCTTCCATCGTGGGGCCGCAGGTGAAAGCGGCATCGCCGGCAACTGCCACGACATGATTGTCATCGCCAGCCAAATCTCTGGCCGAGGCCATTCCGAGCGCTGCCGAGAGTGCGGTCCCGGCGTGTCCGGCACCGTAGCAATCGTGTTCTGATTCAGTCCGGAGGAGAAAGCCGTTGAGCCCTTCATACTGTCGGATGGTGTCGATTTGGCGGGCCCGCCCAGTCAGCATTTTATGAACGTAGCCTTGGTGGGAAACGTCGAAGAGAAACTTGTCTGCCGGAGAATTGAAAACTCGGTGAAGGGCAATGGATAGTTCCACCACACCGAGGTTGGGACCGAGGTGGCCTCCGGTATTGGAGAGAGAATTGATCAACGTATCGCGGATTTCATCGGCGAGATCGGGGAGGGATGAGGCCACCAGCTTGTCCAGATCGTCAGGGGACTGGATTTGGTCGAGCAGTGGAGTTTTAGAAGAGTCTGACATCGTCGTCTTGGTCGGAGAGATCGGGCTTGGGAGCGGGATCGGGCGTTTCTTCCTCGGAAAGGTCGACCTCCACAAGCTCTAGTCGCTGTCGCGTGGAATTTAAGGTCTTTTGGCAATAGCTCAAGAGAGCCTGCCCTCTTTCGAAGTCTTCGAGAAGCTTCTCTAGCGATGAAGGCTCGTCCTCCAGCCGCCGGGTGATTTCCTCTAGCTCGTCGGTAGCCTCTTCAAATGAAGCGGCAACGGGAGTTTGAGAGGCTTTCTTCTTGGCGGGCATGGCTGGACGAATCTTCCCGGAGGGTTATCGGGTGATAATCGGTTTTTTTGTGAAGAACGTGATCCTACTACCGAAAAGAGGCTGAGCTACCGGAAAGGCTGCCCTGATTTTGGACAGAGAGGGGGTACGTCCCGAGAGTCCACCGGGCTCGACAGTTCTTTCGCTGAGCTGCGAGACCATTCCGTCGAGCATCATGGGAGCAAATTCCTCGCCGGCTCCAAATCCTTGGGGACGGAACAGGGCATTCCGGGCTACGGAAGATGGCGTCAAGAGAATGCCGGCGGTTTCCAGTTGCTGGTCTTTAACCATTTGTTCGAGATCTTCAAAATCGCCAACTTTTCGAGGCAACCAGATGGCGATTCGGTCGGCATACCAAGCCACAGCCTCAGGTTGGTCGGTAAAGACTACCTCATTTTCCTCAGTGGCATCGTGAACGATTTTATTGAGAATAGGTGGCCAGTAGGGGGGCCAGACCGTTTTTGGGCTTTCTTGGGAGGCCAAGGCATAGTCAAGAGTACGTGGGATGGTTAGGATCAGTGGGCCTGCGCTTACGAAGATCACGATGACAAAGTGCCCGATCTTCATCACGGGGCTGGCTGCCGGAAGTTCAAGGCGGCACCAGAGAATCGAGACGAAGGCCAGCCCATAGGCAGCCATGATGGGCGCGAAGAGAATGTGGAGCTGGTTGGGGTCGGTTGCCTTGTCTGACAGGCCAAACAGGGCCATGCCAAAGGAGCCCATCAGCCACATCAAAAGAACCACCCACCGGAATCTTGCGATCGACGGGCGGCGGAACGGATGGATCAGAGCAAAGAAGAAGAGGGGAGCCACAACAATTGACCCGAAATTTGCATACAAGTTGCCTGTCTGCCTCAACAGGGTGGTCGACACACTGACGAGCAGGGACTTAATGTTGTAGAGGACTTGGTAGGTTTGTTCCGCCGGATTAATTGTCCGCATGATGGATTCTTGCGACTCGGTGAGACCACCGTAGAGGGTGAGGAAAGCAGTTCCTCCCGGAATTCCGGTCCATTCCATGTTTTCCAACATGAAATAGAGGCTAAAAATCAGAAGTATTCCCAGAGTAATCAATCCACCGACACCTTTAGGACGGAGGAAGAAGGCCGCGTAGATGACAAAGCCTAGGGTGATCCAGATAGTGAGCCAATGGGCAAGGGCGAGAAGAGCGAGAAAGACAGCAGCGATCGCGACCGAAAACAGAGTCAGGCGGTTTTCCAATGAGGATTCCACGGCTTGATAGATGAAGAACAAGGCGCAGGAGAAGAGCATCAACATGAGCATCTGTGGCAGTCCGGTTTGGGTAAATTGCCACATCAAGTCTGAAAGAATCATGAGGATTGCGACCACTCCGGCAATGCGAACATCAAAGATCCTTGAAATTAGGAGATAGTTAACTCCGACTGCGATGAGAAAAAAGATGATGGAGACGGCGGAGATGACCTGATCAAGCCGGTAGATGGTCTGGGTGTTGTCGCCTTTTTTGTCTTTGATCTGGTATTTGTCAAAGTTGGCTCCGTTCACCGCTTTCAGGACGGCGCCGTAAATGTAGGGGTTGAGCGGCGAATGATAAGTGTCATAGAAGCCGTCGAGATTGATGTCAGTCTTCTCGATTTTTTTGGCCTGCCAGATCGCCGCCGGCCGGATGACCTTGGTGATGGCGCCATTTCCGCGGGCGATTTCCCGGCCAATCTGTGCCTGCTCCATCCCGTTGGGATCAGTGAGTCCTCTAAAAGTAAGGACGAGGAAGTAGAAAACCAGTCCGAAGAGGACGATGAAGAAGAGAAGGCGACGAGTAAGAACGGCGGCATCAATGCCGCCGATTTTGTTGGGATCTATCATGATAGTTTTGGTCCGGGAGGCTGGTTGTCGCGAAGTTTTCGTTGAAGAGTGCGTCGGCTGATTCCGAGGAGTTCGGCTGCTTTTGTGCGGTTTCCCTCCGTGCGGCGCAAGGCCCCTTGAATGGCCTGCTGTTCGAGGGCATGCAAGTTAAATTCCTCTTTTGGGGCAAGGGCCTTTTCTGAGCCTTTTTGGTCGAAGGGGTGCCCACCTCCCGAGACGAAGTCGGGCAGGTGCTGGAGATCCAGCACTTCCTGGTTGGACATGACAACGGCGTGTTCCACCGCGGTTCGAAGTTCTCGGACATTTCCAGGCCAAGGATAAGCCACAAGGCGGGTGAGGGCCGCTTCGGTAAATGGTTTCCCCGGTCGGCCATTTTCCCGGGCAAACTCAGCGAGAAAGGAATTGGCAAGGAGGACGATGTCCTCCCGGCGCTGGCGTAAGGGGGGCATCTGGATTCCGAGAACATTCAGTCGGAAAAAGAGATCCTCCCGAAATGACCCTTCCTCTACCATTTCAGCGAGGTGACGATTGGTCGCGGCAATGACGCGAACGTCCACTTTGATGGAGGTATTGGAGCCAACCCGCTCGATCGTGCGTTCGGAAAGAGCTCGGAGCAGTTTGACCTGCGTTTGGCTATCGATTTCGCCGATTTCATCGAGAAAGAGGGTCCCACCGTGGGCTTGTTCAAACCGGCCGATCCGTCGTTGGGCGGCTCCGGTGAAGGCACCTTTCTCGTGGCCGAAAAGTTCGCTTTCGAGTAACTGGGATGACAAGGCGGCGCAGTTGACTGCAACAAATTTCTCCCCGGGGCGGCCGGACAGGTCGTGCAGGGCATGTGCGACAACCTCTTTTCCAGTACCGGATTCTCCTTCGATGAGGACGGTGGCTCGAGTGGGGGCGATCTGGACAATCTTGTCCGCTACCCGGGTCATTTCCGGGGAACTCCCGATCAGTCGCTCCAGTCCGTGCGAGGCTTTCGCTTTGCTTTGCCGGAGGGATTCGTTTTCGGCTGTGAGTTTGACGTTTTCTTTTTCGAGAGTGCGATTGCGAACCGCTCGTTTGAGAAGGAGTTCGACTTCATCGAGGTTGAGTGGTTTGGTGACGAAGTGCCAGGCTCCGTGCCGCATGGCTTCCACCGCAGTATCGACCGAGCCATAAGCGGTCATCATGACCGCAACCGGTGGGTTGGGCTGGGCAAGGGCGGTATCGAGAACATCCATGCCGGAGTCGGCGCCGAGACGGAGGTCGGTGAGGAGGAGGTCGACGTCCTCCGATTTTAAGACCTGGCTGGCTTGCTTGAGGTCGGCAGCGACGTAGCAGTCAAAGCTGTCCTCGAGGGCCATCCGAAGGGCGTCCCGGGTCGGTTTTTCGTCGTCAACGATGAGAAGGGTTTTCACGGCGCAATGGGCTAGACTTCGATGGGGATGCTTTTTTCGAGAAGGCGGACCTTTTTGTCGGACCTTGGAAAGTATAGGGTGACCTTGGTGCCGACATGTTCTTCGCTCTCCACTTCGAGTTCTCCCCCATGTTCGCGGAGGATTCGGCGGACGATGAGCATCCCGAGTCCCGTTCCTTCCGTTTTCGTAGTCCGGAAGGGCTCGAACATGGCCCCCATGCTTTCCGGAGAAATGCCGGTCCCGTTGTCGGCGATGGAGAGAGTGACTTCGTAGTCGTTGGTGTGGGAGCGAATGGCAATTTCCCCGTTGTCTTGATCGAGGGCTTGATAGGCATTTCGGATCACATTGTAGAGGGCCTGTTTGATCTGCGTTGGGTCCAGATCAAGTGTCGGAAGTTCTTCCACGAGATCTAGTTTGACAGGTATCTTGCGGCTTTCGAGTTCGGGGCTGATGGAAAGCAGACACTCTTCAAGCAAAGTATGGAGATCGGTCGGTTCTCGTTCCGGCTTGGTGGGCCGCATGGCTTGGAGGAATTGCTTGAGAATGGTGTCGAGCCGGGTAATTTCGGTCCGGGATGTGCCAAGGTGCTCCTGCAGCGGAGCTTGGTCGCCCTCGGGCAGGTCACGGATTCGTCGTTCCAGGAGCTGGAGGTGGAGCGAAAGCGAGTTGAGAGGATTACCAATCTCGTGGGCCACCCCCGCGGCGAGCAGGGTGAGGGCATTGAGCTTCTCCGATTCGATTTCTTTTTCAGCTTCTTTCCGTGATCGGGTGACATCTCGAACCAGCATGACGTGACCGAGGTCGGCCTCATCTTCTTCCGCGACGGGGGAGAGGTAGAAGTTAAGGTAGCGGTTCTCGGGATAGAACACCTCCAGATCGCGACTGATGGTGCGCCGGGAGCTTTCCATCAGCGACATCCAGTCAACGCCTCGGACTACTTCGTCGAGTGGCCGCCCTTGGGCCTCTTCCGGGGTGGTGCCGAAGAAGCGACACCCGGCATGGTTGATAAAGCTGATCCCTCCCGAGGTATCGAGAAGAAGAACCCCTTCTTGGAGGGCTTCGAAGACCTTTTGAAGAAAGCCCTTTTCACGAACAAGTCTTGAGAGGAGAGCCTGCACTTCCTCCGGCTCGATTTGGTCGAGCCGGGAGAGGATTTTTTCGAGGACGGCTGACTTCACAGCTGCGTCAGGTTGACACAAAGGTGTGGGGTCTGCAATGCCTTGGTGTAGGTGATGGAATCGCCTTGATCAGGGATTGAGAGTCACTCTGATGCGGGTGAAGACCCGGTTGCCGTCGGGATTTGGAATCAACCAGCGCATCATCGCAGTGTCATTGGCCATGTTGTTTTGCTCAAGGAAGGTGATCCCGGAGCTGGACCAATTGACCAGATCGGAGGAGACCTGAACTTCAACGAAGGCATCGTCCGCTCCGTGGACCTGACGGTGTTCGAAGATTGCCTCGTCGCCGACGAATTCAAGGAGTCCTCCGGATTCGCTACCGGTGGCATATTCCATTAGGCTTTGAGTGCCGGCCGGGTCGTAGGGGAATGAGTCGGTGGAGCCGGGAGTGCCACCCGGGGCAATACTAGACCGCCAGTTCTGTGGGAGCGAGCTATCGGCGGCGGCACCGGGAGAGATCCGGACCAGGCTGTATCCCACGCCATCGGCGATGGCAGGCCAGGGTGCGGCATCGCTGTATGTTAAGAATTCGATAGTGGAGCCATCGGCGGCAGTCAGGGTTAGTCCCTCCCCTCCGTTTGAAAGGCGGGACAGGTAAATCCCGCCAATTCTCGGGTCGGTGCCGTAGGCAGCTTCAAATGCAGTCTGATTGTAGACTAAGAGGACCCGGGCGCCCGGATCGAGGGAGGCCTGATCTTCAAAAGCGAAGGAAATCCCCTGAGTGAAACGAACTCCGTTCAAACTGATGCGTTGGTTTGACACATTCGTCAGCTCGATGAACTCGGCTTCATTACCTTGCTCTTCGCTGGGGTTGTAGTGGATTTCTGAAATGACGAGATTTCCAGCGGCAGCGGGAACATCGGTAATGAAGGTGGCTTCGGTCAAGGCGCTCCACTCGTCGTCGAGAAGGGCGCGCGTTCTGATCACCGTGGTGTCATCGAGGGTTACAAACCGGTTTGGGTTGCTGGTTTCTCCGATGAGTTCCAGATCGAAGCCAAGGTCAATGTTTCGGACGGTACGATTATGAATTTCAATGGCGATGACGTTCTCTCCTTCAACGAGGAGAGCCGGATCGAAAGTGAAGTTTTGGTATTCGATTTCCTCGCCATTATTCAGGGCTGCGGTGTCAATGGTCAGCGGGCCGTCCGGGAGGTTCTCGCGAATGATTTCCTGACCATTAAGGTAAATCGCAAATCCGTCGTCGTAGATCATATTGAGCGAGGAAGCGAGGAACCCTGCAGCATCCGTGAGATTGAAGGTTTTGCGAGCGTAAAATGTCAGTCCCCGAGGGGTGCCAACAAAAACCGTGGTCGCGGTGGGGGCAGCGGTCAGGCCACCGGTTGCGAGAGGAGAGGGACCGGTGCTCCAACCGGAGTCATCAAAATCGGGCGCGAACCAATCGGTCGGTGGCTGAATCTTGGTATCATCGTATTTCCAATCCGAACCCGATTCGAGCACGGTGATAGGAAACAGGGTGCCTCCGACGGAGACGGCGTTGGGATTGACCGAGCCGTCGGGCAGGCGTGGATCGGACCCGTCGGTGGTGTAGAAAAGATTACCTTGGTCGTGGTTGATCCCGACCACGGTTCCGGGGGTGATCTGTCCGCTATATTGGCTCAAGATCGGGGCATTGAGATCAGGGAAGAGATTGTCCTCCCGCATTTGCTGGATCACGGTCTCAACCCTGGGACGAAGGTTTCCGCTGGGGTAGTCGTTGGCGAGCCAGCTGATCGCGGCCTGGAAGGTGTCTGGGGTGTAGAAAGGTGAGCTTTGATTTCCCCAGCGGGCGGTTTCGGGAATGATGGATCGGGCCAGTTCCTCGCCAAAGGTATTGTAATCTTCGTTAACGCTCTCCGCGGTCAGGAGTCCGTCGCCATAGAAGTGCTTTTGAGCGCGGTCGGCCATGCGAAGACGAAACTCCGGGATCGTTTTGAGGAGTCGCAGGATGTTCGAGGGGCCGCCATTGTCGACGGTATTTCCTCCGTCGGGGAGTCGGGAACGCATCAAAAAATCGCTGTCCCACATGAAGAAACGGAAGCGCCCGGTTTCGTCGCGTCGTTTGACCGCCACCCAGTTGTGATTGGGGTACCAGTCGTGGTCATTTCCTCCGTAAAAATTCAGAAGCATGTAGTCGATGTAGTTATCGACGTCCACGAGGTCCTGGACCATTTCCCAGTTACCGGCGTTGTTGACCAAGGTATTCCAAGCATCCAGTGACCCATTCTGATACTCGAGCCCGCTTCGTCCCCGTACGACATCATAGTCGTCTTCGTCCCCTCCGAAGTATTCCGCCATGTGGTCGGCGGTTGGGCGTTCCATGAGGTGGTAATGTCCATTGTAAACCCCGTTCAGGTAAACATGCACGAACCGGCCTCGCAAGGAGGGGTGGCCCATTTCGAACTGCCGGTCGAGAAAGTAGCGGTTGCGTACGAAGGCTCCATTGCGCGGGCGGGTGTAGGGGCCCTCGTAAAAAATGGAATCGTGGCTGCCATTGCGGAGAAGAAATTGATCGAAACTCTCGACTGCGTTTTCCGCTCCATACTTAGTACCTTCGAAGAGGTTGTGGCGGAGGCGCTTCGGTCCGTAGACCTCCTTGAAGCTGATGCGGAGGGCCTTTTTGTTTCCGTCAAAAGTCGAGAACACTCCACCGAAGCGCTCGACGCCGGCATTGGCCTGGAAGCCACGGCGACCGTCCGGATAGATCATTTCGATCGAGAGCGGAATTTCCCGGGGGCTGTTGACCGTTGGTTGATCCAGGGGGATTTCCTCCTGGGTGATCAGGGAAATGGTCGGGATGTCGAGCAGGGCCTCGCGCATTTGCGGACCCCAGTCGGGATCTTCCGTGACGGCGGTCGACATTTGCGGGTGGGCGATGACCTGGTCGAGGAAGAGGTAAGTCTGCGAGTCGATGTCGGTTGGGAGGTAACCTTCCTTTCCGGCGAAGGCTCTCAGGACCGTGGTGGTGGAAATGGTCACGGTGGCTGAGGGCGGGGTCAGCTCGTCCGGAGCGTCAACGCGGGTGCTGCCAAGTGAAGGGTCGGATCCATCGAGAGTGTAGTAGATCGAGGCTCCCGGAGTGTTCGAGGTGATGGTGACTTCGAAGGGATCGTCGAAGAAGCCACGATCCGCGGAGAACTTGGTGTCTTCGACCAAGCCTTGCACCGGTTGATTGTTCTCGGCACCTGGAGAAGGGGCGAAAAAGTAAGCCGGATTTCCACCCGCTGTTGGCAGGCCGTAGGAAAAGTCTTCGAACTGCTCTGGGTACTCCGGGGCGAATTCTTGTTGCACCATACCGCTGGGATCGACCAAGGCGAGATACTCTCCCGACTGCTCCAGCTGGAAATCAGTGTGCAGGTCCCCGGCGGGGTCGAGGAGATTATCGCCGGTGGCATAGACAAGAAGGTAGCCGTTGGCGGCGAGAGTGACTCCGGCCGGAAAGGTCCATCGGGTTGGGTTTTGCGCGTTATCGGTCAAATGCCAGCCGGCCAGATTGATGGGAGAGGCTCCGGGGTTGTGGATCTCAATCCAGTCGGGGCTGGAGCCATCGGGTAGGACGAGGGCGTCGTCATTGCTTGCCATGAATTCGTTGATGACTGGCAACTGTCCAGACGAGATTGAAACAAGGAGAGAGGAAAGAAGGGCAAGTTTGGATTTGGGCATGAAACAAGGGCGTGGTGAACTCCCCGAGCCCCACGCAAATGATCACCGCACGGATCGGGTTGGTGGCAAGCTACCGGTTACAGTTGCCCGGGGCAACCCGAATGGATGGGGGACACGAAAAATCCCGTCCGGGAAAGGACGGGATGAAAGTCAGTTTATGAGCTGAAAAGAGATTGGGCGGTCATTCTTCGGTGTCTTGCGCGAGTGCGAGAACCTTCGGGTTACTGGCTCCGGTGTGAATGATTTCGCCATCTACTTTGAGATACACGACCAGACCGAGAAGCTTGTCGCGATACTTGTTTTTAGCACCACCTGCGACCATGATCGGTTGCTTGAAAAAATCTCCCATCGGACCGAAGGGATTTTCATAGATGGAACATCATCCGCCACCTCCACCGGAAGGCATTACCGGGTTGTCACTCCAACTTTCCAGATTGGCGGACTTGGTGGTGACAGTCTCAGTGCTGTTCCCGAGAAGAAGCTCCAAGGTTTCAGAGCCGGAGACTTTATCGATTCGCCCTTGATACTCGCGGCGGTTGCGCTCGATGTAGAACACGTATTCCACATCGACCTGATCAAGGTGCTTGTCCCGGAAGTTCTGAACCTCAACGACATAGTGGTGATCAAACTTCTCGAAGTGCCACTGCCCTGGAGCGGGCTTATTCTTCTCGGTCCGCTTACTGCGATGCTTAGTTTCGATGCTAAGGCTTCGCTTCGCCAGCAGGATAGGACCCTGCTTCTCGACGAAGACCTGATCTTCGGCGGAGAGAACCGACAGCGGGAAGTTCATGATTTTCCCACGACCCATGCGCATTTTGACCAGTTTGGTCTTCGAATTATACTCCAGCAGGTCTCCCCGAAAGGTTTTGCTACCGTCCTTGCTGTGGTAGGTCCGCATTTCTCCGTTCGCTAGAGTGAATGGAAGAAACAGGAGACATGCGACTCTCGCAAATATCTTCATATGTCCTCGTTACCCCGGTTTGCCGGAAAAGGCAATGCGGAAAGTGACGACCACGCGATCCCGGTGGTTGGGGAGGTGACATGAAAAAGGCCCTGCAATTCTGCGGGGCCTGAGAAGAGGGGCTGAAGTGGGCCAAATCCCGGCTATTTTTTCTGGAAAAGCGGATTGTCCTTGTCGCCCTTGGAGAGAATGTAGGCCAACAGGTCCAGAATGTCCTCATCCTCGAGCATATTCAGAAGCCCCGGCGGCATCATCGACACTGGGGTGGGTTCCGTCGATTTGATTTCATTGGTCTTGATGCTGGTCATGGCTCCGGGGGCCATGAGATCGGTGATGATACGATAGGAATCTCCGCTGAGGTTGGCGATCCGACCCGCGACTTCGTTGCCATTCTTGAGCTTAAAGGTAACTGAGCCGTATTGATCACTGATTTCCTTGCTGGGCTCGAGAATGGACTCGAGGAGGTCGTGTGGACTGAACTTTCCTCCGGCACTGGTGAGATCAGGGCCGATTCCTCCGCCTTCCTGATTAAAGCGATGGCAGGCGTAGCAGGTGGCTGCGGAAAACATGTCCCGACCATTCTTGAAACTTCGTCCTCCTTCTAGGCCGGAGGCCAGCAAAGGTTTCAAATCCTTCATGGTCCAGTTTTTGACGAACTTGAGATCGCGGTTGAGAGCAAGAGGCGGCTTCGAGGGAGGATTGGCATTGAGGATGGGGCCGAGGGCTTTCTTACGCCCCGGGGAGAGCCGCTTCATGGCATCGTTCTTCATGTAGCGAATGAAGTTTTGCAGGCTGGGACCACCTTTATAGCCCGCCGCCTTGACGAACCACTTGAAGTAGTTTTCCTCGAGTTCGTTGGTCCAGCCAGTTGTGACGAGCCGGATGTTCTTGGCGATCGCAATTTGCTCCTCCTGAGTGGGTGCTGTTTCGAGGAGTTTGACCGAACGCTCAAGAACGCCGGGAGCCTCGAGGAAACCGAGAAGGTCGGAGAGTTCGATGTTTTCCGCCGGAACCAAGCTCGGGTAAAGGGGCAAGAGCTGGGCAACGATCTTTTCCTTTTGTGCCTGATTGGGGCCGCCAAGTCGGATGAAGGTGAGAGCGTAGGAGCGGAAAAGGTCGAAGCGTTCCTGCTGGCTCAAGGTGTCGGGATTGAGTTCGAGGAGAGCTTTGATCACTCCAGGCTGGTGGCTCTCGTCCCCAACCCGGGCGAGCGAGAGAAGAGCTCCCAAGCGGGCAAACGGAGTTTTCTCGGCCAGAGCCTTTGGTGCCCACACTTTGGCAGGAACTTTCTCGATCGCGGTGCGGGCCGCGAAACGAAGCGAGCGATCTGAGCTGCCAAGATGCTTCCAGAGTTTGGCGACTGCGGAGGCATCCGACTTGAGATGATAGTCCTCAATCGCCTTTCGCTCGGCCCGGGCTTGCGCTCCTTCAGTGCGAGCTTTCACCGGGGCGGTGCTTTCGGAACCGGTGTAGATCACTCGATAGATGCCCGATTGGACCCGACGTCCGCCCACTGCGAAATACATCGCTCCATCGGTCTTGCTGATGCAGATGTCGGTCAACGGAAGGGGTTGTCCGGCTATGAATTCTTCGACCTCACCGGTGTAGCTGGCTCCGTCGGGAGTGAGGTGGATGGCGTAGAGCTTTCCGTAGGACCAGTCGCAGGCGAAAAAGGCCTTCTGATACTTGGCGGGAAACTTGGCGCCGGTTCCAAAGACCACGCCGGTGGGGGAACCGGGGCCCACGTTGACCACCGCACCAAAGCTGTCGCTGTAGTATTCGGGCCACTTGGCCGAGCCGTTGCGCCAACCGTATTCGCCTCCGCTGATGATGTGGTTGATGCGGGTTGGGCGATACCAGGGAGCGTTGATGTCCCATTCCATGTCGGCATCGTAGGTGAAAATTTCACCCTCGAGGTTGAAGGCGATGTCGTATTCGTTGCGGAATCCGGTCGCAATGATTTCCCAGGTCTTGCCGTCGGGATCGGTCTTGGCGACCCATCCTCGCGGGGCCAAGGCGCCCTTCATGTGGCCGCGGCCGTAGATGCGGGGCTGGAGGATGTCCTCGCCCCAGCATTCGGTGACCCGGCTGCTGTTGTATTCTCCGGGAAGGCCGGTTTGGTTGCCTGAGCAAATGTAAAGCGATTTGCCATCGGGAGATGGAATGACGGCATGGCAGCCGTGTTCGCCTCCGGTTTCCTGAAACTTTTTGAGGAGCTCCTTCTTGTCGAACTTGTCATCGCCATTGGTATCGGTGAGGCGATAAAGCCCGCGGCCGCCGTGGGCCTTGTCGTTCACCACGACGTAAAGGGCATTGAAGGCGTAGCAAAGTCCCCAAGCGTGACCGATATCGAGTTCGATTTTTTCGAGATCACTATCCTGCAGGGCCTTGCCGGGAGCGGGACGTTTGAAGCGATAGAGCCCGCCGTATTGATCGCCGGCAATGAGGCGGCCTTTGTCGTCTTCACAAAGGGTGTTCCAAGAACCAAAATCCTTCTTTGGAACGGAGTAGAGGCGCTCGACCTTGAAGCCTTCTTTCACGACGAGGCGGTCGGAAGGGGTGACTTGGGAGACAAAGTCCTCGGCGAGCGAGTTTTGGCCCGCCAAGACAAAGGTGAGGGGAATGAGTCGTTTCAATGCGTTCATGTGGCTGTGGTTCTACGGGATAGAGGTGGTGGGCTTTTCATGAGTTAGAAAAGGTCGCTGAGGTGGTGGAGAAAAATGGCAGAAGCGGAGGCGACGTTCAAGGAATCGATGTCACGGGTCATCGGAATTTGCACGAGATGATGACAGAGCGACTCGATCTCCGCGCTCAGTCCGAAATCTTCGGGCCCTAGCAAAAGGGCCGTGGAGTTTGACAGTTCCGGCAATTCGGAAAGCGGGCCTGAGCTCTCTGACAGGCTGGTGCCGATCAAGGTGCGGAAAAGGGCCAGCTGCTGTAAATCAGTTATCAGATCGGAAGAACGCCGGACCGGAAGGTGGAACAAAGATCCGGCGGAGGCGCGAATGGTTTTGGCGTTCCAGGGTGAGGCTCCTTTTCCCAGAAGAACCCCTGAACCGCCAAGTGCAGCGGTGTTACGAATGATGGTTCCTAGGTTGCCGGGGTCGGCAATTTCCGGGAGGATCACCACGGTGCCCGGACAACCGGTAATTTGCGAAAGTGTGGGGTTCTCCGGCTTGCGGGCGATTGCGAGATGGCTGCGGTGGAAGTGAAAGCCCAACAGGTTCGAGGCTTCTTTTCGGGTGAGGTCTGTCCCGATCTCGATGAGCTTTACGACCTCGAAGGATGAACCCTGCAGTCGCTCCACCGCATGTCGTCCTTCCACCACGAAGTGATCGTCGCTTTCGCGGGCCGCGAGGAGGGATTTCCAGTCGAGATCCATTTTGTGATTTCTTCAGGGAGTTCCGGTGACCCGGCAGGCCTTGACAACCTGAGCCCAGGAAAAGTCCTTTCGGAGCATGTCGGTCAGGAAGGGGTCCGATGGCGTGAGTTTGTTCACTCTTCCAAGGCGGGAAGGCTGAGTGAGGCGACTAAAGAGGTGGTGTTTGATTTTTGAGCGAGGGACTGACTTGCGACTGTAGCCATTGGGCTCGTTGGCAGACCAGAAATGGAGAGATTGATCGTTGTGGCCGAGATAAACCACCAAGTGCCCTCGCTCCCTGCCTCCGATTTCATTGGTCCACCAAAGTTTGAGAAAGTCCCCAGGTCGGGCGTGTTCGAACGAGGTGAAGTTGGCCCCGCATCCGAGATCGCGAAACAACTTGGCGGTTCCCGGGCCGTTGGCATTCCATCGTCCGAAAACTTTTTCGCCGTCCGGAGCATCGAGGTCTGCGAGGAGCGAAAGATCTTTAGGCGAAAGAGACGCGGTAAGGCCGAGGCGATCGATGGTGCGAAGAAAGACGAGATAGGTGGCGCCGGAACAGAAGGTGGGGCCGATTTTCTTCAGGTCTTGAGCGAAGCGATGTCCTATTAAGGCAACGTTGGCGGCAAGGCGATCGACGTCTTTTTGAGTGGCCGCGTAACCCTTTCCAACTGGCATCGAATCCACGGAGGCAAGGACGAGGGCGTTTGGAGTTGGGGGCTGGGCTCTGTGGTGGGGCTGCCAATTGACCTCGGGTTCCGAGGCGCAAGAGGCCAGTAGAAGTGCGAGCAAACAAAAGATGTTTTTCACCTCAATATCCTAGCCAGGGGCCGAGCCACTTTTCAACTTCATCGACCGGCATATCCTTCCGACTCGCGTAGTCCACGATCTGATCATTTTGGAGGTCGTTGATCTGGAAGTAGTGAGATTCTGGGTGGGAAAAGTAGAGTCCGCAAACCGCAGAGCCCGGATGCATTGCACAGGATTCGGTCAGCTCCACCCCGGTTTCCTTGGTGGCTTTGAGAAGATCGAAAAGGATGGGCTTCTCGGTGTGGTCGGGTTGGCTGGGGTAACCCGGAGCCGGCCGGATGCCCTGGTATTTTTCGTGGATGAGTTCGGTGTGGTTGAATTGGCCGGGGCGCTCGATGCCCCAAGAAATACGAGCCCGGTGGTGAAGGAGTTCGGCGAAGGCTTCCGCAAGCCGATCAGCGAGAGCCTGCACCATCAATGCCTCATCCAGATTGTTTTCCGCGCGAAGCTCGGCCGCCCATTCGTCCGCTCCGTGGATGCCTACCACAAATCCACCGAGGTGGTCGGTTGAAGGAGCCGGTGACAGGTAGTCGGAGAGCGCAAAGTTGTACTTTCCAGTGCTTTTCTTCTGCTGCTGGCGCAATGAGTGGAAAGTCACGTTGTGGTCGGGCAGGACCATATCGTCGCCGTCGGCATGGGCCGGAAAAAAGCCGTAAATTCCGGACGCGGTGAACCGTTTTTCCGCGATGATTTTCTCGAGCAATTCCTTTGCTTCAAAGTAGAGTTCCTTGGCAACCTTGGCCCCTTCTTCGTTCTTCGTTTTGAGCGTTTCGTTTTCAGGGTCCCAAACTCCACGTAGCTCCCAGGTGTGGAAGAAGGGACTCCAGTCGATGTAGTTGGCCAGCTCGCGAAGAGACTGCGACTCGATAGTGCGGGTTCCGGTAAACTCCGGAACGGGAGGGGTGTATTGATCCCAGTCGATGGTCACGCTGTTCCTCCGGGCTTCTTCCAACGAGATGGTGGGCTTGGCTTGCCGGTTGCCGAAGGACTCGCGCAATTTTGCGTGTCTTGCTTCGTTTTCCGTGATGAAAGTTTCCTTTTCTTCGGAAAGGAGCGAGGTCGTGACCGGAACCGAGCGGGAGGCATCGAGAACGTGAACGAGCGGTCCGGAATAGTGTTCGGCGATCTTGATGGCGGTGTGGGCAGCGCTGGTCGTCGCTCCACCGATGAGAATGGGAATCCCTCTCTTTCCGAAGCCTCGTTTCTCCGCTTCTTTGGCGACCGTGATCATCTCGTCGAGGGACGGCGTGATAAGGCCCGAGAGTCCGATGATATCAGCGTCGTGTTCTTCGACCGCTTCGAGGATTTTATCGCAAGGCACCATGACTCCCATATCGACAACATCGAAGCCATTGCAGGTCAGAACCACCCCGACAATATTTTTGCCGATGTCATGAACATCACCCTTCACCGTGGCCATGATCACTTTTCCGTTTGAGAAGGATTTGGTGGCAATGGAGCGGGCTTTGGCTTGGTCCAGTGAGTCATCCTTTTCTAGAAGGCAGGTAATTTCCGCGACGATTTTCTCTTCGCGCTCGGCTTCCATGAAGGGTTCAAGCCAGGCCACGGATTTCTTCATGACCCGCGCCGACTTCACTACCTGGGGCAGGAACATTTTACCCGCGCCGAATAAGTCGCCGACGATGCCCATGCCATCCATCAGAGGGCCTTCAATAACACTCAGAGGTTTTTCGTACTTTGCGAGTGCTTCTTCTGTGTCGGTATCGATAAATTTGTCGATTCCTTTAAGAAGCGAGTGCTCGAGACGTTTCTCGACGCTTTGTTCGCGCCACGAAAGATCTTCGACTAGTTTTCTGGCCCCTTGTCCTTTAAATTCCTCGGCAAGATCGAGGAGGTGTTCGGTCGCTCCTTCATCTCGATTGAGAAGAACATCCTCGACCGCTTTAAGGAGTTTGGGGGGTATCTCGTCGTAAACCTCGAGCATACCGGCATTGACGATGCCCATGTCCATTCCGGCCTTGGTGGCGTGGTAAAGAAATGCCGAGTGCATTGCTTCGCGAACCGGGTTGTTGCCGCGAAAGGAAAAGGAAATGTTGGAGACCCCACCCGAGACTTTGGCGTGGGGGAGGTTCTCCTTGATCCAGCGGGTGGCGTTGATGAAGTCGAGGGCGTAGTTGTTGTGCTCCTCGATCCCGGTAGCCACCGTGAGAATGTTGGGGTCGAAGATGATGTCTTCGGGCGGGAAACCGACTTCATCCACCAGTATACGATAGGCCCGTTCACAAATGCGGCACTTGTCGTTGTAAGTCGCGGCCTGCCCTTCTTCATCAAAGGCCATTACCACTACCGCCGCGCCGTAGTTGAGAATGTGCCGGGCATAATCACGGAACTTGTCTTCGCCTTCTTTAAGAGAGATCGAGTTCACGATACCTTTTCCCTGAAGATGTTTGAGGCCTTCCTCGATGATCTCCCATTTCGAGGAGTCCACCATGATGGGGACGGCCTGGATATCGGGCTCGGCCTGAATAAGGTCGAGGAAGCGGGCCATCATCGGCTTGCCTTCGATGAGGCCGTCGTCGAAGCAGATGTCGATGACGTTGGCGCCGTTCTCGACTTGTTGGCGGGCCACTTCGAGAGCCTCTTCCAGCTTGTCCTCCTTGATCAGTTTACGAAAACGGGGTGATCCGGCCACGTTGGTTCGTTCCCCGATCATAAGGAAGTTTTTGTCCGGGGTGTGGTTGTAGGCTTCAGTTCCGGACAAGCGGAGAAGGCGGGGGATGGTGGGTGGTGCGGGCATTTTGGTTAACACAGAGACTCGGAGATCGCCGAGGATCGCAGTGAGTTTAGAGCGGTTTGTTAATGAGTCGAGCGATGCCGTCCCGGAGAGCCGGGACTTGGAAATTGAGAATCAGGCCCAAAGGTTTTTGAGCGAGATGAAGGTCATTGGGGAGCTGGGTTGGATGATGTTGAGTAATCTCTTGGACCTCTTTCACCCCAAGAATGATCGTGTTATCAACAACCAGGTCGATGCGATAGGCATCCCGAACTTCGAGTTCCTTGTAGGAAATCGGGAGGGATACCTCGCTGAGAACTTCCATATTTCTATGACGCAATTCGTAAAGAAGGGCCTTATCATAGGTGCTGTTAAGAAGACCGGGACCCAAAGCTTGGTGAATCTTCATGGCAGCGCCTATGATCTCGGAACTTGGCCTGTTTAAATCTTTATCCATCCTCTGCGTGTCTCCGAGTTCTTTGAGCCTCTATGCTAACTGAGATTTGGCACGGGGCGCGGAGTTTTGCCTTCGAGGCCTTTGGCGATGGCGGCGATGTGTTCGGGGGTGTTGCCACAACAACCTCCTGCGAGATTGAGGAGGCCCGAGTCTGCGAAGGAGGCGAGGAAGTTTTGCATGTCCTGCGGTTCGAGATCGAAGCCGGTAGGCGCGAGGGGATTGGGAAGCCCGGCGTTGGGGTAGCAAGAAATGTGAGTGTTTGCGGCTGCGCCGAGGTCTCGGAGAAACGGCTCCATAAGATCCGGCCCGAGGGAGCAGTTGAGTCCGATCGCCAGCGGGTTGACGTGGGCAAAGGTGTTCCAGAGCGCTTCGACTTTTTGTGCTGAGATCATCGTCTCACCACCACGTCCGACCGCCGCCGAAATAATGACGGGGACCTTGGTTCCGGTCTCCTTGATGGCCACCAGAGCGGCTTTGGCATTGAGCGAATCGAAGATGGTTTCGACCATGAGGATGTCACAGCCTGCTTCGAGCAAGGCATCGATCTGATGCCGGTAGGATTGCTTGACCTGGTCGAAAGTGACGGTGCGAAAGGAAGTGTCGTTGGGGTCCACGACATTGGTCAGGGAAACGGTGAGGGGGCCGATGGCGCCCGCGACATAGCGGGGACGCCCTGTTTCAGCACCGATGCGATCGGCTTCCTGCTGGGCGAGTTCGACGGACTGGACATTGAGCTTCCAGACCAAATCCCGAAGTTCTTCGTTTTCGAGAACTTGGGACTGGAAAAAGTCGGGATCCTTGCGGCCGCCGGTTTTGCGGGGGTCTTCCACAAAAAATTCCGACTGGGCCAGCGTGGTGCCTGAAAAGGTATTTGTTTCGCAAATATCAGAACCGGACTGGTAGAAGCGTTTGTGAATGTCACCTATGACGTCCGGACGGGTTAGCGAGAGAATGTCCCCGTTGTTAAGAAGATCTTCCTGGTTCGATCGAAAAAGTTCCCCCCGGGCGTCGGCTTCGGTGAGGCCATATCCGCGTATAGTCGTTCCCATGGCTCCGTCGAGGACCATGATGCGTTCAGAAAGGGTGTCGCGGAGGGTTTGGGCGAGATCGCTGGGCATGAGGAGGAAGGCTCGGGGAGGATTGGAATGATTTGATGAATTTGCAAGTTCAAATCTTCATATCGCGATATGTTGATGGGTGATGAATTTGGGATGGAGTGGCTTGATTTTAGGTTTGCCAAGATAGGGTGCAGGTCACACGCTCCGGCCCGGAGCGTTCGCTTTCCAACCAACCCACTTAATCACTATCGCTAGACCACGAAATTTTCGCAGAGGTGGCGGCGGCGGCAATCGTCGTCGGCGTCGCAACGACGGCCCCAAGGGTGGAGGAGAAGAAGGCTCCGAAAATGACGAGCAGAAATCGGTGGAGGTCGAAGGCACCATTTCGGCCGTTCTGGCTGGCACGATGTTCAAGGTCGCTTTGCCCAGTGGACATGAGGTGTTGGCTCACATCTCCGGCAAAATGCGCAAGCGATTCATCCGGTTGGTGGTGGGAGACAAAGTAAAAATGGAAATGTCTCCCTACGACACGACCAAGGCCCGGATCGTTTTTCGACTCGGATAACACTTTGAATCACTGTCCTTTTAGGCAAACTTACCGTCCAGATGATTTGATCTGGACGCTTCATTCTTGCGCATCAGGCCGGGGTTGCTAGCCTCCCCAGCCCGGTCAAACCGGATGGTTCGAAACTCTCATTCAACATTGTGGGCTTGGTAGATCAAATCAGACGCTGGAGGCTTGTTCAGCAGGGTCTTTCCTCGGGGAAGAAGCGTCGTACCAGTCAAGATGGTGGGATGCTGGGGCGCTTAGATCGGAGTTTTTTCATCCGGGTCCTCCTTTATGTTGGTTTTGCCCTTGGGTTATTGGGGTTGTTTTTCGGTTGGTCCGGAGCCGGATCTGAAAGGGTGCCCGAGGTGGTGGTGATTTTAGTATCTGCTCTCGCCATTTTTCAGCTGAACCATCAGGGAGCCGCCAATCGAAACGGCAGTGTCCTGTTGGTATTCGGGGGGATTCTTGTTCACCTCTTTCTTGTCAAATTGGTTTTCACACTCGCGCTGCAGGCGGGGACGGGGGAGGATTTCGGTTTTCTTCTGATGCCGGTGGCGTTGGCCCCGATGGTGCATTCGGTTTTGCTGGCCCAACGGACGGGGGTTTTTTCTGCGGTCTTTGTCAGTTTGTTCGGGGCTCTGGCCGTTGCTCGGGCTGATCGATGGGAGTTTTTTGCCATCAGCCTTTTCTGCGGTCTCACTGCGGTTCTTGCAACCAAGCGGGTAAGTAAGCGCGGGCGGCTTTTGCGGGCCGGATTTTGGGTGGGCCTGATGGCTTTAGTGGTCGACGTTGGTTTTGGGAAAATCGTGATGAGCGGCCTTGCCTTCTCGGATGCGACAGCCTGGACGGTCTTTGGTCAGGCTTGCATGCTGGCCGTTGGGACCGGTTTGTTGACCGGCTTGTTTGTAGGGGGAGTGCTTCCACTCTTGGAGGGGCTTTTTGGTCTGACCACCGAAATTACCTGGCTGGAATTGTCGGATCTCAACCATCCCCTTCTTCGCAAGATGCAAATCGAGGCTCCGGGAACCTTCCATCATAGCCTGATTGTGGCTTCTCTAGCGGAAAGCGCGGCGGAAGCGATCGGGGCCAACGCCGTGATGAGTCGGGTTTGCTCCTACTTTCACGATATTGGGAAGCTCAACAAGCCCGGGTATTTCATTGAAAACCAGGGTGACGCCAACCCGCACGAAGGTCTCACACCTACGATGAGTGCCCTGATTATTGTCGCACACGTTAAGGACGGGGTGGATCTCGCCATCAAGAACAAGCTCAACCCACGGATTCTTGAGGTCATTCAGGAACACCATGGAGATTCTCTCGTGTATTTTTTTTATCGCAAAGCTCAGGAGCGAATTCAAAAGCACGAGGAGGAAGTAACCAATGGGGCCCGAAACAGCGATGATCTGCCGAAGATTGATGAAAAGAGCTTTCGTTATCCGGGGCCCATTCCCCAATCGCGGGAATCCGGAATCATTTCGCTCGCCGATGCCGTTGAAAGTGCTTCCCGGACCATTTCCAAACCATCGCCAAGCAGGATCCGGGCTTTGGTTGATGAGATCGTTTTCAAGCGCGTTCGCGATGGTCAACTTGACGCCTGCGGGCTTACGATGAGTGAATTGACGAAAATTCGGAAGGTCTTTTCCTCCACTCTCCGCAGCATGCTTCATGCCCGGATTGAGTATCCCAAAGATCAGGTCGAAGATGAGCCGTCCGACTTGTCGAGCGGAGTAGGGAAGGTCGTTTCGGTTGAAGAGATTGAGCGGGCCCGTCGCCTCCGCCAACAAGGGGTTTAAGCGATGGTGGAGGTCTTTCCCCGCTGCCGGTCCAAAGAGGTTTCTGCCGAGTTTCAGGAGGTCTTGGTGGCTGGTTGGAATCGCATCCTTGATATTCTGCGGCAGATCGGGGAGGGGACGATTTGTGGTCTTGATGGGATCGAGATTTCGCTCCTTGATGATCGGGAAATGGCGGAGGTTCACGGTGAGTTCCTTGACGACGCCACCCCCACTGATGTCATCACTTTCGAATACGGTGAGCTTCTCATTGGGGTCGAGACCGCCGAACGACAGGCCGGCGAGTTCGGGACCCGCCCGGATCATGAGATTGCTCTCTATGGAATCCACGGGATGCTTCATTTGTCGGGGTTCGATGATCGGGAACCGGCCGATGCCGAACGGATGGCTGGGCGTCAGCAAGAACTTTTTCGGGAGGTCTTTGGGGAGGTCATGGCAAAAAAGCAGTTTTTTTAGAGAAAGCGACCCCTCTGATTGACACGTCATGCCCGTTTCCGCAGGGTGTCCGCCGTCCGGAAACGAGCACGGTCTGACCGAGTTCGTCCGGGCAAGCACAAACACACCTTGAACAACACACCGTGTATTCCAACGAAGATTACTTGATCCAGCTATTGACCGAGGCGGGGCATCTCCTGGCCGAGCAGGTTGATGACATCCGTGCCAAGCTGGGAGACGACCAGATCATCCGTCACCTCCTTGAAACAGGAGAGATCACCGAAAGCACCATCGCGGAAGTGTCCGCCGCCAATTTGGGCACCCATGTGGTTGACTTGACGAGCGGGTTTATCGACCCCTCGTTTTCCGGCTACCTCCCTCTAGCCGATTGCCGACGCTTCCGGGCCGTTCCCTTTGCCGACGATGGTTCGTATGTCAGCATCGCGCTGGCTGATCTGCTCGATTACGACGCCCAAGATGCCATCCCCCTCATCATGAAGCGGGAGTGTCAGTTTTATGCCGCCCCGGGCAAGGCAATCGAGAAGGCGTGGGAGCAGATTTTCGGCGACGAAGTAGGAAATGCTGATGCCGAGGAACTGGTCGTGGTGGGCGACGCTCCCTCCGATGGAGCCGACGCTCCCGTGATTAAGCTGGTTTCGGGAATCTTGGTCGGAGCCTTTAAGATGGGCGCCAGTGATATTCACATCGAGCCTCTCGAAACGTCTTTGCGAATTCGTAATCGTCTCGATGGAAAGCTGATCGAGGTGGCCAATCACCCCAAGAAGCTCCTCCCGGCCGTCATTGCCCGGCTCAAGGTGATGAGTGGTTCGATGAGTATTGCAGAAAAGCGGATTCCCCAGGATGGCCGGATCCAAGTCAAGATGGGCGGCAAGGAGGTCGATCTTCGTGTTTCGTCGGTTCCTTCCAACCACGGGGAAAGCATCGTGATGCGGATTTTGGACAAGTCCGCTCTCACTCTTGGCCTCCCTCAGCTGGGATTCCTTTCGGATGACGAGGCGACTTTCGAAGAGTTGCTGAAACTTCCGGACGGCATCATCCTGGTGACCGGCCCAACGGGTTCGGGTAAGACGACCACGCTTTACGCTTGTTTGAATGAGATCAACAAGCCGGACAAAAAGATCATCACGGTTGAGGACCCGGTGGAATACGAGTTGGCCGGAATCAATCAGGTGATGGTGCGAACAGATATTGGCATGACCTTCGCGGCAGCCCTTCGTTCGATGCTGCGACAAGCTCCTAACATCATCATGGTCGGGGAGATTCGAGACGGTGAAACCGCAAACATTGCCATCAATGCTTCTCTTACGGGTCACCTTGTGTTTTCAACCCTTCACACCAACGATGCTCCAAGTTCGGTCGCTCGTTTGGCGGACATGGGGATTAAAAAATTTCTCATCGCGTCGGCTGTTCGTGCGGTTCTGGCCCAACGGCTGGTTCGGAAGCTTTGCGACAAGTGCAAGCAGCCGGCTACCTTGAGCGAAAAGGAAGTGCGGATGCTGAATGTGGATCCCGCCCAGTTGGCCGACGCCAACATCATGGGACCGGGAGAATGCGAGCACTGCCGCTTCACCGGCTATCGCGGGCGGGCCGGGATTTTCGAAATCTTCCTCGTTGACGACGAGGTCAGGCACCTGATCAACCAAGACCTCAGTACCCCTCAGTTGCGGAGACGTGCCCGCGAGTTGGGCATGCGCACATTGCGCGAAGACGGGATCCGCAAGGTTCTCGTCGGAATGACCTCGGCTTCCGAGGTTATCGGAGTTACCATGGCGGATGCCGATTGATTTGCTGCCACCAACACACAAACATCAACCTTTCTCAAACGATGGATAACAACCAAATCCTCGACCTCTTTGTCAGTCGTGGTCTCATCGACGGCGCACTCAAAGGCGACGTCCTCGCGGAAATCGAAAACAGCGGCAAGGAAGCCGCGGAAATTCTGGCCGATTACCAAGTCGTCGGATCCCGCAACGATATCTGGCCGATCATTGCCCAAGAACTGGGCGCGGAGTATGTCGACCTTTCAACCGTCAATCCGCCCGAGGCCCTCCTCTCGCTCATTCCGGCCGGAATGGCGCGCCTCCACGGAGCTCTCCCGGTCTCTTACGATGAGGGAGAAATCTCGGTCGCTCTGACCGATCCCCTCAATCCCCAGATTCTCGAAGACCTGCGCTTTGCGGTTGGGCAGGAACTCAAGCTCGTGGTGGGCGCTGATCACCTCGTCGAAAGCAAGATCAACGAACTCTACGGAGGCGAGGAAAAGGCCATGGATGATATCCTGAGCCAACTTGACGGCGGGCTCAGTTTCAAAGGGGGTGAAGCGGAAATGGCCGACGAGGCCAACTCGGCTCCGATCGTCCGCTACGTCGATTTGGTCCTTTATCAGGCGATCAAGGAAAAGGCGTCGGATATTCACTTCGAGCCGTTCGAGACCGAATTCAAGATTCGCTACCGGGTTGACGGAGCTCTATACGAAATGACTCCTCCGCCTGTCCATCTCGCTCTCCCGATCATTTCCCGGGTCAAGGTGATGGCCAACATGAACATTGCTGAGCGCCGTGTTCCCCAGGATGGACGAATCGTGAAGCAAGTCGGCGACCAGTCGGTCGATATGCGAGTGTCTTCTCTTCCGACCCAATACGGGGAGAGCGTGGTGCTGCGGGTTCTCGACCGGAACTCAGTCAATCTCAATCTCGATAACCTCGGACTTCCCGATCATATCCACGAATACATTCACGATACGATCCGGATGCCCAACGGGATCTTCATCGTCACCGGACCGACCGGAGCCGGAAAGACGACCACTCTTTACGCCGCTCTTCGGGAGATCAATGAAATCGACACCAAACTTCTGACTGCAGAGGATCCAGTGGAATATGACGTCGATGGGATCATTCAGGTTCCGGTCAACGAGGGCATCGGGATGACCTTCGAGCGCGTCCTACGTGCTTTCCTGCGTCAGGATCCTGATAAAATCCTGGTCGGGGAGATGCGAGATCTGGAGACCGCAAAAATTGCCATTCAGGCCTCGCTAACTGGTCACTTGGTGCTTTCCACCCTCCACACCAATGATGCCGCCGGCGCGGTTACTCGTTTGGTCGACATGGGGGCCGAACCTTTCCTGGTGGCGGCGTCTTTGGAGGGAATTCTCGCCCAACGCCTTCTTCGGACGATCTGCAGCGAATGCAAATCTCCTTATGAGCCCAGCGAATCCATACTGAACCAACTCGGGGTTTCCCCTCACGAGCTCGGTGACAAGAGCTTTTACACTGGGAAGGGCTGTGAGGCCTGCGGTCATACCGGATACAAGGGGCGGGCTGGCCTTTATGAACTCCTCAATATCACCGATCCCATTCGCGAATTGATAATCGACCGGGCTCCGGCCGTCGTGATCAAGCAAAAGGCGATCGAGCTAGGCATGACAACTCTGCGGGAGGACGGCCTTCGCTGCATTTACGAAGGAAAAACGACCATCGAGGAGGTGCTTAAATACACCTAAAACGACTCATGAATCGATCGGAGGGGAAGTCTACCTGAATTTTCGGCATTTCGAGCTTCCCCAACCTTTCCCTCAATCTTTACAACACGACACACGCAAACACCTTCTATGGCTAATTTTCAATATATCGCGCTCAATTCCAGTGGGGAACAGACCACCGGGGTGGTGCAGGCCAATTCCGATGCAGAGGCCATTCAGGCCCTCCGTGCCCAAGGCCTCTATCCGACCCAGGTTGTTCCCGAAGGACAAGGTGGACTGGCACCCTCGCCTTCCAAAAAAGGGAAGAAGAAAACCAAGGGTAAACCTAAGAAAAAAGGCGGCAGCAAGAGCCGGGTGGGCGGCAAGGTGAAGCCCAAGGTCCTTATGATCTTCACCCGTCAGCTCGCTACCCTAATCGATTCGGGACTGCCGCTCCTTAGGGGACTCAATGTGCTCGGAAAGCAGGAACCGAATCCTGTTCTCAAGGACACCATCAACAATATCGCTGACTCGGTTCAAGGCGGTTCTACTTTCTCGGAAAGTCTTGGCCAACACCCCAAAATCTTTAACAAGCTCTTCGTCAACATGGTGAAGGCCGGCGAATTGGGCGGGGTGCTCGAAGTGGTGCTCACCCGTCTCGCGGAATACCAAGAAAAGGCCCACAAGCTCAAAGGGAAGATCGTCTCGGCGATGGTTTACCCGTTGATCGTTCTTTTCATTGCGGTCTCCATCATGACCTTCCTGATGTTGTTCATCGTGCCAAAATTCCGTCAGATGTTTACTGACATGGGGGATGGCGCTGAGCTCCCGGCGATCTCCGAGTTCGTCTTTGGCTTCTCCGATGCGATGTTGGCGCGGACTTTTGTCCTGCCCAACGCGGTCTGGTTGCTCTTTGCCCTCGTGGGTGGCTGGTTGGCATTCGGTGCCTGGACCCGAACGGTGAAGGGACGATCGATTGTGGATCGACTCAAGTTACGACTCCCGATTTTTGGAAATATCCAGCAGAAGAGTGCCATTGCTCGTTTTTCCCGGACTCTCGGGACGCTCGTCACCTCCGGGGTGCCCATTCTGCAGGCCCTCAACATCACCCGTGACACGGCCGGAAACGTGGTGGTCGCCGAGGCCATTGACAAGGTTCATGACGCCGTGAAAGAAGGGGAATCGATTGTGACTCCCATGACCGGCTCGGAAATTTTCCCCAACCTCGTGGTCTCCATGGTGGATGTGGGTGAGGAAACCGGTCAACTGCCTGAGATGCTCCTGAAGATCGCCGACGTTTATGACGATGAAGTCGATGGTGCAGTGACCGCGCTGACTTCGATTTTGGAACCGCTGATGATCGTCTTTTTGGCGGTGGTCGTAGGTGCGATCGTTTTCGCTCTCTTCCTCCCGCTGATTGGAGTCATCGAGAAGATGCAAGGTGGCTAGATGTTCGACGGGTTGCCGTCGGCAACCCAACCTGTTATCTTATGCTCATGAATAAAATGAATCATTGCCGCGGCCACCGGTCCGGCTTCACCCTCGTCGAACTCCTCGTCGTGATTGCCATCATCGCGATACTAGCGGGAATCGTTCTGGCCCTCCGGGACTGGGCTGGTGTCAAGTCAGCTAGTGCTGAGACCAGTGTGCGGCTCCAGCGAATCCGGACCCATCTGGAAGAGTACGCTAATGAAAACAACGGGCTTTATCCAGTGAGTCAGGACGGTACCAGTGCCATCCTCTACAACGTTCTTTCCGGTGACCTGACCGGTCAGGGGAATCCTCCGACAGCGCCAACCTATTATCGGGAGCTCACCGATCAAAAGAATCCGAGCCTCATCGGGGTGTTCAACCAAAGCAGGGTCATTCTCGATGGATTCGGCAAGACCTTCCGTTATCGTGCCGCCAAGGACAACCAGGGGAATCCCGTTTCCAATATTCGCAATGACGGTGATTTCGACCTTTGGTCTGATGGTCCGGACGGACTCCCTAGTGAAATGAATGTCCCGGGGAATCTGTTCAACGACGAGACCAAGGACGATATCTGGAAGTAAAGGGTAGCCAGACGGGAGGGAATTCTGAACACTCCTACTGCAGGAGGCCAACGCCTTCGGTAAAGTTCATCCCAAATTTATGTCCGAAGAGACACCCCAAGCCAAGAAGGTGCGGAAAAAAAGCGCCAGTAAGCGCGTCTCCAAAAAGTCGCCCGAATCCGGAAAAGAAACGACCGAAAAGTTGCTTTCCCTCGTCGAGGAAACCGGCGAGGCCTCCGAAAATGAGAAGAAACCAGCGGCCAAACGCGAGCCCAAGTCCGGAGTCCGTGATGCCCGGCGGGAAACGGCCGATGAGCTCGTCTCCGAAGGAGCTAGTGAATCGTCCGCATCATCGGGAGATTCCGGTGATTCAACCGGCGACAAAAAGGAAGCGACGTCTGCCAGCAGCGACCAAGAAAAGTCCGGTGGCAATGAACGTCGCAGCCGGAGCCGTGGTCGCCGCGGGGGTGAGAAGCGCGAGCCTCGTCCCAAGATTGTTGTTGATACCAAGGATCTTGCCAAAAAGGCTTGGAAGATCTTTGAATCCGAAGTCACGGAAGAAGGGCTGGCACTTCTCGATGACAACGGCTTGAGGGAATACGCTCGCAACAGCTTCAATGCCGCCCGCTTTTTCCTCGAGGAAAAAGAGCGTATCTTCGGCCGTGAGAAGCAGGCCACGGAAGAAGCCAAGAAGCGGGAGGCCGAGGCCAAAAAGCTCGAGAAAAAAGAGGCCGAGGAGAAAGGCGACGATTAATTCGCCCCAGTCTCCGGCCACTTCCCGTCGGGTTACTCGAACGCAAGATAGGGCTTGATTTTCGCAAGTGTTGTCCTGCCGATGCCACTGACCTTGAGGAGGCCTTCGGCCTTTTCGTAAGGACGTCCCTCGATGATGCGATTTGCCATCGTTTCTCCGATGCCGGGAACGCGCATGAGTTGGTCGAGAGCGGCCGTGTTGGGATTGATTCTTGCACCATCGGGCAATTTGGCGTGATCAATAGTCATGCGGATTTCGGCTTCCTCCTTCCGCTGTTTGTTCCGCGCTTCGAGCAAGGTATCCCAGTTGGTGTGTGCCCAGATGCCCTTCCCTCGTTTTGCTGCCAGAAGTTCCAAATCCTTGAGGTGATCACGGTAGTCATCTCGCGACAGGCTTTGGTGGTTGGCACGATAGACTCCAAAGGCCCGGGCTAGTCCCTGTGAAACGAGGTGAGCGGCGAGATCTCGTCCATTTTGATCGACTACAAATCCATAGACCCGTTGGTAGCGTTCATCGCCTCGGGCATCTGAAAATGCGGTGAAGACAGTGAACGGCTTTTGCAGAAACTTCACCGTTTCCTCGGTCGCTTTTTTCCCGAAGCCTTTGGCGACCTCAATTGATTCCGCAGGCTTGGGTTTGACTTGCGAGATCCCAAAGTAGCGGCGTTGGGCCCGCAGTCGTCGGGCATCCGATTCATCGGTAACGGTCGCTTCCAGACAGTCTGCTCCGTAAAGCCGAATGGTATGCTCGCTGCCCTTAGCAGTGCGGATCCGAAAGCTGTCGCCATCCGCCCATGGGGTTTCGATGAGGGTGCAGGACTCTAGTTTTTGAAGAGCTTTCGAAGCATGGAGAGTCTGGCAGAGCGAGACCAAAACTCCGAAACAGAGAACTATTAGGGATTTTGCGGGGTGGGAAGCCATCAATCCGGTAGGTGAGCCGAGGGTTGCGTATTAGGCTCACTCCAAAGAACTCGTCCCGGCCGAGCGATCTTTCCACGATTTCGGAAAATCCCAATGGAGCTGGCTAAGTCCTACCCGTGTTTGATTTCCCGAAGTTCGGGAAAACGATCTTAGCAACTTAATTGCTCTCGACCTGGATTCTCGGGAAGACCGGTTTTGGTTTGCCGGTTTGGTGCCCGGGCTTCAGGAGTCCCCAGGTCAACTCGTCGAGGGAAAGGTCGGCGAGGCCGTCGTTCTTCAATTGATTGAAGATCTTTTCCGAAGCGGTTGGCAGGATGGGAGCCAGCAGGACCGCCAGATGCGCACACGACTCCGTGGTGTGGGAAAGCACCTCGCCCACGCGGGGGAGCTTACTTTCGTCCTTCTTCATCTCCCACGGCTTGTGACGTTCGAGGTAGCCGTTGCAGTGAGTGACGTGATCGTTGATGGCCTGAAGAGCCACACTGACCTCGCAGGCATCCATCGCTTCGCGGTAGGTTGCGGTCGATTTGGCCAGCGACTCACGCAATGCCTCATCTTCAGGATCAGAGGTGTTGGTATCGCTGATCGTGGAATTGCAGAACCCCTTTGTCATGTTGATCGAACGGTTCAGGAGATTTCCGAGATCGTTGGCGAGCTCGGTGTTGAAAAGCATAATAAGGCGCTCGAGGTCGAAATCACTGTCTTTCCCTGAGCGGATGTCGCGGCAGAGATAGTAGCGGAGGGCCTCCGGGCCAAACTTGTCCGCGAGATCGTCCGGGTCGATGATGTTGCCAAGAGACTTTGACATTTTGTCTCCTTTCACGTTCCAGAATCCGTGCACGAGAAGAGTCGGCATGTCGGTTGCCTCGAACCCCATTGCGTGGAGCATGCAGGGCCAGTAAACGGCGTGGGCGGGAACGAGAATGTCTTTGCCGATGATCTGGAGGTCGGCTGGCCAGAGGGCTCCGAAATCCGGGAGGTCGCTGCCTTCCGGCTTCAAGTAGCCGCCAAAAGAGATGTAGTTGATGAGGGCATCGAACCAGACGTAGGTGACAAAATCAGGATCGAAGGGCAAGGGAATCCCCCAGGAGAGCCGATCCTTGGGACGGGAAATGCAGAGGTCGGTGTTACCGGTGCGTTCAACGGTATTGAGGACTTCCGCCTTACGGAACTCCGGGATGATTTTGAGATCATCATTGGCAACGGTGGCGCGCAGCCACTCGGCATGATCGGAGAGTTTGAAATACCAATTCTCTTCCTCGATCTCGATGACTTCGCCCCACTCGTCACCAAACTTGCCTTCTTCATTGCGATCGCGGTCAGTGAGGAACTGTTCCTGTCGCACCGAATAGGAGCCGGCGTAGGATTTTTTGTAGAGAGCTCCCTTTTCCTTGAGATCGCTCAGGATGGCTTGTACGCAGACCTTGTGGCGGTCATCGGTCGTTTCGGCCCAGCCATCGAACTTAACCCCGAGTTTGTCCCAAAGTTTTAGGAATCCCTTTGTGTTTCTCTTGGCGAGGGTGGCCACGTTTACTCCTTCAGCTTCGGCGGTCTTGACCATCTTCTGGCCGTGTTGGTCCACTCCGGTGAGGAAGTAGGTCTCGGTTCCCTTGAGCCGCTGGTAGCGGGTTAGGACGTCGGCGAGAACCTTTTCGTAGGCGTGGCCGATATGAGGCTTGCCGTTGGGATAGTCGATAGCGGTGGTAACGAAGAACACGGTGTGAATGGGTGGGAAACCCTAGTTTCGAGTTTTTTGGTCAAGAGTTTCGGAATTGCCTTACGAGGTCTTGTTCTGGAGCTTGCTCACTTTCCCCCCCATTGAGAGGACTCTGGCATTGGCTTTGGCGTGTTCCGCTTCGGCAATCTGGCCATCGCGAACATACATCTGGGACAAGCCTGTCCAGGCGAGGAGGTCGTCGGGATCCAGCAGGGTAGCCTTGATTCCGCAACCGATGGCTTCCTTGACTTTTTCGAGCTTGAGTAGGGTCATGCCAAGGGCTTGCCAGCCATCGAAGAACCCGTCGTCAGCGGCCACCGCGTTGCGATAGGCAGCTGCCGCATTTTCCAGTTCGCCCAAGGCAAGATGGATGTTTCCCTGCTCGAAGGCTTCATCTCTGGCGGAAGGCTCACTCATGCCCGGGGAGGTCGTTTACTGATCGTCGGTAACGGGAGGAACAACATTGCTCTCATCGTAACGGTCGCTGAGCCAGTTCTCGAAAGCGATAAACTGCATCAGACGTTCGTTATTCCGAAACTCGGTTTCAAGCTTGTTGAGATAGTCCGCATCTTTGACCACTTCGCGTTTTTCAACGAAAATGATGAGGGCCTTTTCCGGGCTGTCTTCGGACGGAGTGAAATGAACTGGTGCGATTTCGCCGGGGTTGGTCAGCTTTGCGGGTTCAAAGGCGGGGTCGCCACCGAAGCGCTGAGCCATGCCGCGGAAGTTGATTTCCTGACCGCCGCTGATGGCATCTAGCACGGTGGGCTCCTGCTCCAATTCCTTGGCGGCTTCGTCGAAGGTCTTGCCTTCTTCCATCGTGGCAATGAGTTTCTCGCGCATTTCCTTGGCTTGGTCGACTAATTGCTCGCGGGCCATTTTCTTTTTGAGATCAATCGAGACTTTGACGCGCACTTTCTCGTAGGGGAGGTCTTCGGCATCAGTGACGTCTTCGAACTTGGCGATGACCCAGCCGTGTTCGGTTTGCATTGCGTTGCTGAGCAACATGTCGGCATCTCCGCTGGTGGGCAACTTGAAGATTTCGTCGGCGACGGTGCCTCCCTGACCGCCTCCCTGCACGGTGGCATTGAAGGGCTCGGGCGCTTTCTTCTTTTCGAAGAACTCGGTGGTCTTGACGGCGTAGCCAGCATTCGTGACAACCTCGGTGAAGCTTTTGTCGAGGTTTTCGATCAAGTCATCGTAGAGCTTGTTCACGTCCGCGGATAGGGCCTCCACGGCCTGCCTTTTCTCTAAGTCATTGAGTTGGTCCTTGGCCGACTTGACAGCGGGGACCGGTGGGATCTTACTCAGCTCGGGAACGAGGCTTTCCTCGTTGCCCCGGTTGAGTAGGTCATCAATCGCGCTGGATTCTCCGGCAGGTGCGGGGTCGGTGACAGAGGGTGTGGTCAGCGAGGCTGGTGGTGTTGGCTTCCGTTCAGGGGCTGGAGCTGGTGCTGGTGCAGGATCGGTGGCCGATGCCGGATCGGGAGCAGGCGCGGGCTGGCCAGGATCACCGGGGTCTCCTTCGGAACCTTCCCCGCCGGGAGCAGGAGGTTCAGCAGGTTCGGGAGCTGGAGTTTCGGCGGTTGTTGGAGTAGGGGCCGGAGCTGGGCTCGATGCGGGATCTGGCGTCGGATCATTCTCGGTTGGCTTGTTTTCTTCAGCCGGAGCAGTCCCTTCTTGTTTCTTCTAGGATTTTTCCTTTTTCATAGCCAAGGTATCGTTGTTTATTTTGTGTTTTATCAATGTGGTCGTTAAAGTTTAGTAGGTTGCCCATGATTCCTTTCTGTTAGTTTTTTGA
>JBMYLT010000003.1:65306-75259 GCA_049596615.1 Akkermansiaceae bacterium | reverse complement strand
TCAGCCAACTCGGCATCCTTCTTCTCCTAGTTGGCAAGATCCTCCTCTGCCTTTTTCTTGGCTTCCTCTTCTTTTTTCTTGGCGTCATCGGCGGCCTTCTTGGCTTCGGCTTCCTTCTTGGCCTTGTCGGCGGCCGCATCCTGCCAGTTTGGCTCGATCAAGACGTAGGTAACTTTCCGGAGCTCGTCCGACTGATACTTGCCTCGGTTCTCTTCAAAGTAAGCAGTCAGCTCTTCCTGGCTTGGTTGGATTTTTCCTTCGAGCGGGGCGGAATCGAGAGCGATTTGCTTCCCGGTGATGACTTGCTTCTCGATGTCGTAGGCGAGACGAAGGGTTTCCATTTCGGGAGCGATTCCACCGCCTGTGATCTTGGACAGGTTCATCGCGGTAAGGAGGTCACGAACGTATTCGATAAAGCCTTTTCGACCGCCAATCCGGCTGACCCGACTCTTGAAAAACTCATTGTGGGCTTCCTGATCAAAGTTGCCGGCGGGATCAGCGAAGAGAACGTTTTCGACGAAGCTCTCGAGTTCCTCGTCGCCCGGAGTGACCCCGACTTTGAGGCCTTCCTTTTGAATGTTGATGCGGTTCGTGATGAAGCGCTCGGGAGCAGTGCCTTGCACGAAGAAGGACATCTGGTTGAGGATGCTGGAGCCACTGACCGGGCCCAGTTGCGGGTTTTGCTCCAGAATAGAGTCTCCGAGGTAATGACTGGCGATGATCTTGGTGTCCTGTGGAAGGGGGTGGGTTGGCAGGGCTTGGTGGATGCTCAGGAGATTTCGTTGCCGGTCATAGTCCTTTTGTGAGATGGCCTCGCCACCAACCTGCATCACTGGTTTGCCGCCGAGGGCGCGGGAAATGCTACCTCCATCGAGGAACACGAGCCCAATAAAGAGCAGTACGAGAACGACGATCATCAGACCGGTGTATTTGCGGAAACTTTCAATCATGGAGAGAGAGTGGTTGGGATCCCGGCCGGTTTTAGCGCGAGGGACGAGGAGTTAACGAGGAATCGAGCACGGGGGCAAGTCTGATGGAGGGATTTTCGTCTGTAATCTAAGGCAATCCCGAGGTTGCTTCAACTGCTGAAAAGAGTGAGGACGGCCAGTTTGGGAGAGCAGGCGAATCGATCGCTCCCGCCCAAGTGCCTGAAACCAGTCCCAGCCCGAGAATCTGCAGTGCCGAGCGTCGGCTTGTTTTCTTTTTCGGGGGGAAGGTGAAGAGTGGCTGGACACAATCGGGCGGAGTTTACAGAGTCGAATGCGTGAGCGAGTCCCGTTTGTCTATCCCGGAATATGCCATGGCGCTGGCCGAGGTTGCCAGTTTACGGTCCGAGGATCCTTTCCGAAAAGTGGGGGCGGCCGCGTTGGACTGGGACAACCGGGTCATTGCTACGGCCTACAATGGTTTGGCGCCCGGATTTGAAGCCCCGGCGGGGTTTTGGGATGATCGCGACGGCCGCCAAAAATTCATGCTGCACGCGGAGGTCAACCTTTGCAGTCTTTTTAAACGGGGGGAGGCCAAGTTGGTCGCGACGACCACAATGCCGTGCACCGCTTGCATGCAGACCCTCTGTGCCTACGGGATCGGAGAGATCTACTATGGCGAGATCTACAAGGAATCCGACGCCCCGGAAATCGCCCAGATCTACGGTGTGAAGCTCACGCAGATCCCCCTGAAGATGCAGTTGTAGGGCAAACGGCCTACTCTCCCACGTTGGGGATACTAACGTCCTCCACTTCAAGATCTCCTCCGTAGAAGCTCTTGATGTAGCCGAACTCGATAAGGGTGTCCTGCCACGGGGCAAGTGTGGTGTTGTCCCGGAAGATCCGACCGGCCCGGGCGAGCCATGCTTCTGCTTCAGAGCCCTTGTCGCTATGGTAGGCAAGAGCAGCTTTTCCATAGTAGAAAAGAGGGGTATCATCAAGGTAGTTGCGGTCGGCAATGACTTCGGTGGCTCCGGCCACATCTCCGCCTTTGAGTCGGCAGAGGAGGACCTTGAACTTGAGGATGGGGAGCATCTGCAGGCCGGATGGATCCTTTTCGGCTTCCACTAGAAGGATCTCGAATTGTTTGAGCGCTTCCGAGAATTTTTTGGAAACAAATTCGATTTCGGCCACGTTGAAGCGGACGTTGAAATTGCCCGGACTTGACTTTTCGGCCTTGGCGAATGCCATGCGGGCTTTGTCAAAACTACGAAACTCGACGTAGCAGGCTCCTTGGAGATTGAGGGTGGAGGGGTTCTTGTCGTAGATCGCGTGGAGCTTTTCGATCGCCTCAAGGCATTCGAAGATCCGCTTCTGTTTGAAGAGGTTGTTGGCCCGGAAAAAATGCTCCCCGTAGGCTTTGGCCTCTGCCGCTGGCAGACTTTCGAGATCGATGACATACTGCGGCTTTTCCTGTCCAGCGGGCTTTAGATCTTCTGCTGGGACGGCGTCCTGAGCGGAGGCCAGAGAAATGAGAGGGAGGACAATGAAAAGGAGACGTTTCATGATTTGAGATTTCTGCGGGGTCGAGACTAGGAAGATTTCGGCGGAAGGGCAAGTCAGGGGAGAGAAGAATAGAGCCCTTTTTCGAGAATGAAACGACTGACGGCATCGGGCAGCCAATCTGGCTCCAGTCCCATGGATAATTTTGAACGGATTTCGTTCGAAGAAGCGGGATGATTTCCTTCGATAAATCGGGCCTGGTAGCCCGGTCGAGGCTTGGGCTGTCTGTCGCGTCCAACGACGATAAAGTGGACCGTTTCGGCGAGGTATTGATGGTTTTTCCATCCCGAAAGCTTAATCCATTGGTCTTCTCCGATGAGGATGTGGAGTGCGGTATTTTCGGGGAACCGTTCACGAAAGGCGGCCACGGTTTCCCAAGTGTAGGAGGGTGGCGGCTTTTGGAGTTCAATTGGGTCGACCCGTGCCCAAGGGAAAGGCCGGGTCGCCGTGGCCAGCATTTCAAGGCGGTCCGCATCACTGGCGCGAGGGAGTTGCTCCTTGTGGGGTGATTGGCGGCAGGGAATGAAAAACACCGCCTCTAATGAGAGAAGATCGATCGCCTTGGTGGCAATCTCAAGATGGCCCTGGTGAATGGGATCAAAGGTTCCTCCGAAAAGGGCGATCCTGCGGGGTTGGGCCATGGTGGTTACTCGGGAGCGTTTCGTTCGATCTCGATTTCACCGAGAAGGCTGGTTTGGCGGGCGCGAAACTGTTTCATCTTCATCAGTTCGAGCAGGGCAAGGAAGGTGACGATGACTTCAACCTTTGAGGTGGCCTTTTCAAAGAGACTTTGCAGGGACAACGACCGCCCGGGCGGAATAGTGGTCATCAGATGATCGATTTTGTCGCTGACCGTGAATCGGTCATCGACAATGTCACCAAAGTCTCTGGCTTCTTCGAATCGCTTAAGAACGTTTTGGAAGGCCCGGATGAGATCGAAGATGGAGGCTTCAGCGAGGGGGAGGGGGGCTTCGTCGGCGGGCTTCTTTTCCTTGAGGGGCGAGTGCGCGAAGATGCGTTCTTGTTCGATTTCTCTCCGGTGAAGAAACCCGGCGGCGTCCTTGAACTTTTTGTATTCGACCAACTGGCGGATGAGCTCCCAACGGGGATCATCCTCTTCTGCGTCTTCTTCAGGTGGTTGCTCTCTTTTCGGAAGAAGGGTCCGACTCTTCATATACATCAGGTTGGCTGCCATCGAGATGAACTCGGAGGCGAGGTCGATGTTCAAGAGCTTGAAGGTTTCGATGTAGTCGAGGTATTGCGAGGTGACCCTTTCGATCGAGATATCGTAGATATCAACCTCATCTTTCTTGATTAAATAAAGGAGCAAGTCTAGCGGGCCTTCGAAGATTTCGAGGCTGACTTTGTAATGGGCCGCGTCCACGCCTGATCAATACTGTCCGCAGGGGAGCGGGGCGAGTGAAATGGAAGAGATTTTGACGATTCTTTGAGATGGTCAAAGGAAGCTGATCACCCTAGTCTTTCGCTGTGGATCCGCTTGTTGATCAGCAGCGACTGAGGGATTACCAATCCCGAATTACCAAATGGATTGGTCGGCAGGGGATCTTTTTTCAAATCCGTTACCTCAGTTTAACCAGCGGAGGTTCATTTCGAGTGGCCGTGATCAGGTTGATGGCTACTTTGGGGGTAATTTGTGTGCTGGGAGCCGGATTGACTTTTGGAGGCCTTAAGATTTACCAGAGGACGGAAATGTTTGAAGAGAAGCTCGAGGCACACCTCTCGAGGGTTCTGGGCGTCGAGGCTTTCCAGTCCAAAGGCTTTTCAAGAGAAGCCGGGAATGGTGTCTATCGGCGCCTCAACCTGACCGGGGGGGAGAATTCTTTTTTCTACGAAGGGACGATCGTGGGATTGAAAGGCGAGATGCCATTCCTGGCAGGAGTTGTCGGTGACTGGACCCCGGCAGCGGTCACGATTGAAAAAGCGGACTTTTTTTTGAAGGCCGGAGGGCGTCAATCTGAAATGGAAGCGGCGTTTTCCGGCATTGTGGAAAGTTTGAAGGGATCTGCCTTGGACCGCGTCAAGATTTCAGACCTCAGCTGTGAGTGGGGATATTCCAAACTGACCTTTGGGGGAGTTTACAACACCACTTTTGAGGCATCACTCAAAGACGGTCGCTGGAATATTTTACTCGATGGGGGATACCTCCGCCAGAACTGGATTGGTCCACTGAAGATCAAGCAAGGGGTTTTGAGTCTTGGGAAAGACGGAATCGAGGTGGGATCACTCGTTTTGCAATCGGGTGATGGTCTTATGGATCTGGAAGGAATGGTGCATGGTCCTCTGAATATGCCCGAGTTTGATCTCAAGGGGAAGTTTACCGGTTTTCCGGTGGCGGAGATGTTTGAGATCGATCTGGTGCAGGAAAACCGCTTTATCGAGGGAACCGTTTCCGGAGATCTGGTCATCACCGGCTCGACCAACCGTCGAATCGAGACCCGGGGTAAGGTGGCTTTGCGGGAAGAAGACGAGATTCGAGTGCGAGATCAATGGGAGCTTTTGCGAGCAGTTTCGGCGGTGTTTGGGGACGGCAACTACCTTAGCATTGGCTTTGGGAGTGGTTCGTTTGACTTTGCCACCTCCAAGGGAGGGTGTGAGGTGAGTAATATCGATCTGCGTGAGGAAAAAGTGGCACGTCTGACCGGGTCCTTCTCAAGCCGGCTTCCTTCCCAGGAAGAAGCTGCCGAGTATCTTGGGATCAAACTGACCGAGGGATTTTCAAAGAACCTCACCGACACCTCGTCTGCGCAGAAACTCGAGGATGACCGGCTCAGCATCAAAAGAGTCAGCAAGGATGCGGACGGCGAGTTTCAGATCGAACTCGATCTCGGTGGTGAAAATGATTCTGTCACAAACCTGCAAGCTTCGCTTCAGGAAATGGACGGGATGAAGCTTAAACGAGAGATGTCCAGGTCGCGATTAACCGGGAAGATGAAGCTGGCACTTCCGTTGCCTGTGGTATCCGAAAACAAAAAAGTCGCGTCGATCTACACCTCGGATGAGGAAGGCTGGTCTTGGATTCCGATTGAGTTCAAAGAAGAGAAATTCACCAAGTTGACTTTTGAGGCGAGTGAGAAGCTACTAAGGGAGGGTAAGGAGAGCAGGGCGAGTGGGACTGGACCGAAGGAAGAAGACTGACCTATACGCGGGTTCTCCTAGAATGAGAGTGCGTCCGCAATCTCCCGGGTGGCCATGCTCTTGTTGAGCGTGTAGAGGTGGAGACCGGAAACCCCGCCTTCGATCAACTCCTGACATTGGGCAATGGCGTATTCAATCCCGGCTTGTCTGAGGGAATCAGGGTTATCTGCCGCTTCGGTGAGGCTTTTCAACAACTTGGCCGGGAAACGACTCCCGGCTGCCAGTTCTGCCATCCGGTTCATTCCTGCCAAGGTGGTGATGGGCATAATTCCCGCAACGATGGGCAGTTCAATCCCGGCGAGCTGGCAGCGTTCGCGATAATCAAAGAAGTCGTGGTTGTCGAAAAACAACTGGGTGCAGATGTAGTGGGCTCCGGCATCGACCTTTGCTTTGAAATAGTCCATTTCCTTGAGCCTGTTTTGGGTTGCCGGGTGGCCTTCGGGAAAACCCGCGACACCAATCTCGAAGGGGTGGGGATGATCCTTGATGAAGGTGACGAGATCTTTGGCAAAGGGGAACTCATCGGACGATCGATCGTAACTCGGGTCATTGCGGGGAGGATCGCCTCGAAGCGCCAAGATGGTGCCCACTTGATCCCCAGCGTATTGATCGAGAATTTCGGTCATTTCCCCGCGGGAATGCCCCATACAGGTTAAGTGAGGGATGGTCGGGGCATGGGTCTCTCGAATAATGCGTTGGACCAAATCTCGTGTCCTCCCTCTCGTGGTTCCACCAGCTCCGTAAGTGACACTTACGAAAGCTGGGTCCAGTTTGTCCAGTTCGTGAACGGCCTTGAGAACCTCCTCCGCCCCGCGGTCATTTTTGGGAGGGAAAAACTCAAAAGAGAGGGTGGTTCGCTGGGCAAGGAGTGACGAGAGAATGGCCATCGGGGAGGATGCTAGTTTTCCCAATTGATTAATTCACGTAAAAGAATTGGTTTTTATGCAACATCGCGGCCTTATTGTGGTTCAATCCGACGTAATTCTCTGCAGTTGTGAAAAAAGCCGCAAGTTCAGTTTTTTCAATCCTTTTGGTGACGGCCGTATCTGCCCAGGACCTCCGGCCTCGTGGCGATCTCGATCCCAAGGGGCCGAAGCTGCCTGGTTCTGGTATGGGGGAATTTGTGAAGCATCATGACCGAGATGGGGACGGAAAAGTCTCGCCGGAGGAGTTTGCGGGTGGAGACCGGGCTGCAAGGTTGAGTGAGGAAGCCCGGGGGAAGATTTTTCAGCGGTTGGACAAGGACGGTGATGGATATATCACGGCAGTGGAACTCAAGCCGCGGGTGAGAGGTCTGGGAGCGGCCTTTCTAAAAAAGGCAGATATGGACGGGGATGGACGAGTCAGCCGGGCCGAGTTTCTTGCCAAACCTCCGTTTCAGAGTGTCGACGAAGAGAGGCTCAGGAAGATGTTTGACCGGATGGACCGTAACAAGGACGGCTTTCTCGACAAAAAGGATCTTGAAGGAGGGCGTGGCCGAGCGCGCCCGCCCGGTGGACGCCCGCCGTGGGCAAACCTCAAGGAGTTGGATCTCGACAAGAACGGAGCGGTGAGTCGCGAGGAGTTTGAGAACGGACCATTCAGTCAAAAGATGCCCGAGAAACAACGGCACAGCCTGTTTGACCGCCTTGATTCAAACGGGGATGGCGCGGTTTCGGCGGAAGAAATCCGCGAAAATCTTCGCAAAAGTTCGCTCCGGGAGCCCCAGAGACCTCCCCGTGAACCAAGAGGTCCTAAAAAATAACTTCGAACCAAACTCCCCCGTAGAAGATATCGCTGGCTGAGGAGTCTTCGATTTGGAAGCTCGTTCCAAGAAAAGGGGTGATGCTGATTTGATCCGAAAGTGCGTAGGTTAGGCTGATACGGGTGTGAAAATCATTCAAGCCATCGCGGTCAAGGTATCCTGAGACCATACTGAGACCGCCTTCGATCACGAGGAAAGCTTCATCCGTGATGATGGTGCTCCACTCGAGGGCAGAGCGGAACCAAATCCCGTCGACTCCAAGGTCAAAGTTGAGTTCGTTAAGCCAGCGCCAGTCCCGGGTAAGGTCCATTTGGGTGAAAAGGCCAAAATCGAAACCTTCATCGAGCAGACTGTTCTGCCGGTTCCGATAGGTGACTGAGGCTCCTGCGAGGAACGTCTTGCTGAAGGAATGGGTCAATTCGAAGTAGCCCGAGGTTTCCGTGAAGTCTCCTCCGTTTTCCGAGAATTGGCTCAGGCCAAAGTGCAATGAGGTTTCGTTCGAAAGAGTGAGTTCAGTTTCGAGTTGGAAATCGAGCGCGCTGTTGGCCAATTGGAAGCCCCGGTGAACATAATCACTGCGGATTCCCGTCACCGCTTCAATGCCAAACGGGATCTCTGTCTCCACCTCACCAAGCGCGGGCGAAACAAGAAGAGCCACCGAACAACCCGCGCCGATTAACCTTTTCATCAAGCCCAATCTGCGGGATGGAAAATCAGGGGTCAATCCTGGAGCGCGGATCACTCGGACTTTGGCTTCTCGACGTAAGTTGATTTGATCCGGAGATCGCGCAGGGCGACGGCAGTTGCGGTGCCGGGACTGGAAGTCATGATTTCCGCCCCTTTGTTATTTTTAGGGAAGGCGATAACCTCGCGGATCGAATCCTCACCACACGCCAGCATGACGACCCGGTCTAGGCCCAGGGCTATTCCTCCGTGCGGGGGAGCGCCGAACTTGAAGGCCTCAAGAATGTGGGCGAATTCGGTGTTGGCTTCCTCTTCGCTAATACCAAGCGCATCAAACATCGAACTCTGAAGGTCGGATTCATGAATCCGGATGGATCCCCCGCCCAACTCGTATCCATTCAGGACGATGTCGTAGGCCTGGGCTCGCAGCCCGTCGAGTTCCCCTTTGCGGAGTTTTTCTTCGTCTTCCTTCAACGGACGGGTGAAGGGGTGGTGCACCGCGACGTAGCGCCCCTCTTCTTCATCAAAAGCGAGGAGCGGAAACTCGGTGACCCATAAAAAATCGAGTTCCTCGTTGCCTTCGAGAAGGTTTTTATACTCAGCCACTTCGAGGCGAATCCGCCCAAGGACATCACAGGCGGGTTCCCATTTGTCAGCTGCGAAGAGAATGAGATCGCCTGGTTCGATGTTGAGCTTGGCCCGGAGCGCCTCGATTTCGTCGTCGGTCATGCGCTTCACGAATGGGGAGCGCCAGGTCGAGCGATCGGTGTCGCGCGCCTGGATGTATGCGAGTCCTTTGGCCCCTGATTCCTGGGCCAGCTTGGTGAGCTTGTCGACTTGCCCCACCGAGATATTGGCGAAGCCCTTGGCGTTGATGGCCTTGACCACGCCGCCGCTGGCCACGGTGCCGGAAAAGACGCGGAACTCGCAGTCCTTGAGCTCTTCGGTCAGGTCGATCAATTCCATGCCGATGCGGCGCTCCGGCTTGTCGGAACCAAAGCGGTCCATCGCTTCATGCCAAGTCAGGCGTTCGAAAGGAGTGGGGACGTCCACCCCACGGGCTTGTGAGAACATGGAGGAGAGCATCCCTTCAATCAGGGAGATGATGTCCTCCTGATCGACGAACGAAGCTTCGATATCGACTTGGGAAAACTCCGGCTGTCGGTCGGCACGCAGATCTTCGTCGCGGAAACAACGGGCTATCTGGAAGTAATTTTCGACTCCGGCCACCATAAGCATCTGCTTGTATTGCTGGGGAGCCTGGGGAAGGGCATAGAACTTGCCTGGGTTGATGCGGCTGGGAACCAAGAAGTCACGGGCACCCTCGGGCGTGGCTTTGGAAAGAATGGGCGTTTCGACTTCGATGAAGCCTTGGTCCGAGAGGTAGTCGCGAGCTGCCTTGGTTATGGTGTGGCGTTGCCGGAGGTTGTTCGCGAGCCGGGGGCGACGCAAGTCGAGGTAGCGGTGCTTGAGACGGAGGTCTTCGTTGGAGAGTTCCTTGTCGAGTTGGAAGGGAAGAACCTCGGCTTTGTTCACGATGACCAGTTCCGAGGCGGTGACTTCAACTGCCCCGGTTTCGAGATTGTCGTTTTTGGTGTCGACCTCTTCGGTCTTTAAACGCTCATCCACCTTGCCGGTTACTTGGACCACATCCTCGGATCGGAGCTTGTGCGAAAGAGCTGCGGCCTCCGGTGAAACTTCATTCCTGAAAACGCACTGGGTGATTCCTTCGCGGTCACGCAGGTCGATGAAAATCACGCCGCCCTGGTCCCGAATCGTGTTGACCCAGCCAATCAAGGTGACGATTTCCCCGACATGCGCGGGACGTATTTCATTGCAATGGTGCGTTCTCATTTTTTCAGGGATTTGAGGATGGTGTC
>JBMYLT010000003.1:0-65296 GCA_049596615.1 Akkermansiaceae bacterium | reverse complement strand
CGACGAGGGATTCGTCGGCATGGAGTTTGGTCTCCTCGCGGGTGGCGAGGGTCTTGAGCGAGACTTCTGGGTATTCTGAGCCGATGACGAGGGCTAGGGGGGCTCCGATTTGCTCGGCGGCCTTGAATTGTTTGTTAAACTTGGTGTTAGTGAGCGTGTAGGAAACGGCAATGCCGGCGGCCCGCAGCTGAGTGGCCACTGACAGGGTGGTGGCCTTTTGTTCAGGATCCGCCAGAATCAGGAAAACGTCACATGCCGAGTCTGCGGCGAGCGCGGTTTCCATTTTCTCGAGTGCATGCGGAGTGTCCTCGATGAGATTTCGAATGACTACGTCGCCAATCGCAAAGCCCACCGCGGGGAGGTCGACTTTTCCATCGGACAAGGCGGAAATGAGGGTGTCGTAACGACCGCCGCCAGCAACCGCACGCTTTTGCTTTTTGGCATCGAAGACCTCGAAGACCACGCCGGTATAGTAGGCGAGGCCGCGGACGATGGAGAGGTCCACCTCGACATTATCCCGCATGCCGCGGGCGTCCAGATCGGCCAGGACCGAATAGAGGTCTTCGGTGAGATCAGTCGGGGTTTGGATCGCGGCCTCCACTTCTGCGAGGGAGAGCCCCAGCTTTTCGAGCTTCGGTCCACTTGCACCGTCCTTGTCGCGCTCGAGTTTGTCAACGATGGAGAAAAGTTCGGCGGCCTGTTGTTTGTTGAGGCCTTTCGTGTCGGCAAATTGCTGCCAGTAACCGCGGTCGGACAGGCGGATGACAAAGTCGTCCTGACGGAATCCCAGTTCGCGCATCAACTCGATGGTGAGGGCGATGAGCTCGGCATCAGCGGCCGGGTCGCTTTCTCCGATGAGATCGACGTTGAACTGGTAAAACTCACGCGTCCGCCCGGCCTGAGGGGCTTCGTAGCGGAAACACTGCCCGATTTCGAACCAACGCAGTGGTTTTGGATAGTCGCGTTGCGAGGCAATCAGCAGGCGACCGAGGGAAGCGGTGACCTCGGGTCGCAAAGTGACATCGCGCCCTCCCTGATCATCGAAACGAAAGAGCTGGGTGCTCAGCTCACCACCGGACTTCTTGAGGTAGAGTTCGGTTGGCTCGACGATGGGGGTTTCGTATTCGACAAAGGCATAGCGTCGTGCCACCTCCCGAAAGTTTCGGAAGAGGTAGTTGCGAATCGCGCAGTCTTCGGGTTTGAAGTCGCGAAAACCGGGGAGGGTCTGGAATGCGCCTTTGGCCATAGATGGGTTGCGGAGAGATCGTTTTTTCCGCGGGCGCGCGAGAATAGGGTGCGATTTTGCGATGTCGAGGCGGAATGGTGTCGGAAATTAGGGCGTATTTCCAAAATCTAACTCATTGAAACAGGAAGCCTTTCGCCCTAAGTTTAAGGGTATGGTACAGCGTCTATTGGTTTTGCTGGGGGGGCTTTCGAGTCTTCTAGTGGCCGGCTCAAGGGTGGCCAACACCACGATCAACCTTCCTGGTAGCCCGCCTTCTTCGGTCATCGAGGTCGAAAACGCCTTCACCGGGCTGACTTTCTCCTCACCTCTCTGTCTCCGTAGTCCGGCCGGTGACACTCGGCGTCTCTTTGTTTGTGAGAAGACCGGTGATCTTGAGTTGATCCCGGATGTCACCGCTCCCAATCCCGTCAAGCGGCTCTTTTTGAATCTCGACCAAATCGTGAACGGCCGTGGCGAAACCTTCCTCACCAGCAGTGAGCAAGGGCTCCTTGGGGTGGCTTTTCACCCTGACTACGCGAACAACGGAGAGTTTTTCGTTGTTTACAACGTGAGATCAGGTGGAACCAGTTACCAGCGTTTATCCCGATGGCATGATCCCAATATCAACGATACGGTTGCAGATCCGAATTCCGAGGAGGTTCTCATTGAAATGCAGAACGGAGCCTCGAACCACAACGGTGGAGATTTGCATTTCGGTCCTGATGGCTATCTCTACATGAGTTGGGGGGATGAAGGGGGTGCCAATGATCAACTCAACAATGGCCAGTATCTTGATAAAGACTTCTGGGCCGGAGTAATTCGGATTGATGTCGACCTGGAGGCCGAAGACTACACTGCCAGCGATGGCACCGGCAGTGACGACGATGGCGTTCGTCCCAACAACCACCCCGCAGTGAAATTGGTGGGAGGCAATCCTCTCTATGAAATCCCGGGCGACAACCCGTGGGTGGGAGCGACCAATTTCAATGGCGTTTCGGTCAACCCGACTCAAACCCGTACCGAGTTTTACGCTGTAGGGCTCCGCAATCCCTGGCGAATGAGTTTTGACGGAGACGATCTTTGGATTGCCGATGTCGGGCAAAATGCCCGCGAAGAGATTACCCTGGCACCAGCGGGGAGCAATCACGGCTGGGCTTGGTACGAGGGAAATCGGGCCGGGGCCAAGTTCAATAATACTATCAACGGGGCCTTCCGGACCTCGATGGTCCACACCACTCCGATCTACGAATACGCTCATGGATCAGGTGAATTTCAGGGCCGCTCGGTGACCGGAGGATTTGTTTACCGTGGAGCCAACGTGCCGCAGTTGACTGGCAAATACATCTTTGCCGATTACGTTTCAGGTAACATCTGGTCTCTCGATCGCTCAGGTGGAGGAGTCCCGGTCGTCGAGAGAATTGCCGGGGAAGGCGGGATTGCCGGCTTTGGACCTGATCCTTCAAACGGAGATGTTCTGATTGCCGATTTGAACAATGGCCTCATTCGTCGGATCGTGGCCCGCGATGTGGTGAGCAGCTTCCCAACGACCCTTTCGGCCACCGGGATCTTTTCAAATCTCAGCCAGCTGACTCCCAACCCTGGGGTCGTTGCTTATGACATCAACCTCCCGTTTTGGTCGGACCATGCTCTTAAGCAGCGCTGGTTTGCGATTAAGAACACCACGGACCTGATTAATTACCACGAAGACGATTCGTGGACCTTCCCGAACGGGATGATCTGGGTGAAACATTTTGATCTCGAGTTGGAACGCGGAAATCCCGCCACCCGAAAACGCATTGAGACCCGCGTCATCGTCCGGAACCAAACCGGAGAAACGTCATCAGAAGTCATTCTGCCCGAAGGCTCTAATGGGCGCTATCTTGTACCCACCAGCCCCTCGGTGCAAGCGACCTGGATGAATCCGGGCTTTGATGATTCGGGTTGGACTTCGGCCCGAGCCGGGATCGGTTACGACGTCAACACGACTTATCTTCCCGAGTTTGGAACCGGCGGTAATCTGGGAGGAAATCTTCTCAATGTGAATACCTCGGTTTATTACCGCATGCCTTTTACTGTGACCGGTGCTAGCGATTTGTCGGAACTCACCCTTAGAATGAAATACGATGATGGATTCGTGGCCTACTTGAATGGTGTGCGGGTAGCTTCCGCGAATGCTCCGGCGAATCCCGTCTGGAATTCGGGAGCCACCGCCAACCACTCGGATTCCCTTGCGGTGTCGTTCACGGATTTTCCGATTGATGCTTCACTTTTGGTGGAGGGGACGAACGTTCTCGCGATTCAGGGAATGAATGATGTGATCACCAGTTCTGATTTGCTCATTAGTCCGGAGTTGGTCGGGCAACGAATTACTAATGGGATCGATGGTATCTATGGAGTTTCCTACCGGTGGAACGAATCCGGAACCGAGGCCAATTTGGTCCGTAGCGCTGGCGAGACCTTCGATCTCTCGATCACGACTCCACAGGGAGTGCTGACCCAGACGTGGGAGATTCCTTCCCGGGCCTCATGCATCACCTGTCATAGTGCCAAGGCGGGGTGGGCCCTTTCCTTCAATACCCGGCAGCTGAATCATCCGGGAACCATCGAGGGAGCCTCAGGCAACTTCCTCGAACTTCTTTCTTCGAGTGGCTATCTCGATCAAGATCCGGGTGACGCCAAAGCTCTGCCCCATCATCTCGATCTCACGGACTCTCGGTATTCCCTCGAGGCCCGGATTCGTTCGTATCTTGATGTCAACTGCGCGTATTGTCACGAGGAGGATGGCATTGACCCGGAGAGTTGGTATGGGAATGCCGAACTGACGATGGATCAGACTGGATTGATCAACGGTGTGGCTTCCGGTGGAATCAATCACCCGAACGACCGTCTGGTCGTTCCTGGAAATTCCACTCGTTCGGTTTTGCTGTCACGCACCGCGGCGACCAACGGGTATTCCCGGATGCCGCCCTTGGCGACCAGCGAGATTGACCAAGTCGCGGTGCAATTGATGACCGACTGGATCAATCAGGAAGCCACCACCGAAGTCAATTACGCGGCCTGGCGTTTGGCGCGTTTCGGGAGTTCGAACTCGCCCCAGGGTGCCCCTGGCTTTGATGCCGATGGCGATGGGGTTTCCAATGAGAACGAATATCTCGCCATGACTGATCCGCTGAATGAGGACAGTTTGCCTGAGCTGACTTTGGCCATGGGCGGGCAGGGGCCAACCATCACCTTTGAACCGCTTTCCAACCGCTCGGTCATCATCGAAAGGTCGACTGATCTGAATAGTTGGGCTCCCTGGGAGGCTACCGGAAATGACGGAATCCCGCGAAATCCGGGTGAAGCACCACCAATGATCACCGCTCCTTCCAACGGGGTTCAGGAATTCTTCCGGCTTCGTATCCGCGAGCAATAGTCTTCCGGGATCCAACTAGCACGGTGAATCGTGCTGGTGCAATGAGCTCCAGCACTATGAAACCTGTGGCTTGAAAATCCGCACCGTTTCCTGCTTCACGGTGCACTTCGACACTCAAACAGATCCTTGCGTGACCGAGGCCATGCTCCGGCAACCCAAGGGGAGGGCGGTTTTGATTGTAGCGCCGTGCTGGGAAGGCAAATCCCACTTCAATGACCCTCGAAAAGACTTCTTGCTCATACAGCAGGAAGGGACACTCGATAGCATGAATCAGACCATGAATTCGGTTTGAGCGGCCTGACCGAAAAGCGAACGTTGACGGTTTGGTGAGGAAAGGTGACAACCGCATCGATGATCAAAATCCGGGGCGCACGGCAGCATAACCTGAAGGGGGTCGACGTGGATCTGCCCCGTGGGAAACTGATCGTCATCACCGGAGTTAGTGGGAGTGGAAAGTCCAGCTTGGCCTTCCATACCCTCTACGCCGAGGGGCAACGGAGGTATGTGGAATCGCTCTCGGTTTATGCCCGCCAGTTTCTCGATCAATTGGAGAAACCGAATGTGGCTTCGATTGAAGGATTGAGTCCGGCGATTGCCATCGAGCAACGGGTGGGAGGAGGAAACCCGCGGTCCACTATCGCAACCGTGACCGAGATCCACGATTTTCTCCGCATCTTGTATTCGGCGGCGGGTGTTCCTCATGATCCGGACACGGGCCAGCGTCTGGAGAGAATGACGACCAAGGAGATCGTTGAAAGTCTATGTCAACGGCCCGCTGGGTCGCGCTTGATGGTCTTGGCTCCTTTGCCCGCCGAAGGCGAAGCCGGTGGGATGATGGCTGATTTGCAACGTCAGGGCTTCGTGCGGGTGCGAATTGCGGGAGAGGTTTTTGAACTGGAAGAGGCCTCGGAGCATTGGCCCGGTGAGGGCGGAGAAATTGAAATCGTAGTGGACCGGTTGATTGTAAAAGAGGGGGTGGAATCTCGTCTCGCGGATAGTGTCGAGATCGCTCTACGGATTTGCGGGGCGGAAGTGCGTGCCCTTGTGCAGGAAAAGGGAGCAAGTGGTTGGGATGAAGTGTCGTTCGCGACCAGCTTCCGGAATCCATCCACTGGATTTGAAATGGGTGCACTCACTCCCAGGCACTTTTCATTCAACTCTCACCTTGGAGCCTGCGAGGACTGTCATGGCCTGGGAACCGAAGTTTACTGCGATCCGTTTCTGGTGGTGCCGGACCGGAGTAAGTCAATTTCTGAAGGGGCGGTAGCGGTGTGGACGAGAGGGTCGAAAAAGAAAAAGGGTTGGAACCAACTCCATATCGAAGCCCTTGCGAAGCACTTTGGAGTGAGTTTACATGAACCCTTTGAAAGTCTCCCCAAGATTTTTCGGAAAGCCTTGTTTTTTGGAACTGGAAGTACGAAGATTACCGTAGATTGGGAAAAGGACGGGGTGGTGATCCCGTGGAAAAAAGAGTTTGAAGGGGTGTGCCAACAGGTGGAACGACTTTATCGGGAAACCGAGAGCGAAGGAGTGAAGCGTAATATGGGGCGCTACATGACATCACGGGAGTGTAGGAGTTGTGGTGGGAAAAGGCTTAAGCCGGAGTATCTCGCGGTCACGCTTCAAGGTGAGAATGAGGAGGCTGGGATTGACCGATTTTGCAGATGGTCGATTGCCAAAGCAACAGATTGGTTGGAAGAGCTGGTAATTGTGGGAGAACGAAAAGATGCCATGGCCGGCGTGGTGACGGAGTTGAGGAAGCGTCTCTCATTCCTTCTCGAAGTGGGTTTGGGTTACCTGAGTTTGGACCGGGCTAGTGGAACTCTTTCGGGCGGAGAGTTTCAACGGGTTCGGTTGGCAACGCAATTGGGTGCCGGGTTGTCGGGTGTTATCTATGTTCTCGACGAGCCGAGCATCGGCTTGCACTCGGAGGACAATGATCGCTTGATTACGGCACTTTTGAAGCTCCGCGATTGCGGAAATACCGTGGTGGTGGTGGAGCATGATGAAGCGATGGTGAGGGCCGCCGACGAGGTGGTGGAGATCGGGCCTGGTGCCGGTGGTCACGGTGGGGAATTGGTAGCGCAAGGAACGGCGGAAGAGCTCGCACGTATGGAAACTGCAACCGGGCGATGGCTTGGGCGGGAGATCGAAGAGATTAATGGGCGCCATCGAAAGAGCGCCTTTGAGTTGCGCATCTTGAAGCCCGAAGAGCACAACTTGAAGGGAGAAGATGTCGTGATTCCGCTGGGGCAGTTGGTCGGGATAACCGGACCTAGCGGGAGCGGGAAATCGACCCTGGTGAATATCATTTTGCGCCGGGCCCTGGTGCGCCAGTTCCATCGGGGCAAGGATGAACCAGGGAAGCACGCGGGCCTCGAAGGCACTGAGTATCTCGACAAGGTTGTGGTAGTAGATCAGGGAGCGCTGGGGAAGAGTCCGCGATCCAATCCAGCGACCTACTCGGGGGCCTTTGATTTGATTCGTGAGTTGTTCGCCCGATTGTCCTTGTCGAGGCAGAGGGGATACAAGGCGGGGCGTTTTAGTTTCAATGTCAAAGGCGGGCGATGTGAGAAGTGTCAGGGCGGGGGTATCTTGCGGATCGATATGCACTTTTTGCCCGATGTTTGGATCGAGTGTGACACCTGTCAGGGGCACCGTTACAATCGTGAAACTCTGGAGGTGCGATACCGGGGCAAGAGCATTGCGGATGTCTTGGAAATGACGATCGAGGAGGCGCGGGAGTTTTTCGGGAAGGTGCCCAAGCTTGGAGCCATCTTGAATTCACTCTTTGATGTCGGGCTCGGTTATGTGAAGTTGGGACAGGCTGCTAATACGTTGTCCGGTGGGGAATCACAGCGGGTCAAGTTGGCTTGTGAATTGGCTAAAGGATCGACCGGGCATGTTCTTTATCTCCTTGATGAGCCGACCACAGGTTTACACTACCAGGACGTTCTTGTCTTGCTAGAGGTACTCTATCGATTACGGGACGCGGGGCATTCGGTGCTGGTGGTGGAGCACAATCTCGATGTGATTTCGCGTTGTGATCACTTGATCGATCTTGGTCCAACGGGAGGTGACGAGGGCGGCCATGTGGTGGCAACTGGAACGCCACGCGATGTGATGGAAGTCGAGGGCTCAGCGACGGGCCGGAGCTTGCGGACGTTGGGCCAAGAGTGAGGGGTTCTTAGGGAGACCAGGCTCGTTTCAAAGGCGCTCTTTCCAATGGTTGATCCTTGCTTGCACGTTTTCGATGGACGGGGCACCCGGGTTGCTACGGGCTGTCAGTGCCGTTTGGAGATCGAAGATCGAGGAGGCGTCGGCAGTGAAGGCCGGGTCAACGGTGGAAAGGTCGAGCTGATCGAGCGGGGTGCCTGAGGTGACCGAAGCGGCGACTGCCTTGCCTACGATTTCGTGGGCCGAGCGGAAGGGGACGCCCCGTTTGACCAACCAATCAGCAAGGTCGGTTGCGAGGAGTAGTGGGTCCGAGGCAGCAGCGAGGCAGGCTTCTTCATTGATCTCCATCGCAGCGATCATTTCGGTGTTCACCTTGAGGGCGAGGGTCAGGGTGTCGATGGAGTCGAAGAGCGGTTCCTTGTCCTCCTGAAGGTCGCGGTTGTATGTGAGGGGAAGGCCTTTGATTGCGGTTAGGATGGCGGTGAGGTTGCCATAGAGACGGCCTGTTTTTCCGCGGGTGAGTTCACAAACGTCGGGGTTCTTTTTTTGCGGCATCAACGAGGACCCGGTGGTGTGTGCGTCGGAGAGGGTGATGAATCCAAACTCACTGGAGGCCCAGAGGATGAGATCTTCGGAAAGACGGGAAAGATGCGCTCCCACGAGGGAGAAGTCGAAGAGGAGCTCTGCCACGTAGTCGCGGTCGGAGATAGCATCCATTGAGTTTTGGGTGACACCATCAAATCCCAATTCCCGTGCGATTGCTTCCCGGTCGAGGTTAATGGTTGAGCCAGCAAGGGCTCCGGAGCCGAGCGGGCAAATATTGAGTCGCGCCCGGGCATCGGTGAGGCGTGTCAGATCCCGCTCCAGCATTTCGACGTAAGCGAGGAGGTGGTGTCCGCCGGTGATGGGTTGGCCGCGCTGCAAATGGGTGTAACCAGGTAGGATGGTGGCGGAATATTTGTCGGCGCGATCGAGGAGGGCGCCTTGAAGGCCCCGGAGGAGAGCGCTGAGATCATCGATTGCACCGCGGCAGTAGAGCCGGGTATCAGTGGCGACCTGATCGTTTCGTGAGCGTGCCGTATGGAGTTTTGCTCCCGGGGCGCCAATCTTTTCGGTGAGAGCCGCCTCGATGTTCATATGGATGTCCTCCTTTTCGATGGAGAATTCAAAGGTCCCGGCGGCGATTTCTTGTTCGATCTCCCGCAGCCCGGTTTCGATGGAAGAAAACTCCTCCTGAGTGAGAAGCCCTGCCTTCAGTTGTGCTCGGGCATGGGCGATCGACCCAGCGATGTCGTGCGGGTAGAGCCGCCAATCATATGAAATAGACTCGCCGTATTCCTGAACCAGATCAGCGGTTGCCTTCGAAAATCGTCCTTTCCACATCGCTATTGCAGTCTTGTGGGAGCTTGCGCGGCATTCAAGCCCCGAGCGCGTAAATCGTGGACGTGCAGGCTTGGTTAGAGCTCAAGATCGCGCGAGGTCGTGGTTAGCATGGCGCGGTTGTTTCCGCAGGCGATCTGAATTTCTTCCATGAAGTCAGATATATTGACCTCCTTCTTGAGAATGATGCCGTAGCGAAGCTCGCTCATCATGCCAGCCTGAATGGATTCTACACTGATCATCTCTTTGGCCTCGGTAAACTTGGAGAAGATTTCTTTGAAGGCGACCGAGAAGTCCACGTCATTATTCACGCGGATCCGAAGCTGGTGGGAAGCCCGGGTAGGGGCGAAGGCGTCTTTCTTGGAAAGAAAAAAGATGGCGAGTCCGACCACCAAGGTGGTGACGAGAACGATTTCGTATTGCCGGGCTCCAACGCACATTCCGGTGGCCATGGCAAAGAAGACGAATCCGAGATCGCGGGACTGGCCTAGGTTTCGCCGGAAACGAATCATCGAGAAGGCCGCGAACATGCCGAAGGCAACGGCCCCGTTGCCATTGACGATCATAATGAGAATGGTGGTGACCGTTCCGATGATCACCAGGGTGTGGACGAAGTCTTGGGTGTAGCGGGTTCCCTTGTAGGTCGACTTGTAGAGATATCCGATGGCCATGTTGAGGAGAAAGCTGAGTGCCATCGCGCCAAAAACCTCGAGAGGCTTGGGGGCGCTTTGGCGGGTGTCATCGAGGGATTGAAAGATCCCTTCTAGGGCGTTTGCGATAATGGCTTCCATAAGAAATCGTGTGTGGGAGCGGGATGTAAGTGATTTTTTGCGGTCTGCCTAGGCAACATTTTGTTGTTTTGAGGCAATCTGCGCTTTCAGGACTGGATCGATGTTTTCCATAGCGGTGCAAAACTTGCTGAATCCACGCCGCACGAGCTTGCATTCACTAGCGAAGCAACGGAACCAATATGGAACCGGTCCCACGGATTTGACTTCTAAGATGACTTTGTCGGGTGGGATGATGTAGTGTTCGAAACGAGAGTCGTCGGCCTGCAGGGTGAGGAGCTCCGAGCGGCACCGCAGATTGGTGTCGAAAGTGATGCGGAGTTGTCCGTCCGGGCTCATAAGTGCTTTGCGGTCGTAGCGAAGTTGGATCGCAGGCTCGTAGCTGCGTTTCTCCACCAAATCGATTAATTCCTTGATCATCATCTTTTGGGACCGTCTCCATTCCCGGGAGGTATCGTGAAGCAGGTTGTAGTCCCCATCGGCGAAGGCAATGGCGTCTTCGACCGGGAGAAAAAGTCGTCTTTTGGCCCCGAAGCCGAAATGCTTGTGCTTGATCTCAATGAATCCGGTGGGGGGAATTTTTCCTTCCTCGGTTCCGTAAATGCGCACGCGTATCTTGCGTCGGCTGTTCAGATTCCGCTGTTTTTCCCAGTAACATTGACGGTCGGGTGTCTCAAAATACTCCGTAATGATGGGGTAACAACCATCTTCCGAAGCAAGACTATCAACCACCAATTCGTCATCCAGCTTTTGCTGAAGACTTTCCATTTCATCGGTGGAGATGAGGTATTTGTATTCTGTGCGGTTGAGGCTCAAGGAGGGGCGTTAAGATCGAGTTTTTTTGGTAATGAAGAGCAAAACCGATTCACATGCCAGCGAAATAACGCCGTCCCAATCAGTACGCCCGGGGACGATCATTGGTAACAGGGGTTAGATTAAAAATAGTTAGAAACCATCAGGCGAAGGAACAAGCCCCCCCGCATACCGATAATCTTTCTTTAGAGCTGATAGCTGAATTCTCCGTTTCGAGTCAGGATTTGCTCCTGCTCGTCGTCGGATAGGGTGGAAACCAGCGAGGTCACCGTTTCGATCCAAGCAGAATAGGAGTCAAGGCGAAGGAGGCAGACTGGCCAGTCGGTGCCGAGCATGACGCGCTGGGGGCCAAAAATTTCCAGCGTTTCTTCGAAATACGCCCGGACTGTTTCGGAGTCAATAGAGTCATCGTCCGGGAATTCGGTGGCCAGCCCGGAGAACTTGACCCCGAGAACCTGATCCCGTTTGGCTAGCTCCCTCATACCACTTCTCCAATCCTTCTCGACCTGACCGCTGCGAGCTTCGGGCTTCGCGATGTGGTCAATGATGATTCCCAGTTCTGGTTGTCGGTCGACGAGTCGAGTGGCCACCGGAATCTGGCGTTGAAAAATGAGAAGGTCGTAGCGAAGAGAAAGGGAAGGAAGAAGGGCCAGTCCACGGTGGAAGTCGTCGCGCAAAAAATACTCGTCGGGTTCATCCTGCAGGACGTGGCGGACGCCGGCGAACTTCGGGTGGGATGAAAGCGATTCGAGATCATGGGCGACAGCTTTGGACACTAGGGGAACCCAGCCGACCACTCCACGAATCAGTTCGGTTTGATCCGCAATGGCAAGAAGGTCGTGCGATTCCTCAATGATCTGCCGGGCTTGCACCGCAACTGTACTGGTGACACCTGCGGCCGAAGTTGCCGCTTCCAGTTGCGGAAGCAGTTGGTTCTGGGCGAGCGGAGAGTCCGCAGGAATCCACTGGTATTCCCCGGGATTGTAGGCCCAGAGGTGGTGATGCGTGTCGAGCATAGCGCGGACGGTGTCAGATGGCTTGTGAGGCGTCAAATCTGCAGTTAGAGGCAAGCCCTCGCCGGAAAAGACGGGACCATTCAGTAAGTCATGTTGGGAATCAATCCCCACGGAGTTTCCTTTCAGTTTTTAAAGAAACTCAGTGAAGAGGAGATTGATCACGAGTTCTTGTGGAGGAGCCAGAAGGAATACCAACAGGCGATTCGTGAAACGGCTCGGCCTGAGGCTCCCTAGTTTGTCATTCTGGCCGATGACTAAAAGAATATGTGAATCATCGTCTCCAACAACTTGCGGCAAGAGCTGGAACGTTTGCCGATGAGTTACCCTGAAGTACCCGGCCGAATTCACTACGGTCGAGTCAGCCTAGGTTTCCTGTCGTAAGGGTTGCTGGAAAAGCCGGTCAAGGGCTTCGGCGGGCGGGACGTTTTCGTAAAGGACCGCATAGACCGAGTCGAGAATCGGGGTGCGAACGTCGGCGCGTCGGGCGGCTTGATAGATGGATCTGGTGTTGGGGACTCCTTCCGCGACCATGCCGAGTTCGTTCACTGCTTCGTCGAGTGACCTGCCCTGCCCGAGTGCAAGCCCGACCTTGTGGTTGCGGGAGTGAGCCGAGAAGCAAGTCGCGATGAGATCGCCGAGTCCGGACAGACCGGCGAAGGTTTCCGCTTGGCCACCCAGAGCGGTTCCGAGGCGTGTCATTTCTGCGAGCGAGCGAGTGACCAGCGCGGAGATGGCATTGTCCCCGAGCTTGAGCCCCATGGTGACCCCAGCGGCGATGGCAAAGACGTTTTTGATCGCACCCCCCAATTCGATGCCAGCGACATCCTGGTTGGTGTAGGAACGAAAACGGTCGGTGGAAAAGATGTCCTGCAATGCCGCGCCCACCATCAGGTCGGAACACCCGATCGTGGCAGCGGCTGGGAGGCCTTCTGCGATTTCCTCGGCATGGTTGGGACCAGAAAGAACAGCGATGGGGTTTTCGGGAAAGTTGTCGCTCAGGATTTCTGACATGCGTTTTCCGGTCGCCAGCTCGATTCCTTTGGAACAGGAAATGAGGACTGCATCTGACGGGGTCTGCAGCGCGGCGAGTTTTTCAGCGGTCTCCCGGGTGGCGGAGGTTGGGACCACGAAGAGAACGAGGTCGGCTTGCGAGACAATCGAGGTGTCGGTGGTGGCAAGGAGGTTTTTGGGAAGGGTTGATTTTGGAAGGTAGCGGGCGTTGCAGTGATTCCAGTTGATGGCATCGGCGAGCTCTTGGTTGCGTCCCACCAAGTGAACTTGAGGGCATTTTTGCGCAATAAAGATAGCGAGTGCGGTGCCCCACGAGCCGGATCCGATGACAACGGGGCGATGAAAATTCATGACGAGGGTGAGCTCTTTTTCTGGCCGATGCGGTGTTCTGTACCGGCTCGAAGGCGGGCGATGTTGGTCCGATGTTTCCAGACCGCGAGAACGCCGGCCACAATCGAGAAAATGAAGAGAGGCTTATTCCAGCCACCCTGCGGGATGTCGCCTTTCTGAATGTGATAATACGAGCCAAGTCCGGTGATGATGGGGAGCGCGATACCGGTGGCAATGCTCCCGAGCGAGACGTATTTCGTGATCCGGGTGACGACGATAAAGATGAGAACTAGGATCACTACCGCGGCGGGCATGAGAGCAAGGAGGGCGCCGCCGGTGGTGGCGATCCCCTTGCCTCCTTTGAAGTTGATCCAGGGGGAGTAGTTATGGCCCAGAATGGCGGCGAGGGCGGTCAAGACCTGAATGGATTGTACGAAAAATTGCTCTGGCTTTGGCAGGGGTGTGGAGAGGTTGGTCAGGAATTCAACTCCCAGCAACGGGTTTGTGCCCTCAATTCTGCACAGATTAATGGTGAGAAAAACGGGCAGGAATCCTTTCAAAAGATCGAGGATCAAGCAGATGATGCCCGACTTTTTTCCCAAGGTTCGGAACACGTTGGTGGATCCGATGTTGCCGGAACCGTGCTCACGAATGTCGATGCCTTTGGTTTTCCCCAGGAGCAAACCAAAGGGAATGGAGCCGATGAGAAAGCTCAGAAGCGGGAGAAACCAAAGCATGACTAGGGTGGACGCAAGCGATGATGAACACCTACTTTTTTTCGGCGACCCGGATCGACTTGATGATCACCGGCTTGACAGGAACGTCCCGGGAGGGACCGGCACGGAAGCGGCCATTGGGAAGAAGGGAGTTCATGTAGCTGGATCCTGTGGGGACTTCCTTGATCTTGTCGACCACATCCATCCCTTTGATCACCTCACCGAAGACGGCATAGCCGTGACCACCGCTGTTGGGGTAGTCGAGGCTGGTGTTCTCTTTGACGTTGATGAAGAACTGGGCTGAAGCAGAATCGGGATCGGGCCGGCGGGCCATTGCGAGGGTTCCGCGAACGTTGCTTTTGCTCTGCGGACTTTCGTTTTTGATTTCTTTTTCCGTAGCTTTCTCGGTCGGAACTTCATCCTTCAGCTCAAAGCCACCGCCCTGAATCATGAAATTTGAGATGACACGGTGGAAGATGGTGCCGTCGTAGTGTTTCTTACCGACATATTTCAGGAAGTTCTTGGTGGTGATGGGAGCAGTGCCTGCGTGGAGGCGGGCTTCGATGGTGCCCATGCTGGTTTCGATGACGACAACCGGGCCGGCCTTGTTGGCTGCTTCGGCGGCCTTGGGGTCGAGCTTTTTGGTTTCAGTGGTATTGTCCCCTTCGCTTTGACAGGCGAGTAGAAAGAACGAGGTGGTGAGATAGAGAAGTGTTTTCATGTGTCGGGAGCTTAGGAAAAATTAGTGCGCTTGCAACCAGTTGTCGCCAAATCCGGTATCGATTTTTATGGGGACATTATGGGGTAAAGCAATGGCATTGGACATGGCTTCGGTAATGATGGTGGGCAGATCTTCGCGATCGTCCTGATGAAGGTCAAAGAGGAGTTCATCGTGGACCTGCAAAATCATCTTGGTTTTCCTGTCCTGCAGGAGGTTGTGGATGGTAACCATCGCGATCTTGATCATGTCGGCCGCTGTGCCCTGGATCGGGCTATTGATCGCTGCGCGTTCGGCGTTGGCGCGAATACTGGCGTTGCCTGATTTGATGTCTTTGAAGTAGCGCCGGCGCCCGGCGAGGGTTTGAGCGTATCCTGTTTCCCGAACGGACTCGGTGGTGTCCTCCATGAATTGATGGATGGCGGGATATTGCTCGAAGTAGGTCTTGATGATCTCTCCGGCTTCGGTGCGGGAGATGCTCAGACGTTGTGAAAGTCCGAATGCGGAGATACCGTAGATGATGCCGAAGTTGACCATTTTGGCGGTACGGCGCATTTCGGGAACGACGTTATCGGATCCCACTCCAAAGACGCGGGCGGCGGTTGCGGTGTGAATATCAAGATCGTTTTGGAAGGCTTCGATCATGGCGGGATCTCCTGACAGCGAGGCCATCACTCGAAGTTCAATTTGCGAGTAATCTGCCGCCATCAGAGTGAATTCCGGGCCGCGGGGAATGAAGGCGCGCCGGAGTTCCCGCCCCATTTCGGAACGGACAGGAATATTTTGTAGGTTGGGATCGGACGAGGCAAGTCGCCCGGTCGCGGTGACCAGTTGGTGAAGGTGGGTATGCACTCGGTTCGAGTGTTCGGAGCGATGAGCGGGAAGGGCATCAACGTAGGTGGACTTCAGTTTGGTCGCTTCGCGGTAGCAGAGAATGTTCGCTACAATTGGGTGCTTTGGAGCAAGTGAGGAAAGGGTCTGTTCGTCGGTCTTGAATTGCCCCGTTTTGGTCTTCTTGGGCTTTTCGACCAGTTTCATTTCTCCGAAGAGAATTTCACCAAGCTGTTTCGGGGAGTTGAGATTGAAGGGGTGGCCGGCTGCTTCCTCGATGTCTTTGGAAAAACTCTCGATCTTTTGGGAAAGAACACTGCCGACTTCGTCGAGGATGGTTTGGTCGAGGGAAATTCCCTCGGCTTCCATCGCGACCAGAACCGGAAGCAAAGGCGCCTCGATGTCCTCCATGACGTCAAGGAGATTGAGCTCCTTCAATTGCGGGAGAAGGTGATGATAGAGCTGAAGGGTGACGTCGGCATCTTCGGCGGCGTATTCCGCAAGGGTTTCGGTGGAGAGCTCGGAGGGATCCAATTCGCCTTTGGCCGCTTTCTTTTTGGCGGCAGCTGCGAAGAGGTCGTCTTCTGGTTCCTCGCTAGTGAAAAGGTCGACGAGTTTGATGGGGGAATAATTGAGGAGGTTCTCGGCGAGCGAGTCCATGCTGTGTTTCTGGTCCGGCGCGATCAGGGTGTGGGCGAGCATAGTGTCGAAAAAGGGGCCTTCCGCGACGAGGCCGTGCGACCGAAGAATGGTGAGGTCGAATTTGAGATTATGACCCACTTTGAGGGCCCCGGAGGAAAAGACCGGGATGAGTTTCTCACGGAGTGGCGGCCAATCGGAGACCGGGAGATAGTAGGCCTCGTTGGGTATCGTGGAAAAGGCGAGACCAACCAGCCGGGACGAAAAGCGGTCGAGCGAGTTCGTTTCGACATCGAAACAAAACGTCTCCGCCTTGAGTAGCTCTGCGACCATGGCATCGAGATCCTCGGAAGACTCGACGAGCTGATAACGATGGGGGACGTCGTTTAACGTCTTGAGGCTTTCGAAGACCGGAGCAGCAGGGGATTCGTCGGAGCTTTCGCTTTCACCGAAGAGCCGTTTGGTGAGGGTGCGAAATTCCCAGTCTTCGAAAAGCGACTTCAGTGTTTCGCCGTCGGGTTTCTCGAGCAGGAAGTCCTCAAAGGTTTCCTCGACCGGCACATCGGTGATGATGGTGGCGAGTTCCTTTGAAAGCCGTGCTTGCTCGGCAAATTTGGTCACGTTTTCCTTTTGCTTTCCTTTAAGCTGGTCGGCGTTTTCGATGAGGTCTTCGACCGAGCCGAATTGGGCCACCAGCTTCTTGGCGGTCTTTTCACCGATTCCCGGGACACCGGGAATGTTGTCTGAGGCGTCGCCCCAGAGCCCCAGGATATCGATGACCTGCTTGGGCGACTCGATCTCCCAATTGGCGAGAATTTTGGGAAGATCGAGGATTTCGTGTTCGGATCCCTGGCGTCCGGGTTTCCACATTGCGGTGCGGGGAGCGACCAGTTGGGCAAAATCTTTATCGGGCGTAACCATGAAGGTGTCGAAGCCCCCGGCTTTCTCAGCGCGCCGGGCCACCGTGCCGATGATATCGTCGGCTTCGTAGCCATCGAGGACCAGAACCGGGATTTTGAAGGCTGCACAGAGCTTTTTGACTTCGGGAATGGCGGCCGCGAGTTCCTCGGGCATTGCTTCCCGCTGGGCCTTGTAGTCCGGGTAGAGTTCATGGCGCGGGGTCGGTGCCGAGGTATCGAAGGCCACTGCGAGGTGGGTCGGCTGCTCTTTTTCGATGATGGTGAGCAGGGTATTGGCAAATCCGTAGATGGCCGAGGTGTTAACCCCCTTTGAATTGGTAATGGGGTTCCGGATGAAGGCAAAATGAGCTCGATAGACCAAAGCCATGCCATCGAGGAGGAAAAGTCGGGAGTCGGCCATGTCCGAGAGGGTTTCTTGGCGGAGCGGAAAGGTCACGGAGAAAAGAAAAATTGCGTGTTTTGACAGCGTGACAAACCAATGTCCGTCTCTTATCGTCCCAAAACACCACCACTCCCGACATGAAATACGTTCAGTTTGCTGCCACCGTTTTTGTTCTTTATTTTCTTGGCTACGTGCTTGGGCCGACCATCACCCCGATGTTGGTGAAGGAGAAGAAAAAGGATGGCAATCTGGTTCGAGACGTTTCCTATGAAGGAGCGACTTACCGTATTAATTTGGCGGAATACCGTGGAGACGAGCTCCCAAAGACCCTGAAAATTGTCAATCCAACCAAGATCGCAACGGTTGACGGAAGTGGCAAAGTCCCCCTGAGCAAAGGAGATGAAGTGACTCTTCTGAACCGCGACGGCGAAAAGCTCCTGGTTGAAAAGTCAGACAGCAACGGCAAAGGATCGATCGATCCTGGTGACACCGACATTTACCAACTTCTTGCCATCCAGAAATTTGAAAAGGCGGCGGCTTCCCGCGGAATGGCGTCGAACCAACCGCAGCCTGCCCCGACTCCGGCACCTGCGCCGGCCCCAACTCCGGCGCCCATGCCGACTCCGGCTCCTACGCCAACTCCCAACCCGAACCCTGCACCCGCACCCGAACCTGCGCCGGTGGCCGTGAATGAACCGGAGCCGGCCCCTGCTCCGGCGGCTGCCAGCCTGAGCGATGAGCAAATCGTGGAACTCATGAAAAAGAGCATCGGAGGCGGTGCCGTGAAGGAGTTCAAAATGGAGCAGGTGAAAGGCTGGAAGGCCAATGGTGAAGAAACGATCGACGGGACCACCTACCAGACCGGTTTGGCGGCCTATGAAGCCCAGACCATTTTCGGTGTTCGTCCCGTTCAGGCCAAGGCTCTGATCAAGGACGGAAAGATCGAGCGCTGGGTCTATGCTAAGAGTGGCATGGAAATCCAGTAGGTTGATCGCCGGGCATTTTTGCCCGGCGCTTTGCTGCTCCGCCGCCATCGTACGGCTCAGCGCTAGAAAGAAAGGGAAGAGGAGATCGCGGTGAGTTTTTTCGCTACCGCATCGCAGCAAATCTCTGGCGGAGCAGATCCCGTTGCGAAAGATCGCCTGCCTTGCTTCGGGCGTCTTTGATCCACTCACGCTCCAGCTCGTTTTTCGTCGGGCGCTTTGTTTCGTAGTAAACGCCAAATTTGCCGGGCGAGAGATTCTGGGAAAGGTCCATCGCGGCAGCAATCGACTCGAGGTCCTGAGTTTCCTCGTCCACAAGGTCGAAGACTCCACCTTTGCGCGGGTTACTGTCGTCGAAAGATCCGGGGTTGAACATGGTGCATTCGGACAGGGTCTCCACGACCGCGAAGCCCGGGTGAAGAATGGCACGCTCGAACATTTCATTCATGTGTTTGACTTGGGCGGCGTGGGTGCGGGCGATGAAGGTCGCTCCACTCGCGACTAGCTGGGCCATCGGGTTGATCGGTTGATCAATCGCACCCCGGGGGTCGGTTTTGGATCGTTGCCCGATCGGGGTGGTAGGAGAGGTTTGATTTTTGGTCAGCCCATAGACGAAGTTGTCCATCACGACATAGGAAAGATTCACATTTTTTCGCGCGGCATGGTTGAGGTGATTACCACCGATTGAAAAGCCATCGCCATCGCCTCCAAAAACAAAGACGTGAAGGTCGGGGCGAGAGAGAGAGATTCCCGTGGCGAGAGGAAGGGCCCGTCCGTGGATGAAGTGAATCCCGTGGGCATTCACGAAATAGGGAAAGCGGGACGAACAACCGATTCCGGCAACACAGACGATTTTCTCGTGGGGAATGCCGAGTTTTTGAACCACGTTGAAAAAGGAAGCCAGAACAGCGAAATCGCCGCAGGCTGGACACCAGGTGGGATGATCGGCCTTGAGTTGTTTTTTGGTGAGCTTTTCGGCGGGAGCGGCAGAGGCCAGGTCAGACATAATAAAAATTTGTGAGAGGTTATTTTTGAAGAAGCTCTTCAGCGGCTTTGGTAATTTCAATGACCCGGAACCCAATTCCTTCCACTTTGTTGAGTGATTGAATCTTCGGGTTGCAGGTTTTGGCACGCAGGAGCATGGCCAGCTGGCCACATCCATAAGCGCCGGAGTCGTTCATTTCTGGCACGATAATGTGATCGAACGAATCGAAGAGACTCCCGAGATCGTGAGGAAATGGATGGAGGTGACGGAGGTTGATCGCTCCGACCCGATGACCGTTGGCCAGTAAACGATCTGTGGCTTCTTTTATGGGGCCAAACGTGGATCCCCATCCGACAATCAGGAGGTCGCCTTTTTCCGCTCCGTGAATCGCCGGGTTGGGAAGTGAAGCGGCAAGTTGAGTGAGTTTAGTACGACGCTTTTCGGTCATCTTCCGGTGATTTTCCGGATTGCCCGACGGATGTCCCCATTCGTCGTGCTCAAGTCCGGTAACGACCGGGTACTTGCCTTCCGAGGATCGTGCTCCCGGAGGAGAATGGCGGGTCAATTGGTCAAGCGGGTAGGGTTTGAAATCAGCACCCCGCTCGGCGAGGTCGAGGGTGGGTTCCTGCCAGTGGACCTCGAGGTCCGGCTCCTTGAAAGCTTCCAGGCGGGTGGCAAGAGCCTGGTCAGAGAGGATGATAACGGGGGTCGAGTATTTCTTGGCAAGGCGGCAGGCTTCGAGCGCGGTGTAAAAGCAGTCTTCGACGTTTTTTGGAGCGAGCACGATACGTGGGGCATCGCCGTGGGAACCGTAAATGGCCTGCATCAGGTCGGATTGTTCCACCGAAGTGGGCAGGCCGGTTGATGGACCGCCTCGCTGGATGTTGACCACGATTAGGGGGAGCTCCGCCATGCTGGCGTAACCTAGGGCCTCCGCTTTCAAGGCGAGGCCAGGCCCGGAAGATCCGGTGATGGCGAGGTGCCCGGAGTAGGAGGCGCCGAGCGCAAGTGCGACTGCGGCGAGCTCGTCTTCGCACTGGATGAACATCCCGTTGTATTTCGGAAGTTCGGAACGGAGGAACTCCATGATGGTGGTCCAGGGTGTGATGGGGTAGCCGGCGCCAAAGCGGCACCCACCCGCAATCAATCCCAGGGCGAGCATGGTGTTGCCGTCAGTGGAGACACGATTGTCATGTTCGTTCTCTCCCGGAGACATTGGCATGTGCTCAATGTCATTGATCGGCCAGGCGAATCCGGCATCGAATGCGAGCATGGCATTCCGGAGAACGTCTTCGGATTTGCGGCCGAATTTTCGCGAAATGATTTCGGTGAGTTTCTCACGATCGAGTTTGTAGACCGAGCAGATAAGCCCGAGAACGAAGATGTTCTTGCCGCGTGATTTGGCACTGCCCCCGATCGCTTCAATGGTGGCTGTGGTGAATGGGACTCCGATGTGAATGATGCCACGCTCGTCTTTCACTTCTTCGACCTGGTCCGAATCGTAGAAACAGATTCCTCCTTCCTTGAGGCTGTGAATGTGGTCATCGTAGGAATGCTGGTAAAAGGCGACGAGTGTGTCGGCCTGATCCCCGGGGTGAAGGACTTCGCCTGATCCCAAGTGGACCTGAAAGATCGATGGCCCTCCCGAGATCGTGCTGGGAATGGTCATGTAGGTCATGACCTCCTGCGCGGTGGACCCCGCAAGCTGTCCGAGAAAAGCTCCCACGGATTGAATGCCATCTTGGGAATTACCGGCCAAGCGTATGACGGCGTTTCGAATTTCAGAGGCGGGAGGAGGTGTGGCTGTCTCGGGCATCTTCGGTTGATCGGTTTTTTCGGGCCGCGTGTATACCTTTGAAGAGCTTGATAATAAAGAAAAAACGCCTGACGTAGTTTCCGGGAGGACTTACCCCTTCTTCGGGTGAGGCGGATTCAAGCCGCTCGCGCAATTGGGTCCTTAGGAAAAATGTCATTTAGGATCTGGAAGTCGAGGCATTTACTAAGTCTTCGCTTGAGTTTGTCTTGAACGGATTACCGCCAATTCAGTAATCTGATGAAAGTCGCTCCCACCTTCTCAGGGTCACCTCCAAATTTTTTGATTTGTTCTGCTCTCAACTACGGAGTCGGGCGGTATGCTAAGAGGGGCGGAGTCTTTTCTTTCTTGTCCTTGTCAAACAAGCTTTGCTCTCCGGCCGACAGGATTGCCGTCACAAGGATGATCAAATTGATCCACAAATCTTTTCCGAACATGGCATGGCCCCCGGGGCCTGAATGAAACGGGGCAAGATTGGAATGAGGAAACGAAAAGAAGGAAATCACTTCTCCGGTTGTTCACTCACCCTCCTGCGTTGGTTGTTCACGATAGATGAAGTGTTCGAGGGCGAGGCGATCTGCGATTTCGCGGGCGTCTTCGGAGCGGGGGCTTCCGCTGGCTCCGATCTTTTCGGCGAGGGTGATAGCGGCGCGCCACCTTTCGGTTTTTTCAAGAAGGGCGAGGGCGCCTTCGATGCCACATTTGTCATACCATTTCCACTCGAGACTGGTGGTGGCAGCCGGATCGAACTTACGATTGATGACGTCGTAGTAGGCTTCGAGAGCTTCCTCGGGGCGGTTCAGTTTTTCGAGCGCCTGACCGAGGATGAAGTTGGCGCGGTGACGGGTGGCGATGGGGAGGTCCTTGATCTCGAGAAGCTTTTGGTAGTAGTTCAGGGCTGTTTCGTGCTCGCTGGTTTGATTGGCGGCATCAGCTGCTAAAATCAGCAAGCGTTGACGGTCGCTGTCGGGGAGATTTTTGTTTTCGAGAAAGGTGTTGATTTCCTGCAGAGCGGTTTCTTGCCGGTTGCGGTCGATGAGAAAGCTACAGAGATCGATGGCTGCTTCGTTGGCGAGAACGCCTTTCCCATCGATCAATTCACGAAAGCGCTTGAGCGCGTTTTTGTCAGCCGATTCGGTCTTGAGAGCTACCGAGGTGAGAGCGCTGTAGTAGCGGGCGGCATCTGCAAAACGGCTTTTGGGGTATTTGTCGAGAAGAAGCTCGAACTGGAGGTTGGCTTTTCCGAGCTCTTTGTCTTCTTGGCGGGCTGGATTTCGATAGGCGAGGCCGAGGCGGAAGAGGATGCGGTCTGAGAAAGGGTTCTCGGGATGACGGGTCAGGAAATCACGTGCTTGCTGGGTGTTGGTTCCAAGAGCGAGCAGAACCAGAATTCGTCGGGCCTCGAGAGTGGGATGGGCGACGGGGTCAAAGCGGAGCGTGGCCAGATGGTTTTGGGCGAGAGGGTGGTCAAAGGGCGGGGTAAAGACGGCGCTCTCGGCCAGAGCGAGGGAGGCTTCGGTGTTTCTCGGGGCGTTGGGGAAATCAGAGAGAAAACGGGTGAGAAGCTCACGGGCGGCGAGATCATGTTTCGAAGAAAGATAGAGCCCCCTTTCCAAAATGAGGAATGAACGTGCTTCCGGGCTGTCGAGATTACTCGTGATCTCGTCGAGCTCCTTCGAGCGGGTGGTGGTCAGAAGGGTGATGCCGGCGTTGAGGGCGGAGACCGAGGCGAGATCTGTTTGACGGGTCCGGCTTGCGATTTCTCCAGCTTCCAGAAAAAGCTGGCTTGCCTGATTGGGTTTGGCGATGGCGAAAGCTGCTTTTCCGGCAAGGGCTTTCGCGTGCGCCCGGATGAGTGGAGTCTTCACGTTCTCCTCCAGAAGCGAAAAGAGAACAAGAGCCCGTTCGGGTCTTTTGTTCTTCATCTCCAGATCTCCTAGTTCGAGAAGGCATCGGCTCACCGAAGGGGAGTCGGGAGGGGAAAGGAGCTGGAGCAGGGAAAATTGCAGTTGCCCTTTGAGGCGAATCTCGGGCGCGGGTGAGCGAAGATTTTGAGTGGCAAGGAACTCGAGGGCGAGCAGGCTGCGAAGGTTGCTGGAGGTGGCTGGAAGAGCGGCGGGAGGATGAGCCACCGAGCTACTGGAAGCAATCATCGGGAAAGGGGGAGGGGGTGGAAGGGGAGGAGCAAAGGCCGCGATTTTTTCGATCACTGGTGCGAGCTCAATCTTGCCCAACCACTGGCGGAGTCGGGCAAAGAGCAGGTCAAGCTTGGGTGACTCAGGGTATTTCTCGAGAGTTTCTACGATGGAGGCCGCCGCAGCGGATTCATTGCCATCGAGAGCGAGGCTGTCGGCGAGGGCGAGGGTCGCTTCATAGAAAAGGGCGGCGGGGAGGTTCTTTCGGATGTCGGGCTTGTTGAGGAGGTCTTCAAAGGTGCCAACGGCTGCGAGCCTCTCTCCGCGGAGCAGCTGGATACGACCGGTCAGGTAGCGAAGAAGGCTTTCCTCGACCGGAGTCTTCGGTTTGAAAGTGGCGAGAAGCCGCGCGGCTTCATCCGCTTTTTCTTCGGCCAGCGAAAGCGAGATCAGCTGGAGGGTGGCTTCGCGGGTGAGTTCAAGGTCTTCGCTTTTGAGAAGGGGTTCAAGCTTGGTGCGGGCTTGAGCGAGCTGTTCGAGACCAAGGTGAAGTTTGCCGGTTTGCAGATCGGCTTTGGGTCGCATTGTGGGGCGGTCGATCTTATCGAGTTCACTGATGGCATCGCTGAAACGTCCGAGCCGAGTGAGGGCGTAGCTTCGCCATTGGTGGGCAGGGCTGAATTCACGAAGGGTCGGATCGTCTAGGGTTTTGAGTGCTTCGCCTGGCTGGTTGGCACGGACCTGGGCCTCGCCGAGAAGAGTGAGAAGGGAAGCACGTGCATTGGCGTCAAGCTCGGGCAGGGCGAGGAGTTTTTGAACCCGTCCGATGGCTAGGTCTGGCAGGTAGTCGGCAATTTGCTTTTTGGCAGTGATGTAATCCGGGGACTTTTGCACCTCCGACCAAGTCGTCGCACCATAGGAAAGCCCGGTCGTAATGAAGGTCGTGAGGAGAAGGCGGAGCAATCGCACGCCGGACCATAAGGTGGGTAAGGTGGGCGGAGCGGTCATGCCATCATTAAAGAGTTCCGAAGATGCGGTCGCCAGCGTCGCCAAGACCGGGAACAATGTATCCCTTTTTGTTGAGGCCTTCGTCAATGACCGCGGTGGTGACCGGAACATTAGGATGTTTGCGCTGCAGGCAATCCATCCCTTCCGGGCTGGCGACGAGACAAACGAAATGGAGGTGTTGGGCTCCTCGTTTCTTCAATCCATCGAGAGCAGCCACGGCGCTTCCCCCGGTGGCGAGCATGGGATCGAGGACAAAGACTTCGGCCTCAGCCACATTGTCGGGAATGCGTTCGAGGTAGATGTGGGGCTCGAGAGTTTCTTCATTCCGGGCCATGCCGTAGTGAGCTACGGTGGCTTCGGGAAGCAGTTCGAGAAAGGCCTCGCTGAGTCCTAGTCCGGCCCTAAGGATGGGCACCAGAATGATCGGTCGGGCGAGGTGGTGTCCGGTGATGGTGGTGAGCGGTGTGGTGACGGAGACCTCGGTGGTCTGGAGTTTTTCAGTGGCCGGAAGAATTAGAAAGCGGGCGATATCGGCAACGTGACGTCGAAAATCGCAGGGGGGGCAGTTTTTGTCCCTGAGTCGGGCGAGGCGGTCGCGAACGAGGGAATAGTGCGAGAGATCAGGCATTTGCGGCGGACGGCAGTTTGATGCTCTTTTTCAGCGTGGCCTGGGTGACTCCGAGGAGACGGGCGGCTTCCCGGAAGTCTTGATTGCAGTGTTCTAAGGTGTGCCGGATGAGTTCCTGGCGGACATAATCGAGAGCATTTTGGCCTTCTTGTTCCGAGTGTTCAAGAATGAGGGTAAGGGCATCATCGAGGGTGCCGGAGAGCGAAGCCGGATTTTTTCCAATGGGGATATCCTCGGGTATGAGGATGTCCGTGGAAGCTAGGGCACAAGCCCGGGCCATGGTGTTTTCCAGTTCCCGGACGTTGCCGGGCCAGTTGTGTTTTTGGAGGTGCTCGATCGCTTCCCCGGTCAGGCGCATACGGGCGATACCGTTCTTTCGTGCGATGCGATCCAAAAAGAATTCGGCCAGAATGGGAATGTCCTCTTGTCGGGCCCGCAAGGGCGGGATACTGATCTCGACTACATTGAGGCGGTAGTAGAGATCTTCCCGGAAACGTCCTTCACGCACTTCCTGGGCGAGATCCTTGTTGGTAGCGGTGACGATGCGAACGTCGGTGGATTGGACCTCGTTACTCCCAACGCGGGAGAAGGTGCCATCCTGCAAAACCCGCAGCAGTTTCACTTGAACGCTGGCGGGGAGATCGCCGACTTCGTCGAGAAAAAGCGTGCTTTCATGGCTGTCTTCGAACCGTCCGGCCCGCCGGGCTATGGCGCCGGTGAAGGAGCCTTTTTCGTGACCAAAGAGCTCGGATTCGAGGAGATTTTCGGGAATGGCACCACAGTTGATGACGAGCATTTCCTTTTTTCGCCGAGGACTGTAGGCGTGGATGGATCGAGCGATCAGCTCCTTTCCGGTCCCGCTTTCCCCGGTAATGAGCACGGGGGCGTCTGATTGCGAAACCCGGCCAACCACCTTCATGACATCTTGAAGGGGGCGGGAAACTCCGATGATGGTGGCTTTGTCGGTCAGGCCGGGCGGCTCGCTAGACGAGGGGCCCATTTCGCGTTTCTGATCCACGCTCTGGAAGGCCTCTTCGACGATCTGTCTCAGTTCAAAGGCGAGCGATTCCTTGCGCAGGACATCGAAGGCTCCTTTCTGGCTCGCTTCAATGATCTGAGTGGTGGTTGGGCTCACCGCAGTGAGGATCGTGGCAGCGTTGGGCGAGTGGGCCCGGATTTTTTGGATGAGCTCGATTCCGTCGAACGGCTCCAGCTTTAAGTCGCAGATAACGATATCGACTTCGACCTTCTGAAGGACTTTGAGGGCCTTTTCGGCCGAGTTGCAGCGGAGAATCTCCAGACCATCAGCCTGCAAGAGTTTGGTGGCCCAATCGAGGTATTCGAGGTCTTGGTCGACGAGAAGCAGGTGATGTTGGGGTTGCTTACTCAAGGTATACTTGTTTGGGCGTTAGATGGGATAGACTCGCCCGAAGCGCCTTTGACGGCGAGAATAATTTTCGAGGGCCTCCAAGAAGTCGGCCTTTCGAAAATCCGGCCAGTTCCGCGGGCTGATGAAAAACTCGGCGTAGCTGAGTTGCCAGAGCAGGAAATTCGAGAGGCGAAGCTCTCCCGAAGTGCGGATGAGGAGGTCAGGGTCGGGGAATTCGGCGGTGTCGAGGTGCTGGGTAATCAGCTCGGGGCTGATTTCTTCGGGTTCGAGCTCATGGTTTTTGATCTTCTGGGCGATGCGGGTGGCGGCATCACAAATCTCCTCTCGGCTACCGTAAGACAGGGCCAGAATGATGGTGAGGCCGGTGTTTTCGGCGGTCTCCTCTATCACCTTAGCCAGCTGCTCGCGACAAGATGGGGGGAGCAGGTCGGTCCGTCCGATGGTGCGGAGACGAACGTTTTGCTTTTTGAATTCGCGGCTTTTGGATTTCAGAAAATCCTCGAGCAAGCTCATCAGTGCATCAATTTCTTTTTGCGGGCGGTTCCAGTTTTCGTAAGAAAAGGCGTAAAGGGTCAAAAACTCCACACCGCGTTCGAGGCAGGCATCAACGGCTTGGCGGACCGACTCCGCACCGGCGCGGTGTCCGGCCTTGCGGGGGAGACCACGGGCACTGGCCCAGCGTCCGTTGCCATCCATGATGACGGCGACGTGCCGGGGAGTGGTTTGCTTTTGGGCCTCGCCCATGGGGAGTTCAACGGATGATGGTTTGTTCGCGGTCCGGACCGACTCCGACGTACGACACGCGGGCTCCTGTGAGTTCTTCGATCCGGGCGAGGTAGTCTTTGGCCGCTTGCGGCAGCTCGGCATAGCTACGGCATTCGGCGGTGGTCTCCTGCCAGCCTGGCATCTCTTGGTAAACCGGTTTGATTTGGTCCCAGTGGTCGCGCTCAGCGGGAGGAAACTCGTGAATCTCTCCGTTGATGTTGTAGCCGACGCAGATCTTGAGGGTTTCCCGTTCGTCGAGTCCATCGAGAATGGTTACGGCGAGATCGGTCACTCCGTTGACCATGACGGCGTAGCGGATGAGAACAGTGTCGAGCCAGCCGCATCGCCGCGGGCGGCCGGTGGTGGCACCAAATTCCATACCCCGGGAATGGAAGAACTCGGCGATTTCATCATTTTGGGTTGGGAAAGGTCCCGAGCCAACTCGGGTGGTGTAGGCCTTGCAAACTCCGACCACTCGATCGATGGCGTGAGGAGGCATTCCCGATCCGGTGCAGGCTCCTCCCGAGGTGGTGTTGGAGGAAGTGACGAACGGGTAGGTCCCGAAGTCGATATCAAGAAAGGTTCCCTGGGCACCTTCGAACAGGATTGTTTTTTCGTCCTTCCAGGCGGAGTAGACCACCGGGATTACATTGGCGAAGTGTGGACGGAGACGTGCAATGGAGCCTTCAACTTCGGCTAGGATAGCTTCGGTTTCAAAGGTTGGGAGGTCGTGGTAGGCCAGCACCCGGTTGGCTTCTTTGAGACGCAGGCTGATCAACTCGCGAGCTTTCGCGGGATCGCGGAAATCGGCGAGGCGCAGTCCGATCCGATTGGCCTTGTCGGCATAGGTGGGACCGATGCCGCGCTTGGTGGTTCCGATTTTTTTGTCGCCCAGCGCCATTTCACGGGCGGCATCGAGTTCCCGGTGGTAGGGGAGAACAACGTGGGCCCGGTCGGAAATGAGGAGGCGTTCTGGCGTGATTGAAACGCCTTCGTTCTCGAGGCTTTCGATTTCCTTGCAGAGTCCGATTGGATCGAGGACCACGCCGTTGCCGATGACGCATTGTTTGTCCCACAGGATGCCGGACGGGATGAGGTGCAGGACGTATTTTTTACCATTGGCAATGACGGTGTGGCCGGCGTTGTTGCCGCCTTGACCACGGACCACGAGATCCGATTGACCGGTCAGGAAGTCGACAATTTTCCCTTTGCCTTCGTCGCCCCATTGGAGGCCGCAGATGATGGTGTTCATGGGGAGGGGTGATTATTTGGCGGATTCGATGAGAGCGATAAAGTCATCAAAGAAGCCCTTGTCATCATTGGGACCCGGAGCAGCCTCGGGGTGATGTTGCACCGAAAAGACCGGGTCCTTGGTGCTACGCATCCCTTCAACGGTTTGGTCGTTGAGGTTCAGGTGAGTGACCTCGATAAAGTCGGGGAGGGAGTTGTCGTCGGTAGCAAAACCGTGGTTCTGCGCCGTGATTGCAACTTTGCCGGAGCGGAGGTCCTTGACCGGATGGTTTCCACCGCGGTGACCGAACTTGAGTTTATAAGTGGTGCCACCAAAGCAATGGGTGAGGATCTGGTGACCGAGGCAGATCCCAAAGAGAGGTACCTTTCCGATGAGTTGTTTGACCTCCTCGTGAATGTCGGTCAGGGCCGCAGGGTCGCCGGGACCATTCGAAAGGAAGACGCCGTCGGGATTCTTCGCGAGAACATGGGCAGCCGGGGTGCGGGCGTTGATGACCTCGACTTCAAAACCGCATTGGCGGAGAGAGCGAAGGATGTTGCGTTTTATCCCAAAGTCGTAGGCCACGATGTGATACTTGATTGGGGGCAGGTCGAAGTAGTTGGTGGTTTGTCCGGTGGTGGTGCTGGGAATGGTCCAAAGACGGGACTCGCCTTCCCAGACGTACGGTTCCTTGGTGGAGACTTCACGAACGAAGTCACTGCCCTCCATCGGGGCCGCATTGTTGGCTGCTTTGATCGATTCTTCCTCCGAAAGTTCGGTGGTGAGGACGGCGCGCATCGCGCCTTTATCGCGGAGGTGCTTGGTGAGGGCACGGGTATCGACGTCTTCGATACCGATGATCTGGTGTTCGGCAAAGTAATCGGAGAGCGATTGCTGGGAGCGCCAGTTTGACGGGATCTCGCAGAGTTCCCCGATGACGAAGCCCCGGACATGGGGTGAGGACGATTCGGCGTCCTCCGGATTGACCCCGTAGTTCCCCTGGAGGGGGTAGGTCATGGTGACGATTTGGCCGCGATAGGAGGGATCGGTGATGATCTCTTGGTAGCCGGTCATTGAGGTGTTGAAACAAATTTCCCCGGAAGTGGTTCCAGAATGACCGAAAGAGCGTCCGCGAAAAGTGCGTCCGTCTTCGAGAGCAAGGATGGCGTTCATTAAGGCGGGCGGATTAGAGAACACCCAGGGGTCGTGTGCAAGCGGTTCTTTTGCCGAGTTGACGGGACTCAAGACAAGACGGTCACTATGGTCTCCAAAGCCGATTCGAGGCGAGCCTTCTGGGTGCCGAAATTGAGGCGGAAGCAGCGTCCGTGGCCGAAAAAGGCCCCATCAGAGAGAAAGAGCCCCGCTTTTTCGAGGGATTGGATGGGAGTGGAGTCCTCGAGCGAGGAGCCATCAATCCAGGCCAGATAGGTCGCTTCGATCTCGGGGACTTTCACTGTGGGGAGCTTTTCCGCGAGAGTCGAGGTGATGAGATCGCGATTGATTCGCAGGTAAGCCAGAAGGTCCTGACGCCAAGGTTCGCCGTGGCGGTAGGCTGCCTCGGCGGCTTCGTAAGCGATGCAGTTGATTTCCGGGAGAGTATGGCCACTGGCCGCGGTGAAACGGCGGCGGACCGAGTCATCCGGAATGACCGCGAAGGCATAACCTAAGCCCGCAATGTTGTAGGTCTTGCTGGGTGCCAAGAGGGTGATGGTCCGCTTGCGTAGTTCCTCGGGAAGATTCAGGGCGGAGAAGTGGGGGGTCTTCGACTCATTGAGAATGAGGTCGCAGTGAATTTCATCGGACACCAAAATGAGATCATGCTTCTCGCAAAAGGTGGCCACGCGGATGATCTCCTCTTTGGTGAAAGCCCTTGCCATCGGGTTTTGTGGATTGCTCAGGATAAAGAGCTTGCTGGCGGTAGTGACTTTGGCTTCGAGCGAATCCCAGTCAAAAGTCCAACGGTCATCGACGAAGATATGATCGGTCGCGATCAGCTCCATGTCCGCATCGTTGTGAATCCCGAGGAAAGGAGGGTAGGACGGGGTGCAGGTGAGAAGGGCATCACCGGGCTGGCCAAAGGCGCGGGCCGCGAGCGAGAGGGCGGGAACTAGTCCGCCGAGGTGGACGATTTGCTCCTCAGGTGTGGTCACGCCAATGCGGTCCAGCAGGTAGGTTTGGAGGGTTTCGACGAGCGAAGGTTGCGGAACGGCATATCCAAAGACGCAATGATCCACCCGCCGACGGATTGCTTCGATCACTTCGGGTGGGGAGGTGAAGTCCATGTCGGCCACCCAAAAGGGGTCGAGGTCGGGTCGCCGGTCCCACTTCAGGGAGCCAGTACCGCGCCGGACGATGGGGGTGTCGAAGTTCTGCATGGGCTGGAGACTGGGGGGAGATGAAGAATGAGCCAACTCCGAAAGCGGCGAAAGGAACAAAAATGGCCAGGCCGGAGGGAACAAGGTGTCTGGAGAGGGGCCGGGGAACGGGTTTTTCGATTGAGGGATCCGGGTAGCAATGTCATGAATCGCTCATGACTTGGGTGCGAGGAGCGCTTTGTTGTAGATTGATTTTGGCTGGGTCGTTATTTGGGCAGGTGACTATTGAGGAGGCCTATGAAATTCTGGAGGGGGCAAAGGTGGTTAGTGTATTGAAGAAGAGTCCGGAAGGATTGAAGGGGAGGGTTATGACGGGTTATCAGGGTTGGTTTCGGGCGCCAGGTGATGGTTCCGGTTTGGGATTCCATCATTACGGAAGAGGAAAGAAGTTTTCCCCGGAGGCCTGCACCATCGACATCTGGCCGGACATGTCGGAGTTGGGGAAGGGGGAAAGGTTCGCTACTCCTTTTCGCCATCGGGACGGGCGGGTCGCCGAGGTGTTTAGTTCTGTCAATCCCGTCACGGTGGATCGCCACTTCCGTTGGATGAAGGAGTATGGCATCGATGGAGCGTTCGTTCAGCGATTTGGGACCGTGACCGCTCGCAAAGCGAGATCATACGAGTTGCTCCGAGCGGACAATCGCAAGTTGTTGAACTGCCGGGCCGGGGCCAATGCCCATGGGCGCTCGTATGCTCTGATGTATGATCTTTCCGGATTGAAAGCCGAGGATTTCGAGGAATTGGCGCGGGACTGGAAGATGCTTCGGACCAAGATGAAGTTGGCAACGGATCCGAACGATAAATCATATCTCCATTTTAATGGAAAACCCTTGGTTGCGATCTGGGGAGTGGGATTTGGAGATGACCGCAAATACACTCTGAAGCAGGCCGAGTGGTTCATCCGACTGCTCCGGGACAACCCTGACTGGGGTGGCATGAGCATCATGCTGGGTGTGCCGTATTTTTGGCGGGAGCAAGAGAGGGATGCTACCGATGACCCGGAATTGCACCGGGTGTTGAAGCTTGCCGATGTCATCAGCCCATGGGCGGTAGGGCGATATGGTCGGGTGGACTTCAAGTCAGGTAAGCATGTGAGCTATCTCATGGAGGATCGCAAGTGGTGTGAAAAAAATCGCATGGAATACCTCCCGGTGGTTTTCCCGGGCTTCAGCTGGCACAATCTTCATGGAGGTGATTTGGGTAAGATTCCCCGTCGTGGTGGGCGGTTTTACTGGGACCAGTTTGTGGCGGTTCGTGCCGCCGGGATCGAGACCGCTTATGTCGCGATGTTTGATGAGGTCGATGAAGGAACCGCGATCTTCAAAGTGAGCAATGACCCGCCGGTGGGTGAGGGGGTCAAGTTCCTCAACAACGATGGCTTGCCGCCCGATCATTTCTTGAAGCTGACCGGAAGGGCTGGGCGGCTTTTACGGGGGGAGGCTGACTAAAGAATCCCATCAAGCAAAGGGTGCGTCCAAGGATCAAGGTCTCGTTCACGTAGTGCGGTGATGGCAAGAGAATCGTTTCTTTTGGCGAGCCGTTCCCCGTTCTCGTCCAGGATCAGATGGTGGTGAAGGTATTGTGGTTCCGGGAGCTTGAGAAGAGTCTGAAGGACCCGGTGAAGGTGGGTGGCGTGAAGGAGGTCTTCACCTCGGGTGATGTGCGTGATGTTTTGCGCGGCGTCGTCGGCGACCACTGCGAGGTGATAGGAGGTGCCGATGTCCTTGCGGGCGAGAATGGCGTCGCCGAGAAGGTGCGGGTCGACTTCGATCGTGCCATGTTGGAGATCATTGAAGGAAAGCGGGCCGGTGAGGTCGGCGGCTTTTTGGGTGTCGAGGCGCCAGGCTGGTTCGCGATTTGGTGGTGGGGTCTTGAGTCCTCGGCAGGTGCCGGGATAGAGCGGGCCTTCAGGGCCGTGAGGAGCGTTGCTGAGATGGCCCAATTCGGCTTCGATTTCGCGTCGGGTGCAGTAGCAGGGGTAAAGGACATCCAACGAACGTAGGGTTTCTAGGGCTGCTTGGTAATGTGATAGGCGCTCTAATTGTTTCCAAGGCTTGCCGTCCCAATCGAGTTCGAGATATCTGAGATCTTCGGTGATCCCGTCGTAGTATTCCGGCCGGACGCGGGTGTGGTCGATGTCTTCAAAACGGAGAAGAAAGCGGCCTCCGTTTTTCCGAGCGAAATCGTGGGCCACCCGGGCGGCGTAGGCATGACCAAGGTGGAGTCGGCCAGTGGGACTGGGGGCGAATCGAGTGGTGACCATGGAACGATAAAAAAAGTATTAGCCCGACCGTAGACTGTCGTCTACATATGAAGCGAAAATGAAAAAGAGGGTGACTGTGGTGGGAGCGGGGCCAGGCGGACTGTCGGCCGCGATGATTCTAGCTCATCGGGGATTTGAAGTCACGGTGGTTGAGAAAGGAGACCGGGTCGGGGGAAGAAACTCGGAAATCAATGTGGGAGACTATTCCTTCGATGCCGGTCCGACATTTCTTCACCAGAAATTTACTCTGGATGAAATCTTTGGCGAAGCCGGAAGGGATAGTGCGGACTATCTCGACTTTGTGAAGCTCGATCCCATGACACGGTTGAGCTGGAGTGACGGACGATCTATTGAGACCAGCCCGGAAGTCGAAACGATGGCTGCCAATGTGGCTGAGAACTTTCCGGGTAATGAAAACGGGTTCCGTGAATTCATGGAGGACCATGCCACCAAGCTGCGGGCGATTTACCCGGTTCTTCAAAAGCCCTATCACAAGATCTCATCCTATCTCCGAAAAGAGCTGATCAAGTGTCTGCCTTACGTCGCCACCACCAAGTCGGTGGTTGATATTCTCGATCAATACTTCGACGATAATCGCCTCAAGCTGGCGTTTACTTTCCAAGCCAAGTATCTCGGCATGAGCCCATGGAAGTGCCCTGCATTGTTCACCATCCTATCTTACACCGAATACAAGTATGGGATTTATCATGTTCAAGGCGGCTTGTGTAAAATCTCCCAGGCGATGGCCAAGGTGGCCGAAGAAGATGGGGCCAACATCCGTTTGTCGACTCCCGTTCGTGAGCTGAACTTTGAGGGTGAATCCGTGTCCGGCGTTACTCTTGAGAGTGGCGAGATTCTCGAAGCGGACCATGTCGTCATGAATGCCGACTATGCCCATGCCATGGTCAACTTGATGAATGGAAGGAGCAAGGAGCCAACCGAGATGGCAGGGAAGAAGTTTTCCTGTTCCGCGTTCATGATCTATCTGGGGCTCGATAAGATTTACGAGGACGAACCTCATCACCACATTCTCTTTGCGGATGACTACGAACAAAATGTCCGCGACATCCAAGGAGAGACTAAGATCTCGGATGACATGTCGATTTATGTTCGCAACAGCAGCGTGACTGATCCCACCGTGGCTCCCGAGGGGCATTCCCAACTCTACATTTTGGTCCCAACCATCAACGTCCGCAATGGGCATGATTGGGCAGCAACTCAACAGGAATATCGCGACCGTATTATTGACCGGATCATCGAGCGCACTGGAATGAAGGATCTCAGGGATCACATTGTGGAAGAAAAGATTCTCTCACCCGCAGGTTGGCGTGACGACTACAGTATCTTTATGGGAGCGACCTTCAATCTGTCGCACACCATGAATCAGATGCTCTACTTTCGTCCGCACAACCGGATGAAAGGATACGACAATCTCTATCTGGTTGGCGGTGGAACGCATCCGGGAAGCGGGCTGCCCACCATTTATGAAAGCGGGCGGATTTCCTCGAACCTGCTATGTGAAGCGGCTGGAAAGGAATACTCGCGAGTCGACCTTGCTCCTGCTTTGCTCGGTTCGTGAGCGAAGTGATCGAAATGCGGCCGATCGGCCGGGTGGAGAGTTGTTTTCAGGAGAAGTTTGGCACCCCGCGACAAAGTGGGTTGGTTCCAGAGGCTCGTGGTCGGATTGTGTTCTCGGAGGATATTCCCCCGGAAGCGTGCCGTGGTTTGGGAGAATTTAGCCACGTCTGGCTGGTCTTTCTCTTTAATCAGGTCGGAGAGGATGAAACTCGATGGTTAGTGCGGCCTCCGCGGCTTGGAGGAAATGAGAAGATGGGAGTGTATGCGACCAGATCACCTTTTCGGCCAAACCGGATTGGACTTTCATTAGTCGCTTTAGAAAAGGTCGCAGATGGCTTTCTTGAAGTGGGTGGGTTGGATGTCGTCGATGGAACGACGGTATTGGATGTGAAACCTTATTTGCCCTATGTCGAGGCCTTGCCGGATGCTTCAGGAGGATTCGCCGGTAAGGCGCCCACTCGGAAACCGGTCGACTTTGCAGACGAAGTACGAGATTTGCTAGATGAGAGACAACGGGATTTGATCACGGGTGTTCTCGCGGTGGATCCTCGACCAGCGTATCATCAGGACGAAAGGACTTATGGATGTCGAATTGCAGGTTTGGAGGTGAACTGGCAAGTCATAGACGGACGTGTGTTGGTGCTTTCCTGTCGTCGGGTGATGAAGTAAAGGACGGCATGGAGTTTGACTTCGAAAACGACCTCGATGTCGATTTTCAAACCGATCAGTTTTTCATGGCGCAGGCGCTTCGTGAGGCGGGTCGGGCTTATGAAGCAGGGGAGGTTCCCATTGGGGCCATCATTGTTAGGGATGGTGAGATCATTGCCCGGGCCTGGAACCAGGTGGAGACTTTGAAGGATGCCACCGCTCACGCCGAGATGCTGGCTTTGACCTCCGCACAAACCGCCTATGGAGACTGGCGTCTTGAGGGAGCGACCTTATATGTGACCAAGGAGCCCTGTCCCATGTGTGCGGGAGCGATCGTTCATTGTCGTCCGGACCGGGTGGTCTTTGGTGCTCTCGATCCGAAAGGGGGAGCTGCGGGTGGTTGGATCAACTTGTTGCAAAGTAATCCTCCGTTGAATCATCGATGCGAAATCACGATGGGAGTGATGGAAGAAGAGTGCGTGGGGATCCTGAAAAGTTTCTTTCGTGAGGCCCGGGCCAAGCGAGGAACGGCGAAGCCAGGGTCTTAGAATCAGGGAGGCCCTCCGGGATTGAGAGACCGGATTAGTCGGCGGGAAAAGGGTCGGCAGTGTAGCGCAGTTCCACCTCTTCTCCAATCGAGAACGGTCTAGGGGCAGATGTTTCAGGTGAAAAACGGACCACGCTCAGTGCCACGGCGCTACTTGCGGTGAGAAGCACGATAGAACAGAGCAGAAGGGAGGTCTGGCGCCCGCCTTTGGAGAGAACGAGAATGCGATCGCGCAACGGGACATGGCCGGCCATTGCGAGAGCAAAAGGCGGGGCGGAGGCTGACCGGGCGACATCGCAGAGGGCGTTGGCATAGATTCCGGGATCTGCCCCTGAGCGCACGAGGTGCGCATCGCAGGCATACTCGCACTGCGACTGGAAGGTGTTTCGTAGCCACCAAACCGCCGGGTTGAACCAGTGGAGGAGGCAGGTCAGTCGTGCCAACGAGGCCATCCAAAGATCACCCCGTTGAAGGTGTCCCAGTTCGTGGAGGACGGCCATTTTTATGGTGTCGCGAGACCAGGATCTGGACGACTCCGGAAGGTAGATTCTCCTTCTGAACAGTCCCGAAACGACCGGGGAGTCAAGCTCAGGATGAATTCGAAACTCCAACCGATCGGGGAGCGAAATCTCCTTGAGAACTCCAGCGAGATGAGGGTGGTTGTTAGCAAATCGGGACAGGCGGTGCCAACGCCTCAAGGATCGGTAATCCATCACCAGCCGGAAACTGAAAAAGAGAAAACCACCCAACCAGATTAAGGGCAGGTAGGAGGTGATCGGAGCAGCCGAGGATTGAGAATTTCCTGCAATGGTGACCTCGACTTTTGGAAGAAAAGCGAGGAGGGGTAAAACGAGAAGAAGGGTTAGGATGGCCGCGGTGAGGCGGGGATCGGATGCCGGATTTTTTCGCACGAAGAGCCAGGTGGTCAACGCGGCCACGATTGAAAAAATGATGGAAGGAAGCAGCATGCGAAATTCGGGAGTCTACCTGATCAGTTTACGGATCTCTTCGATCTCTTTTCTACTGAGTTGTTGGTCGGCTGGATCGAGGAGCGCGGCGACAAGATTTTCTGGTTTGCCTTTGAAAAAGGTTCCGAGGAGATTTTTGAGGGCCGTTCGTTTTGCCTTTTTTTCATTAATAGCAGGACTGTAAAGGTAACGTCTCCCTTCTTTGGTGTGCTTGACCATCTCCTTGTTCTCCAGAGTTGCCAGAAGAGCACGGACCGCTGAGTAGGACGGTGGGTCCGGGAGCTCGTCCTGGACGTCCTGCGCCGTCGCTTCGCTGAGTCGATAGAGTATATCGAGGATCTGTCGTTCCCGACGAGAAAGCTCACCTTTTTCCAAACGGTTCATAGTTCAATCCTAGGAGGTGCTGGAAAAACCGCAACATAAATGTTGGAAAATCAGCAGATTGGTCCAAGTGGCACGATGGCGGTTGAATTTCCGGGGGGAGGCAGTTATTCAGCGGGTGTGATTTCGTTGGGCGGCGGTGGGAGTTTCGGGGATGAGATGCGGATGATTTTTTCCGAGACCGGTCTTTTGTCGAAATCGCCGGATTTCGAGTATCGGGCTGAGCAGCAACAGATGGCCGGCGAGGTGGCCGAGGCGTTGGAGGGAGAGCGCTCTTTGGTGGTGGAAGCGGGAACCGGGGTGGGCAAGTCGTTGGCTTATCTGATTCCGGCAGTGGAGCATGCCATCCGCGAGGGAAAGAAGGCGGTGATTTCGACCCACACCATCAATCTTCAGGAGCAGCTGATCGGGAAGGATCTTCCCATCGTGCGGAAGTTGTTGGCTGATCCTTTCGAGGCCGTCTTGTTGAAAGGCCGCGGAAACTACTTGTGTCCCTTGCGCTTGCGTCGGGCCATGGATCTCGGTGGTGATTTGTTCAGTACGAGCGAACAGGAAGAGTTGATGGAGATCTGGCGCTGGTCCGAGCGGACCAAGGATGGCACCAAAAGTGATCTTGATTTCGAACCCTCGCCAAAAGTGTGGATGCAGGTCTGTAGTGAGTCCCACGTGTGCACCCAGCGGATATGCGGGCCGCGAGGAAATTGCTTTTTTCAAGAGGCTCGGAAACGGGCTCAGAGTGCGAAGGTGCTGGTGGTGAATCACAGTTTGTTTTTCTCGTTGCTCAATCCGGAGGAGGAGATGGAGGGAGGGGAAACAGGGTTCCTAGTTCCAAATGACTTTGTCGTTTTTGACGAGGCGCACACCTTGGAGTCCGTCGCCGCCAAGGCGTTGGGATTACGATTGAGTCAGGCGGGTTTGCGCTTCGATCTTCAACGCCTTTATCATCCCCGCACGGGCAAGGGGCTCTTGAAGTATGAGAAAGCTGAGAGGGCAATGGAGTGTGCCCGTCGGGTCTTCGAGGCAGCCGATGATTTTTTTGACGAGGTAGGTGAGGCGGTGACCTTTGGGGAGTGGGGTCGGGAGTGCCGGGTGCGCCAACCTGAGTTGGTGGAGAACACTCTTGCCGCTCCTTTGCGCGAATGCTGGACGGCAATCGAAGAAGTTGCCGAAGAGGTTGGTGATGAAACCCGCAAAGCGGAATTGATGGAAGGGGCCCGGCGTTTGCGGGAAGTACACGGAGGCTTGAAGCTCTTTCTCGATCAGGATGATGAGGGGAATGTCTACTGGGTGGAAAAGACGGGATACGAAGGCACGTCTTTTGTTTTGAATGCCGCGCCCGTGAATGTCGCCGATCGTTTGCGTGGGATTCTCTTTGGTCCCGACAAAACCTGCATCACCACCAGTGCCACTTTGGGGACGGGTGACGATCAGTTGACCTATTTCCGCGAGCGGGTGGGGGCGCAACATGTCCCGGCGGTCCGGATCGGGAGTCCCTTTGACTATCAGAAGCAGATGGCGATCTACGTTATGAAGTCGATGCCTGATCCGCGTGATCGTGAATACGAGGACATGTTGGTGCACTGGATCGGACGCGTGGTGAGGAAGACCGAAGGCCGTGCCTTTGTTCTTTTCACCAGTCACCGGCTTCTGCGATCGGTCGCTGACCGGATGGAGGAGTTTTTTGAGGACAATGGATGGACCCTTCTCGCCCAAGGAACCGGAATGCCACGACAGAAGATGGTGGAATGCTTCCGCGATGATGTGCACAGCGTCCTCTTCGGGACCGAGAGTTTTTGGGCCGGAGTGGATGTGCCCGGTGAGGCTTTGGGGAATGTCATCATCACCCGGCTTCCCTTTGCCGTTCCCGATCATCCGCTCACCGCGGCCCGACTTGAGGAGATCGAAGCGGAAGGCGGTAATCCTTTCATGGACTATTCTGTTCCCGAGGCCGTCATTAAGTTGCGGCAGGGCGTGGGTCGCTTGATTCGCACCAAAAAAGATGAAGGGATGGTGGTCATCCTCGACAACCGGGTGGCCACAAAACGATACGGGAAGAGCTTCCTCGCGGCGCTGCCACCGGCTCCGGTGAAAATCGTCGGGTGACGATGAATCAAAGAAACAGGGTCTCGGCTAGGAGTTTTGCCGGCCATTGATTGGGCGCGGTTGGGGTGCGTCCCAGGTATCCGTAATTCAGTAAGGAACCACAGCTGGCCATGAGGGGACGAGCGGCTGCTCCGAGCGGCCCCATGCCCATGACGGCGAATGGTCGCTCGGCAAGTCCCGTGGCGAGCGAAAGGTGGGAAGTGATGTCCTTAGGTGATTGCGCCATCAGGGCAAACTTGTGAAGGTCGGCCATCGGATGGAGCTGGTCGAGCAATTCCTCGGCTGGTGGGGTTTTCTCAAAATCATGAAAAGAGCCTACCACCGTTACCCCTGCCTCACGGGCTTCCTCAATGACTTCGTCCAGAAATTCGAAGTCGCGGAGTTCGATGTCGATCAAGGCGGCGTGGCTTAAAAGAGTACGGAAGGCTTCCGCCCGCTCCTCGAACGTCCAGTCGCTTTGGCCTCCCTCCAGATTTCCGCGAGCCGTCAGTAGGACAGGGAGGGGAGAGCTCGCGGCGTAGTTTTGGACCGCTTCCGGGGTTCCGAGCGAATCGAGGCGGAGTTCGATGACGTCGCAACCGATTGGAGTGACCGTCATTCCCTCGGACTCGGAAATCGCGCCCACCACGAGGGGGCGCCTTTGCTCAATTAGGGTCCTGATTTGCTCGCGGTGGTCCATGCGGCACCTTGGGACGGCCGGGGCGCGATTGTCAAAATGCTTCGAGGCAAAATGCCCGGGGAGTCGAAGTTGAAAAAATCCGTGGAATCTCCGGTTTTTTGCTAGCCGTCCCCCGTCTTGCTTTCCTAGCCTGTCCCCAACACCGCCTTACGGCATGAACACACCTACATTTCTCAAAAACTTCGTCATTATCGCCAGCGGTCTCGCTTTCTCTTCAGCCGCTTTCGCTCAACTACCTGCTTCAAAGGACGCCAAATTTACGGTTGACGATCCTAAGTTCGGCGCTCTTCAGTCCCCTGAGATCAACGATGGAAACGCCAAGAACTTCAAGCCCAAGGACTGGCTTGAGATTGAGGTGAAGCTCAAGGTCGACCGCCTCCGGGAGCAGCCCAAGGACAACTATCTCGATGAAATCACCGTCAATTGGCACGTGGTGGTGAAAGGGCAGGACCGCAAGGCATACAAAATCAGCCGCTCCATCACCCACGTGAACATTCCGACAGACGAGGAAGTTTACGTTTCCATCTACCTTTCACCAAACACCCTTCGCCGGATCACTGGAAAGCCCAAGGCAAGTAAGAGCGATCTCGAGGCTGTGGGTGGTGAGGTGGCCCTGAACGGTGAAATGGTCGGCTTTTTCAGCCATGGCGAGCGAGCTGGCTGGTGGCGGAAGCCTCTCAAGGATGTTGAGGCCACAAGCAAGTTTCCGCTTCTCGACAAGACCCAGACTCCTTTCGCCCCCCTTTGGTATGACCGCTATGCCGAGGTCAAACCCAAGGACTGATTCACTCATCCTGCTCACGCAGCAATTCTAAACACACTCACACCAAACACTGTTTATGGCTGACCAACAGTCTATTGTCGCACTCAATATTGGCTCCCAGCGTATTTCCATGGGGGTTTTCGTTCCCACCAAAAAGGGAATCATCCTGAAAGGATGCCAATCTGCCAACATCCTGGCCGACCCGGCCACCGAAGCCGGGCGCATCCCACAGGTCCAAATGGCCATCACCGAGCTGGCCAAAGCGCTAAAGGTTGGAACTCCCAAGGCTGCCTACGCCTTGTCCGGAAACTCGGTCTTCGTCCGATTTGTCAAACTGCCGCCGCTCGAAGACGAGAACATGGCGGAGTTGGTGCGCTTCGAAGCCCAGCAAAACGTCCCGTTCCCAATCGATGAAGTCGTTTGGGACTGGGAAAAGATTGAAACCGGTGGAATTGAAACCGAGGTCGTCCTCGTGGCGGTCAAGGCCGATTCGCTCAACGACCTCAACGCCGTGGTGGCTGAAACCGGCCTTGGAACCCAGTTAGTCGATTGTGCGCCTACCGCTCTCTACAACGCCTACTGCTACAACTACCCGGCAATCGAGGAAAGCGTTCTGCTCCTCGATGTCGGAGCTAAAACAACCAACTTGATTTATGCCGAAGGGAAGAAGTTCTTCACCCGGTCGGTGACCATCGGGGGTGCCAATGTGACCTCGGCGATTGCCAAGGAATACAATGCTTCCTTCGCAGACGCCGAAAACAGCAAGCTGACCAGCGGCTTAGTGGTTCTCGGCGGCGGTCATGCCGGCCAGCTCGATGAGTCTACGGCCGCTCTCGGAATGGTCATTCGGAATGCTCTCACCCGCCTCACCGCGGAGATTCAGCGGACCACCACTCTTTTCCGCAGCCAACATGGGGGCAACGCTCCTCAAAAGGTCCTCCTCGCCGGCGGATCTGCCTCGTTGCCCTACCTCCGCGAATTTTTGGAGGAAAAGCTCTCGGTTCCAGTAGAGTTCTTCAACCCATTGCAGCGAATCTCATTTGGCAAAGGAATTGACGTCGATGCGGTGGGCCGCGAGGCCCATCAACTCGGTGAACTGGTCGGCCTGGGACTCCGGGCCACCGGAAAAGCCGAGGTGGAAATCGACCTTGTGCCTGACGTAGTGCAGGCGCAACGGGATATTAATCGTCGTAAGCCCGCTCTCATAGCTGCCGCTGTCCTCCTTATTGTTGGGCTAGGTGCCTGGGCTGGTTTCAAGGCCAAGTCTGTCGGCGAAAGCCAGAAATTCCTTGCAAGTCTCGATGACAAAATGGCGGAACTGCAAGCCTCGGCAAGCAAGATCGAGCGGACGGTGAAGGACGAAAAGAGCTCGCTCTCACTGATCAAGGCTTATGCTGCTGCGGAAGAGGGGCGACTGAGCTTCATCAACACCTGGAATCAAATCTCGGCTCCCTTCCTCAGCGAAAAAGTTTGGATTACCGACTTGGAATTCCGCGCTGAGTTTGACGCCACGAACGATGTCAAAACTTCTGGAGTGATCGATGAAAGTTACACCGGAGCGACTTACGGGGCTTCCGTAATGCGCGATGACCGGGAGACGGCTGATTCGGTCTCCATCAAAGGCTTGCACCTCGATAGCCAGAACGAGGTTTATGCCATTTTCGAGAAGCTACGAAGTGTCGACCTTCTCTCCTTTAAGTGGAAGGGAGAAGAGCTGAAGCAAAGTCAGCTGGTCTTGACGAACAAGGCCGCTCCCAACAAAGAAAACGATGAATATGCAGCTCCTTTCGAGTTCGTCATTCCTCTCAAAAAAACCATTTCCCTCAAATCCGCCAAGTAACCGCACCTAAATCTCATGTTGAAGGAAAATAAATTTCTGATTGGTCTCGGAGTCGTCACGGCGGCGGCCTCGGGAGGTCTCATTTTCTGGGGTCTCGGAGCAGGCTCTGATCTCGAAACGGCGCAGGCTGACATTGCCACCAAGAAAGCCGCATTGAAGCGGATGGAGGCTCTCGATCCGTATCCCACCACTCAAAATGCCAAGGACAAGGCCGATAGCCTTGCTGCGGTTCTGGTCAAGGCCCGCGAGGCCCGGCAAAAGCTCCTCGCCTTTAATCCCAAGTCACTCGAGGACATTCCCGGCAGCGAGTTTTCGGAAAAGCTGAAGGCTTCAGTGGCTCGGGTCAAAGAGCTCTTCCCGGGCGAAAAGGGTCTTCCGAAGGAATTCCAGCTTGGTTTTGAAAAATACGCGCAATACCCCGCCCCGGAAGGAGCAACGGGCGAACTGGCCTTTCAATTGGATGCCCTCGAATACCTCTTTACCCAACTGGCCGAGGCTGGTGGGGAGCGGGTGGTCAATGTGCATCGACCTCCAATTCCTATGGAAGAGGGAAAACCGTGGCCCGGGGAAGCAACTCCCAGGCGAGGTAGCCGCGGCAGGGGAGGGTCTACAGGATCGAGAGCTCTTCCAACGGCCGGCGGAAGACGCGGGAAGAGGGGAGCAGCCAACGAAATTCTGCCAGATGTGGCCCATCGCCTTCCGGTGGAGGTGACTTTCAAGGCATCCGAGGAAACCGCTCGTAACTTCCTCACTCGCATTGGGGATTCCGACAAGTATTTCTTCGAAGTCCGTCTTGGTCGGGTCGAAAACTCCGCGCCCATCCCAGCCGCAGACTCCTCTGCCAAAGGCTCCGCCACGAGTAGTTCCTCCGGCGATAACGGCGGAATAGTCGTCGAAGAAGATGCCGGTGGCATCGTCGTGGAAGAGGATGATGGAGGCGCCGACGCTGGTGTTGATCCCGCTCCCGAGCCGCTGCCCGAAGCTCCCGAAACGTCCGAAAAAATTCTCAACAAGGTGTCCGGCAATGAAACACTCGATGTGTTTCTGAAACTCGACCTCCTCATTTTCATGGAAGGCAAGGATTTTCCACAAACCAAGTAACCACACCTACACCTATGTCTTGGATAAAAAGCAACTACCACATCGCCGCCCTAGGAGGTGGCATCCTGGCACTCGGGGGCCTCGGCTACCTCGGGTATAGCGGCAATGCTACGGTCAATGAGTCTCTTGTTCTTGATCCCGCTCGCAAGAAAGACAACGTGACTTCTCCAGGAGGACCGGAAGCGGATTCGGTCATCAAAACCACCAGCGAAGCCAATCCCATCATTCAACGAAAAATCTCCAAAGGTCCCACGGAAGGTCGCCCGGTGAATCTCTTCACCAGCGTGGATCTCTACACCCGGCCTGGTCGGCCGGGGGAGCTTCTCGATCTTCTCGAGATTCCGCCCGTTCATCCGCCCATGGAAAACCAGTGGTGGGTTGATCATCGCCTTGATGTCACCTATTCGGACTCTCCTTTCCGTGATCCTGATGGTGACGGCTTCAGTAACCGTGAGGAATATATCGCCAAGACTAATCCCAACGATCCGGCAGACGTTGGCGATCTCGCCGCAAAGCTGGAGTTGGCCAACCTCAAAAGAGATCTTTGGCTTCTTGAATTTCGTGCCAAGCTCAGCAGCGGTGGTGCTCAACTCAAGTTCACTTCCAAGAAGCATGCCGACCGACGTGCCCAGCTTAATGATCCGGGCTATGGCAAGCCTTTCAACCCCGGTGATACCCTTTTTGCGGAGGATCCAGGCAAAGGACGTTTCAAGTTCGTCAAAATCGAAACTAAAAAAGAGCAATCGGCAGTTGGCGAGGTTGATCGCCCTTACGCCACTTTCGAGGACCTTCGTCCCAATAAAAAGGGGAAGACATACGAGCTCCCCGAAAATCCCAGAAACGATCCCCGGCGAGGAAAGTTTGAACTGCGTGACACCACTTTTGCTGATTATACCGCGGTTTTCCGCCTCAATGCCCTCGGCAAAGAAGGGGAGAGCTTCGAGATCGAAGAAAATGGCACCTTCTCTCTCCCTCCTGGTGGTGACAAGAAGGAATATAAGTTCGTCGGAGTCGAAATTGACGAAAAGCGGCAACCAGCCTTCGTCCTCGTGACCCGGGAGGGTCAAACCGAGCCGCTGAAACTTCCTGTCCCCAAAGCCAATCCTTAAGCTCTAAAACCAAAACCTATCGGGTGGGGGAGTCAAAAAAGTCGCTCTTTCTGAAAAAAGTGCTTTTCAGCCCCCCCCCCAATCCACAATAAGAATAACAGATTATGCAGAAACGCAACACACACCTGTCCCACCGCACTCTGTTTGCCCTCGCGGCACTCGTGGTGACGCCGCTCTCCGTGGAGACCGGTTATTCGCAAGAAGCGATCGACCTCGAAAGAGGTGAGATCATTCGCCGTCAGCAAAACGCCATCAAGTCCGACGAACTCCGAGACGAAGGTATTAAGGCATACGCCGAAGGTGACTTTGAGACTGCGGTCAAAAAGTATCGCGAAGCTTTGAGCATCCTTCCTTTTGGAACCGCCACCACGGACCGTCGGACCTATCTCAATCAGGTTCTTCAGGATGGCTCTATCGCGCTTACCAAAGAGTATCGTCGCACTGGTCGTTACGATGAGGCCCGTGACCTCCTCGAGGAGGTGGAGGCCAACGATCCCGGCAACTCTGCAGCCAAGAAAAATCTCGCCTACCTCGACGATCAGATCCGCACCAATCCATCAAATACATACGAACACACCAAGAATGTCGATAAGGTCCGTAGCTTTCTATACAAGGGCGAGGGCTACTACGATCTCGGCCTCTACGACAAGGCCATGGAGGAGTTCAAGAGCGTCCTCCGTATTGACCCATACAACAAGACTGCCCGTCGTTGGATGGAGCGTTGTTCTGCCATCAAGTCGTCTTACTACCAGGCCGCCTATGACCAGGCCCGCGCCGAGATGCTGATGCAAGTCGATCGCGCTTGGGAACTGGCCGTGCCTCCCCTCGAACCTGATGTCGTCACCGATGGCACGATCGATCCGGGCAACGCCGGTGAGCTTTCCATTACGGCCAAGCTCAAGCAAATCATCATTCCTGAAATCAACCTTCGTAACAGCACCGTCGAGGAAGCGGTCGAACTCCTGCGACTTCGTTCCAAGGAACTTGACAACACCACGCTCGACGACAGCAAGAAGGGGATCAACTTTGTGGTTCGGACTCCCCGGGTCGTCGATGCTGCCGGTGCCGATGCTGGCGACGGTGACGCTCTCGATGCCGGTGGTGGACTCGGTGGCGAAGCCGCCGACCCGAACGCCGTGATCATTCCCGAGCTCAAGCTCAACAATGTGCCGCTTGAGACCGTCCTCAAATATATTTGTGAGGAAGCTAAGCTCCGCTACAAGATTGATGAGTTTGCAGTGACCCTCCTTCCGATTGGAATCGACGATGCCGCGGACATCATCCAGCGTCAGTGGACCGTTCCCCCGACTTTCATTACCTTCATTACCGGAACTGGCGAGGGTGGCGGTGGAGACGCGGTCGATGATCCTTTTGCTCCAGATGCCGGCGACGGCGGAGTAGGTGGCATCGCGCCTCGCGAGGACATCAAGACACTTCTCAGCAAGAATGGCGTGGAATTCCCACCGAATTCGTCGGCCAGTTACCTGAAGGGTTCCAGCACCCTGATCGTGCGGAACACCCCGACCCAGCTTGAACTTGTGGATGGCATCGTGGCCGCCGCAACTGACAGCACGCCCCGTCAGATCCGGGTCACCACCAAGTTTGTCGAGGTCAACCAAAAAAACGGTGAAGAGCTCGGTTTCGACTGGGTTGCCACTCCCTTTGGATTCGGCAGCAACTACTTCCTTGGTGGTGGAACCACTGGTAACGGAGTGTCCCGCACCAACCAAGATTTCATCAGCCCGGTTGATCGTGTGACCATCCCGGGCATCCCTGCCTCTCCTCAGGAGGTGGTGAAAGGAATCGTGACCTCAGGTAACCGAAGCGGTGCCGCAGCTATTAGCCAGAACAGCATTGATGCCATCCTGAACAATCCCCAGCGGACTGCTCAGGTGAATAATGTTGCTCCGGGAATCCTCTCCCTGACCGGCCTCTTCAGCAAAGGTCAGGTCCAGATGATCATGCGCGGCCTTTCCCAGAAGAAAGGTGCCGACATCATGACCGCCCCGAGCGTGGTGGCCATCCCCGGACAAAGCGCGACCATCGAGATCATTCGTGAGTTCATTTACCCGACCGAATATGATCCGCCCGAACTTCCAAACCAGGTCGGTGGCGGCCTTGGTGGAGGTGGTGTTGGCGGCGGTGGCGGCCTTGGTGGTGGCGGTGGCCTCGGCTTCCCGGTCACTCCGGCCAACCCGACATCGTTCGAAACGAAAAACACTGGTGTGACCCTTGAGGTCGAGGCCCAGATCGATTCCAACGACAGTATCATCGAACTTCGTTTCACTCCGACCATCGTCGAGTTTGAAGGATTCATCAACTACGGTAGCCCGATCACCGCGCCGGCCACGGATGCCCTTGGCAACCCGGTCCAGATCGTCATCACCGAAAACCGCATCGAGATGCCGGTCTTCTCGGTCCGAAGCGTGAAGACTGGAATCACCATTTACGACGGATACACTGTCGCAGTGGGTGGTCTCATGCGTGAGGATGTCCAGAGTGTGGAAGATAAGGTGCCCATTCTCGGTGACCTTCCGCTGGTGGGACGTCTCTTCCAGACCAAGGCCCAAAGCCACATCAAGAGTAATCTCATCATCTTCGTGACTGCTGAGATCATTGATGCCACCGGTCGCCGAGTGAATGCTTCGGCAGACGGCCCTGAAGGGGCTCCGGTTCCGATGCTTCCCAATAACAACTAGGTTGAATTGACCCACTTTCAGCGGGACCTGCCGATGCAGGTCCCGCTTTTTTTTGGGTGAAGGCTTGGATTGCCCCGAGCGAGAGTAGATTCTCTCCCCATGAAGGTGTGGGGGCTAACTGGGGGAATCGCGACGGGGAAGTCGACGGCAAGTGAAATCATGCGCCGCCTCGTCCCCTCGATGACCTTCTTCGATTGTGATTTCGAAGTGAGCCAACTTCTGACCCGGACCGAGGTTTTGGCTGAGTTGGCGGGGGAATTTGGTTCATCCATTCTGATGGACGATGGAACGTTGGATCGCCCCCGTCTTCGGGCCCTCATTTTCGATTCTTTGTCGCAGCGCAAGAAGCTGGAGTCCATTTTACACCCAAAAGTGCGCAAGGAATGTCTTGAGAAATGCCGGGAATCTTCTAAAAATCCCGCAACGACGCTGTTTGTCGCGGATGTCCCGCTCCTTTTTGAGAGCGGATTTGACTTTGGGCAGGAGCTCAATCTGGTGGTTGCCACTTCCGAGGCCACCCAAAGAAAGCGCCTCAAGGCACGAAGTCACTTCGACAACAGAATGATCTCATCGATCCTCGCGGCCCAGCTTCCTATCATGGGAAAAGTGGTCCGGGGTGACGTCGTTTTTTGGAACGAAGGCGAACATTCCATTCTGGAGCAACAACTCGCCCGATTCCTCGAACCTTTTCATTTTTCATGACTGACGAGCAAGAGCCTATCGACCCTGCGACGGATGCCGGGGAAACGCCTTCGGCGCCAGCTGCCAGGAAGGCAGCCAAAAAATCCGCAAAGAAGGCGGTCAAGAAGACCGCGAAAAAAGCGGTAAAAAAGCTAGCCAAGAAAGCCACGAAGAAGGTGACCAAAAAAACCGCGAAGAAAGTGACGAGCGAAGACCAAGCGGTGTTGCCTATAGTGGGAGAGGACTCTGAGACGGCCACTGAGGAAACCGGTGTTGTCATGGGCGATGACCAGAAGGAAGTGATGGCCGAGGCTGCCGCTGCCGAACGGGCCGCGATGGAAGCGGCTGAAGCAGCCGCCCGGGCCGCCGAGATTGCAAGAGAAGCCGCCGAAAAAGCTGCCAGCATGGCCCTTGAGGCCAAGAAGAAGGCGGCCCGTCAGGCCGAGGACATAGAAGAGCCAAAGGAAGCGGTCGAGAGCGCTTCCGAGCCGGTCGCAGATTCCACCGAAGATCAGGACAAAAAAGGGGATGAGGTTTCGGAAATCGCGGTGATTCGGGATGATGAACCTTCTGGGGAGTCGGGGAAGGATCGGGAAAAGAAAGAGGCTCCCAAGAAGGAAGAAGCTCCTCCGCCCCCTCCTCCCAAGGTGCCGGAAGAAGTGGATCTCGACGAGTTTCGCAAGATCCCGTTAAGTCAATTGCATGAGGAGCTGGAACGTCTTCCGGTACGGATCCCCAACCGGCCGACCCGTGCGCAGTTGGTTTACAGCATTCTGAACTGCTATGCGACCTATGGCACCCGCATCATCGCGGAGGGGATGCTTGAAATGTCCGGTGGGAATTACGGGATGCTCCGGGACGAACTTCGGAGTTTCCGAAATAGTCCGGATGACCTTCACCTCCCCGCCAACCTGATTCAGGAACATGGACTGCGAACGGGGCAAAGAGTTCGGGTGTTGGTTCGAGAGCCCAGAAATCGCGACAAATACCTCTCGGTGGCGGAAGTGCTGGAAGTGGAGGGAATTCCCATAGCGGACTACTCACCGTCCACTCATTTTGACCAATTGACCTCGCTCTTCCCTGAAGAACGATTTGTGCTGGAGGGGGCGGACGACGGGGGAGGATTGGCCACCCGCGTCGTTGATTTGGTGGCGCCTCTCGGCAAGGGCCAGCGCGGCCTCATCGTGGCTCCGCCTCGGGGTGGTAAGACCATTCTGCTCAAGCAAATCGCCCGCTCGATTCAGCGAAACTCGCCCGAGACCGAGCTAGTGGTGCTTTTGCTAGATGAACGTCCGGAAGAAGTCACTGATTTTGAAGAGATGGTGGGTCGTAACGTCTTTGCCTCGACCTTTGATGAAGCCTCGAAACGACATGCTGAGGTGGCCAATCTGGTTTTGGAAAGATCCCGTCGACTGGTGGAGCAGGGAAAGGATGTGGTGATTCTTCTCGATAGTCTCACTCGTCTCGCACGCGGTTACAACAATGCTTCTCGAGGCGGACCGATTGGGTCCGGGGGTATCAGTCCCAAGGCGATTACCGAAACCCGTAAGTTTTTCGGGGCGGCCCGGAATGTTGAGGAGGGCGGGAGCCTGACCATTCTAGCCACCTGCTTGATCGAGACCGAAAGCCGAATGGATGACGTCATCTTTGAGGAGCTGAAAGGGACCGGGAATATGGAGGTCCGGCTCGACCGTGAGCTGGCTGAGCAGCGGATTTACCCAGCGATTCACATACCCCAGAGCGGGACCCGCAATGATGACCGCCTTTACCATCCCGACGAGCTCTCGCGGGTGCAGGAAATCCGAAGACACCTTGCCAGTTTGCCCATCGGAGACGCGATCGAAACGCTTTTGCGTAACCTCGCTCGCACAAAATCGAATACCGAGCTTCTTTTGCAGGGAATGCGCTGATTTTGCGCTTGTCGCCAGCGAACGGAAATCGCTAATCTCATGAATCAAATACAAAACACAGGGGGAATCATTCGCTCATTTTCTGGTTGAGCTGGTTCCGTTCGCCGTGTAATTACTTTGACAATACCTACGATTATGAAACTTCTCAAATCTTCGGCGCTCATGTTCGGGGCGCTTGTTTTCCCGGCAGGAAGTGCTTTGGGGCAGGATTCATTCCTGCTTTTGACCTTCAGCGACCAAAAGGTTTTTCAAATTACCGGTCCTTCGCAGTTTGACTACCTCGGCGGTCAATGGGTTGTTTCAGTGGTCGACGGGGAATTCCCGCTCTTACCTTGTGTGTTCAACTTCGGAGACGCTTATGTGCCCCCGATCGATATTCCTCCTTGTCCCGCGGGAACGACCACTCTGATCACCCAAGGTGATGTGGATGGAGACGGCGTGCGTGACCTTGGGGTTTACATATCGACCGACCAACCCATTCCGGCTAACTCAATTGAGCCCTTCCTACCCGAGCAGATTGAATTGAACGCTGCTCCCCCCTCGGATCTTCCTCGACCGATTGCGGCTTTCAACTGGTCGGACGACAGTATCCGGGGCTTCTACGATTTGATTGCCGATCCCATCAACGGAGTGGGATACGATGTCGCGTCCTACTCATCGACCCGGCCCTATGGAGCCACTCGAGGCGAGTTGGATCGCCAGCGGAATGAAATCGTTCCTGGTGTTTACCAATTCAAGTTTCCTGCCTTGGGTTCAACACCACAAGACCCTAGGAGCTTCATTATGAGTGTCCCCCACAATGAGATGGTAGAGGCCTCTCCCGGACCCGGTGGCCAGTCCGCAGAAAGCGGTGGGATCTTTGTCGGAAACGATTTCCTATTGGATGACGATCGCTGGAATGACACTGGGTCGCTCGAAATTGACCCTCGTCTGGGCCTCGCGTTTGAGTGGCAGGGATTCAACGCCTCGACCTTTTTTGGTAATGACACCGCGACTTTTGCCATCATCAACCGCGGCGACGGAGCCGTCCGTTTTCCTCCGGTCCCTCCTGGAAACCCTCAAACCCGTCAGTTGATCGGGAGTAATGATCTGGGGATCCCGACCGGGTTTGATCTTGGTCCGGATTTCTTTGCTCCCGATGAGTTACTAACTGCCGAACTGCTCTTTCAGCGGGGTGCCGTCTCGGGCGATGCGGTTGATGCCTCTACCCGCCTCTTCCGCTGGGATCTTGACCTGATCGATTCCTACCCCGGGTTTGCTATCGGAGGTTTTCCCTTCGGGACCACCGAGGAGCTTGCGGCTCCGGACTTCGATTTTGACGGCGATGGTTTCACCAATTTGGAGGAGTTTGGTTTGCAGACCGACCCGGCCGACCCGGCCTCCGTCCCGAACGTGACTCCCAACCTGAACACCCTCACTGGTCAGTGCATTCTCGACATTACGAAACGCCCGGCCATCGGGGGAAGCCTGACCTACCTGATCCAAACTTCGGTCGATCTTGAGAACTGGGTCACCATCGATGCTGATAATCCGGATTGGTTCCTGGTCTTTGACAACGCCCAGCGAATCACCGTCCTTAGTCGCCGGCCCGCTGGTCAGAATCCTTGTTTCCTGCGCGTTCGTTTTCAACAGAACTAAACCAACACACCTTACCAAACGTTCTCAATCGCCAAAGCCATTCCTGTTATGAAAAATTCTTCTTTTGCCATTCTCTCGGTGCTCGCTTTGTCCGCGTCGGCCTATGGCCAATCTGCTGCCAAGTTGGTTAGTCAGTCAGCCAGAGTCTATGATGCTTCGAAGGCATCGAGTGGCGACAAGCTGCAAAATCTGACTCTTAGCACGAGTGAGATTTGCTACACCGACTCAAAAGGAAAGCTCCACATCGAACCGGTGGCCGCTTCTTCGACGGAAACAATTCTCGCCCAAGCCGCTATTCCAGAGGCGGGCAAGTATCTCGTCTTCTATCCAAAAGGGCAGGAGCGCAATCCGAAAGAGCGCCGGGTCCTGCGCAATCGCTACGTCATGAAGGTTTCACCCAACGCCGATCTGGATCTCATCCGGAATCGGTGTGGCATCAAGTCGTTGCGGCGTCTGTTGCCCGGATCGGACATCGTCCTTTGCGAGGAGGAATCGGCGGCAAAGGTTCTTGCGCAGCTAGTAAGCGTCGTTCGCGATCCAGACGTGATTTCAACCGAACCCCTCTTTGCAAAGAAACGTTACAAGCGTCTCATCCCAACCGACCCGTTTTATAATTCAGATGGCAATCCCCGTCCTGACGAGGCTTATCAATGGTATCTGAATAACGAAGGAATCAACGGAGCGGTGGCCGATGTTGACATTAATATTGAGCCTGCTCTTGATCGGGCAACTGGTGATGGAGTCACGGTGGGTATCGTTGACGACGGATTGGCAATCGATCACGTCGATTTGGCAACGAACGCTACCGGACCGCACCTCAACCTTCTCGATGGGGATCCGACCGATCCAGCCACCTTTGACGATACGCTGAATCACGGAACGAACGTGGCCGGACTCATTGCCGCCGAGTTCCAAAACGGAGAGGGGATTTCGGGCGCAGCTCCCGAAGCTACCTTGTCCGGAATTCGGGTTCTGAGTGATGCGATTGATGATGCAGACGAGGCCCAGGCCTTTGGTTTCAGCCCTGACATTATCGACATCTACAACTCAGGTTTCGGGCCGGATGATGAGGTTCTCAATTTTGATGGTCCCGGCCCGCTTACCCAGCAGGCGATCTTGAATGGAATTCTGAATGGTCGTCCGGACGGCGCTACCTCCCTCGGGAACATCTATGTGTGGCCTGCTGGTAATGGAGGTTTGATCGGAGATAACTCCAACTATGATGGATATGCCAACTCTCCCTACACGATCGCAGTGGGGTCGGTGACCGATGGCGGTTTCCGAGCACCATATTCTGAGCGTGGTGCCAACCTTGTGGTGGTTGCTCCCTCCAGTGGCGGTGCCTCCGATGTCCTCACAACTTCGTTTGGTCTTGGAGTTGACCAAGATGACAACCCCATTCGGATCCCTGAATACGACACCGGATTCAACGGGACTTCCGCATCAGCCGCTTTGGTTTCCGGAGTCGTTGCTTTGATGTTGGAAGAGAATTCTGACCTGACTTGGCGTGATGTTCAGGACATTTTGATCCGCAACGCTACGAAGATCGATCCGGAAAATGCTGAGTGGATCACCAACGGAGCAGGTATCGAGTTTAACCAAAACTACGGTGCCGGCTTGGTGAACGCCCAGGATTCGGTCATTGGAGCGTTGGCTGCAAGTCCCGCTAATCGTTTGGGGCCTCTGGCTGATCCAATTGTCAATTCCCGCTTCTTTTCCGACCAGGATCCTAGCTCCCCGGACTACGGTATCGTTCCCGATAACGATGGAGACTCACTTTTGGTTGAGTTTGACATGACCCAGGACCTCAGTGGCCCTCGCTCCAATCTGAAGGTTGAGCATGTCGTTTTGTCAGCCACGATCGTGACGGAAAACCGGGCTGAGTTGGAGATTGTGCTGATCTCTCCCAATGGAACCCGGAGTGTCCTCCAGACTCCTGATGCCAACCATCAGGAACAGAGTGTCTTCTTCTGGGAATTCATGACGGTCCGTAACTGGGCTGAAGGTTCTGGTGGAACCTGGGTGGTGCAAGTGACCGATACCGTTTCCGGGAATGTAGCCTTCGTGAACAACATGACCTTGGTGGTCAATGGAACCGAAGATCCCGATGCTCCGGTGAGTGAAATTCCCCTGCTGACCAGTGCTCGTTCACTGACCCTAAACCAAGGTGCTCCGTTTAGTTATCTGATCCAAACGACCGGGGCCAGCTCGGTGGAAGTTGGTGAATTGCCTCCTGGCTTGGTTTATGATCCCGAGACGCTGACGATCTCCGGTATTCCAACGGATCCGGGCCTCTACGAAACTGATATCATTTTGCGTAGTGATACCACCAATGATGGGTTCTTTGTTTTGACCTTTGTCATTAATCCCACGGCTGTTGCTCTCGGTGGTGCGGTCGGCCTTCCTGATTCCCCCGCATTTTTTGGTGGAGATCTTTCATGGGATTTTGAACTTGAAGAATCCACTGACGGAAATGTGCCTGAGCCCAGATCCGCGCGTAGTGCGGTTAATCTGGGTGACAATCAGCAATCGATCTTTGGCTTCAACGGCCTTCCTGAGGGGGTGATTTACTTCGATTGGAAGACATCTTCGGAAGAAGGGTTTGATCGTCTTTGGTTCAATCGTGGAGGAGAGGTTCCCCAGGTTTGGGATGCTTTCATCAGTGGTGAGCGAGATTGGGGGCGCGTAGCGATCCGTCTTCCGGATGAGACCAACGATGTCCGCTGGATCTATTCAAAAAATGCATCGTTAAGTGAAGGTGCAGACCGGGGTCTCGTGGATGGTATTGAGTTGGTAACACCAACAAAGTATCGCGATGACCTGATTGATGCTGCCAATATCGAGGGTTTTGACTTCGAAATTGATAGTCGGGCTGCCTTTATCCCGACTGATTTGATCGGAAATAGTCCTCCTCCGGGTGGAGGCGCTCCTTCATCGATCATGACCTCGACGGTTGGAAATGGTCAGACGGTTTCCTTGTCCGGCTGGGTGGAAGGACCTGGAACCTTCAGTTTTGTGGCTATCAACTACGCCGAGCCTGCTGACCTTGTTGAATTCCTGCTCGACGGAGTAGTGATTGCCTCGGGGCCCGGGATTGGTGCAAATGGGACGTTTTCTCCATTTGTCATCAACCGACCCATTCAGGAAGGTCGCCACCGGGTTCAACTGCGATTCAGGAAGGATTTTCGTGGCTCGGACGCCTTGGAATTCCCTGGTGCGGGACTCCCCTTCGATGGGGCGGTTTTCGATGACATCAAGTTTATCCCTGATAACAACTTCCAGGGCTTCGCGGCTCAGTATGGGATTGGTGATAGCGCAGATCCTAATGGAGACGCCGACCAAGATGGCTACACCAACCATCAGGAGTATGCCTTCGGTGGTAATATGGTCGTGGCTGATGTTCCCCGTTACCTCCCCCGTCTTGTTGAAAGCAATGGTTCAGATTTCATTGAGTATGGCATCGACACGAGTCGACTCGACATCAATTACATTCCCCAACAGTCAAATGATCTGGAAAACTGGGTGAGTGCCCAGTTGGCGACTCTTGATCGGGTGGAAGGTGATGTGCAGGTTTTCCGAATTCCGGTTGCTTCAGGACCGGGACGTCGGAACCTCTTCTACCGGGTCGTGGCCGCTGCCAGATAAGGAGCATCCTCCCTTTCGGAAGAAACGAAGACTGTTTGAGCTGAACTTCAAATCTCCATCGTCAAAGGAGCAGGGAAATCCCTGTTCCTTTTTTTGTCATGTCGGTTGATCATTACACTGCGGTTGAAGAATTGGTTCCGTTGCTCCCTCCGGGCGACGGGATGGTAGGATTGGATTTGGAAGCGGATAGCCTGTATCGCTATGCTGAACGAATCTGTTTGATTCAAGTTTGCTACCAGGAAGAGGTCAGGTTGGTGGATCCCTTAAATCAACAGGACATGACTTCCTTGGTTGAGTGGTTGAAAGGAGCCCGGATTTGGATGCACGGTGCTGATTATGACATGTCTCTCATGTTGGGAGAGTGGCAGATGGTCCCTCCGTTTTTGTATGATACTCAGATTGCGGCCCAGTTGTTGGGTTACCAGCGCTTTGGTTATGCCGGCCTGGTTGACCAGTGTTTCGGGGTAGAGCTCTCAAAGAGTTCTCAGAAAGCCGATTGGGGCCGACGTCCGCTCAGTGACCGCATGCTGGAGTATGCCTGTGATGATGTTCGTTACCTTCTTCCACTGGCCGCCAAGCTGGAAGGAGGATTGAAGGAGAAAGGTCGCCATGAGTGGTTTTTGCAATCATGTGAAGCTGCCCGGAACAGGGTCATCGCCCGGGAGTCAGTTCAAAAGGAGCTTTGGAGGATTGGTGGAAGCGGTAGGTTGAAATCAAGCGGATTGCGCTATTTGAAGTCGCTTTGGGAGTGGCGGGATCAGGAAGCTAAGGATTGGAACCGCCCTAGTTTCATGGTTGCCACCAACAAGGATTTGATAGCCTGGTCCTTGGATCTCTCGGAATCACGCCGGCCAAATATCCACAAGAAAATGAGGAGCAACCAACGTCGTCGTCTGGAGGAAACCATCAAGGATGCGTCGCGTTTGCCAGAGGCTGATTGGCCGACCCGGCCCAAGCGTGAACGCATTCGCAGAGACCCGACTTTCGAGAGTCGACTCAAGTTAGAACTCGAAAAGAGAAACAAGATCGGAGGAGAGCTGGAGATTGATCCGTCCCTGATCGCGTCACGGGCTGTTTTAGAGCAGTTGGTCGGGGAACGAGCGACTCCTGAAGAGGTCCTTTTGCCATGGCAGCGCTCCCTTTTGGGCCTTTGATAAAGGCGCCCAAAATCGGGTGAAAAATTGGTTAAATTTCGCGAAACACTCTTGCCGCAACCGCTGAAATTTCAGAGTATTCTGTCCTGATGTCAGAGGATAAAGCGGAAGAGGAATTGGATGATGTCGGAGTTTCTGGCGATCAGGAATACGGGGCAGGGCAGATCGACAAACTCGAGGGACTTGATGCGGTGCGGAAGCGCCCTGGCATGTATATCGGAGACCCCGATGAAAGAGGTCTTCACCACTGTGTGTTCGAGGTTCTGGACAACTCGATCGACGAACATCTCGCCGGGTTTTGTCAGACCATTGATATCTCGATCAATGAGGATGGCTCCTGCAGCGTCGCTGACGATGGGCGGGGAATTCCGGTGGACATGCACCCAAAATTCGGGATTCCGGCAGTCGAGCTTGTGCTGACCAGTCTCCACGCGGGCGGAAAATTTGGCCAGGGAGCCTACAAGTATTCCGGTGGTTTGCATGGGGTGGGCGCCAAGTGTGTGAACGCTCTGTCCGATTGGTTTGTCGCCCGGGTGAAACGGGAGGGGAAACTTCACGAGATTACTTTCGAGCGTGGGAAAACAGTCAAGGAGCTGGCGGTCGTTGGCGAGGTCGACGAGTGCGTGACCGGGACCACCATCACCTTTTACCCCGACGCCACCATTTTCACCGACACCATCGAATTTAAATTCGACCGCCTCTCGAGGCGTCTTCGTGAACTGGCTTTCCTCAATCCGGGCCTGACCATTCATCTGGAGGACCGCCGGGCCGAATCTGCGGAAAAAGAGACCTTCTTCTACGCCCGGGGAATTGAGGAGTTTGTTGAGCAATTGGGCGAAAATAAAACTCTGGTTCACGAAGACCCGGTGATCCTGAAAGGGAAACGCAAGGTCGAGATCGATTACGACGGGAAGGTTATGGAGGATGACGTTTTTGTGGATGTTGTTTTCCAATACAACGATTCCTACAACGACCAGATTCTCTGTTTCGCGAACTCGATTCCCAATGCCGATGGCGGAACCCACCTCACCGGCTTCCGTGGTTCGTTGACCCGGTCGATCAACCAGTATGCCAAGGCCAACAAGATCCTGAAAGACAAGGATCCGGCACTCAGCGGGGATGATGTGCGCGAGGGGATTGTGTGCGTGATCAGTGTCAAGATGCCGAACCCTCGTTTCAGCTCGCAGACCAAGGATAAGTTGGTTAACACCGAGATCGAAGGGGTGGTGAGTTCGGTGGTTTACGAAGGGCTTCAAAACTACTTTGAAGAAAATCCCAATCTCGCCAAGACCATCATCGATAAGGCGGTCAATGCAGCCCGGGCCCGCGAGGCTGCCCGCAAGGCGCGCGAGACGGTGCGTAAGTCGGTGATGTCTGGCGGAGGACTTCCGGGAAAATTGGCAGACTGTTCGGAACGAGATCCTGCCAAGTCCGAGATCTTTATTGTTGAGGGTGACTCCGCAGGTGGTTCTGCCAAGTCGGGCCGGGACCGGACCACCCAGGCCATTCTCCCTTTGCGCGGGAAGGTCATTAATGTGGAAAAGGCTCGATTGCATCGGGCTCTTCAGAATAAGGAGATCCAGGCTATGATCACGGCGATCGGAGCCGGGATTGGGGACGGTGATCAGGAAGGAGCCTTCGATATCGAGAAGGTACGTTACCACAAGGTGATCATCATGACCGATGCCGACGTGGACGGAGCCCACATCCGGACCCTTCTTTTGACCTTCTTCTGCCGCCATATGCCGGAACTGGTCAAGGCCGGTTATCTCTACATCGCCCAGCCACCGCTTTACAAAATCACTCGGAAGAAACGGGAGGAATATGTCGCGGACGATGCTGCAATGGACAAGATCCTCATCGAGCTTGGCTCCGACGATGTCATTTTGAGACAGCCGGGTGACGGAGCCAAAGTGGAGTCGGATTTGCTTCAAAGCGTTTTGGCGACCCTAGCCCGGCTTCAAGGATTTGTCCGAACCCTCGAAGGGCATGGAGGAAAGTTCAAGGATCTCCTTGCGGCCCGTGAGGGGAATCAACTTCCGACCTATATGATCAGGGTAAGGACCGGAAACGAGGAAGAGGTCCATTATTTCAAGAGCGAAGATGAAGTTCGCGCCTTTGCCGGCGAGAATCGTGACCTGCGACTCTTCGGTGAGGAAATCGCGGACGAAGAGGAAGCCGGGTTTAAGGAAAAGTTCGAGGGTAAGATGCGGCGGGCTGTTCGCCGTGAACTGGGAGAGGCCATCGGAATCTCCAAACTCCTCGAACGACTCGGCGAATTCGGGGTTCGGAGCGAACCTTTCTACTCCGACGATGAACCCATCTACGAGTTGGTGGAAGGCGAAGGAGACGCTGAAGTGATCACTCCGATCTTTAGCCTGTTTGAGATTCTTGGCCGAGTCCTCGAGATCGGGAAGAAAGGGATGCGTATTCAGCGATTCAAGGGGCTGGGTGAAATGAACGCCAAGGAACTCTACGCGACCACCATGGATAAGGAGACCCGCCAGCTTCTGCGGGTGCAGTTTGATGAGGAAAACCAACTCGAAGCCGAGACGATGTTTGACGTCCTGATGGGAGATGTGGTGGAGCCGCGGAAGCGCTTCATTGAGGACAATGCCCTCAACGTTCAAAACCTCGACGTGTAACGCACACTGATTATTTTTCATGTCCGACGAAACCAACGAACCGAACGAGCCACGGGATTTAATCGATTCCATAAACGTCGCCGATGAAATGTCGAAGTCCTTTCTGGACTATTCGATGTCGGTGATCATTTCGCGGGCTCTTCCCGATGCCCGGGATGGCTTGAAACCTTCCCAGCGTCGTTTGCTCTATGCGATGCATCACGACCTTTCCCTGTCAGCTTCCAAGGCTCACCTCAAGTGCGCCCGGATCGTAGGAGAAACCATGGGTAAATACCACCCGCACGGGGATGGTGCGATTTATCCGACACTCGTGAACATGGCGCAGCCCTGGACGATGAGGGAGACCCTCGTCGACGGACAGGGGAACTTTGGTTCGGTGGAAGGGGATGCCCCGGCGGCCATGCGATACACCGAGGCACGCCTGACCCATATGGGATCAGCCATGATGACCGATCTTGAAAAAGAGACAGTCGATCATCAAACCACCTACGATGAAAACAGCAAGGAACCGGTGGTGCTCCCCGCCGCCATTCCCAATTTGCTGGTCAATGGTGGAACCGGAATTGCGGTGGGGATGGCAACCAACATCCCGTCTCACAACATGGGCGAGGTGATCGACGGGGTCTGTGCCCGCATCGACAATCCCTACATCACGGTCGATGAGATGAAGGAATTCATCAAAGGACCTGACTTTGCCTCCGCTTGTGAAATCCGTGGATACAAGGGAATCGACAGCTACTTTAGGACCGGACGAGGCAGCATCAAGATGCGCGGAGTAATGGAGGTGGAGGAAAGTAACTCCGGAGCCACCAAAATTATCATTCGTCAGGTGCCGCATGGAGTGAACCGTGCCACCTTGCAGGTTCGTATCGCCGAGTTGGTGCGGGAAAAGGTCCTGCCAGATATCTCTGGAATGCGTGACCTCTCGGCGGACGATACTTGTATTGAAATCACGCTTAAGCGGGACGCCCGTCCCCAAGTGGTGGTGAATCAGCTCTTCAAGTTGACCGCAATGGAAACGTCTTTCGGGGTCAATATGTTGGCTATTCACGAACGGCGACCCAAGCAGCTCGGCTTGATGGACGCTCTCGATGCTTTCATTGAGCACCGTCGTGAAGTCATCATTCGCCGCACTCGCTTCCTTTTGCGCAAGGCGGAGGAGCGAGCCGAAAACCTTGAGGCTTATCTGCTCGCTTTGGGGCACCTTGATGACTTCATCAAGATGATCCGAGATTCAAAAAACCGCGATGAAGCGCGCGAGAAGATCAAGGCTTATCATTTTGATCTCCCTGTTGCCCAAGCACTCGGCATTCTGATTCGAAGCCAGCCGAGTATCGTGGGTGACAAATACATTTTCACCGATCGTCAAGTAAACGCCATCCTTGAACTGCGTCTCTACCAGCTCACAGCGATGGAGCAGGACAAGATCAAGGCGGAATACGATGCTATTCTCGACGAGATCAAAGACTATCTCGACATCCTTGCTCGCGAAGAGCGTGTACTGGCGATTATCAAGGAAGAGCTTCTCGAAATCAAAGAGAAGTATGCCACTCCACGTCGCTGTCCCATTCTTCCGGATGAAGGTGAGATTGCCATGGAGGATCTCATTTCCAACGACGGCATGATCGTGACTCTGAGTAACCGGGGTTACATCAAGCGGACCGCCGCCAGCGAGTTCCGGGTGCAGGCCCGCGGGGGCAAGGGAGTGAAGGGGATGCAGACCCAGAAGGCTTCCGACGATGAGGAAGCGAGTGATTTCGTGGAGCATCTCTTTACCGCACAGGCGCACGATTACCTGATGTTCTTCACCAATACTGGTCGTGTTTATGTTGAGCGGGTCTTTGGATTGCCAGAAGGATCCCGGGCTTCCAAAGGGCGGAGTATCAAGAACGTGCTCGACCTTCAGCCGGACGAAGACATCGCTGCGGTTTTGCGTCTCGAATACACCACGGACGAAGAGTCCGGCGAGGATTTGACCTTCCGCGAAGATGCCGGGAACGTCTTTTTTGCGACACGCTCTGGTAAGGTCAAGAAGACTAGCTTGTATGATTTCAAGAACTTCCGAAAAGCGGGCACTATCGCGATCAAGCTGGACGAAGGTAATGAATTGATTGGAGTTCGCCTGACCTCCGGCAAGGACGATGTCATGCTGGTAACGAGCCGTGGCATGAGCATCCGCTTCAATGAATCTCAGGCCCGCACGATGGGCCGGAATTCGGCGGGGGTTCGGGGGATCAATCCACGCGAAGGGGACTTCGTGGTTGGCCTTGCCGTGGTTAATGACGACGCCCGTCTTTTGGTGGCTTCCGAGAATGGTCTCGGGAAGCGGACTCCGTTTGGAGACTATGCGGCCAAGAATCGTGGTGGCATTGGCATGCTCACGATGAAGTGCACCGAAAAGACCGGTCCAGTGGTTGGCAGTCTCGCGGTGGAAGACACCGATGAGTTGATGTTGATGACCAACGGAGGCCAGAGCATCCGGATCAGGGTCTCGGAAGTCCGGGAGACCGGACGGAATGCCCAGGGTGTGAAGTTGGTCACGCTCAACGAAGGTGAGAAACTGCAGGCAGTCGCTCGAGTGATGCCCGATGAGGAGTCTTCCAACGAGGAAGGTGGTGAAGATGTCGTGGGTGGTGAAACCTCCGATGAGGAAGCCGAATCCTAAGTTCGACAGGTTGAGCCAGCCTACGCGATGATGTCTTTTACGATTTTTCCGTGAACGTCAGTGAGACGGAAGTCTCGACCGGAATAACGGTAGGTCAGCTTTTCGTGATCAAGACCAAGAAGGTGAAGTAGGGTCGCGTGGAGATCGTGAACGTGGACTTTGTTTTCCACCGCGGCGAAGCCAAACTCATCGGTTGCGCCATAGGTCATGCCGCCTTTGACACCTCCTCCGGCAAGCCAGACTGAGAAGCCGTGATGGTTGTGGTCGCGGCCATTTGACCCTTCCGAAACGGGAGTCCGACCGAATTCCCCGCCCCACAAGACGAGGGTGTCTTCGAGCAGGCCGCGTGACTTGAGGTCGCGAAGCAAGCCGGCGATGGCCTTGTCGCTTCCCTTGCCCTTTGAGCGGTGGCCGTTCTCAAGGTTGCCATGGTCGTCCCAAGGTTGCCCGCTCCCGTAGTAAACCTGAACCATTCGGACGCCCCGCTCGACGAGTCGCCGGGCAGCGAGGCATGAGTTGGCGAATTGCCCCTCTCCGTAGAGTTCTCGGGTGGCTTTTGTTTCGCGGGAAATGTCGAAGGCCTCCTGGGCTTCGGTTTGCATGCGAAAGGCGATCTCGAGTGACTGAATCCGCGATTCTAGTTGGTCGTCGCCATTTCGTTCTTCAAGGTGAATCCGATTGATCCGGTTGATTAGATCGAGTTGCTGGCGCTGGGTTGACGGAGTGAGGTGTTTGCTGCTGATATGATCGACGATGCGTTTTGGATCCAGCTTGTCGATGTGGCATCCCTGGAAAATGCCGGGCAGAAATCCGTTGCTCCAAAGCTGCGGACCCACCACTGGTTTTCCAGGGCAGAGGACAACGAAGCCGGGGAGATTCTGGTTTTCTGATCCGAGTCCGTAACATAACCAGGACCCCATGCTTGGCCGAATGGGCTGGGTGATCCCGGAATTCATCATGAGCAGCGAGGGCTCATGATTGGGAACATCGGTGTGCATCGAACGAATGACGCAGATGTCATCGATGCACTTGGCGACTTCGGGAAAGATTTCACTGACCGGAATTCCCGATTCGCCCGATTGTTTAAATTTGAAGGGTGATTTGAAGAGACCACCGGTGCGTCGTTCGGTTTTTTTGTCAGCGCCGGGAGGTTTTTGACCATGGTATTTTTCGAGAGCGGGTTTGGGATCGAAGGTGTCCACTTGCGATGGTCCACCATTCATGAAGAGGTGGATGATGCGCTTGGCTTTGGGGCGGAAGTGCGGCGCTTTGGGAAGGAGTGGGCTTTCAGCGCCCGAAGCGGCCTGGTCAGCCAGCACTCCGGCCAGTCCGAGCGATGTAAAACCGCCCCCGGCTTTTCTGAAAAGCTCGCGTCGGCTGATAGCGGAAAATGGAGTCTCGGTGGGATTCATGCCGGAGCGGGGTTTAATCAAGATACATTAATTCGTTGCTGGCCAGAATGGCTTGGCAGTATTGCTGCCAGCGGGAGAGCTTGTCGTCTTTGTGAACTTCGGTAGTTAGGAAGGATCGTGCCACTCCGAGTTCCTCGGTCGAGGGATCCCGGCCAAAGGCCAGTTGGTGGACTAGGGTGACTTGCTCATCGGGGTCCTTGTTTGCCTCTGTCACTCTTTTGGCGAAGGCCTTGGCTTGATCGATGATCAACGGGCTGTTCAGAACAAACAGTTGTTGTTGAGGGACGGTGGTTTCCGTGCGCTTAGCGGCCGAGACATTGGCATCGGGGAAGTCGAAGATCCGCAACATACCGTCTAGTTGGTGGCGGCTGATGCTGGCATAGACCGTACGCCGATTGTTGTTTTTCCGTAAGTCGAGTGTCGGTCCTCCCATGGTCCGGTCGAGGTTTCCGGAGACCGCAAGGAGGGTGTCCCGCCATGCTTCGATTTCGAGCCGGCGTCGGCTAAAGCGCCATCGCAAGCGGTTGTCGGGATCCTTTTCTCGATTGGCCGAATCTCCTGCGCTGTCGAGTTGATAGGTTGCTGAAGTCAAGATCTGACGATGGAGCCATTTGAGTGACCAATCGTTTTCGATGAACTGTCCGGTCAGCCAATCGAGAAGATCGGGGTGGGTTGGGGTGTCTCCCAGAACGCCGAAGTTGCTGGAAGTGCCAACCAGCCCCTTTCCGAAGTGCCATTGCCACACTCGGTTCACGATGACCCTTGCGGTCAGCGGGTTGTTCGAAGTGGCGATTTCGTTGGCAAGATTGAGCCGGGTATAACTGAGCTTCTTGGCCTCCTCGGGATCTGTCGGACGTGGTTTGTCCGAGATCAGTTTAAGATTTCCCCGGGCCACCCAGTCTCCTTTTGTCGCAGGATTACCGCGGAGATAGACCTGCATGGCGCGACCGCCGCCCTGAATTCCATGCGCCACCGGATATTTCGGGACGGCCTTCTTGCGCAGTGCTTCCAGTTCGGCTTCGTCCTTTCGGCAGTGGGCGAGTTGCTTTTCGTCGAGGAACATCTTTTGCGTTTCCTTTTCGGGCGCATAGAATGGAGCGTGACCATCGAACCAAATGTTTTTGAGAAGGCGTTGCTCTTCCTTGGGTAGTTTTCGCATCACCCGGTTGAGCCGGTCCTCTTCATTGCGGGCTTGTGCCAACTCCTCCTTGAGTTCTCCCTCCATCTTGGTGAATGCGACGCCGGCCTCGTTGGCAAGCGATTGCATTTGATCCGCAAAGGAGGCAATAGCTTCAGGAACTTTTAAATCAGCAGGCGTCTTGATGTTGTTGGCGTCGACCTTGACCTCGTGCCAGCTTTTTAGTTCCGGAAATCTCTTGATGAGATTGTCTTTTCGGTTCGGTTCGAGCAGGTCCTGGATCCTTTTGGCGAAGTAGGGGTGGAGGTCTTGTTCCTTGCAGTAGTCGTCAAAGGAATACTTGATCTTGTTTGATTTTAAAAAGGCGAGCCGCCAGCCTTCCCTGAAGTATCGTCCCACCTGGTTCAATTGCTGACGGCCGATTTTTTTACCAATTCCGCGAAGGTAGTTTCGGATCTCGGACTCCTTCTCCTTGATGACTTTTTGATCGTCGCGGTAGATCTTAATGACTTCCTCCGAGGCCAGTGGGATTTCCGCGTAGCGCCGGCCCTGGAAGATGCCGGCGAGGGCGTAATAGTCCTTGATTGAGATCGGGTCGAACTTGTGGTCGTGGCACCGGGCGCAAGAAACGGTCAGGCCCAGGAATCCGCGAGTCACCGTATCAATGGTATCGTCGAGCTCATCGGCCTCGGCTTTCGCTTTGTCAGAGTTTTTGTAGTACTGCGCACCGAGTCCGAGAAAGCCAAGGCCGGCAAACTGTCGAAACGGGTCTTCGGGTTTTGCTTCGATGAGATCGCCGGCCAACTGAAGTTTGATGAATTGATCGAAGGGAAGGTCTTCGTTGAACATGCGAATGACCCAGTCGCGATACTGATGCGCATTGGTTCGTTTCTGAACGCCACCAGAGGTGTGAGCTTGATCCTCCGCGTAGCGGGCGACATCGAGCCAATGACGGCCCCATCGTTCGCCGTAGTGGGGCGACTCGAGGAGTTGGTCGATTAAAGAGGCCACGGCTGCTTTTTCATCTTCGGCTGCCGCTTCGAGAAACGCCTTTG
>JBMYLT010000002.1:274135-301357 GCA_049596615.1 Akkermansiaceae bacterium | reverse complement strand
AGAAAATCATTACCCTCCGAGGTGGTCGTTCCCTTGATGACATTTCGGCCCCAGCGGGACTTTCTGGAATCCCCTGCTCCCCAGCGCCAACCTGCACCAGACACTTCATCACCCCGGTCTACCCCCGATCCGTGAATAACCAGCTCACGTCCGGCTTCGTCACTTCCCTGATAGAGCTGGGCATACCCGGGCAAGGTCTCCCAAACCTCGAAAATGGAAAAATCCGTATCCCCGATGAGAATACGACCTCCCTTGATAGCGTAGGTCTCCAGCTGGGATACCCCGAACATCTCCGGTCTGGTCAGAATTTGCCGGGAAGCTCCCAAATGACGCGCCGTGATCACATGTTTGGGAGAAATCATGGTGGCATGATAATTGATGTAGTTCAGCTGGAGTTCCCATCCACTTCCCGCCAACGGCCCAGTGGGAGCAGTCTCGGTGTTGGCCGGCGGTGAAACGCCATCGAGAAAAATCAGCCCGCACAACGGCCCTGCTGTCAGCAGAAAACTGGAAAGACCAAGACACCACATGACCCGAAATGATACTTTAGGACCGCGTTTCTGTCTCCTTAAAAAAGCCAGCTCCCGTCATCCTATTCGATACGATACCCTAGGTCTTCTTCAAGATCTCCAGCATCGATGGCCTCATGAACCAATTCGTCACATCTCTCGTTCAGAGGATTTCCGGCATGTCCTTTCACCCACTTCCACGTGATGTCGTGGCCATCAAGGGCACGGTCCAGCCGCTCCCATAAATCACGATTGAGCACCGGTTTTTTGTCCGATTTGATCCAACCTTTCTTTTTCCAACCGGTCAACCAGCCCTTGGTCATTGCATCGACGAGGTATCGCGAGTCGGAGTGGAGAGTCACTTCGCATTCCTCGTTTAAAAGCTCCAACGCGGAGATCGCCGCCATCAACTCCATCCGGTTGTTAGTGGTATGATCAAAGGCTCCCCTGATCTCCTTTCGATGAGGTCCAAAAGAAAGGATGGCACCGAACCCACCCGGCCCCGGATTCCCGCGAGCTCCGCCATCGGTATGAATGATAACCTTTTTCACGAAGCCGGATTGATTTTGGACTCACAAAGACGAGTCACCGCCTCGAAATCGGATTGCGACCCGAAGGAATCGCGGGGAACAATGAAATACTGGTCGCGCTGCAGGTAGAGGAGAATGGCCTTCGGGCACAGAAAGCGGTCTTCAAAGTCCCTCCAGCGAAGGTCTTTTTCATGACCGCGTGATTCCTGGTGAATTCCCTTTTTGCTGAAAGTCCAGTGGAGTTCCTGCCCAGCCTGCGGCGATGACTTGGAACTGTGGATAAGGCGGTATTGCCAAAAGACCTTCCGCATGAAGAGGATCGGGCCGATGAGGATGCAAAGACAGCCAATGAGAGTCTCGCCCAGAAACACCATCAAGCCACCGATCGGCACGAGGATCAGGTAAAAGTAACGGAACATCAGGAAAACCGGATGTCGGTACCGCATATGAAGACCGGACCCTAGTTTCAGGGTCCGGACATCAAAACGACTTGTCGCGCGATAAGCTGTCATTGCGGGGAATCCGGAGATGATCCGGAGTCGTTGGCCCCTTTCCGTTTAGCGCTCGGAAATGGGCGGCACTTCGGAAAGCTCGGCCGGCCCGACATATTTGGTGAGCGGGCGGTAGAGGCGGTTGTCTTCGAGCTGCTCGAGAACCTGCGCGGTCCAACCGGCCATGCGGGCGATTGCAAAGATCGGAGTGAAGAGATCGGTCGGGATACCGAGAGAGTAGTAGACGGTGGCCGAGTAGAAATCGACGTTGGCATTCAGTCCCTTGCGCTCCCGCATGATGGTGGCGATGCGTTCGGACATGTCGATCCACTTGCTTTCGCCCAGCTCTTCAGTGAGCTTGATCGCCATTTTTTGAAGGTGCGGAGCACGGGGATCGAGCACCTTGTATACGCGGTGACCGATGCCCATGATCTTCTTCTTGTTGACCAGGCAGTCCTCCACGAAAGCATCGACCTTATCGAGGCTACCGATTTCGTTGAGCATTTTGATCACTCCTTCATTGGCACCACCGTGAAGAGGTCCCTTGAGGGTTCCCACAGCTGACGTCATGGCTGAGTAGAAGTCGGAAAGAGTCGCGATGGTCACCCGGGCCGAGAAGGTGGAGGCATTCATCCCGTGGTCGGCATGGATGGTGTAAGCAATGTCGAGGGTCTTGGTCGCAGCTTCGCCGGGCTCCTCACCGGTCATGAGGTAGAGGAAGTGTCCAGCCTCGCTGAGGTCGTCACGAACAGGCGGAAGGTCGAGACCCTGGCGGGCGCGGTGGAAGTAGGCCACGATCACCGGAGCCTGGGCACAAAGCGAGATGGCCACCGCACCGTTGGCGTCCTGGTCAGGCTCACCGATCTTGGCGCGCTTGTCATAAAGACCGAGCATGGAAACCCCGGTCCGGAGAATGTCCATGGGATTGGCGTCTTTGGGAGCGGACTTGAGGAATTCAACTACACCTTCCGGGATGGCCCGGTTGGAACGAAGGGCGTGCTCAAACGAGTGAAGCTCGCCCTCGTTGGGAAGGCGGCCGTAGTGAAGAAGGTAAGTGACCTCCTCGAAACTGCACTTTTCCACGAGCTCATCGATGGAATATCCGAGGTAGGAAAGCCGTCCTTCTTGACCCTCAACCTTTGAGAGAGCGGATTCATTAGCAATAACTCCTTCGAGACCTTTGGCGTAATCAGACATCATTCGTTTGTTTGGGGGTGAAAATTCTTTGACGGCCAGCGATACTGCCTCCTTCACCGACGCGCAAGGGTTTCCCGACAAGTTGATCCGGTTTTTTAGTTTGTGATCATTAACTGTCTCATCAAGATGAGCTTGTGACCGCAAGTTGGCTTCTCTCTCTCGAAACCAGCGTGACCAGGGCGACCCTCGCTTTGGCTCGCGATGGAGCCATCGTGGCCAAGCGGTCCTTCACCAGTGAGCGTTCGCAGGAATGTGACCTTTTTCCTCCCCTCCAGTCCCTTCTCGCTGAACTTCCGGAAGGAGAACGGCTTTCCACCGTGATCGTCGGCACGGGCCCCGGTAGCTATAACGGCGCCCGGGTAGGCATTGCCGCCGCACAATCAGTGGCACAAACCCACGATTGCCCGGTCGCGGGGCTCTGTTCCTTTGAAGGAGTCGAGCATCTCCTTGACCAACCCGTCGCCTGGGCTGTCGGAGATGCACGCCGGGGCAGTTTCTTTATCCTCCCGATCAAGGCAGGCCGTGCCCAAGCCCCTCCCGAGCTTCTCAAGAGGACGGAATTTCGTGAGACCATCACCACTCTCGAGGGGCCGAAAGTTACCTTCGAGCCCGTCGAACGCCTGCCCGAAGGCTCCGAAGCCGTTGAATCCCGCTCAACGGCTCAAGGACTGGTAAAAGCCTGGCTCAACCGCAGTCTGGAAGAGCAAGAGGAGCTTTCCTCAGGCTTTCCTGAAGCGTTTTACCTTCGACCACCGCACATCACCAAGTCGCGAAAGACACCCGGGCTGTAAACGAAACCAAGACGTATCGTCCCGGAATTGGCAGATAAACAATGCCAAGAGATTCCCCCATTCGGGGCTGGTTTCAAGCAACTTGGAGGTTGCGAGCTCGAACTTTTTGAAAATCTCCCCGACCACTTGCCTTGGGGATCTCATCAGAACCTTGCTTCGCCATGAAAACCATCACGCTCATCATTCTATCCACCCTGGGAACGATTCTGGGTTCATGGGCTGACCTTGTCGCCTACTGGCCATTGAAAGACGGCGAGCACGATATGGTAATCATTCCCGAACATTCACTTCCGATACATAAACGAGTCGGAAGAGAGAAGCGAGAGGATAACCATTTTGAAACTACCGCCGCTTTGCACGTAAGCCTTTTCAGCGTCGATGAGAGTTTGGGAATCGGAGAGCATTTCGTTCCGCCCCATGAAGTAGCGGAAGGCGTGACGGATGATCGATTGTTGAACGCGACGCGATTTGACGAGACGGTCGATCAGGTCGAAAGCATCTCGTACTTCGCCATCAAGTGATTTCTCGCCCGTTCCATCCAGCACTCCGGTCGGGTTCACCGGAAGGGTCTTGTAGGTGTCAGCGGAGAATTTCCCCCTACCCTTCTTGACCACGTTGTCGGGATGTTCGAGGGCTTCCTGCAAGCGATAGCGTCCAAAATCATCATAGATCTCAAACGGCAGACCAAGTGGGTTCATATGGACATGGCACTTCCAGCATTCCTGTTTCAAGGTGACGCTATCCAGACGACCCCGAAGGGTTTTGTGATGGTCTTCGGGAATCTGTGCATCCACGGTGATGGGGACATCGGGGACAAAACCAGCGAGGAGCTTCTCGCGGATCCACTTCCCACGACGGACCGGATCGGTTTCGGTGTTCTGCGAATGCGCGACCAACCACGCCGGATGAGTCAGGATCCCTTTCCGGTTGGGAACCTGAAACGGCTGAGTGGTTGGGAAATCCCAGTATTCTTCGTCAGGCGAGTATTTCCCGTTCCCTCCTGTCGGCCCGCTACCCGGTTCACGCGGAAGGCTGTAGATGCGGGAGTAGCTGAACTTCTGGCCACCGTGAAGAAACCAAGGTGACGTTACCGGAGTGAGACCACGACCGAAGGAATTCTCAAAGTATTCCATCTTGCGTTTGAAATCCCGAACGGCATTCCGATCGTCTGGTTTCTTAATTCCGAGATACCCGAAGACCTCCCGGTGCTTCTCAAAGTTCGTCACGATGAAGGCTTTGAGGTCTTTCCTCCAATCAGCATCCTTGAAAAGCTCCCAAGCCTCTTTCCAACCGGCAACCATCTTGGCTCCTTCTTCGTTACTATGACGATGCAGGACGTAGAATTGATCTGTGGTGAGCAGTTCCTCGAAGACGTTTTGGTCAGCCTTGAGTATGTCATCGACCACCCGATCTGCTTCATTGGTCAAGTAACCTGCCGTCCCAGCATAGCCACGGGCGAGATTCATAAAGGCTCCATCACTCCGCGCGATGTCCTTAAACACCTTCATGCTATTAGGATAGCCAAAGAACTCGCGGAAGAAGCGCGTGATCTTGGGATGACTCACTTGATGGGGTCGCAAGTGACCGCCCCTGAGATTTGGATCGACGAGGTCGTAGAACATCTTCTCGTCTTCCAGAAGGCGGAGAACCTCACGGCGAAAATCTTCCTTGCTGTTCAGACGTCCTTCTTTCGCCGCTGCCACGAGAAGCGGATCTGGATTTCGGTCTCCAAGAGCATAGGCAATGGCATAACTCGCCTCCCGGGGTGAGAGCATGCGACGCCCTTCCTGATCCTTTTGGCCGGCCCCAAATTCATGACGATACATGAACTCGGATTTCAAAATCACGCTGATGAGCATCTGCCGAAGTCCCTCGGTATTGCCTGCCAAACGAATGGCATCTTTCAGCAAGGTGACGTGCTCCTCCAGTTCGGCGGGATTCGCCTGACGTTGGAGGACACATTGAAACTGCGCCTGCACTGCGGCCTCCATTTCGGCATGGGTGGGAGCTTCCTTCTTGATTACAATCGCTTCAAGAGCATCAGGCGTATGAGGGGGTGACCACCTGTCCTTGGGATTGGCATACTCGCCATTCTTCAATTCACCACTTTTGACCTGCGCCGGTCGTAACTGCTTGGTGGCGATCCAGTCTGCATTCGAAAGCATCGTTAAGAGATGGCCGCCATCGAGAGTGGTGATGTCGTAGTAGCGAACTCCGGAGTGATCCGGCAGGATCACCGGAATCGTCACTCCATAAAAGGTTCGTTGTCGGTTCCGTCCATCGAGACCAAAGATGGCATTGATGCGCTCGATAAAAATCTGTGGACTCACTAACCACTGTCTTGCCGGGGTGTAGGACTTCTCCTTGATCTCCCCGCTGAAGAGCTTCTCGTGATCGATGAAGTTGGCGTAGTTAGGATAACGCAACTTGTCCTCCAAAGTGGAGGCGTTGTGCTTGGCCAATTCCGTTGACACCCACGTCAACAGTTCGGCCCTCTCAGCTTCTGTCGGTTGCTTCTTCTTCCGCTTGGGCGGCATTTGCCTAAAGTAGACCTGCTCCTGGATCTTGTTCAGGAGATCGAGCCGGTTTTCGAGCGGAAGCTTGTCGAGCGTATCCAGCCGCACGTTTCCTTTTTTCTCCCACTCGTCGTGGCAGCTCCAGCAGTAGTTCTCGATGAGATCCGCCGGTGCCGCGCCCAAAGGAGAAGCCAGTGCCCCCGCCAAGAAAATCCCGGCAAGGAAACTTCGGGGAGAAGACATGGAACCGGGACGGGGTTACCCGATGAACTGTTTGATCGCTCCTTTCTGATCCATGTGGGTCAGGCCGGTATCGATGGCACCATAGTGCTCCACCGGATTGCCGTAGGCATTCAGGATTGAAGTATACCAGTTACCGAGCGTCTTGTGGCCTTCCTTGCCGTAGTGCGGCAGGCGGATGTATTTTCCGGCGATATCCATCTTGGCATTCTTACCCGAGAGCACGATGAAAGGCCATTCGGTGCCATGACTGTGGTGGGTCTCACCATTGTCGGGGAAGTAAAGTACCATGGTGTTATCGAACATAGTGCCGCCGTCTTCGGGAACGCTCTTGAGGCGGGTCACGATGCGGTCGAGAACATCCATATGATGACGGCGCACCTTCTCGCGCACTTCGAGAGCCTGGAACGTCTTCACCGGCTTGCCGTGCCCCACGTCGTGGAGGTTCACGATCTCTTTCTCGATGTCGGTGATCCCGGTGTAAGGCGTTCCCAGCTCATCGACGGTAAAGGTCACGACGTTGGTCATGCCGGAGATGAGAGTCGAAAGAAGGATTTCGGTGTGTCCCAACTGACGATCGATGGTGTTGATGTCATCAGAGAGATACTTGGCATCGAGCTTGGGAGCGTGCTTGCGAATGACATCGGCCATGGCATCCATTTTGCGATTGCGCTCGCGGATGTCCTCGATGGAATCCGAATAGTTCTTCACCTTGGCTTTCTCAAGACCACGAAGTTCTTCAGCCATCGCTCCTTCGTTCTTGGCGGCAAACTCGAGGAGACGTCGCTCCAGCTTGTAAGCAATCTGCGCGTCTTTGTCGCTTGAGACAGACTTGAAAAGCTCTTCCATCGCGACCTTGGGCGAACCGAAAGCGTAGTTCGGTTGCTGAGGACCGCGTGCCGAGAATCCCTTCTCGATGCCATTGATGTTTCCACGGGAATTTCCACCACCGCTCGGGAAGCAAGCCAGTTCGATGTGCTCGAGCGAAGACGGGAATAGTTTGGCCAATTCGAAATCAACGGTGGCCCACTTGATGGAACTGAGCCGCTCGTTGGCTTTGTAAACCCCGAGGGACGATTGCCACGTGTGGTGGCCAGTGGTGCACATTTTCCCGGAAAGCCCCTGCAGAATAGTCATTTCGGCTTTGTGCTCGTTGAGCGCGCCCATCCAGGACGGCAGATCGTGATCTCCCAGATTGACCTCGAAGGCTTCCTTGTTCTTTTCCTTCTGCTTTTCAGCGGCGGCCAAGGTCGGCGGAATGAGGCTGTCGGGCAAAAGACCGTTCCCCTTGTGAACGAAAACGAAGCGCTTGGGAGCTTTGCCATTTGATGCGTTGGCAAAGAGGCCGGGGCCGAGAGCCATCGTGCCGGCTCCCATCAGGGATTGTTTCAGGAAGTTTCGGCGGGATTTCATGTGTTCGGGGGTGTTACTTTTCGATAGAGAAATGAGTCGGAGGTCAAGAGGGAAAGAACTACCATCTTAAAGCTGCCGCCGCTCTGGGCGTAGGCTTTTTCGGCGTCGATGAGCGTTTGAGAGTCGGAAAGCATCTCGTTGCGCCCCATGAAGTAGCGGAAAGCGTGCCGGATGATGGACTGGCGAACGCGGCGGGATTTGGCAAGTCGATCGATGAGATCGAAGGCGTCCTTCACTTCGCCATCCAATTCCGGGTTGCCTGTTCCATCGAGAACACCAGCGACATTGAGTGGCTTGGTCTTGTAAACATCCGCCGACGTCTTTCCGTTTCCTTTGGTGACGACATTATCGGGGTGCTCCAGAGCTTCCGCGGTCCGGAAGCGGCCAAAGTCGTCGAACATTTCGAAGGTCAACCCGAGCGGGTTCATGTGAACGTGACACTTCCAGCATTCTTGTTTCGAGGTCACACCATCAAGCCGCTCGCGCAGGGTTCGGTGATGATCTTCGGGAATCTGGGCATCGACCGTGATGGGAACGTCGGGAACGTATCCCGCGAGAAGCTTTTCGCGGATCCACTTCCCGCGTCGCACTGGGTCGGTCTCGGTATTCTGCGAGTGAGCCAGGAGCCAGGCCGGGTGAGTCAGAATCCCTTTCCGGTTTTCCATCTTGAATGGCTGCTTCACCTGGAAATCCCAACCTGTCTTTCCGGTGTCTTTTCCACGCGATCCGGGGATAGGTTCGAGATTGTAGATCTCGGAATACTGGTGGCGGAATCCGTGGGCCCAGGGTGGAATCGGGAAGGGATTTGATCCACGACCAAAGGTGGTGTCGAAGTATCCCATCAAGCGACCGAGAGTGTTATCGTGACGTCCCTTGCCGCGTTTTTGCTGGGGCACCTTCAGCCCGAGATTTTTCTTCAAGAGCTCTTCGTGCTTCAAACTTACCTCTTCGGGCTTCTCGGCCCACGGCTCGCCTTTGAGAATTTCGTAGGCTTCCTTCCAGCGTTTGATGATAGCCGCGGACTGTTCGTCGGGCCGGTTGTGATAAACGAAATACTCGTCGGTGGTGAGGAGTTGCTCGAAGACGTTTTGATCCTGACGAATGATGTAATCGACGATCTTGTCGGCTTCGTCGATGACGTGGCCGGACGTTCCCGCCGTTCCGCGTCCGGCATTCTGATAAAAGCCGCCGCTGCGTTTACTGTCCTTGAAGACCTTGGTCATGTTGGGGTAGCCAAAGAATTCGCGGAAGAAGCGATTGATCTTGGGGTGAGTCACACGATGCGACTGCAATCCTTTTCCACTCACTTCGGGAGCTCCAGGTCCGGCAAAGGAACCTGTGTCCTTGAGAATTCGGGCGACCTCGCGACGAACATCTTCTTTCGTGTTGAGCTTTCCATCAGCAACCGCCTTGACCAGCTGGGCATCAGGGTTTCGGTCGCTGAGGGCGTAAGCGATGGCGTAGCTCAACTCACGGGGAGAGAGCATTTTACGTCCGGCCTGATCTTCCTCCCCTGCCCCAAATTCATAGCGATACATGAATTCGGATTTGAGAATGACACTGATGAGCATCTGCCGGAGGCCCTCGGTGTTTCCACTGAGCCCGATGCTTTCTTCGAGGAGCCGCAGGTGATCGCGGAGTTCTTCCTCGGAGGCCTGCCGCTGCAGCACGCACTGATATTGGGCGTGAACGGCAGCCTCCATTTCGGTGCGAGTCGGTCGACCTTTTTTCAGGATGATGGCCTCCAAAGCAGCCGGCGTGGATCCCGGGCTCCACCGGTCCTTGGGATTCTCGAATTGGTTCCCGCTAATCTCCTTGTTTTTGACGCGCGCAGGACGGATTTGCTTTTTCGAAATCCAATCGGCGTTGGTCAACATTGTCAGGAGATGTCCGCCGTCGAGAGTGGTGTTATCGTAATAACGGACACCTGAATGATCAGGGAGAATAACCGGGATGGTGACGCCATAAAAGGTTCTTTGACGGCTGCCTCCTTCCAATCCGAAGATCGCATTGATTCGCTCGATGAAAATTTGCGGACTTACCAACCAGCGCCGTGACGGCGTGTAAGCCTTGTCCTTGATCTCGCCGCTGAAGAGCTTCTCGTGATCAACGTAATTTGCGTAGTTTGGATAGCGCAGTTTATCTTCGAGCGTTGAGGCCTTGTGCTTTCCCAGCTCAGCTGAAACCCAGGCCAAGAGTTCCGCACGTTCCACCTCAGTCGGTTGCTTCTTTTTCTGCTTGGGTGGCATTTGTCTGAAGTAGAGCTGCTCCTGAATCTTGTTGAGCAAGTCGAGCCGTTGATCGAGCGAGAGTTTATCGAGCTGGTCGAGGCGGACGTTTCCTTTTGTCTCCCACTCGTCGTGACAGCTCCAGCAATAGTTCTCCACAAGCTTCACGGGATCGGTGCCACCAGACAGAGCTGTACATCCGAGAATCGCGGCAGCAAGCCTGGTGAGCTTGGAAAGAACTGAAGTCATCTTTGAATCGTCGGTGTGAAGAGGTTTACGGAGATTAACCCCGGAAACCTGCACCCGCGCCTAAAATCTTTCCTGAATCCGGCTGATCCTGGAGATGAGTGACGTTATTCGATGATGACCGTAACAGGCTTGTCTCCCACTTGCAGGTAGCCAAGCAGGCGACCGTTGTGATTCTTACAACGGAAAACCTTTCCAGCATTTGTTTTCACCAGCCTTCGTGTCGCCCCCTTCATCATCCACGGGTCGCACGGGTTCCCTTTGGCATCAATAGGCGTCATGGAGATCCGGTTCTGCCTCTTGTTATGGATCATAATGGTCACAGGCTTTCCTCCTGACTTGGACTGGGGAGCGCGACCGTTATTGAGCTCTTCCAGCCCGGTCACCCCTTCCGAGCGAAAATCGGACATACCAGGCTGGTTTTCGAACTTGGCCTTCATGTCTCTGGGAGCGAGTGCACGGAGTTTCCCCAAAATCTCCGCGCATTCCGGATCATCGGCACGGTTGGTCCATTCATAGGGATCCTTTGCAATTTGGTAGAGCTCTTCTCCTCCATCGCGATAGTGCAGGTAACGCCACTGCTCGAGACTGACGGCATAGTTTTGCGGATGGCCGAGATGAGTGACCGCCGCATAGGGCCACTCGGTTTTCGGAGATTTCAAAAGTGGGACCAAGCTCCGTCCATCGGTCTCCGTCTTGGCGGGCACTCCAGTCAAATCGGTGAGGGTGGCGAAGAGATCGAGCAAACTGACCGGACGATCACAAACTGACCCCGGCTTGGTTCCTTCCGGTAACAACTGGCAACCCTTGGGCGCTTTGATGATAAGCGGAACCCGCGAGGCCGCCCGCCATCCTGTAAACTTTTGCCAGTGCTCTTTCTCACCAAGATGCCATCCGTGGTCACTCCACAAAACCACGATGGTGTTGTCGGCGTTGGGTCCTTTTTCGAGAGCATCAAGGACCCGACCAACCATGGCGTCGGCAAAGTGAATCGAAGCCAGATAAGCCTGCACCCCGCGACGCCACTGCCCGTGCCAAACGATGTGCGGGAAGTAACGATTCCGTGCAATGCGACGGCCCACCGGCGGAACGTCATCGAGATCATCCGGGCGATAACCCGAAGGCAGTTGAATCTTCTCCAGTGGAAACGGCTGGAAATACTTAGCGGGAACAAACCACGGTTCGTGCGGACGATACATGCCACAGCCAAGGAAAAAGGGATGATCATGTTTCTTGCTCAACTGCACTCCGATCCACTCGGAAACCGAATAATCACCCCCGAAGGTCTTGTCATCGACGGGAAGGGCGGCCCAGTCGGTTTCCACATACTGCCAGGGTCCACCGCGCGGCAAACTCACCGGACGTTTCTTGGGATAGTATGTCTTTGGAAAGGGATTATCCGTTTCCTTCTTCGGAAAATAATCATCCCATGAAACCGGATCGATGACGTAATGCAGCAGCTTTCCGGATCCCGCCGACCAGTAGCCATGATTCGAAAAATGCCGGGGCATTAGGGTTTCCTTTGGCATGACCTCCCGAAGCTTCTGGAGATTGTCGTAAAGTCCCGAAGTCGCCGGAGCCTTGCCGGTAAAGAGCGCCGTCCTTGACGGATTACACGCGGGAGCGGCGGTGTAGGCATTTCGAAAAAGCATCCCCTCGGCAGCGAGACGATCGATGTTTGGCGTCAAAGTCTGGGGATGCCCTCCGAGACAACCCACCCAGTCGTTCAGGTCGTCGAGTGAAATCAGGAGGATATTCGGCCGAGACTTTGCAAAAGCAATCTGGCCCAAGGCCGCTCCAAAAAGCAAACAGGACAGTAGACTGGAAAGGAAAGATCGCGTGCGCAGGATCACCAATAGAGATCACCAAAATCAATGCCAGCAGGCGAGGAAATATCTGATGCGCCCCGGTAGAGTGATCCGCTATTTTTTCTCTTCTGACTGGTCGGATTGCTTCAACGCTTCAGCGATCCGGTCTTTCCAGACCAATTCAAAAGAGATCATCCCGTAGGGCGCTTCTCCGCCCTTCTTTCCATTGATCGTGTAAGCCGAACTCTGGATTCCGATCAAGCGCCCGTCTTTCAAAATGGCCCCACCGCTCGAACCAACGCGGTAATATCCTTTCGCGAGGTATTGCAGGCCATGTGAAGTTCGAGCCACACCCACCACCTCCAGTGGACTCATTAAGAGAAATGGATCTCCCGCGGTGTGAGGGTGGATGAAGTGACAAAGGTGAAGCGTCTCACCGGACGACAACTCGGGCTTCGTTTTGGAGAAAAACTCTATCATTGGATATCCTTCTTTCCCAGGAATCTTAAAGACCGCCAGATCTCCCCGGTCCACGAACCGGCTCTTGCCCTGCCTCAGCAATTTTACGGGATAAAAGGACTCGTAAAAGGCCTCGCCCTCGCGATCCAGGTAAGTCGCTTTATGACGGTGGGCGGCCTTTTCTGGAAGCCCTTTTCCGGAACCACGAAAGCTAATCCGGAAACTGTCGGTGAAAGATTTCTTTTCATCGATCCAGGCGATGTGCCCGACGGAAAGGACATGTCCTTCCGGAGAAATAACCACGCCTTGCGCCCGGTTTTTCACCTTCTCGATCCTGCTTTCGACAATCACGAAAGGCCCCGGATCGGCTTTCGCAAGCTTCTCCATTGCAAGCAGTGAGTCGTCCGCGTGGGCCCACTGCAAACCCACGAACACCATGGCCACTCCCAATATGCGCAGCGAAGTCCTCACGAAATCACTTTTCGATTTTCGAGTCCATCAAACCTTAGGCCGGGTATCCGAACTCCCATCCCTTACGCGGCTTCCGCCAGAGAAGGGCATTGGCTTTGTCGTTGTTGAGGAACTGGCTCTTGTTGAGATCGAAGGTCAATTTCTCGCCCACCTCAAGCGCGGCCACCCCGGCCAAGACAATCTCCGTCAGTTTTGCGGAGTATCCAAAGTTACTGCACGGAGCAGGAGCGCTGGAATCCTTGATGGCACGGATCCAATCACCGGTATGTCCGGGCACTCTGGCAATCACCTTCTCGGGTTCCTTGACCTCCTTACCAAATTCTGCAGGCAGGATCTTCACCCCGTTACAGTGACTGCCCGAAGTCATGAACCCTTTTTCACCATGATAGAGGGTGCTGGAGATTCCCTTGCCTGCATCCTTCGGGTGTTCCGGCTTAGCGTTGCCTTGATACCACCAAAGGGACATCGCGGGCATGTCACCGCGGGCTGGGAAATCCCAGCGGACGACGGCATCAAGGGCGTGACCACCATTGCTGGGACCGCCTTTTTCAGCCTCAACCTGAAAGGTGTCGACTTCGGTGAGTCTCAAGCCCCAGACCGCACCATCAATGGTGTGGCAGGCCATGTCTCCAAGCGTTCCGGTTCCGAACGGGCCATATTTGCGCCAGTTGAACGGGTGAAGATCTTTCCGATACTCGGCCTCCTGAGCGGGTCCCAGCCACGCTTCCCAATCGAGACCAGAAGGCTTGGTGGCTTTCGGCGGCATTCCGGTGGCTCCCCACTTCTTGCCCATGTGACTGACGACCTTCTTCACCGAACCAATTGATCCTCCGCGAAGGTGCTCGACAATTCGGCGAATGGAATCGCTGGAGTGTCCCTGATTGCCCATCTGGGTCACGATTTTCTTTTCAGCCGCTTTGGTCCGAAGTTTCGTCGCCTCGCCAATCGACCAGGTCAACGGCTTCTCACAATACACCGCAGCTCCCATATCCATCGCCCGCATGGCGGACCCAAAGTGATTGTGATCAGGGCAACCGATCCAAACTGCATCGAGATCGTCATGTTTATCGAAAAGCTCGCGGTAGTCGGTGTAGATCTTGACGTCGGATTGTGCCTTCTTGGCCCTCTTGATCTCGCCACCCCCCCTGCCGTTGGGGTCCGGCTCGGCGATTGCGACAAGATGCTCCTTCAAACCGGGACCGATGCCGGCGGAGGCTCTCCCTCCCGCCCCGATGCAAGCATAACGAAGCTTGCTGTTAGCAGTCGTTCCCTTTGCCACATTCGGCAAAGTCATCACCGAGATACTGGCCCAGGTGCTCTTGCGAATGAACTGACGGCGGGAGGCGCTAGTTTGGGAGGGAGTTTTTTCCATAACCCAATAAACGTCCCACGACCGCGATTGCTCTCAACCACGCTCAAAGTTTTTTAATTTTTCCCGAGGGAAGCGGACCGAAAACAAGTCAGCTCCAACCCTGGTCACTTTTTCTGCCTTCCCGCCATCGGATGCGGTTTGTCAGGAGTCACTGTCCATCGAGAAGTCGGCGAATCTCCGAGACCGAAGGGGCCCCAGCGCCAACCCAAACTACATGACCGGCGTTGTTGGTGATCACGGTGGTAGGTAACGGCAATTCCGCCGCACCAATCCAACGCTTGAGAAACTCCACGGCCTGTTTGCGTTGAGATGTGGATAATCCAGCCATGAGATCGTAGGGTAGTTTTTCAGCTGAGCGATAATTTGAGAGCGTCTCATTGTCTTCAGATTCATCGAGGGGGAACCCCAGAAAATCCACTCCCCGGCCTTCCGTCATTTTTTTAAGATGCTCAAAATGAGATCTATATCGCGCGCAAGCCGGACACCAAGTTGCCATTCCTTTCCAAACCTTCAAACGGGCAGCCGACTGATGTCTGAGGGGAAAGCCCACCTTCCCAAGAATGGAAGAATCAGCCATCCGGACGTTTCGTCGATAAGGTTGCCTCGATACTTCACCCTCTTGTTCATCAATCACGATCAACGCTGCCGATGGCACGGACTTCACCGTCGTTTTTTTCCCCGAAGGCCAACGAACCAAGATTTCCTCGACTTTCTCCCAGTCGCCCAAACCCACCAACATGATCGCACTGTTCTGGGAACCAAATCCCTGACCGCAACGATGCTCTCTCTCAATCACCTCCTGACCTTTACGAATCTCAACCCGGGCACCATATCCATCACGATTGCTCCACTCTGAAGACGAAGCACTTCGATTCCCTCCCCTCAGGGAAATCGCTAACATATTCCCCTCGCGCCCGCTGTCTCCCAATTCATTTCGAAACAACCGTGTCAATGGATTCATGGCATTCACTAGAACAATGTCATTCCAACCATCACGATCGTAATCCAGCACTGCGAAGGCCCTTCCGTCCGCCTCATCATCCAAACCAGACACACCGGAGACATCCTCGAAGTCACTGCCACTGGCTGCATTGAGATAAAGCTTGTTGCGTTCGTGACCACTCAAGGAATGGACACGGAGCTTGCCATCAACGACCTCATCTCCGGTTTCCACGCGGGCATCCATCATTTGGTCCGCCAACCCGGTTTGCGGATTTCGGTCCCACTCTCCCAATCCCTGAAGTTTGCGACCAACCGTTTCATCCTGTCGCACGACCGTGCGCCAAAGATTACTTCACAAATCGATATCGGATTCAAACGACCTCGGCGCGGTAAAGTACCCACTTAGCACGTGAATATCCAAATCCCGATCATTGTCGATATCGACGAATTGACCACCCCACGACCAACCCGACTTTGCCACCGGCAACATCGACTCTCCATTACCGGCCACTTGCTGAAAAACTCTCTCCTTCTGCTGGTAAAGAAAATTGCCGGAAGCTCCCTCAAGAAACTTTTCATCGATTCCCGAAAACCCCGACAAAATCCGCTGCCCGGCCTTGCTGAACATATTGGTGACAAAGAGATCGTCTTCTCCATCCCCATTGTAGTCTCCCCAACAAGCGCCCATGCCAAAGCCCATCAAGTCGATTCCCACTCCCCCTGCGATATCAACAAATCCCTTATCTCCGTCATTTCGAAAAAGGTGATCGACGGCCCAGTCATTCGCCACCGCCAGATCGGGATCACCATCCTCGTCGAAATCTCCCCACGTGGCTTGAAGAGAGTTTTTCCAACTACTGATCGGTGCGTCGGCATAAACTCTCTCGAACTGCCCATTACCGAGATTCTTGAGCAACCAGTTGGGAGGACCAGTTTGATTCAGATATCCTCCATGGGATTCCTGTCGGGACTGCTGAAATTTCTTTCGAAACAAGAAGGCCTCGTCGGGGGGCAGATACTTCTCACACCAGCCCGCTCCCTCTTCTCCCGCAAATCCCGGAACGGTTCCGGTCAAGTCCCCTCGACGGTATGTCGTGACATAAAGATCCAGTAGTCCGTCGCCGTCATAATCTGCCGCTGCCAATGAGGTGGCAAGAAAAGGCAACTCTGTCCTTCTTTGGCTAACTGCACGAAACCGACCGCCGAAATTTTCGAGATAGAGCATTCGCTCAAGACTTCGCCCGAGAACAAGATCGGAATCTCCATCGTTGTCGAAGTCCGCAAAGAGTCCGCAGGTCGAATTACCCCGAATCGCTAAAGAAAAATCAGCCGCTCTTTCGACAAATGTCCCATCACCTTGGTTATGTAGGAAGAGATTATTTCCAAGGCGGACCATGATGTAGATGTCATCCCAACCGTCACGATCAACATCGACTACCGAGACAGCCGGTTTGAAGTTAATTGAGATGGGTTCAAAGTCTTGTGAGGGAGCACGCTGCTTGTTTGTGCTGTAGTGGTAGCTGAGGGCTCTCCTGTGCTCCGATTGGATGACCCGCTGCCTGGTTCGCGGATCAGGAAGGGCCTCCGGCAATCGGTCCCTGAAAAACTTCTTGGCTACCTTTCTCGGCCCGACCTTGCCCACAGTTTTCCAGTCCGACATTCGGTAGGAATCCCCTTCCTTTTGCCAATGTGCTTCATAAGCAACATGCCATTCTTTCCATTGTCCGCCCGTGGTTCGGACCACCGCTTGGAAGGCGACATCAGCAACATAGTGCTCAAGGGACTCCGACTTGAAGGCACCTCTGACAATCTTCAGCGAGGCACTATCAAAATAATCAGCATCTTCTTTCCAGGAGGAGGCGCATTGTGAAAGAGACTCCGGGACCCCATGCGGAGCCTTAAGATTTTTCAGATCCTTGGTGATTATCTTTAGTTCCTTGGTCAGTTCGAGGATCAATTCCTCGCTCGCAACCAGCCACGCCACTTGATCCGAACTCTTCTTCGCTGCGGCCTCGTCATTCTTTCCCTTCAAATACAGAAAAAGGCCTCCGATCACCGCAATTCCAATCACAACAACGGCCACCAGTCTCCTCATCAGGAAAACCAAACAATTTTGAATGCTACCGGCAATATTCAATTGAGAGATTTCTCCCTTGACTCGAAAATTGCGGCTGTTAAACCAAGGAGATGAAGAAGTACACACTCTTCCTGCTCAGCTCTTTGATTGTTCCCACTCCTGGGGCAATTTTGTGGAGTATCGGAGCAGACGACAGCACCCAAGATGGCGAGGGCGATGCCGCCCTTAATGACCCTGCTACCCTTAATGGAGTCTCCTTCAGCGTCTCAGGGGTCCGAGAAAGCGGACAACAACCCCTCCCGGGCAATCCGGCGAATGTGGGGGGCGCGAGTGGATCCGCAGCCCGTGACGTCGATGATGACTACTATTTTGCTGGGGTTTACACCACAGTTGTCGATGGCGGTAGCTACACTCCAGTCGGAAATGTTCCGGTCAGTGAGTCCTATTACGACCGGGCTTTTACCGGTGGTGACCCGAACATGCGCTGGCATTTCAACGTTCCAAACACCGTGGCGGCGACCGACACCCTCACCTTCACGATTGATTTCTACAATCTCAACGAGGCGAATGGAAATGATGTCTCCTCCTTTGATATGACCTTTTGGGTCGACGGGACCCAAATCGGAGCAATGCAGCCTCACTCTGATCAAGATATCAATGCTGTCCAGAGTTGGGACTTTTCTCTGGCCGATCTGGGAGGTCCGTCCCAGCAGGGTCCTGGATTCGATCACTACGTTGAGGTGAGAAGCACCAACACCGGAAGTGCCCGTTGGGCAAGTCTCGACTATGTGCAACTGGAAGCGACTCCGATCCCCGAACCCAGTTCTAGCCTTTTCCTCTTTGGGATTGCTGGGCTGGCCTTCGTTCGTCGCCGCAAGTAACACTTGGACCAAAGGCAGAATCGCTGACCTTTCTTAAGTCCGCAATTTCCTACCTCCGCCCCTCCGCTCAGCTGAGTCGAGGGGCGTTCTTTTGGAAATTTGGTGGAGGCATTTTCCTTGAGAAAGAAAAGATCTCGCGAGCGTGAAAAAGCAGCTGAAGCAATGGGGTATTTCAAGTCACCATTAACAAGAACGCTAGGCTTTTGTAGGTCATGCTGACCACAAAGCGACAAAAGAAAAGCCTCCCCGAAGGGAGGCTGGATCCAAGAAGGATCAGGGAGAGCAGGGTGATGATGACCCCAACAATTTCAGATCATTCCAATCCTAAGATTGGATTCAGTTCGTCTTGTCATTCCTCTCGACGAACCCGGTAGAACAACGCTGGATTATCCGAAGCAGCTCCAGGATCTGTAAAGGTCACTATTTCCTCATTGGCCTCAAGCGAGTCTTCGATTTCCAACCACCCACCAGGTTGACCAACCGAAAGCATCTTTGTGCTTCGTTCAATGATGTAGGTTTGGCCCACATTCGCCTTGAATTGCAGAGTGACATTCTTGGTGTCAGGATCGACAGAGAATTCACTAATGATCAGCTCGTTGCTAACGCCTGGAACCACCCTGAGCTCGGCGTAATCCAAACTGGCCCATCGTGCGCTTCCGGTTGCGGTGCTTCTCACCTCAACGTAGTGGTCAAACCCGGATCCTTGCTGTGCGGTCCCGCCCAGATCATCGAGGGAAAAGTCCCAAGTCTGAACGGCATTGATTTCGGAATCAGTGTGAGGTTGCATTTCTCCGATTTGGGTTCCGTCGACCCAAAAGGTCAGATCAAAGGAGGAGGTATCATCTCCATTCGCCTCGTTGAGATTGTAGAAATCAACCGTGAAGGTGAGGGTGTCGTTCACCGTCACGGAGTTTGGAACATTGAAATGCCAGCGCATGTTCGGGTCACCACCGGTAAGAGCCCGGTCGTAATAGGACTCACTGACCGGAACATCTCCGACCGGAGTGTAGCCGCCGCCATCGACAACTGTGTTGTAAACCCCAGCGAAATAGTAGTCATCATCGACGTCACGGGCTGCATCTCCACTCGCGCCTCCCGTATTCGCCGGATTACCCGGGAGGGGTTGTTGTCCGCTTTCCCGGACCCCTGAAACAGAGTAAAGGAGACCGTTAAAAAAGGCGGGATCGTTAAGGGCCGCATCACCCTCGCCATCTTGTGTCCCATCGTTTGCACCGATACTCCAAAGAACTCCATTTCCACCAAACGGCGTGAAGATATTGGCAACGAGAACAACGTTCTGAAGGCCATCCGTGGAGTCATTCGATGAAATTTCCAAGGCGGCGCTGAGAGGTGCGTCCACATCGCCGGGGCTCAGGATGATATCGATGGAAGTGCTTTCACCCGGTCCAAGGACCAAAGGAAGAGCCGGTGGCACAAGACTAAAGGAATCGGCATTATCCCCGGTGATACTGATTGCGGTAATCGTCAGGTCCTCTGAGGCCCCCGAATTTGCTAGCTCGAGGGATTGGGACACGTCCTCGGAACCTGTCTCGATATCTCCGAAGTTGAGACTCGTGGGCACTGGCAAGTTAGGATCATCGGCCGGTGGTCGCTCAGCGTTCACCTCAAGCTGGACATAATCCAGACTGGCCCAGCGAGCACTCCCGGTTCCGCTACTGCGAACCTCAACATAGTGGTCGAACCCCGGGCCCACTTGATCCACCCCACCCAAATCCTCAATCGTGAAATCCCAGCTCTGCGCAGAATCAATATCAAAGTCATTGTGTGACTGCATTTCCCCGACTTGCGTTCCGTTGACCCAGAAGGTCATGTCGAAAGACGAATTGTCGGCGCCATTTGCTTCATTGAGATTGTAGAAATCAATCGTGAAAGTGAATACGTCGGTCTCGACGACAGTTTCCGGAATATTGAAATGCCAGCGCATGTTCGGGTCACCACCGGTAAAAGCCCGGTCGTAGTAGGACTCACTGACTGGAACATCTCCGACCGGAGTGTAGGCGCCGCCATCGACAACTGTGTTGTAGACCCCGGCAAAGTAAAAATCATCATCAACATCACGGTTTGCATCTCCACTCGCGCCTCCCGTATTCGCCGGATTGCCAGGGAGCGGTTGTTGTCCGGTTTCTCGGACCCCTGAGACGCTGAAGGGGACTCCATTAAGGGTGGCAGTGTCATTGAGGGCGGCATCGCCTTCACCATCTTGGGTGTTGTCGTCTACTCCAATACTCCAAATGACGGCACCCGGGGCAGAGGTCAACAGCGTCATGAAGACAAAAGACGCTAGGTTGTGTATGCATTTCATTGTTCCCTTTAAAAATCAAAATCCCTCACGGAAATGAAGTATTTTTTTCATCAATTAACCTCTAGTGCAACGCCTTGATCCTCCGGCAAAAGGCTGATGCTCTCGACAAGCCCAGATCAAATCTCGTCAGCTCAGCCGACAATAATCCAGTCGACCCGGTATAGCTCGAAAGAACGATCAATCACGAATTGGAGGCACACTGGCAACCGTCCGCCAGACGTAAATCAATCCTTCATCAAGCCGCCCAACTCACCGTTGCAGTCAGCAAATGATCCCGCCGGAACCCCCATGGGCGTGGCTAGCGAGACATAAAGATCACAGAGCGGGGTGTTGAAGTCTTCACGACGCTCGCGTTGGCCTTCCTTGCTTTCCCCTTTCTCGGGATTAGCGTCTTCAAGCGATTGTATGAAAAGATGATGGCCACGCTGGAACTCAAATTCCTTTTCCACTCATCAGGAGGAGTAGCGGGTCGCATCGGGAGGAAGGGAGCGTCCGATGTCACAAAGTCGGATCCCCCTTTTCCCTAGCAATCCTCAACAGCGCGCTATCAATGAGATCCAGAGCGGAGATAATACTCTCATTCACGAAGTATAACTCCCACGCTTCCTTACCATCCTGATCCTCGCGCACGGGATAGCCGACGAGGTCGAGTAACTGAAAGGTGCGCGGATCTAGGTTGTCGATCTCGGCTGCGTAGACCAAAGACGGTTGGTCGCCATCTTCCGGATCGTTGATCTCAATCAGGAGTTTGTAGGGCGTCGAGGTCTCCGGATCGGCAGGGAGAATATAATCAGCGGGATCAAAGGACCCGTTGGGCGTCGGACTGGAAACGGCGTCGGGTTCTGGATTCTCTTCAGCCTCCTTTTTGGCCTTGGCCCAACCATCGCGCTTGAACTTCCAGTAAGGCAGGACTGCTTCACTCACTTCGGGAGACCGCAAAGTCTTGATGTGGTAACCTCCTTGGTTCTCCAGCCAGATCGCCACCTGCGGAGGGTCGGCAAAATCGTAGGACGGGCCCGCCACGAGAGTCACCTTCAGCTGGTAATCTTCCGAAGGACGATACTGATAGACCATTCCTTCCTCGGTCTCCTCAAACAGATCAAGAGCCGGGCCCAAGTTCTGACTCAAACCCAACACCGCCTTGACTGGGGCAGGCTGAAAAAAGAACAAAACACTCAGGACGGCTGTAACCAACAACACCACCCAAACCATGCGGCTTTTCAAGTAGGTCTTCAGGTTCCGCCCGTTGTTGGTGATGTGGGCCGCGATGAAGATGATGAAGACAAAACCCATCAAGGAATGGAGTCCGACCAGCTTGATCGAAAACGGCTGGAAGAAAGCCAGGACTCCGGTCACCGCCATCACCACAAAAGTGAAGGCGATCAAAAGAGACACCAATCCCCTTCGCGATCCTTTGGAAAACAGCCGCGCCATTTCCTAACCTTTGCTTGGAATGATCGCTCCGTGCTCTTTTAAAACCGCGTGAATCTCAGGAAGGGGTACTTTCATCGGAGTGGTTCCTGCTTTTGCTGCCAGGATCGCGGTGACCGCGGCTGCCTGTCCCATTCCCATGCAACTGGCCTGCACCCGAAGTCCGGAGTTTGCAAGTCGATCACTAGAAACGCAACGTCCGGCCACCAACACGTTTTGACTCCCTTTTGGAACCAAAGCACCCAAAGGAATAGTCGGAACCGTTCCCGACCTGAGTGGCTTGGGCTTGACTCCATTCTTGGTGTGAAGGTCGACCGGATAAAAAGCATTGCTCACCGCATCATCAAAGAGCCGCCCAGCCCGATAGTCGTTCACGGTGATCATTTTCTCACCTTCGATTCGAAAGCTCTCCCGGAAACCGGTTTCCGGTTGCAGATGCATCAGACGTTTCTTCTCCTTGCGGAGCTTCGCTAGAATGGTCTTTCGCCCAGTCATGTTTGCCTTGGTTACCGTACGTGAGTTGGTTGAGTCCGCTCCGTGAACATAAACTTGATGAAGTTGCTTCCGGCCCGGTTCGGCATTAGCACCCAGCTGAAACAACATCGAGCCCGGTTGAGTTTCGTCTTCCCGCATTCTTGGAAAACCCATCAAACCGACAAGCTCTGCACCTCCAGTGCAATCGATCACCTGCTTGCACAAGACCCGGCGGCGCGTACCAAATCCAACGCAATCGACCTTCCAGCCAGTCTCGGTTCTCTCAACCGATAGGGGAAACTCATGAAAGGCAATCTTCACTCCCGCTTGTTCGCACTTCTCCTCGGCGAGAATGGCGTAAAGAAACTGGTTCACATGAAGTTGATGCATCCAGTGCCGTTTTGGAACTTTGGCAAAGTTTGGAAACACTCCACCGTCTAGCTCCACTGCTTCCTTCACCAGCTCCCAGCCAATCCCCGCGATAATCTGTTTACCCCAAGCATCGAAGAGTCCGGGATAGGCCACCCCGCCAGTGGTCGTCATTCCACCCAGCTGGGCTCCCCGCTCCACCAACAAAACACTCGCTCCGGCACGACCGGCCTGAATCGCTGCGATATTACCGGCGGTCCCGCCTCCCACGACCAGAACATCTACCTCGTTGGTGACTTCAGGACCACGCGTCCCAGCTTCAGCCGCCATTGTCACCTCGGTGGTGGAAGCCAGAGAAGTCCCCAAGGCAGTGGTTCCAAGGAGAGACTGCTTTAGGAATCCGCGGCGGTCAGTCGCTTCCTGATCGTCATTCATTTCAGACCCTGTTCTTACAGATGACAGCTGACGGAACAAGGGAGATTCTGCCTCGGGCCATCTTCGTAATCAGCCGTAGCTCGATCTTGATCCGGTCATTGACAAGGTGGCCAGCCAGTCGTTTGAGCAAACTATTGGAGCCGTAGAGAACATTCCGATTTTTATGATCGATAGAAAACGCGACTTGGGTCACAGGGCAACCTTCTTCGTTCAAACTGGCTTCAAGCGGGATGATCAACTGTTAGGAAATCTCCTTCATAGTAGGCTCAAAGGTCGCTTGTTGTCCGTCGGCCTGATTCACTTAGAGTTCAGCAATTGGAAAGGGCCCGTAGCCTCGCTCAATTCACTCCCAGTCACGGTTTCATCCATGCGACTTTTTAGTGTTTGTCACGTGATCACCTTCTTTGTTTTTTGGCCGGCCGAGGTTTTTTAAATCTAGGATCGGCACCATCGACCGGGAGAACCGCATTCCAGGCACGGACCATCCTGTCCATTCGCGTTACCACATCAGGATGCTTCTTCACCAAGTTTCGCGACTCCGATCGATCTTGGGAAAGATCGAACAGCTGCGGAGTCGACCCATCGAAATTGACGAGGAATTTCCACCTCCCTTCCCGAACCGCGAGATCCGGGTTGTCTTCTTGAAATCCATGGCCAAATCCCGGGCGGTCCGGCGGACGACGCCAAAAAATAGGCGCCTCACGGGAGACTTCTGATTTTCCAACAAGGACATCCGACAAGTCTTCGCCATCCAGTTTTTCCTCGGGGGCCACTCCCGCCATTTCATACAGGGAACGATTCAAATCGAGGGCACAGAAGACAGAATTGTTGTTTGTCTGTCCCATTTGCTCAGCCGGCATCAATCCTGGGGCCCAAACGATCAGAGGGGAACGTATTCCCCCTTCATATAGCCAAGTTTTGGCACCTCGAAAAGGTTTGGACTCACCCGCTCCTGGCTCGTGCCCGTTATCTGAACAAACCACGATGACGGTATTGTCCTTCAGAGCAGGATCGCTTCGCACACGGTCAAAAAGCCTCGCCAATTGCTCGTCCATGGAGTCCAACACCCCTCGATACAATTCCCGCTTATTCCCCCCCCATTTTTCCAGCGGTGGCCAAAACGGGCTGTGGACATCGTCCGGCCAAAGATTGAGGTAGAAGGGCTTCCTTTGCTTCCTGGCCTCATCAATAAACTCCAGCGCCGCCGAGACGAATCCAGATGTGATCTCGGAGCGTTGCATCCATTTGGCACCCTTTCCCAATCGCTCGGCATCTCTCCAGATTCGCCCCTTGATAGGATTTCCTCCTTTGGGGTCGGGCTTCAGGGTTAAGGGAAGAAGCTTCGCCCCCATTCCCTCGAAATTGGTCAAACTCCGATCAAAGCCATACTTCGAAATCGCAGGCGCATCGTCGACATCACGCTGTCCTCCCATGTGCCACTTCCCGAAGTGACCCGTGGCATAGCCCACTTCTTTCAAACGCCTCGCCAACACCGGCGCCTCGGGATCCAGCCACTGAGCCATACCACGTTTTCGATTGGCCTCGCGATTTGCAAGATACGAGGAAATGCGCCACCGGAAAGGATACTGACCGGTCGTCAAGGCCACCCGCGAAGGCGAACAAATTGGAGAATTCACATAGAAACTAGTGAACCTCATTCCCTCCGCGGCGAGACGGTCGACATGCTCGGTTTTGACTACCCCGCCGAAACATGAAAAATCGGAAAAACCCATGTCATCGATAAAGACGACAATGAAGTTCGGCTGCGTTTGCACCTCACCGTCGGCGCGCTTGCCATTCTCCACTTCAGTTTCTTCGCCAGACAAGGATGAGTGAGCCAGAGCCATCAACACTCCTAACCGCAGGATTCCTTGAGGTTTCATTGGTCCATTACTAGGTCTCGAAAAGACCAGGACCAGAAAAAATGGTTCCAAGCTTGCCCCGATGCTCACACTTTTGGATCACTAGGGAGCTACGATGAATTTCCCTTCTCCAACTCCCCCCGAACACCTCCCCTCCTCGGGGCGCCGCCGGTTTCTCGGCCTTCTGGGGGTTTCTGCCCTGACCGCTCCCTCTGCCTTCGCCGACGACACTCCCAAGATCAAACAGGTCGTTGCCGCCTGGCCCTTCTTTACCGGAGCCGGATGGAGCCCCGCAGATCTTATCAAGCACGCCAAAGATCTCGGAACCGCCGGCGTGGAGCTTCTACCCATCGAACACTGGCCGCTCCTCAAAGGCACCGGGTTGGTCTGCGCCGCCACCAAGTCCCACACTTTCATCCGCGGTATGAACAACAAGGGTCATCACGCCGAATGCTTCAAGGCCCTTACCACCGCAATCGAGGCCACCGGCGCCCACGGTTTTCCAAATGTAATGACCTTCACCGGACTGGCCGATACTTCGGATCAGCCGAACGGATCGGTCGTGGCTCCCGAAGCGGGACGACGCAACTGCATCGAGGGTTACAAGAAAATGGCCGCTCTTGCCGAGAAGCACAAAGTCTCCATGGTGCTCGAACCACTCAACTCACGGGTCGCGGAAAATATGATGGGGCATCCCGGATATCAAGGCGATCATCTCGACGAATGCCTCGACATCGTCCGCGCCGTCTCTTCCCCCGGCCTCAAGGTGCTCTTCGACGCCTATCACATCCAAATCATGGACGGCGATCTCATCCGTCGGATCAAAATGCACCATGAATTCATCGGTCATGTCCAAGTCGCCGGCAACCCAGGTCGTGGAGTGATCGATGAAGACCAGGAAATCAACTATCGCGCCGTGATGAAGGCCTTTCAGGAGGCCAAATATACCGGCTACGTCGGGCACGAGTGGATCCCGCGCGGCAATGCCCTCGAGGAACTCCGCAACGCGGTGGCCATCTGCAACGTTTAACACCAGCTCAAAATGAAATCACTCCTTGCCACTTTCTTCCTTCTCTCACTTCCCGGCCTGGCCTCGCCGGTCGATGGCTCCAAACCCAACATTGTCTTCATCCTCTCTGATGATGTCGGCTGGAACGAGCCATCCTTCAACGGAGGTGCCGCCGAACACACCCCGCATCTAACCAAGTTGCGAAAGGAGGGAACAAGCTTTACCCAATTTTACGTTCATGCCGTTTGTGCTCCCACCAGGGCGGCTTTCCTCACCGGGCGCTACGCCTTCCGCACCTGGAGTGACTGGCGTTCCGAAGACTTTGGAAAACCCAGCTACCTCGCCAAACTCGGCATGAAGCTGGCTAGAAATGAAGCCGGTGATGAAACACGGAGGATTCACGGCCTCGCCACCGAGGAACGAACAGTTGCCGAGGTTCTCTCTGAGGCGGGTTACTTCACCTCGATCTGCGGGAAATGGCACTGCGGAGAATGGCTTCCCGGCCAACTCCCGATGGGCCAGGGATTCCATCACCAATACGGCCACTATGGATGGGGCATCGACTACAACAACAAGACCATCCCGCACAACGCCCCCGCCCGATTCGCTGTTTACGATTGGCATCGCAACCAAAAGCCCGTCCTCGAACCCGGATACAGCACCGACCTCATCGCGGACGAAGCAGTTCGCGTCATTGCCAGTCATCGCATGACAAATGCTGCGGTCGAAAAACCACAGCCTCTCTTCATGTATGTCGCCTTCAATGCCATTCACGGTCCGCTCGAAGAGATTCCCCGTTACGAAGAACGCCTTGGCAAACGCTACGCCGCTCTGAAGTGCCTCGACGATGCCATCGGAAAAATTGACCACGCCATCAAAACCTGCGGCTACGCAGACAACACCCTCTTCATTTTTGCCAACGATAACGGAGGTCTCCGCGAAAACATGAATGCTCCTTATCGCGGAACCAAAAACACCAACTACGAAGGGGGGGTGCGTGTCCCCTGCGTGATGCGTTGGCCCGGCAAACTCAAAGCCGGAGACACCAACGACCACCTCATGCACGTCACCGACCTTTACAGCACCTTCGCTACCCTGGCGGGTGGTTCGTTAAAACAAAAGCGTGCCCTCGACGGCATAAATATGAC
>JBMYLT010000002.1:0-274125 GCA_049596615.1 Akkermansiaceae bacterium | reverse complement strand
TCATCTTCGGAACCTTGCAGAGCCCGCGCAGCGAGATCGTTTTCGAAATCTCGGGAAGCGTGCGTCCCCCTGCCATCCGGAGCGGCAATTTCAAACTGATCGGTAAGGAGCTTTTCGACATCATCAATGATCCGTCTGAAAAAAAAGACCTCGCCAAAGAGAAGCCAGAACTCGTCAAAAAGCTCAGCGAACGGCTCGAGACCGTTAGCAAAGAACGGCCCCCGCTCACCGGGATGGACCGGCTCATGACACCGGCCCTTCCCTGGGTTTACGGACAAAAGGAAAACGAGGAAGCTCCGGCCTGGCTGAAGGATATGGTCGGCCAGGTCCGCGCCACCCAGCCCAAGGAATGGGCCCCCGGAACCACCCCCTGGCCCCAGGCACCCAAAGACGGGAAAATTCTCTACACCGGGGACGGTCGCTAGTGCACCGCGAATTTTTAGAATATCCGGTTTCCCCGTCCATCCTACAAACAAATGAAATCGAACTATTTCAAGGCAGCGCTTGCGGCTGATGCGCTTTCGCTGGGTCCCCATTGGGTTTACGACCAAGGGAAGTTGGCCTACCTTTATCCCGACGGCATCACTGAATTTACCGATCCAGCGAGTTCGTATCACCCGAATCGCAAAGCCGGACAGCTCACTCATTTTGGAGACCAAATGGTTCTCTTGAAAGAGTCCCTTGAGCTCGGCGGCTACGACGAATCACGCTGGCGCGAAAATTGGCTCGTCGGGATGGCCAACTACGATGGCTACCTCGACGGAGCGACCAAAGAGACCCAAGCCAACAACGGTCTCTCGCCTTCCGGTTCAAACGACCTCTCCGGAGCTTCACGCCTTGCACCTATTCTCGATCTGGAAATCACTCCCGAAGCCAAGATTGCAGCCGCGCGCTCCCAAACTACCCTCACACACGGAGACCCGGGAGTGGAGGAATCAGCGGAATTCTTCGTTCGGTCGACCCTGGCGGTCGAAGCCGGTGCGACCTTTACGGAAGCTTTTGAGAAAGCGGCAACGGAAGGCAGTTATTCGAGCCTGAATCCCGCAGACGTTCTCAAGTGTGTCGCGATGGCCGGTAACGACTACTTGAAAGTCGGAAGTAATTACGGCCTCACCTGCCATCTCCCCGAGGCTTTTCCCCTTACCCTTTACCTTACGTTGCGAAAAGAGGCCACCTTCCAGTCAGCCATCAGCGAAAACGGTCTCGCCGGCGGCGACACTTCAGCGCGTGCCATGCTTCTCGCCCTGCTCTTCGAAGCCCGTGAACCCGGATCCGCCTCTTCACACGCCCCGTAAAGCACCGTAGCCCAACCCGGCTCCAATTCCTTCACCATTGACGGCTCCAACGGATCGCTTTCGGCCGTTCTAGAAATACCCGAAAGAACACCGATGGCCTTTGCGCTTTTCGCCCACTACTTCGCCTGCGGGAAAAACCTCGTCCCCGGCATCCGCCTCTCGAAGGAGCTCGCCGCTCAAGGCATCGCGACCCTCATCATGCATGTGCCCGATGACGCCGTCATGCCCCTGGCCAACGCCGGAAAAATCTACTTCGCTCTATCTCACCCCAAGTCCTTCATCTCGCTAGCCGGCGCCTAGCGGGCCTTCAGCAACGCTTTCGCTTTGGCCGCAGAAGGTCGATGGGTCTTGGCGTCAAGCCTGGGGTCGAAGTCGTAAATCCCTCCGGTTTCGGTAACCGGCAGTGACGGCTTGGAGCGCCCAGGGCGATCGGTGGCATACCAAAGATTGTTCTCAAAACGAAAGGTCTTTGGTGCGGTGTTCGACCCAATGTTAACCACCCCGCGAACCTTGGCCCGGTCAAAGACGATGACATTGTGGTGGGAATGGACGTTCCGGCAGGCCGGGAAGCCAGGCGCGGTCGTTTCCTGAAGGATGCGCAATATCCACTTGTCCGGGCTCACGACCACGTTCCTCACGAAAACCGCTCCATCCACCCCCGTGAAGGCCACCGCGCACATGCCACCCACGATGGTGTTGTCACGGATGGTAATCTTACGGGCTTCGTACTTTGCTCCCGGAGGCCGGAAGTAGCTCATCCCGGTTGAGCCTCCGGCTTGGATCGGCCGCATTCCGGCATCCTTGAAAAAACAACTCTCGATCACGATATCTGAAGACCCCCCTTTGAACTGCGGACCGGTGGTTTGGGAAAATCCCGGCCTTCCGGTAAAACGACAATCCGAAATGACAGCCCGGTGACAGCCCACAAAATCAATCGCCTGTCCTCCCCATCCGGAGACTTCGCACTCTTTGATCACAAGATCATCAATCCCCGAGCACTTGATGCCATCAAAATTTCCTTTCGGTCCGATTTCGGACACCTTGAGACCAGAGAGAGTCACCCCTTTAACCGGCTTGTCCCGCACTCCCCCGTCATCGATGTTGAAACCATTGTGACGTTGACCGGAAACAATCAGGTTCCGCACCGTCAGGCCCGGGCAACGGGAGAATTGCCAGCCTAGGTTCCCATTTTTGAAGTGAGGCGGATTTGCCGGATCCGCGGCTTCGACCGTCAATTGGCTGATCCCTTTCACCGACCATCCCCCGCGATAATCGCCACCCTTGATCTTCAAGGTGACGCCATCCTTCAAAGAGGCAATAGCACGACGCAATTCGTCGTCCCCATTTATCGCGATCACTTCAGCTGCAGCCGAAAATCCCGCGAGCGTAAACAGTAAAATCCAAGGAACCTTCATCCCCGCAGGGTACGACAAACCCATCGATGGCGAAAGGAGAATCCCACTCCGCCACCTTCCCGCAGCTCCGGCTCAATAGGAAGACGGAAGCCCGTAATCCTCCTCGGAAAATTCCGGCTCCACGGATTCAGTTTCGATCCACCGAATCAACTCCTGGGCGTCTCGGTAGCGTGGCGAAGACTCCTTCACCTTTTTGGCAGCCGCCTTGGCCTTGCCATAGGCCCCAGCCTCATAAAAGAACTCCGCTTTGTAATAGTTGCGGTAGCTTTCTTCGGCACGCTGGGTGGGATTGGAGCAGGACACTACAAACAACATCAGGAGAAGTATGGTCGGGTGTTTCATCGCATCTAGTTCGCCAAGTTACTCCACCACAATATCCTGTGGATTCCAGGTGACCTTGGGATAACGGAGATCCATTTTCTCGAGGGCGTGCGTGACAATCTGCGCAACTGCCATGTCGCGATACCACTTAAAGTCCGCCGGAATGATATACCAGGGAGCAGCTTCGGTGCTGGTCCGGTTAAAAACATCCTCGTAAGCGACCTGAAACTCATCCCATCGCACCCGGTCCGCGAGATCATCCGGAAAGAACTTCCAGTGCTTTTCCGGCCGTTCCAGTCGCGACTCCAAGCGCCGCTTCTGCTCGTCCTTGGAAATGTGAAGAAAAAATTTTAGGATGGTCGTCCCTTCATCGACCAACATCTGCTCAAAATCGACGATGTGTTTGTATCGCCTCTCCCAGACTTCATCTGGAGCCAAGTTCTTGACCCGCACCGCGATGATGTCTTCGTAGTGGCTGCGGTTGAATACGGCGATCTCGCCGTTTGCCGGGACAACCTGATGAACGCGCCACAGAAAATCGTGGGAGAGTTCGCGGGTCGACGGGGCCTTGAATGGCGTGACTTTCACACCCTGCGGGTCCACCCGGGAGAAGAGCTTGCGCACACAACCGTCCTTGCCTCCGGTGTCCATCGCCTGCACGACCAAAAGAACCTTCCGCTTCCCTTCCGCATAAAGAACCCTTTGCTGATCCGAAAGTTTGCCACGCAACTGCTGAAAAATAGGCAGGGCTTCCTCTTCCGGCTTTCCTAAAACCCCCAGCGTGGTTGTCGAAAGTTCATCAAGAATCACCCGGTCCCCAGGATTCACCCGGCACTTCTCGGTGTAGCGCTCCCCTAACATCGCCCCACCATCCCAACCCCTCGCCCGGTGACAAGAAAAAGGTCACAATTTCCCGGTTGCTACCATCCTCTCCTTGCGACTGAATATTGCCGCCGCCAATGCCCGACTCCGCCCCCCAGAAACTTCGCGCTGCCATTCATATCGGCGCCAGTCATGCCTCGATGATTATCCTGCGCATTCTCGAGGACGGCAGCGAGGAACGACTCGACTTCCTCGAGAAGAACATCCCGCTCGGTCGCGACATCTTCGGCTACGGAAGAGTGCGTTCCTCAACCATCGAACAGGCCGTGAATGTCGTGCATGGATTTCAAAGCGTTCTCAGCGAGCTCGGGCTCGCAGACCTGCCGGTCCGGGCCGTGACCACCAATACCCTCGAAGAAGCCAGCAACGCCGAGGCCTTCTTGAACCGGCTTCACATCGCCTGCGGTTGGCACTTCGAATCCCTCGACGATGGGGAGATGACCCGACTCGTTTTCCTCAAGACGCGACGCCGCCTTCGCGATACGCCTTCGATGCAAAATCGCAATACCCTTGTCGCGCACGTCGGTCCGGGAAACGCCCGCCTTATCCTTTCGAAAAAAGGTCGTATCATGCGATACCAATCCTATCGCCTTGGAACCCATCGATCGTGGGAACGACTTCAATCCCCCGACCTCACCGGCGAGCCCATCATTCAACTGATTCGAGAACAAATCACCGGGCTGATTGCCCAAATCCACTATGATTTTCGCAACGAGGAAATCGAGGATCTCGTCATGATCGGGACCGAGATTCAGATGCTCGCTCCTTACCTCTCCAAGCCCGACAAAACGAAGTCTCGTTATCGCCGACTTCGCCAACTCACTTCGGACCTGGCGGCGTTGACCGAGCCCGAGCGGGTTAAGCAATTCAATCTCGACTATCAAACGGCCGGCTCCGTTCTACCCGCCCTGGTCATCAATGCCAACCTCGCGGAGGCCTTCGGTCTGGAATCGCTTCGAGTTTCCAAATCAGACTACGAGGAAGGACTACTCACCGACCTGGCTCACCCCGATGCCGCTCACGATGAACTGAAGTCCCAGCTACTCCACTCGGCCAAGCTAACCGCCAAGAAATTTGGCTGCGACATGGGACATGTCCGTCATGTCGCCCTGCTCACCGAACAACTTTTTCGAGAAACGCAATCTCTTCATCAACTGAGCGAACACGACGCCCTTCTGCTTGAGGTCGCAGCAATCCTACATGAGGTGGGAAACCACGTTTCCCCAAAATTGCACGAACTCCACGGCCTCTACATCATCAGGCACTCGGAGATCTTTGGGCTTAGCGATCCCGACCGTCTGCTGGTGGCACTTGTCACACGATACCACCGCAAGGAGGTTCCCCAGCTTTCCCATCCCGACTACAGTCAGCTCAGTCCGTCCGATCGCATCCGCGTGGCCAAGCTCTCGGCCATCCTTCGAGTTGCTGATGCCCTCGAGCGAACCCACTCCCAGCGAATCAAAAATCTCACCGCCACCCTTTCGGAAGAAAAGGTAGTGCTGCACCTCGATGGCATCGTCGATGCCTCGGCCGAACGCCTTGCCCTCCCCACCAAGGCCGACCTTTTCCAGAGCCTTTTCGGCCGTCAACTGATTCTTCAGGAAAACGGCTAAAGTTATCCCTTCTCATCAATTTCGCGATCCCTCCCCAATCTCATGAAGCCTCCCTACATCAACCGAGAACTCTCCTGGCTTGAGTTCAACCAGCGGGTGCTCAACGAAGCTCTTCGGCCGGACCTTCCCATCCTAGACCGCGTCAAGTTTCTCGCCATCACCGGGTCCAACCTCGACGAATTCTTCCAAGTGCGCATTGGTGGGCTCCATGCCCTCCAAGCATCAGCCCCCTCAGTCCGGGATATCTCGGGAATGGATGTCGGGGAACAACTGGCTGCCATCGAAAAGCGGGTCCGTCGCTTCAAAAAAGACCAGGAGCGGCTCTTCCAAAAAGAGCTCCTTCCCTCCCTGGCCAGAGAGGGGCTCCCGCTCAATCAGATCTCCGATCTCGATACCGAGCAACTCGCCAACCTCTCCCTCTACTTCGAAAACAACATCGCCCCCCTTCTCTCTCCACTTTTCATCACCCCGGAGAACGCGAGACAGATTATCCCTTCACTCAACGTTTGCCTCGCCCTCAATATCTTTGATCCGGCTTCGTCAGAAAACCGGATCGTCATTCTGCCTCTCCCGGCCTCAGTTCCTCGCATTTCCCTTGTCAATGGAGGCGGCTTTGTCCTGCTGGAAACCCTCGTGGCCCACTTTTGCGGTTCTCTTTTCCCGGACGAAGAAATCACCGCTCACACCACCTTCCGGCTCACCCGGAATACCGACATCCCCGCAAACGAAGACGAAGCACACGACTTCGCCGAAGAAATCCACCAAGTCGTCACCGCCCGGGGACAATCCTTCCCGGTCCGACTACAAACCTCCCAGGACAATGAGATCACCCACCAGTTGATTGAACTTCTCAATCTTGATCTTCACATGGTCTACCTGACCAAAAACGCTCCCCTCGCCCTCGCCGAACTCTTCTCACTCGCGATGGTCGATGGCTTCAATTATCTGCGCACCGCCCCCATCTCTGGAGCGGAGTCCCCGAAGATCGATCCCTCCAAAAGCATCTTCGAAATCCTCGACAAGGAACAGGACATCGTCCTTGCCCATCCCTACCAATCGTATCGACCAGTCGTTCGCTTTCTTGAAGAGGCCGCCCGTGATCCTCACGTTCTCGCGATCAAGCAGACCCTGTATCGCACCGCCAACAATTCCGAAATCGTCGATGCCCTCATCCACGCGGCCAAATCTGGCAAGCAAGTGACTGCCCTAGTCGAGCTCAAAGCCCGCTTTGACGAAGCACACAATCTGGAACGGGCTGAAGAACTCCGGCGCGCTGGGGCCCAGGTCCTCTACGGAGTCAAAGGCCTCAAAACCCACGCCAAAGTGACCTTGATCATTCGTAATCAGGACGGGCACCTGAACCGATACGTCCATCTGGGCACCGGGAACTACAACGAAATGACGGCCCGTTTTTACACCGACATTTCATACCTCACCTGCCGACCCGAATTTGGCAGCGATGCCTCCACTTTCTTCAATGCGGTTACCGGTCGCACCAAGCTCGAACACTTCCGCACTCTTGTTCCTGCGCCCACTCAGATGAAGCGCACCCTGATCAGCTTGATTGAGGAGGAAACCGCCCGGGCACTCGAAGGTGAAGAAGCCCGCATCGTCGCCAAGATGAATTCATTGCAGGACCAGGATATGATCGATGCACTTTATGCAGCTTCAAAAGCAGGAGTGCAAATCCAGCTCAACATCCGCGGTATCTGCTGTCTCAAACCAGGTGAACGCAAGGAAGCGAGGAACATCCACATCGTCTCCATCCTTGACCAACAGCTGGAGCACATGCGCATCTTCCATTTTCACCAAGGAGGCGACAAAGAAGTTTACATTTCCTCCGCGGACTGGATGACCCGCAACCTCGAGAAACGGATCGAGATCATGACTCCGATTGTCGATTCCTCTTCCAAGAAAATGCTTCTTGGGATTCTTGAAGCCTGCTTCAAGGACAACCAAAACGCCTACCTCATTCAAACTGACGGGAGCTCAAGGCGTATCGAACGCCAAAAAGGCGAGCGCCGATTCCGCATGCAGGATCACCTCACCCAGCTTTTCGAACGCCAGGCCGCGGCCGCCCAACAGGCTCGTTCCAGCTCACTTGAACCGCACCTACCGAAGGATTAAGGGCCTTCTCAACCCGATTCCTTCTGGAATCAAAAAATGATACCAAACCATCATACGCTGGCATCTGGACCCAACTTACTTTGACGGCGACTTCACCGTCATTCCCGGCTGAGCGACGACTGACACTCCATCGCTGAAAGTAACCGTCTTAACTTCGGCGCCAAAATTGTAGATAGCGTAGGATTTTTTCCCATCCTTTACAAACACGCTGGAAAAAGGATGGTCCGCGGTCACTCCTGAATCATTGCGCCCCAGCCGATCCAAGGTATGGCACCAGTGATTCATAAAGGCATGGGTGTTTCCACCCTCGAGTTTGCAGTCAGGGTATGCTTTGAGATAGGACACCCCCATCTCGGGGTCGTTCAAGGAGTTAAACATCACGACCAAATCTCCCCATCCGTTGTTGAAGTCCTTTCCTCCTTTCCGCTTCGAAGCAATCATCTCAAAGTTACGTTTCACGTAGTCCGGATGCCGTCCCATATAGAGAGACGCCGGAGTAAACGGAAGCCAGTTGATCCCGTGGATACAATCGATGTCTGCCGAAAACCATGTCGCAAAGGCACCCTTGCCACCCCAGACCATACCAAGTGCCTCTTGCGGAAAGTTCTCCGGAAAATTTGTTCCGGCAACATCAAACCAATACTCTTCGACTGCTGATCGCTCGGTATTGAAAAGAAAAACACCCAGATCGCGAACCTCGTCGCGGCCGGTAGCCTCGCCCCAAAGCATCATCCCATACCAAGCATTCATTGATTCGGAGGAAGACTCCTGGTTATTACCATCGGCGAACTTGGCATGGCCCGAAGCCCAGGAGTGCCCGGCATAAAGATCAAAACCCCGCAAGCTGGGAAAGAGAATCTCCTTGGAGTCAAAGGCGGCGATGTCCCGGATCAAGAACTCGACCATCGCGCCCCAATCCCTTGCCCACTTCTTGTCGAGACGCGCCACTTCGGCGGCAGCCCTGATGAAATAGCCGTAGTGAAAGTGGTGATCGTTCAATTGCGAATCGCTTCCGTAGGAAGGACGACATCCAATCAGGGAACCCCACTTTCGGTTGTAGTAGAATAGCGGCTCCTTTTCTCCCTCACTTGCAGTGAACCAGTTTTCAAGCCTATCCTTGATCTCATCAACAAAACGCTTCTGCAGTTTTCTCTCTCCCAAGACCTCCGCGATCCCACTGAGGGTCGTCAGCTTTCCAAGATGCTTCCCCTCCCAGTAGGTATCTCCAAATCCCTCCTGCTTCCTCAAGGCCTCCGCTTTCAAAAAGGAGCGCATCTTACCCGGGTCCTCGATTCCCTCGCCCGGAAGCATCGGCAGGACTCCTTGAATAGGCAACCGGGTCTCAAAAAACTCCCCTTGCAGGAGCTTCATCTGCCCTCGAACCGATCGATACGATTGCGAGCTGGTCTCGCCATGGAGGTACTTCCACTGATGGGGATAGAGCGCCATCATCGTTCCCTTGGATTGGCCCTCTTTCGACTTGCTCGTGACCGAATAACGAGTGCGCACTTCTTCTCCCACGACTTCCCAATTCACTCTTGAATCGACAACGTGATTATGTGCGACGCCCGCGAACCGGTTCAGGGTTTTAAGATCACCGTCTGGCAACAAGGCCACTGAAAAATACCCCGGGCCGTTTACATTCTCAAAGGTGAGCCCTCCGGTCGATTTCCAGGACGACCCGGCGCCACCAAACAGACCGTAGTTACGACCTCTGACCCGAACCCCGAGGATGTTCCCGGCGGTCTGCCAGACAATTGCCTTTTCTGCAAAGCTCAACCGGGCCACCCCTCCGGCAACCTCACCAAAGACAAAAGGGCTACCATGCCCGAAGCTCAAACGCATTACCGCATCACCTTTTTCGAATTGGGCCGTGACAAACCAAGCCGAACTCTTTGCCAACTTTGCGTCTGGAAACTGATCGGTTGCCGAATGCCCGATCACAAAATCACCCCGTTGATCCAAACCTCCTCCCATGATGGCATTATCAGCGGCGACAATCGCAGCTCCGGGGTAGGTCACGGCCAATCCTCCCTCGTGACAGACCATGGCCAGGGGGTGAGGAAACAGGTTCTGCGAAAACTTCTCCCAGACCAACGAACTCCACCATTGATTGGTCGGAACGGGTCCCTTGAGTTGATCAATTCGATGGATTTCTGAAGGCAGAGGAGCGCACCCCTCCGGAAGCACCGTTGAATAGCTTCCCGCCCCGATTGACACCACTTCGCCGAAGGCCACCACCATCAAACAACCCACCAGCACGATCAACTTCATTTATGCAACTTTATGCAATCAAATGAGAACGCAATGACAATCTTGAGGCAATTCTCAGATTGACCCGGTTTCCCACCGGAGGATGACTTGTCACCGATTCCACGAGTGATAGGTTACGCCCCGCATGACGATTTCTGACTAAACTCTTAATCGCTCCCTTACCAATCCGATGAAGCCCATTCTGACATTACTTGCCTGTACCATCGGCCTCGCCACTTTCCTTTCGGCCGCCCAACCCTCGGATCACCTCATTTTCCCCGGCCTAAAGGGACAGCCAGGTAGCGGCAAGCACGTAGTCCTAATCTCCGGTGACGAGGAATATCGCTCAGAGGAATCGATGCCCATGATGGCCCAGCTTCTTAACAAGCATGGCTTCAACTGCTCGGTCCTCTTCTCAATGGACAAGGACAACAAGTTCGTTAATCCGGACAATGTCGGCAGCCTGTCCAACATCCAGTCCCTCGATTCCGCGGATCTCATCATCCTCGATACGCGCATGCGCAAATGGAACGACGCTGCGATGGCCAAATTCAGCGCCGCCTGGCAGCGGGGCGTCCCCATCACTGCTCTTCGCACCGCAACACACCCCTTTGCCCATGGAGCAGATTCCAAATGGCACAAGTGGGCCTTCAACTACGAAGGCACCGACTGGCCCGGTGGCTTCGGAAAGCAAGTCCTGGGAGAAACCTGGATCAGTCATTGGGGCGCTCATGGCCGTGAAGGAACCCGCACCTACCCCGTGGAAGAAAACAAAAACCATCCGGTCTTGAATGGAGTTGGAACCATTTTTTGCCGCACCGACCTCTACGAAGCCTATCCCCTAGATCCCTCGACGATTCTCTTGGAAGGACAGATCACAAAAACCCTTGAAAGAGACTCTGAAGACCTGACCACTGGGAAAGGCGCGACCCGGATGCCGGTCGCGTGGACCCGTCTTTACAAGCACCGCAGCGGCAAGACGAATCGCATTTTCACAACAACCATGGGCTCAGCCGATGACCTGGCCGATAAGAACCTCCGCCGCCTGGTCATCAACAGCGTTTACTGGGGGCTCGGTCTCAAGGTTCCAGAAAGAGCCAATGCCGAACTTTCGAAGACCTACGAACCCACCTTCTTCGGCTTTGGAAGATATCGGAAAGAGAAGACTCCCTCGGACTTCATCTCGGTCCTCAGCCCCGAAACCGAACGGGCCATGAAGTTCGAAAACATCAAAGGAAAGTCAGGCGAGACCCGCTTTGTTCGAATCGACCTCCCAGGCAACCCAAGAATTCTGACTCTGGTGGAAGTCGAAGTGATCTCCGGAGGGAACAACATCGCTCCAAAGGGAATCCCAAAACAGATCAACACCTTTCAGCACGGTTCGGCCGGCAAGGCGATCGATGGCGGCAAGAGCGAGATTTGGGCTCATGGCCAAATGACTCACACTGCCGACGCCAACGGAGGAGTGGATACTCCATGGTGGGAAATTGATCTCCGCGATGGTTATGACATTTCCGCAATCCGGGTTTACAACCGCTCCGAATCTCTCGGAACCCGCCTCGATGGCTTCCGGGTCACTCTCCTGAACAAAGACCGGAAGCAGCTCTTTCAGCGTGCAAAAATCCTCGCGCCCACGAAGGCCATCGAGATTTCCATCGTAGACTCAAAACTCAAATACAGTGATGGAACGGCTTCGGGCAAGACTCCAGTCGAACCCATCGCTGGTCCTAAGTTTTCTCCGGTCGTCAAAAACTTTCCCCCAAGGTCCCTAAGACTTCAGAAAGGCAGCCGCCTCGCATTCGTCGGAGGTGGCTTCGGATCCCGCATGAATATTTACAACGAATTCGAAACCGAACTCTACCGTCGTTTCCCCGAGCTCGATCTTGTCATCCGCAACCTCTGCAAGGAAGGTGACACCCCGGCTTTTCGGCCCCATCCTTCACGTAAGTATCACACCGTTCTCGACAGCCTCCCGGATCGCGGAAAAAGCCTGGTCCCAAAACGCTTTCAAGTCACTCGAGGCCAACAAGGAGACGGCTGGGGATCGGAGAACCCGGGTCACTACGAAACGCCCGACCAATGGCTCGAACGACTAGGCATCGATACTGTCATCGGATTTTTCGGATACACCGAGTCCTTCGAAGGGCCCGACGACCTTCCCCGCTACAAGGAAGAACTCCGAGCCTTCATCAATCATACCCTCAAACAACCCTACACCCTGAACGGCCCTCAGCTTGCCATCGTGGGACCGGCTGCCTTCGAGGATCTCTCGGCCACAAAACATCTCCCGGACGGCAAGGAAATCAATCGCAACCTCGAAACATACACCGCCGCGATGAAGGAGGTTTGTCGCGAGGAAGGGGTCTTGTTTGTCGATGCCTTCTCCATCACGCAAATCCTTCTGGCATCAACGGTGGAAGATCAGACCATCAACGGACACAACTATACTCCGGAAGCCTACCAGGCCATTGCTCCAAAACTGGCTGACGCCTTGTTCTCCAAAATGCCGACCGTCGCACCCGGCAAGGCTACCGACATCAAAGCGGCCATTACCGAGAAAAACCGCCTTTGGCTGAGCGACTACAAGATGCCCAATGGCGTCCATGCCCACGGACGCCGCTATCGTCCCTTCGGCAACGTGAACTACCCTCACGAGTTCCGGAAGATTCGCGAAATGACCACCATCCGCGACCAGCTCATCTGGGAAACCGTGAATGGTCGTACTATCACCTCCCAACAACTCGCCGCAGCCGACGCAAAAACCCACCCCCTCCCAGAAGTTGGAACGAACTCGAACCGCCCTGTCGCCTACAAATCGGGCAAGGAAGTCGAAGGCCTGCTCAAGATGGCACCCGGTTACAAGGTGGAGCTCTTTGCCTGCGAGAATCGCTTTCCCGACCTTCAAAATCCCTCACAGATGGCATTCGACAACCACGGCCGGCTTTGGGTTGGTTGCATGAGTGCCTATCCCCACCATCAGGTCGGCGCTCCGCTGGCCAATGACAAAATCCTCATCTTCGAGGACACCAACAACGATGGCCGTGCTGACAGGCAGGTCACCTTCGTAGACAAAATCCACATCCCAATGGGTTTCGAAATCACCGAGCATGGCGTGTTTGTTTCTCTCGGAAACGATCTCGTTCTTTTCCAAGACACCGATGGAGACGACAAGGCCGATAAGAAAACCATCGTGATCAGCGGATTCGACGATCACGACACTCATCATGCCATCTCCTCCTTTTGCGGAGACCCTTCCGGAGCAATCTACATGGGCGAAGGAGTCTTTTCATTTTCCAATGTCGAAACCCCCTACGGCACCGTTCGGGGAACAAACGGCGGGTTCTATCGTTACAACCCGAACCGGGGTCGCCTCGAACGTACCGCCCAATATTCCATCCCCAACCCATGGGGCATCGCCTTCAACGATTGGGGCCAAAACTTTTTCCTCCACACCTCCGGAGTCGCGATGTCCTGGATGCAACAAGGCGCCGTCAAACCAACCTACAACATCAACCTCAGCGCACCGAACATACTCGGCAGCAACGCCGTCAGACCAACCTCCGGTCTTGAGTTTGTGTCATCCCGCCACTTCCCCGATGAAGTCCAGGGCGATGTCATCCTCTGCAACACCATTGGCTTCCTTGGAGCCAAACAACATAGTGTGCAAGACGACTCGGAATCGGGATTCTTCAAAGTAGATTTCCGTCACGACCTCTTCAAAAGTGACAGCAGCTATCAGTATTTCCGTCCCGTGGATCTTGAGTTTGCCCCCGACGGATCGCTATATTTCATCGACTGGTCCAACGTCCTCATCGGCCACATGCAGCACAGTGCCCGCGACCCCAAACGCGACCACCAGCACGGCCGCGTCTATCGCGTCACCTATCCGTCGCGACCACTGGTTCCGATCGCAAAGGTTGCGGGAGCCAGTATCGATACTCTCCTTGAAAATCTAAAGCTCCCCGAAATCCGGACCCGCTACCGCACCCGTCGCGAACTGCGCGGGCGCGACCACGATCAGGTTGAAACCGCCGTGAAAGCTTGGACCGGCAGGCTTAATCCAAACGACCCACGATATGAACATCATCTGCTCGAAGCTTTATGGGTTCTTTGGGGGATCGAGCGGGTCGAGAAGACGCTCGTCGATTTCCTGCTGAAAGCAAAAGACTACCGGGCCCGCACTGCCGCGGTGCGAGTCGTTCGCTACAACGCTGATAAACTGGGTAGCGATGTCGCCAACTACCTCCTTGCAGCAGCTGCCGATGATCATCCGCAGGTTCGCCACGAAGCCCTCATCGCCGCCACCTGGGTTAATCCCGACATCGGCTTTGCGGTCATCAAGGAATTTGAAAAGAAGCCGATCAGCAATTGGTCCAAACAGGCCTACAACGCTTGTAAAGGTCTCGAACCGAAGAAAGTGAAATTCGACTCCGGTCTCCTTTACGATCGCGAGAACGAAACCAAAATCGCAATCAATGCGAAGCAAGGCCTTCAATTCGACATCAAAAAGCTCGATCTCAAGGTCGGAAAGAAAATCACTCTCGTCTTTGGCAATCCTGACGAACTTCAGCACAACCTTCTTGTGGTTAAGCCAGGCACCGCTAGCGCCGTCGCCGCCAAGGCAGTCGCACTTGGGAGCGAAGGATTCGCCAAACAATGGGTGCCCGAGGATGACAACGTCATCGCCGCCAGCAAACTGGTTAACCATAACGAGAAGGACACCCTCACCTTCACATTCACCGAACCTGGCGAATACCAATTCGTCTGTACCTTCCCCGGCCACGATCAAATGATGCGGGGGATCTTTTCGGTGAAGTGACCCGGGAAACCCGGTCACCAAATCAAAAAACTACCGCGCCTCGGCTCTCCAAAACAACTTTGAGGCCTCGGTAACCGGATAAAACCGCGGGCTAGTCGCTTCCGGAACCTTCATCCAGAGCCCCTCAGGTGAGCCGGTTGAACTCTCTCAGCGATGCTATGAAACATGATCAATCCACAAGATCGGCCCGTCGGTAGGATCATAGAATTGAGTTACATTATGGTGCCAGATCCATCCAAAAGCAAAGCCGGGGCCGATTGCAGAAACAGTGTGCTGGACTCTGCGGTAGGCATCCGGACTCCCGTCCTGAGATTGGTGCGCAGCGATTCAACACAGTAAACATTTATCGTTGATACCAGCTTCCTTAGATTCGCGAAAACCGGGGACAAAAAAGACCCCCCGGACTCCCGGGAGGTCTTGCTTTGGATTGCCTGCGAAAGGTTTAGGACTTTAGTCGGTAGGGGAAGCGATACAGCGACACCCTTTACCTGGGGCGAACCTCCTCGACCCGGAAGAACGCTCTCGTCGAATCAGGGAACGGGTTCGCGAATGGACCGACGATCACCGCATCACCTGTTCCAGAAACAGGGATGCCGATCTCGGTTTCGAATCCTTGGAGATCGGTATCTGCGGTCACGATGTAGTTTCTACCAAGACCCGAATTGAAGGTCAGGGTGAACTCATCGGTGCTTGAATTGTAGATGATCTCAGAGATGGCGAGTTCCGTCGTCGAACCTCCACCGATGTATAGATTGGTTGCCGATTCCGTGGTATTCAGCAGCTCGTATGACCCATTGTGGTTTGGCTCGATTCCGGGAGCAGATGAAATCTCGAAGTGAGATCCTCCGCCACCTTCCCACCAAATGTAGACCAACTCATGGATTCCAGCTTCCAGGAAGACAGATGCCCGGGTGTTGGTATCACCGGTTCCGTTCTGGAAGTAAACTTCGTTCGGAGCACTAGGGCTGAGATTCCCTCCACCGCTTAAGCTTGTGAAGTTGTTATCCGGATTCGTGAAACGAAGGAGGAATCCATCGTCTGACCTCACTTGGATCGTGTATTCTCCAGTGACCGGAGCAACGACATTTGCGCGGGCGATCAGGGCAATATTGTTGGTATCGCCCGGATTAGGATCTCCGGGATAGGGAGCCGATGGATTAAAGACCCCGCCATTGCCACCATCATCCCCATGGTTCAGCTCAGGGACAATGGCTGCGGTTGCCGTTAGCGGGTCGGCCACATCACGAAGGTAGTTCATGGTGTTGGTGAGGTTCCCCACGGAAGCATTGTAGTAGAAGTAGGTCGACCATCCGTTTTCTCCTTCCGTCGGGAGAGGTGGAAGTATTGCCTCGGGAATTTCACCCCAGCGGCTTTCTGGATCAAAGGATGAGGTGTCTCCGATCAGTGCCCAGCTTGAAGTGGCATTCACACTGGTAAACAGGCCTCTCGCCCAGCTGACTTCCTGGTAGGAGCCGCCGCCGCCTTCAAATCCGAAGAACTCGACAAGATAATCGCCGGCAACCGGGAAGTTGCAGAAAGCAAAAACATTCCCATTACCTCCATAGGCTGGGCGGAAGACCACGGAAGGATCCGCCGGGCTCAGCCGATTGGCCGCATCACCAACCACCGATGAGAAGGTTGCTCCGTTGATCCGAAGTCCGAAGCCATCGTCACCAGTGACCCTAATGGTGTATTCCCCTTCTTCTCCAGCACCGATGGTGATGGTTGTGCGGGCATAGGTGACATACTGATCGTCAGGGAGACCCAGATCATCCGACAAAATAGGAAGGTCAGGAAGCCAATCACCTCTCGACCCGGAATCATCGGGGTCCGAGTGGTTCACGTAAGGCTGCACAGCCTGTGCCGTCGGAGCGGCTGCAGTCGAAATGACGGTTTGGGCATCGATGAAGGCCTGAGGGCCAGCTCCAAGGTTTCCTCCCAAAGTGGAAATCACATCAAATTCCATATAATCCCAACCAGTCGTGGCATTCGGCGGAGCTGAAAGTCCTGCGCGCAATTCATCAAGCAAAGGCAAGGAACGTGCGGTGCCCGCAAGCGTGAAGGACACGCTGCCTGTTCCAGCCGTTGTTTGACCAGAGATTTCAAGCGTATGGTTGGTGTAAGGGACTGGATCTTCAGCTAAGGTGTAGCTGACAGTCGTCAAAAGGCCATCCTTGCTGACCACGGGAGTTACGGAAACACCATCAAGCGTTGCAGTCAGAGTCGTCGGATCAACATCCGCGATCCCGCCGGTGCCAACATCCGCGAGAACAACTTCCATCGTGTTTGTGGAAGTGAACGCAGCGCTATCCATTTCAACAATCGTGGATGCTGAGGTGCACAGTTCGTCATTGAGGTAAATCTCGATGGCGAAAGTTCCGTCAGAGAGTCCTGGGAGAACCAGCTGGTCTGGCTGGCCAACCCCACTCTCCGTAAGTCTTAGGCCAGGAACGAGCGTACGGAAATTCGCGGCTGGGATCTTGTCGCTAAAGTCGTGATTAAATGGCACCTGGTTCCCATCGATAAGTCCAATTGGGTATGTCCCAGTCACCGCATCAACTGCTCCAGTATCAGAATCAAGGCCGGTGCGATCCAAGGCATCCCAGAGGAGAATCACATCGTCGCCGCCTCCACCTTCCCAGGTGATCAAGCGAAAGCTCACCCACTCCCCATCATCAAATTTAGAATCACTGACATCGAAGGTGGCCTGAGCTCCACCATTATTTCCAGTTCCTGCAAGGTTGCTCCAACTATTGTCATTAATCAGTTGAACCCCGTCGATCTCAAGATAACAGAAGTCATCCACACCATCCTTGAATTTGATGGATTCGACATTATCGCGGCTGGTATCACTGGGGATAAAAATCTCACCGGTCATGACGACACCATAATCATTCTGGTCTCCTCCAAACGAACCAGGAACCGCTTGGGAAAAGAGATTCACTCCCCCGGCATTGGTCGTTGTATAGGCATTGGCGGCCCAGTGGATTTGTTCGATCCGCGTACTTCCGGAAGGCTCACTATTATCAATCAAGGATTGAATCGCGGCAAGGTTTCCCGGATTTCCGGCCAAGTAGATATCGGCCTTGAGCACGCCTTGGACTGTTTCCTCGGCTCCAATGTATCGAGCCTCCCAGCTGACATCGATGGGATCAACCGTTCCCAGCTCGGTTCCACTGGCAGTCAGAAGAATACCATCGGGGCTCAATTCAAGTTCACAAGTCGTAACCACAGGAAATGCTCCGAGATTAGGATCGAACTCCCCAACCTCAAAACTCTCGAAAACGGCAGTGTTGGTGACTGGATTGATATTATGAGATTGGTGAGCCAAGCCGACCCAAACCTCGCCGGTCAAATCGGGAGTTCCAACGCGCTGGATGGCGCTGCTCCATTCTCCGGGGACCCCAGCATTATCCGGAGCCCAAGTTGAATACCACTCACCATTGTATCGGTGGAGTCCGAGCCAAATGGGTGTATTGCGAACCGAGCCATTGAGGGTGTTTTCAGCGAAATTCCGGTGTTCTCCATTTTCACCCGGACCCCGGTCTGTACCAGCCCCATCCGATTGACGCCCCTGAATCAAGGTATCAGCTGGGTTCGTTCCAGCAGGATTTCCTCCTGACTTTCGGATATGCGCCACATATGCGGAATTGGCTGCATCGGGAGTTTTACGGGCCATCGGTCCAGTCCGGCCCCATTCGCCAGCCAAAGTTTCAGCCGGATCTCCCGCCACCGAAACCGAACGAACGATGACGCTGAAGTTCTCTCCATCAGCTCGGGATTGGTCGGCATCATAGATGAACGTGCCGTTATCACTTCCCCCCCAAAAGTCAGTACCTCCGGCTGTGATGGTGTATTCGTCTGCCGCCGGGTTAGTAAACCCTCGTGCGGTTCCTGCTCCACTATTGGCATTGGCGGTCGCGGCATTTCCAAATTCCGCGAGCGTATCAAGCGTCTCCGCCCCAGCCGGGAGCGTCAACGGTGACACGATGAGAGCCGTTAAAACGGCGTGTTTATGTAGCTTCATGTTGATGTGCACTTAATTTTTCCCACCCCAGCGTTCCCATGAAAACGAAATCGCATCCGCAGTAACATCTAGAGGCAGTTCCCGTTATCCAAGCAGTCGGCGAAACCATGACAAGAAATATCGACCATAATGAACAAATTTAATGGGGAAGGCTCAATTCCCATCCAAAAGATGGTTCCAACTTGCCGATCAGAGTTTTCTTCGGGACGCTGGGGTCAGACGGAATGCACACACTTCCAACTCATCGAATCCTCTCCGCTGCCCTCCTGTCAGTCTTCGCCGGGACCGCTTTACTCAATGGTGAGGACACCACGGAGTCAAATAGCGGGTCATTTTCCCCGGTCCCCTTCCTTGCAGACCGCACGGAGCAATCTCCCCTCCACCAGGTCTTCAAAAAAACCGAAGCAAAGGAAGACCCATCCTGGAAGACCGAGGTCCTTGCCGACAACGCCAAGAAGCAGCTGAAAAAGCTCGGTAAGCTTCTCTTCAAAACACCCGAAAAACCAATCCAGTCCAAAGAGCTCGCCGCGATCGTCCATCCCGACTTTCGCGGTGAATCGATGCGCCCTCCCTTGAAAGAAGTGTTTCGCGATGCCGCATTTCAAATCTCCCGGAGAACGCCGAATGAACCTGCATCCGACTTCCCTTCGGCGGTTGCCGCCTGGCGAATTTCCATGAAACCCGGCCGAATCGATGGCGAGTTCCCGATGCGATGGAAAGTCATCGCAGTCGAGACCCAGGAAGAAGGATTCTCCACCCGCGTCCGCCTGGAAGTCGACGGTGAATCTCCCGCTAGGGAACGTCTCGCTCAAATCGCCCAACTTACCTGTCGATGGACAGACGACGAAACTCCGCTCCTTAAAAGTTGGGAAGTAGATCGCTTTGAGGAGACCAAACTGCTTTCAGATTTGCCCTCCCCTTTCATTGATCACACCCGGGGATTGATGAAATCCGACAAGACTTTTTCCGACCAACTCGCTCTCGGCGCCGATTACTGGTATGGCAATTTCGATGTCGCCTTCGGAGTCCAGCAAGGGAACCAAGGTATTTCAATTTGCGATATCAACGGGGACGGCCGAGAAGATCTCTTCGTCTGCCAACCGGCCGGTCTTCCTTCGCGCATGTACCTGCAAATAGAGAATGGTAGCCTGAAAGATGTTACCGAAGAATCCGGTCTCAACTGGCTCGACGACGCCCGTAGCGCCCTCTTTGTCGATCTCGATGGAGACGGCGACGAAGACCTTGCTCTCGGACTCGGGTATTCCCTCACCATTCATGAGAACGATGGCCGAGGGCGCTTCCGGCTTCGGGTAGAAATCGACATGTATTCGTGGCCGGCAAGTCTTGCCACCGCAGACTACGACAACGATGGTGACCTCGACCTTTACTTCTGCGGATATACTCCGCGCAATGATGTCGAACCCGGTGACCTCTTCGCCAACCCGGTTCCTTATCAGGATGCCAATAATGGCGCGCGAAACTTTTTCATCGAAAACCTCGGCGACTTCAGCTTCGCAGACATCACCGCCAAATGTGGCCTGTCCCAAAACAACCGTCGCTTTTCTTTTGCGGCAAGTTGGGAGGACTACGACCAAGATGGCGATCAAGACCTTTACGTTGCCAACGACTTCGGACGCAACAATCTCTATCGCAATGACCTCCTCGAAGACGGGTCACGACGCTTTGTCGATGTCGCCGCTGAAGCCGGAGTGGAAGACATCGCCGCCGGGATGTCGGTCTCGTGGGGCGACTATAATCGCGACGGTCTGATGGATTTATACATCAGCAATATGTTCTCCTCGGCCGGTGGCCGTATTGCATTCCAGCGACAATTTCAAAACGCCAGCGATGAGGCAATCCGCACACAACTGCAACGCCATGCGCGCGGCAACACCCTTTATCAGAACAACGGCGACGGCACTTTTTCTGACGTCAGCGTCGAGTCAGGGGTCACGATGGGCCGCTGGGCCTGGGCCTCCCACTTTGTCGATCTCAACAACGATGCGTGGGAAGATCTCGTCGTCACCAACGGATTCCACACCACCGAAGACACCGGCGACTTGTGAAGTTTTTTCTGGCGACAGGTCGTGTCGTGCTCACCCGGCAGGAATGCCACCTCCCAAGAAATACGTGCTTATGATGTGGGCTGGGCTGCCACCAACCAACTCATCCGATCGGGCCGTTCCTTCAGCGGTCGCGAACGAAATTGCGTCTTCCTTAATCTCGGAAAAGAACAACGCTTCGCCGACATCTCCTCGGCCAGCGGTCTCGACTTCATTGACGATGGTCGCGGTCTCGCGCTGAGCGACTGGGATCACGACGGGCGCGTCGATCTTTGGACGATGAATCGCACCGGGCCACGACTTCGGTTCGTCCGAAACGAACTCGCAAATGACAACGCCTTCCTCGCCCTTCGCCTCAAAGGAAACAATGGCAACACCGATGGCATCGGCACGCGCGTTCGGATCGTCCTTGAACAAGACTCACCGGTCATTGTCAAAACACTTCATGCCGGGAGTGGCTATCTCTCCCAATCAAGCAAGTGGCTTCACTTTGGACTTGGCTCAAAAAAGTCTGCCTCCATCGAGACGATCACGGTGCAGTGGCCCGGCGGAAAAGAGGAGTCCTTCAAAGGAGCTTCCGCTGACGGTCATTTCATTCTTGAGCAAGGAAAGGGCGTGGCCAAACCATGGGAGACTCCATCCGTTTCACTTGAACTTCTAAAAGATCCCGGGGAAGGGGCAACCGTCCCACCCGAGGTTCCCTCGCGAGTCATCCTTCTCAATCCTGCTCCTATTCCCAACCACTTGTCCTTCACTAATTCCAAAGGCCAACCCGAGTCCCTCGCCGACCAGTTTGGAACACAACCGATTGCGCTTCACCTCTTCGCCACTTGGTGTCCGAACTGCCGTGAAGAACTGAAAGCCTGGACCGCAGCCGCTTCTTCTCTTGCAAAAGCAGAAATTAAAGTTCTCGCCATTTGTGTGGACGAACCCACCAAGGATCGGCTTACCAAGATCAACGGCTTCATAAAAGACAAGAAACTCCCCTTTGAGGTTGGTCTAGCCAACAGCAGCCTCATCGAGAACCTCAACGCCCTCCAGCGTTCCTTCATCGGACGTCAGAGTGACTTCCCTATTCCCGCCACCATTCTGGTCAACCAATCGGGTCGGGTGTCAGCTGTCTACAAGGGACCGCTCGCCCCAGAAAAGCTCATCGAGGACTCCAAAATCTGCGGCGCGAAACCCTCCGCCATCATCGCTCACGCTATTCCCTACCCGGGGCGATGGAAAACTCCCCCAAAGGGTCTCGTCCCCCGCTCGATCGCCGTGAAACTCATCGCCAGTGGCCTGCTCGATGATGCCAGGGCCTACCTCCACCAACTGCTGCCTCTTTACAAAAACAAACAGGACGAGGATTCCCTTGGCGAGTTCGCCGAATGTCATCGCGTTCTGGGTGCCATCGCCCACCAAAAAAAAGAATTCGACACCGCAATCATTCACTACCGCAAGTCACTCGAGATTCTTCCCGGTCAAAAGATGGTCCTCACCGAATTGATGCGAGTTTATCTTGAGATCAAGGAAACCGCCAAAGCTACGGAACAGATCGAAGCCATCCTGACTATCAACCGGAAAGACGCTGAGAACCTGGCCCTGCTTGCCAGGCTACGTTCGCAGCTCGGCGAAAATGACAAGGCGATCTCGCTCTATCAAGAAGCCCTCGCCCTTCGCTTCCACCCTGAAACCAGCACGGCCTTAGCCAACCTCCTTCGCTCGCAGGGGCAATGCCAACAAGCCATAAAACTCTACACCGCCTCTCTAGAAGCTCGGCCCAATGATATTCTGGCAGCCAACAACCTCGCCTGGATTCTTGCCACTCATCCGGACGATCAATTCCGCGATGGAGCCAAGGCCAAACAGTGGGCCAAGGTCGCTTGTCGGATCACCAAGAATCAACTCTCTCCGCTTCTGGGAACGCTTGCGGCTGCTCATGCCGAGCTTGGCGAATTTGAGAAAGCCATCGAAGTTTCAAAGAGTGCTATTGCCTCGGCGCGCCAATTCAAAAAAGAAGACCTCGCCAAACGTCTGGCCGGGCGCATGGAGGAATACCAAAAGAAAAAACCCTTCCGCGATCCCACCCTCCTAGGGAACTCCGGACAATAATTTCAGATCAGGCCCAAGAAATCAGGAGGAGGCTCGTTCAGGGATTCAGAATAAACCCAGCTCTCACCCGAAATCAAAAGACCCGCCCGCTCGAGAACGACGAACTTGGCCTAGAATTCCTTCGCCCAGCTGAACGAAGAGGACATCAAGTGTCTTAATGAGGCAATCGCCAAACCCGGCCTTGAACTAAGACACTCTCCTTGGTGACTTCATGTCTCTCCAGATCATCATCAAGGCGGAACTCAAGGAAGCGGAGAATAACTACCACACGCTCAACGGGCAAAAGTAAGGGATTGCTTTGTTCTCATCCAAAAAAACGCCCGGCCATTTCTGACCGGGCGTTGGATGATTTTTCAATCGAGGCAACTTAGCCAAGGCTCACGACTTCTTCCTCGCTGGGAGGAACTTCATCGTCGCTCGGAGCGTCGGCTTTGGGGGCGTCCCCACCGTTTCCTTCACGGAGGGCCGCTTTGCGGGACATCTTCACACGGCCCTTGTCATCGATCCCGATGCACTTGGCGGTGATGACGTCACCTTTCTTGCAGACGTCCTCGACTTGGTTCACGCGACCTTCTTCAAGCTCAGAAATGTGCACCAAGCCATCCTTTCCGGGAAGAACTTCCATGAAAGCCCCAAAGGTGGTGACGTTCATGACCTTGCCGGTGTAGGTCTTACCGACCTCCACTTCGGCGAACATCATGTCGATCATGTTCTTAGCAGCATCGAGTCCTTCCTGCTTGGAAGCATAGATGTGAACGGTTCCGTCATCTTCGATGTTGAGCTCGGCTCCGGACTCAGCCTGAATGGCCTTGATGTTCTTACCACCAGGTCCGATGAGTTCACCGATGCGATCCTGCGGGATGGAAACGGTTTCGATGCGTGGAGCGTGTGGGCTTAGCTCACCTGGCTCGGTGATGGACTCAGCCATCTTGTCGAGAACCGCACCGCGGCCTTCGAGAGCAAGGTCGATGCCTTCCTCGAGAATACTCAGCGGAATGCCAGGAAGCTTGAGGTCAAGCTGGTAACCGGTCACCCCTTCGCTGGTTCCACAGAGTTTGAAGTCCATGTCTCCGTAGAAATCCTCGGATCCGATGATGTCGAGGATGACTACATGCTTGGTCATGTTTCCGTCCGCATCCTGCTCGGTCACGAGTCCAGTGGAGATACCGGCAACCGGACGAATCATGGGAACACCAGCGTCAAGAAGTGACATCGTGCCGGCGCAAACGGTCGCCATCGAAGTGGAACCATTTGATTCCATGACCTCAGAGCTCACCCGCATAGAGTATGGGAAGTCTTCCACGGAAGGAAGCATCGGAGCAATGGAACGCTCGGCAAGCGCACCGTGACCAATCTCACGACGATTCATGCCACCGAAGCGACCGGTCTCACCAACAGAGAACGGCGGGAAGTTGTAGTGGAGGAAGAAATTCTTCGAGTCCTCACCACCAGCGTAGTTGTCGACATAAAGCTTCTCGTCGGCGGGAGCCAGAGTGCAGATTCCGAGAGCCTGCGTCTCACCACGGGAGAAGATCGCGGAACCGTGCACGCGGGGAAGGGTTCCGACTTCACCGTATAGCGGGCGAAGTTCGCGGTGCTTCCGTCCGTCGGCACGAATGCCTTTTTCCATGATGGAAACGCGGAAGGCCTTCTTCTGGATGTATTCAAAGACCTGCTCGATTTCGAAATCGGTGGTCTCAGGATACTTCTCCTTGATGGCGGCTTCAACTTCATCGCGAAGAGCACCGACCTTCTTGCCACGCTCCACTTTGGAAGCCGCGTAAATGGCATCTTCGATACGATCACCAGCGACCTGATAACCAATCTCAAGGAGATCTTCCTTGGCCACCGTCACAGTGTATTCGCGCTTCTCCTTGCCGGCCAGTTTGACCAATTCTTCCTGGGCTTCCACGATCTTGGTGACCGCAGCCTGGGCAAAGTGAAGGGCCTTTTTGAAGTCCTCTTCGGGAATTTCATCGGCCGCACCTTCGATCATGATGACGTCAGTCTTGTTGCCCACGTAGATGAGATCGAGGTCGGAATCCTCACGCTGTTCGAAGGTGGGGTTGATCACAAACTCGCCGTCGATACGACCCACGCGAACAGCACCAATCGGGCCGGCGAAGGGGATATCGGAAATGGCAAGAGCGGCCGAAGCTCCGTTCATCGAGAGAACGTCGGCGTCGTTTTCCTGATCGGCGCTCAGCAGGAGAGCGATGATCTGGGTGTCGTAAAGATAGCCTTTCGGGAAAAGCGGACGCAGCGGGCGGTCCGTCATCCGACAGGTCAGGACTTCTTTTTCGGTCGGGCGACCTTCACGCTTGAAATATCCGCCGGGGAAAACACCGGCCGAGGAAGCGCGTTCCTTGTATTCCACCGACAGGGGGAACCAGGTTTGTCCTTCACGGACCTTCGTCTGCGAAACAGCGGTGACCAGGATGATGGTTTCTCCCATCTGGACGGTGACTGCTCCATCGGCCAACTTGGCCATTTTACCGGTCTCGATGACCAGTGGACTCGGCCCAACATCGGCCGTTACTTTCTGTATACTCATTGTCTTTTGGTTGTGAAATCATCCGGGACCCTCCCGAGTGACTTTTGGGTTTGAAAACGAAACGATTCTCCCGGTCTTTTTTTGGGTGGAAAATTCGTTCCGCTGAAGTCGCTGCTAAATAGATTCGACGACTTGCAGGAAGCAAAAGAGCCACCGTGATGATCACGATGACATTTTGCAGAGTGATTACTTCCGAAGCTCAAGGGCTTTCAAAACAGCCTTGTATCGGTCCTCCGACTTGCTCTTGAGATAATCAAGAAGCTTCCGGCGGCGTGCGACGAGTCGCAAAAGCCCACGGCGGGAGGCAAAATCCTTGGTGTGCACGTTCATGTGATCGGTCAAGTGCTTGATCCGCTGGGTCATGAGTGCGATCTGGTAGTCAGCACTACCGGTGTCATTGTCACTTTGCTTGAAATCAGCAAGGTTGATTCCGTAATCGTTGGTCATTGTCTTATAATCGGGATGGACCGAGCCGCTTCATTGCCGCCAGATCGTCCTTCGCGGCGGGGAATAGGCGAGAAATGGGAATAACTCAACCTTTTTTCCGCTTTTTGCTTCGGCATCCTGAGAAATAGCTGCCTCCAGACTGTCATCATCGTTCACCCCGACCGCAGCCAGCACCAAAAAACGAGGGGCGGAATGCGAGGCGAGGAAGAATTTGAAGACATGTGCGTCGGGTCTCTGCGCGAACCCCAGTGGGTAAGACTCTCATCGCAGGTAGCAAGCTGTCGCAAACTCGAAATCGGGCAGGAAAGACTCGCCACCCAGGAATAGGATTATTCCTTTAAGCTAATCGGGCTTCCCCCTTGCTGCGCTGACTCCCGCAATGCTTCCACGACTCGCTGGGTCAGAAGGCTGATTTCCGGCCATGAAGGATCCGGAGTTCCTGCCAAAACGCATTCCCCGAATGTCCGGAAGAGCAGCGCCTCCTGACAATCAGGGCTATTCGTCGCCTTTCCAGGAACCTTCACCTCTTTACGGTCCAAGAAGGTGGTGTAGTTGCACCCGTCCTGATGTGGCTTGAGCTTGGTCACAAAAAAAGAAGTGTCTTCCCCATCGAGCGGCTGGACAAAATCATCGTAAGTCAAAACGCCTTCGGTCCCGGAAATCCGACAAGACTGCTCCAAGGTGGTGTTGAACGAGCAATGGAACGAAGCGATCCGCTCTTCATCGAACAACAAGTCTCCACGCATCTCCACCGGTACACCATTCTTTTCCTGAAGCAGAAAGCCACGAACCGCGTGGGGAGGTTCCCGTTGGAAGGCACAAAGAGAAAGCCGGATGCAATACCATCCGAGATCACCAAGACATCCATCGGGTTCCAGCCGTGGATCCAGGCGAATATTGCTCTCAAACTCTTCCCCCCCAAAAAAAGAAAAGCAGCTTTCAACCCGCCGAATGATTCCCAGCTCCTCTCCCGCGGCAACGACTTCGAGCATCCGATAAAACCGACGGTTATGCATGAACATCACCCCGTCCATAAACTGCACCCCGTGAGATTCGCAGGCCGCGATCATCTCCTCGAGATCGGCGACCGTGGCCGCACAAGGCTTCTCGCACATGACATGCTTTCCAGCTTCGGCAGCTCGAATGACCCACTCCTTTCGAAGACCGGTGGGAAGAGGAATGTAGACCGCATCGATTTCAGGATCCTCGAGAATCGCCTCGTATCCCTCAACGGCCTGCGGAACGACTTCGAAGGGAACGGAAGCCTGACAGGTCTCGATGAAGGAACGGGCCCGGCTCAGTTCACGTGCCCCGACCGTCTTCAAGACCCCGTTTTCCGATCGTTGAAGTGAGGCCCAGTTTTTTTGAGAGATTCCTGCTGCGCCAAGGAATCCCCAGGTCACTTTCCTCCCATTATCCGATATTGGATTATCTTTGAAACTAACCATTTGATGAAATCGTCGTCTTAGTAATAGTATCGGTGGTGATGGCGTCTGTAGGTGCCATATCAGCTGTAGGCTATGTGCCGCTCCACCTGGGCAGCCCGGATCTTGCCCTGGAAAATACGCTTCTCGATCACGCCCCGCTTATGGGCGAGCTTCGAGATCTCCTCGGCGTTGTCATTAGTTCCGAAGTAGGTATCGTGAAAAGCTGTCATGATGTTGTCTTGATAGACGACCAGATAGGTCACAATCAGGTCAGAATTCCCGGTTCCGTACTGAAGACCACGAGAGGTGAACTCGGCTTTGAGGGCATTTTGAATGCGGCCATGCACCTCATTTTCCTTTGATGTGGTTTCAATCGTCGGATCCTTCACCACCGTCCGCACCGAAATGTATTCGTTGCGCGAACCATCCGGGAATTTCACCCCGGTTGAGCAAGACGAAAAAACAAAACTAGCGAGAAGTGCGGAAGCCACCATTAGGAACGATCTTGTCGGGAAAGCAGTATCTACATGCCGTCAAAGGGAGCAAGTCTTGAACTCTGAATCGAGCGTTCCTGCTCCTCCGGCAGAATTCTACCTCCCGCCCGGGATCCCCTGTGCTCCCGGATACCAGGCTGGCAAGACCTTGGCTTCTTTTTCAAAGGCCGCGAGAGTCTCGGTCGCTACGTGCTTCTTGTTCACGATGATGTTATAAACGTGCTCAGAAAACCAGTCATCATAAAGGGTCCACTGACCCTTGCGTCCTTTCTCATCACCCCAGCTGTTCTCGACCAGCCATTTCCGGGGTTTACCCTCCTTGAGGTCCACCCCCATGAGCGTCATGGCGTGATTGGAGGCTCCGGCACCGAACACCGCGCGGTCCGCCTTGCTCATGTCGAGCTCGATACCGAAGAGGGTTTTGTAATCGAACAAATCTACCTCCATCAAACCGTGCTCGGTTGATTGATCAAAGCCCATATTTACCGCAAACCACATCGGCTCGTTGGCGAGAATCGACTTCACTCCCGTCTCCTTCATTTCATCACTGCTCACGTTGACAAAGTTCATGTCCGAGCTTCCCGCCATGTTTCGGGCCCGATCGAAACAATAGTGTTCGCCCAGTTTTTGACTGGGGTCATTGTAGAGACAAACGAAGTCGGCGAGATTCAGCCCAACAAACTCGCGGTAGAAGATCTGAGGCGTGAACGTCTTCCACTCCGTCAGCTCCTCCGCGACCGGAGGAAGAGTCTTCTCGCCCGGACCTTTCTCGTCCTCGTCTTGCCTGCTTTTGGTTCGATAGCGCCATTCGAATTCGGTAGGCGGCTCACCAAGATTGATGGCCAGAAAACGATAAACCTTCGCAAGAGATTTTTTTTTGATCTCACGAAGAGTGTCGACGTCTTTGCCATCCTTTGAGGCTGCTAGAATGAAGTTGGCTTCGGCGCGCAGAAGGCGTTCCAGCACGGTGTTCATCGTGCCGGTATTTTCACTGCTGTGAGTCTCAGGCATGACCGAAGCAGGCACGACCCCATATTTTCCAACCAGTCCCACGACATAGTTCCACCAGCCACCATCGCCCACCATGCATTCATTCACGAGCAACCACTCACGATCAAGGCGGTCGACCCCGCGCAATTCAATGATGTTTTCAAGATAGAGATTCGACTTTTCCATCTTGTCCCAAAACTGAAGGTAAGCCGTGGAAAATTCAAAGCTCTCGAGTTCCTGCTCATGGATCACCTTGGGACGCATGACATTGAGTCCAGCAAACATCCAACAACGTCCCGACGACTTCTGGTTGGTCACCCCCTTGGTCTTGATCTTGTGGCTGAAATGTCCGTCCTCGCCCGCGATCACCCGACGATTGAGTGCCAGCTTGTTGATGGCATTATTGGTCACTGTATTGTGGCGGATCAAATCTTCCCCACTAAGTTCATAGCTGTCGCGAAGGGTTGAAACCAAATCGGAGCTCAACGCGGAAGGATTTTGGGCGGAAGCAGACATGATGAGGAAAAGACCCGTAAACAGGGCAATCGCTGAATTTTACAAAGTCATGGGGAACGGCGGTTGATTCGCTAGTCCCCTACGGTTGGGGTCCGAAAAGCTTTTTCGTTTACTTGAGGTTGATGGCCTTGACCACCTCGGCAGCAAGGGCCGCCGAACCTTCCTTGGTGTAGTGAACATCCGCTTTGCGCTGGATCTTGGGAGCGTTCTTGAGAGCAAAAGAATAGAGATCGTGGATTTCCACACCCTTGTCCTTCATGATCTTGGCCGCGATTTCATTGTATTTTGCCGAGTCTCCGGGGACCCGACCACGAGCGCCTTCGGGAACCGGGGTGGTGTTGCGCCAAATGAGGCGGGCGCCGGTTTTTTTAAGGCGTTTGACCAGCTCGCGGAGGTTTTTTTCATACTCGACCGGCGGAACCTGCTTCCGGCTGGTTTTTGCTTTCGGGTCAGCAAGATTCTTGCCGTTGGGTCCCATATATTTGAGATCATGCAATCCCCAGTTGAAATGGATGACATCCCACTTCTTCCCTTGGCCACCCACCTTAAGCCAGTCATCCAGCGCAGCCAGTCCTTTGATAGTGGGTCCGCAATTGGTCGGCGGACGATGAACATTGGCTTTGCCTTTGAGCAATTCCCGGACCTGTAGGGTGTATCCCATCGAAATGGAATCTCCGATCAAAAGGACACGAGGCAATCCTTCAACATCCTCAACTTGCTTCAACGGCCCCTTGGGCGGCGCTCCAAAGAGAGCCCCGACAAGCATCAGGGGAAAAATCCAAATTTTCTTCATACCGAAGCGATAGCCAATCTCTTCCCCACTGGCAAGTTTGCCAAATCCGGGATTTCTACTTCTTCAACCAGTCCTTCTTTGCCACCTCGATCTTTTCTTCCGGCAATCCCAGAGTCTTCAAAATTCCTTTGGCCATCATGATATTTCCAAGCGTATTCATGTGGCAACCATCGGTGGTCAGCTTGTTCTTGATCATGCGATCATACTTCGGCTCGCCAAACATACGGGCTTTTCCCTTTTCATCGGGGATCTTCGCAAGCGCAGCGCGCATTTCCTCATCGAGATCAGCCAAAGGCAGTTTCTTCTCCCTGGCGAGCTCCCGCAGAAAAACGTTATAGGGCTCCAATCTTTTGTTGGTTTCCTTCTCGGGATCCTCGCCGATCATGGTAGCAGTGAGAATCATCACCTTGATTCCGGCCTTTTCGGTCTGATCAACAATCGCGCGGATGTTCTTTTTGTAGTCCTCCAATTCAACGCCCTGAAGCTTACGCTTCCCGACCGTGAGCGTGAAATGCCACGCATCGTTCACCCCGCAACTCAGCAGCATCCAGTCCGGCTTCTTGCTGATGACATCGCGATCGAGGCGGGCCAGCATGTTGGTCGACTTATGGCCTCCGACTCCCGCAGGGATGTGGGTCAGCTTGAGGCCTTCGCGGTTCAAGGCATCCATCACAAAGGTGATGTAGCCATTCTTGCGGTTCCCCCCTTGAGTGATCGAATCCCCTAGGAAAGCAATCTTCTCGCCCGACTTCACCAGCAACTCAGCTGCCACCACGGAGCTCCCGCCGTAAAGTCCGAGAACCATCATCAAGGTCAGGGCACCTTTCACCCTTCTCTTCAGAACGATCATTCCTTTAGTTAGCCCGCCCCGTTATGCGAGGCAATGAGGAAAGGGAGCTTCCTTAAGCCTCACGTTGAATCTTCTGCAACTTGGTCTTGGATTTCAAATCCCAGATCAAGAGATTCCGGTCAAATAACCAGAACAACAGATTTGAACATTTAGACCAAAAGCCGCTTGGGTTGGCAAAGACTCTAAATCCTTCAACATGCCGTTCGGGGCCAGCTCGATAGTCTTGGCAACCACTTTGTTGCCGGACTTTGAGGTCCAGAATCGAGACTTTGTTAGCTCAACCGCCCCCGCAAAACTCTGCCAAACAAAAGCTCAAAGTAAGAGAACTCCTGACCGCATTTCTGATAGTATCAACCCGGGTGGAGTGACGAAAAAAGGAACAAAAAAACCGGCCTCCACCAAGAGGCCGGTTCCAAAATGATCGGTATCTTCGCTGAACTACCGGCGCCGGCGGAGGAAGAAAAACGCCGCTAACGCTCCAAAGAGCGAGGTGGAAACTTCCGGGATGGCGGTCGCGTCAAGTCGGATGTTGTCGAAGTGGGATCGACCCCCTGGGCTGTTATCACCCAGTAAAACAACCACGTTCTCGGAGGGAACGGTCGCGCCTGTGGTGAACACCAGATCAGGAGCGTCGGCGAAAGTTAGATCGGTAATATCAGCCGCATTGAAGGAGCCCGAGGCCAAGGTCACGCCGTCAGCAATCACAGCCGCGGTGTCGGCGAGAGTGCCAAGTCCAGCGGTCCCCGCGAGAATCGCGTAGGTTGAGGAGTTAGTCCCCCCAGTTTGCCCTCCACGGCGGCCTGCAGCGATCGACAAAGTGTAGGTCGTATTCGGCTGAAGTGCCACGCCGGTGTCCTGCCAAATGTAATATCCGGTAGCCATTCCAACGTGATCGGTTCCCTCAGCAGAGAACGCTGGAATGAACTCCTCAAAAGAAGCACCAGCGCTGAGTCCATCTCTCTCTTCCCATTCAGAGCTGAGATTGTTCGACCAACCACCGGAGGCCAAATCGCCGCCAGGACCAGGTCCGCCAACGTTTGCCTCAAAGCCTGAATCGGCGATGGCAATGGAAGCGGCATGCGACCAAGCGGCAGCAACCACCCATGTCAAAATTGCTGTGATAATGTTACGTGGCTTCATGCTTAAATGACTAGAACCAACAAATGACGAAAGTGTTTCGGTTGGCAAGGCAAAACTTTCAAAAAGAAGCCACGACTACTGGCTCCGACGCGGCATTTTTCGGGCGTAAAGCTGTCCTGCTGCCCGAAAATCCTGAATCAAGGCCGCATTTTTTTCACTTTCCGCCAGTTTCAAGCCCTTGGTCACCATAGCCAAGGCCTTCTCGAACTGCCCAGTTTCCGCATAGGCCGCTGCGAGAGTGTCATAGTAGGTCGCTTCCTTTCCACCCGTTACCGCCACCGCTTTTTCAGCCCAACGTACGGCGAGATTTCCATCACGAACTTTCTCGCTGGGATGAGTCGAGAGTTGCCACGCCACATTGTTCATCACGATCGGATCCTTGGTTCCATTCGAGAGGGCATTCAAATGGAACTTGAGACCTTCGACAGCTTGCCCTTTTTTGAAATACTCGTCGCCGATCCAAACGAGAACTCGATCGATGTCGCGGTGTCGGGCCAAATGAGTCCAAGCCCGCCGAACGTAGAGGGCAGCCAATTCAGTCTGCCCTTTCTCCATCAGATCTCGCAGTACAAAGAGAAGGTTCTGGTATTTCGCAGGATCGAGCCAGACTCCCTCGCTGCCGTAAACTCGTGACAATCGCGCTGCTCCCCCTTCGTCGGCTGAAGGTAAGGCCGCGACCTCGGCGGCGATCTCATCAACGGTGACCTTACCAATCGAAAAGGAAACGAGGTGACCTTGACCATCGACCAAAAAAGTCGCTGGAGCAGCAAAGGCGTCGCGGGTTTGGAATGTTTGCTGGAGAAACTTGGCAAGAAGGGCAGTCGAAGAAGAATTAAGCCGTCCCCAGGCGAAAGGCATCTTGATCTCCTCGAGATAATTGCGCGCCGCCTCGTCGCTGGTTTCGGGATTGGCGAGCAAAGCGGCAATCCTCAGCCCATCGGGAAGCCGGGACCGATTAGCAGTCCATTCCCGAAGCTCAACCAAACAATCCGCACAGGTGGGATCCCAAAGGTTGATGAGGAACGGCTTCCCATCGCTTGGAGGGAGCATCACCGGTTTCGCTCCGGGTTGAGCCGCCACCAGCGGTGGCAAAGCCAAACTCATCGGCATCCGGATCCAAGGCGAAGCGGGCACTGCGGATTCTCCCAAGTCTCCTCCCTCAATGAGAGAAGCAGACGGTTTGGAAGCAAGGGACGGTTGATTCTTGTCTCGTTCGAGAAGATAACGTCGTCCCAGGTCCACCGGAGCAAATGGCTGCCATTCTCCATCGGGCCAGCGCACCCTGATGGATTGAATCTTTCCCTCGCCCAGCCCAAAATGCAAAACTCGGGAGGATTGCCCGAGGAAGCCCTCGCCGGCCCTCAGGCTCCGCATGAGTATCCGACCGTCTTCAAGACCAACTTCAACCCTCGCTCCGATGGGGTCAAGAAAGCACTTTTCCTTCAGCTCGAACTGGATCCAGTTCTTGTTGGGCGTGAGCTGGTTCTGGAGAAAGCGAATCCTGGGTGCGGTTCGGTTGGAAGACCAGACATCCATCAGCCCGTCACCATCCCAATCAACAAGCGCCAAGGCCCGGGCATCATCCGGGAAATCAAACCCGCTGACCCCTGAAATGGTGGCAAAGCGACGTCCATCTACATTGAGGAAAGCACAGTTTCGTTCCCGCCCACTGAGCGAACCACCCTTGCGAAGACGGTTGGTCATCTCTTCCCAGTGCTTGCGGTAAACCGACTCCGGAGCCCGCTTTGCGTCGAGATCATCCCCTTCGACCGGAGTGTGCGACAGGACCTGCCGCCACCAGAAACTTCACAAATCATCCGGGTCTTTCCCGGTCACAAATCCGTTCGCGACCAAGAGATCCTCCCGGGCGTCGTTGTTCAAATCAACTGCCAGCGAAGACCAGCTCCAACGCCCCATGGCAATGCCACTGGACACTGATTCATCGGCAAAGGCAGAACCATCAAGATTACGTAACAAGGTGTTCCCTCGGGCCAGGCTCAGCAGGGTTTTCCGGACCTTTTCGTCCTTGTCAGCGTGAAACCAATCCTGTCGCGCGATCCGGTTTCCCGCTCCAGAATACATGTTGCTGATGTGAAGGTCGTAGCGACCATCGAGGTTAAAGTCGGCTGCGGTCACTCCCATCCCAAATCCTCCGTCCTTCACTCCAGGCGCTCCCGAGCGGTCAGTAAATCGACCTTTGCCATCGTTCTCGAAGAAGTTGTTGGGGCCAAAGTCATTCACCACAAAGAGGTCCTGGTCTCCATCATTATCGAGGTCCTCCCAGACGCAGGTGTAGCTGTAGCGGAAATTACCCGAGGCCAAACCTGCTTCGTTGGTAACGTCGACAAAGTTCCAGTCCCCCTCATTGCGCAGAAGAACATTCGGGCCGCCATTGGTAGCATCATAGATCGGATAAGGATGAGGAAATGACCCTCGAAGTGCATCCGCGTCTGATCGGCGGGAGGCGTAATACTGGCAAATGAAAAGATCGAGATCACCGTCACGATCGTAGTCACTTGAGGCCATCCCAAATCCATGAGGTATGTTCTCCAGCCGGATCTTCTCTTCAAAGACTCCCGCTCCATTATTTGCGAAAAAGACCACTCCAATCGCCGTGGTCAGCACGGCATCGCGGTCACCATCGCCATCGAAATCGAGGAATAAAGCAGCCGAAGTATTCTCGCGAACTTCCAATCCTGAGGCTGGAGCTTCCTTCAGTTTTCCGTCGGCCGTTCGCAACCAGAGTCGGTTTCGGAGCCCGGCAATCTGGCAAAGATAGACGTCCTCCAATCCATCGCCATTGAGGTCAGCGATGGAAATCCCGGTCTCCCCAAATTGATCAGGTTCAAATCCTGCGGGAACTCTCTCACGCCAGAAGAAGTTCCCACCAGTGAGCTCCAGATCATCCCCCGCCTCTTCAGGCAAAACCCCCGACGTCATTTCGCGAAACACCTTCGAAGCTCCTAAATCCACCACTGAGCCTGAAAGAATCCGAACCTCCGCAAGCTTTAAGTGGTCATCCTCAATTTTCCATCGGGTCTTCCAAGTTCCATTGTATTCCGAGAGCTCTTCACCCTTCACAAGGACCGCGACCAATTCGGTGGTAGTTATTTCGTTACCTTCGACAGCCACTCCCACCACCTTGAACTTACTCCGCTCGACCTCACCCTTGGCCCAGGTGAACGGCCATTCACGAAAAGTCTTCAGGACCGCCGTCCTCCCTTGTGCGGGGTTACCCCCCGGGACACGATTTGTGTATTGAAACTGCCCCTTGAGGAGGCGCGCCTCTCCGTCGACCTGGTCTATGGAGATGAGGCATTCCTCAGCAAGATGAGCGCTCACCTCGTCATCCTTCACCGAGCCGTCCCAAACATGAGCCCACTCTTTCCAGATCTTCCCGGCCATGGCCGCGAGTTTTTCCTGCCGCAAGCCTTGTTCTCCCTCTGCCGTCAATACAGCCAACCCGGTGATTAGGAATACAAACCAGCGTGCCATCTTGGGATAGAATAAAGCGAACCCTCTCGGCTGAAACCAAAAAAAGATGGAGCTCTCAATGAAAGCTCCACCTTTGGCGTATCTTCAGAAGCCTATGGCCCCGGAATCGGACCCTCCTTGACGCGGACGAAATACTTCGTGAAAACTCCGAAGTCCACCAAGAGGGACACTTCTTCCACGGGTGTAGCTGCTGTGAAATCTGATCCGGCAACTGCCGCAAAATCATCGAGCCCCACCCCGGCCTCGACATGATAAGTCCGGCCTGCGGTCAGATTGATGGCATCGAAATCAAGGAACCCATTTGCCTGATCAAGAGTGAGGTTGGTAATCCGGGGAACGGTGTCGAGTGGCGCCGCACTGACGATCTGGAAACCGGCGATCCCGCAGTTAGCCCCCAGGTAGAGATGACGAATCTCAAGGTTGGTCTCCGTGATCCCTCGAAAAATGGCCACATGCGAGGAAGGAAACGAACTATCAGTGCTCTCGGTGATGATGTAATCTTCGGGTCGGAATGGCGAACGTGAAGCATCCGTCGTGAAATCGAAGCGCCCCAACTCGGTATCTGATTCGTCATAGAGGGCGACCGCTCCAGTGCGGTCATTCCCGTCGGACCCAAAGTAGACGTAGACATCATAGGAAGGGTAAGGAATATTGGTTAGATCAATCGTGGTATCTCCCGCGTCGGCAGTGTTGTCGATGTAACCCGTAAACATTTTGGAATCACCGCCAATCGTTGCGCCCGCGCCGGGATACTGGTTTCCGATCTGCCAAACGGTATTGGAATTCCATGAGATTGACGTTCCAAAAGCATCGGTGATGTCGTCGCCGGCCGAGTCCACAAGGGCCGCTCCGGAGATCGTCGCCAAATCACCAACCGAGACTCCGGGAAGCCCATTGTTCCAATTACGCATCGCGACCTCAGGGAATCCGGCGATCTCATTTGCTTCAAGGGGTGCTCCGTCACCGGCAGCACTGGTAAAATTCACCGCAAATCCAACGGCCGGGGTCACCGGGTCGTCAACATCGGTGGGATTGGAACCGTTGGTCACTTCATAAGAATCGAAGAGCCCGTCGCTGTCGGAGTCGACGGTCAGCGGACTCGTCCCGGTATCGTCAGCGTCGACAAAAACTCCGGTATTGGTCTCAACGCCATCGAGCAACCCGTCGCTGTCAGTATCGTTATTGAGCGGATTGGTGCCCGCGGTCACTTCGTCACCATCATTGAGACCGTCGTCGTCGCTGTCACCATCCTGAGGGTCGGTTCTATCGTTGAATTCCTGGAGGTTGGTCAGACCATCGGAATCCGGATCTCCGTTGGGACCGTTATTCGGGTTTGTCGAACCATCGTCCGAATCACTAAGACCGTTTTCTTCCTCCCAGTCCTGGGGAAGGCCATCCTGGTCGGCGTCCTCATTGGTGCCCGTTTCCAGACGAATGTTGTCAAAATGGGAGCGACCGGACGGACTGTTGTCACCGAGGAGAATCACGATCGTCCCGGTGGGCACGGCATCGGTCACCACGAACTCAAGGGGAGGAGCTTCGCCGAACTGGCCCGCTCCAGCATTGGCGGCCGCATCCCATGATCGAGAGGCCAGAACTGCCGAGTCATTCAAAACTGCTGCGGTATTGGCAGCATTCTGTGCTCCCAAGCCGGTGGCACTATTCATCAGGGCGTAGACCGAGGAGTTGACTCCGCCGGTTTGCCCCCCCCGGTTCCCGGCAGCCACTTGGAGGGTGTAAACCGTGTTTGGTTCCCAAGCCACTCCGGTATCGATCCAGACGTAGTAGCCGGTATTCATCCCGATGTGATTGATTCCCTCGGCGAAAAAACCGGAAATGTTCTCGATGAAGCTGTCTCCATCGCCAATTCCGTCCCGCTCGCTCCAGTCGGTCAGGGTATTGGTCCAACCTCCAGCATTTTGGGGTGGCTCCTCAAAACCAGCGTTAGGAATGGCAATGGGCGCGGCTTGGAGGCCGGAAAACCCGAGGAAGAGGGATGCCATCCCCCCGATCCACCATGTTTTTGCAGTGTGCTTCATAAGTTTAGAATTTGCTTGCCTATGTTATTTGGTGCTTTGGCCGAAAAACAATCGGGCCTCGAGTCCGCGATCGTTTTTGGGTGCTTCAATAGTTTTAGACGAATCCGCCATTCGACTTCAACCCGTAAGTGATCCGAATTCCAGAAACTCGCATCACGGAATCACGCGAAGCGATTTCAAGATTTCGCAGCCTGTCTGAGGCCGACTTTTTCAGTTGTCGAATCTGTCACATTGACCGAGCTTTCCTTCTTCGTCTTTTTCCATGCGTGCTCTCCCCTTTTTCGCCCTTCTTTTCCTCCCGTTTTGTTCCTTCGCCGCTCCGGTGACCATCGGAGATCCTTCATTTGAAAGGAACGGTCTCGCATCAGGCGGTTGGAGCAATGATCTTTCTCCAGAGTGGCAGGAAACGGGGGGACCATCCAACGGAGCGGGCTTCGAGGAATACATCCAGAACTTTGCCGCGGAGGGAACCGACCACCTCGGAATGGGTTCCGGGCACGCGGTCTGGCAAGACCTTGGTCAAACCTATCAAGCCAACACCGTCTACACCCTGACCATCAGCGCCGGAAGACGTTCCGGTCAGTCCAGCCCCGGGAACCAAACAACCTACGCTCTCGAGTCCCCTGGTGGAACCACCTTTGCGTCCGCGTTTTTTGATGCTTCGACCATCCCTGGGGGAACTTTTTCGGATGCTCCGGATCTTGTCTTCGACACCACTTCAAATCCGGCCGCGGTCGGCCAAACAATTCGAGTCGTTCTCAGCGGCGGTGGCCCGGGGCGCAGCCATTTCGATGACATCAGACTCGATGCCACCGAGGTCGAACCCGACGGTTCGGCTACTGTCTCCAACTCTCTTGCAACCGGGGTGGCCAGCACGACCGCCACCCTCAATGGATCGGTGACCGATGTCGGGGACGGTGCCCCAACCATCACCATTTTTTACGGAACCAGTGATGGCGGAACTGAACCCTCCGCCTGGGATGCTTCCACGAATCTTTCCGGCACTCAAAGCGGGTTCTTTTCAGCAACCGTGAGTTCCCTCGCTCCGTCACAATCCTATTTCTTCACGGCCCGCGCCACCAACAGCTCGGGAACCTCATGGGCCAGCCCCTCCCTTTCCTTCGAGACCACTGCCAATCCTCCCCAAGTGACACTCGGACCAGTGACCGATCTCACTGCCGATTCCGCCGCAATGCCCGTGACAATCGTTGACAACGGAGGGGATCAGGCTTCGGTCATCGTCTACTTTGGAACCACCAACGGAGGGACGACCCCCGGGAACTGGCAATCCTCCGTCTCCCTTGGCACCGTCCCGAACTCTGCAACCGCGATTCTCACCGGGCTGAGCCCCAACACCGGCTATTTCGCCCGAGCCCTCGCCACCAACGAAGGAGGATCCTCATGGACTCCATTCACTGCTTCTTTCACCACGGCGGTGGTTCTCCCTCCGTCGATCGAAAACAACGCCGTCGGCAGCCTCACTGCAGTCAGTGCGGCATTGCGCGGTGAAGTGACCGATACTGGCTTTCAGACTCCCACAGTCACCCTTTACTACGGCACCAGCAATGGCGGCACAACGCCGGACAACTGGGACAGCTCGCTTGTGGTTGGTAGCGAGGACGGAAACTACAGCCGATTTGTTTCGGGACTCCTTCCCAACACCACCTACTTCTACACCGCAAGCGCTGTGAATGGTGCCGGCACCACCTGGGCCAGTCCTTCGGAATCCTTCACCACTCCCGATGCCCTCGCCGCGCAGGTCGTGATCAACGAAATCCATTACAATCCGGCCGACGAGACAAGCGCCGAGGAGTTTATTGAGCTCTATAATCCAGGAACGACTAGCCTCGATCTGTCGGGCTGGTCCCTGACCGATGCGGTCGAGTTCACTTTCCCTCCCGGAACGACCATTCCGGCCAACGGTTATCTCGTCGTCGCCGAGGATCCTGCCACGCTACTCTCGGTCTACGGCGTCACCGCAATCGGCCCGTGGAGCGGTGGACTGCGCAACAACGGCGAGGAGATCGACCTGCGCGATGGCTCGGGCACCCTGCAGGATCAGGTCGACTACGGCTCCGGCTTTCCCTGGCCCACCGGGGCTCAAGGAGGCGGTGGCTCCATGGAGTTGCTCAATGCCGCACTTGACAATGACCTCGGAGGATCTTGGCGGACCTCGGGATCGACCATCGACTCCGGTCCCGGCCCAGAGACAACCTACGTCGCTCCAGCCGACACTTCCTGGCGTTATCGAAAGGGAACTTCGGAAGCCTCCTCGCCAACCAGCGCTTGGCGCACCATTGGCTTTAACGAAGACGGGACTTGGACCACGGGTCAGACTCCGATCGGTTATGGCGATGGTGATGACAACACCGTGCTAAGCGACATGCGGAGTAATTACTGGTCGGTTTATTTGCGGCGTGAATTCGTGGTGGATCCACTCGAAATTCCCCAGCAACTGCGTCTACGCCTTTACGTCGATGATGGGGCGGTGGTCTGGATCAACGGACAGGAAGTGGAAAGGGCCCACGTCCCGTCGGGCAATCTTGCATTCGACGATGCCGCTCAGAATCACGAAGCGGCTTGGGAAGAATTCATTCTCACTGGAGCCAACACCTACCTGGTGGGAGGGACTAATGTGATCGCGGTCCACGCCCTCAACGGCACTCTCACAAGTAGTGATTTCTCGATCGACGTGAGCCTCGAAGCCACCAACCAGACCTCGTCTGGCGGTGGTACCCCGACTCCGGGCGCACCCAACTCGTCGTCTTCCACCCCTACTCCTCCCGCCATACGTCAGGTCGACCATTTCCCCGAATCCCCGACTTCTTCCGATTCTGTCACCATCACAGCCAAGCTCACGGATCCCGACGGAATGGGCCCGGTGACTCTTGAATATCAGATTGTCGATCCAGGGTCTTACATCCGGCGCGAGGATGCGGCCTACGATACCTCCTGGACTGGAGTCCCGATGTCGGACAACGGAACCGATGGCGACGCCCTTGCTGGTGATTCGATTTACACCGTAATTCTCCCAGCCTCCCTGCAGAACCACCGACGGCTCATCCGCTATCGCATTCAATTCGAGGACGCTAACGGAACTTCTGCGATTGCTCCTTACGAAGATGACGAACAACCCAACTTTGCCTACTTTGTTTACGACGGGATTCCCTCCTGGAGCGCTTCGTTCACCCCGGGCAGCACCATTGAGACCTTCCCGACCGACCTGATGGACGACCTTCCGGTCTATCACCTCATCGCCAATAGAACCGACGTCAACAATTCACAATACAGCGGGAGTTCCGACGGAGTCCGCATGAGCGGCACCCTCGTTTATAACGGAGAAGTCTATGATCATATCGAGTTCAAGAACCGGGGTGAGGCTTCGACCTACGTTGCCGGAAAGAACAAGTGGCGTGTCTTCTTCAATCGCGCACGACGATTTGAAGCAATCGACAACTGGGGCGAGCGCTACGATTCCAATTGGACCCGCCTGAATGTGCAGCCGATTTCCTCGCCTTGGGCGGCTATCAATCGCGGCATGGCCGGGCTCGATGAATCCCTCACGATGCGGCTTTATGAAATGGCTGGAGTCCCCGCTCCCCGCACCCATTACTTTTCATTCCGGGTCATTGACAATGCTGCGGAGGCCAATCCCTCCGATCAGTATGCAGGCGACGTCTGGGGCCTTTATCTGGCCATGGAGTCTCCCAACGGATCCTTCCTCGACGACCGAAACCTCGCTGATGGCAACATCTACAAAATCGAAGGCGGCAACGGGGACAAAAAGGAGCAGGGAAACACCCAGGTGACTAACTCATCCGATTGGTCCTCGTTTTACTCTGCGTCGAACAGCGCTCAAACCGAGCAGTGGTGGAGGGATCACATGAACATGCCCGTCTACTACTCGATGCGCGCCCTCAATCGCCTCCTCGGTAACGTCGATATACGGATCGGTTATAACCACTACTTCTACCACGAACCGACTCAGGACCAATGGTGGGTGATCCCTTGGGATCTCGACATGATGTACATTGCCGAGACCCATCAAGCCGGAGTGATCCGTCAACAAAACTCCATCCTCAACCACCCCCAGCTCAGGATCGAGTTTCGCAACCGTGCTCGAGAAATCCTCGATCTCGTAGGCTCCAATGCCCTGCCTGGCGGAGGGCAAATCGGACAACTCATCGACGAATACGCCGACATCGTCAATCCACCTGAAAAGCCCCTGACCTGGGCCGATGTCGATGCCTTCATGTGGAATCGTCACCCACGGACCCGAGGTTCGCTGGGGAGCACCTCGGGCCAGTCAAACCACCTTGGCAACTTTTACGCTTCCCCTTACACCGACTCCCGCTTTGGAGGGTCCTACACTCGGGTTCTGCAATCCCAGGATCACGAAGGGTTCGTGAACCACATCGTCAACTATACCACCGACACTTTCCCTGGCGGTTCCTGGTCACCTGGGAACGGAGTGCCCGCCGGTTATGGATACGAATACCTCAAGTTTGAAGCCAACGACTCCGGCATCCCCAACAAGCCGGTCATCACTTACAACGGACCGGCCAGCTTCCCGGTGAATCAACTGAACTTCACCAGCAGCACCTTCAGCGATCCCAACGGCAACAACACCTTTGGCAAAATGCGCTGGCGGATTGCCCGGATCCTCGCTCCCGGACTTCCCGGTTATGTCTCTAACACCCCGAGGACCTACGAAATCGAGACCCTAGCGACCTCGCCGGATTTCAATTCCTTCACAGCTGATTACCTCTTCCCGGCCGACACCGCCGAACCCGGAATCACCTACCGCGTCAGGGTTCAGCACGAAGACTCCACTGGCCGCACCAGCCATTGGTCCGACCCCATCGAGTTTGTGAGCGGCCTACCCGATGTCTCGATCTGGCAAGACAATCTCGTCATCAGCGAAATCATGTACAACCCGCCTCAGCCGACCGGTGTGGAAGTGGCGGTCTCCAGTGACAATGATGACTTCGAATTTATCGAGCTCACCAATATTTCAGAGACCCTTACCCTGGATCTCTCCGAGCTCGACTTCACCAATGGAATCACTTTCGACTTCTCCACCGCGACCTCCACCACTCTCGCTCCGGGAGAATCAGCCGTATTAGTGAAAAATCAGGCCGCCTTTGAAGCTCGATATGGCTTTGGCCTCCCGGTTATCGGTATCTATCCCAACTCCCTCTCCAACGGAGGCGAGCAAGTGACCCTCTCCTTCGCTCTCAATACTCCAGTGATTGATTTCGTCTACGACGACAACGCACCGTGGCCCACCTCTCCTGACGGGGAAGGATTTTCTCTGGTGTTACTGAATCCGGAAACCGCACCCGATTCGTCGCTGCCCTCCAGTTGGACTTCCGGAAGCGTGAGTGGAGGTACTCCCGGAGGCACCGAACCAGACACAGGCGGCCTTGAGCAATACCTTGCCCAGTACCTGACTCCCGCACAAATGGCCAGCCCCGCCCTCGCCGGACCACTCGCTGATCCTGATTTCGATGGTTTCTCAAATCTCCTCGAATACGCTCTTGGAGGGCACCCTTTGATCTTCGCTCCTTTGGTCACCCAGTCCACAGTCACCCACCTTGGCAGCGACTACCCCGCTCTCACCTTCCTGCGAAGGAACGACAACCCCAGACTCCTCGTCGAAGCCCAAGTCAGCTCCGACCTCCTCACTTGGAACGAGGGCGGCAGCCATTTGGTAGAGGAATCCGCGGTTGATCAAGGAGACGGCACAACCCTGGTCACCATTCGTTCCCTTTCAGCTCTCAACAACCCCGATGATCAATTCCTCAGGGTCAGAATCTTCCAAAGCAACCCGTAGCGGGTATTTTTGAAGCACCAAAAATCACAAAAAGGTAATCGTCTCGCCTGAGTCTCAATCAGCAAACCGATGAGCAACGAGCCCAGTTCCAACGAAGAACAAAAGCCGGCCATTGGCTGGCACTGGTCGGAGGACTATCTGCGTCACGACACCGGACCGGGCCACGTCGAAAATCCTCATCGCTATCAGGTGCTGGGTGAAGCCCTGACCAAGACTGCCAAGGCCCTCGATGCCACATTCATCCCCAATAGAAAAGTCACTCAAGAAGAACTACTGCGATGCCATCCCCAAGAGTATCTCGATCTTGTCCACGCCGATGTCACTTCGTCGGCCACCCAACTGCGGACCGGAGATACCGAGATTTGTCCCGCCAGTGAAGAGGTCGCCATGTTGGGAGCAGGCGCGGGACTCTCGGCAATCGAGGCTGTTCTTGAAAACAAGGTTCAGCGAGCCTTTGTCGCGGTGAGACCTCCCGGGCACCATGCCACTGCAGATCGCGGAATGGGATTTTGCCTTTACAACAATGTCGCCCTCATGGCCCGACATGCTCAAGAATCTTTCGGGATTGAGCGTGTCCTCATCGTTGATTGGGACGTCCACCACGGCAACGGGACTCAGGACATTTTCTATTCTGACGAAAGCGTCTTCTTTTTCTCCACTCATCAGGAAGGGATCTATCCTCATTCTGGAGCAAGGGAGGAAACCGGTGCTGGAAAAGGGGAAGGCGCGATCATGAATTTCCCGCTCCCAGCCGGAAGCGGGATCGACCAGTTTCTCAAAATCTTCAACCTGTCCCTGGTTCCCGCGATGGAGGAATTCCAGCCCGAGCTCGTTCTGATCTCGGCTGGTTTTGATGCCTCGGTGAATGACCTCCTTGGCGACCTAAGACTCACCAGCGAGGATTTCGCCACCCTCACTAGGATCGTCGTCGACATCGCCAACCGATGGGCCCAAGGCCGGGTGATCTCGATCCTTGAAGGCGGGTATCATCCCGACGATCTCGCCGCCTGCGGTTCCGCCCATCTCAAGGCACTCGCCGACAAGTGATCGTTAATTGCCCCCTTCCCAGATCGGCCAACGGTCCGCTGGACCTTTGATGAGCTCTTCGTAGGGCGGTTTGACTTTGGGCCAGGCGTGGGAGCGGATCTTGACGATCCGGCCAGGCCGGAATCCCTCGAGAACCAAATTGGTGTCGAACTTGAGGCGAACACCACTGCTGCCAAACGGAACATTTTCCGTGAGGTGCGCCACCTCCACTAACCGCCCGTCCATGCCATCGTGATCGGGCCACCAGGTTCGCAGAGTCGTCTCGGCAGCCGCCATCTGTGCTCCGCTCCCTGTCTTGAAATCTCGGTAAAGCGAATCCGCTCTCCCGCCGAAAAGAGTCGCGGTCACGATCGCTTGCCCGTTTTTCCCGTTCGCCACTTCCTCAATCAAAGCAGGCATCCAGCGCATCTTGACGTGACGCACGTTCTTCGCGGTCTGGCGTCTCACGGCTCCTTGCACCGCGGCTTCATCGAGCCAAAGATCAGACAGATGAAACTGCTCGTAAAGGTAGCGCGGGTGCCAAGTCAGACCAAGGTGAGCCATCGAAAGTCCGAGATCTTTCGTGCCGGCTTTCGGCCAAGTGCCATCGGCGACCAAGTCAGCCAAAGCCAAGAGTTCCCGTCCGCGCCAAATCCTCGTGGATTCATCGACCGTGATCTTGTGCTCCCCGATCCAGCCATCGCCACTCCCCTTTCCTTCACGTTGCACCACCAAGGTTCCTCCGGTCCCTTTCATTTGAATCTCCTTGAGTTGCCAGGCCCGCTTTTCACGGAGACAAAGACTCATCTGATCCTCCAGGAGAAGGGCGTAGTTCTCAGGCGGTCGTGTGACGTCGTTACGACGGAGATCGACAACCGGCACCACCGAGAGCTTGGGATCTGGCGGGAGAAAAAAACGGCCAGTTAAGACCGTCCCCAAGGGAATGTCTTTCAATGAGGCGGGAGCACCATGATACCGGACCAAACCATCGGGAAGCATCGCAAAATGATGAAGCTTTCCCTCGTGATAATGATCATCGACATGCAGACGCAAGCTTCCCCGTCGATTCACGTGATCCACATAGACTAACTCACCCGAGTAGGTTTTTCCTTTCTCCAAAGGAGTAAAGGTGCCCACCTTTGGCCGAAAGTGCTCCTGCCCAAAGAGACAGGCAACGGTCAGAAGCCAGGCAATGATCAAAGCCGACCTCATCCCAGATCCAGCGGATTCAGACTATCGGCGAAGCGGTCGGCTTTCACTCCCATCTTCTGAGCCATCGAAAGAAGAAGATTACTCATGTGAGCTTCGGAATTTGCAGGACGACTGCACAGGCGATAATGAGTTCCCGGGTCTTCAAGTTGGTATCCCTTGAAGTGGCCTTCGTTCAAATCGAAATGGCGCCCGTGCTTGATCCCCAAGTGACTTCCCCCCGCGAGAACGAGCGGCAAGTTGGCATTTCCGTGACTGTGGCCGTAGGACATACCACTGCCAAACAAGGCCATCGTGGTGTCGAGTAGAGGTTGGCCGGTCGGGTCTTTTGTCTCGGCAAGCCGATTGAGGAAATAAGCAAACTGTTCGACCGCAAAGGCATCACTCTGGGTGAGCTTCTCCATGTGCCCCTTGTCGCCATTGTGGTGACTGAGCTGGTGACGTGACTGTGAAATCCCCAACTCGGGAATGGGAAGACCTTGCCCTTCCGAACCACTGCAGAAGGTCGCCACGCGGGTGGCATCAGTCTGGAAGGCCAGCACCATCAAGTCATACATCGTGCGGAAATACTCCCCGGCTTGGGTTTGCGGCACGTCCTTGTTGGTTCGTTGACGGTCGGAAGCCGAAACCTCTGGACGGGGAACATCCAACCACGCATCGGCACGCTCGGTCCGGATCTCGGTCTCGCGGACCGAAGTGAGGTATTGGTCAAGCCGGCCCTTGTCGTCCGAGCCGATCTTCTTCTCCAACCGGCGAACCTCCTCGAGGTTGGCATCGAGGACACTCCCTTTCCGTCGCAAGGCCCGACGCTGAGCAGCGGTGCCTTCCTTCGGAACCTCAAAGAGGTGGGAGAAAATCTCGCGACAACGATTCATCGCGGGAAGACGCACCCCATCGGCAGTCCAAGCCAATGATCCGGAACGCGAGGCTATCTCAAGCGAATGGAAACGCGTCTCCTTCGAAGTCACTTCCGCCATCATCTGGTCAACCGAGATGGTGTTTCGGTCGGTCGGCCCGAGCTTTCCCCCAGTGAGCCAAATCTTCTCACAATTGTGATGATGCCCAAGTCCGCCCGGGTGATGCATCCCGCTGATGGGCGTGACGACATCGCGCAGTTTCTCCAAGGGCTTGAGTGATTTGGAAAACTGATATCCCTCGCCCGAGGTCACGATTTGATAATCAAGGGTGTTCACCCCATTAGGAAGGTAAACAAACACGCTCCGCGCCGGACTCTTGCTGGCCACTTCGGCCGCTCGCAATGGACGCATGCAATCAAGCAAGGGAAGGGCCACAAAGCTTCCGAGACCCCGCAAGGCATGGCGACGGTTGATGAGCCAGGACTGAGTTTGGAAGTTGCTCATGAATCTCAAAGGGTTGGGGCTTAACGCTTTCTCAAGAGATCAGATAAAGCGACGGCACGAACGATGTCTTTCAACTGATACTCTTTTTCAATCGCCACTTCAACAATGCTTCGCACGTCCTCACGGTCATCAATGGTGAGAACACGACGAAGGGCATAGGTGCAGAGGTGTTCAACAAAGGCCTTCAGGAACTTTTCGCGATCATCGAGCAACAGCTTCTTGAATCCCAAGGCATCCTCAAATGGACGTCCGTCCGGCATTTTCCCACTGGCATCCACTTCAGGGTCTTCTCCGGCCCCGGTCTCGACCCTCTCATGAGTGCGCCATTGACCGATCGCATCGTATTGATCAAAGGCCAAGCCGAGCGGATCGATCTTGCGATGGCAGGCCGCGCAATTGGCATCGCTGGCGTGGGCCTTGATACGATCTCGAATGGTGAGTTTGGGACCGTTCGGCGGGTTTGGCTCAATGGCATCCACATTGGCAGGCGGAGGCGGGGGGGTTTTGCCCAGAATGGCCTCGCTTACCCAGACTCCGCGATGCACCGGACGGTGACGTGTGCCATCGGAAGTCAACCCAAGGGTCGCTCCCATTGTGAGAAACCCACCTCGATGATCATTTGGTTTGAGCACGACTTTTTTGAAGCCTGACTTCTTCGGTTCAGGAAGACCGTAAAATCGCGCCAACCGCGAGTTGACCATCGCCCAATCGGAATCGATGAACTGATCAATCGGCCGGTTGCTTCGGAAGATTTCCTCGAAATACCTAACGACTTCGTCGCGCAAACTCGCTTCCAGCCAGACATCGTAATCCGGGTAGAGTTTCTGGTCCGGCGGAAACATCCCGAGTCGATACAACTGCAACCACTGCCGCGGAAAGTCCTCGATGAATCTCGAAATCTTGTCATCAGACAATAGACGATCGACTTCGCTCTCCAGTCCCGGTCCGGTGAGCTCGCCTTTCCCGGCTTTCTGCATGAGGACGTCATCCGGCATGGAGCTCCACAAGAAGTATGACAAACGGGAAGCCAGTTCGTGATCATTCAAAAGCTCTCGCGGCCTGGCGTCGCCCTCCACTAGGTAAGTGAAATTCCGCGAGGTGAGGACACCGAGCAAAGCCGCTTGATACGCCGACGACACGGTCTCACCCGCCAAGCGTTCCGAATGATAGAGTTGAAGGAAGGGTTTGAGCTCTTCCTTCACCACGGGGCGACGCCATGCGCGGGAGGCAAACACTTGCAGAAAGCCTGCGACCTCTTCTCCATTGGCAGACTCCGGGGGAATGACTTCGGCCCGCTTTTTGTGTTCCTCTTTGGTGACAATCGGACCTTCCCACTCGATCCAATCGAGCAGCACCATCGGGTAGATCCCGTTGCCGTTTTCATCGAACATCTTCGGAGCCACCGGATTGAGCAAGGCGGTCTCGCTGCTATGCGTGAAAAGATAGTTGGAACCGGAAAGGGCATTTCGATAGTGCGCTCCCTTGCGACGATCGATTCCGTGATTGGCCACCACATGAAACTCCAGATTGACCGGCATTTCGAGTAACACCTCGAACTCGACCACCTCGGGTCCATCCTCGGTGCCGTGAAGGTCCATTTCAATGAGTCCTTCATTGGCCGCCTCGGCAATGCGCTCCCCGATTCTAAGGTGGGCTATCTCACCACCCGGAGGCCGAATCCCGCTCACCTGCATGCGTGCCCGGTAGAGACCGCTTTTTTCAGAACTAACCGGGCCGAACCAATTGGGGCGAAAGGCCTGCTGCAATCGCCCCGGAAAAAGCAACATCCGCAACGGACGTTTGATGCCAAATCGATCAAGAAGCTCCCGGGCCTTCGCTCCCCCGCTGTAACGCAAATCCGCCGCTGTTTTTCGGACCACCTGTGGTTTCACTTCCTTCGGTGGAAAAGCGCGGGCCACCACCTTCTCAGCCGCCCGGTAGTATCGCTCCATGTGGGACGGGGAAAAGGTCAGCTGCGATCCGATCCGTTCGTATCCCTGCCAAAGCGGATCGGCATTCAAGGCTCCTGGCTGGGCAGGATCGTATCGAACACCAAGGAGATCGTAGATGGTGTTTTGATACTCACGCCGGCTAAGCCGGTAATGGGCCACCGATGGTCGGGCCGCCATGCGCGACGCACGGCCTTCGCGGATCTTTTCATCCAGCTCATCGATAACCGCCGCGATCTCGGTCACGGTAGGGCGGGGTTCTTCATCAGGCGGCATCTCGCCTGAGTTGATTCGCTCGAGAATCTCAGCCCAGAGATGCCCATCTGCACCCAACTTGAAATCCCGCGAGAGTTGGTCGATCCGCAAATCGCGCTTGGCCTTTCTCGGCCCGTGACACGCGATGCAATGCTTGTTCAAAAACGCCTCAAACCCCTGCTCGGCAATGGCCCACCCCGACCCGAAAAATGAGCTCGTGATGGCAAAGATTAGAAAACGGCGCTTCCTCATTTAAGAAAATCATTTTCCAGCCTTCACCGGAGCAACCGCCAACTTTCGGCACCAGATGTTGCGGAAGCGAACGGGATTTCCGTGATCCTGAAGAGAAAGGCCACCGGCCATGCTCTTTCCTCCTTCCTTCACGAAGCACTGGGTCACAATGCCATTGTGCAAAACGGTGATCGATCCCGGCTGGATCACTTTCCCGTCCGGTCCCTTTTTCTCGCGCAGTAGAATGATGTCATAAGTCTGCCACTGGCCCGGTCCGCGGCTGGCATTCACCAAAGTGACACTCCTCTTGTAAAGCGAAGAGGCCTGACCATCGGGATAAGTGTCATTATCGAAGGAATCGAGCACCTGCACTTCCGGGTAACCTCCCAAAAAGACTCCGCTGTTGCCGCGCCCTTGGCTGTTGCCCTTCACTTCGGCGGGCGTGCACCACTCAATATGCCACTGGCAGTCGCCCTCGACTTGGTCGCGCGTCTGGATCGCTCCGGTTCCGCGCACCACTTCCATGAAGCCCTCCTTCACCACCCATTTCGGAGCGTCGTTGCCCCCTTTGCCACGGCCCTTCCACTTTGAGAGGTCCTTACCGTCGAAAAAGACGATGGCATCTGACGGCACCGCGCCTGCTTTTTCCTGCGTGGTATGCCCCGGTGGTGTGACCACCGCCGGACGCATCTCCTTGATTTCTTCCTTGGACCAACGACCGACATCGGAAATGGACTTTAGATCCTGGGCTTGCAGGAAAAGTTGAGCCGAAAGCGCGAATACAAATGAGAGGGTGATGATCTTCATGATGGAATGATTCGGTAGGGCGAGGATTCAATCAAAGGCCCCGCGGGCCAACTGATACTGAACTTCTCATTCGGCGCTTTCACGCGAAAATCAATTCCCACAAAAACAGGATCAACGAGATTGGTATCGACATTCGGGATAGGAATTACCTCCAGATAAGGTATTGCCGACACCCAGGTCAAAACGGGCCCACTCATGAAGAGGGGCCTGATCTTCAGCCTGCTTGTGATGCTCCCGACGTTTCGAGGAGATGACTTCTTTTTCGAACGTCACTCCTCAGACGCAGCCTTTTGATCATCGCCTGCAAGAAATTTTTGGCTATGCGAATTTGCCTCGTGTAGTTGCTCCTCCAGTTGCTGGATGACTTTATCCTGTTGGAGGATCTTCCGGCGGTTTGAACTAATTGAACCCGCTACCAGACCGAGAAGGCTCGCCATCACCAGGGACTGTCCTGCCTCTCCTGCATTGATGGCCATCACAATCAACCCGTGACCTAGAGCAATTAAACAAGGCAAAAATATTAAACAAGCCGCCTGTTTTGAGGCGAACATCCTGTCCGCACGTTCTGACTCCAACTTCCGCGACCGGCTGTGGTAAATAGTCATAGATACTCCTGTATCCAATCTATCCCTTGCCTAGCCAACGTTAAAGTCCTCTCACTCCTGCCCGAGGGCGAGGCTTCTATTCCGGGTTGTAAGTTGAATGGACATGGCAAATTGAACTCCGGGTGGGGCGGGTGTTGAGAGCGACACCTTGTTCTGCGGATGATGACTACTCTATGGTTGAGGGAAGTCCTTGGTGTCTCATTCGATGGAACCGACAGTCGCATCTTTGGTTTCTGCGAGGCGGATGATGACCCATGGCGGTCCCGGGATGCCACCCCCTTGGAGATTGGCTTTGCTCAGTTCGGGATCCCTTACCCAGACCGTGGCGTCGATGCTCTTGTCAGTATCCACTGCCTGCCGCGCAAACTCCACGAGCGCCTTCGCGTCGGGAGAGAAGTCTGGGTGAATTGCAAACGAACGTGCGTAAGGGCCGATCGCGACCGACACTGTGCCGTCAGCTTCGGGTCCGTGAAGTTCCATGATAGGACCTTGGATTTTTTCAAGGATGGCATCCTCCGGCACGTGAGGTGATTCTTCTAGGCTGGCTCCCTCAGGAACCCGGGTTGGTTTACATCCGATTAACGCGGGACACACGAGAAGTCCGACGATCAACAGCCGCCCAACGTTCGAAACGAAATCTTTTTTCGTATTGCTGTTCTCCATACTTTTACAGGATGTCACGAAGCTTGAAGATGAAAATAAGATACACGTGTCAATGACTTATCTGCTGCGATGGCAGTGCCGCTGACAGAAAGTGCTACCAGACAGCCTAGAATTTTTGGGGTAGTCTTCATTTAGATGATATAGCTTTGGCCCCCGAGCTTATCCTTTTCGGAGCAAACCGGGAAACGAAAGTAACGAGCACGCCAAGCCGTCAAATAAATCAACCCACCGTGATCCCTTCGACACGAACCAGATGCTGAAGCGCCTCCTCCATCGACCGCCGGGCCTTGGCAGTCGTCCGATGCAGGAAGGCATGAAGCAAGGCGTCTTGAGGATTCCGATCTTCGCACTCGCGAGAGTAATTTTCAAAGGCCGTTAGGCTTTGAAGCAGGCCGGCAAGATGCTGAGGGCATTCGCATTCCACCGTGGTGGAAATCTCGGCAAGTTTGGCCAGCTGTTCTTGATTATAGAGGCGGGGTGCAATAGGTCCGGCATCGATCGGAACGGATGCTGCACCTTCATTCATTGCACTGAGCTGCACGAGACACTCGCGACGAATGCGATCTCCGCTTACCGGTGCTTGCAAGAGCATGAGACCGGGGATGGCACGTGCCAGAGCCGTCGCAGTCTTGGCGGAGGCAAAATGGTAGAGAAGGATCCCCCGCTCTGCTTTCGTCCTCATGATCAAGTCACGGATCTGAGCCACATTTTCTGGAAATAGAGTCTCCAATTCCACTACTACCAAATCTGCAGAAAGGTTGGCTTTGGCATTTGCTTCGGCACAATGAGTAAAACGAGCCACGATGTTCAACTCAGGCAAACGGTCCAAAGTAATCTTCTCGGACACTCCAGCTCCGACAATGATGACTTTGTTCGTTTCCCCAAAGACAGGTTCGGACATCTCGTCACCAATAAGACGTTGGCGAAGATCCTCCAGACCAAGTTTGGCAATGGAACCAATCGCATTCCCCCGCTGAGTCAAAATTTGAAGTAGCCTTAAGCGGTCGATGTCTTCTGCCCGATATCGCCGTCGATTGGTATCAGTCCGGAGAGGAATCACTGCTTCGTATCGCGATTCCCACATCCTGATCGTCGATGAATTCAACCCTGTTCGTTGCGCGGCCTCACGGATTCCAAAGGTTTGATCATCATCTCCATTCACGCGTTGATCATACATCGATCGTTTAATTTCTCCACAAAAAATCCACATTGATGCGATATTCGCCGATTTTGTGGAGTTTTTTCTTTGAAATTTATTTTTTATGGCATTTTGAAACTGTCATTCGAACAGAAATGAAGATGAAGAAATCCACAATAACGAAATGTAGACGTTCCTTCTCGAAAAACAGAGAAACTCCGCCCCTTGTCCCCCGTCACCTCCCGGAACAGTTCGCCTACCTCGATCTCCTTTGCGCCGTTTTCGAAACCCCTTTGGTGAACCTGGTCGACTCACTCCCAAGTAAGCTTGACCGGAAAAACCAGCGCGTTGCCTGAGACACCAATGGGTTCTTTCGGGTCCTCCCGGAATGAGAGCCCACTGTAACCTCAGCCCAAAAACAAAAAATGATCCTAAATCGTTCCCAGATGACCCCTGCGCCGTGCGGCCCTTTATTCGTAGGTTTTGACAAGTTTTCCTACAGGGGAAATCGGTCTTTTAGAGGCGATTAGAGTGCCAGAAAACGATAGGCGTAACCAAGACCGTAAACGGTTTCCAGCACCCCTTTCCCCGTCTCCTGCACACGGTTCATGGTTGGGGGCTCAGGGATCAAGTTAGGATCTCGATTGCACTTGGTAACCACAAGTTGCCGTGCTTGTCTAATTTCTGCGCACGATCCTTGTTCTAAAGAACCGGCTCGAAGTGTCGCCCCCAAAGGTGCCGGGGTTAGTTACGTTCCAGTTAACGAGATCGACAGAAGATTCCAGAACCACCTCGAATCGCCCGTCCGCCTCGTTCGGTATTACGGCAACTTGGGAAGACACGCTCGGAGTTGATGGACCCGGTCTAGTGATCTTATAGCTGATGCGATAGGCTCCTGTTGCTGGACCTGTGGTAAGGAACGTGCTCGCCACAATCTGACAGGGACCGACTGCCACCTTGGAGGGAGGTTCCGAAGTTGTGCCATCGCTCATGGTGTTACGCAATCTTGTGGCGCGATCGTTATCAACCCACCACCTTTGCCACATCAGAGACTGCATCCCCTCAGGCTTGATCTTAATGTTAATTACTGTGTTCGGCGTTCTCGCATTGGCATTGATGACCTCAAAGAGTTCACCCTCTTCCAAGGTGAGGACTGGGATTTCAACAAGATTAGAGCCCTGCTCCTGAGTGAAATTCCCATAGACAACTTCATTCGCTTGCAGCGCTCCGGGGGATAAGAGGCTAAAGAATGTTGCTATTGCCGCGTAACGTGTAAACGAGTGCATAAGTATTATATTTGCAAAGCTGATTATCAAGGTGACTGAGGTAACTGAAAACTGATGCGTGCATCTGCTTTTGTCACTCAAATTCTCGATAAATTTCATTCCCTACTTCAACGGTTCTGCACGAGTGAGTCGCAATTCCATGGAGAATGGGATCAAAGATTAAAAAGGCCTCAACGGGACGAAGAGCTAGACTGCTCACCTGCGCTATGCCCTCCAAAGAACCCGTGTCTCTCGTTTACTTAACAACAGTAACCAGTTGCGGAATAGTCGACTGCAAGATTGGGGGATAGTTCCCCATAAGGCACTGAAAAGAAAAAACATACCAGGAACAGGACTCGAACCTGCACGTCCTAGGGACACCTGATCCTAAATTAGCAACCCAGCCCATTGGAGACCAGGGGCCAAGAAGCTGGCTTGGGTTGAGGAGTTGCTCAAAAACTCCATGGGCTACTGCTTAGGACAACTTTCCAGTGTCGAAGCCGATACAAACTAGTCAGGTTCCTACAGCTGCCAAATCTAGGAATTTTTGTTTCCAATCTGAGTTCTGGCTCGGATTCCTTATCTGGTTCCGGGTCAGGACCATGTCCGTAGGAGTCCATTTTTGGTTTCGACTCTTCTACCTCTGCTGGCTCGTAGTCCTCCTCAACCACGGATTCGGTTTCAGCTTCCACCTCGGCTGCAAACTCAGGGTCAGAATCATCGGTAAACTTCACCACCCGAGTCACTTCGATGTCAGAGACGAAAACCACACCAGAGTTCTCGTTATAGAAGGGCGCCAATCCTTCAAGAATAGGAGCAACTAAATCTTTCGAGACGGCCGCGATGATCATGATGAGGGCATCACCTTCGCTGAACATCACATGGCCGGTGTGGCATCCGTGACTTCCCTTCCCCGAGAGATTGCTAATGATGGTTTAACCCTTGACGCCGGCACGATCGAGGACGTCCGTGACAAAAACCTGATGCTCGCCAGTCAGAATGATCTCCAGTTTCTTAATGGGATATAAATCATGGTTCTTCATACGGCTTGAGGTTCGGATGTTTCAGAGGCGTTTTCGGTAAAAGGTCGCTCGACCCATTCTCCTTTTTCGAAGACATGGATGAGGCTAGTTTCGGGATCAAGAACCATCATCCGGATCCACTCGTTGTTCACGAGGTTCCGCACTGAGGCGACCGCATCGATGGCCTGTCGGGCGTGTTCCACTGGAGCCTCAATCACGGAAATGAGCCGGACCGGCTCGTGGTAGGGCTTTCCGTCCCTGAGAACGGTTTGAGCCGGCAGGCCCGTACGAAGATCGCTTTGATTACCCGACATGACTCCAAACTTCCCAGACACGTTGTGATAGACTTTACTGCCACTCCCGAACTGCTCGTTATCCACTGCCGAGAAGTAATGCTCCATGTTGATCCATTGACCGACAACAAGTGGACCAGTAAGGATACTTTCTAACAGACAGCGTTTCGGATCCACTCGGTAATCATATGAGTGGAGAAAGGCCCGACCATCAAGGCTGTCATTCTTTGTCAGGTCACGGCGACCGATAATGAAATAGCAATTGCGTGAAAGCCCCCATTCCGGTCGAACCTGGGACCAATCGGAAGCATTCCGCTGGGCCTCTTGGAAAGCTTCGAGAGCGGTTTCAGGCTTAAGCGGAGAAAGTGTTGGCAGACGCTCCTGGGCTGCACGATGAGAGGCACCGGCCAATCCCTTGCGCAGCCAGTCGAGATAGAAAAGATGTGACGGCGGGACCCTGTCGAGATCATGCAGACAAACCTCATCAGTGGTTGTGTTGTGCAACGCGGGAATGAAACAAACGTCTTCTGGAATCTCGATCCCCATCTTACGAACGCGATCTCGAACTGATGGCCGATTGGCCATTTGAGCCAGCACACGGGCACTTACGATACCGTGATTTCCGCCGCAAGCTCCACAATCGAGAGCTGATTCGTAGGGATTATTTTCGGTGAAACTTCCATGTCCGGTGATCAAAACGAACTTGGCCAGATTCTTCGTCAATCCGATGGCGTTCAGAGCGGTCGCAACGAAGGTCGCCTGCTCGTCCAAGGTGAAACCAATCCGCCCCAGTTGCTCTTTTTGCTGATCGGAAAACTCCCGGTTGATTCGGTAGTCGCGCTGCAAGTGGTTGATCAACTCAACGAGGCGCGGTTGATCCACTTTGAGCACACCGCAAAGAGTCTCTGCCTCGTAGTCCCCGGTCAACGCCGCTTCCCGAAGGCCGCTCACCAGCTCCTCGGAAATCTGATCGGCATGAAAGCCGAGCTCCTGTTTCAAGGCCTTGATGATGAGAGCACGCTGCACTGTCAGAAGGATCGAGAGAATCTTCTCCTTATCCGGCTTGTCGAGAAGCAGAAGAGTATCCGGTTTCTCGGTATTGATGAGTTTGCCCCGCCATTTTGCATAACCTTTGGGTGCCACCGTTTTCCCGATCATCTCGAAACCAAACAACAGGCCGATCGCTTCGACGGTCACGAAAGGTGAAATCACCGATTCCTTCAATCCGTGCATGGCTTTGTCAAGAGTCGTTACGGTATCCGGGTCCTCGGAAAGAGCACTCGTGGGGACTTCAAGAATGACATTTTCGGGAGTCAGAATGACTGGGCACAGCGGGGTTTCACTTCCCTTTCCAAGTTCGATAAAGTTCAACGGCACCCCAAAGAAACCTGCCATCCCGAAAGTCTGGTAGTTGCCCATCCCCTCGAGGTGGCGACGAATTCGCTCCGAACGGGTGTCGATACAAAAGACCGCTTGGGCGAAAGGCCGTTCTTCGAGTGAAGAGCGTTTATCCAGGGTGAGCAAGGAATCGAGTCGGTGTATCGCCCGCTCCTCCATCGCGCGAAGCCAGAACATGCCTTCTTGTTCCTCAGCCTTGGCAAGCACTTCCACGATTCTGGCCAACCCGTTGGAATCCTGTTTGAGAAGCAAATCCTCCTCTCCGATGGCACAAGCAACCGCGCGCAAGTCGCGGGCCTGCCGTGCGGCCAGAACCCGTCGCTTTGCGGCGAGATAAGTGACAAAGGTTTTCTCAATCAGGTCCTTTTTCCCTCGACTGATCGCCACGTCAATCCGATGAGCAAAATTCGGCAGAACTTCGCGACTGTGGAACTCCCGGCGCAGGTAGGCTTCATGGGTTCGCTCGTCGATGACCTTTTCGATTTCCTCCACTGTGCTGGGCAGACCCCGTCTTCCATGGGCCTCAATCAATGCCAGCGACAAGGTGAGCCTGACCGCAACGAAGTCGACAAGATCGCCAGGGAATTCCTGATGGAAATGGTAGTCCTCGGCTTGCTCCCGCCATCGGACGAATCCCGACCACCCATGCAACTGGGCAAGCTCCGAGGAAAAATAATCCGCCCAGTGCTCCTGCTCAATTCCCAGAGTTCGCAAAACGTAAATAATCGTTTCCTCGGCCGTTCCGTCAGCCTTCAGGATTTCTTGGAATCGCAGACCCAATAAAGTGAAACGGATGTTCCGCTCGGCCAGCTTTTTCCAAGCATTGAAAAATCCCTGCTCGCGCATCGGCATCTTCCAGACCGACTGGCCTTCATCATAGAAATCAAGGCAGCTCTTCACAACCAGCTCGTTGAGGTCCTCAATGATCTTGCTTCCAAAAAGAGCATCAATGGCCTCTCCAAGCGGACGCCCTCCGAGAAGCCTGCGACGCAAATCGCAGCGAAGATCGTCAACCTTCACCTCATCGTCGGGAGGAGCCTCTCCCGCGAGAGCCGCCCTTAAATCATCGGTCAAACTCAAGGGATCCGAACAGCCCAACTGGCAGGATTCCTTAGTGAAAAGCTGTCTCAGCCAGGCCGTCAAATCCACGTTGTCGGGCACCTCTTCCTGATCGGCAAACTCATCAATCAAATCCTGAAGTTTGTGGCGATCAATCCGGCCTTCCTCGAGGTATCCTTGGTAGGTTTTCCGCGGGAGAAAAGAGCGACCGTGAAAAAGCTGGCTTCCTTTTTGGGCCGCCTCCCCAAAGGGAAGGTCCTCAAATCCATGAAGAGGGTTGTGATGAATGAAAGCCCTCATGGGCCAAAAAAACGGCACCGCCTTGCCCGCCACATGGACCATGGAACGCACTTTCAGTTTTTCATCCAAACTCAAACTCATGACAAAACATCCATCATCGTTAATCCAAAAACCCCCAAGCCTGCCAGTAACACCACATAGACCCAAACAGTCGCAACCGGGAGATCGTCCACCTCGTTCCCTTTACTTTCTCCAATCACAAACCCCTGGATCAGGCGCGCTCCTGCCCAGGCCCAGGTCATCCAAATCAAGCAAAGGAGAATCGTCCCGATCACGGTGATGTGGGTGGCTTCCAAAAAGGCCGCCATCATGACCACAAAACCCGGGAAAACCGGGGTCGCCACGACGGCCAGAATGGTAAACACCAAAACCCCGCTGAAACGCGGCGTGGTATGCCCCAGCCCGTTATTAAGCCCCGAGTATGAAGCGCCAAAGCGCTTTTGGAGATGCAACCCCAACACGGTGAGAATGACCAAGGGAGCACTGCAACCAAGCGCCAGCAAGGACATCGATTGATCACTCGCCATCGAACCGGAAGCAACCCAAAGCAAGGTCCAAGATGAAACCGCCAAGAAGCTGATCCAATGAACCAGCTCACGAAGAACAAGGGCCCGAAATCCGTAGAGCAAAGAGGTGAATAAGGCGAGCATGGTCATCCAAGACGGCACCGGCTCGGTCGCACCTTGAAAAAGCCAGACACCAATCTGAGGCCATGCCAAAAGCACGACGGCGCGAAGCACGACGTGACGCAGCCCTTCAAACAAGATGCTGAACAGCATGCTGAGCGGAAAGAGCGGCAGAAAGAGCGCCGCAGCAAGTAACTTCGGATCCATCATCTTATCGCCATCTCAGTAAAACATTCAGCCGGGCTGCCAAATACAGCAATGTCCGGGCTAGCCAGGAATAAATGTCCATCAGGTAAAACTCACGCGACACCAGCGCATAAAAACTCAGGCGGAACTTGGTAATTCGTTGCTTTCCAGCCAAACGTTTCTGCTCGGAATAGTAAGTCAGAACCCAACCAGCCACGATCACGAGAGCGGTCAGAATGAGGAGGAAATCGAACCATACCACATCAATCGTCGCCGTATTGTATATCTGTTTTCGAAAGAGCTCATCGGGGTAGAGGAAGTGATCGAAGGCGTGACTGATGAGAGTGTATCCTGCCACCATGACCGTAAACGAAATCAAGATGGTCCCAATGAGACGCGGGAAGTTTTGGGCATTCATCCGGTATGTCGTGAAGAGCAACTGCGCCCCGGTGACCCAACCAAAAAAGAGAAGAATGATGGCTCCCTGTTTTTGATAGAAATCCTTCGCCACCAGCCAGTGAGCCACGAAGATGATGGCAATCGGAACCGCGATTGTGATGAAAGCCATGGCAATCCAGGGCTGACGTTTCACCGCGGTCATCCGCTCCACCGCGAAGGTATACAGATCCTGTTTCGGCCGGCCATCATGCTTGCGCGCTTTACTCATCGCACTCCCAGCGCCAAGGAACAAGGTGCCCTTGAAAAAGCCGTGAGCGATGAGGTGGTAAATTGCTAAAGAAAACGCTCCCACTCCGCACTCCATCACCATGAAGCCCATCTGACCCATCGTGGAATATCCAAGGGCTTTCTTGATATCGTTCTGGGTCAGCATCAGAACCGACCCCACAATCGCAGTCACCAGCCCCACGAAAAAGATGATATGCAGGACGAGCTCGGTCTGCGCAAAGATGGTGGCGAAGCGATTGATGAGGAACCCGCCCGCATTCACGATCCCCACGTGCATGAGCGCCGAGACCGGGGTTGGTCCGCCCATGGTGTATGGCAGCCAAGTATGGAGGAGAAACTGAGCCGACCTTGCAAAAGCTGCAAGGGCGATCAAGAAACCGGTGATTTCCTCGACGGTGAAACTCCCATATTGATGCGCTCCCGGGTTCTGCCGTATGGCCTCGAAAATCCCTGTCAACGACCAGGTGCCGTATGTGTAGTAGAGGATCACGGCCGCTACCACCATCGCGACATCCCCGATTCGATAAGTGATCAGGGTCCAGAAGGCATAACGCGAGGAAGTCGCACTGCGGAGGTTGAATCCCAGCAGAAAATAAAGAACCACCCCAACCAAATGCCACGCGATCAGCAGGGTGAGAAGGTCACCCGCCGAGCCCATGATCAGGAGCGAAGCCACCATTAGATCGAGAAGAATGAAGAAGCGCCCGTAGCCCGCCTCCTCGGCCATGTATTTGACGGAATAAATCCTCACAATGAGGCTGATGCCGGTGATCAGCACCGCCATGAGGATCCCCAAAGGATCAACTGTCAGGATTCCCCAACTTCCACCCATGCGGATCTCAGTCGTTTGTCCCGTCGTGAACAAAACTCCCAAAAGAAGAGAGGCCAGCACGAAGGCCACCAAGCCAAAACGGACCGAAATAGTGGCTACCGACCTCCCCAGCTTCTGGCCCAGCAGCTGACTCAAAAAAGCTGCGGTCAGAGGGAGAATGGGAAGAAGTAAAACGAACTGTTCCATAGCTGGGTTCACTACAGACATCTACCCTGTCTGTTTACATCAATAACTATACCAAAACACCTTCGCAAGCCACCGCAAAAATCGGGATTTTCGAAAGATCCCTGGGCGATGGGTTGCCCATGACGGCTTCCAACTCAAAAATCATACCGATTCACAGTTCCGTCCCCTCTGAAACAATTCCCACCCAGATGCCGAATCTAAGTCAGCCCCAAAATCGGGTAGAGTGGTCGACGTTGCCCACCCGAAAAAGCTCCCCGATACTCTCGCCAGCATCAACGAACGAAACTTCAACCGCAAGCCGGTCTCGCTTTGGTTCCGCTAAACCAAGTAGGGAGCCATCAGGGAAAGCAAGGAACACGCCTAGGTATATCTCGGTCGATAGAGCTCAAGGCCCAACTATTTGCCAGTCGGCAACTCCACCTGCTGGGGATGCCTCAGGTAACCAATGAGGTCGCGAACTTCATCGGGCTTCAGTGCATCAAGCAGCGCCGGCGGCATCAGGGAATCGGGAAGCCGGTTTGTCTTTTCGATGGTTGATTGCTCAATGGTCGTTTCGCCAACTGGATTTCTCAAAGTCATGGTCCGTTCATCACTCGATAAAATCATCCCGCTCAAGCTGCGTCCGTCCTTGAGAAGAACAGTGGACATCTGATATTCCAATGGAACCACGGCACCCGGCGCCACGATGTTCTCAAGAAGGTAATCGAGATTGGCACGACCTGAACCCGTGAGGTCCGGCCCAAGCTTTCCTCCTCTACCGTAGAGCTGATGACAACTCGCGCAGAGAGCTTCGAAGTGAACCCTTCCCCTCCCTTTATTCGCAGCAGCCAACACCTGGGGTGTGAGGGTTTTTCGAAAGATGGCGATCTTCTTCTTGAGCGTTTCATTTGACGGAGCCACTTCTCCCCAAACGGCACTCAGTTTCTGCGTCAGGACTTCCTGCTCCCATCCGGCAATCTGCCGGGCATCAAAAGGCGTGATCGCCTTGGCGGGAATTTCTCCCTTTTCAACTTCCGACAACAGCATCGAAGCCCAGACCGGACGGGTCGTCAGAACCGAGACCACCGCGGCCTGATCCTCGTCTCGACGCAGTCGCTTGTAGCTCTTCACCATCAACATACCGACCGCCGGATCATCGAAAATCGCTAGTCCACGTGCCGCCGTGCCGCCCAATCCGGTTACGGTGAGCAACTCCTCGCACACGGGACGAAGACCTTCAAAGCGAGCCTTGATCAAGCCCTCGAGAGCACGCTTTCTGACAGGAAGCGATTCCTTGTCATCCACTGCGGTGGCTTTCATGAACGCCAGAGCACGGCCATATCCAAACGACGCCTTGAGTTCGCGAACCATCCGGGGATGATCATTCTGCAAAGCCTTCTCGTGATCAGCCCACGAAGTCGGCAAGGGAGCTTTCCGCCACCCTTTGAATCCTTCGAGCAATCCCTTCAAAAGAGGTTCTGACTTCTTTTTGTGGCGGGCCGCAAGCGCTAGCATCTGCTCGACCATTTTCGGATCATTGACTGAAGAACGAGCTAGGTAGCGAAGTAAATCGGGCCAATCAGTCGCCACTGCCACCTGCAACTTCTCTTTCTTCATCGTCATCAGACCGAACCACACCAACCTCGGAAGATTATGATCGTTGGCATCTTCCACCCGGGCCGCAAGCGCCGAAGCCAAGACCGGACGATCCTTTAACGGCATTCGTTGCAAGGTCGAAGCAAGGGCGAGACGAACGAGACCAGAGGAATCCGTCCTGGCCATTTGAACAAATCGATCTCGCAATTCGGGATCGGATGGCGGCGCGCGATGTGACATCGGACCGAGAACCGAATCGACGGGCCAGAAATCAGTGAGAAGTCGAATGGCCCAAACTCGGAAGTGCTCGTTCGACGATTCCAGCAACTCTAGCAATTCTTTCCTGAAAAGCTCCCCCTTTTTGTAGCGTCGCCATAGGTCTTGAAGCTTGGATTCCACCGGACCATCGATGGACTCAAGTCGTTTTACTTTGTCACGATAGGAAAACCGAAAAATCCGCCCGCTCGTACGATGCACTCCGGTGTGATCATGGCACTCACCGGTGTCGCACCAATCCAGTCCATACAACGCTCCATCCGGTCCCTGCCGAATCTCAAGACCACGAAACCATTCATCGCCAGCTAGAAATTGATCGGGTTCATGACGCGCGACATAGCCACTCCCTTGCCGCTCGAGGCGCTCACGATTCAGCCGACGCCCGTGCATATTCCAAGTGAGCAACTTACCCTGCCATTTCTTTGGCAAATGACCGCCCTGATAAATGCACATCCCAATGTGAGCATGACCTCCTCCGAACTCATTGGCGGCTCCGTTGCGGGACTTGGTCCAGCTTCCTTTGGTGTCGAAATGCCAATGGTCGGCGTGCATTTGGATCGCTTCATAAACGAGCGGATTGACCGAGCGACCAAAGGGTCGATCGAAGTGCCCGCCCGGGATGATGTGCCAAAGATGGCCGTTGACCGTGTTGATGAAAAAGCCTTCGCCATGTGCATCCCAGTCATGCCCCCATGGATTGGTGGTGCCGTGAACGATCACTTCAAAGAACTTGCGAGTTGGATGATACCGCCAGATCCCGCCTCGCAAGGGCACGCGTTCCTCCTTTGGGGTTCCCGGTGCGCCAACTTCTCCCGGGCAGGAACCGCCGCAACGGCCATAAAGCCAACCGTCGGGTCCCCAGCGCAGTCCATTGGCAAAGTTGTGATAATTGCTTTTGGCCACGGTGAAGCCGTCGAGAACCACTTCAGGTTTCCCATCCGGAACATCATCTCCATCACGATCTGGAATAAACAAAAGCTGTGGCGGGCACATCAACCAGACTCCTCCGGGTTGCACTTCAACACTTGTAAGCATCTGGAGATTGTCTGCAAAAACCGTTCGCTTGTCTGCTTTACCATCATGATTTGTGTCCTCAAAGATGACGACGCGATCCCGTAGATTAAGATCAAAGCGCCTGCCTCTTTCGGCATAGGTGTAGTTTTCCGCCACCCACATGCGCCCTGCTCGATCCCAGGTCATCGCGATAGGATTGCGGACCTGCGGCTCCGAAGCAAAAACCGTCACCTCGAATCCCTCGGGCACCTGAAACGCCTTCGCCGCCTCCTCGGGTGACATCGGTTCACTTTTCTGGTTCTTCTCGCTGTTGTAGACTTTCGGGAAATCTTCCGCTTGAACGCCTGCGGCGACGAAAAGGAAAAGCGCGACCGTTTTCATGAAGACCCAGACAAGCAGAATGCTTTCCCACTGGCACTTCAAAACGATCACTCACTCAATTCTGCGGGCTGATACATCGTCTTGCGATCGGCAGTCTCGGCACGAACCTTGGCCACTTCCTTGGCCGTGACTGATGAGGCATCGTTAGACCAATTCTGACGAACGTAAGTCAGCACATCTGCGATCTGTTGATCATTTAGGGCAGCCCCCAGAGGAGCCATAACATTGTTGTATTTTTGACCGCTGACCTCCAGCTCACCCATGAGCCCATTAAGGACAATCTTGCTCATTCGCTTTGGATCCCCGACAGCCCAAGCTGCTCCGTCAAGCGGAGGGAAGATACCCGGGACTCCCTTACCATCGACTCCATGACAGGCCACACAGGTGAGATTGAATACCGCCCTTCCTCGCTCATGAACCTTGGGGTCAGGTTTGAATTTTCTCACGATGAGTTTGTCCGTTTGATCGCCTGACTGGGCGAACTTCTTCAAGTTTGCCAGGGCACCAGCAAGGTTGTTGCTGCTCGACATCGGAGTCAGAGAAAGATCATCAAAATACACTGTGCCGGTTCCGACTCCGTAGCCGCTGAAAAGGCAATGAATGAGCGCCTGATGATCCGATCCCGCCTCAAACTCCATCGAGACTTCCGTCCAATCGTTGGTGCCTCGCAGACCTTTGGTTCGTTCTCCTCCATGTCGATTCAGCATCGCGCCAGGACCATTTCCACGAATCTTTAAGTTCTCGGTTTTGATCCAGCCCGAGAGTCGATAGCGTGTTCCTTTCTTCACAGGGATCAGAATGCCGACGCCACTGTCGGTATCAGCTGTCGCGGTGACCTTAAGACACTTGCCTGTCCGACCGTTGGGCGACGAACTCACCGTGACCTTGTCAGAACCTGCACCTTGGTAGACCCGCAGACCATTCCAGTGCGTCGGTTTGCCATTACTCGTTTCTTCAAAACGTGGATTCGGCAGGAGGTTCACAGGAGCCACTTTTTCGGGCTGAACATTGTTCCCGGCGGCTGCCATAACAGTCTCGGCATGTCGGCGGGACGCGATGTTCCAGGCATCGTGCAAGGCCGTGTCATCAAAAATTTCAGGGCGGCTTGCGGCAAGATCGTGAATCGCTTTTCCGATTTCGGGGTCAGCGGCCGCACGCGAAAGTCCGATCAAGACCTCGGCGAGATCCCGCCCTTCCGCTTGGATCTTCCCATTAAGGATTAGGCGAGCTTTAAGCTGATCAGGTGTCGCCAGTCGGATGGCGACCCGGCGGGCGGCCGCGTTCTTACTAGTCAGAAAACCGGCGACCATCTCGGTCGTGGAAACGCGACTGTGTTGAAGAGCCATCAGGCAATGGGAGGCTGCCTCCGGACTAACCTTGGCGATCCGTTCAAGCTCCTTGGTGATGTTGTCAATTTGGTTGCTCTCGTTAATCAGGCGCTGGGCATGAAGACGCCAAAAAAGATTCGAATGCCCCAGACCGGCCACAAGGCTTGCTGGTTTTTCGGGATCCAGTTTGGGAATTGCGTCATCTTTTGAACCACGCGGATAAACACGGTAAATCCGCCCGTGCTGTTGATCTCGATGAGGAGTCTCGTATGCGTTTCCACGTCCTCTTCGCGCATCAATCCCGGCCGAACGTTTGGAAGGAGTTGGGTTGTGCTGTACGATGATATTATACCAATCACATATCCAAACCGCACCATCAGGTCCAACCTCCGCACAAACCGGAGCGGACCAAGCGTCAGCAGAGTTGTAGAGATTGTTGGGAAGTTGCGTGGATTTCCACCCTGCCCCATCCCGCGTTATATCGAAATGCCCAACCAGCTTGGCAGTCGGCCCGCAAACAAAAGCGGCCCTGTTCCGATAGGACTCGGGAAATCGATCTGCGGTGTAAACAGCATGCCCCGCAGCGGCGGTGTAGCGGTCGAACTGATCGACCTGGCGAATGTCAGTCGACGAGGGATTGAGAAGAGGGTTGTTGTCAGCCCGCGGCGTGCGCCCCTGACTAAGCGAGACCGAGTCGTAGGTGCTTTTCGGGAAGGTAAAAAAGAATGAAGGATTTCCATTCGCGGTGGATCCGAGAATGTCGAACTCCTCGGTGAATCCCAGACCCCAAGTATTGTTGGTGGTCGGCTGTAGCCACTCCAACTTCGAAGCATCAGGCAGAAACCGGAACAATCCCTGCGCAAAACGATGGTCCTCGCCACCAACCTTTCCTCCGAAGCCCGAGTAGCCGATCGTGGCGTAAATCCATCCATCGAAACCCCACTTCAAATTGGAAGGCCCAGCATGAGTGTCTCCCATGTTGAAACCTGTGAAGAGAACCTTTCGGACGTCGGCTTTGTCATCATCATTAGTGTCCTTGAGGAACAGAAGCTCACTCCCATTGGTGCAAATGACCCCGCCATTGGCAAAGACCAGCGAAGTCGGGATCGAAAGTTGTTCGGCAAAGCGGATGAACTTGTCGGCGCGACCGTCACCATCGGTATCCTCGCAAATGGTGATACGATCATGCCCCAAGTTGTCCTTTTGAAGGTTGTTGGGATAGTCGATGGTCTCGATGACAAAAGCCCGCCCACGATGATCCCAATTGACATAGATCGGATTAACGATGTCCGGCTCGGAGGCGAAGAGGGCCAACTCGAAATCGGCCGGCACCTGCGCAAGCTTCATTGATTCGCCGGGAGACAGGGGCTTTTGCGCCATCGTAATCTCCTTCCGCTTCCGATAGCCCGGAAGTGACACCGCTTCTTGTTCCAGCTCAGGAAGGTCTAGTTTTTTGAGCAGCTTGTATCGAGTACTTCCCACCGACCAGTAAACGGCCCGCTTGATCAATTCGTGAAACTGCGTGGTGTCCCAGACCCGATGATCATGACCCGAGGCCGTGTAGAAAACGCGTCCTTTCCCCTGCTCGCGAACCCACGTCCAGGGTTCCTTGCCACGCATTTGAAGAACGGTGCGGTCATCATTGTGATCGGAATGGACATAGGTTTCATCCCACGCTTGGAAGGTCTGATAACCATCGACAATGGGATGTTCACTCACTGTCTTGGGTGCAAAAACCTCCGCACCATGGGAACGGAACTTCGCACCCACCAACTCCACAAACTTGGGAGAAGCCCCGTAGCAAGCCGAGGCACAATGAATAGGCAAGAATCCGCCACCCTTTTCGACATAATCGAGGAGCGCCTTTTCCTGATCAGCAGGCATCCGGCCACCCTGTGCCCAGTTGCCATACATCAGAAGAGCATCGTACTTTCCAAGAGTCTCCTTGTTGAACACCTCGGCAGGATCCTCGCAATAGGTGAGATCGACCCCATGCACGCCGAGGTGCTTCTTCAACACCCGATAGCGTGTGATGGGATCGTGAGCCGGACCGTTGGAAGTGGGCGCTCCGAAAAAGAGCACAGAAATCCGCCGGGCCTCCTCTCCGGGCATGACGAGACTTTTCCCAAGTGCCGCAACGACTAGGACCAGGATACCGAGAAGATGGAGACATCGCATGACTTACTGAATAGTGAATTCAGGAAGCTTGATCAACTCTCCCCCCTTCTGGGCCGACTCGTGAGCAAGAATTCCAGTGCAGGTGATGTTGGCGGATTGAACGGCGTTGGGATAACCCTCTCCACGGCCGAGCAGAAGTTCAACGAATTGATGTACGAGATGCGGGTGGGATCCACCGTGACCGGCTCCTTGGGTGAAGCTGAGGTGATCTTCGCCTTCCTCACCGCCATAAACTCCACCGGTCGTGAACGGAGCAATTTCATCGGGTAGGAGATGAGCGTAATCAGGACAGGTCGTCTTCTCAGGAATCTCAGGCTCGGGCTTCTTCGCAGTGTGGACCACAAGCTCCTCGCCTTCGATCAAGGGCCATTCGACCGATTTCTTGTCACCATAGACTTCGAACGACTCGCGGTACTGGCGGGCCACGTCAAAGAGCGAACGGTAAACGAGACCCGAAAGATCAGAGTCCTTGAACTTAATGTGACAGCTCTCGACCGCGTAGGGCGAACCATAGCAATCGTGCATGTCTTCCGCGATCGTTCCCGAGGCAAAACAGGAAACATACTCCGCCTGATCACGCGCCAGACCAAGAACCGGCCCGACACAGTGGGTGGCGTAATGCATCGGGGGAAGGCCCGGCCAGTATCCCGGCCAGCCTTCCATGTCCTGCTGGTGCGACGCCTTGAGGAACTGCAATTTCCCGAGTTCGCCTTTGTCATAAAGCTCCTTCATGAAGAGGAACTCACGGGCGTAAACCACCGTTTCCATCATCATGTATTTGAGACCTTTCGATGCGCAAAGCTCGACGATCCTTTGACAATCCTCGACCGAAGTCGCCATCGGCACAGTGCAGGCCACATGCTTGCCGGCTTCGAGAGCGGCGATGGTCTGCTCGGCGTGATTGGGAATGGGAGAGTTGAGGTGAATGGCATCGATGTCCGGATCAGCGAGCAACTCGGCGTAATCGGTGTATCGTTTCTCCACCCCATACTTGTCGCCGATCTCGTTGAGCGACGACTCGGTGCGCTGGCAAATTGCGGCCATATTGGCCTCCGGGTGGCGTTGGTAAATTGGGATGAATTCGGCACCAAAGCCGAGGCCGACGATTGCGATGTTGGGTTTGTCTGTCATGACTTCAGAGGACTAACCTACTCTTGTCCGCCTCACGTGTCTTGTAATCATTCGCCTTTTTTGTGTAAAATTGCGACATGGCCCGCAATGAGATCACCCGGTGGACCGAGTCTCTGCGTCCCGGCACCGTGCGGGAACTCTTCGAGTATCTTCCCGATCTCATGTATTTCGCCAAAGATGCCCAGCTACGCCTCATGGGCGGAAACAGCGCCTTCGTGCATCATTGCGGACTCTCGTCTGAAGAAGACTTGCTGGGAAAAACCGATCACGATCTCTTTCCTCCCCAAATGGCTGAAAAATTCGCCCAAGATGATCGCCACATTCTTGAAACCGGAGAAGCAATGAGCGATTTGGTCGAGCTCTTCCCCGACGAACTGGGACATCCCGAGTGGTACACCACTGATAAAATCCCGCTCTTTGATCGTCATGGACAAATTGCCGGGCTGTGTGGTTTGGTGCGTCGTCATCAAGTCGACCAAAACTCACCGCTCAAGAAGGTCATCGATGTTCTCAATCGCAAAGATTCTGGAAACATCACGATCGCGGATATGGCCTCGGAAGCCAACCTTTCGGTGCGGCAGCTCGAGCGCAAGTTCCGCGAAACCTACAAAACCACCCCTGGCCGATACGTGATGCGTCTACGGATCCTGCGAGCCTGCGAGCTCCTCCGCACCACCCGCCACTCCGTTTCCGAAATCGCCCACGAATTGAGCTTCTACGACCATAGCGCCTTTTCCAAAAAGTTCTCCGAATTGATCGGTGAGCCGCCCGGTGTCTATCGGAAGAGATTTAAACAATGAAGAGAATCCTAGAGTAACACACCCGATCCTAGTATTATCGAGAAATTGACCGAGCTCCCAATCTCTAGTAGAATCTAGCTACGGCATCGTTCATTGACGTCTACCGTGAAGCCGAACAGCTTTTTGAAGAAGGACAAGTGGGCTTGGCGGGATTTAGGGATTCGATATCGGACGCTACTTGAGGTTATCTAAGGAAAGCATGAAGCAAGTTTCCTCCTCTCAAAAATGCCAAAATACAAAATCCTGGCTGTTTCCTGTCAGATTGATCCACAACCTTCGTATCTCTTAGTGTCATCATGAGAAAACAGTTCACTTTGCCAGTTCTCCTTGCCGCCACTCTTTTCTCTTCGGCAATCTCCCGCGCCGATGTCAAACGGGTTTCCCTTTTTAACGGGAAAAATCTCGACGGTTGGTCTGTTCTAAAATGCGAAGCAGAAGTGAAAGACGGAAACATCTTCATCAAAGGTGGCAACGGTCTCGTGCAAACCGAGAAGAAATACAAAGACTTTGTCCTCGAATACGAATGGAAGGCCCTTGGCAAGGACAACTGGGACAGCGGCGTCTACTTCCGCTACACCTCTGTTCCGGACAAACGTCCCTGGCCAAAACGCTATCAGGCCAATCTTCTCAAAGGAAAGGAAGGGAATGTCGGCGGGATTAAGGGGGCTACCAGCGAAGGTCTAATCAAGAACGGGGAATGGAACAAATTCAAGCTGACCGTAAAGGGCTCGAAAATCTCACTTGAAATCAATGGCAAGAAAGCCTGGCAATGTGACGGGCTTCAGGATCTTGAAGCCGGCTTCATCGCGATTCAAGCCGAGGTCCCCGGGGGTGGCCAACATTACTTCCGGAACATCTTCATCACAGAGCAATAGAGTCGCCATTCTGGCTCTGCGACTCCAAACGATTTTTCATTTTGGAGCGCTGGTATGTTTCTTTGAAGATATGAAGAGAGAATCACGAGATTGAAGCTTGTTCCACAAGCGTGGGATTTTGTGTCATGAGTGATCGTCGTTTGATCATGAAATTTCTCATTACTCGATGGGCATCGTTTGTCTGTCTGTGGTCTCAATTGTGTTGCGCCGAAGATCGTCCGAACATTGTCGTCATTCTGGCCGATGATTTAGGTTATTCGGATTTAGGGTGCTATGGAGGAGAGGTCGAGACGCCACAGCTAGATGCCTTGGCAGCAGCGGGAGTTCGAATGTCGCAATTTTACAATGCGGCGCGCTGCTGTCCGTCGAGAGCGTGTTTGTTGACCGGACTCTACCAACATCAGGCGGGTATCGGTTTCATGACTTATCGGAATTGGGGAAAGGGTTACGAAGGATCGTTGAACGAAAACGGAGTGACCCTAGCGGAGGCTCTCAAGGAGAATGGATATCTGACGTTGGTTTCGGGGAAATGGCACGTTGCAGCACATCGCAATCCACCACCCCATTCCTTGCCTGAAAACAGAGGCTTTGATCGTTCCACCGTAGTGCGGACTCATATCGACAGCTACTGGAAGGTGTTAAGCGGATGCGATATTTATCGTGACGGGAAATTGCTGATCAAAGGCGACAATAAACTTACGGATTTGAAGAATCCGTATCAGGAAGGGAAGGCTTTTTACACGACCGACTATTTCACTGACGTGGCGATGAGCTACGTCGACGAGGCTTCTAGGAAGGAGAAGCCCTTCTTTCTATATCTGGCGTATAATGCGCCACACTTTCCTCTGGAAGCCCCAGACGAAACGATCTCGAAGTATGAAAGGAAGTTTGCCGATCCAAAATGGGTAACCGAGTTTGGAATGGGATGGGACGAGATGCGGGAGAAGAAATTGGCTCGTCAGAAGAAGATGGGTGTGGTGCCGCCGGGCCAACGGCTTCCGCTTGTGCGCTATTTTAACAACATGCAAATTATTCCCGGGCTGCAGACCGGGGTGGAATTCGGCGAATTGCCAAAGTGGGCGAATTTACCGGACAAAGTGAAGAAGGAGATCTTATTTCGCCGGGCCATTTACAATGCCCAGATCGACAACATGGATGAGAACATCGGTCGCTTGGTTGGCCAGCTCAAGGAGAAGGGTGTCTTTGAAAACACCTTGATCTTGTTTATGTCGGATAATGGATGTTCTGGAGAGATGGGGGTGTTTGGAACTCATTTCGAAGGTGGAAAGTATGACTATACAAAAGGACGATTTGAGAAAGGAACTTTCATTCCTGGAGGAAGGAAAGAAGCGGGCGCATGGTCGCATCGTGACACCGTCGGAGGAGCGGGCTATAGCAAGGACAACTATGATAAATGGAAGAAGGAGAGCGGGTGGGCCACTTCGCAAGGCCAGGGTTGGGCTGCCTATTCCAATGCACCATTCAGGAAGTTTAAAAAATTCGTTCATGAAGGAGGAATCGCAACGCCGTTGATTGCTCATTGGCCGAATGGATTGCTGGAGAAGGGAAAGGTGATCAAAACGGGACCAAATCATTTGATTGATGTGATGCCAACGGTGTTGGAGGTGGCCGGGGCAAAGCCATTGTTGGTCTATCAAGGGAAGAAACGACTGCCTTTGGAGGGACGGAGCATGCTGCCATTCTGGCGGAAATCAACTAAGGCAGGTGATGACCGGGCCTTGTTTTGGCAACATGAAACCCATGCTGCCGTTCGGCGGGGAAAGTGGAAGCTGGTCACGGAAAATGACCGCGCTGGGAAAATTTCATGGGAGCTCTACGACCTGTTGAATGATCGGAGTGAATCAGTAAATTTAGCGGACAAGCATCCCGAGCTTGTCAAAAAACTCGCCGCTGAGTGGGCGGCCTATGCAAACCGGGTTTCGGTGACACCGTTTCCTGAAACGAGAAAGAAGTGAGCGATTAGGGAGGTTTCTCCTGAAAATGAGTAGAATCATAACCACTGATTCCATCAGGTCACCGTTACCAACTGTTCGGATCGGCCCGCATCCTTTCGTTTTTACTTCGGAATCTTGTTCAACACTTCGTCGTGGAGCCAGTCGAGCATCCGGTCGGGCCATTTCTGAATGCTGCGTCGCTTGGACCGTGTTCCCATCCCAAAGCCGTGTCCTCCCCTAGCATAGATGTGGGTCTCGTAGTCGACCCCGATCTCGCGGAAGCGATGCATCAGGTTCATCAGCACGCTGGTGTGATTGTCATCGGCAGCGATGACGAGAAAAGCCGGCGGCGTATCATTCGGGAGTTTGGATGGTATGCCGACCGGGCCAGGATAGACCAGCATTTGGAAATTCGGCTTTGCGTAGAGGCGATCGGCCGGATCATCGGCCTTGGGGTTTCCCTCGCCAGGTTTATAGCAGGTGATGGAAACAACTTCCCCCCCTGCCGAGAAACCCAGCATACCCACCTTCTGGGGATTAATGCCAAATTTCTTCGCCTGATGCCGAACCGTCCGGATCGCACGCTGGCCATCCTGTAGAACGTGTTCCTCAAACTTGTAGGGAACTCCTGGTTGGCGAGAGAGACGATACTTCAAGACAAAGGTGGTGTAACCGTGAGAGGCCAGGAACTTCGCGGGATCGTATCCCCCACCCTTCATCCCAAGCTTTCGCAAGCCCCCGCCCGGAGCAATCACAATTGCAACGCCATTGGCTTTCTCTTTCGGCGGGCGGAAGGCCGTCAAGGTCGGGTAGTGAACGTTGGTGACGCTACCCCTCTCCTCAACCTCTACCTCATCTTTCTTGTCCTCAAATCCCGGAGCTCCGTCAACCCAGAGCGGGATAACTTCACCGTCATCTTTAGCAGCAGAATGACCAACGGTGAAGGAGGTGACAAAAAGGGCTAGGCAAGTGGATAGGGTGGTGACCTTCATAGGAAAGAATGTTTTGAAAGTGGGGATTTCCCCACAACTCGAGTAAAGGAGTTCAATCTATCGCCTCCTTTTTCGCAAGGCGGCTTTTTTGAATGGCATATCCTCGGAGGGATCGAATGGAGTGATGGGAATTTCGGCTGGCGTCTGATCCGCAGATCCGGCAACTCAATTTCAAAGCGATGGAGTCCCAGCCCAGCTCACTTGAGATGCCAGTCCTCGCCGTCGGCCATGATGCTGGCGTTGATTTCCAACAGGCGCGCTTTGAGTTTCGCCATGATCTCAGGCTTTTCGGAAGCGAGGTCGATCTGCTGGCCAGGGTCCTTTTTCAGATTGTAGAGGCGGAAGTTGGTGTAGCCGCCCGATTTGACCTTCGGGATCCACGCTTCGCGAAACATATTGCTCGTACTGAGTTTGTAGTCGGGATCGGCGACGAGCGAGTAATCGCCGTCGCGCATGGCAACGACGGGGCGCGACTTCTGAAGATGCCAGAAAAGCGGCTGATGGCGGGTGAAGGCATCAGGTTTTCCGGTGAGCACCGGCGAGAGGTCGCTACCGTCGAGGTGGATCGGGGGCTTCGGAATGCCGAGCAGCCCGCAGACGGTGGGCAGCACATCGACCAGGCCGGCGGGCTCTGAGAGGACCTTGGCGGGAGTGATTTTTCCGGGCCACGAGAAGATGCCGGGTACGCGGATACCACCGTCCCAGTTGCGGCCCTTGGCGCCCCGTAGGTGGCCGACGCGATCGTGGCGGTAGCTCCCGTTGTCCGAGGCATAGATCACGAGCGTGTTCTCAGGATTGTCAACTTTAGCGAGCTTTTCCAAAAGCCGGGCGATGGCGCGGTCGGTGTTGTCGATGGTGCCAGAGTAAACGGCAGCCTTGTCTTTTTGCGTGCCGTAGCCGGAGATGATATCGTCGGGTGCGGCGATGGGTGCGTGGGGTTCGTGGAACCAGACGTTGAGGAAAAACGGCGTGTCTTTCGCGCGGTGTTGGTCGAGCCACGTGATGGCTTCGTCGACGACGAGTTGGCACGAATAACCCTCAATTTTGCCGACCGGCTTACCGTTGCGGATGAAGTTTTTCGGATTGTGGTGGCTGGGTTCGGCGTTGTTCCAAGTGGCGAACCAGTAGTCGAATCCGTGCTGATCGGGCGTTGGTTTCCTGCGTTTCTTCGACGGCAGGCCGAGGTGCCATTTACCGATGTGCGCAGTGGCGTATCCCTGTCCTCTGAGGATTTCCGCAAGCGTGATCTCGCGTTCGAGAAGGTGCGAGTTCTGGCTGGCGTCATGGATCCAGCTGTAGACGCCGGCGCGGATGTGGTGGCGGCCGGTAAGCAAGGTGGCGCGCGAGGGCGAACAAACGGCGCAGCCGGAGTAGAAGTCGGTAAAACGTGTGCCACCGGCCGCGAGTTGGTCGAGCGCCGCAGTTTTCACGGGACCACCATAACAGCCGATGTCCTTCCACCCGAGATCGTCGGCGAGCAACATCACGACGTTCGGACGCTCCGCGGTATGGCCGGCAGCGCAGAGCACAGCGGCGAAAACAGGAAGGAGATTTCTGAGCATGCGGAATGAAACGGCCCGAGTGCGGTCGGCTCTTTCAGGTTAGCGCTTCGATTTCCGCCCTTGGGATCCCACCGACATCCGGATGTTTTGTGCGCCCGCTTTCTGGCATATAAGAATCGCAAGCCTTCATGGGCCCTCTTTGGATAGCAGGAGACAGACCATTCCGGGGCCGGTGCCGGGGTGCAACAACAACGTAATATCAGTCTGAACTTATTAGCGGATGATAACTCTGTAGAACTCCTTGCGAGAAGAGGCCGGATTCAGGGAACGCAAATAGGTCATAGGGTTTCCTGTGCCTGCCCTCGAGGCGCCCACATTGAACCAGCGGGAGAGATCGGTAGAGCGCTGGACTTGGTAGCGCAGCCCTTGGTTAGTGGGCCAAGAAACAGTGATTCTTTGATTGTCTATATCAATACCTAGCGGCGGGAAGGGTTCAGTGGGCCCAGTGCCCAGTTGTTCATACCATGTGACCCGATTAGTTGTCGGAGAAACAGCCACCACATCCAGATCTTCGTCTCCATCCACGTCGACCACCTTGACAAAATTCACTCCGGAGGCAGTGCTGGTGATCATGGTGGGTGCGCTAAAAACGCCGGAACCTGTGTTTTCGTGCAGGCTTACCTGCCCTCCGACTTCCGACGCAGAAAAGATATCAAGGTCGCCATCGCCATCAAAGTCGGCGACATCAAAGCCGCGGGGCCCAAGGGGATCCGAGCCGAAGATTCCGCCCCCTGTTGGCTGGGTGGGAAAGGTGTGGATGATTCTCTTACTGCCAAATCCTCCGGTTACTCGACCAGGCAGGTAGGCGAGTTGACCATTGATAACTGTAGTCCGGACTACGTCGAGAACACCGTCCCCATTGAGGTCTGCGGTAACGACCTTCCTTACCCCCGATGCTCCTGATTCGAGTATTTGACGACTCCAACTAACTCCATTGCCGTTATTTCGGTAGAGAGACAAATCATTGCTCAGATAGTTGCAGCCAAGAACATCGAGGTCGCCATCTCCATCAACATCGGCCAAGTGGATGTCCCGGGGTTCGTCGCCTGTTGCAGTTCCCGTGCTAATTGCGCGTACTGGACCAAAACCAAAACTTCCATTGCCGGCTTGCCAGCCAATCTGGTCGAAATTTCCTCCAAGACAGTAGACGAGGTCCAAGTTCCCGTCACCGTTCAAATCGCCTGTCGTGACATCCCAGAGTCCGGGGACATTTGTGTTGGTGTAGGCAATTGACCAGTTTCCTCCGCCAGCATTTCTGGCTACGGCGAGCTCGGAGCTGAAGATGCCGAAGGGAGTGATGTTCCCTGATCCGACCATGACCAGATCAAGGTCGCCATCTTGGTCAATATCTGCGGCATGGACATTACCGGGATTATTCAAGCCATCGAGGAAAGCGCTTGAAGAGTATGTTCCATTACCGTTGTTCCTATGAAGGGTGATTTGGTCATCGCTGAGATCTGCGGTAAAAAAATCGAGGTCTCCATCTCCTTCAAGGTCCAGATAAGCTGCCTCAATTACGCCGCCCGCGTTGCCCGTAATGATCCGCTGAGGGCCAAACTCAGCTGCAGCATTGAAAGCGCTGAGTGCGATTAGGGTGAAGGTGACGAAAGCTTTTTGGATAGAATATTTGGGAAAGGCCCAGGATAGTGAAACGTAGCGCGACATAATAGAAAGTAGACGATAGTTTATTGTTCCATCGAGACTTATGAGTCAACACTAAGGATGCCCCAAGAGGAAAAGTCATACCGCCGAAGCTCGTGAAAAGTCTGAAAAATTTCGAATTGGTAATCCCTTGATCTCAAGTCTACCCCAACACTTCTCGAATCACTTTCCCGTGAACATCCGTAAGGCGACGTTCAATCCCATTGTGGTAGAAGCTCAGCCGTTCGTGATCGAGGCCGAGAAGGTGGAGGATGGTGGCGTAGAAATCGTAGACCGTCGTCACACCTTCGACGGCCTGATAGCTGAAGTCATCGGTAGCGCCATAGGTGAATGGAGCTTTGACGCCAGCTCCGGCCATCCAGGCAGTAAAACCCTTCGGGTTGTGATCGCGACCGCTCGCTCCCTTTTGGAAAGTAGGCATTCTTCCAAACTCGGAACAAAACACAACGAGGGTGTCGTTGAGAAGTCCGCGCGTTTTGAGATCTTTGAGAAGAGCTGCGGTTGGTTGATCGAGAATCGGACCATGAATATCGTATTGCTCCTTAATTTTCTTGTGGCCATCCCAGTTGCTCACTCCCTCGCCCCCGGTTTGATAAGCTCCATTGAAAAGCTGTACAAAGCGTACTCCACGCTCAATGAGTCGCCGAGCAAGAATACAGTTGCGTCCGTAGGCCGCGCGTAGATCGAGGATTTTATTACCAGTGTCGCTGGCGCCATAGGCCTTGAGCACCGAGTCTGGTTCGCGGCTTAGGTCGGAAAGTTCCGGGATGCTCATCTGCATGCGGGCGGCCAGTTCATAGCTCGCAATTCGGGCGGCCAGTTGGCTATCTTCCGGATGGTTTTGTAGGTGACGTTGATTCTGTCGTTGCAGGAAGGCACGGGTGGCTGCGTCGGTGGTTTCGCCTATGCTGTTTGGGATGGCGATGTTGCGCACCGGTTTGGCGGCGTTGAAGCTCGTGCCCTGGAAAGCCGCGGGGAGGAAGCCCGGCCCCCAACAATTGACACTAGACTGTGGAGTACCCCGAACATCGGGAATGGCAACGTAAGCAGGGAGGTCCTCAGCTTCACTCCCGAGCGCGTATGTGGTCCACGCTCCGGCACTGGGAAATCCATCGAGAGTGAAACCGGTGCACATGAAATTCTCGCCCGGCCCGTGCGTGTTGGTCTTGCCGGTCAACCCGTGCAGGAAACACATCTCGTCGGCCAGCTCGCCGAGTCGTGGAATGAGATCGGTGACCATCTTCCCACTTTGCCCACGCGGTTTGAATTCCCACGGGCTCTTCATCAAATTCCCTTGGGCGCCCTGAAAAGTGATGAGCTTGTCTCCCCCAGGCATCGGCTGGCCGTGTCGTTTGATCAACTCCGGTTTGTAGTCCCACGTATCGACTTGGCTGATGGCGCCGGAGCAAAAAATCATCAGGACCTGCTTCGCCTTCGCTGGATGATGTGACAATCGGGGGGCGTAGGGACGAGCAGGGTCGATTTCAGGACGAACGGGAAACTTCCCCGGTGCGCTCTCCCGCTTCAGCTCGTCGGCTAAAAGCCCGTCCCGACCCAATAAGGAAGCTAGCGCCACCCCGCCCAGTCCGTTTACGGAGTGTGACAAGAAATGGCGGCGGTCGAAAAGATGACGTCGGTCGATCATTTAGAAGATGAAGAGAAATTCGTTGGTGTTGAGCATGGCTCGGCAAAGAGCGATAAGGCCGTGTTGGGAGGAAAACTCCTTTGCATCTATGAGCTCTGCCGGGTCGGGCTTGCGCTGATAGAGGAGTTGGTAAACGCGAACTACCGGATCCGTATCGTCCTTCACTCGTTCGGCGAACTTCTCCGCCTGTTGCATGGTAAATTGGCTGTTGAACAAGCTTAGGGCTTGCAACGGGGTAGTGGAACGGGTGCGCTTGGGGATAACCTGATTGCCATCGGGGCAATCGAAAACCCCAAAAACTGCATCTCGTTCTTGTCGGATTTTATAGAGGTATATCATGCGGCGCCACTCCGCTGGACCGGTCTTTTCTTTGGCGTGGTAATGAACCACGTTTTCGCGATCGACATCGAAGAGATGAAACCCCGGCCCGCCCATCTTGAGATCGAGTGTTCCAGCAACCGAGAGAATCGAATCGCGGATCACTTCGGCTTCAAGACGCCGCGGAGGAAAGCGCCAGAGGAAGCGACTATCGGCATCGAAGCGAGCGGAAAATGAATGGCTTTCGCTTGATCGTTGGAAAGCCTCGGAAGTCAGAAGGAGCCGCAAGGTGTATTTGATCGACCAACCGTGGGCCATGAAATCGGCGGCGAGCCAGTCGAGCAATTCCGGATGGGTAGGACGGGTGCCGTTGGTGCCTAAGTCGCTCGGGGTATCGACAATGCCGGTGCCAAATACATATTGCCAGAGGCGGTTCACGATCACGCGGGCGGTGAGAGGGTTGCCTTTGTTAGCGATCCAGTTCGCGAGAGCGAGGCGTCGATCTTGCTCGGGGGTTTGGGTATCGAGTCCAAGCGAGCCGATCACTCCGAGAGCATCGGGAGACACTTCTTCTCGCTTCGCCATCGGATCACCACGGTAAAGTCGATGCGTGGCACCGGGTGCGCCGAAGTTGGCGACCCAAGCTTTCACGCCGTTTTCCAATTCCGATATTTTGATCAGCAGGGTCTTTTCTCTCGACATCAAATCTCGTGCCCGGGAAGCCGCGGGTGGTGCCAGTTTGGCGAGGAAAGCTGCAGGATCAGCTTGACCACCGTAGGGTTGGCGATCGCGGGAACTTGCCACGGCAGTCCACGTTTTTCCATCTATGGAAAGTTCGATGGTATAGTCGATAGCGAGTCGATCTCGAAAACGTCCCTCGCGATCGCGGGCCCATTCGATGCGTTCCACCGTCGCTGGCTTGGGCAGCTCGAGTTGAACCCAACCGGTGCCTGGTGTGTTGGAGATCCAGCTCCAGCTGTTGCCGAACTTGCCATCGTTGATGTGGGCCAGTTGGTGGATAGGATTACCCGAATAACTTCCGGAGGCAGTGGGGATCGTTCCTTTAGTGTTTATGGCGACATTTTCGCCAGCGGGAGTGAAGACCTCCAACTCATCGAGGCAGGGTTCGACGCTGTTGGTCTTGCGAATGGTGAAGCGAACAAACTTCGTTTCCTGGGGCGGGAATTTTTCGCGATTGAACTTCGCGGTCACGGGCGGACGCAGCTGCTTTGTCCCTTCATCCGACTTTGCGGCCATCGAACGTAAGTCAGCGAGCTCCCGTTCCACTCTGGCCAACGATGAACGTAGTCCAGCTAGTTGGTTCTTCTGTTCTTCGCTAGGCGGATTTTTGATCGCTCGCTCGCCAAACCGGACCCCGGCAAAAACAGCCTGCATGGAATAGTAGTCCCGTTGTGAGATGGGATCGAATTTGTGATTATGGCAGCGGGCACAGCCGATGGTCAGGCCGAGAAAAGCAGTTCCGGTGGTGTTGATCATATCGGCCAGCTCGTCCTGACGTTGCATCAAGGTGAGGTTGGGATCGGGGCTTTTGACGATATCGTAGGGTCCGGCCACCAGAAAGCTTGTGCCTAGATCCGCACCGAGAGCATCGCCGGCGAGGTGTTCCTTGATGAGGCGATCGAAGGGTTTGTCGTTGTTAAACGACTGAATGATGTAGTCCCGGAAACGCCAGGCGCTCGGGCGCTCGCGGTTTGTTTCAAATCCGTTGCTTTCGGCAAAGCGAACGAGATCAAGCCAGTGCCGCGCAAGACGCTCGCCGTAATGAGGGCTTGCGAGGACCCGATCGACGAGATCATCCCAGGCCTTGGATGATGGGTCAGAAAGGAAGGCCTCCATCTCCTCGGGAGCGGGCGGGAGCCCCAACATGGTGAGATAAAGCCGTCTCATTAGGGTATGTCGATCGGCCATCGCGTTTGCGGTCAATTTCTTTGCGTTCAGCGCTTCGTTGAGAAAAGCATCGACCGCTCCGTGCTTGTGTTCTTTCGCAATCGGCTGAAACGACCAATGATCGGTGGTGAGAACAGTGGCTTCATTCCCGCCAGGGAGCTTCGCGCCTTCATCGATCCAGCGTCCGATCAACTCCACCTCTTCTGGAGAAAGCGCGTCCTTACCTTTGGGTGGCATCGCCTCATCGGGATCTTCCCGGCTCACCACTTTGTGGAGGTGGCTTTCTTTTCGTTTACCAACAACAAACAGAGGCTCGCCCGAATCGCCGCCTTTAAGGATGGCGGCGGGACGGTCGAGCCGGAGCCCGCCTTTTTTCTTCTTCTCGCCGTGGCACTTCGTACAATTCTTTTCTAGAATTGGTTGGATTTGCATTTCGAAATCCACCGCTTTGTTTGCCTGCGCAATAGCCGTCGAGAGAGCAAGCGTGAGAAGAAAACTTTTGGGGTCCATGTTTTGATTTATGGATTAAAAATTCCAGACACTTATTTGGTAATAGAAAGGATTTCATGCGCTATTGCCAGACATCGTAACCATATTTTTTGGTCAGGCAGGCTTCCACGGTGGAGCAATGGGCCTCGTGATAGATCCATTGAAGACGATCGAGGTTCGCACTTTTTTTCCAGAAATTCCTTCTCAATGAGGAGTTAGCCAACTCTGCGCTCCAATATCGAGGCCCGCTGTTCTACCTTCCGAGCGGGTTCAGCACGGCTGTTCTTGCGCTCGAAAATCTCGATAAGACGCTCTTCGAGCTCTTTCTTCCAGCCACTCACTTGGGCTGGAGCGATGTCATTCTCCTGAGCAATCTGTTGAATCGTTTTTTCCTTTTCCAGAACTTCTTTCCCGATCCGGACCTTGAACTTGGCACTCAGGTGTCTTCTTTTCCGTTTAGTCGTATTATCGGGTATTTTACCCCGGTCCGACCAACTCAATTCATCTATATCGGTTTGGCTCCGTTTCCTGGGATCGCATCAGTTCCCTTTTCTTAATAAAAGCGTCCCCCATGTCTTCGACGCGATATCCGGAGACCATTCCCGTAATCAGGTGAGCGTTTGGGTGGATTTTCGCCCGATCCATAAATTCTTTGTAGGTCACTCCGGATTCGATGAGAAACTTCAATTTCTTTTCATCGATATCAGTCAGCCACTCAATCACTTTATTTAACTCATTCTTCGTGCGCCCTTTCTTTTCAACTTTATTGATAAGAATTGGATACATAACCCGCTTTCTCCCCATGAACTTCGCCCGACCTTGCCTATTGCGGCCCTTTCCCCCAAAAGCAAATTCCTAGCAGCAATTGTTTAGGAATAGCTTGAATCCCCGCCTTTTTCAGGTTTTGCTCGCCCACTCGGCGACATAGACCGTAGCATGAGAATCAAATGCTCCCGAAGCTTTACATGCATATACCAAACCGGAAAACGATGGCGATGAAGTCAGGCCTCAAACGCATCGTGCAGCAATTGCTTGCTCTTCAAATCGTTGCAATCTGCACACAGCCGTCACTCACCGCCGCGCCGCCGCGTGTGCCCGTGGACGGCTTTCTCAACGGGGTGTTCCCCGCTGCAACTCCCAACTCGAACCGGGACTGGAAACTGGAACAGGCATTTCCGATGGGCGATGGCGGAGGATTGGTGTTCGATCAACCAATGGGATTTGTACCGGTGCCGAATAGCGCCTCTCTTTATGTGTGGGGAAAGAAGGGACAGGTATGGCTCCTTGAAGATGGCTTCAGCGAAGATACTAAGAAAATTGCACTGGATCTTAGAACCGTCACTACCACGAGTGGTGAGTCAGGTCTTCAAGCGGTGGCATTGCACCCGGAGTTTGGGGAACCGGGATCTCCGAATCGGGGCTATATCTATTTGATCCATACGACAAGGCCCGGCGGCCCGCTCCCAGAGCCTTCCTTTACTCAGCGGTGGCGCCTTGCCCGGTACACCGTCACCGACCCGGATTCCAGCCTTCTTATCGAACCGGATTCGGAAAGCATCCTCATAGACCAGTTTACTGGCGGGATTCATCACGGCGGAGCCTTGTTCTTCGGGCCCACTGATGGCTTCCTGTACTTCTCAGTGGGCGATGGCAACAGGCCGGACAATATCCAGCAAATCGATGAGCGGCTCTTCAGCGGCATCTTCCGTATCGACGTGAACATGGATCCCGCACTCAGCCATCCGATCGGGAAACAACCGTTGCATGGAAGCACCGCAAACTACTACATCCCGAACGACAATCCGTTCGTCGGCGTTCCCGGAGCCTTGGGTGAGTTTTATGCGCTTGGACTCCGCAATCCGTTTCGAGTGACCGTCGACCACGAAACCGGAGCCATGTTTGCCGGAGAGGTTGGACAATCCTTGGTCGAAGAGATCAACCGGATCGTGCCAGGCGGCAACTACCAATGGAGTTACAGGGAGGGAGATATCGTGCGCAGCGAAACCCCGACGCCGCTCATTGGTTCAGACCAGCCCCCGATTCACACCTTTCGTCATGATGTTTCCAACGCAATTATTGGTGGCTACACCTATCGGGGTTCGGCTTACGCTGATCAACTCGGAGGACAGTACCTGTTCGCTGACTTCGGAAGCGGTATCATCTACTCTCTGCAGGATCCTCAGAACGATGACATGACAGTTTCCATTCTGGCTGAGTTGCCCATGGCGCCGCCTCCGAATACATATGGTGCGGCGATGGCAGGGTTCTCGGAAGACCATGAAGGAGAGATTTATGTCGCCCAGCTCGATTCCAATGGAAAGATATTCAAGTTGGTGGAAAACAGCAATACGGCGCCGGCTTTTCCCTTGTTGCTCTCGGAAACTGGGGCGTTCACCGACCTTCACAACTTTGTTACCGCGCCCTCATTGACGCCTTACGAAGTCAATTCCCCCTTGTGGTCGGATGCCGCCAAGAAGAAGCGTTGGATGATCATTCCGAACGATGGTGAGCCATATCAGCCAACTCTCGAGCAGGCGGTGTGGACTCCGGAATACGATTGGTTTTTCCCGGCAGGAACCGTGTTCGTCAAACACTTTGATCTTGTTGTCGATGAGCGTGACCCCGAGGTGCTTCGCCGCCTGGAGACCCGCTTCCTGGTCCTTGATAACCAAGGCGCTGCATACGGATTGACCTACCGATGGCGCCCTGACAATAACGATGCAGACCTCGTTGGCGTCGATGGTTTTACCGAGGAGATCGAGATAACAGATGCCTCGGGAGACACCCGGTTGCAGACTTGGGACTATCCTAGCCGAACCCAGTGTATGCAATGCCATACCTCGCAATCAGGGTTCGTTCTCGGAGTCAACAGCCGCCAACTCAACCTGACAGTGCAATGTGCGGAAACCGGCGCCGACGAGAACCAGTTGATTGCCTGGAGTGAAGCAGGTCTCATCCAGCCGTTCACCGTCCAAGACCTTCAAGAAACTCCTGCACTGGTCGCTGTTGAAGATGCGGAATCGCTGGAAAACAAGCTGCGTTCCTATCTGGACGCCAACTGTTCGCATTGTCATCAACCCGGAGGAGTTCGGGCCCTTTTTGATGCCCGCTTCGACACACCGTTCGTTGCCCAAGGTTTGATCAACGGAGGGACATACGAGGACACCGGCAACGTGCTGGTTGTCCCTGGAGATCCCGACAATTCCTTCGTGCATCAACGCTTGGGAACCCTGGGCGGAGAGCAAATGCCTCCTATTGGAAAGAACATCGTGCATGACGAGGCCGTTGCCATGATCCGTGACTATATTCTTCAGTTCAGCTTAGACGACCAGCTTGCCGATGATTGGGACCAGATCAATCTCGGCACCGTTTATCAGGAAGGTTTTGCAAGGCAGGACAACTCGACGTTCGAGCTTGGGTCTTCAGGATTCCTGAGGCAGCGCGAAGACAATATTGTCTTTGTGCATCAGGAGCTTGAAGGGGACTTTGAACTGATTGCGAAGGTCGACGATCCCCGATTGGAAGGAAGGAACAAGATCATGCTTTCCGGATTGATGGCCCGGGAAAACTTGGACGATGACTCGGCGATGTTCAGCGTCATGGCAACCGGGGCGGAGCGGCCCAGTGTACGTGTCTGGGGCAGGCAGAACCAGGGAGACGCGATTGATACGAAGGTCACGGCTACCAGCCTGCTACGCAGGTATCTGCGCCTGACTCGCAACGGCGATACACTTCGCGGATACTATTCCAGCAATGGCAACAGTTGGACGTTGGCGCATGCGGCCGGAAGCTTTCTGCAAGAAGGGCCGCTTGAAGTTGGGCTCTTCTTGGGAGGCCATACCGACGATACCAAAGAGATCAATTCGGTCACGTTCCATGAGGTGAGTTTGATTGCTGCCACGGTTTCAGTGACCGCGTTGGATTCAGTGGCAGTCGAAGACAGCACCAATGACGGAGTGATCGAATTCGTGCGATCAGGGCCACTTGATGACACACTCGTCCTCGACTTGAGCTGGACCGGTAGTGCCACGAACGCAGTTGATGTGACAGAGTTGCCAACAACCTTGACCTTTTTGCCGCAAGAAAGCTCAAAGATTCTTACAGTGAATGCTCTTGCCGATACGGATGCTGATCCTGCCGAACGGCTCGTGGTCACCATTGAACCCGATGATCGGTTTACGCGTGTTTCCCCCAGCGCGGCGGTGGGGATTGGGGAGGATGTGTTCCTGGGATGGCAATCCCTGTGGTACAGTCCCTCGGATTTGGCGAACGAGGCAGTCTCCGGCAAACTTGCAGACACGGACAAGGACGGCTTGAACGGTTGGGCGGAGTTCTTTCTCGGCACAAGTCCCGTAAATTCCGATGCCAACAAAGTCCGCACTTGGTTCGAAGACAAGCATCTCCACATGCGTTACCCGAGGAGCCTTCATGCCAATGCCGCTCTGGGGAAGGTGACGGCCAGCAAGTTCATGAATTCATGGTCTGATGCCACCGTAATTGAGCTGGATAGTGAAGTGATCGGTAGCCAAGAGTGGAAGACGGTCCGAGATTCCTCCTCAAGTGATGAAGAAATCTCCCGCTTTCTTCGTCTGGAGATCACCATGCCTTAGGGTAGTCGATCGGCGGAGCCCTTCAATCGGCCGTGATGGTTAGCGCAATGTCAGCGCTAGGCGGATTTAAAGGGAGAAAAGGGGTTCCCTCTTCTTTTTGTCGCTTTGTATCGACAGCAAAAGAATCATTCTGTTGACTCGCGGCCCCTATGAAATACATCCTCGGCCTTCTCCTTTTTCTTTCAATTCCCCTCTCCGCCGCGGAACCCCAGCGCGACATCAAATACGACATAAAACACGAACGCAACGTCCTCGATTTCTGGCCGGCCCTTAAAAAAAGCAAACCGGCCCCGGTATTGGTCTGGTTCCATGGAGGCGGATTTCGCAAAGGTGACAAGCGATCCATCGAACGTCAAGACGCCCTTACTCTCAACACCTATCGCAAGGCCGGCTACGCTGTCGTCAGCTGCAACTACCCCTTCCTTGGAGAAGAAATGGGCTATCGCGACATCGTAGACCACTGCGCCAGAGCCGTGCAGTTCATTCGTTCAAAATCTAAGGAATGGAACATCAACCCCGACCAACTCTGCTGTGGAGGAGTTTCCGCCGGCGCTTTAATTAGCCAGTTCCTAGGATATCATGATGATTTCGCTGACAGCAAAGCGAAAGACCAGGTCTCCAGACAGAGTTCCAAACCCGCTGTCGTCCTCGGAATCATGCAGCCCATAGGCACGAGGGAATTTGCCATCCGCTACATGGACAAGGGGGAGGCCCCTCTCTTCCTCTACTCGAATGCCAAGCCCACCGACTACATCCATCCGCCCAAACAGGCTCTTCTAATCGCCGAGAAGGCCAAGGCACTCAAAATTCCCTACGTCGTTTATGGCGGCGGAAGGAACGAACTCCCAAAGATCAAAAATGGAAAATCCTGGCAAGAACTTCACCTAGAATTTTGCGCCAAGCACTTTCCAAAGTGAGTCTAATCTTCTGAGATTCTCCTGGCTTTCATCGCTCATCAGCCAATTGCGTTCCGGGCGATGATTAAACCAATGACCGTTTGCGAATTTGCAGAGCGAGTCCCACCTGGAAACTCTCTCGAGAATAAACTGACTCGCGCACCTGCTGAGTTTTTTTTGCAAGCAGGGTCAGTGAAACATCACCATTGACCCGATAAATAACCACCGAGATGCGATGCTCGAACCCCTCAGGATTTCCAGCCGCCAAAACAGGCCAATCAGCTGCCTTGGCCCAGCTCATGAGGGCGGCATCCACCGACTCGAGTTGGCGGTTCTCTCCCCTCAAGCCGACAAGGTCAGCTGATAAAACCGACAATTTCCGTCTACTTCTCCCTCCTGGGAAACTCGATCAAAAAGAAAAGGGAATGAATGACCCATGGACTGCCTTCATGAAATACATCTCTTGATTGTTCGTGAGAAGGCAAGATCGCTTCTCCAGTCAAAGCGCTTTTACGTTTGCTTGAAAATTATCAAGTTTATCACGTCTACAGGAGCTCATTCGATCTACCACCTATCTTGTTAAAATTTGGAAATCGAACCCATTTTTGAAGCGCTTTTCCAATTGTGGACTCACAGGACTAATATCTTCACCAGTGCCCCAGCGATAAAGATTGAGATCGAGAGATTTTGTGACACCTAAAAGCTTTTCGTATTGTTCAACGGAGAGATCTGAGATCGTCAACACCAAGCCATCCAGCTGTTCTGTTTTGGACAACTTGGGAAGCTGGTCAAGCCCCCCAAAAACCGGGAAACACCGAAACAACCTCCCCTTAAGACTCCGGTGGTCATCTAAAAAGCCGACGATTTGAAACGATTGAATTTGCTTGGTACTTCCCACTTTGAGAAAATCACAAAGGTGCGCCCCCAGCGCACCCGCGCCGTAGATTAAGACACGCTTTTTGGATTTATCCTGATCGGGTGAAGCACGACGGTCAGCGCAAACTTCAAATTCACGTAACATCACCGGGACCGCCCGGGGAAGTAATATTAGCCAGATTGCGAACTGCCCTGCCAACAAACCAGCTCGATAATCAGCCCAGGTCACATTAACGGCATTGATTGACCAAATCAGGGAAGTCAACAGACCCGTCATGGAGATGAGAACGCCCACAATAAAAAAATCACCAAAGGTCGGTCGACTCCAAACCCGCCGGTAGGTTTGCGCAACCTTCAATAAGATCAGCCCAATGATAACGAAACACAGAAGGTAATTGATTGACCAAACATGCTGGCCCTCCAAGCGATGACCAAAATTGGTTTCGATCGTCATCGCTAAAAAACAAGCTCCAATAAGAGCGCACACATCGTAGAAAAAATGAAGGCCCCGATTTGAAAGGCCGAGTGTCCGGCTCCTGATCTTCACCTGCATCAACGTGCCCGCTTCCCTTAGCTCAATCCTTGCGAAAAATCGAAACCCAAAAAGCGTGACGAAGACGAGTCCAAACAAGGTCACGACAAGGGCTCTACCGCCGATGATCATCGGAAGAAGGCAGATAGTTGCCAGAAATACCGCAACCACTTGGAGAATCAATGCGACCTTCCGCTGTGTCAGGCCCATCGCAAGGAGCCGATGGTGCAAGTGATCCTTGTCTGCTGAAAAAACTCCTTTCGAGCTGGCACGGCCCTGCGTTTTTTCTAGTTCTCTTCGAGAACCACGACGCCAAATCGCCAGTATCACATCCAGCAGAGGAATCCCAGCGATTGCGATCGGAAGCACGAGTGCACCTATGAGCGCACGCTCACCAGCAATATTGGGGACTGCCGAGGCGATGAAAAAACCCAGCATCATCGAACCAGTATCTCCCAAAAATATTCGTGCCGGATTAACGTTATAAACCAAGAATCCACCCACGGCCCCAAGCATCAAGAGGATAAAAATACAGTCCGCCCAAGATCCAGCCCCCCAAGCGAGAATCAAGATCATGGAGAGACTCACGACCACCAGACCACCGCATAGCCCATCGAGCCCATCGATCAGATTAAAGGCATTGATAATGATCACACACCAGATCAGGAAAACCACAAGCGCTGCCCAAAAAGGTAATTGGTAGCCAAACAAGGGGAACCCGTTCCCATGGAATATCCAACAGAAAATCCCAGCCGAAACGATCTGCCCTCCCAACTTCACAAGAGGCTTGAGACCGAACCGGTCATCTAACAAACCAACCAGCAGGAGGACACTGCTCGAAAGCGTCCAAGCGATTAGTTTAGCCATATCGTAGCCAACAAAAAGTTCTGGCAGGAGCGCTGCAGTTCCCCAAAGCATTCCGGTAAAGGTGATCCATACTGCCAAACCACCGGCGCGAGGAACTGGAGTCGTGTGAACTCGACGTTTATCGGGTAGGTCCATCAAGCCCATCCGCGGACCCGCATAAATGAAAAACCGGGAGAGAGCCACCGAGACAAAAAATGCCACTACAAAAAAGGTGACAGCATAGTGAATCGGCAAATCTAACATAAACAGTTGCACAAGTGGAAAAAGAGGGTTGCAGGGGAAAAAGAAGCGGGAGGGAATTATGAAGGCCTCATTTTGACGGACTAATTTTTATATTGTTAGAGGATTAATGGGCACTTGACTCTACCGCAGAAATCCCATCTTCGAAGGAAAATAATTGGGGTGACAAATTAGTCACCGCCGAGACAAGTGGTGGGTCCAACTTGAGATTTATCAAACGGCGTCTGACTTTTTTCCCGATTAGCATGACCCTTTTGGGGGTCGGTTTTAAAAGGCGCCCAACGGTCATGCCGTGTCAGGCGCAAGGCACGGGTTACGTTGTAATAATAGCAAAGAAGAACCGGGTGTTATCGCTATTTGGAAAAGCGGTGAAATTGGAATCCGAGCCGTTTCCCTGTCCGTCTCAAACCTTGCAGATATTGGGGAAGTGTTCAGATCAAAGCAGCTGACAAGGTCGTAGGTACTCCATCGGTAGCCTTTCAGCTGAGATCGCCAGGGGCGCTTCGCTGAGGTCACAGGTTCAAGGGTTGAGATATTAGGCTATTCCTACTGACACGCCTCACACTCCCCACCATTCATCATTGCTTCGATGCTGCAGGCTTGCACCTGCTCGGGGGTGAATTGTTTTTTGTCAGCTTTCGCGACGGTGGACTTCTCGATGTCGCTGGCTTGGCGAGTTCTCAGGTAATAGGTGGTTTTGAGGCCGGTGTGCCAGGCGTGGCGATACATGTGGCTGAGGTTCTTCATGTTAGGCGTGGCGAGGAAGAGGTTCACACTCTGGCTCTGATCGATCCACTTTTGACGCCTTGCCGCCGCATCGATGATGGATTCGTAGCCGACTTCGAAGACGGTTTGGTGCTTCTGCTTGAGGTGCTCGGGAATGCCCTCGATGTTTGCGAGCTCGCCGTTGAAGTATTTGAGCTGGTCGATCATGTCGCTGTCCCAAAGGCCTTCTTCCTTGAGGTCGTTGACGAGAACCGAATTGAGAACGGTAAAGTCGCCCCCGAGGTTACTCTTCACGAAGAGATTGGTGTAGTTCGGCTCGATGCACGGGGTGGTGCCCATGATGTTGCTGATGGTGGCGGTCGGTGCGATGGCGAGAACGTTGGAGTTGCGCATGCCGTGCTGGGCGATGCTTTCGCGAACGGGACGCCAGTCCATTTTGCCACCACGGGGAACCTTGACGTCCACTCCCCTTTCGTCTTCGAGGGTATCCACGGTGTCTTGCGGGAGGATCCCGCGATCCCACTTGGATCCTTTGTAGCTGTTGTAAGTGCCGCGCTCGCCGGCAAGTTCGCTGCTTGCGCTGTAGGCATAGTAGCTAATCGCTTCCATGAACTCATCGTTGAATTCCACGGCAGCATCGGAGGCAAACTGAAGGTTCTTCTTGAAAAGGGCATTTTGCAGACCCATGACACCTAGCCCGATGGGACGGTGGCGCGAGTTCGCGGTCTTAGCCGCTTCGGTTGGGTAGAAGTTGATATCGATGACATTGTCGAGCGCACGGATGGCCACGGTGACGGTCTCGCGGAGCATGTCGTGATCAAGCATGCCATCCTTGGTGACGTGGGTATCAAGGACGACGGAACCGAGGTTACAAACGGCGGTTTCTTCGTCCGAAGTATTGAGAGTGATCTCGGTGCAGAGATTACTGGAGTGGATGACACCGGCGTGATCCTGCGGGCTGCGGAGGTTGCATGGATCCTTGAAGGTAATCCAAGGGTGGCCGGTTTCGAAGATCATCTTGAGCATCTTCTTCCAGAGCTCGATAGCTTCGATTTTACGCGACCAGATTTTGCCTTCCTCGGCCATCTGCTCGTATTCTTGGTAGCGTTGCTCGAAGGCCTTGCCGTAGAGATCATGCAGGTCGGAAGTTTCGTTAGCGCGGAAGAGGGTCCAGTGCTGACGGGCCTCCATGCGCTTCATGAAGAGGTCGGGAATCCAGTTGGCTGTGTTCATGTCATGGGTGCGGCGGCGCTCGTCACCCGTGTTGACGCGGAGCTCAAGGAAATCTTCGATGTCATTGTGCCAAGACTCGAGGTAGGCACAGCCGGAGCCACGACGCTTGCCACCCTGGTTCACCGCAATGAGCTGGTCGTTGTGCAGCTTGAGGAAAGGAATAACGCCCTGGGACTCCCCGTTGGTGCCCTGAATGTATCCGCCGGTTCCGCGAACGGAAGTCCACGATCCACCGAGTCCCCCGGCCCACTTAGAAAGGAAGGCATTCTCGGCGATGCCGCGATGCATGATGGATTCGATGGAGTCATCGACCTTGTAGAGGTAGCAGCTAGAGAGCTGGCTGTGGAGAGTGCCGGAGTTGAAAAGCGTCGGAGTCGAAGAGCAGAAGCGGCGGCCTTTGTAGAGTTGGTAAAGGCGGATGACCCAGTCCTCGGCGTTGGTCTTCTCGGCTTTGAAAAGACCCATCGCGACGCGCATCCAGAAGAACTGGGGCGTTTCGATGCGGCGGTGCTTTGCTCCGGTCTTATCGACCTGGAGGTAGCGATCATAAAGGGTGGAAATGCCGAGGAAGTCGAAGTCGAGATCGGCCGAGGGATCGAGAGCATCGGCGAGACGATCGAGGTCATATTGGTCGACGATATCCTGGCTGAGGCGTTTGATTTTAACGCCGTGCAGGAGGTAGGCCTTGAAATTCTGGCGGTGTGCTTCCTTGAGTGACTCGATGCCATCGGTCTGGATGTTCCAGGGGAGGACTTCCTCGTAGATGTAGGAAAGGAGGATGCGGCCAGCGAATTTAGTCATGTCGGCGTCCTTCTCGAGGAGGGTTTTCGAGTTGAGGATGATGGTGCGCTTAAGATCGTCGCGTGAGATTTCACTGCCAATGGAGCGGCGGAGTTCGTGCTCGATCTGGTCCTCGGTCATGGAAAGATTGAGGCCAATCATGGCGAACTGGATACGTTTTTTGAGCTCGGCGCCGTCCCAAAATTCCGAGGTGCCATCGGTGGTGACGGTGACAAAGGATTCCTGTGCGGGGTCTTCGGGCGGGATGGGGTTTTGAGCACGAAGGCGGGCGCGCTCATCGCGGTAACGCACGTAGTGCGCGGCCACCTTGTAGTGTCCCTGCTTCATGAGCTCCTCCTGAACGAGGTCCTGAACGTCCTCGATGTGAACGAAGGCTTGGTCGCCTTCCTTCACCCGGTTGGTGACGGCGTGAGCGACATTGAGAGCGGGAGCGGGGTCGGCCTTGAGAGTGAGGAAAGCGCGAGCCACGGCCTGCTCGATCTTGCTTTCGGACCAAGGTACGACGTTACCGTTGCGTCGAATAAGACGGACTGCGATCTGCTCGGGCGGCTCGACTCCAACGGAGATCTCGCCAGTGGACTCGAGAGAGCGCTTGAAGATGAGGGACTTCGCGACGTCGTGGGCGTCGTTTTCGATGAGAGCTTTCTCGATGAGAAGGTAGAGGTCGTTTTGCGTAAGCTTGAGTTGTCCTCCGCGCTGAACTTGGCCCATGAGGGATTTGGACACGCGATGGGCCACCGCGGAAACGAACGAGCGGTTCTGTTCGGAGAAGATATCGTCCTCGGGAGTCTTCTGGGAAATGAGGAGGTTTGTGAGGGACTCCCCAATGGCGTCGGCGACATCGGCGAGAGAAAACTGTTCCTCGTTGCCTCCGCGGGTCACAGTGATTTCGGGGATGGGACTGCGTTCAGCCGTGGCGAGGATTTCACGCCACGCAAAGGGAGTCGCGGCGGCGGCGCGGTTGGCGACGGTTTCTTTAAGGGCTTGGTCTTCGTTTAGGGTTAGGGAGCGATACATTTTTTGGGTGAATGCTTGTGATTAAGAATGGAGGGGTGGGACGAGTCGGGAGGATCGCTTCCAGATCTCAAGATCCTCGAAAGTGGCCATGGAATTGTTAAAAGGTCGAAGGGTTTAGGGATTCAGGGTTTACGTCACCTTGCTCGTGGAGTTGTGGAAGAGAACCGGGATGAGAAGGATCGTCAGGAATAGTGAATGGTGAGCAAGGGTTCGGTAATCAAGGTCCAGCTGATTCTAGATTTGCCGGGCCTGAAACCTGAAACCTGTCACCTCCCGCCGGAGTCGGGTTACAGATCGTCGTCGTCGTAGCCGGTTTCGAGAGCCGAGGATTTTTGATACTCGGTGACTTTTCCCTCGAAGAAGTTTTGTTCCTTCTTGAGGTCGATGGCTTCGGAGAGCCAGGGGAATGGATTTTCAACGTTACCGCCTGAGAGAGGCTCAAGGCGGCAGTTGATGAGGCGGCGGTCGGCGATGTAGTCGATGTATTGCTCGAACTCATCGACCGAAAGGCCCACCGCGGAAACCGGGAGGCAGTCACGAATGAACTCCTTCTCGAGTCGCACTCCCTCGGCCATGGTCTGACGGAGGTCTTCCTTGAACTCGGGAGTCCAGATATCGGGATTCTCGGTAACGAGTGAATTAAGGAGATTGAGGAAGACGTTGATGTGATTGGACTCGTCGCGCAGGGTGTAGCGGAACATCTGGCCGATCCCGGGGAACTTGTTCTGGCGGTAGAGGCTGAGGATCATGCCGAAGAGGCCGTAGAACTGTGTGCCTTCCATGACCTGGCCGAACATGAAGATATTTTTGGCAAGAGCCTGCTTGTTTTCGGTGACGGTGAGGTCGATGTCGCGACGAAGAGCCCGCGAGTTGGAAACGACGAAGTGGTTTTTGGCCTTAATGGTCGGGATGTCCTCGAACATGGCCTCGCACTCGTGCGGGTTGATACCGAGTGAGGATATCATATAGACGAGGGAATCGGCGTGGATGTTCTCTTCGTGCGCGTGACGACCGAGGACTAGCTTCAGTTCGGGAGCGGTCACGAGCTCGCGGACGACGTTAAGAATGTTGTCACCGACGATGCCTTCGGCGGCAGAGAAGTAGCCGATCCCCATCTTGATGATCCAGCGCTCCACTTCGGAAATTTCGGTTCCGCGCCATTGTTCGACGTCCTTCTGCATCTGGATATCTTCGGGCTCCCAATGATTCCCCTTCATATTCTTATAGAGATCATAGGCCCACTGATACTTCAGAGGCAGGATGTTGAAGAACATGGTGTCCCGTCCGTTGATGACGGATTTGGCCGCGATGGCGGCGTCCGCTTTCTCTTTATCGAGAACAAAAGTGCGATCTCCGAGGGTGATGGTGGTGGTTTCAGACATGGTGGTTGCGGGTGTGCAGGGTGTTTTATTAAGAGTTATTGAAAGTCAGGCTTTGAGTCCGGACAGGTTTCGAAGCTAACTGGATTTTTCGGAAATGGGCAAGATGAATTTTGCCCATCTAGTATGCACAAATTATTAACAATACAACATGTTGTGCTTTGAACTTTTTTGTTGCAAATTCAATATTATGACAAATCAGACAGAAAACCCTGAAAAATCAGGGCTTTTTGGTCTGAGCCGGACAGGAAAGACGGCTCTAAGCGACCCTTTCGTAGGGCCTGAAAAAAATACAAATCTGTTAGAAAAAACTCCGGACTTGAAAAATATTTAAAAATCTGAATGTCCAGTAATTTAAATAACCAAATATGTCTGAATATCTGGAGAACCTAAGCAAATTCAGGAGCCAGCGAAGACTTTGAGACGGTCTGATCACGAGGGGAGTAGAGTCGTTTCAGCAAGCGGCTTTTTCGCGCGCTTCGAGGCAGTGACAGCCGTCGAGGTGGTCGTTAACTAGGCCCATGGCCTGCATGAAAGCGTAGCAAGTGGTGGGACCGACAAAGCTCCAGCCTCGTTTCTTGAGATCCTTGCTGAGAGCGATCGATTCGGGAGAGGCGGTCAGTGTTTGGGCTTCGGCCCAGGTCAGGGGCGCCTGACGAGCCGGCGGTTGGAACTGACGAAAGTAAAAAGAAAGATCGGGAAACTCCTCCAGCAGTTCGAGCGCCCGCCGGGCGTTGTTGATGGTAGAGCGTATCTTGCCCTGATGCCGCACGATTCCAGCATCGGCGAGAAGGTGCTGGACATCCTCTTCAGTAAAACGCCCGACCTCGTGGAAATCGAACCCGGCGAAAGCGGCGCGAAAGTTCCCGCGTTTGCGCAAGATGGTCAGCCACGAAAGGCCGGCCTGAAATCCTTCGAGGCAGATCTTTTCGAAAAGGCGGAAGTTGTCCGTGACCTCCCTCCCCCATTCCCCGTCATGGTAACGAAGGTATTCCTCATCGTCGCCACACCACCAGCATCGTTTGCGACCATCGGGACCAGTCACGAGTCCATCGGGTGAGATTTCCATGACGGCAGTCTAGGAAGTTCCGGGAAGTACGACAAGTTTCCGAGTCCAAAGAAAAAGCCCGCGGAACGAATTCGGTGGCTTTGCCAAATAATGAGGGAGGTCCCGGCGAAGAGGGCAAAGTAGAGCTCGACCATCTCAAGTCATTGCACGGGACTAACGCGGGTTGCTTGCATCACCCGTATTAACACCCAAAATGGTAATTCGTTGGGTGAAAGGAATGTAAAGTGTAACCGCCTTGTCAGGAGAAGCTCAAACGGCGATCGAGCGAGCGGTATTGGATCGCTTCCAAAACGTGATCTGCTTGCAACTCTTCCGATCCCGCGAGGTCAGCAATGGTGCGTGCGACCTTGAGGATACGATCGTGGGCCCGGGCGGAAAAGTTGAGTTGCTCCATCGCTTGCTCGAGAAGTATCGAGCACTCCGCTGAGACTTTACAGAACTGGCGCATCGCTCGAGGGCCCATTGCGGAATTGACGCGGATTCCAGGAATGGCATCAAAGCGGTCCTGCTGCACTTTGCGGCAATGCGCCACCCGGTCGCGCACATTTGCGGAGGATTCGCTTTGTTCATCGGAGGAGAGTTGTTTGTAGTCGATGAGGGGAACTTCGACGTGGAGATCAATGCGATCGAGGAGCGGGCCAGAGATTTTGGCGCGGTAATTTTCGACCTGACGCGGGCTACAGCGGCACTGGCGAACGGGATCTCCGAAAAACCCGCACGGACAGGGATTGAGGGCAGCAACGAGAAGAAAACGGGTTTGGAACTTCAAGGTTCCGGCCGCGCGGGAAATGGTCACCTCGCCATCTTCAAGCGGTTGACGCATTACTTCGAGAGTGGAACGCCGATATTCCGGGAGTTCATCGAGAAAGAGGACGCCATTGTGGGCGAGGGAGATCTCGCCCGGGCCTGGGTTGGTTCCGCCACCGAGGAGCCCGACATCCGAGATGGTGTGATGAGGAGCACGGAAGGGACGATGGGACACGAGACCTTCGCGGGCATCAAGGAGCCCGGCGATGGAATGTATGCGGGTTGTTTCGATCGCTTCCTGCTCGCTGATATCAGGCATGATGGAAGGCATTCGTTTGGCGAGCATCGATTTCCCAGTTCCGGGAGGTCCTACCATAAGGATGTTGTGACCTCCTGCGGCAGCGATCTCGAGAGCCCGTTTCACATTGTGCTGTCCTTTCACTTCGTTGAGGTCGGGAGCATGTTCGCGATGACTGGCCTGCACCAAGGTGGGACGTGGTGCGGGAGTGCGGGTGGCATCGTGACCGGTGACAAATTCCCAGGCTTCGCGGAGCGAACGAAGGCCGTAGACTTCGAGGCCAGAAACCATAGCGGCCTCGCGGGCGTTTTGCTCCGGGAGAAGAAGACGTTTGCGACCAGCAGCTTTCGCGCCAAGGGCAATCGAGAGAGCTCCTTTGACCGGTCGCAGGGTTCCATTAAGCGCGAGCTCTCCGACGATCATGAGATCGCAGGCGTGGGGAAGTTCCTCCTCCTGCTTGCAGGCGATCATGGCAAGAGCGATGGGGAGATCGAAGGACGGCCCCTCTTTTTTGAGATCAGCCGGAGCCAGATTGACGGTGTGAACGCCATAAACATAATCGAAAGCCGACGCCAAGATAGCGGTCGTGACGCGTTCTCCGGACTCTCGTACCGCGGCATCGGGAAGTCCCACGATGTTGATGCGACCAGCATTGCCGCCATCGGCCTCCCGGGCGGAAACTTCGACCTCAACCTCGACGGCCTCGACCCCGCGAAGCGCTGCGCTATATATTTTCGAAATCACGCTTGGCAGACTACTGTTCATTTAAACAGTAGTCACGCATTTGTTTTGCGGAGTTTGCCCACGCTCCGTTTTCTCCCTATGATCCGGTCGTGTTACAAATCGTCTTCAACGAAATCAGTGCCGCCGAAATCTCGCAGCTGGATACTCTGGAGCAACTGACCCTGCTCGACGAATTCAAGGTCACAAGCAACGACCTCGAACATCTCGACGACGAACGTTTCGGTAAGATCGAGCGCGACGGGAAAACGCTCTACCGGTTCCGTTCCAGCGAGTGGCGTTTTTACTTCGAAGTGGTGGGCGACCAGGTGGTGGTGCACCGCGTTCTTCACCGGGGCACCTTTTCGGATTTCCTGTTCCGCTCCAAGCTCCCGATGGGAGAGGACGAAGCGCTGGCGGATTCCAAGCACTTCTGGAATCTCATCGATGAAGGAAGACAGGCCCGCCGATCCTAACTCGAATCGCACACACCTTCGCCACCCCATGAGATTTCTCACTCTCTTTCTATTTTCATTCTCCCTATTGCAGGCCCAGATCCCGGGTGAACCCGAAAAGGCTAAAGCGGCATTAAAGATCCTCGACGGCTGGCACGCCACTGAACCAGAGAAAGCCGAGCGGACCCTGCACTTCGTTCTATGGACACCAAAAGGGCGAGCGGCCCCGGAGAAGTACGAAGAACGTCTGACTCGCATCATGACTCACATTCGTGATTTCTATGGGCGGGAGATGAATCGTCTCGGTTTCGGGTCGCGTTCAATCAATCTCCCGATGGACGGGAAGAAGTTGAAGGTCCACCTCATTGAAGGGCAAAAACCAATGGCTGACTACGGAATGTCATCGGGCAACGAGATCCGCAAGGAATGTCTCCCCGCTCTCAAGAAGAAAGGGATCAATGCCGACAAGGAAACGGTAGTCATCTTCTGCAACCTCGCCCAATGGGACGGCAAGAAGCTGATCTTCACCCACAAGTCCCCCTACTACGCCGGCGGCACCTTTCAGCGTGGCACGGCATGGCAGCTTGACTCTCCGGAAATTGACACCTTGAACCTTCCTCTCAAGGAGCCGCTGATGCGCGATGGACAATACGGGCGGATTTCATTAGGTAAACACAACTCGATCTTCATTGGCGGGATCGCTCACGAACTGGGGCACGCCCTGGGCCTGCCGCATTGCCGGCAACGTCCCGATGAAGCGATCCTTGGCACCGCGCTGATGGGTTCGGGAAACCGCACCTACGGCGATGAGCTTCGCAACGAAGGCAAGGGCTCCTTTCTCACTCTCGCCCACGCCCTTCGATTGGCCTCGCACCCGCAATTTTCGAGATCGGTGAAAGGTTTCAACTTTCCGGTGAGCGCAGAACTGACCGACCTCAAACTCACCACCGAAGGCAAAGCCATCAAGGTTTCGGGAAGAATGAAGGCCAGCCCGCCAATCTACGGGGTCGTGGCCTACTTCGATCCCGAAGGAGGATCCGACTACAACGCCACCACCGCCACCGCGGTGCCCGATGCCGAAGGCAATTTCTCGTTGTCCTGTGACGCCTTGGCCCCGGGAAAGGCCGGCGAGCTGCGCCTGATCCCGCTGCACGTGAACGGCTCGACCGGTGGTTGGCTGTCGCAGACCAAATTCAAGTATCCCTATCAGGTCGGGCGCGACGGCAATCCGGATCTTGGCACGTTTGAAACCCTCGCCACCCTCGCTCCGTTCATCAAAGCCCTTCAGGTCAATGACCGCGAGATGGCGATGTCGGCCTCACGCCAGCTTGACGACCTTCTGCTACGTGAGATCACCTCAAACATTCTCGCGCGTGGACGGAAGGCTACTGCTCCACCAGCCTCGGCCGATACCAAAGTCACCAAGAGCCCGCTCACCGCATTCAAAGCTTCGCAAGCCCGAGTGGGCTGGCGGCGTCCTGCCTTTGACTTCCTGCCTGAACCTCCATTTATCCTCGAGGCCGGCGGCCAGCTTTTCAAGACCGGGATCTACGCTCACGCTCCGGCGAGGCATCAATACGATCTCGGCGGGAAATGGAAGAGGCTCTCGGGAAGTGCCGGACTCCCCTCCTCGAAGGCTGGGTCCGTGGTTTTCGAAATCAAAGGTGATGGGAAAACGCTTTGGAAATCAAAAACGATCAAAGGCGGGAAAGCGGTCAATTTCTCGGTGAAAGTCGATGGCGTGAATTCCCTAGAACTCATTGTGGGTCCCACCAACGACGGGGCCAGTTCCGACTGGGGGCTGTGGCTCGAGCCCACTATTACCAGGTAACCCTTTCGGCAAACACGGATGTCTCGAAAAACAGGGCTCACTTCTTTCAAACTTCTAGTGAAGAAGTAATGACGCCATGGTGAAGTGAGCCCCGACCCTCAGAATGATTTCGGTGGCAGTCTCTCGATGACTTTGCAAGCCTGAGGGGGACCCCAAAGTTCGGCCCTTGGAATGCTTAGTTCAGGATTGCAGACCTCGTGAGGTTCTGTTTGGGGGTTGACATCACAGGCCGGGTGCGATGGTTTAGTTCCATCATGAAGACTCATATTGCTCTTTCACTCATGGCTCTCGGGTCTTTTCTGCTAGCTTCCTGCGATGATAAGAGGGAACAGGAAAAGCCTGCGATCGAAGATAAGAGGGAACGGGAAAAGCCTGCGATCGAAGATAACGGGAAACAGGAAAAACCTGCAATCGAAGATAAAGGGGAACAGGAAAAGCCTGCGATCGGAGCCTTCACGAAACAGGTTGCGGATCTTGGCATCGTCGAGGACTTAAGTGCCTTAGAGGAACTGGAGGCTAATGCGGAAGAGAACCCGGCTGCACTTTTCGAAGCGGTGGGCGCTCTCGCTAAGAAGTTCGAAGAGGTAAATACCGACGGGCTGCCTGCGGATCTCGAGGAGAATTTGGAGGCCATGAAGTCGGGTTTCAGTGACTTGGCGGAGCACTTCATGGCGATGCCCATACCGCTCGAGCTCCTGAAAGATGAAGCCGCGATGACGGAATGGATTACGGAGAAAGCGACTGCCGATCCAGAATTTCCGGCCAAATTCCAAGAGGAGATGGGTGCTTGGGAAAAGAAAGCAGAAGAGCTGGGGACCAAGCTGGAGGAAATGGATTGGTCCGTCTTCGAGAAGTACGGCATCGGGCTCGAATAGTCAGTCGGGAGATCATCTTCTAGGCAAGCGCAAGGAACCGGTAGGATTCGGGATGCCCTGACGTTTCAATCCTAGAAAATCTGCCAGTTTATCGCAATATTTGAGGAGATAGTTCGTTTGCGCCATGGAGGATCATTCCGATGATCTAGAAAACTGATGCGTCTGACCCTCTTCATTTTCCTTCTCGCTTCTCTGCTTCTTCCGGCGGACGAAGCGACCCGGGCTTTTGTCAAAAAACACATCCCCAACATGCACCGCATTCTAGCGGCTCTCGAAGAGGAGGGTGAGGAAGAGGACTTCGAGGAACTCTTCGAGGAAGCAAAGGAACTCCGGGAGGAGTTCCGCGAGATTCTCCGCGAAGACGGGAAGAAACTCGCCACCGCATTCGCCACCCTTCACGACGGTTTTTCCGGGATCGATATCGTGGGCTGGCGCATTGAAGAGCAGGGTCTGAGTCGCGACGAGGCCCGAAAATTTCTCACTCCACTCTTCAAAAAGGTCATCGTCAACGAACGCCTCCTCGATGATCGCAAACCGCTTTCCGCGGAACAGCTGGCCGAGCGTATTGAAGATGAGCTCATCGAATTCCTCGAAGACCACGATCTAGGAGAGACGGTTGAAATCCCCGATGACCTGCCCCTCTACAACCCTCCGCCCGGAAACACTCCAGACCGAAGCGCAATACTGACAGGAGTCACTTTTGACTTCAAGAAGGACATTGTCCCGCACCTCGAATTCTACTGTTTCGATTGCCACGACACGGCCACCGCGAAAGGTGATCTCGATCTTGAAACGGCCCTCGCGCAAACACCCTTTGTTCGCAACCGGCTCCTTTGGGAAAACGTCGCGGAACGAATCCGGTCCCACGACATGCCACCTCGCAAGTCAAAGGATCAACCAAAGGATCACGAACGATTGCAGATGCGGGCGTGGGTTCACGAGGTCATCAATCGCTTTGACTACACCGCTCACGCCAACCCCGGATATCTTCCGGCCCGTCGCCTCACCCGCGAAGAATACAACCGGACTATTCGAGATCTTCTTGGACTCGACTTGCGCCCGGCCGATGACTTCCCGCAGGATTTTTCGGGAACCTCGGGCTTTTCCAATTCAGCCAATACCCTCTACCTCCAAACCGCCCAGCTCGACCGATATATCACCGCCGCTGACAACCTCATCGACCAGATCCGCAACCATCCAGAGGCCTGGAAAAAACTGACCTCAGGGCGGATGCCTCTCGACACCTTCCTCTATCGCGCCTACCGGCGTCCACCAACCGAAAAGGAAAGCACCGAAGCCCACTCCCAATTCCAACGGGCCCTCGATCAAAAAAAATCCCCGACCGACGCCCTCGCCGACGCCTTCAAGTTCATCCTAGTCTCGCCCTCTTTTCTTCTCCGGATCGAGGAGGCCCCGACCTCCGAAGAAGACACCCTCGTTTCCCCTTATGACCTCGCCTCCCGGCTCTCTTACTTTCTTTGGTCCTCCACACCTGATGATCTCCTTTTGAAAGCCGCCGCCGAGAACAAACTCACTTCATCCGGCGAGCGAAAGCCCCAAATCGATCGCCTCCTTGCCGATCCCCGCAGCCTCGCCCTTGGAGAAATTTTCGTCGGCGAATGGCTCGGGACCCACAATCTCGGACCACGCATTCGTAAGGACCCCATCGATAAACCGTGGTGCACCGAATCCCTGATGGCCGCGATGCGAAACGAAACCGAGCGCTTCTTCCACCACGCCCTCACCGAAAACCATCCGGTCGCAAAACTCCTCACCGATAACCACACCTTCCTCAACGAAGAACTCGCTCGCTTCTACAAAATCCCCGGCATTGAAGGCGAACACATGCGGCGGGTGAAAATCGAGAAAGACCAACGCGGCGGCCTCTTGGGACACGCCGCTGTCCTCGCGGTGACTTCCTATCCAGACCGCACCAGCCCAGTCCTCCGTGGCACCTGGATTCTCGACACCCTTCTCGGCACTCCGCCTCCTCCACCTCCTCCAAACGTTCCCGAAATCGAAGCCAATGGCGGCGGGCGTCGTGCTGCTCAGAGTCTGCGGCGCCAACTCGAACACCATCGTCGCAATCCCAACTGTGCCTCCTGTCACGACCAGATCGACCCGCTCGGCTTCGCCCTCGAATCCTATGCCGACTTCGGACAGTTCCGCTCCGGAGTCGACAATCGGGGGGCGCTTCCAAATGGCGCCACCTTCCGCGGACCCGCCGGTCTCAAACTTGCTCTTGTCGACACCCGGCTTGATAACTTCGCCCGACAAATCATTCGCAAAATGCTTGCCTATGCGTTGTCACGTCAGTTGGAATATTACGATGAAGCGGTTGTGATCGACATCGCGAACCGACTCAAACCAAAAGGCTACCCCCTTCGCGAGATCCTCATCGCCGTCACGGAATCGGATCCCTTTCTCAAAAAACGCCTCCCAAAACCCAACGGTCGCTGAGACCTCACGATCCCCCGCTATGACCAATCGACGCCATTTTCTTCGCTCCGCTGGTGCTTTGCTTGCTCTACCAGGACTTGAATCATTTGGTGCCGTTAAGACGCCCAAGCCTCCGACTCGGCTCGCCTACCTTTACTTCCCCAATGGTAGCGCCGATGGATCGTGGAAGCCCGACAGAGTCGGTCCCAACAATTCTCTCCAAAAGCTCAACCCCTGGATGGCTCCGCTCGAAGGTTTCAAAAAAGACCTCACCATCACCCGCAAGCTCTGGACCCCACGTGGGAACGGCCACGCCGCCGGTACCGCGACCTGGCTCACCGGCGGATCTTACAACGGTCGAAAAAATGATGCTGGTGGCGTTTCCGTCGACCAGATTGCGGCCCAACACTTTGCCAAAGACTCCCCGCTTCCCTCCCTCGAAATTTCCACCGAAGGCGAAGGTTACTTTTCTGGCTCCCTCCCACGCAATTGCCTCTCCTGGACCTCTCGCGATGTCCCAGCCATTCGGGAAACACGACCACGCGCTATATTCGACAAGCTTTTTCGTCGGGCGAACGAAGGCTTCCTCGACAAGTCGGTCGTCGACCTCGTTCTCGAACAAGCCAAGTCGCTCAAACGCCGTGCATCGGTTGCCGATCAGCGTAAAATCGAGGAATACCTCGACTCGGTCCGCTCTATCGAAAAGCGCCTCGAGTTTGCCGAGTCCAAGACCAATCACATCGCGGCAGACAAAGCCCTCACTGATACTCTGGCACGCCCAAAGCCCGGCATTCCCGCCATCCATGAGGACTACATTCAACAGCTCCTCGAACTCACTGCTCTTGCCTTCTGGTCGAACGCCACCCGCGTCTCCACCATCATGCTCGATCACGGGCAATCAAATCGTTACTTCAACTTCGTTCCGGGAGTGAAAGGGACCTGGCATGCCCTGTCGCACTGGAAAGATTCCTCGGGCAAGACCGAAGACGATGACGGGGTCACTTCGTGGAAAAACCCCACCACCAAGAAGGACCAGTACAACGCCGTCACCCGCTGGCATCACGAACAATTCGCCTATTTCCTGAAACGGCTTACCGAACTCAAAAATGCCGACGGATCGTCGGTGCTCGATTCCTCCATGCTTGTTTACGGATCCAGCCTCGCCGATGGTCACGAACATGCTGAAAGAGACCTACCCATCATCGTTGCCGGCCGCGCCAATGGGGCACTTCACCCCGGGCATTACTTCAAGCCCTCGCGCGATACCTCCTTCTCCCGACTTCATCTTACCGCGCTCCAAGCACTCGGAGTCCCGGCCAACAGTTTCGCCGAAACCAACAGCCCGTTGGCTGGGATTTAAGGAAGAAATGGAAAGACCGCTCCGTCGCTGAGCAAATTTCTTTACAGGGCATTGAACGAGTCGGTCTACTGACCACTCACAATCGCTCCATGAAAGCACTGCTCACTTCTCTTGCTCTGTCTCTCGCTGCCTCCGCCGCTGACAAGCCCAACATCATTTACATCCTTGCTGACGATCTCGGCATCAATGACTTCGGGTGCTACGGCCAGAAGATTATGAAGACGCCACGCATTGATCAATTGGCGGCGGAAGGGATGCAGTTTTTCAATCACTACTCGGGCAGCACCGTTTGTGCGCCGACCCGATCCTGCCTGATGACCGGCCAGCATACGGGGCGCACGCGCATCCGAGGAAACGGACGCGCCCATTTGAAACCAGAGGACGTCACCGTTGCAGAAGTTCTCAAGAAAGCCGGTTACGCCACGGCTTGCGTCGGCAAATGGGGCCTCGGTGAAGCAGGCTCCCCCGGTATTCCCACCAAGCAGGGATTCGATTTCTTCTTCGGTTACCTCAACCAGTCCCGTGCCCATCGCTTCTACCCTGACTTTATTTGGCGAAACGAAGAGAAGGAACACTACCCGGACAATCCAACAAAACGCGAAACCTACATTCACGACAGTTTTACGAACGAAAGTCTGAGTTGGATCGAAAAGCAGAGCAAAACCGATCAGCCGTTCTTTCTCTATCTCGCCTACACCCTGTCTCATGTCGACCTTGATGTTCCCGGGGACTCGATTGAACCCTACCTCAAGACCATCAAGGAGAAGGGACCCTTTAAGAATCTCAAGTTTCCCAAGGGAGGGTACCGCGGTCATCCAACCCCGCGCGCCTGTTTCGCCGGTATGACCTCGCGCCTCGATCGCGATGTCGGGCGAATTGTCGACCTTGTCGACAAGCTAGGACTCTCGAAAGACACCATCATCATGTTTTCCAGTGACAATGGCCCGACTTCGGCCGGAGGCGCGGATCCCAACTACTTCGATGGAAATGGCATCTACAAGGGGATCAAGCGCGACCTCTACGAAGGTGGAATTCGCGCTCCCTTCATCGCGCGCTGGCCCGACAAGATCAAAGCCGGCTCACGCAGCAAACACATTTCGGCCCACTGGGATCTCCTAGCTACTGTTTCCGAACTCTCCGGAACAAAACCAGCCCCGAATCACACCGGAATCTCCTTCGTTCCTTCACTCCTAGGCAAAGGAGAGCAAAGAAAACACGACTACCTCTACTGGGAATTTTACGAGCGAGGAGGCAAGCAAGCGATCCGGAAGGACAACTTGAAAGCGGTTCGTCTCAACCGCTCAAAAGCCGGGCCAGATACTCCCTGGGAAGTCTACGATCTTCAAGCGGATCCAGGTGAAACCACCAACCTCGCCAAGAAGCGCCCGGAACTTCAAGCAACCTTCAACCGCATCGCTGCCGATGCCATCGTCGAAAGCGAGCTCTTTAAGTGGAAAGCCGGGCCAAAGAAGAAAAAAAAGAACAAAGAGCAAAAGGATTGAAAATTTTAAAGCGATACACCCGCATGAAACGGGCGACTCGAGACGACTGAGCTTCGAATCTCGTTCGAACGCGAAAGGCAAAAATGCGAGTTACGTAAAGCTACATCATGAAAACTCTTTTTCTCTTACTCCTCCCCTTCACCGCACTTGCCGAAGAATCACTGTTCAACGGCAAGGACCTCAAAAACTGGCGCTGCGACCGCAAGGGCGACTTTCCCTACTGGACGGTCAAGGACGGCACCATCCAGTGCCAGTCCGGCCCAAAGAAAAAGGGCTCGATTCTCTGGACCAAAAAGGAATTCACCGATTTCACCATGACTCTTGAATACAAACTTGGGAAAGGGACCATCGACTCCGGGGTGATGCTCAAACGTGCCAAGGACCAAATCCAAATTGGCATTTCCGGCTCACTCAAGCGTGACCTTACCGCCTCTCCTTATATTCCCGGCAAGGGCTATCCAGTGGAGGCCACCAAGGCCATCGCCTCGGTCAAGCCCAAGGACTGGAACGTCCTCAAGATCGAGGTCAAAGGAGACACCTACAAAACTTGGCTCAATGGAGTCGAAGGCGTCACCTACACCTCCAAGACCGCAATCGAAAAAGGTCCGCTCGGGCTCCAACTCCACGCCGGAAAGGACATGGCTATCGCCTTCCGGAACATCAAGATCGCCGAATAAAGCCTTGGCGTCTTTTAAACGGTGCAGATTTCGACCGCTTGCTTGAGCGAAGTGAGCGGGTCGTTCTTGGGAATAAACTCCTGACCGAGATATCCGGTGTAACCCATCTTGGCGAGAGCCTTGCAGATGCCCTTGTAGTTCAACTCCTGGCTGTCATCGATTTCATTGCGTCCGGGAACTCCGGCCGTGTGGAAGTGAGAAATGGCCTCCTGATGCTTGGTAAAGGTCGCGATGCAGTCACCTTCCATGACCTGCATGTGATAAATGTCGTAAAGGAGTTTGAAACGCTCGGACCCCACTCCATTGACCAGCTCGACACCCCATTCGGTGCGATCGCAGAAGTAGTCTTTGTGGTTCACCTTTGAGTTCAGCAGCTCCATCGAAATGGTGATCTTATGCTTCTCGGCAATCGGCATGATCCGTTTCACGCCTTCGATGCAATTCTTAAGGCCGTCCTCGTCGGTCATGCCGTTTCGATTACCGGAGAAAGCGATCACCTGGGGCACGTTTCCGGCCTTTGCCGCAATGGGGATGACTTCTTCATAGAGCTCCACCAAAGTGTCGTGGTTTTCTTTCTTCTGGAAGGAATTTGGAATGCCGCCGATACCCTTTTTGGAGCCTGGCATCCCCATCGCGCACTCTAAACCATGTTTGGCAATCTTGCCCCAGTCATTTCGCCCGAGAATCTCAATCGACTCGATGCCCATCTTCTTCACCTCGACACAAAACTGCTCCAGCGGGATCCTTCCGAAACACCACTTGCAGACCGAGTGTTTGAATTTTCCTCCGGCTTCAGCAGCCGCCTCTTGGGCTTCGTTCATTTGAGTTCCCAGAGCAGAAAGAAGAGCCGCTCCGCCAGTCATAGTGGTCAGGGATTTGCGTCGATTCATGATTCGCCAATACAACCTGCCAACGGTTCATTTGTCGATTCATTGGTCAAAAAAACGCAGAACGCACCGGACCAGCAAAATCGACCGCGCACCTTCCGTATTCTAGATTATAGCAACGCCCACCCAAAAATCGAAATGTACTTTCTTCGCCTTATTACCCTCTTCTCCCTTACTCTCTCCCTCAACCTTAGAGCCGAAGAAGTCGCGAAGGAAGACCTCCACATCTACCTCCTCATTGGTCAGTCCAACATGGCAGGCCGGGCTCCCGTTGATGAAGCAAAGGCCGGTCCGATCGAAGGAGTTCTTCTTCTGAATGCCAAGAACGAATGGGAGGTTGCCAAGAATCCCCTGAACCGCTATTCCACCATCCGAAAAGGGCTTGGAATGCAAAAACTCAACCCTGGTTACTCCTTTGCCAAGGCCATGAAAAAGAACCATCCAAAAGCGACTCTTGGCCTAGTGGTGAATGCCAAGGGAGGCAGCAGTATCGAGCAATGGGCCACCGATAAGAAGTTCTACAAAGACATCATCACCCGTGCAAAGGTAGCTCAAAAAACCGGAACTCTCGAGGGCATCCTCTGGCATCAGGGCGAGTCAAACAGCTCCCGGGCGGAGATCTATCCAAGCCAGTTAAAGGCGCTCGTCGAAAACCTCCGCAAGGATCTCGAAACTCCGAAGCTCCCCTTCGTGGCCGGAGAAATCAAGGAGGGCGAAAAGATCAACGCCGAAATCGCTAAGCTTCCCGACCATGTTCCCTACACCGCGGTGGCGTCCTCGAAAGGTCTCAAAACCATGGACCGGTGGCATTTCGACGCGCCTTCCATGATTACCCTTGGCGAGCGCTACGCGGAGGAAATACTCAAACTGCAAGGCAAATAGATCCTCCTGCTTTTCTCATCCAACCTCTCCGACCATGCGCTTTCTTCTCACCCTCTTACTCGTGGCCCTCGGCCACGCCCAGACTAAGACCAACATCGTCATTATCATGGCCGATGATCTTGGCTTTGCCGACCTAGGTTGCTACGGCTCGGAAATCAACACTCCGAATCTCGACGCCCTCGCCAAAGAAGGCCTTCGCTTCACCCAATTCTACAACACCGCCAAGTGCCATTCTTCCCGGGTTTCCCTTCTCACCGGTCTCTATTGCGACCAGGCGGGCAGCGAGAAGCTCAATCGTGGTGCCACCATTGCCGAGGTTCTCAAGCCTGCCGGCTACCACACCATGATGGTGGGAAAGTGGCACCTTTCCAAGCAACCCACCGACTTCGGCTTTGACCGCTATTGGGGTCACCTCTCCGGAGCAACCAACTTCTTCACCGGCGACAACACCTTCCGGCTCGATGGCCAAAAGTGGGAGGTCCCAGCCGCCCACAAAGGCAAGTCCTACTACAACACCAACGTCGTGACGGACTTCGCCATCGACTTTCTCAACGATCACACCACCGGAGTCGTCGATGAACTCAAACCCCGGAAGCCTTTCTTCCTCTACTGCGCCTTCAACGCCCCTCATTACCCGCTGCAAGCACCGGAAGCCGAGGTGAAAAAATACGATGGCAAATACTCCGAAGGCTGGGATGTCCTGCGAAAACGCCGTCACGAAAAACAACTCAAGACCGGTCTCCTGCCTCCCAAGTGGAAACTCTCACCCCGCGCTCGCCACATTCCGGCTTGGGACAGCCTTTCCGCAGAAATGAAACAATGGGAGGAAGACCGCATGGAAGTCTACGCCGCGATGGTCGATGTCCTCGATCAAAACATCGGACGCCTCATCAAACACCTCAAAACGAAAGGCCTCTATGACAACACCCTCTTCATGTTTTGTTCCGACAATGGGGCCTGCCCGTTCGACCGCACCCGCGGTAAGGATCTCAAACCGTGGGATCCCAAATCCTACTGGTGCTACGATGTAGGCTGGGCCTCGGTCGGCAACACTCCCTTCCGCCTCTACAAGCAGAACCAGCACGAAGGTGGAATCTCGTCGCCAATGATCGTGCACGGACCGGATACCCTTCTCAAAACTAAGGCCGGCTCCTTCGCCCGCCAACCGGCCCACCTCATCGATTTCATGGCCACCTGTCTGGAGGTCGGGAAAGCCTCTTATCCCAAAAAAGTGTCAGACCGAACGATTGATCCCCTTCAAGGAAAATCCCTCCTCCCCATTCTTGCTGGTGACTCTCGTGAAGCCCACGACCCGCTCTATTTCCACTTCGCAAAGGACCGGGCTTTGCGCTCCGGTGACTGGAAGATCGCCTCGGCCAAGATGGGACGCTGGGAACTCTATAATCTTGCAGACGACCGCACCGAACTCAATGACCTCGCAGCGAAGCACCCCAAAAGGTTGGCGACGATGATAGCGCAGTGGCACGAGATCGCCAAGAACAAGGAGCGCCTTCCTCAAGCTCAACTCAAACCGGTGAAAGGTAACCTGACTCCGCAAAAGTTTGGCAAACGTGCCGACCCCGGAGCCAAAAAGTGATCCGCATTGGGTCCGCTAATCCTCAGAGCAAGGAATCAAGAATCAGGTTCACTGATTCCACAATCCGTTGATCACGCGGACGAAGATCAGGCTCGAAGGCTTGGCCGGTGAGGTGTTGCAGGCCTTCGATGTAACGCACCGCGATTACATTTGCCTGCTCTTCGGTGAATTGATCGCCTTTTTGATCCTTCACCATCCCTCGGGCAAACTCTTTGGAAAAGGACACCGGCTTTCCCTCTCGAGTGACAATCTCACCCCGATCGTCGAGACGCCAGAAACGCGAAGAATCCATGGTGTAAAGTTCATCGGCCGCCACAATGCGACCCTCGGAATTGATTCCGTGCTCGGTCTTGGTATCGACCAGCACCATCCCCCGGCTCGCGAGATATTGCGTTACCATTCCAAAGGCCATCAGAGAGGCGTTCCGGATCGCCTGATACTGTTCTTCGGTGCACACACCCAATTCCACCAACTCCATCGCCTCAATAGTACGGTCCACCTTGTCTTTAGTACTAGGTGTGTCCATCAGGTAAGGAAGCCGACCATTGGCCTCGAGCCGAGTGACGTCCAAATCATGACCGGCGTAACGCATCACCGCTTGTCCCTCCTCCTTTGCAGCAAGCCAATGCTGATACAAGGAAGTCGAGGTCGAACTCTCCGCCATGTAAAGTCGGATGACATTCTCCAACATCACCAGCTTCAAATTCTCCGACGGAATCACCGTGGAAGTCGCTGCGAGACCATCGACTTCAAACTGCGAACTCCCGAGAACCTCCTCCACCAAGTTGAGCATGTGATGGTGATTCACCCCAAGCACCTGATCCTTGAACGGGATGGCACCGCGATTGACATCGTGGGTCGAGATCCGGTTGTTGCGGAACATCAGACGAATGGGTCTGCCATTACGATGAACCAACCCCTCACCGAAGACCGAGTCCGACACCTTACCCTCCAGTATGGTGCAACCATACAATCTGGGGAGCTCACCGTCCTCGATCAATTGACGGATCGGCCGTCCATTGTTCACCGCAGCCCCGTGGGCGGATACCAACTCGCGAATTTGTGATTGATCTAACATGGAAGTGGGAGCGCCGGACACCGCTCAAGGGCAAACATAGGGATTCCCAGCAGCTAGACAAGGACCGGGTCGATAAGACAGGCCCGAAATCGCTTTCCTCTGGATCAGAAAAAGGATGACTCACCAAAGTCAGACATGCTCGTCCCTTCCGGTCATTCCAGCGTCGCTTGCCTTTTCATTCTCCTTTTCCAAGGCGTTCAAATCACCGATTCCGAGGCCTCGACCATCCAGCTGGGTGACTACGTCCCTGATTTCAATTTGAGTAGCCAGCCAAGTTGAGGGTGGCCTACTCATCCTCGACGTATCCCAGCGTGGCAAAGAACATCTCGTCAAAACTTTGTTCGCCCCACCCAATCGCCTTGCTGGGATCGGGATTGTGCGGGTTGTTCTTCGAATTATCCCAGGCATTGCGAATGAAAACCTTGGACCCTGCCGGGAGTTTGACCGGGTTCTTGAAAAGATAGGTGCGCTGCCAGTTGAAGTCGTAATTGGGGACTGAAAGGAGCATCTTCTTGCTTTTATCCGGAAAGTGAGCCTCAAAATTCATGGACTTGCCACGAAAGTGCATATGGGGGTTGATGGCATATAGAGTGATGTTCTTCTTAACTGGGAGGGTGAAATTCCGACCATACTCCGCATCGCCCGCCGGAATTTTGAAACGACGATTCGCTACCACGGCCGTCTTAAAGATCTTCGCGGTTGGCTTTTTGGAAATTTGGAGTCCGAGACGAGTCCGATCTTCCTCCGGTCTCCCCGACACGGTGTAGTGAAGCTGAAAGCGTAACTGGTGCCCCTTCTTCAAAAACACCGAGCTGCCTCTTGGATATTTTTGTCCCTGGGTTCCCGGGGCGTATCCGGTAATCCACTGCCGGTTCCGTTTACTGCCAGGCGCGTGGGAAGTGACAATGACGTGATGCAGAACCCGGGTGTTCCCTGGCTGGACTTCGCAAGCGGTCAGCCAAACATCGTGATCGAAGGGATTATCGAGAGTAATATAGCGGTAATCGAGAACCCCTTCCGCCGGGACTTTCTGGGCCGGGAGATCCATGATGTGATCCGGTTTGCCCAGCTGCCACTCGGGACGCTCGGGTTTGAAACTTTCGAGCGGATCATCGCCTTCCCCCCGCGGTCCGCCATTGGCCACCCAGGCCACAATCTTGAAAGCTTCCTCCGGGGCTAAGCCGCAGTCGTTGGAAAATTCGCCAATCGTCGGGTCGGCATGCCAGGGAGGCATTTGTTGGGTCATCACCACCTCGGCGATCATGTCGGACCAACCCGAAACCTTCTTATAACTACTCATCGAAAACGGGCCCAACCCTCCCTTGGTGTGACAGCTCACACAGTTCTTGGCGAGAATGGGGGCGATGTCCTTGGTATAGGTAAGATTTTCCTCGTCCACCAGATAAGTCACCTTGCACCCAGGCGCCTCGGTCACCGCAGGAGTAATCTCCTTTCCCGCCACAAAGTTCATTAAGGCCTCCTTGAGGTATAGCTTCTCGGCCTTGGGCTTTTCACTTTGATAACTGAGGCGATCATCGACCGCTCCCCGGTAAACAATTTTGCGTTGCCGGTTCAGAAGGTAAACCTCGGCCGTTCGCTTGACCCCGAGTGACTTCGCCACCACCTGAGCCTCATCCTTGAGCACCGGCATCTTGATCTCGAAGAGCCTGGCTTCTTCCAAAATGTCCTTGCGTTCATCCTGGGGATTGGCATTGAGCATGCAAAACAAGACTCCCTTCTGCTGATACTCTTCACTTAGACGATTCAATTCCGGAACCCGCTTCCGCACCAAGGGACAGCCGTTTCCCTGAATGAAAATCACCACACCCTTGACCCCATCCTGCTTGAGATAATAGTCTAATTCGCGGAACTTCCCGTCCTGGTCGATCAAAGCGAAGTTCCCGACATCTTCGGCTCGCAATCCACCGGTAAATACGAAAATAACCGAGAGGGAAAAAAGCATTCGGCGAGTCGCAGTCATGATGGTACTGGGACTAAACCACATTATGCATCAATTGAAAATCTCGACACCTCGGAATCAGTCGATCTCTCTGAACTGCTTAAATGCTAAATTTTTAACATTAATCTTGCCTTGCCGCCCATCAGGTGCTGTTTTTGCAGCATCATGAGATTACTCCTTCTCCCTCTTGTTGCTGTCGCTCTCACCTCGTGTGGTTCTTTCAATTCTCCGGGGGCCTCTCCTTCTTACAGCTCCGAATCCACTGACCGCCAGATCCAACGTTCCGGATCGATGGGCTTGAAGTCCCGCTCCCTCAAGGTCAGTTCAGCTAAAACCGTCGCTATTGCCACCAAATACCGGGCCCTCATCACCTCATCCAGCCTGAGAAAGGATGACTATCGTGCCACCCTTCGCGTCCCCTCACCCTCCCTCCCGTCCCTGATGGAATCGCTCGAAACGGTCGGGAAAGTCACCTACAAGAATGTCGAGATGACAGATGTGACCGAGGCCTACCTCGACCTACAGGCCGAGCTCAAAAATAAGTGGGCCCTTCGCGACCGGTTGCGCGCTCTGCTCTCCAAGGCCACCAAGGTCGAAGACATCCTCAAGATCGAAAAGGAGCTGAGCCGGGTCCAGACTGATCTTGATCGCATGGAAGCCCGCATGAAGTCCGTGTCCTCCAAAGTTTCTCACTCCACCCTGAATCTCTCGATTAAAAGAGAACGACTCCCGGGGCCCATCGGAGCGGTAACCAAGAGCACCGGGTGGCTCTTCGGGAAACTCAAGCATCTCAATTAAAAGAAACCACTGAAAGCCACCCAGGCCTCACTTCACAAACTCCACTTCGCCCCAGCGATCGGGCAGGTGCATATTGATCGCGCCCTGTGGGCTCCACACCCAGTTATTCTCCGGGTGCTCCTGCTCTTCGGGATTCAGACTCTCGGCGAGGGGAGTTCCATGCGGCGGAATACGAACATACTTTCCACCCACGACCTCGTGCTGCCATTGTACTCGTGAAAAATTCATCTTCCAAATGTCGCCCTCGTGAGGCGGGGCGCCGCCCTTGTGAAACTTCGCCAGATCTTTCCAAGGGAAGGCGACTGTGACCGACCACCCTTCGTCTTCATCCGACGGATCATTCAAGGTGCCTCGGACCTTCACCGCGGACTTCAAGCCCGGAAGGTTGCAACCCAACACCGGGATTCCTCCTTCGCCATAAGGTTCGGGAAGGCTGAGCTCCCAGATAGTTCCAAGGGCATTGATTTCAAACTCGTAGTAGTTCAGACCGTCGGCATCCGGATCAATGAAGATCTCGAAATCATTGTCCTCGAACATAACCTCATTCTTCTTTTTAATCGTTCCCCAAACATGCGGCTCTTCAAGCTCGGCCCCGACGTAGAAAAACTCATCATCCCACCCCATCTTGACTCGGGTACGAAAGTAGGGCTTTAAAGACTCCTCTCCCGTGATGTCGACGAAATCATCGCTCCACGGAAGGTCCTGCCAAGCCGGGCTCTCGAGCGATCCGTCGATCACCAAAGGACCGACGACCCGCTGACATCGATAGCGACGCGGAGTCATTTCAATTGGTCCCAGTAAAGATCCACCGTCCGGCCCGCCGGCACTTTGGCTTTACGGGTTTCTCCGCCAATTTGCACGGAAACCTCATCGCCCTCCTTCACCTTGAGAGCAGCCATGTCATTCAGGTCAGCGGTCCCACCCTTTGATTTAACCGAACCATTCAAGGTTGCTACCAAGCGCTTTCCCCCTTTGGTATCCCATACCCGGAAGAAGATCTTGCCCTTTTGTGCATCGTCTTTTTTGAGATAACGGTCAGTCACGTTGACCGCACCGACGCCTCGGTTGCGGATGTTCCAGACCATTGGAAAAAAGTCCCCCGTCTTTTTCCAGGAGGACGCCCAGATGGCATGACGCCAGTCGTCCTTCACCGCCTTGGAGGCGTCATTGACAAACCACCCGCGATTCAAGCCCTTGGCATCGTATTCATCCGCTCCGGTGAAGAACCATTCGCCGCCATCATAAATCTCCACCCAGGTGTGATTACCCCGTTTGTTGGACCACAAAGCCGTGCCGACAATACGTGCCGGAACTCCGACCGATCGGCAGGCGTCCACTAGGATGATCGACAAACCGGTGCAAGTTGCCATGCCCAGCTTGATTGACTCCGAAGGGCTTTGGTTTGGCGCTTTCCGGCCCGTATTGTAGTGCACCTTAATCAGATTAAAGATTCCCTTGTTGATCGCCTGGGACGCCTCGGTCGTCGTCTTCGCCTCCTTCACCAGCTCCTTGCACTTTGGATAAAAGAAGGACCGCCAGTCTTCCCGAGTTTCGTCGAGCGAGGCATAGGGCAAAACGTCATTGAGAAAGACCTCATCGGGGATTCCCTTACCCCAAGGAAACTCACTCCGGGTCTTCAAAGCCCCCTCGAGATTTCCCATCAAAAATTCTTCGGTCAGTTTACCGCGATCCGAAGCGGGCATTCCGGCAATCAGGAACTCCGCGGCTTCCCGGCCAAACTCCCCGTGCTTCCGACCCGCTTCCGCAACAAAGTCATCCGCTCCGGCACCGTATAACCCGGCAACCAACACGTTCAAAATGATTAACACTCGCACGAGCAATTCCCTACCCACAATCTACCCATACGCCAAGCGATTCCTCCGTCCTGATGTTCAAGCTAAATCCCGACCCTGGCATAACCGGCGCACTGCACGAAATGGCCATCGGGACTAACCAGAATCACAAAAGCATCGGACAAGGTATCCGGGCTCATCACCTCCCGCTCGATATCATCAGCCGTCAGAGAACTCATCTCCCGGACACCACAAATCTGCAGTTCCTTCGACTCATGACTAACATGATGACCTTCTCGAATCCACGGAATACCGCCTGCAATTCCCGCCATTTCTGACCTCCACCGGTGCTCCGAAGTAATCAACCCTCCAACGCCTTCTCGATCCGCTGCGCACTGACTTTAACCACCCTTGGAACACCGGGCGCGAAAAGTTGCAGGCGCCACTCCTCCAGCATCCACCCGATTTCCCAAACGCGAACCGCTTCCGGTCGCTCGTGCCATAAAGCCAACCAATGCTCCCAGAGAGGCACAAACTGATCCTGCTTCTCTTCATCCCGAATCAACGGCTGGGTTTCGATCCGTTGAATCCTCTCTTCCATACCGAAAAAATACCGTTGGTATCGCTTCATGCGATCGTAACCCGCTTTCCAGCCAAAGCCCCCTCGCAACAACCACTCACGCTGCTCTTCCAGCTGGCGCACTACTTCACCGAGATGGCGATGAGACCGATTCGCCTCCATCCATTCCCGCACCCGTCCGTCAGCGTCCGCCATACCCTCCACCGCATCCGAAACCTTCTCCGTACACGCAAACCACTCGCCTCGGCCGACCGCTGACCCTTCGGCAAAGTCCTCCTCATTTCGCGGCATCCTTCCCATAGCTCCCTCGGCCGCGACCCGCACAAAGTCCTCAAGGGAATCATGGGGTAAAAGAGGCATCATGAAACGGCCCGCCATCTTCATCGGGAAGTTCTTCCGCACATATTGGCCGTGCTCTGAATGTTCGAGCAGGAACAGACGAACCACTCCGGCCCGATGGCTCTCAGCCGCTTCTTCCCGTTCCAGATAGGCCCGCATTCCCACCGTCTGACCTTCATCGACCAACCCCGGAAAGACCGCACCATCCGCCTCCACCGGCACCTCGCCAAAACTCCAGACCTCGCCCCCGGTCATCTCCCACTCCTCGTTTGCGGCGGCCTCACGGCGCGCCCGCATTTCGCCCGCCAGCCGTTCCTTGATTCCACGAACGTCCTCCCCGAAGGCCATTACTTCCCCCTTTTCATCACGCACGCGTAACTTGGGTCGCAGGTGAGGCGGCAATCGGTCCGGCTCTATGCCATCAAGGGAATTCCGTCCCACTTTTTCGCGTAGGTAGTCCAGCAAGGCGTCCACCAAATCCCCCTGCGACTCCCAGTTTTCCCATTCCGCCAGAAAACCCGAAACCTTCTCCGCAACCGGCTGACACTCGCGACGCCAGTCCTTAGGCAAACTGCGAATCAAAAGCTCCACCCGTTCCCCCAGAATTCCCGGAACTCCCCAACTGGTGAGCCCTTCCGGGAAGCGAGCCAGCTCGTCGATCTCCACCTCAAACGTCAACCCATCATCCTCGGCTTCAAGATCACTCACATAAACGACCCGCCACTTTCGCCCGCCGTGCTCGACAACATCGGGAAACAACCGCAGACGATCCTCGATTTCCTCTTCCCAAACGAGATCGGAAAAACGAACCATCAATTTCCCCGCTTCTTCGGGATCTTCGGCGAGACGATAGAAGTCATTCGCGGTGTTGATCGTGACCGGAAGTCGTTCGAAGAAGAAATCGTAGGCCGCCATGTCATTCCAGAGACAGCCGACCCGACGCAGCTTTCGCTCGGCGCCCAGAATTTGCTCCTTCACCCAGGCAAGATTTTGGATGACCATGTTCTTGTTGCGCATCTTCCCTTCTACGAGAGCCTCCCGCACAAACACCTCGAAGGCCGCCTTTGGATTAACCCGACCGAAATGAACCCGCCTTCCCTCAACCACCGTCAGGCCTCCGAAAACGACATCCTCCGTCCCATAAACAGCACCCTGCTGTTCATTCCAATAAGGTGAATGATACTTGCTGCGACACAAATGCGGCAACACTTCCTCAACCCACTTCGGGTCGACCTCCGCCACCTTGCGAGCCCACAAACGCGAGGTCTCGACCAACTCAAATCCCAGAACCCACAAGGCCCGCTTGCTCTGAAACAGGCCGGAACCCGGAAAGACCGCAAACCGACGATTCCCCACGCCATGATACACCCGCTTCTCCTTGTCCCAGACTCCGATTTGCCGAGGGATCCCAGCGAGGATCGACTTGTGAACTTCGGCATAAACATCAGCGGCCGTTTCAATAGCCGTTCCTTTCTCCCCCTTTTTCCGAAAAGCCCGGCGTAACTCGCTGTGAATTCCCAACCACTCGCGCATGCGACGATAACTCAGAAAATGCTTCTCGCACCATCTCCGCAATTGGTTGGACTTCAGCTTCCCGTTCTCCCCCCGGAATTCCTGCACGCCCCGCCAAAGATTGAGAAACACCCCAAAGTCCGACTTCTGATCGATGAAATCCTTTTGTCGTTCATCGGCCCGCTCTTCCTTCCCCTGCGGACGTTCACGGACATCCATCGCTGACAAACCCGAAACGATGATGAGGACCTCTTCAAAGACCCCTCGCCGTTCACTCTCGATCAACATGCGACCCAACCGGGGATCCAGAGGAAGCTTCGCCAAGATCCATCCAGTCTCGGTAAGACGAGCCTCTTTCTGTTTGGCCACCGCGCCAACTTCCTCCAAAGTATTCCATCCTTCGTTAATCGCTCGAGGACTTGGTGGGTCGATAAAGGGAAACTCCCGCACGTCTCCGAGCTTGAGCGAGAGCATCCGTAAAATGACTCCGGACAAGGCACTTCTTCTAATCTCCGGATCGGTGAATTCCGGAGCCATCTCGAGCGCGACTTCATCATAAAGTTTGATGCACAAACCCTCGCGTAGCCGGCCGCATCGACCACGACGCTGCCTTGCACTCGCTTGCGAGATCATCTCGACCTGTAAACTCTGCACCTGGCGCTGCGGGCTGAATCGGCTCACCCGCGCCATCCCGCTGTCGACCACCGAAACAATCCCCGGGATAGTCAATGAGGTCTCGGCAACATTCGTGGCGAGAAAGACCCGCCGCTTGCCACTTGGGTAGAAGACCCGCTCTTGGTCAGCCAGCGACAACCGCGCAAAAACCGGGACAGCCTCGGTATTGTGAAATCCCTGTCCCCCGATAAGATCGGCACACTCCCGGATTTCCCGTTCACCGGGCAGGAACACCAAGACATCACCATCAGGATCGAGGTCAGTGACATACTGCACCCCCCGCACGACATGTTCGCGCAAGCTTTCGCTGTCTTCACTCGGCAGGAAAACATCCTCCACCGGAAAGGTCCGGCCCTCCACTTCGATCACCGGACAGTTTCCAAAAAACTCTGAGAAGCGGCCCGCGTCCAGAGTCGCCGAGGAAATCACCACCCGTAGATCGTTGCGCCGCTCTACCAGCCGCTTGAGATATCCCAGCAGGAAGTCGATGTTCAGAGAACGCTCGTGGGCTTCATCAATGATGATTGTATCGTATTGCCGCATCGCGCGATCCCCCTGCGTTTCCGCCAACAGGATCCCGTCGGTCATGAACTTCACCTTCGTCTCCGACGAACACACTTCAGTAAAGCGGACCTGCCATCCCACCTCGTTACCAACCTCGACCCCGCACTCCTCGGCCACCCGACGCGCCACCGAAGTGGCTGCCAGTCGACGCGGTTGGGTGCAACCAATTCGTCCTTCCTGACCCAGTTCACGCGCCAGCTCGACCGCCATCTTCGGAAGCTGGGTCGTCTTGCCCGAACCCGTTTCACCCACCACTACCACCACCTGGGAAGCTCTCATGGCTTTCAGGATCTCATCCCTCCGCCGGGAGACCGGCAAGTCTGCATAGGTGATTTTCAGACCAACGACATAATCTCTTGCCCCAAAACCCGCAAGCCACACGAGCAAAGTTAGTATGCTTTTTTTTTAGCATTTGCCGAGTTCAAGAACACGTAATCGTGCAGCCGTCATGAACAAAGCCCCCTCGCTTGTCGCAGTTTCCACCGTTGCTTTTTCAGGCTGTCAGCATGGTCATCCTGAGTTTTTACCTACCGCACCGATAGCTTCCGCTTTCATGAGTGGCTGTGTCATGGGCGACATTGTCACCGCTGGAAATCATTCGGGCGCGGCCGCCATCGAAGAGTATGGTGAGTATCATCAACAAGGCTGAAGATCGCCCTACCGGAAACAGCTCTCATAAAGACGGTAGTGGGTTTCCTCAAAACCCAATTTTTGGTAGGTCGCTTGCGCCGCGAGATTCTCCTTCTCGACATAAAGTCGATATCCGCAAACCCGGTCTGCTTGATGAGCGCTTTCACGAACGTGGTGAAAAAGCCGGGTGAAGACTCCCCGCCTGCGAAACTCCGGCCGAACATAAACGCTCTGCACCCACCAAAAATCCCCATTCCGCCAATCGCTCCACTCCGTGGTCACCATCAATGACCCCACGACCATTCCATCAATTTCGGCCACAAGATAAAACCCGCGGTCCGTAAATTTAAAGATCCCTTCGATACCTCTCTCCAAAACTTCACGTTCCAATTGCAAATCCTCGGTCTCCATCGCCATTCTCAGATTGAACTCCACCAACAGATCAAGGTCTCCACGCGTTGCGCGGCGGATGGTCATCGAATCGCACATAGCGGCTAGATATCCCAGAAGGAGTTGATTGCAAGATTATCAAAACAGCTCATTACCGGGATTCCAAAACTCGTTTCGCCCGCACACGCCATAAACTGATTCAACAAACATGAAACGTTTCGCTGTGATTGGTTCCACCGTCACAGGGCTGCTTCTTCTTGTCTTTCTTTTCGAGCCGCAGAAAAATTCTTCTCGAAGGGGAAATGAAACGCGGTCTGGCAGGCCGAAGCCCTTAATACAATCTTTGGGAGCTCTGCCTCAAACAAGCCCCTTGGCTTTATCGCAAGCTTCCAACCAAACGAAGGTAAGAGCTCCTGCGCTTGATTCCCTGATTCAGGTCTAAGCTCACTGGTCTATCACTTCAGGTGACGGTCTCCAAAGGCGAGGTACTGCTCCCAGTCGTACTCGGTCAGATTGTGCTTTCCCTCACGCAAGTGATAACCCACTTGGCCTTCGTGCAACGGTTTTTGAGGCTCCGGCATCTTGGATTCCTTGAGTCCTTTAAGATCAAACAAGCGATAGACCGGTCCCGCATGATAAGCCGCAAGGTATTCACCTTCCGGATCCGCCCATGCGTCCTTTGAGGCGCTGGCGACGTAGACGGGACGTGGGGCCATCAATGCAATCAACTGATGCTGATCCACCGGAAGGTCATTCTCACGGTCATTGAAGTTTTTATAGTTTCCACAAAACCAATGCGGGAAGGACTTGTTGATTCGCGCCACCCTTTCGCCCTTTTTTCGGCGCGCCAAAGCCGCCCCGGTACAACCCGAATTGTTTGAGATCGCCATCGCGAACCGCTCATCATTGGCACCAGCCCAAAGCGACGTCTTGCCACCCCGCGAGTGGCCCACCACCGCGATCTTGCGGGCATTCACGGCGGCATCGCTTTCAAAATAATCGAGTGCTCGTGAAGCACCCCAGGCCCATCCTGCAATAGTCGCCCAAGCATCACCGGGACGCTCTCCCTCGAAACTATCAAAGACCTGATGCACCCCATTGTTGAAGTGGAGATGCTTGTCCGTGCTCAGCTCCGAATTGTGAAAAGTCGCGGCGACATAGCCCTTCTCCACGATCATCTCCGCAGGCCAAAAACCGCTCTTCTCCTTTCGATTCGGGTCAATATTGCTGCGGTCACGATTACAGATTAGCAGAAATCCCGGAGCTGGCTGCTTCGCTTCATTGGGCACAAAAACAATGAGCTTGAAGCCGCTCTTTCCCCCCGGTCCGCTGTAGGAAATCCGGACCTCTTTGAGAGTTGCGACCCCATCCATCGCCTTGGGATCCTCTTTCAAAATCTCAAACTTCAGATCTTTGGGGCGCTCCACCGGATTGCGTCCGTAGATGTGCTTGCGAAAGAGCTCGAGAGTCTTGGGTCGTTGCACACCAATCCATTCGTCGAAGTTCCTGGCAGCCGGATCCCCCAACACATTCGGGAGCTCCTGTCCATCAAGTAGCAAAGCCTGGCCCAATGACGTCGCGATGAAAGTGGTGAGCGTGATCTTCTTCATTTCGCCAGTCCTTCCTTGCAGTAGGGGGGATAATCAAACTGGTTTCCATCGAGACGCGGGTCTCCGTGTTTTCTCATTTCGGCCATCAACTGGCTCCGCAACTTGGCTTTGATCTCCGCGAATACCGTCTTCTCGGCGAGATTCTTCATCTGATGAGGGTCGCTTTTCAATTCGTATAACTCTTCCGATGGCCGCGCTCCAAAACCAAGCTCCCAGTGCATTTTAAATTCCGGTTTATCCTTGTTTAAAATCATGAAGGCCTTCGTCGGCCCGGCATCGACATCGGCATAAGTAAGCCGCGTATTCTTCGCCAGTTGATCGAAGGGAAGAGGCCCCTGACTGAGTTTGAGCAAATCACCCATGGGCTCCCGGTCGGGCGTCAAATTCATGATGTAAAGATGATCTGCGGTCCGAATTGAGCGCATAGAATAAGGCAGTTGTTTGTCACGTGCACTTTCCACGTGAGTCTCGCGACCAATCAGTGCCCATCCCCGCAGGCCGTTGTGATCGCCCGAAGAAAAGGCCGGAAGGAGATTCTCTCCGTGCATCGTTTTCGCTCTCTCTAATCCGGCAGCCGCTAGGAAGGTGGGACCCAAATCAATCAAGGAAATCGGCTTCTCGACCACTTGTCCCGACTTGATCTTTCCAGGCCAGCGAGCTGCAAAGAGCACTCGCGCGCCAAAGTCATAACAGTTGGTCTTGCCACGCGGGAATCCCGGGGCTCCATGGTCTCCGGAAATCACCACGAGAGTGTTGTCGTATTCGCCGAGGGCTTTGAGCTCCTCAATGATGACCTCGCAGCAACGGTCAAAGGCCATCCCTTCACCGAGGTAGTCGGCCAGATCCTCCCGCACCACCGACACATCCGGGAGAAAGGGAGGCATCTTGCCCTTCAACTGATCCGGGTCCAGTTTCCAGAGATTTTTTCCCGAACCCCGGATCCAATGGCGATGGGGATTGGTGGGGTGAAAATGATACATGAACGGTTGCCCGTCTTTTCGCTTGGAAAGGAATGTTCGGAAATTGGTCCGACACTCCTCGTACAAGTCCTTCTTTCGCTTGGGTACGTCCGGCTTGGCGCTGACATACTGGGAAAATTGATTCACTCGACGCCCGCCCTTGTTGAATTGCGGTCCGAATTTCTTTCCCTTCACATGATCCTTGTGGGTCAACCCAATGTGATACCCGTTCTTCGCCAAGATCTCGGCGTATCCAGAGATATTCCGCCAAGGATCGGTTTCCTCCGGACCATGCCAGCGATAATGGAGTTGGGAACAGGATCCATTGGAAAAGAAATGACGACCGGAGATCAAAGCCGCACGGCACGGTGAGCAGGAAGGAGCGGATACAAAGGCATTGGTCGCCAGCACTCCGTCCGACGCCAGCTGATCGAAGGTCGGAGTCGAGACAATGTCGTTTGCCGAGGGTTTATTGGGATCCGCATAAGCGGAGGCGTAACGCCCCAAATCATCCGCAAAGAGCAGGACAATGTTCGGCTTTTCCTTCGCCTGAACCACCGGAGATAGCAACAGACCAAAAATCAAAAGAAAATTCACGGATCTCATCCCCGACACCCAACACATTTGCCCGACAAGATGCAACACCAAGCTGGACTCCTGCGTAGATTGACCGAACCTGCTTTGCAATGGCCTCCAAAATATCCGCCACTCCCACCGCCCGACGGCTTCTCAAGCTTGCCACTCCCCTCGTCATTCTCATCTCGACAGCATGGTTTGCCTTCGGAGACAAAAAGAAGGAAGAAGCGCAGGAAAAAATTGGTTGGATCGAGCCGGTTCCGCAAAACATCGAAGGATGGACGGTTCATGTCGACCCCACTCTTCTTGAAGGCGGTGAACACGTGGAGGAAGGAAAGAAAGCCCTCAAGATGCTCGCGAATCACTTGCAGCGCATCACCATCCTCCTTCCCGAGAAACCTCTCGCCAAGATGAAGAAAATGGAGATCTGGCTTGAGCATGACCATCCGGAACTCAACGGCATGCAGTATCATCCGGGGGCTGGCTGGCTAACGGGCCGCGGATATGATCCCCGGCTCGCCAAAAAAGTTCACATCACCAGGGCCGCTGCCCTGTTTGATCGCAATCAAATGCTAAAGCACCCGGCGGTCATTCTTCATGAACTCGCCCACGCCTATCACGACCAGATTCTCGACTTCGGCGAGCAGTCAATCATCGCTGCCTATGATAGCGCGATGAAGAAGGGCATTCTGGAGAAAGTCCGTTCACACAGCGGACAAACCGTCCGTCACTACGGTGCCACCAATCATAAGGAGTATTTTGCAGAAGCGACCGAAGCTTACCTTTATCGAAATGACTTCTATCCTTTTGTCGCTGCCGAGCTCCGCCATTACGACCCCAAGGGGTTTGAAGTCATGAAGAAGATTTGGGGACCGGCCGCTGTTCGGTAATCTCGCCAAGCTATGAAATCCCGGCGGATGTCCCTAGTCCGGGTTTTTGCCATGATCCTGATGAGGCTTCCCTAGGTCGCGATGGCCAGATCCGCTTCGAAGAAAACTTCAAGGTCGTCGAAGGGATTAAGTAATGGTCAGGGGATCCGGCGGAATCGGTAGTAACCTTGAGTGGCATCAAAGATTTCGGTCACCGTGATCACTCGTTCCTCCGCCTTGAAAGGAACTCCGGTTGGCTGCCAGATCAAGAGATCTTCGCTCACTTCCAATTGGTAGAAGAAGCCCGGCTCCGCCTGTAGCGTAAAAGTTAGCAAATCATCCTGCCGCACTACTCCGGCCATCGGAGGTCTCGCGGCATCGCCATTGATCGCTCCCGGAGTTGGAGTCGCCAAAGCCACTACTTCTCCATCCAATCGCCCCATCGTTTTGTCTGGTGATTGCTCTGCAAAGTCTACTCGATCTACCAATGTCCCGTCCGGAGCTGAAAGCAAGATGCTCTCCCCAGAGATTGCGAGACGAAAAGCCACGTGCAGGTCGGGTCTGAGAGTAAGCTCATTCTGAAAGGTCTCCTCGTCCGCCCAAACGAGTAGAAAGCCACCCGCTGGAACACGAAATCCCGAAGGGATCCGATACTTGAACGGATCAGCAGGGTCATCGCTGAGAAACCAATCGGTCAGGTCCACGGCTGTTGCGCCGGAGTTGGCCAACTCCAGCCAATCCTCGAAGTCACCGTCAGTGGGATCGGTCAGTGTGGTTTGATTCGAAGCCATCCATTCATTGATCACCAGCTCCGGCCAGCCACCGGAACCAGTGTAGCTCACCGTGCGAACTTCCGATGCCAACTCATTGCCCTCACTGTCCAGCGCGCGGAAGGCTAACTCGTTCTCTCCTGGTAACAGCGAAACGGAGGTGGACCATTCATTCACGGTCGACCATTCCAAAGACAACGGAATCCCATTCACTTCCATCGAGACCAAGGCCACCGGAGCCCTCCCAGTGATCACCATTTCCCGGTCAGCAGACTGACTGTTGTTTAGCGGTGAAGTCACCGCAAAGACGGCATCAACCGCTTCCAGCTGAGGCAGGATAAAGGCGGCCCGTTGATCAATGAATCCCGTGATCGAACGCCCTGCTCCACTCGGAACGAAAGGCGAGGTGAAACTGAGTCCGGCCGCCTGATAAGCGGCCCGCTTCCTCTCCAAAAGAGGTGTCACTGCCGCTCCGGAATAAAAGGTATCCAATGCCTCCTGCATGGCCCGCCAGTAGTATCTAATAAACGCCGGGGTCTCGTACATCCGCCTCAGGTTGACATCGACACTCGGTGGGAAGAGTGCTTGCGTCGGAGGGTCCCGGGAATCCGTTCCGAGCCCAACATCCATGTCCCACACGAATTGCACCCATCCCGATTCACGGGGTTTGTAAAGATAGGTATTCTTGAAATTGGTGTTCCCAAAGGCATCCCAAAAAGAACCCAGATCAATCATTGCCCAGGTTCTCATCCAGTTCTCCATATCGATGATCTCCAGAAGTCGGGCTTCGTAGTTCGGTCCTGTCTCGTCCGCCCGGCGCATCAACTCAAGGATGCTGTTTTCATCGAGGCGCGTCCGACTCCCGCGCGCACGCTTGGCGGTCGTCCATCGATAGCGGTTTGCACGAATCTCACCATCCGCTTCAAAGACATCGATGATGTTACGAACAAATGGGCGGATCCGACTCCCGCCGTCTGTCGTTTCGTTGTCGTTACTTGTCTTGAACAACTCTCCGTTGTCTCCGGGAAAATGCGACTCAGCAAGACGCCCGTCCGGTTGCTCGGCGTCGTGATAAATCCGGCGCCCACCACGACGAATGCCATTCATGTAAAGAGCCACATCTCGACGATGGAGTGTGGGCAGCTTCAATTGGTCGGCAAACCAATGCTGCAATTGCTCCCGCTGATTGGTGGCATCACGAACCGGATGATCCAAGGTCACTTTTTTCGCCCCAAGGAACCCATCATCCGGCGGCAAAGTGAGATCGTATGAAACGACTCCGTTGGTCGGAAAATCATTCGAATCCTTGTTTCCTCCGTAGTAAGACCCGGCCCCATAAATTGCACGCGTCCCATTATAGATGAAGGTCACCGAAAACGGGTCGTTGTTCCGAAAAGGCTGGCTGTCCCATTCCTGTAACGATTCATTGGTGATCCACATCCGGTAGTCCGCAAAGGTTGGCTCGGCAACCGGGTCTCCAAAGCGAATCAGACCTTCAAGACCATCGAGATACGACGCAAAAGTGAGATCAACATCCTGTGCAATGACTTCGAATGCCACCAGAGTCCCTGCAGACTGACCGGGAATCTCTCCCGAGTAGATGCCGTCTCCCGCAGTCAGATCGGCCCCCACCCCATCATCCTTCAGAAGGATTTGAGTCTGATTGGACAATGGATCAATTCGGTAGCGCAGGGCCACCGCATCCACCCCATCCGGATCAGTGACCTCTGCCGTGACCTTCACATCCTCACCGGCCACCGGAAGCAGGGGCTCATGTCTCACTTGTTGAATGGCCGGACCTAGATTTAAGACCGCACGGCTATTGATCGCTCCAGGTGTCCCTAGATTTGAAGGCACCACAAGACGTCCTACCGCCTCCAGCCAGTTGCCACGTAACCGCATCAAAAACTCCGGATGCCCCGACAACCACCGAACGCGGGCACGCAAGGTCGCGCGCGTTCCCGTTGGAACCGTTTGAGTCAGTGGCGCTCTTGCCCGGTTCGGTCCGGGATCACCTCGACGATTCGCGACCAATCGCAATGAACTGCCTCCTGCAAAGGCCTCGTTTGTTTCCAACTCTGATCGACGATGATTCCCCTGAAAAAACCAACCGCTGGTGCCTCCCTCGAATCCCCCGTTAGATAGCACACTAGTGCCACCTTCGCGCACCACCTCCACCTCATCCACCAAACACTCTCCCGGTCCCAAAAGAAACATCTGCACCTGGCTCGGAGCGGCCGAGGGATTTCCGTGAGCCAGCGTTCCCGTGAACTCAATGGTCGTCCAGTCTGCTTTCGCCGACTCGTCACTATCAACCCAGTTCGAAGGCGAAGAACTGGCCGCTCCTGCTTCTCTTCGTTCTAGGGTCGCTCCCCGGCCATCGGAGAAGCGGTGCCACTGGTTCTGATCACGAAAGGTCAACTCGTCCTCGACGACCAGAAACACTCCTTCAGGACGCGACAGGGCCACCCGCTCTCCCCGATCCGACAAGCTTCCAGTGAAGTTTCCCAAAACCAATGATTCTTCGAGATCCGGGTGATTGGCCAAAACCCGCGCCCGATTCTTCGCAACCACCAGATACCCTCCCGCCGGAATCATCGTCCCCGATGGAAACTGAAAATTCACCCCATCGGTTAATGCCCACCCGGTGAGATCCTGAGCTGATTCGCCTCGATTAAAAAGCTCGATCCACTCGTCGGCATCATCCCGGGTCGGCGGATGGAACATGAGTTCGTTGATCACAACGGACGATGAGGACGCCCGCTCCAACGGTCCGTCGCTTCGCCGCTTTCGAAACCGAAGCCCGGTCGCGGCCGGAGGCAAAATGATAGCTTCAAAAACACGGTCTACGCCTGGATTCGAGAGGTAAATAGCATCACCATCGGCTCCAAAACCAAATCCCAATTCGGTCTCGGTAAAGCGAACGACACCGTTCGCCCCGACAATCGTCCCGGCAGGAATCTGAAATCGATCCAATTGATCACGGGTATCACTTAAGAAACAACCCGAGAGATCAACTGGTTCCCGGGAAGCATTTTTCAACTCGACAAAATCCTCCTCCGGCAACTCGGAGTTGCTCAAAACCAAAGAGACAAAAACGTGATCGAGCTCGTCACTCGGAACCGGATCCACTTCACCCGGTGATCCTCCCACCGAATGACTGGCCTCCCAGGCCCTGACATCGCCTTCACCAAAAGAAGGCCGTGCCAGTATCAAGGAATGCCCGGTTCCGTCGGCCGCCGCCGGCCACGGAGCCTCGTCGTCGTAATTCACCTCCAGAACAATGGCATCCGATGGCTTCCTCAAACGCACCCGGCCGCTTCGGTTGGACAAGTTCCCCGACCACGGCCCCAACACTCCCGAAACACCAAACTCGCTTTCAACATCTCCTGGCACTCTCGCCACCACAAGGTAGCCAAATCCCCCAATCAAGGTTCCGCCCGGGAAGGTGAAATCGATTTCACCACTCAATCGCCACCCCGAAAGATCCTCCGCCCACGGTTGCGAATTATAGAGTTCAATAAACTCCAACTCGCGGCCATCGAATCGTTGGGCCGGATGGTAGAGAATCTCGGTGATCGCGACTCCAGTCCGGCGAGAAGACGGCCCGGACGATTCATAAGTCAGTGACTCTCTGGTCGGAAAAGGAGGAATATCGATCTCGATCTCCGCCGGATCAGAGACAACAAAGCCAAACTCATTGCTGACCCGCACGGTGTAATCTCCTTCACGGTCCCACTCGCTCGCCAAAAGCACCAGATTCTCTTCCGTCGCTCCCGGAATCTCCACCCCGTCCAGCAACCATTGGAAAGAGAATGGTAACGACCCCGCGACTCCCACTTCAATCTCGAGTTCCTCTCCCCCGTCCCAAATCGCGGCAGGCGGTGAAACAATCGACGGAGGCTCCTCTATCATTGGTAAAGCAGCCAGCCTGAACCCATTGATGGCAGATTGACTGAGCCCGCCGGTGTTGGTCAGCTGAAAGCCTCCCGATGCCGTGGTGACAATCTCGAAGACCATCGCAAAGGACTCATTGTCGACAAGCGGGTCCTGAAAATTCACTGACGCCACCGCCGGTATCCCGGTTCCGCCGGTGACCGTCCATTCCTTGTCCGATCCATCACTCGCCCCGGGATCCCAGGCATACAGGGTGAAACGATAGGGCGTGTCTGGAGTCAACCCGCTCACCTCGAGCGTAAGAAATCCGGTGGGCGACCGGGCAATCAAAAGATCTTCGTAAAGTCGTCGGTAGGAAAACCCGGGAGGGTTGCCGTTCACCGCACCAGGCCGATTGGCAGGTATCCCAAAACTCGTACTCGCTCTAACCTGCACTGTCGTTTGCCCAGAAGTGAGAGCAGGATCCGTGGCAAAATTCGCCGTCGAAACCGAACCCGAGAGCGCCGAGGGCCACAAGGCAAATCCCGCTTGATCATCTTCGCGAAACTCAATCGCAAGCAATTCGGTCTGAGCCGAAGTCCGGCAAACAAAAGTCACAAGAACAGTAAAAAAGACCAGGGGTCTTCCGATGGTGAATCGCCATATTACTACAAGTTGCATTAGCTTAAAAAATCGTCGCTCGGACATGGTCCGTCAAGCGGTCACTGGAAAGAGAAAGCCCCTCCCTTCCGATGAAAGAGAGGGTCTTGAAGATTTCAAATCAGAAAAATGATCAGCCTAGAGGGGCTTGATCCAGACGTTACGGTAACGAACATCCTGGCCATGCTCCTGAAGCTTGAGCGGCTCGTCACTGGGGCCGTTTTTGACACCACCATTGGCGTGCTTCACGGGGACATTGTCATGCACCTTATGGCCGTTCCACCAGAGGGTAAGACGAGCCGGCTCCTTCAACTTGCCTCCCTCCCAGTTTCCAGCCTTGAAGATGAAGTGGAAGGAATGCCATTCACCATTGGGTCGCCAGGCATTTCCTTTCGGAACATGCTCCATGCAAACCGCTCCGATTCCGTGAGGACCGATTTTCCAGTTATAGGGATCCTTGGTATCCTTGCCCTTAGGTGACTCGATCTGGAGCTCGTGGCGATTCTGCATGTAAACTCCGCTGTTCGCATATCCCTCCGCTTTCCCGTCGCCTCGCTTGCCCATCATGACAAACTCCACGTGACCTTCGAAGTCATGATACTTCTTCTTGGTCACCAGATCGTGGGTTCCCCATTTCTTGCCACCATCGGTCATGAGAACCATGGAGTCATCGGTTGGGCTTTTCACGATCTTCCAGGTGATCTCCATGTCCTCCTTGGGCCACATGTGAAAATTCTTCTTCACGGAACCCATCGTCCCATCAAAAGGGACGTCGGCTCCTTCCGGCGCCTTCACGCCAAGGTCCTTGCTCTTGTCATATCCCGGCTTGTCTTCCGGAGCCACCTTTTCGGCAAATGCCGCTCCCGAAAGAGAGACAGCAGTGCAAAAAGCCAACGTCTGCTTGGTTCGTTTGAGTGTCATGAACCGCTTTTTACGCGATCTGGACAGGAGTGCCATCGAAAAGCACTCTCTTTTCACCCTCAACTCAAACGCTTCCAGCGCCTCGCTTTGAGTTCATATCGCTGGAGGCTCCCGCTTTCCGCCTTTTTCACCGGAATTCTCAGACTAAAGACTTCCCTTAACTTCCGTTCCAAAAGATCAAGATCCTCTCCTTCCGCCAACACCCGGACCTCGATCATCGGCCCTCTTTCATCAATGTGAACTTCGTATTCGGTCACTCCCGGGACCGCTCTCACGACCTCCTCGATCGCACCGGGGTAGAGGTTCACTCCGCGAACCACCACCATGTCATCGACCCGGCCCAAAATCCCGCCATGAAGGGCAAAATCGCCATCTGGTTTTACAAGATCACCGGTTCGGTAGCGCAGCAAAGGAGAACCGTAACGACCGAGCGTCGTCAGGACCAATTCACCCACGCCGTCATCATTAGGGTTAATAAGCTCGCAGTAATACGAGTCATGCCGTACTAAGAGACGTCCCGGATCATCAGGATCACCCACCGTCACCGGGCCCACTTCGGTCATACCATGGTGGTCGATCACCTTGGCTCCCCACGCCTCTTCAAGCCGCCCCCGTACCTCGGGCAAACTTCCTCCCGGCTCTCCGGCTACGATGATTTTTTTTACCCCCAAACTCCGGGCATCACCGGCCACCCGGGCCAGATGAAGTCCGTAGGTTGGCGTGCAGCATAAGGCGTCGGGTCTCAATCGCTCCATCAAGGCCACCCGCGATTCACTGGTTAACCCACCGGCCGGGATCGCGCGGATACCCAGCTCCACTGCCGATTCAAATCCCGCCCAGAAACCCAGAAATGGACCGAAGGAAAACGGAAAGATCGCCGCCTGCCCAGCTGTCACGCCGGCCTTTTCCCAAACCCACTGCCAATTCTCCCGCAGCCAAGCCCAACCTTCCCGGTCGTCCAGCCAGATCATCGGCTGCCCGCTCGTCCCGCTGGTCTGGTGAAAACGATGATACCGCTCCAGCGGGCAAGTGAGATTGGTCCCGTAAGGTGGATGGTTTTTTTGGTCTTGTGCCAGCTCGGCCTTGGTCGTGAAAGGCACACGCTCGGCGAACTCTTCGAGCGACGACACTGAAGTCATCCCAGACAGTTTATGCCCGTAGAATGGATTTTCGGAAATCGCAGCCAAAAGTGCGTTGATTTTTTCCAGTATCCCGTCCGTCATTTCCCACACCCTTTCGATGCCTCATGATTCCGTCAAGGCAGGAAAACTGGCGCATCCGCGAGACTTATCCACCCTGCTGGCTACTGGGACGCACCAGCTCCAGTCATGAGATAGACCGCAAAGCTTCCCAGCCAATGGTCCCCTTCGTAATGGCCGCTGATGGCATCGCGCAGACCGGCTTTTTCATGAGCATCGGCAAGCTCGAGAAACTTCTTTTTCAAGTCTCCTTTGACGGCACTCGCAATACCGCGGAGATTCCAAGATCGGCTGAGATTCAAACCCACGAGATGGACCAGATGACCATCCTCGAAATCACTAACCGTCACCGGCGTGTCAAGATTGCCGAGATTGAAGTCTGGGAAAAACTTCGCCAACCAGGTTTTAAATTCATCTGCTGGAAGCACCCGCCGCATCAGATCGGCTTCATTGAGCCCGGGCGAGAAGAAGTCGTTTCCGCTTGGTTCATAGCGAACCGGATAGGCGACGTCCTGGAGGTAGAACGATTGAGCCTTCTCTTTCAACAGCTTCTCGAAGGCAGTATCTCGAGTGGCTTGGGCCCAATCGAGCATCTGTGATAAAGGAAAAGCGGATTCGGAATGGAAACCACAACGGATGGGCCAATCGAGTTTTGGGAGATAGTTCATGGCGTTGGTCACGATCACTTCTTCCACCGGGCGATAGTTATTCGCCCACCGTTGACCCTGTTCATCATCGAGAGCCCGAAGTTCCATCCCCAAACGCAGTGCCCAAGCCCAACCATACATGCGCTCGAAGGAGGGATTGGCTTTGAGATAGGCCGCTTCCGCCTGTAATCCGCCAGCAGTGAACTTTTTCTCCAGTTCTTTTCGTACGTTGCCTACCCACTCCGCCATCGGAAAGAGGCGCAACAATCGAACTAGCGTCCAGTGACCGTGCACCGAAGAATGCCAGTCGAAGTGGCCGAAGAACACCGGAGTCATCTCACTCGGAGTCTTGGCGTCGGATGCCGAGCGCAGCACGTTGCCAGGCTTATTGGGAAACTCTCGATTCAACCCTGCCATCGCGAGGCCCACGAAGCGCTTTGCGCCTTCCCCAGTCAGCCTATTTTCGGCAGAAACCATCATCATACTTAATAGGAAAAAGAAGATCCGTTTCATCACATCAGCTCGATCGAGGTGAACTTTTTCAAAGTTACCACGAGCAACCAAAAGAGGGCAGTCGTCATGGCGGCATTGATCAACAAGGTGAAGTAAAACCCGTGGCCACGATTCAACATCCATGGAATCACGAGAAACATCGGAAGGGTGGGCAGCACGAACCAGAAGGTGTAAAAGGCATGATTGGCAATGCTGCTCACGCGGGCTGCCTTATCGGGTATCTTGCTCTCATGACGCATCCAGATCATGGCGAGAATCGAAGTCAATGGGAGGGCAATCAGGAGAGCCGACAATCGATCGCTCAAAAGCTGCAGCTTGGTGACAAGCAAGATGATCACCGCCGTGAGAAGGATCTTGACCACATCAAAAAGATTCGGAGTCAGAACTTTGAGTAATTCGCTTTTATCCATTGAGGTGGCCGGAGCTTGGAATCATTCTATGCGTCATGCAAGCCACCCGTTTCCTCATCCCCTTGGTCTGCCTGATGAATGCCTGCTCCCCCGACCCTCCGTCGTCGGGTAAAGCCATCCCCAGACCGGGTGCCGTGTCTTCAGTCCAGCTTACCGCCACTCAGAAAGCCTCGATTGGCCGGAAGATCTGGCAGAACGAATCCGCCGGAAAAGTTTCCGGACTGACCCATTGGAACGAAGGGGAGGAGTTTCCCTCGCTCGGCATTGGTCACTTCATCTGGTATCCAGCCGGCTTTAATGGCCGGTGGACGGAAACCTGGCCCGAGTTTACCCGATACGCAGCCAGCCAGGGCAATCCGGTCCCTCCGGTGGGAAATCTGGCGGACTGCCCGTGGCCAAGCAAGGCCGCCTTTACGCGGGATTTTAACGGAGCAGCCTTGACCGTTCTACGGAACTGGCTCTCCGCTAACATTACGATCCAGACCGAATTCATCGCCTATAAATCCCGGGCCGCACTTCCCAAGATCATGCAGGCTGCCCCGGCCTCCGAGCGGGCGCGTATTCAGGCCAACTACAACAAAGTGGCCATCACTCCGAACGGAGTCTACGCGCTCGTCGACTACGTCAACTTCAAAGGTGATGGGACGAATCCAAGGGAGCAGTATGCCGGTCAGGGTTGGGGCTTAATGTGGGTCCTGATGGAAATGAGGAACGTCTCCTCCGGAGAGGCTGCCGCCCGAGAATTCGGAGAAGCCGCCAAACGCCGTCTCAATCTGCGAATCAAAAACTCTCCGCCAAGCCGCGGGGAAGCGCGTTGGCGGGAAGGCTGGAACAACCGTTGTGATTCCTACGGCCGGCCGATATAGGACCGACCGTCATACTAGGAGTAATTACTTTCCTTTACGGATGTCGCTGGCCTTCTTACGAAGATCGTCGGCTTGCTTTTGAAGTTCAGCAGCCCGTTTTTCGAGCTCCGAAATTTCGCGCTTTCGCTTTTCCATGGCGAGATGGTTCTCGACCACTTCCTTCATTGCTTTTGATTTGCGGGCCAGCTTTTCACGGTCTTGAACCGCCTTCTTCATCACCTCTGCAGACGCCTTCTCTTCCTTACGGAGTGCGGCGAGTGCGGCCTCGGCCGCCGAGATTTTCTTGTCCAACTCGCCCTTAGCCGTCATGAGCTTTTTCTCATTCTCGACTGCCTTAGCGAGATCATCCTCGGCCTTTTTGGCGTCTTTTTGGAGTTGCTTGATATCGGTGACGATAGCGACGGGCTTGGAAACAACGGGCTTGGAACGCTTGGCCGCGGCTTCCTTCATCCGCTTTTCCCGGTCCATCGCTCCTCTAATCTGGGAGGAGAATTGAGTCGATCTTTTGCCAAGTTCTGACTCCGGGGCGATTTTCTTGAGGGCCTCCACCGCTTTCAGGGCCTCCTCATACTTCTGCTCGGCGTAGAGCGCCTTGACTTCATAGAGCTTCATCCGCTGGGCGTCCTCACCTTTCATTTTCGCTCCTTCAGCCCGGGAGGTCTTGATGATTTCGTCGAACTTCCTTTTAGCGAAGAGATCGTTATAGCGGGCCTGTTCTTTTTTGAGAGCTTCGGCCTTGCGAATCTCACCGGCATAAACGGTTTCATTCTTGGGATCAGCTTTTTCAACCATTGCGATTTCCGCTTCGTAAAACGCCGCAATTGAGTTTTGGGGAAGAGTCTTCAAGGCCTTCACAATCAACTCGGCCTTCTTTTTACCATTGGTCTTTTGAGCGTCTTGAAAACTCTTGTCCCGATCCGCCCGGATTTGGCGAAGCTTGGCGAGGGTAGCAACGAAATCTTCCGGCTTATCCTTCACCGGGGGTGTCGTGGCATAGGGCCGACCTTTCGAATCAGCCAAGATGACCGTCGGAATGCTCCGGAAGCCGTAGCTTTTTTCAAACTCAATCAAGTCAGAATGGGCTTTATCGCGACTAGCCGGGATCTCGATGATCACTTGCACAAAGTTCTTTCCAATCGCTTCGACAAACTTGGGCGCCTTGAGAATTTTAGACTCAAAGTCCTTGCTGGCCTGATTCCAGGTCGAACCCGAGAACACCAAGAGAATGTCCTTTTTGCCGGCAGCAGCCTGTTTTCCAGCTTTGCTCAATTGGACTTTCGGACTGTCCGCGCCAGAAGCGACGGGCAACAGAAAAATGGCGGAGGTCAAGAGGGCTAGAGTCTTCATGATCTGATATCGATTGGCTGGGGAAATTCGCCTCTGAGTGCGATGGCGTCGAGTTGAAAAAACGAAAAAGGCCCCGGGACTCCGGGGCCTTTGAAAGTTCAGTGACCTGACCGTTCAATCGTTCGACCTAGACTTCGTCCGGATGGAGCCAGCGGAAACCGATGACCTCAAAACGGCGGCCAAAGTTCACTTCTCCAGACTGCGGAGTGCGAGGATTGAGGCCAGTGACACGGTCGGGAATGACCGGCTCGGGGGTCCGCTGGATCACCGCCTCACACCAAGCCCTTGCGAGGACCTTGCCGTTGACATCCACCGATTCGCCGTAAGAACGAATGGTGAAGGTGTCCGAGCGAGTGGTGAGACCGGATCCAATCACCTGGAGAACATCGCCTTGGGTGATGTATCCCGGTGTTCCATATCCAGTGGAAGCCGGTTTAAGCAACTGCTCCAGACGGGTCAGATCTGACTGCTGGGGATTCCGCTCCGCGATCAGCTGTCCCTGGTTGGGGAGGGTGACGCGGTTGATGGGAAACTCAGCGTTCTGTCCCCGGTTGGGAAGAGAAGCCTCGAGGGCTGCTTCGATCGCTCCATTACGTCCCGTGTCGTCAGCGGTCAGGCGACGGTTGACAAAGTCAGATAGACCAAAGAAGGGCGCACGGACTTTGACCTCGCGGACAATCGCCTCGGCGAGCGATTGAATCTCCTGGTCACCCAGGCTCCGGAATCCGGTGAAGACACGCTGGGTGTAGGCCGCTTGCGAGTTCTCCACCCCCTTCGGGAACAAGGTCCGTGGGAACGCAGTCCGATTCGTGGAGCCGTATCCGGTGTCGCGAGTGGTAGCCAGAAGAGCCTTCCACGCTTCCACGTTGGTCGAGTGGACGTCGAATCCCCCCTCAATCATCAAACGACTAGCCGCACGGAAAAAGTCGTTGAGATCTGCCCCGGCATCTCCGGCAGCATTCCACAAGCGAAGATTGCCGTTCTGGAGCGGGCTGTTCACCGGATCCTGCACAAAGTTGGAGATCTGGCTGGGACGCGCCCCGGTAAGGAAGAAGTCGGACCATAGGTTGTGGTTCACCTCAAAGCTCATGTCGAAAATGAGATGGTTTCTTTCGGGAAGATAAAAAACAAGGTCATTGAACAACTGGGCCCAGTAGCCCGTTCCAAGGCCAGGGGAGGACCATCCTCGGTTTCCACCAGGAATATCCGCGGGAACAGTTCCGGTAGAGGCCATTCGAGGATCCGCAATCGAAGTGCCGATGGCATAGCTGGGGTGCCAGACATACTCCGAAAGCTGGAGATGGCGAAGGTAGGCAAAGGAAGGAATGCCCACTTCGAGCGTCGGGACCTCGTAGCAAATGACACGCTCCACCCCAAAGTTGGCGGGGCCGAAGGGGAACCCGGTCTGGAAGCCATTGCTCAGCTGCGGACTGATTTGGTTCCATCCCAATTCCGGACTCGGATTGTCTCTGGTGTAGATCCCGTGGAAGTAGGGAGCCACGTTGGTGACATTGTCGTAGGGGTTCCGAGAAATATAGGACGCGCGGAGGTTCCAGTTACCGAGGGGAGCCTCTTGCAGGAAGAGTTCATTGTTCGCCCCTTTATTGGCGAGAGTCTCGTCGAGCCAGCGAATCCGAAAGCCGTCACGGGTGAAGGGGCTTGGCGGAACTCCTTGGGGGATGTGATCCGCGGGGCCGGAGAGACGAACCACGGGATGGGCTGCTGCTTGGGGCCACCGCAAAGGATACTCATCACCACCACCGGCCTGAAGCGAGACACTCGCGTAGACAAGCATGGGTTCACTGGCAAAACTGTTGCGGGTTGGTGCCTGTGGGTTGTTTTCAAGATATTTCAGCAAGAACATGTAGTTATCCGCCCCATGGCGCTTCAGATCAGTCGGGGCTTCCCGGAAGGTGGTCGGCACCTCCGGCATCAGCTCGGACGGAATGTTGTCGCTATCCCGCGCATTGGCTGCCGCCGCACCAGACAGGTTGGGCTGAATGTAATCCCGGAAGAGGTAGCTTGCCGATGAAGGCGGCTGCTCGGCCTGGAGACGATTTCCGGCGATCTGTTGGACATCCAACTGCCGGGGAGCGCCACCAATCGAAAAAATGAAGGTCTCACCCGGTGGGATGGTCACGGCAGGAAGGGTGAAGAACACCTGGCCACCGAGCCAGTCATCGAAGCTATTGCTCCGGCCCCCGTAGTGAATCTCACGGGCGAAGTTGGGGTTATCATTGAATTCCACTCGCTTTTTCCCGTTGAGGAAGAGCTGGAGGATCATCGGGCGATCCAAGCGCATTTCGACGTTGTATGGATTCCACAATCCAACGCGGGGATAAATACAAAGACGAAGGACGTCATTGGGTTGGGGCTGCTGTCCGGGCTGGGGGGCGGGCGGATTCTCCCGCTGGGGATAACTCGCCAGGTTGTAGTAGATACAAGCTTCTGTCACAACGGGCGTCATCTTGATCTCAGAGAGATTCCGCGGATCGGCGGGACGAAGGTTTTGGACATCGTAAATGTTGGCCTGGCCGTTACGGAATGGAGCGCCATTCCAGATTTTCTGGTTACGAATCCCGGTCGAGGCTTCTCCAAAGCGAAACTCGTTAGCAAGGTTCGCCCAGTTCCACAGCAACTCGAAAGTCGGTGCCACATCTTGATAATCAGAACCCTGGAAGTCTTCATTCCGAAGGGCGGCATAGCTGGGATTGGGAGCCCCAATGAGACGATCCTGAGGGGAAATCCCAATGTATCCGGGACGACCGGGATCGAGATCCGGAATGGTCTGGGGACCGTCGCCACCGCCACTGTGCAACCAGGCAGAGAGGTTCTTCTTTAATCCTCCATCGCGAACATTGGTCAGCAAGCTGTAGGAGAGACCCGTGAGAGCATGGAAGTTACGACGCACCCCGTCACGGTTGTTGTCATTAATCAGGGTCAAGGTCTTGGGGGTCATCAGACGCTGGTCTCGGTTATCCTGGTTGGAACCCTGAATCCCTGTGACCACGAAAGGATCGGCATCCTGGGGATGAAGCATCCGTTGAATACCAGCCCCGGTGTTCGGGTTGATCCCAATGTTCCCGTGAATATCGAAGCTACCAATATTCGCCATTTGGTTATTCGGGCGGGCCCAGTAGGCGTAGGACCCGCTCGGGCGAACTTCGGTGGTTCCCTGCGACGTCATCTGTGGACGCGAGAGGTTGGTCTTGGTCACTCGCACAAAATCCTGAGGATTAAAAGCCGAACCACGGCCGACTAGCGAGACCGTGGTTTCATTGATTGGTACAGGTTGGGTCACCGCATCCTGGAACTGGCGACCACCGGTTGCCTTATCGCGCCCTCCCTCATTTCCGCTCACAATGTAGTTGGTGATCTGGGGCTGAAGCGGGAAGTTCGTCCCGTTCCGGGCATCGCTGAGACCACCGTCGTCGAAGTTGCGGACGAAGGGGCTGCCATTTTGATTTCGATCAAAAGTCGATGGCAAGACACCCATCCACTGGGGATTCTCAACGCCTTCGATCGCAAGGGTATCGGGCTGATTGTCCAAGATCGCTCCAGTCACGGCAATCCGCTGATCGGGTCCGAGTTCACGTTGGATCTCGCCAATCGCCACCATGAGACCCAGACGAGCATTAGCCCGGGCTTCTTCTTGCGCCCATTCAAGGCGACTGGTGCGAACGGTGACGGCCGAGAGTGATAAAAAGGCCACTGCCACCATCGTCAGGAGCAACAGCACCGAAATGGTTGCAATCAATGCAAAGCCCCGCGCCATAAGTCGAGTCGTGTGCGTTTTCATGTTTACGATGTAAACACATTGTGCACTCGTGACAAGCTGGAAATTCTCGTGCTCAAATGGAAAGATTCGCGACGGATCACCGGGGACGGGCTAAAGGCCTGATTTTTCAATGGTTGGATGAAAATGAGGCCTTCTCCCGGCCCTAAATCTAACTGCCTCCCGCATCGTTAAGAAAACAGAAATATCTCGTCGGAAATCCGAAAAGTTCTGCTTAAAATGCCATCAAACCCCTCCACTGGAGGAGAATTATCCGCCACTGCCTAGCTCCGCCATTTGTGCTACCCTGTCCCCATGAACTCCGCCCCCATCTTGCTACCCCTTGCAATCTCTTCGATGCTGGCCCTGAGCGGCTGCAATCCTACGGACGCCACCGACAAGCCGAAGGCAGCGAAGGAGGCGTTCGTCCAAGACGAGATCAGGATCCCACTCCCCGTGGAACGCACAAAGGATGAGGCCGGGAAGCCGATAACCAACGCTTGGCCGGACGGAGGCACAACGATGATTAGGATAACAGATGCGGTTGGCAAGGAATGGGACGTGTATTTTGACCGACGCATCTCGCCCTCGCCGCCCCCGGCAGGCGGCGCAGTGAAGGCTGAACGCAATCCTGAGACGATCTACCTGAGCGCGTACCCAGGAAAGCCTGGTTCAGTCTTGGTGGCCGATCAGAAGGCGTTCAGGGCCTCAGTTCTCCAAGGGATCGATCACTGAGCGGGCTCCTTCTCGCCGCGATGCCCGGACCTTCTGGCGCATGATGGGTCATGGCATCCACTCAGACCCAGAGCAAAACAAGGCGCTGGAGATCAACTGCCTACCCGCGGGGAGTTGAAAGCGTGATGCCAACTACAACCTCAACCTTGAAGTCGGAGCGCGCCGCCGGTAGGCAGTGACTCAGCTAGGACGTTAGCCTCACAAATCACTGAAGTGGAAAAATCCAAGAAAATTCTCTGGGCCTGCGGCCACGTTTTCCTGAAGGAGGTTCGTGGTCTTCAGGTCAACGAAGACGTTTTCTAGCAGGGAGTCAGAGTGCGATCCCCGATCAAACTGAGTTTAAAAGGACCCCCTCGTGCTGCAACAACCGGCGCTTGATCTCCAATCCTCCCCCAAAACCAATGAGTGACCCATCTTTCCCAATCACACGGTGACATGGGACGATGATGGAAATAGGATTGGCCCCATTGGCGGTGCCGACCGCGCGTATCGCCTTGGGATTTTCGATCTCCTCCGCCAGCTCGCCATACCCTCGGGTTTGACCAAAGGGAATGGTCGCCAGGGCCCGCCAAACAGCACGCTGAAACTGGCTTCCGCGGGCATCGAGAGCCACTCCGAAGACTTCGCGCTTCCCGCCGAAGTATTCCGCCAGCTCTTCCTCGGCTTGATTGAGAAATCGATCCCGCCGATTATCTCCCAACAGGGCCGAAGACTCCACCCGGTGACCAAAATATAAACCGCACAACCCTTTTCGCGAACTTACCAAATACAAGGGACCAATCGCGCTCGCGACCTTTCGTGATGCCACGGCGTGTTGCTGGGGCTTTTCTTTCGGCTTTGCCTTTTGGCTTCCCAGCGGCTTCGAGCTCATCCCGTTCCCGGCCCTTCCTTCGCCAAAATACTTTTCACTGCGATACCGCAACCAAACCCGCAGTTCCTCCGGAATCTCTTCCCTTTCCTCCTTCGCCAATTCTTCGTAAGCCGCCATCGCCCGTTCGCGAACCCGACGACAGGCCGCGTTTTCATGAGCATCCCACCGGCTCCGGGCCTCCCGGATCAAGCGACACAATTCCTTCACCTTTTCGCGACGAATTTTCACCTCCAAAATGCTAGTTCAGCAATTTTTCAAAAAAGAGAACAAAAGTTGAACAAATTTGAGTTTGAGACCTCTTATTTTAGCGAAGCCAGCGGATATTCGTTAGTTTTCATATAGGGTTAATGCTCCATGTCTCAGCTCCGCGAGTGCGGAATCCTGATCAACAGAGAGCTAAAGTTCCACCGGGATTCTCTTTGAGGGTCCCGGTGGTTTTGTTTTGGGGAGATTTTCGGGATTTGGATGTCCTCCCCGCCCTCCTTTCGCTACTTCCCTTCCGCATAGATGCCGCGGCCGGGGAAAATCATTGAAGCCGAGCAACGCTCGCAAGCCCAGCAGTCCGACGGCACTCTTGCCGGCCGGCTGGGACGGATGTCGCTGGGTCGACAGGTTCTCTCCCTCGCGATCTGGCCACTCCTTGAGCAGATCCTTAGTTTCATGGTCAACACCGTGGATCTCATCTTGGCGACCCGCATGACCGACGGGGAAGCGCGGATCGCGATCATGGATGCGCTGGGCCTGGGGGGATACGTGATGTGGTTAATGATGATCCTACAGGGAGCCACCGCAGCGGGCGTCCTTGCCATCGTGTCGCGGGCCGCCGGGTCACGAAAAGCCTATGAAGCACGCGAAGGTCTGGTTCAGGGAATTCTTGCCGGTCTCGTAGTCGGAACAATTTCCGGGCTCATCATGCGTTTTACCCTACCATTCGTTATCAAAGCCTTCGGTTTATCTCCCGATGCGGCGGTTGCAGCTTTTGATTACCTTTCGGTCCTTGTCTGGTCCTGTCCGGTTCTTGGAATTTTTTATGCCTGCACCAATGCCCTTCGTGCGGTGGGCGATACCCGAACGCCTTTTTTGATCATGCTGGTGATCAACCTCGCCAACGTCGCGCTGAGTGCTTGTTTCGTCTTTCTCGATCCCCCGGTCGGCGGCATGGGCATCTCCGGGCTGGCCTTGGGCAGCCTTCTCGCCTGGATTCTCGGAGCGATCATTGTGGTTGGATTTCTCTTCCAGCAAAACCAGCCGAAAACCGATGAAATCACTCTGACCCTGCGTGAGGTCAGCTGGGTTCCTCAACGTGAGATGATCCTCCGCATTTGCCGGATCGGATTGCCCAATGGATTTGAAATGCTCGGGATGTGGTTCATCCACTCTTACGTTATCCGATTCATCACTGGACTCCCCTACGATGGTGCCTTGGCCGCACATATCATGGCCATCCGGATCGAATCGCTTTCCTTCATGCCCGGCTTTGCCATCGGCACCGCCTCCGCCACCTTGATCGGACAGTACCTCGGCGCCAACAATCCCGCGATGGCTCTCAAAGCCCTCCGCACGGCCTGGCTCTTCGGGCTCGCCTTTATGAGTGCGACCGGAATCATCTTCCTGGTGTTCCCGGAGGCCATCGTGCAACTCATTCTGCCGCCGTCCGATGCCGAGGCCGCCCGATTGGTCGCACTCGCCGTTCCTTTGGTATTCCTCTGCGGCATTTTCCAGCCTGCGCTTGCAACCACCATGATCATGAAGACCTCGCTTCGAGGTGCCGGCGCCACCCGTACCGTGATGGTCTGGTCCTTCACCTGTCTCATCCTTTTCCGCATCATCGGGATCACCGCCTACGACAGACTTGCCGAACTCACCTTGATCGCGATCTGGATCTTCATGAGCATCGACCTCTTTGTTCAAGCCATCCTTTTTGCCTTTATCTCCTTCAAAGGAAAATGGCGCGAGACCAAGGTGTAGGTCGCCCCTTCTACAATAGATTATACACGGACTCCGTTTCTTTAGATTCTCCCGAGCCAATAACTCTTATGCCCCTTTCGGAGATTCGCCACAATCAGCTGGGATGTACGAACCCGCTTCATTTCTTCAGCGCGAAGAGTGTCCCATCTTCGCTACCAATCAGTATCGTTCCCTTGGCGTAACTTGCGGCTGCCACGAGGGACTCACCAAGATCGATCTTCCAGATTTCTTTACCATCCGTTAAATCGAGGGCGTAAAGCCGCCCATCACTGGAGCCGCAAACCAGCGCGTCGGTAAAGAGAATGGGCGAACTCTCCACCCGCCCTCCGGTTTTGAACCTCCAGATAGCCTCGCCAGTTTCGCGGGAGAGTGCGTGGATCTTTTTGTCCCGCCCGCCGATGTAGACATTCTTCTTATCGACCGCAGGAGCAGCCATGAAGGGAAACTGCCGGTCACTGTATTTCCACTCCAGACGCCCTTCCTTCAAATCCGCGCCCATCACCATATTGGAGTGGTCTCCCCACGCCACAAAGCTCCCCTCGGTGCCCACTGTAGAAACGATGGGGGCCTCGCCCTCGACCTTCTTCGTCGGTTTACCGGTCTTCAAATCGAGCGTGTAAAGACAATGGTCACATCCTCCAAAGACAACCCACTTTCCGTCCACCACCGCCGGCGTCCCATTGATCGGTTGCTCGGTTTCGTGCTTCCAGATTTCCTTGCCCGATTCAGCATCAAGAGCCCGGGTCACTCCGTCGTAGCCATTCAAAAGAATCCACGTCCCCTTACCTTTGGGATTCTTGGTGAGATTCACTCCAGCAGTGATCTTATCCTCGGTTTCAATTGACCACTTATCCTTCCCGGTCGCCAGCTCGAGGGCGTAAAGCTTCATGTCCTCGCACCCGATGAAAATGGTGTCATCAAGAATGGCCGGAGCCGCTTCAAAACTCTGCTCAAACTCGCGCGACCACTTTTCCTTCCCGCTTGCGAGATCAACCGCCATGAGCATGCCGGCACTGTTTCCAAAGACCACGGTGTCCTTGCTCACAACCGCTTCCCCGACAATCGAGCCTTCGGTGGCCACCATCCACTTAACGTCCGGTTTTTTCGGCAGCGCCACTCCAACCTGACCCGACAAGCCGGCCCCGGCCCGAGCCACCGGCCAGTCCTTTCGTTCGCCAAAGGCCAGGAGCCCGCTGGCTGCCATCACACTGAGAACAAGTTTCATGTCCTTAAACTGACACAAATCACTTCATGAGCAATGCTTCACGATACAGCTCTTCAAAGTCTCCTGCTTCCAGAGGCCGCGGGTTGAAACGTCCGGTCCATTGCTGCGACGCCTCCTCAGCCAAGGTGGGCACGATCTCCTTGGGAACTTCCACCGGCACCAGCTCGGCCAACTCACGCAGGCCCTCCAGCCATTCCACCAATCCCGGTTTCAACTCATCGTAGACCTCTCCAACCACGCTGGCATTCCAACGCATCACGGTGGGCAACATCGCCATCACCGCTCGTCCATGGACCACCCCAAAGCGGGCCGTCAGTGGATTGGCCGAGGCGTGGCCGGCCCCCAGCATGCTGGCTTCGATAGCCCGACCAGCAAGCGCCGCGCCAGCCAACATTTCGCCCCGTTCGGCCAGGCTGGCAGTTCCCCGCAGGACGGATTCCAAAACAGGTTCCATCCTTCGGAAGGCCTCGAAGGAAAATCCCCGCGATTCGTCGGTGGCGGTATTGCAAACGGCGCTTTCGAGCGCGTGCGAAAGCGCGTCGAGAGCCGAGAGCCGCGCCACTCGCAAAGGCATCGAGCCAGTGAGCTCGGCATCAAGAATGGCCACCTGGGCCATTGCCCGAGGATCACCACAGGCCATCTTTTCGTGAGAACCATCGCGACACAGCACCGCATAGCTTTGGCACTCACTCCCCGTGCCCGCGGTAGTAGGAATTGCCACGAAAGGCAACATCTCGCCTCGAGCCTTTCCATGCCCCTGGTAATCCGACATGACCCCGCCACCACTCAGCAAAAATAAGGTGCCTTTGGCGGTGTCCATGGAGCTTCCTCCGCCAAGCCCGACAATGAAATCCGGCGAAATGTCACGGGCAAAACGCGCGCACGCCTCGACATCAGACTCGGTCGGGTTCTCCTGAACGCCATCGAATACCACCACCTCGTCGAGTAAATCTACCGCGCGTTGAATGTGACCGGCCTCCACAATTCCCCGGTCCGTAACAATTAGGACGCGCCCCGACACGACGCCCGCGAGCTCGCGCAACGACCCCGGGCCTTCGATAACTTTCTGAGGAGTGGTCGTCACAAATAGTGCGATCTAATACTGCGCGGCTCCAAGGCCCTTTCAAAAAGCGCCTAAACCCTACATCGCGACCGCCAGATTCCCCTGAATAGCGCGCCGACGATAGAGGAACTCAAACAAGTTCCCTTCGTGCGGTTGCTCCCATTGCACCCGGTTGGTTGGGTAGGGCCCGAGATTGAGGCGCTCAATCAAGTGGCTCATCATGAGCTCCTGCGACCAATCCTTGTTCTCAGTAAAGGCACTCACGACAAGGGTTTCGCCAATGTGACCCAGCATTTCGTCCTGTGGCATCTCCACGATACTCGCAAAGGGGAACATGAACTCGGTGTTGGCCAGCGAGTGACTTCGCTCATCGCAAGCGATCAAGGTCGGACGCAGATAGGTCTGATCAAAAGCTTCGACCTTGCGATCCCCATTACGGAACTGGGCCGTCACATCAACCGCACCAGGTTCGTCATCCAAAAGACCTTCGATCATGCCATCAATCCCGTTCGCAAGATCAGTATTCGCAAATCCGCAAAGAAGGGCATTTTCGTCGTCCCGCGCGAGTGGCTCAATCTTGGCCAGCTCGCTCGCGATTGCCTCGGCGATTTCATCGCGACCCGAGGGCACGAGGATCGACGAAGTGTTGATGCAACTCCGCCCGCCGTTGGCGGCAATCGAGGTCACGAAGACATCGAGGTGATCATGCCATTTGTCCATGAAGTCATCGCCAATGAGGATTTTCGAACGTCCCGTTCCGTGAACCTGAATGTTCTTGAAGGGAGCGTATTTTTTCACGGTGACATCCGACCCGAAGGAGATTCCCGCGCCGCAGGATGTCAGCAAGGTGTCGCCGCCTTCGTGGGTCGTGGGATAGTAGCCGAAGGCTTCCTTGGGGAATCCGGCCTGGATCATAGCCTGCACGATGCGCAACGGAGTGAAGGGATCCTCACGCCCAGGCTTCAACAGGACCGGGATCTTCATCACGAGTGCCGGAAGCCAGAGCGAGTTCACCGCCGGCGCGTTACTCGGCAGAGACACCCCCAACGAATCAGTGGCCGGGTAAAAATTGACGTCCAGTCCATCGACCGAAGTAAGTCCGCGATCAAACATCTCGAGCGGAATGCCCCGGGTCAGACCACCGATCACAGTGCGGATCTGGGACATTGCCGCGTGGATCTTGCCCATGTTCATCCGCACCAGGGTGTGCGGCAATCGAGTCAGGGCCGACAACGACTCGACATAGTCGTCCGGCCCCTGTGTTTCGTCTCCACATGGAAGATCGGCGTGCATGAACAACTCGGCGGCGGCCTCACAATAATCGGCGAGAGTCTCGGCCGGAATGGCCTCAAGCGCTGCTTTCGACTCGGAAATACGGAGCAGATCACGCCTGATCAGACCCGGGTTTGCCGTGTGGGTGACAAGACTGTCGTTCAGTTCAACGAGGTCGGCGGAGTGGTATTCTTGTCCAAGACGGAGAATGGGGATTTGCATGGGTTTGTTTTGGGTGAAAAATTTTTGATCTGTAGTGTTGGCTTTTGGCGGCTAGCGATTGGCTCTTAGCCTCTTCAGTGGTGCCGCTCCGATTAATAAACCCCTTCAATGACAGCCTTGGTTCCGCTTTGGAACGGACGGACATCACCGACTCCATCCCAGGGGAACTCGTCACACTCAGGACGGCGGATTGCTTCATCGCGCTCGAGGAAGCGAGGCACGAAAAACTCTTTCGTCATCGTGGTCAACTCGACCCGACCATACTCCCCATATTCCATGGTCTTGGTGGAATCCTTGGGATCGACAATTCGCAAAATGGCACGTGGCTGGGGGGCGTAGTAGGTCAGGGAATACTCACCCGGCTCGCGCTTCTTCGAGATGGCCAAACCCATCAGGGTGTTCCCATAGGTGGGAGCGTAGTTGATCTTCCCTTCGAGAACTTCCTCTTGAATGAACTTCACATACTGGGGAGTCATCGTAGTGCCGCCGGCAAACACACCGCGGATGCCCGCATCGGCCAGCGACATCCTCAGCGAGAGACTCTCGAGAAGGCGCGGCGTGGTGAAGATGCACTTGATGTCACGGTGGCGAATGATGGTCACGGCCTGGTCAATGACGTGCTCCTGATAGGCCTTGGCCATTTGCATTTCGCCCATCCCAATCAGGCGTTTCACCCAGCGTGGGTCGAGATCGATAAAGTAACACGCTCCTCCGCGGATATTGGCTAAATGCTCGATGGCCATTCGCAAACGACGCGGCCCGGTAGGCCCCACCATTAGCCAGTTGGCACCTTGCGGGAAAAAGTCTGGGCCGTAGTGTTCTGAGAATTCGGTGTAGTCCGTCTTGTAGTCTTCCCAGCCAATCCGCTGCTTCGGCATTCCGGTAGTGCCGCCGGTTTCAAAAACGTTGTAGGGGCGACCCTCGTAGGCCTTGGGAATGAACTTTGCGGGATCTTCCTTCCGAAGGACTTCGTCGTCAAAGTTGTCGAAATGAAGCATGTCGGCGAAGCACTTCACTTTCTCGCGGGGATCCCATCCGGCCTCTTTGACCCAATCGAGCCAGTAGGGGCATCCGGTCTCGGGCGAAAAGTGCCACTCAATCATTTCCCGCGTGTGGGCATCCACCTGCGCGCGTGCTTCTTCAACAGTGAGGGAGGAACTCATAAAAAGTCGATTTCGTTTCGGGCTCAACTGGTAGCCTAACCGGTTGCCGGTGCAAGAAGGAGTTTTGACTTCAAGTTTCCACCGGCAGGTCGGCCAATTCCATCTCACGAGACTGACCGGCCTCGTTGGTCTGCCAAATCCGACCGGTATCGAGATCCAAGCCACTCAACCATCCCCCGCCATAGGCACAGGTATCTAGGCAGATCGCGTAGCCCAGATTGGTGGGCAAATCTCCCTGGATGGTGTGACCACATACCACTGTCTTGCCCGACTGGTGGGGCCGCTGGCTGTAAAATCGCTGGTAATAATAGGTCTCCTGATCCTGCTGATCCACCGGAAGATTTGACTCCACCCCCGCATGGACGAGGATGTGGCGTTCCAATTCATGATAAAGTTTCGTAGCGCGGATGAATTCCCAGTGAGACTCCGGCACATCCTCGAAGCCTCCGCCGTAGGAATCCAAAGTGTCTTGCCCACCACAGATCCCGCTCAAAAACCGCTCTCGGTCCTGGCGCGTTTCCAAAGCTCGGATCATCTGGATTTCATGGTTTCCCATCAGAGTGACCAGATGATGAGTCTCCTTCATCTCGAGCAATGTCTCGATCACCCCGCGGGACTGAGGTCCTCGATCGACGTAATCCCCTAAAGTCACCACCAGGTCGTCCCGCTTTGGGTTCACCACTTCCATCATAGTCTCGAATGCCGTCAGGCATCCGTGAATGTCTCCGATCACCAATCTCACCGTCCCAATTCCTCCCGGACCGTCCGCGATAATCCTGCAACGACAAGTTCGTATGAACGCTCGATCAGCTCCACCACCAAAGATCCCTGCAACGAACCATCTAGCACAAGGGTATTCCAGTGCTTCTTGTTCATGTGATAGCCCGGCAAAATTCCTTCGTGTTCTTCCCGCAACTCGACCGCCCGGGTGGGATCACACTTCAAGTTCATTCTCGCCATTTCGTCGTCCATTCCCAGCGTGGCAAACATTTTCCCGCCCATCTTGTAGACCAGAACCTCCCGCCCAAACGGCGCTTGCTCGGTCACTCCCGTCATCGCCAGTATGTGATTTCTCGCTTCGTCCGCAAAACACATCGCCAAAAACTCCCCATTTCCACCCGGGAAAGTCGAGCCTGAATAACTCCGGCTCAAGCATCGAGTCGAGGGTCCATACAAATTTTCTTCGGTCATGACAATCATCTCCATTGGACGTCCAGCACCAAAGGCTCCACCTTTCCCGTGCCTCACTCAGATTTCACCTTCCGTGCTCAAGTCCAAACCATCCGCCATCCTCTTCGACTTCGATGGGATCATTCTCGATACCGAATGGCCCATTTATGAATCAATCCGCCAGGTCTTTCTCGACAACGGACACGACCTGCCACTCGAGGAATACGTCCAGTGCATCGGCTCCGACTTCAACACTTGGTCTCCCGAAACACGCCTCGAAGAATTGACCGGCAAAACCTTCGACTGGGAAACGATCAGCGTGACCCGAAACATCTGGATTCGCGAAGAGATCGCGACTTTCGACGCCATGCCGGGCGTCGAGGCCTCACTCGCTTTTTGTCGCGAAAACAATCTGAGGACCGCGGTGGTCTCAAGTTCCAATCACCAATGGGTCGACGGTTGGCTCGACAAGCTGAGCCTGATGGGCTGGTTCGACCACATCGTGGCCCGCGAAGATGCGGAAAAGATCAAACCGGCCCCCGATCTCTACCTCGAAGCAATCCGCCGACTCAATCTCCCGGCTTCCGAATGCCTTGTCATCGAGGATTCTCTGAACGGCCTGCGATCGGCCCACGATGCCGGCTGCCCGGTCGCCGCGATTCCCAACCGCATTACCTCGTGCATTGATTTCTCGGCCGCGGAATCCCAGTATCCCTCTCTGGTCGAATTCCTCGACGCCCTCTCATGCGCCTTCTCCTCCCCCTCGTCCTATTCTTGACCAGTTGCCGTCAGGCAGAAGAAGAAAGCGACTCTGTCGCTCCGGTCCGGGTGGAGGCCACCCGGCCGCTCATGGGGACCCTGTTCAAAATCATCACCTTCACCAACGATCCCAACGAAGCCCGGCGGGTGATGGACGAGGCCTTTGATCTCGCCGAAAACTTCGCCGGCCGGGCCACCGACTACGATCCCAAATCGGAGCTCAACCGCCTCACCGAGGCGCCCATCGGCACTCCGGTCAACGTCAGCCCCGATCTCTTTCAAGTTCTGCTACTCGGCAGGGAGATTGCTCGAAAAACCGACGGCATTTTCGACCCAACTTACGGCCCCCTCACTCACCTCTGGCGCGAGATCACCCGCACCAAGCGCAAGCCCTCAGACCAGGAGATCAAAGCGGCACGGGACCGCTGCGGGATCGATCATCTGACCTTCGACGAAAAAAACCAGACCATCACCATCGACCTTGAAAACATGCAGCTTGACCTCGGCGGGATCGCAAAAGGCTACGCCGCCGACCTGATCTTTGATCGTCTGATTGCAGGAGGGTATACGCAAACCCTCATCGCGGCCGCAGGCGACATCCGCGTCGGTGATCCTCCACCTGACAAGGAAGCGTGGACCATCGGACTGCGCACCTTTCGCCTCGCCCCCACCGAGTCCATTCCCCTGAAAAACGCCGCCATCTCAACCTCGGGCGATCTCTTCCAACGCGCGCAAACCGACGAAAACACCTACTCGCATCTCATCGATGTCCGCACAGGACTCGGCCTCACCATCCGCCGCGCAGCGTCCGTCATTCTCCCCAAAGCCAAACTCACCGACCCACTCGCCACCGTCGCCTGCCTTGCCGATGACCCTGCTGAATGGTTCAAGAGATACCCCGATGCCTCCATCCGCGTGGTTTATGAGGATTCCGAGATCGCACCTGTCTTCACAGGGATCTTCGCCGAGTGATTCGGCAATTCTCGAACAAGTCCTACTCGTCTTTGATCAACTCAAGCTTCGTGGGATAACGGCATCCAGCGTTCCATTCCATGACGTAGATATTGCCTTCCTTGTCGACCATGAGGTCGTGGACGTGACGGAAAGCCTTCAAGTCCTGCTTCATCGGTTGGAGCTTTCCGTCGAGGTAGACCGGCTTAACGCCGCCCGGGGCCGAGATTGCCTTACGGGTCTTGCGATCGAGCACGAGGACGAAGCCACTCCGGGGCGCCTGCCGTTTCGTTTTGGGATCCCTAGACCAGCACACTCCGGTGTAGATGGCATTACCATGGAAAACCGCCTGCCCGGTATAGGCTCCCGGAAAGTCGAGAGTCTCGAGGTGCTTTCCCTTCAAGGTAAAAAGCTTGAGCTTGTTTTCCGAACGAGAGCTCACCCAGACCACGGGGTTTTTCGGGTCGGCATCATCGATGGAGATCCCGTGACCGTTTTGGATGGTGGCGGGGTCGTTCTTTTTGCTACCGCCCCAATGATGAATCAGCTCCCCTTCAAATGAAAACTCCATGACGAGGTTGGAGCCGTAGCCATCGACCACGAGAATGGTGTTGGAAGGAGTGATCGCGACATCGCACGGGCCATAAAAGGTCCCCTTTTTGGTCAAACCCAGGTCGACAGGCGAAGGAAACGTTCGCACCAAGGTTCCATTTTTTTTGAGGATGTTCACTCCCCCAAAGGCCTTCGTCGGTTTGCCGTTTTCCGCAAAATCCCAACCGCAATCGACATGGATGATGAACTCCTCCCCACCACTTTTGATGAAGTCGATCCCGTGTCCACCTTGCAACCCTTTGCCGATGGAGCGGAGGTATTTGCCTCTGGCATCAAAGACAATCACGGCATTTTTGGGGTGATCAGTGACGAGATAAAAGTTGCCATCGCTGCCTTCCGCCATCGCGTGGGCATTGATGACCGGGGCAACCTTACGGTCGACCTTGGCCCAGTCGCGGATGATGCGGTATCTGAGCCCGTTGTGCCCGATGGCCACGTTCGGGTTCTCCTCCTTGCTTTCGGGAGCCGGTTGGAACTGTCCGAAACTGGATGCCGCCGACATGAACAAGAAACCAAAAGCTAGGGCCATCTTCATGACGAGACCTCTAACAAAGAGGGGTCGCGAAAGCACGTTCTCATTGTCTGGAAGAGCATACTGATGACGGGTGTGTGCTACAGATCTTCAGCCCGTCCTTTCCAGCGTTCCGTGGGGCGGGGCGGGACGCTGGGAGGAAAAGGTCAGGAGGTGAAAATCCGGATATCTCCTGTCTGGGATGATCGCCCAGCAGGAGCCGTTTTGCAAACTCGGCACAAGGTTTGATTGGCCTATCGGCCATCTTTGCACACATTAGTAGCGAGAAACCAATCGTCCTGCCACCCATGAACCGAATCCACAAGATCCTCTGTCCTTTGCTCCTGATCGGCCCGCTCTGCGCCCAGTGGCCTCAGTTCCGCGGATCCGCTGCGAGCGGGCTCTCTACCGAGAAAGTGACTCCGGTAGAATGGAACGTAGAAACCAAAACAAACATCGTCTGGACCACTCCCATTCCGGGCTTGGCTCATTCCTCGCCCATAATCTGGGGCGACCGGGTTTACCTCACTACCGTGATTGGTCCCGGTGACCCCGAACTGAAGCTCGGCCTCTACGGCAACATCGCTCCCGCCAAAGACAAAGGGATCCATCAATGGCGTCTCCTCGCTCTCGATCGCAAGACCGGCAAGGTTCTCTTCAACAAGAAGGGCCACGAAGCAGAACCCAGGAGCCAGCGTCACACCAAGGCCACTCAGTGCAATTCCACCCCGGCAACCAATGGCAATTTTATCGTGACCTACTTCGGATCGGAAGGGCTCTTCTGTTTCACGATGGAAGGCGAGCTGGTCTGGAAAAAGGATCTAGGAGAAATGGACGCTGGTTATTTCAAAATGCCCACGGCACAGTGGGGCTTTGCGAGCTCGCCGGTGATTCACAAAGGCCGTGTCATCGTACAATGCGACGTCCAAAAGGACTCTTTCCTTGCCACCTTTGATCTCAAAACCGGAAAGGAGCTCTGGCGAACCCCACGTGCTGATGTCCCGACCTGGAGCACGCCAGCGGTGGCAAAATGGCAGGACAAGACGCAGATTCTCGTCAATGGCTGGAAGCACATCGGCGGATACGATTTTGAAACCGGCAAGGAACTCTGGAAGCTGAAGGGCGGAGGAGACATTCCGGTCCCCACTCCGATTGTCGGCAAGGAAGTGGCCTACTTCACCAGTGCCCACGGGATGTTTCGTCCCATACGGGCGATCAAGCTCTCCGCTCAAGGAGACATCACGCCACCCGAGGTCAAAGACACCAACGAGGCTATTCCCTGGGTCCACCATCGACGGGGCAACTACATGCAGACGCCCATTCTCATCGGCAACCGTCTCTACGCCTGCAGCGACCGGGGAGCGCTCACCTGCTTTGATGCCAAAGACGGCTCCGTCCTCTTCAGCGAAAGATTTGCCGGCAACGGCTTCACAGCCTCACCAGTTTCGGACGGCAAACACCTCTACATCACCTGCGAGTTTGGCGATGTCTTCGTAGTGAAGGTTGGCGACAAGTTTGAAAAGGTGGCCAAGAACAACCTCGGCGACAACTGCCTGGCCACTCCGGCCATTGCCGACGGCACCCTTTTCTTCCGCACCCAAACATCGCTACTAGCGATCCGGGCCAAAAACTAACAAGAAGGGGGGAACCGTGGCGCTGCTCTCCGCCTCCTTGGCAGGTTGGATCATTTCCCTAACGATCTGACCACAATTATAAGAGTCCTTTTGGCAAATGAAAGTTGGACGTTCCGCAATCGGCGTCCATCTTCTCCTCCATGACGCTTGAGCAACTTGAAGCAAACATCCGGCACTGGCTATCCGAGGGTGCCACCGATGTTTTTCTTCAAGAGAGCGAGCAAACCCGACTCCGATTGAATGGAGAGGTTCTCGCGGTCGAAGGCGAGCCACTGAAGCGCGAAGACCTGACAATACTCTGGGATGCCTGTCAATCCGACCCCAACCACATCACCGAACGGGATGCTCGCTACAAAACCTCCAGTGGCAGCTACCTCCGGGTGAATCTCTTCCGCGCGATGGGGCGCCTGTCCGCCGCCATCCGCCCGATCAAGGACGATATTCCCGCCCTTAACTCCCTCGGTCTGCCCAATGCCCTCATGCGGAGTTGGATCAGCCGACGCTCAGGTCTCATTCTCGTCACCGGCACCACCGGTTCAGGAAAGTCCACCACCCTCGCCGCCGCCCTTGATGAACTCAATCAAAGCCGGCACAACCACATCATCACCCTCGAGGACCCCATCGAATATTTCTTCAAAAACAACCGCTCTTTTTTTTCCCAACGGGAACTCAACACCGATACCGAAGGGTTCTCCACCGCTCTGCGGGCTGCCCTGCGCCAAAACCCCGATGTCATAATGATCGGAGAAATCCGAGATGAAGACACTGCCCAGCTCGCCCTCCGGGCGGCCGAAACGGGCCATCTTGTCTTGAGCACCCTTCATAGTTCGGGAGTCGTGGAATCGATCGAGCGCCTCTGCAATCTTTTCCCGGACGAATGCGGAAACACTTCGCGCATGCTTCTGTCCCGCCAACTCATCGGCATCATCACACAAAACCTCCTCCCGGGAGTGGATAGTTCACTCAAGCTCGTTTCGGAGTATCTTCAAAATGACGGAGCGGTCCGCAACTGGATCCGCGAAGGGCGCTATCGCGATCTCAACGACCACATGCAACGCCCCGAAGACGCCCAAACCCGAAACATGCTCACCAGCATCGTGCAAAGCTATCAGGCTGGCCTGATCGGTGCCCAGATCGCTCGCGACTCCAGCCCGAATCCCATTGACTTTGACCGCGCCATCCGCGGTATCTCCTGACACACACTACGTCCATGAACACGCCCCAGGGAATCCGCGACTACCTCACCCTCGTTGTGCAACGCGGCGGGTCCGATCTTCACCTCACTGTCAATGCACCGCCCGCGGCCCGCGTTAACGGAACCCTTCAAGCCCTCGAAGACTTTCATCTCAATGCCGACCAGGTCCGCGAACTCATCATCGGAACGATGAATGAAACACAACGCGCGCGACTAGACGAAGAATGGGAGCTAGACTACGCCATCGAAGTCGAATCCGTGGGTCGCTTCCGGGGGAACATCCACTTCTGCCGCCGGAACATGGAGGCCGTTTACCGCTACATCCCGTCCAAAATCCCGGATCTTTCCACCCTTGGACATTACCCAGTGATGGAGGAAATCTGCCACCTGCAGCGCGGGCTTATTCTCATCACCGGAGTGACCGGCTCGGGTAAGACCACGACTTTAGCTTCTCTCGTACGACGAATTTCGGAGTTACGTTCAGGCACCATCGTTACTCTCGAGGATCCTGTTGAATTCACCTATCGACACAACACCTCTCTGATTAAACAACGCGAAATCGGCCGCGACACGAAGTCCTTTGCAATTGGCCTACGCCAGTGCATGCGTCAGGACCCGGATGTCATTGTGGTCGGAGAGCTCCGGGACCGAGAATCGATGCAAATCGCAATGACCGCCGCCGAAACGGGCCACCTCGTCATCAGCACCCTCCACACCATCGATGCTCCAAAATCGATCGAACGGGTCATCGATCTTTTCCCAGCCGACCAGCAAAACCAGATTGCCTCCCAGCTTTCAAACGTTCTTGAAGCGGTGATCTGCCAGCGACTGCTGCCACGGGCGGATGTCAAGGGCCGCGTGCTCGCCACCGAAGCCCTTCGCGTCACGTCGGGTATTCGCTCCTGCCTCCGCGATCACAAGATCGAGCAACTCGTCGGCCTCATGGAAATCGCCCGCAAGGAAGGCTGCCACACCATCGACGACTGCCTCGAAACCCTTCTCAAGCACAACTACATCGCCCATCACGAAGCTTACCAAAACTGCCGTGATCCGAGACGTTTTAGCGAGGAATCACTGAAACGCCGTGAGGCCACGGGAGGTTAGCGTGCCAATTGGAACTTTGCTTTGAGAGTTTTGAATCCAGGAGGTTTTCTAGTCTTCCCGGTCAGCCTGTCACGAAAAGCGCGTCAGAAGGGTCGACAAGACTACTTTCTTGTCGTTCGAGCTTCACCAATTGGATGTTCCTTAAGGTTCTACGCCCTCTTCTTCTCTGGGAGCGAACTGTCCCCGTTGCAATTTGGGGACTTCCACCTTGGCATGGCTGTAGGCCGTTTCATCGCGCCAGGCGAGATGCTTGAGCGGGTAGAGCTCTCCCAGCACGATGGCATTGCGACGTTCCTTGATCACCCGGCGCCCCCGCTTGTCGAGGCGCTTCACCCCGTAGGCAATGATGGCATCGCCAAGCTCCGCATTCTGCATTGGACCAAAGGCGAGGTCGATCAACCGGAAGTAGACCTCAATATCCTGAGGGTGATAATCTAGGAACCGACGGAAGACATTGAAGGCAGGATAAACATGACCTTGCATCGCCAAGGCATCCCCCTTGCTCAGAAGCGGGGGTGGACGGCGAAACTTCTCGAGCGAAAAAAACGAGAGGACGTTGGCCATACGCTGGCTGATCCAGTGGGTCGTCGGCAGGGCGAGGAGAATCGCCGCCATCAGGACCGCAAAGACCACCAAAAAGACCGCCATCGGGCTCTGGTTCAGGGCATCATTCATTTCATAATCTCGCGAGGGCCCGGCGACCGGTGATTTGCACCACTAAGGCCATCACGACAACCAAACCAAACATCCATCCAAGATCCAGCAAGCTGACAGTTCCTCCCATCACCGGAATCACCGCGATGAGGGCCGAAATCAGGCCAATTCCAAGGCCCCAGGCCACCATTGATTTCAATTCACGCTGCACCAAGGTGCCTCGCCGCGCCTGGGAAAGCCCTAAAAACCGGAGTGTTTCGAATTCCCCTTTTCGCTCCACGAGATTTCGGGCCATCACCACACCAACCCCAACACTCCCCAGAATCATCCCCAAACCACCGAGGATGTTGAAAATGGCGATGTAGGTGTTCTCTACTTCGTGGAAAGCCGCCATTCGCTCGGAAGTCGCTGTGACTCGACCTCCAAGATCGGCGGTCTCGCGTTGCAAGGTTTTGAGATCCCCTTCCTCAGGCGAGAGAAACAAACGATATCCCCCAAGCGAGGGATACTTCTCGAGAAGCTTCGCTTCATCCACGATGACACTCCCCTGGAAGATGGAATCCTTCACAACCCCCGCAATGGTCACCGGGAACTCCTCGCCCCACTCGTCCTCGTAGATCAACTCATCGCCTACCTTCTTCTTCAACACCCACATCATCGTGGTTTCATCAACAAAGGCCGGGACTCCCTCCCCACTCAATTCCGCCCACTCCTTGTCGGTCTTGAAACGGCCCTCCAACAACCTAGGCTCAACCCCAAGAAGCCGCGGACAACTCGAAGCGGTGAGATTGAAACAATCGACATCATCGCCCGCCCCGATGCGAAAAGGCACCACCGATTCCAAACCAAACCACTTTACGCGTCCGGTGGAATCAGCCGGGCGGTGAGCAGACGAAGTTGTCTCAGCCCACCAGGCGAATCCGCCGGCGCCGCTCTCATTCTCACGCCAATCCTCACCACCGTTCTTGCGGAAGGAAGCCACCGAAAGCACCAAAAAGACCCCGGCCGCCAGGACTCCCACTACGGTGAGACTACGGGACGTCCGGCGCGCCAGATTGACTCTGGCCACTCCAGCCACCGACAGAGCGTCGAGCTCCCCTACTTTTCCGAGACGAAGACGAAACACCGTCAAACCAATCACCAGCACCCCGAAACCAATCACAAAAAAGGCACCCTGCGGTCCTACAGTCATCATCATCGCCACTCCTCCGACGACCATCAAAACTCCCACGGTCAGCGACACCCAAACCAAGCGCCCAACGCCGCCGATCTTTTCCTCGGCACCGGAGTTGAGCCGGATGCTCGCGCTACGTCGGGCTTCCTTTCGCGTGGTCAGCCAAACCGCCCCAAGCGACAGAATCATCATGCCAATCATCCCGCCTGCAAGCGTGCCGGGCGAGACATGCAAGGCAAACTGGGTCCCGCTCCCCCAAATTGAACTGATCACTTTGAGAACAACCGCACTGAATCCCAGGGCCATACCAGCGCCCACCAAAACGCCGCCCAGCACCACCACAAGGGCTTCCCCCAACCGCCAACGCATGACCTGACCACCGGGGATTCCAACCGCCGCTAAGAGTGCTCCTTCGCTCGTTCGTTGCTCCACGTTGAAGCGGAACAACATCGCCAACAAAGCCACCGCAGCCACGATGAGGAAAAAGCTCATGCTCAAAAACAACACCCCGAAATCAACCGGAGACTTGGCCGACTCGCGAGCCGCTATCGAAAAATCCAAAAGCCGCATCCCCGCCACTGAGGGATTGACCAAACCTCTCACTTCGGCTGACACCTTCTCGATCGACCCTCCCGGCACCCGCACTCCGGTCGATTTTCCCCATCGATTGGACCACAGCTTCCGGCCGGTTTCAGGCGAGATCCAGGCCTTGGGAGTTCCTCTGAAGTCTTCCCAATAGACATCGTCCTTATCGCGGATCCGGGTGAGATCCAAGGGGAGGCCAGGCTCCCAATCGCGGGCACTCTCTACATCGGCAATCCCGGGAAAATCCGGCATCCAGCGCTTGTCAGCGGCCGGACCTTTCATCGGGACGATTCCCTTCACCGTAAACACTCCACGTTTCTCGACCAATCGACTCCCGCCCTCGACGATGTAGTAATCGACCGTCAATTCATCGCCAATCTGGGCTCGCAAGTCCTCGGCCAACCAATCATTCACCACGATTTCCTTCGGGCCCGGTTGCACTGGCAGAAACTCCGCCGACTTACCAGCGACGGCAGTTACCATAGAGTACGGCGTTTCTCCGACTTCTGTGGCAAGGGTATTGACGAGATAAGTCAATACCGGCTCGCCGTTGATCTTTTCCGCAATGCGCGGCTCCATGAAAATACGCGCTGAACGGACTTCGACCCCGCCTGGAACTTCTACCACCGAGATACCGTAGTCCCGCAATTCCAATTTTTTAGGATCGAAGGAATCCTTCTTGGACAACAAGAGCGCGTTCGCCTTGCCCTTCACTTCAATCGTTTTCTGCAGTCGCTTGAGCGGCACGAAGACTGTCGATGGCGGGATCTGGGTTTGCGTCAAGCCGAAGCGACCAAACTCATTGTCGGTGAGCACCTTGACCACCGAGATCCGCATCGACTTGACCGTTTCTCCTCCATCGGAAATCGGAGCATCACGCGACAGCACTCCTGGTTTTTGCAAACGCACCACCGCACCGTCGCCGGCTTTCAATCCCAGTGATCTCGCCAGCGGCTCACTGATGGCAGCATCAAAGCCTTCGAGCGAAAGATCTGCCTCACCGGGAGCAAAGCGCCAAAAGTCATCTGTCACGCCCATTACCTGCACCTGACCCTCCGCCCGGTCATCAAAGTTCACCTGGCCCCGAAAAGCCAGAATGGGCACGCCACCGGCCCGCTCGCCAAGGTCGTCGGCAAAGAAACGCTCTCCACCCGAAAAAATCTGCGCGATCCTCCCGGTCCGGAGTTCGGCCGATCGACGTAAACTTTCCTGCACTGAATCACCCGCCATCAAGGCCCCAAGCAAAACCATCGCCGCCACCGCCGCCCCAGCCAACACTCCGAAATAAGCCGCACGGTAATGACGAACTCCTTTCCAAATAAACCGCGCTTTTTTCATAAGAGGTGATGGGACGATAAACACATTCGGTGGCAAAGCAAGGTAGGCGACGGAGTTCCGGAAGTCAGCGCGTGACCTCATCGAGAGCCTCCAAGGCCTCTTCCACGGAAATCAATTCGGGAAGGATCACCGGCTCACGAAAAGGGCTCTTGGAAAAGACAATGTCCGTGGGGGGCGTCACCCTCCCATATCTACAGAGTTCTTCAAAGAACCCAAGATCCAGCTCCATTAGATCCGCCTCAAGGAGAACAAACCCGCCATCGATTAGTTTTTGGATGACCCTTTGGTTGGGAAAAAGGGCTCATACGACCAAATCAGCTTACTTGCTCGCCGCTACTGCTTGCTCTAGAGCTTGGAGAGCATCTTTTGCGTTGATGATCTCCGGCATAATGATCGGCGGCGCTTCCGGATCGGCTGGATAGACCAGATTAGTGGGCAAGGCCGAACGACCAAAGCGAGCTAGGTCATCGGTGATGCGCTGCTCACGGGCGGTGTTATCCACCTTGATGAGCATCACATCCAATTCTTCAAGCTTCTTGAGGACCTCTTCATTCGAGAACACACGGCTCTCGTTAAACTTACAGGTCGCTCACCAATCCGCGGTGTAGTCCACCCAGATGATTCGTTTCTTGGGACGCGAGAGCTCGACAATGCCGGGATACCATTCCTGCCAGGCCAGCCCAGGCTTCGGAGGTTTGGCCGTCGAGTAAGCCCAGGTCAGGCCGCCCGCGATCATTACTCCAGCGAGGCCGTATCCGGTGATCGACCGCTTCATTTTCGAGACCGCAGCATTGCCCCAACGACCGTAGAGGTAGAAACCCATCCCGATCACCAAGAGAGCGAAGAGAAAGTGGTTGAAGTGACTCTGCCCCACCAGCTTCAGGTAGGCGTCCATGAAGAAGACTGCGGTTCCGATCAGGAAGAAGGACATGATCTGCTTGAAGCTCTCCATCCACGCGCCTGGTCGGGGCAGTTTCTTGATGAGCGCCGGGAAGAATGAGAGAAGGATGTAGGGAGACGCGATTCCCAAACCAAACACCGTGAAGGCCGCAAAGGCTTGCACCGGCGGGAGCGCGAGCGCGAAGGCCATCGCCACCCCAAGGAAAGGACCGGAGCAGGGAGTGGCCACCAACGTGGTGAGTACTCCGGAGAAGAAGGATCCGGAATAGCCTTTCTTAGCCTGTAATTCTCCACCCACTCCGGTCAAACTCGTTCCGACTTCGAAAAGCCCGAAAAGGTTCAGCCCCATGAGGTAGAAGAAAATGATCATACTCACGAGAAAGACCGGGTTGGCGAGTTGCTCTCCCCATTTCAGACCCAGTGAGATCACCACGGCCGCAAGAATCCACATCGCGACTAACAATCCCAATCCGAACACCAGGCCGTGCAGCTTGATCTTGCTCTCGTCCTCGCCGGCCTGGGACACAAAGCTCATCACCTTCAAACCGAGAACCGGAAAGACACAAGGCATGAGATTGAGGATAAGGCCTCCGAGAAACAGGAGCCCCATCCCGTATAGGAAAGTGACTTTCTCTTCCTTCTGGCCGCCGAGAGTGACGACCTCGACTTTCTTCTCCACGTCGTAGACTTCGGCACCTGCCTTAATGTCGTCTTCGCTGGCGAGAACCACGTCAATTTCCTTGGAATCGGCCCGGATGTCAGCATCCGGCGAAAGCGGCATGGAGATCTCGGAACTGCTGGTGGTTCCTTCGTCGTTATAGACCAAAAGGCCTGAAAGGGTCTCCAGGACAGGCCCTGCTTTCAAAAACAGTTTCTCGTTTCCCTGATTGCGCGCCAGGGTGAGATGAATCCTCCCGTCCTTCACCTCGACCTTTTGGGAAGCCTGGGAATCGATCTGGCCGTCAGTGGAGAAGAAATAGACGGGCTTGTTGATATCGAGTCCTTCGGGATATTGCGCCACCAGCGAGATGACATTTTCCTTCTCAGTGGCATTCACTCCCCACGACGAAGCGTCCTTTGGCTGCATTTCGTTCGCAGACTCAAAGAGCCCTACGTGCTTTTCCAGCGGCACGATATCCTCACCAATCTTAACCTTGAAGGAAAAGTCCTGATTTCCGTCGAGGCAGGTGGCTTCGCACTCCTGCCAAGTAAACTTCCCTTTGATTTCAAACTCTTCCCCGACCTCCAGATCATCGTTCACTTCGATCTTCGCCAGAAAAACGTTCTGCCCTTCATACCCGTAGCTGATGGTCTCGGCACCGGTAGCCGAAGACTTGATCACATCAGGACGTGGGAAAAGAAGCTCTCCACCTGAAAATCCCTCGGGAAGCTCCCACTTCAATGCGGGCGCTGATCCTACCGAACCGGGATTCTTGTAATAGGCGTGATAGTGGGGCTGCAGCTTGAGATCAAAAGCCACCTGAAAATGCCAGCCTGCCTCGACCACTTCCGCTTCTGGCGTGATCACGACGGTGCTTTCCTCCTTGAACGGAAACGCCCCTTCCTCAAATGGATTTTGGGCTGCGGCATGGGTGGCGAGGAGTCCCCCCAGTAAAATCTGAATGAATCGGTGCATCATCAATGGTTACAATTTGTTCTCTAAGAGCGTCCGAAAAGGCAATTTCTTCCCAAAATTTTCCGCATGGCCCACCCTCGCCAATTTTCACGCCTTGGCAATCCCCGTTCTTTTTCAATAACCAGGCTGTTGAAGAGCAGTCCATAGCTCCTGCAATGGCACTCAAACCATTTTCTCTCTGGAGCCTCCCCGCCGCACCATTCAAGCTTACCGCCATGCGGCTCACCGTACACGGAAAGCACTTCCATTTCGATGGAAGACCTTACTTCCTGCGCACCGTGACCTACGGGCCTTTCCCACCCGATTCTCTTCACCACCCCGCCACCGATTTTCCCCTCGTGCAGGAAGCGAGATTCAATTCGGTCCGCGTTTATTCGCTGCCAGATCGAGCCCTTCTCGATGCCGCCCACGAAAACAACCTCATCATCATCCCGACCCACGCGTGGGGACACGGATGCGACTTTATCGAGGAAAACCCGGATATTTTTACCGAAGCCAAGGGCACACTGCTCGGCTGGCTCACCCGGTTTCACAACCATCCGGCGCTGGGTGCTTTGCTGGTGGGCAATGAAATCCCTTCCGATATGGCGCGCTGGATGACTCCCTGGAAGGTCAACCGCGCCCTCGATGATCTCATTCGCGCCTGCCAGGACCTTGCGCCGAACCTCCCCGTCGGCTACGCCAACTTCCCCACCACGGAATATCTCGAACCACCCTCCGCTGATTTCACCGCCTTCAATATCTACCTCGAAGACAGTGCCTCGCTCTCATCCTACCTGCCCCGGCTTCACCACCTCGCCGGTGACCGGCCGGTTTACCTAACCGAGTTTGGCCTCGATACCATCCGCCACTCCGAAACCGAACAAGCCGAAATCTTCACCCACACCCTCCAGCTGGCCCGCTACCACGGACTGGCCGGCGCGACCTTCTATGCTTGGTCCGATGAATGGTTCAACAACGGCAAAGTCATGGACGATTGGGCCTTCGGCATGATCCGGCGCGATGGCTCGACAAAACCCGCCCTGCCGGTCCTTCGCGAGACCATCCTCTTCGACCCCCTCCCGGAAAAACCTCTCGAGATCTCGGTCATCATCTGCACCCGAAATGGCGCGGAACGACTCCCCGCCTGCCTCGAAGCCTGCCGCCACATCGACTACCCAAAATTTGAGATCATCGTCGTCAACGACGGGTCCACCGACAACACCGCCGAGGTCTTGGCCGGATACGATGACATCTTTGTTTTCAATATCCCACCCTCCGGTCTATCGGTCGCACGCAATGTCGGTGCCGAAAACGCCCGCGGGAAAATCCTCGCCTTTACCGACGACGATTGCCGCCCCGATTCGCAGTGGCTGACCTGGCTCGCGCACAGCTACGAAATCTCCTCCCACGCCGCCATCGGCGGGCCCAACCTCCCTCCCAAACCGGACTCCCTCCCTCTCGCCCTCACCACCGCCGCTCCGGGCGCCCCCACCCACGTCATGCTCGATGATACCAACGCCGAGCACCTTCCGGGCTGCCACCTCTCGGTCAAAAAAACCGTCTTCGATGCGGTAGGCGGATTCGATCCCATTTTTCACACCGCTGGAGACGATGTCGACTTCTGTTGGCGCCTGCGCGATGCCGGCTACACTCTCGGGTTTTCACCCGCCTCCTTTGTCTGGCACCACCGCCGCGCCACTCCGTGGAAATACCTCAAACAACAAATCGGATACGGCCGTGCCGAAGCCCTCCTCTACCAGAAACACCAGCATCGCTTTTCCACGGCCGGGATCCGCTGGGAAGGTTGCGTGTATCGGGGCAGGGCCTTGGGCGTCGAACCCGGAGACTTCATCTACGCCGGGCCGACGGGTGAGGAGCCCTACCAATCTCTGGGCAAAGGGATCCGCCAGCCAATGCGTGGCTTACACTGCGACTTCGATCACACGCTCGCCCGCGTCCTTCTGACCTTGCTGAGCTTTTTGCAATCGCAGGTCCGCTATTGGACCCGACGAGTCAACGGCGGTCCCACCGGGATGGGCCGATGGCGTTTCCGGGCCAAGGATCCCAAAATCAAAACACGTGTGACCCTAAACCATCCCGATGGTCACGGGCGTCACGAACTCTACCGTCACTTGCTAGAAAACGAGTGGGAACCCTGCCCCGATCCTCATTTCGATCTTCAACGGGGACGCTGCCAACTCCTAGCCGCCACCGAACAAACCGGCACTCCAGTCAACCGGACTTTTGTCGCCCTGACCGAACAAGCAGGAGACCTCTTTTCGCTCGCGAAAAGCGTCGGTTTCAGTCCAGCATCAGAAGAAGGCCAGCAGTTGCTGAAGCCGGATCCTTTTCAGTAGATTCTGGCCCACTTGAAGATCTCATTGGAGTTGTCTCCCCACGAACGACCACGGGTGAGACTGCCAATCGAACACCGCTGCCTTTCCTATCACCCCGCCCCTTTTTTCACTCCGGCTGTTCGAATTTCTCCAAAGTCATGGTGGTTTGACCGCCCCAGCTTCCGCGCTCCACCGACTTGATCACACCCATCCCGGGAGCGTGCCATTCCGTGATCAGAGATCGGTAAAAATCATCGCGGTCGTAGATTGAGGCCTCTCGTCGCTCGGACTTGAGGGCCTTGATCTCCTCCCCGCTTGGACCTTCAATGGTCTCCCATCCGATGACCGAAACCACCCCGTCAACGCGGTATCTCACCCAACTCCCCTCCTCTTCCACCTTCTCTTCATACCTCACGCGGTAATTCTGTCCGGGCCACAGCTCCGGAGGGTAGTAATAACCCTTCTTGGGGCCGATCACCCCGGATTCTCCGGTTGTCTTGACCAATCGATATCCCTTGGGACCCAATTCAAAAATCGAAAGCTCCTCGTGCTTTTCGTCATCCCCTTCGCTCACCCCTTTTTCCTCGATTAAAAGGAGTTCACCATCCTTCGTGACTTTAGTAATCTCAACCTCCAGAGTCGACTCCGTCGGGCCTTCCTCGAAGCCACCTTCATAATCAAAACGATAAGCGAGCTTAGTCCCACCCTTCAGCGGCAAGAGATCACGGAGCGCGACCATTTTGTCATCTCCCGGTCGCGGTTTCCCCTTCACAACTGGATCAACGAACCTTGATTCGGAATCCAGACCAACCTTCATCCGCAAACCCCCTTCTTCAAACGAACCCACCGCTTTTAAGGTCTGAAATTTGGCGAGCCATTCCGGCTGAATTTCCAGCCCCCGGGGCTTGCCGGGATGGCCGTATACCACCGACTCCATGGTGAGATCTTCGGCATTCCAATGGTATCCTTTTCCACCGGGGCACTCGATCGCTTTCACAAACCGAGCTTGATGAAAGGCCACAGGGTCCTTGGCTTCACGGGTCTTATACCATTCGTTGAGAATGGGCAGCGCTTGATAGCTCAGGAAGCGCTCACGGTCGGCAAGGGTGACGTTTGAGCCAAGCGCCAGCGCAGAGGTAAGAAAACGGGGGTTGGTTTGCGCAAGGATCTGACCTTCGGCCTTTCCTTTCTTGTCCTCGTTTAATTCCCGGTCGATGGCTCGCTTTAGCATTTCCTCGTTCAAGGTCACCAAAAACGCTCCGGGTACGGTGGCGTAGTAGATCGAGATAGGGAATCCCAGATCATCATCATCAGCACTCATCACGACGTATTTCCTCTCCCCGTGCTTCCTGGTTTCCCAATCCACCAAATCCGGACTCGCCACTTGCACCGCTCCCTTGAATGCGGTCAGGAAGAGCGCCAGCTTGATCCTGCTTTCGACGTCCACCCGAACCAGCACCGGCATCTCAGTGAAAATTTCATCTCCCATTTCCGACTCCCAAACCAGGTCATCCCCCAGAGTGACCGCAACCGATTCTCCCATCCATCCGAGCGGGTTGACGCTGAGACCCGGCAAAAGATCTACCAACCCGATGCTGGCCTGTTTGAAAAGATCACTCTCCTTGTCGACCGCCATCGCAAAATGGAAGACCGACTCATCCGGAACTCGGCTGGCCCCTTTTGAAAGGACAGCTGCTCCGGCCAGCGAAATCAATTCGTCGTAATCGCTGTCGACCCGCAGTGGGAGGATCGTCATGTCAAGATCCTCACGTTCTTCCCCAAGACGAAACTGAATGGCAATGGGGTCAAAGAATCGTGCCCAGCCATTTTCATACCCACGACGCCAGCGGTCGTATCCCTCCTTTTCCATCGTAGTGACCCGCTTGAGATCGAGCTCCCCGACCGGAATGACGAAGCCCAAGGAATTGTATTTTTCCGAAATGACCTTCTCGCCCACCAGATTGACGCTCCCTAGCAAACCTTTGAATTGATCGTCGAGCTTCCCGGTTTGGATGTGGGACGCCGTGGTTGAGGCCAGGGCCGCCAGAGCCCGGCTCCGGCGGGAGGCTCCAATCCGCAATTCGGGGCCGGCCCAACGACGCAAACAGGCATCGGAAATGAAAACATAGGCGCTCTCTCCCTGACCGACGGGATAACGGTGCCGAAAAAAGCGATACTCATCGATTGCTCCAAGAGCCTCGGTTTTCTTGTCCGCGACTTCCTTCAAGCGGACCAGCTGCGCAGGCGAATTGGCAATGACGACCGCCCCATCAAGCTCCATCAGAAAGCTGGAAAAACTGCGATCGGCATTTTGGAAACCGAGCAACTCTCCCGGAACCTCCCTGGCACCGGCCGATCTGGCTTTGGCTCCAACCGTTCTTTTCAGGGCTGCTATCACCGCCCCCGGTTTATCGGTCTCCAATATCACCGCGACATCTGACCCGGTAGGAAAGAAGGGATCTCCTCCGGTCACCCCGACCGTTTTCACCGGAAGCAACTTTGCAAAGGCTTCTGGTAGATCGAGACCCATCTGACGGCAATAGCGCGAGGCCAGATCACGATACTCACTCCCGGCCGAAAAAGACCGCAGGATTGGGGTGCCATTGGTCTCAAGTCGTCTGATGAGACCTAAAAAATCTCCAAAGGAAGGCACGACAAGGAAGTGCTGATCGGCTGGTACCTTCATCGCCAGGATATCGACTTTGATCTCGCCCTTGGTCATTCGTTCTTCCCATGGAATTGGGGCTACGGTGACTCCTTTGATTTCAGAAAGAAGGACCTCGCCGTCTTTTCCGTCCTGTCCCAAAATGAGATCACGATCGAGGGCAAGATTCTCCGCAATCGCCCGTCCACCGCTCAGGACCTCGAAGGTTTGATCGAACTCCCGCTCGACACGCTGCTCTCCAACCTTCTTGCTCCGGGCGCGATACCACAAGCCGCCGTAGTCCCCGCAGGACAGACGATGACGGTCGTGCCAAGCCAGCAAAAGAGCCTCCTCCTTATCATCGCATTGCTTCAAGCTGGAAGGCCGGATCTCACAGGGAATGCTGCGCCAGCGGTTGAGACTACTGGTGGTGTCCCAAACATCGAGAAAGCCCTTGCGCCCGATTTTGTCAGTCACTTCCATCACCAACCATCCCGAAGCCAGGCCGCCGGCATCGCTTCCAAATTGAGCATCTCTCAGCCAATCTTCCTCGTCGTCAGACAGATCAGGCACGACAAAAGCAAAGTTTTTGAAACGTGCCATCGGAACCAAAGACTGCCCACTCCTCCAGTTTCTGAGCTCAAATCGTCCTTCAAGCCATTCACGATACTCCTCCTCAACCCTCAAATCGGAGATCCGGATCTTGAAAAATTCGGCCTGAGCCATCAATGCCCCCAAAAGGAAGATGCAAATTGCCCTAGTCATGCTCCAGCCAATCACAAATTGGTCAACAGGAACAATCGAATCAGCGAATCGCAAGATCATTTAGGTCGATGATACCACCGTCCAACAATCTTGAAAATCTCGCCCGGCTTGAATTCTCCCCCTGATCCGAACAGGATCTCACCACCGGTTACTCCTTCACGGATTGACTCCTCCAAAAATCCGAAAGACCGACTTCAACATGAAACTACCAAATCAAAAGAGACGCTCATTTCTGGGGCTTACAAAAAGCATTCTCCTGGGAGCGTTTGGGAGCACCCTGGTCTCGTCCTGTCGTCGGGAAACCAAGGCTCTCGTCATCACCGCGATCCCCGATGAGAAACACTCCGATCAGGAAGCCAACTACGAAGTCCTCCGCAAATACCTCGCTGAAAAGCTCGGAGTCGACGTTCGGTTCTCAATCTCCTCGAGCTACGAAGCCGCCGTGGAGCGCTTCAAGAACGGCGAAGTCCATCTCGTATGGTTCGGCGGGTATACCGGTATCCAGGCCCGCAAGGGAGTTCCAGGTTCCCGGGCCATCGCCCAGGGAGATGTCGATCCGAACTACAAAAGCTACTTCATCGCCCACAAGTCCACCGGCCTCACCAAATCTGATGAGTTCCCTGTGGCCATCAAAGACCTAACCTTCACTTTCGGATCCAAAAGCTCGACCTCGGGTCGCCTCATGCCCACCTACTTCATCCTGAAAAAGACGGGTATGATGCCGGACAAGTTCTTCACCAATCCGGCCCAGTATCAAATGGTGGGCGGACACGATGCCACCGCCCGCGCGGTCGCCAGCGGATCGATCCAGGCCGGCGTGCTCAGCTACAAGAAGTACGAATCGATGATCGCGAACGACGACATCAAGAAAGAGGATGCTTCCGTCATTTGGGAAACTCCGGCCTACTCCGACTACAACCTGACGGTCCACCCCAATCTCGAGAAAATGTTCGGAGACGGTTTCATCGACAAGCTTCAAAAAGTCCTGGTCGATTGCGATAACAAGGACGTTCTCAAGGCCTTCTTGCGCGACGACCTGATCCCAGCCACCAACGAGGAGTTTGAGGGCATTTATGAAGTGGCCAAAGAGCTGGGAATGATGCGTTAATGGTCCCGGACTCCCTCAGGGAAAACCGTCCTCCCCCATGTTGGAATTCCAGTCAGCCACTCTCTCATACCGCGACGTCACGGCCATCGATTCGCTTGACCTTGCGATCGCTCCGGGAGAACAAGTCTGCCTCATTGGCCCCAGTGGATGTGGCAAAACCAGCCTCCTCGGCCTCATCAACCACCGTTTCAAACCGACCTCCGGTCAGGTATCGGTCCATGGCCGTGATCTGGCCACCTTGAATGAACGGAACCTCCGGAAGATCCGTGCTAAGATCGCCTGGGTTCCCCAGGATCTCGGGCTCGTGGACAATCTCCGCGTCTCACAAAATGTCGCCTGCGGTCGAGCTGCCGAGAAAGGATTTTGGAAGCTGCTCCGGAGCCTCGTCTGGATGAGTCGACACGAAAAGGAAGTTATTCTCAAAGTCCTCCGGAAGGTTGGCATCGAGGAGAAAATTTTCACCCGTCTCGACCAGCTCTCGGGCGGTCAACAACAACGGGTCGCCATTGCCCGCGCTCTTTATCAACGTCCCGAAATCATTCTCGCCGACGAACCGGTGAGCGCCGTCGATCCTGAGCGCGCCAAAGATCTCATCGAACTCCTCACCTCGCTGGCGAAACGGGAGGATAAAACACTCGTGGTTAGCCTACATGATGTCGAACTGGCCAAACGCTACTTCAATCGAATCATCGGGCTGCGCGGCGGCCGGGTCGTGATGGATGGTAGCCCCGATGAACTCGACTTGGAAACCCTCTACCAACTCGATTGATGAGGAAACGGTGGTTTTTCGTCGGCGGAGCCATTTTGTTTTTTGCCGGACTTTGGGTTTTGGGAGCAAGTCCCCGGGATCTCATTCCAGAGGAAGCTGGTCGCAAGACGGCGGGCAGTTTTCTGGGCTCGGCCTTCATGCCCGCTTTCAATTTTGAGGACCCCGAAATGCAGGCTCGCGGTGCCAGCTTTGGCGGAAAGCTCTGCAAAGCCCTAGGACTCACCGTGGGGTATGCCCTTGTTGCGATGAGCCTCGCCCTCGTCTTCGGGATCGCAGGCGGAATTCTTGGCTCACGCGCCTGGTGGCCTCGATCCTCTCTGCTCCTGCAAGTCCTGAGAATTGGCTCACGGTTGCTGGCGACCGCGGTCCGATCGGTGCACGAGCTGATGTGGGCCCTTCTATTTCTCGCCGCGCTGGGAACCTCTCCGTTGGCCATCATGTTCGCGATTGCTCTCCCTTACGGAGGAACACTGGCCAAGGTGTTTTCAGAACTTCTCGACGAACAGGTCCGCTCAACCGCCGAATTCATCCGAGTCACTGGTGGGAGCGGCTTCATGGGATTTGTCGCCGGAGTGATCCCGCGAGCTCTTCCCGATCTCACGACTTATGGCATGTATCGTTTGGAGTGCGCAATTCGATCCTCTGTCGTGATGGGATTTGTGGGCATTCCCACCATTGGCTATGAAATCAAAACCGCCTTTCAGGACGGCCACTATCGGGAAGTCTGGACCTACCTCTACCTTCTTTGGGGGATCGTGATTTTCTTTGAATGGTGGGGTGGCCAGGTCCGGCAACGCTTCAACAAAGGCACGCCATCAATGAAAGTCACCGGGGAAACGACTCTTTCGAAACTTTGGAAAGCCCGGGGGATTTCGCCCTTTTTGCGAGCGTCCTTGATCGCCTTGGTGATTGGTGTCCTTGCGGGATGGTTAGTGCCCCACCAATGGGGTTCCAAGCTGACTTGGGACGAGCAAAAGAACAATCTCGATCGCTTTACCCACGAGATCGTTCCCTACCCGGTGAGGGAAGCCCAAGGTGATTGGGGAGAATTCAAACCGTGGTTTTCAGAGAAGATGTCGACCAAAGGAAACGAAGCCCTTGCGCGCACGTTCCACCTCGGCACCGTTTCCATCCTACTGGCGGGGCTTGTCTCCCTCATCGGGGTTCGTTTTGCCTCCCGTTCCCTGAGCTCATCCAAGGCCGCAAAAACCGGAGAGAACCACTCACACGCCGCCCCCATTTTCGCCTTCTTTCTCCGAAGTGCGTCCATGGTGGGGCGTGCCATGCCGGAATTCATTCTCGCTTTTCTCCTCCTCATGATCTTTGGCCCAACGATGTGGGCTCTGATCCTTGCCTTGGCGATCCACAACGGAGGGATTCTTCTGAGACTTGGAGCCGAAGTGGTCGACAACCTGCCCGCGAAATCCTCCACCGTGATCCTCTCCCAGGGAGGATCTAAAAGCTCGGCCTTTCTGGTCTCCCTCCTGCCGGAATCCTTCAATCGGCTGGTGCTCTTTCTCTTCTATCGCTGGGAGTCATGCATCCGCGAAGCCACCGTCTTGGGGATGCTGGGCGTGCTTTCGCTGGGCTCATTGATTTCGGACGCCAAGTCCGCTCTCTTCTACGATGAAATGGTCCTATGGGTTACCCTCGGGGCCGCCCTTGTTTTTGTTGGTGACCTGGCCTCGGATTTGGTGAGGGCAAAGCTTCGCAATGCCACCTCGTGATTTTGATTCATCATTGACTAGTCTTCTTGAAGATTGCCTCCGCCAAACCTGCCCGCTAGCATTTCCGGGATGAACTTCCATCTCGCGCTCATAACTTTTCTCTGGCCCAGCCTTGCGGCCCTCGCGGATGAAAAGAAGGGAGCACCACCGCTCCTGCAATCGCAAATCAAAGGACTTCTGGTGGTCTCACTACCGGGTGGATCCCAGGCCGGTGCCGCCACCCAGATGAATGCCACCGCTGTCGAGTCAATCGAAGGAAGCGGCTTTCGACTCGGTTTCAATCAACCGGTCGGCCCGATGATGAAGGGAGCAACCGCGGAAGTGGAAAAGTTCATCAAGGTCCGTCATGCGAGGAAGCTGCCCACGGACTACAAAGTGGAATTCGGGTTCGCTAACAAGCATTCATTGAAGGACGGGCCTTCTGCAGCAGTCGCCTGTGCCCTCATGACCGAAGCCATCCTCACTGGAAGCGCCATTGATCCGGGTTTCGCCGCGACCGGAGATATGACTGCAACCGGAGAGGTCCGGCCTATCGGCGGAGTAGCAGCCAAAATTCGGGGGGCATCAAAAAAGAACTGCACCATTTTTTCGGTTCCCCAGGGGAATGCCAAAGCGGTCGATGATCTTTACATCACCGAGGGGCTCAAGGCGGTGACTGAAATTCAAATCATCACCGTGGCCCAGTTCGAAGAAGCCATGGCCGTCGCCAGCGTAAAAAGATCGAAAGAAGTTGAAGCGGCCCTCGCCAACTTTGCAATGGTGCAAAAGGCGGTCCTTCGAAACAATAACAGTGCCAAACATCCCAAAGTCCAGGCCAAGCTTCGCACCATCCTGCAAGCCATCCCAGGCCATCGATCCGCAAGGTTGATTGCCTTGCACGGTCAGGGGCGTGCTCCCTCAAAGCTTTCCCTAGTCGGTTCCCTCAATGCCATCGAGATCAAGGCCGGAAACCTAGCACAGCTCGTCAGCCGTCAGGATCTCTCTTCTTCCAAAGGATTCGACGATCCTCTCCGAGACTCGATCTTCGAAATCAACCGGTTGCGTGGAGCCATCGACCCCCGCACCACCGAGCTCCTCGACGGCTACCGCAAGATCGCGGAATTCATCAAAAGAAACCGAGAAAAAACGAATCTCGATGGAGGGAAAAGAGCCGAATTACAGGTTCTTGTGAGAGCCCTTGACGAGGCCCGCACCAAGCTCCGCAACAGCCCCGAAGTCCGAGAGGAGCTCATGAACGAGTAAAGCAAAATCACTTCTTTCGGCGCATGGCGTCGATCTCCTTTTGCTTGGCAACCACCTGCTCTTCGGTATCGCCCAGGTCGCCAGGTTCGACTTTTTTGGCACGGGTGTAACCGATGTGATTCATCCAGCGTTGGCTCCGCATTTTCCGAAGGGCCTCGACTTTCTTGAAAAGGGGATCGTTGGTGACCACTGAAACGTCTTCTGCTGGCAACTTGACCCCAATCCCATCGAGAATGGTCCGCGCCATCAAGAGATGACCCTCGAGCCCGGGATGAACCTTGTCGCGTGAAAACGGCTGGTTGCGGGCATCCCGCGCCTTCCTCATCGCGGTATGAAGATCGATGACCTTCACGTCGTCTTCTTGAAGCGACCTCTCCCACTCGGCATAGATCTTCATCACGTGATCGTAATTGAATTCCCCCTCCTTGATTTGCGCATCGTAAATCGGCGGAGTGACCAAAAACACCTTCTTCACTCCGGCCTTCCGGCATTGCCCGATCAACTTGATGACCCCGCTCTGGAAGGCTCCAAAACGTTTCTTGTCCAGCGGTTGGTAGATCCCGCAGTTGATTCCATAACAAGCAAAAATCACCTCGGGCTTCACCTTCTCCAAAACCCGGCCCATGCGCTCAAGCAAACAAGGCCGGGGGAATCGCCCACCGGCGTGACCTTTCTCACTGAGCCCGGACAAGGTCTCGCTGGAAAGACCGAGAGAATAGACATCAAAGGACTTTTCGGGATTTAACCGCTGGAGGTAGTAAGAGGTCATTCCGACATAGGTCCCACCCTGGGTGATGCTGTCCCCCAGAAAAACGATCCGCTTCCCGGCAAGCGACTCGGCAAACGTTCCGAGAAGACCTGCCACCGAGAACACCAAAGAAAGAAAAGCTGTTTTCATGAGAATATACTACGATCGCAAAACCTACTTCTCGCACCACAGACTTGCTTGCTTTCCATAGGTCCTCCTAGCGCCTTCGGGATCTCAGCGGGATGGACAAGGAAATCGCCGGCAGGAACAACGAATCAGGTTCAGGGACGATTAGGTATGACATCGAGTTATCACCGGCTATCAATTCCCAGACCACTGTTTAGGTTTGGAGGAAGTTCCCGAGAACAAGCTGGGACATCAGACCTCTCTTCGCAACTAGCAACTCGGGTTTACGAAAAATGGTGAAGCCTTGAAGGATCAATCCCGAAACTTCCTCGTCAGACGTCTCGCACATTCCATCTGGGCACCGGTCTCGAGACAGCACTTGCGACGTTGGCGAATCCACATCACCGGATCCTCGCCTTTGGGGATGAAGCCCGCTTTGGCACACCACGCGATGATGAACTGTCCTGTCCGCCCGCAACCGGCAACACAATGCACCACCACCGGTTCCCTGGCAGCATGATGGAGATCCATGAGTTCCACAAAGTGATCGATTTGATCCTCCTTGGGCACGCCGTAATCCGGAACGTGGATGAAATGATAATCATACTCGGATGGGACATCCTTTCCGTTGTCGAATTCGCAAACGTTTACCACGGCCTTGATCCCCTTCTCCTCAAAGATGTCGAAGACATAAGGATCCGGCCACCACGAGGCCGCGATGACGCCTTCGACGATCCAGGTGAATGGCTCAGTCCTTTCCGGCTGCCCTTTCTCGGGCCAATACCAAGGTCGAATTGCCATGCCCGTTTATGGCCGGACTGGTTCACGAAGCAACTCCCACTTACGCCTCAATGATGTTAGCATTTCCACATGATCACCGTTCGCCCGATGGAGCCCAATGAAGAAATGGACGTCGCCCGGCTCATCCATCACTCCACCAACCACTGGTATGAAGCCCATCATCATCCACCCATCTTTCCCGGCGATCCGAAAGACTGTCTCATTTTCCCCAAAACCTATGAAGCCCTCGATCCAGGACATTGCTTTGTCGCGATCGATGGCGACTCGCACAAAATTGTCGGTTCCTGTTTTCACCACCCCCGGCCGACTCATCACTCGCTAGGCATCATGAATGCCGATCCCGACTCAAAGGGCGTGGCCAAGGCTCTTTTGCGCCACCTCATCGGTCTGGCCCGAACCGACGGAAAATCGCTTCGCCTGATTTCATCGGCAGGAAACCTCGATTCCTTTTCCCTCTACAACCGTCACGGATTCGTTCCCTACGCCGTTTATCAGGACATGACAATTGACATTCCCCCGCACGGACTTCCTCTTCCGTCATCCTCTCCGGCAACCCGTGATGCTTGTCTTGACGATCTCTCCGCCATCACCCGGCTCGAGGAAAATTTAGTGGAAATCTCCCGCGAAAAAGACTGGCGACACTTCATCGAAAATCAAAACGGAACCTGGCAAACCACCGTTAGTGTCAGTCCAGATCACAAAGTCACCGGAGCGATTGCCTCGATCGACCACCCTGGAACCCGCATGATCGGTCCTGCAATCGCCCGGGATGTTCCCACCTTGCTCGGACTTCTCATCACCCAGCTCAATCTCTACCCAGGAAAAGCCCCTCTATTCCTCGCACCCTCCGAATATCCCGAATTCACGAAAGCGCTCTACAAGCTGGGAGCGCGAAACCACGAGGTCCACCTCGCCCAATCCCTCGGCCCAGCTCCAAAAAGAAAAGGCCCGGCCCTCCCAACCTTCCTTCCGGAAACGGCATGAGGACCGGGCTCTGAAAAACGACGCGGCCTAGTTATAGGTCGGAGTCTGGTGCATCGTGAAGAACTTGTCCGTGCGAGCCATCATGGCACGATTGAACGGGAAAGGAGTTGAATCTGGAGGTCGGGGAACGTTCCGTCCAATCGTGGCATCCTCGGACTGAGTGGTTGCAATATTAACCGGGGTTCCCACGCGAATGAGACGATAGAACTTCGGGGCCACATTCATGTGCATCCGTAGACATCCGGCAGAAGCGGGGAATGGCTTCATCCAACCGGTGTGAAAACCGTAGGCCGTTTTGAATTCACACCAGTAGGGCATCGGCGTTCCCGCAAACCTCCAGCCGGCGGGCTTGTTGCGAAGATAACATCCTCGCACCACGTCTCCCTTCATGGCGTAGCCGTGGGTTTTGGCACGATACTTGTGAATCTTCGAATTGATCCGAAAACTTCCCCGCGGCGTTGGGGCGGAACTACGACCGACGGTCACCGGCATCACCAGCAGAGGCTTGCTACCTTCCATAACATAAGCCATCTGATTTTTGAGGGATACTTTCACGCGAACATTGGAAGGATTGGATGGCAAAGTGGCCGGGCGATTGTAGTTTTCGTAGGCCCGCATCGATGCGCTCATCGACCCTGTATTTTGGATCGGGCCGCAAGAGGGCAAAAGCGGCAGGGCAAGGGCCGTCACGGCTATGAAAAATCGGGAGACCGGTTTGTTCAGAGAAATTTTCATCGCGCGATCCTTAGCGATTTCGGTCTCAAGAGTCCAGTCAGGCCGCCATTTGCCGCTTACCTTCTGCGCTTTCCCGACCGGAAAGATCTCCCACCCCGAGAGGGTAACATCTACCTATGAAACTCTGCTGTCTGTTCTTTCTCGTCTCTCTGATTCACTCCGCCCTAGGGGGCGACCGCCCCAACATCATCCTCGTGATGACCGACGATCAGGGGTACGGCCCGGTCGGCCGACATGGCCACCCCTGGATCAAGACTCCCCATCTGGATGCCCTTTACGACCAAAGCACCCGGCTGACCCGGTTCCTAGTCAGCCCGACTTGTTCACCCACTCGCTCGGCGCTCATGACCGGACGTCATCCTCTCAAAAACGGAATCACCCACACCATCCTCGAGCGGGAACGACTCGCTCTCAAAGTAACCATCTTACCGCAAGTTCTGAAGAGGGCGGGATACACCTCGGGCATTTTCGGGAAATGGCATCTTGGCGATGAAGATGCCTACCAACCGCACAAGCGGGGATTTGATGAGGCCTTCATCCACGGAGCCGGCGGGATCGGGCAAAGCTACCGCTGCTCCTGCGCCGATGTTCCCGGAAACAAATACTTCGACCCGGTCATTCGACACAATGGTTCCTTCGTGAAAACCAAGGGCTACTGCACCGATCTTTTCTTCACCGCTGCTCTCGGATGGATCAAGGAATGCCGCACGAAGGACGAACCCTTTTTCGCCTACATCACCACCAACGCCCCGCACAGCCCCTTCATTGCTCCTCCCTCCAACACAAAACGATTCACCGGTCTTGGCTTCTCAGCCAAGACCGCCGGTTTCTACGGCATGATTGAGAACATCGATGAAAACATGGGCCGTCTCATGGCAAAACTTACTGAGTGGAAGTTGGACGAAAATACCATCCTGATCTTCATGTCAGACAACGGCATGGCTGGCGGAGGCTCGGGTCGCGCCAGCAAACCTCTGGGAAAAGACACCGACGGCAAACCGATGATGATGTTCAATGCCGGTCAAAAAGGCCTCAAAGGAAGTGCCGACGAAGGTGGGGTGCGGGTGCCCTTTTTCATTCGATGGAAAGGACAGTTCAAAGCCAGACAAGATCTCGCACAGGTCGCCGCCCACCTCGATCTCTTCCCAACACTGGTCGACATCGCGGGCCTTCCTGCTCTCGAAAGCCAGGTCGAGGGACGAAGCTTGCTCCCCCTCCTCCGCGACCCTAAGGCACCATGGCCCGATCGTTACCTCTTTACCCAAAAAGCACGCTGGCCCACCGGCTCGGAACCCAACCAACACCAATGGAAAAACTTCGCGGTCCGCAGCCATCAATACCGCTTGGTGGGTAACCAGCTCTACGACATGCTCAAGGATCCAGGTCAAAAAACCGACATCGCCGCCGAAAACCCCAAAGTGGTCGAAAAAATGCGCGCGGCCTACGACCAATTCTGGAAGAAAGCCCGGCCTCTCATGGTCAACGAAACCGCCCCCATGTCCAAAACCCAACCCTTCCGGGTCCACTATCAAAAGCAGCTTCAGGACTCAGGAATTCCCGACTGGCAATCGCCTAAACTGTGAATCAGACCAAAAAAAATCCGGAATCTGGGCACTTTTTTAATGACAACTCATTCATGATCGTCACGCTATGTTGTATTGGAAACCAGCTTGATTTCGCACACACTCCGCACCGGGCAATAGTCGATACAACACCTTCACTCTTTCGATCACGGATTACAGGTTGCCGCCGCCCGGCGGTAGCCGACCCCCCGCTCAGGGGGAATCGCAAATGCCACTCTGTCTCAACCAGAGAGGCTGGCTAATTCATAACCGCCCTAATCTCAAGCGGCTGGCGCCCGAACTTCCCGCCTGAAAAGTCGACCTGATTTTCCGAAATCAACTTTCCATTTTCGTCATACTGCCGAATCGCGCACTCGTGCAAGTGGCCAACTGCCTTGCTTTCCTTGGCGCGGTCGAGACGTAGGAAAAACTTCCCTTCTCCATCAAAGTTCGGGCCAAACTTCTCAATCAAATCGGTCAGATCGATTCCCAGCTCAATCGGGGTGTGATCATACGGTCCGGCCAACGGGACATGACCCGGATTCGACCGACCAAACATCGGCCAACCGTTGAAAGCTTCAGGAGAAAATTCGTGATCAGGTGAGACCGCATTGGAATTATCGGCTACTCCAATCGTCATCCGTAAATCCGTCCGGTCATTGCAGGCCAGCTTGAGGCGCAGGGTGGTTTGCGGGGAATGACGCTTCACTTCGCAACGACCGAGGTAGTTTCCACGCTTCCAGCCCTTGTCGATCATGGCACTGTAGAGGAGGTAAATGCGTCCGTCTTTCGACCACTTGTCGCCCCAGGAATTCACCACAAGGTAAGCCCCGCGTTCCCAGTCGGCCAGCGTCACCTGACCATCGTCATTGATGTCGACATCGTTGGTGATCTTGCCGTCTCCGTTGACATCATAACCCACCTTGTCATCATAACCCACACAGGTGATTCCATGGCCGTATCCCGAAGGGCCCCACCGAATCCAAATATCCTTGCCGGCTTCGTGTTCGCCATCCGTGATCGTCCTAGTGACTTTTTTCAACTCGCCCATACGGCCGTCGAGAGCGAGAATGCCTCCCGGCTTTCCTTTACTAGGCTGGTTACGATCAAACATCCAACCACGGGCCTCATTGAGCTGAGCCACCGTGTTGGCCGGGGTGTAGCGATAACCGGAAACGCGATACTCCATCGCCTCCCGCCAAATGTGATAGCCGTTTGGCCACGACCCGATCTTGTTCCGGCGCACCCCGCCATACGATTGAGCGGTCGGAATGCCGACCCGCTTGGCGACCTCCCAACCGTGATAGGCCTCGGAGCCATTGTTGGCCGCTTTATTCATCATGTTCCACGAAAAGTGCGCTGGGAAGCGGGTGGCATCGGAATCAGCCTTGGTTCCATTTAGGACATTCATTTCGTAGGTGAAGATCGAGGCCACCGAAGCAAACTGACCGCACGATCCCCAACGTTGTTTGTAGACCGGGGGGAATTCGGGGCGCGAAGAGTTATCGACCCGCGAAGGCAGTCGCTTGAGCTCCGGCTTTTTTGTTCCCACATCGGGACCCGTGGCATCAGCCCAAGTGTTGTAATCCTTTCCCTGCGAAGGCGGACGGGAAAAGTGGCCGGGGTAAGCCGCCTTGGCCTCTTCGGCGGCGGCCGGAATCATCTGCGGAAACAAGATAAGATGAACTAGGAGGCAGGTTTTCATGGAGTGAACTAGCAACGGTGTGGTCGAAAGGAAATTTTCAAAAACAAGACACCATCTTGGTGTTTCACAATATTTTCCGATCCATTCTAGATCAGCACTCGCAAAACACCCTCTTAGAATAGGGACTTAAAACTCATCTAGGGCTTTGGCGATTTTGTTTCCAGTTTGGAGAAGCTTGGGTTGCCGATTAACCGCTTGAGGAGCCGGCATTCGTAGCGAACCACCTTCTGAGTGCCACCTATCCCTTTCTCTCCTGTATGTTTTCACACTGCTATTCTCATCATGGAGTGAATCTTAGTTGCCCAGCATTTGTTCCGGATGAAGGGACAGATTCGCGAGACGCAACGAAGCGACGTGCAAGGAACGGGGTTCCGAGACAGTATTGTCACGGTGCGCCTGATTGCTGTTTCACTCCTCGTTAGCCTCGGGATGATCCCGATGGTTTGCGGTGCCGACGTGCTTGCGGTTTTTCAAAAAAGCTGCATCCAGTGCCACGGCAAAGACGGCAAGGTGAAGGGAAAAGTTAACCTGCTTGAGATCAAGGACCTCGACCACCTGAAAAAAGACCCCGATTTGCTACAGGAGCTGATCGATGTCATCGACTTCGAGGAGATGCCTCCTGAAGACGAACCGCAACTTGAGAAGAAAGAACGCAAAAAACTTCTCGCCGATCTCGAAGCGCTCCGGGCGGGTATTCTTTCCAAAGAGAAAACCTATCCGGTCACCCCGATCCGGCGGATGAACCGTTTCCAGTATCATAACGCTGTCCAGGATCTCTTCCAGCTTCGGTGCACGGTTTACAGTCTTCCGGAGCGGATCGTCCGCGATCACGGCGGCTATTTCAAACCGGCCACCAAAAGCATGGGCAAGGTGGTTAGGGTCGGGAATCGACCGCTCGGCAAATCGCAACTCATCGAACCCCGTCTCGCCGGCGTGGCGGCTTTTCCGCAAGACCTTCGCGCCGAGCACGGCTTCGATACGCGGGCGGATCACCTGTCGATGTCGCCCCTCCTGATGGAGTCCTTCCTGACCCTCGGTCAATCGATCACGGGGAGCCCGGATTTTGGACCGAAACGAGTCGGTATCTGGAAGGAATTTTTCATCCTGCCAGGCCGAACAATGGAACCACCTCAAGTGATCGCACGAGAAAGGTTAAAGGGCTTTCTAGACAAAGCCTTCCGGGGCCGCTCCGACGAAGCAACCGTGGAACGATATGCCCGGTATTTCGATCGTCTGATCGAAAAAGGAAGCGACTTCACCACCGCGATGAAAGCGGTTTCGGCGGCCATCATTTCCTCCCCACGTTTCCTCTATCTTTACGACAACTCGAAGGGAGACGGAACCGTCGATGGTCTAGAGCTGGCCTCACGTTTGTCATTTTTCCTTTGGGGCAGCATCCCGGACGAGGAATTGCTGCGGCTCGGGAAATCGGGCGAGCTCTTGAAGGAAGATGTCCTCAACGCCCAGTTCACACGCATGGTGCAACACCCAAAACTGAAGCGTTTCTGCGATTCCTTCCCGTCCCAGTGGTTACAACTGGATCGCATCATTTCCTCGGTGCCTGACCGTAAAAAGTTTCCCAAATTCTACTTCTCGAAATACCGCAACAGCATGCACATGATGATCGAGCCGTTGCTTCTTTTTGAAACGGTCTTGGTGGAAAACCTCTCGGTTCTCGAGTTCGTCGATTCCAGCTTCTCGTGGCGATCCGGCCACCTCGAAGGTGCCTACGGAAATCTCGGCAATCCAGGCAAGAAACGTCGTGGCCAGGTGGGGGTGATGGACTTCCACCGTGTTCCCATCACCGACCGTCGCACCGGTGGAGTCATCACCAACACCGCGGTGATGACAATGACCTCGGGGCCCGAACGCACCCAACCGATCACGCGTGGCGCCTGGCTGGCAGCCGTCATTTTCAACAACCCGCCCGAACCTCCTCCGGCCGACGTCCCCCCGCTCGGTGAAAAGCCCAAGGAAGGCGAAGAGCACCTGACATTGCGTGAGCGTTTGTCGATGCACCGAGAACGATCCGACTGCCGGGGCTGCCACGAGCAAATCGATCCACTTGGCTTCGCCCTGGAGAACTTCAACGCCATCGGACAATGGCGTGAGACTTACGAGAACAAGCGCAAGGTCGACATGGAAGGAACTCTGCTGCGCAAACACAAGTTCACCAACGTGATCGAGTTCAAGGATGCCATCCTTGCCGAAAAGGAACGCTTCGTCCGCGCTCTCGCCGGACACCTCATGGCCTTTTCCCTAGGACGCGAACTGGGCCCGGCCGATGAGCTCGCCTTGAACAAAATCGTCGAAGACACCGCTGCCAATGGCTATCGTATGAAAGCAGTGATGCGGGAGATTGTTCTCAGCGAACCTTTTTTTGCCAAAGCGAAACACCAACCCGAATAAAAGATTATCATGACCTCACGACGTGGATTCCTGCGAAGCCTGAGCGGCGCCGCTTTGGCCCTGCCCTGGATGGAAAGCCTGGGCAAGCAAACCCTCGCGAGCGGGGTGGCCAAACGAATGGCCCACTTTTACGTTCCCATCGGAGTGGTGCGTCGCGGATTTTTCCCAGGTGAAGCCAACGGCACCATCCCGAAAGGAAACCTAGGCAACGTGGCGAGGTCCCTCGACAAGCAGGACCCTAATTTCAAAGTCCGCACCCTCGACAAGCTCACCCCCACGATGGAGCCACTGGCGGGTCTAAAGTCAAAGATCAACCTTATCACCGGGATGGACCGGACCTTTCAGCTGGGCACTGATGTTCATGCGCAATGCGCGTCGTGTTACCTGAGCAGCGCTCCGCCCTACACCATCGAGGGCACGGCCTGGCCTCTCGACCGAACCCTCGACCATCTCGTCGCGGACAAGGTCGGCCAGAAGACTCCCTTCTCCACTCTCGAGTTCAGTTGCAACAGCCACAAGGACAACAAGGAGTCGATCTACTTCGACAACATCTCATGGTATGGCACCGGGCATCTTGCTCCTTCCATCCGTGATCCACGCAAGATGTATCGCCGCCTTTTCTCGACCAGCGAGATCGAGCAAAACCGGGACGTCACTGATCTGGTTCTCGAAGACGCCCGGTCGATGAAAAAGGAGCTTGGATACGCCGACGGCCAAAAGTTCGGAGAGTATTTCGAATCGATCCGCGCGATCGAAAAGCAGATGGATCGGCTGGAAGTGATGAAGAGCGAGCTCGCTAAGGTGTCCTTCGAGGAGCCACCCGAAGCCTACCTACCACGTGGTGATTACATCCGGCTTATGGGCGACCTTATGGTGGCGGCCCTGCAGTCGGGACTGACCAACGTGGCGACCTTCATGGTGGGCCCGGAACGTTGGGATACGCCGTATCTTTTCGACGGCATCTTCGACAAGCCCATGAGCCATCATGGCATGTCCCACAACCAAACGAAGATGATCAACCAATTGCTGAAAGTAGACCGCTTCCACATGGAGCAATATGTCTATCTCCTCAAGAAAATGGACAAGGTGATGGAGGCCGATGGCTCAACGCTTTTGGACAACACCATCTTCACCTACGGCTCCGGTCTCGGTGATGGCTCAACCCACCAATTCAACGACCTTCCCATCATCATGGCGGGGGGCGGCAAGCAAGTGAAGTCCGGCCAGCACATCAACATGCCCGAAGGCACACCGCTGGCCAACCTCTGGCTCACGCAAGCCCGCATGATGGGCGTTGACATGGAACGCTTCGCCGACAGCACCGGCGAGATTGATGTGATTAAGGCTTAACTGCCGCTAGGAGAGGAGTTCTTTAACCACCCGTCCATGGACATCGGTCAGCCGGTAGTCCCGGCCTTGATGACGAAACGACAAGCGTTCGTGATCGATTCCAAGTTGGTGCATCAAGGTGGCGTGAAGGTCGTGGACACTCACTTCGTCTTTCACCACTGAGTAACAAAAATCATCGGTTTCGCCATGGATTAATCCAGGCCGGAACCCTCCGCCGGCCACAAGAGTGGTGAAACAATTCGCATGATGATCTCGTCCATACGCTTTCTTCACTTGTCCGTCGTGACTGAAGGTGGTGCGCCCAAACTCCCCTCCCCAGACCACAATGGTGTCATCGAGAAGGCCGCGACGTTTGAGATCGAGAATGAGACCTGCGCTGGCCTGATCAGTCTCCTTGCAACGCTTGGGGAGGTGTGCGGGAAGATTGAAATGATGATCCCAACCCGAATGATACAGCTGGATGAAACGGACATCGCGCTCGGCCAAACGTCGGGCCATCAGACAATTGAAAGCAAAGGTCCCGGGTCGACGGGCCTCTTCGCCGTAGAGTTTGTAGGTTGAATCCGGCTCGTCGGAGAGATCGGTAAGTTCGGGAACAGAGTTCTGGAGACGAAAGGCCATCTCATACTGGGCCATCCGGGTGGCCACCGCGGGATCACCGCTGCGCGACAATTCCTCTTCATTGAGCTCGTTGATCACGTCGAGAATCCGGCGTCGATCAGTCATCGGCTTCTCGGCCGGATCGTTGAGGTAAAGCACCGGAGTCGACCCGGAACGCAACCGCACTCCGGCATACTTGCCCGAAAGGAATCCGCTGCCCCAAAGCCGGTTGTTGAGCGGCTGCATGTTCCCGAGATCTCCTCGTGAAACCATCACGACAAAATCGGGCAGGTTTCGATTCATCGACCCCAATCCATAACTCAGCCAAGACCCCATCGACGGCCGGCCGGGCAGGTTGTGACCGGTGTGCATGAAGGTCAGCGCCGGGTCGTGGTTCACCGGCTTGGTGGTCACGCTCCGGATGGTGCAGTATTCATCGGTGATCTTGGCAAGGTGCGGCAACAGCTCGCTCACCCAGGCGCCGTTCTCACCGTGACGCGCAAACTGATACTTCGATTGAATCACCGGGTGAATCTTGTGCCCGTTGGTAAAACCAGTGAGACGCCCCTTCTGTTTCACCAGTTTGAAAATGTCCTCCCCCTGGTGCTTAGCGAGCATCGGCTTGTGATCGAACAAGTCCACCTGCGACGGCCCGCCGGATTGAAAGAGAGAGATGATCCGCTTCGCCTTGGCGGGATGATGAGCCATGCCATTGGTCGCAGCTTCGCGAGCCTGCAAGTCAGCCAAAGCCATGCCACCCAGACCGGCCGCACCAAGCTGCAATAGGCGGCGGCGATCCATGGTGGACATCAATGATTCAAGCTGATCCATCGTTCACTTTCGGGTCAGGGTTTCACTCAAATTCAAAATTGTCAGACAGACGTCACTCAAGGCCGCCAGCTCCGCGCGGTCCAACGTGGAATCAACAGGCGACTCGCCAACCGTCAACACTTTGTCAGCAGCCTTAGCGTCCGAACGGTAACGAGCCAAGCGTTCTTCCATCAATCCAGTGAGAAGACGGGTCTCCTTTTCCGAAGGCATTCGTGACAGCACCCGCCGAAAAGCCTCATCGACCAACACCTCCGAATCGCCCTTGAGAATCAGAGACGCGAGATTGCGAGCAGCCTCCTGATAGATCGGATCATGCAACATCGCCAGCGCCTGCAGCGGAGTATTCGTGGTCGCACGCGTGACGCTGCAAACGTCGCGGTTTGGCGCATCGAAAACCGCCATCCCCGGATGCATCGCCGCACGCCGCCAATAGGTATACATACTCTTGCGATAGAGATCGTCCCCACTTCCCACCTGATAAACCTCAGCGTGGCTCTTGGGCGCATTGAGGTCTTCCCAGATGCCTTCGGGCTGGTAAGGCTTCACACTCGGCCCTCCGATCTTCCGGGAAAGCAACCCACCGACCGTCAAGGCCTGGTCCCGAATCATTTCCACAGGTAGACGAAAGGATGGCCCCCTCGCCAAAAGTCGATTTTCCGGATCCTGCAAGGACGGCCGGTTTCGTGAATCCTGTCGATAGGTCTCCGAAAGCACGATACGGCGAATGAGGTGATGCAAATCCCAACCGTTTTCACGAAAGTCGGCCGCCAACCAATCAAGCAATTTCGGGTGGCTCGGCAGTTCACCTTGCAGACCGATATTATCCACCGTCTTGAAAAGACCGGTTCCAAAAAACTGCTGCCATGTCCGGTTCACCGTCACGCGCGCCAAGAGCGGATTCTCTTCCGCGATCAGCCAATTCGCCAAACCCAAGCGATTGCGAGGACGATTCCCAAAGGCAGGGAGAACCGAAGGGGTGTCCGGCAAAACCACCTCGCTTGGCTGATCGAACTGCCCTCCGTTCAAAACCCGGGTCTCGCGAGCCTTCTCCTCCATCACCATGACCTCGCCTTCGCCGACCTTGATTGCAGGACCGATGGGACTCCCCCGTTTTCCAATTCCCCCATCCGCGGAGGTGTTGAAGAAGGCAAAGAGTTGATAATACTCCTTCATGGAAATCGGATCGAACTTGTGATCATGGCATCTTGCGCAATCCAGGGTCAGCCCAAAAAACAAGGTTCCGGCTGTTGTGGTACGATCATTGACGTACATCGTCCGATACTCTTCCGCAATCACTCCACCTTCGATGGTAAATGGATGATTTCGATTAAATCCGGTGGCGATTTTCTGCTCGTGAGTCGCACCCGGCAGAAGATCACCAGCGAGTTGCTCCACCACAAAGCGATCAAATGGCATGTTCTTCCGAAAGGCCTCGATCACCCAATCCCGCCACGGCCACATCCTGCGTGCGTTGTCGAATTGAAACCCGTTGCTGTCCGCATATCTCGCTCCATCCAACCAAATCGCGGCCATTCTCTCCGCGTAGTCGTCGCTAGCGAGGAGGCGAGCCACAACCTTCTCGTAGGCCTGCGGTGAATCATCGGTCAGAAAAGCATCCAACTCGTCCACGGTGGGTGGGAGACCAGTGAGATCAAAGGTGATCCGACGAAGTAACATCTCTCGTCCCGCTGCCGGAGCCGGGGAAATCCCCCGCTTCTTCAACTTCTCCCGCACAAAGTGATCTACGGCATCTTCATTCGACGGAACCGCCGGTTTCCGGATCGGTTTGAACGACCAGTGCTGATCGTACTCCGCTCCTTCATCGATCCAACGGATCAAGAGCTTCTTCTCCTCGCTTGTCAGCGATTTCTTAAACTCAGGGGGTGGCATCACTTCGCTTTCGTCATCGCTCAGGATTCTCGCCACCAACTCGCTGGCTTTCGAATCGCCTGCAACGATCACCGCCTCTCCGTCGCGATCGGAAACAGCATCGTCCTGGCGGTCAAGTCGCAGCTTCGCCTCACGCGCTTTGGCATCCGGACCGTGACACGCGAAGCACCGATCCGACAAGATTGGTTGAATATCGCGCCCAAAATCAATCTTCTCATCAGCCCAACCGAGACCTGAGAATAGGAATCCCGGCAAAATGAATCTGACAGCACGCAACACCTCCCAACTATCAATTGCCGCAATGATCGTTCAACCCATTTTTGCCGGAGGCCCATCCCCCAAAAAGGAAAACGTCAGGGAGCCTTTTTCTCCGCCCTGACTCGCAAGAATTTCTGCTCAGGTGCCGGTGTGCGTGCCAGCTGAATCGTGACAAACGGGCCATCGAGGGCCGACTCGGCCACCGTCACTTGGAACTCCGAGGCCGATGTTCTTTACACCGTGAGCCGATCCTTCGATCTCGGAATCTGGGATGACATCGAGGACAGCGCCGTTGGCCAGGAAGGAACAACCACCTTCAACGACTTCGGAAGCGGGCCCAAGGCCTTCTATAGAGTATCGATCAACCCGAGCGTTCCCTAACGGCTCGCCCCCAGAAGACCTGTCCCCCAAAAGGGGACAAGAAAGCGGGAAGATTCCGGCATCATGCTCCGTTTCCTCCCTCCATGATTCGCACACTCGCACCTCTGGCGGTTCTTGTTCTCTCGGTGTTTTGGTCTTCGGCAGCCGATGCTAAGAAACCCAATGTCGTTTTCCTGGCAGTCGATGACATGAACGACTGGATCGGACCCCACGACACCACGCCGAAGGCCATTACCCCCAACTTCGACAAGCTCGCCACCCGCGGAGTCAATTTCACCAACGCTCACACCGCCGGAGTTTTTTGCGCCCCATCCCGGGCATCTATTTTCTCAGGACAGTTCGCCTCCACCACCGGCTGCTACCAATCCGCGCAATACTTCGTTCACCATCCCGAAATCGAATCGCTGCAAACGTCCTTCGCCAAAGCCGGATACCAAACCTACGGAGGTGGCAAGCTCTTCCATCATCCCGCCGGCAACATCGACACCCGCGACTGGACTCACTTCTTCCTCCGCAACAACGAACAACGCACCGCGGGCTGGCCACTCGATTCCTTCAGCCCCGAAGTCCCCTTTCCCAACCCCTTCCCCTACTCGCCTTTTAATAAGGACCGTGAAGTCACCGGCGGCCTCTTCCTCGAATGGGGTCCCGTTCCCAATGAACAGGAGGAAAAGATGGCCGACACCCAGCGCATCAACTGGGCCGTCGAAACACTGAAAAAGCAACCCGCCGACAAGCCCTTCTTCCTCGCCGTGGGGATCTACGCTCCGCACTTCCCCAACTACTGTCCGCAGAAATACTTCGATCTCTATGACCCCAAGAAGATCGAGCTTCCCCCATACAAAGCCGACGACCTCGATGACCTCCCACCTCACGTGAAGAAAATGAAGACCGCGCGATCGCGGATTCATCAGCATCTGGAATCACTCGACGCCGTCGATGACGCCATCCACGGCTACCTCGCCTGCATCTCCTACGCCGATGCCATGATGGGCCGCGTCCTCGACGCTCTCGAAAAGTCTCCCCACTTCGACAACACCATCGTCGTGCTCTGGTCGGATCACGGATACCATCATGGAGAGAAAGGCGACTGGGGAAAACACACCCTCTGGGAGCGCACCTCCAACGTCCCTTTCATTTGGGCTGGCCCCAGGGTTTCCAAGGGTGCGAAAAGTGACGTCACCGTATCCCTCATCGACATGTACCCCACCTTCGTCGAGATGTGCGGACTACCAAAGCCAAAGCAGAAGCTCGAAGGAACCTCACTTGCTCAAACACTCAAAGACCCCTCATCTGCCAAGGACCGCGACGTCTACCTGCCTCACATGAACCCCGGTGAGTTCGCAGTCATGAATCGCGACTGGCGCTACATCAAATACGGAGAGAAAGGCGAAGAACTTTACGACCTCAAAAAAGACCCCAACGAATGGAACAACCTCGCCGGTGATCCCAAGTACGACGAACATAAGAAAAAGCTCCGTTCTTCAGCGCCGACCAAGTTCGCCCCTCAAAATCCCAAATTCAACGTTCGCAATGATCTGGTCATCGAAGGCGAGAACTTCCGCTGGGAAAAAGGCAAAGGCACCGCAAAGAGCAAACCCCATCAAAAGAAGCAAGTGGGTCCCGCGAATCGCAAAACCACCGGAACCAAAGGAAAGAAAAAGAACGTCCTCTTCATCGTTTGCGACGATCTCAACACCCACGTCTCCCCTTCCGGCTACCCGCACATTCAAACACCCAACCTCGCCCGTCTTCAAAAGGAGGCCATGACCTTCAATCGCGCCTTCTGCCAGTATCCCGTCTGCGGCCCGTCGCGCGCCTCATTCCTCAATGGACTCTACCCGCACTCCACCGGAGTGCTCGACAACAAAGCCGACATTCGCCAAACCCGTCCCAACACCGTTTCCCTCCCTCAATTCTTCAAACAAAACGGTTACTGGACCGGCTCGGTCGGGAAGGTTTTCCACTCACCGCGACACGAACATGGCGAGATCGCTTGGAGCGAATTCCATCGTTTTGACAACGACGAACTCCCCATCGTCACGGAAGCCCGCAAGAAATTCGAGGCCGAAAACGGCTCGGTCGAACTCCCCGAGAACCGCAAAGCCTGGCGCGAACTGGCCAAGACCACCAAAGCCAAACTGGATGCCCAAACTCCTCCCGGCTACGGCCCCAGCGGGCTGAAGGATGAACAACACAAGGACGGTAAGAACGCCCTCACCGTTTCCAAATGGCTCACTGAAAAATCATACGAAGAGAAACCCTTCTTCATCGCCTGCGGCATTCAAAAGCCTCACGTTCCCTTTCTCGCTCCCCAGAAATACTTCGACCGCTACCCGCTCGACTCGATCAAATACACCCCCGATCGCGCCAACCTTTGGGACAGCATCCCGCGCCGCGCCATCAACACCCGCTTCAAGGAATTTGGCTTTGAACAACTCAAAGAAGACGATGCCCTCCGTCGCAAATACATGCAGGCTTACCACGCTTGCGTCTCCTTCATCGATGCCCAGATCGGCATGGTACTCGATTCCCTTCGCAAGTCCGGACAATGGGACAACACCATCGTCATCTTCACTTCGGACCACGGCTACCATCTCGGCGACCACTTCCTCTGGGGAAAAGTCACCCTCTTCGACATCGGCGCGAAGGTCCCCTTCATCGTGCACGCTCCCGGCCTCACCAAACCCGGCACCCGATCCGAAGCGATGGTCGAACTCATTGACATCTATCCCACACTCGCCCAACTCACCGGACTCAACCCGCCCGGTGACCTCCAAGGAATATCCTTGCGCCCCCTGCTTGATCATCCCGAGCGCATGGGGCGCAAAAAATACGCCTACTCCGTCGTGAGCCGTGGAAAGGACATGGGCTACGCTCTCCGAAACCAACGCTGGCGATACGGCAAGTGGCCCGACGGTGAAGAGCTCTACAATCTCACCAATGACCCCGAAGAAAAACGCAACCTTGCTGCTAACAAAAACCAAGTCGAACGCCTCAAGGAGTTCCGCACCATCCTCGCCGAGAAGCAGAAGGAAGCGAACTCAAAACGGACCCGATAGCGCTTCCAAATGCCTTCAATGACCGACTAATTTGGATTCCGGACCGCCCGGACTCTCCAGAACTGTCGGGAGCCGAGATTCTGCGCGCAAAGCAGTCGACTAAAGCTCGAGAAACAGGAACCCCCTGTTTGAAGGCATCCGATCGTTTCGGTCATAAACTTTGGTGCCCGGATCGAGGGCTCTATCTCCTTGCTTCGAAGGAGCGCAATAAGTATGCACCGTAAACCGTAAGCTTCTTGTCTTCGCTTTATGAACCACCTCCGCCTTCTGCACCTTATTGCTCCCCTGTTACTGGCCTTCGGCAACCTCTGTGCCAAGAACGCTCCTGCCGAGCCGGTGAGCTATTACCAAGACATCCGCCCCATTTTCCAGGCTCACTGCATCGGATGCCATCAGCCCTCGAAGGACAACGGCGATTACGTCATGACCGACTTCGCCCGCCTCCTCGCGGGAGGAGTAGACGCCGTTGCGATTGTTCCGGGAAAGCCGGATGAGAGTTATCTAGTTGAGGAAATCACCCCGGGTGCCGACGGAAAGGCGGAAATGCCCAAGAAAAAGAAGCCTCTGCACGAAACAGAGATCGCGCTCGTTCGGCGCTGGATCAAAGAAGGCGCCAAAGATGACACCCCGGAAAACGCGCGTCAGCGATATGATCAGGACAATCCTCCGGTTTACGTCAAACCCCCAGTCGTTACCTCGCTCGATTTTTCCCCGGACGGTTCTCTAATCGCGGTTTCAGGATTCCACGAAGTCATTCTTCAAAAAGCCGATGGCTCGGGCGAAGTGGCACGCCTGGTCGGACTCTCCGAGCGGATCGAGTCGGTTCGCTTTTCGCCCGATGGCAGTAAGCTCGCGGTCACCGGCGGCCTTCCAGGTCGCATGGGCGAGGTTCAGGTCTGGGATGTTGGGAAGCGGAAGCTCATTCTCTCAGTTCCCGTGACCTACGATACGATCTACGGAGCCGCCTGGTCACCCGACGGCGCCAAGATCTCCTTCGGCTGCGCCGACAACAGTGTCCGGGCCATCGATGCCAAAACCGGTGAGCAGGTTCTCTTTCAAGGGGGACACAATGACTGGGTTTTCGACACTGCTTTTAACCCGGCCGGGAACCATGTCGTCTCGGTCAGCCGTGACATGACCGCCAAACTAACAGAATTGGAGACGCAACGTTTCATTGACAACATCACATCGATCACCCCCGGGGCCCTGAAGGGCGGCATCGGAGCGGTCGTGATGCACCCCGCTCGCGACGAGATTGTCGTCGGTGGTTCCGACGGCATTCCGAAGCTCTACCGCATCTTCCGAAACACCGCCCGCAAGATCGGGGACGATGCCAACCTCCTTTTTGAATTCCCTCCCCTGAAAGGACGTATCTTCTCCATCGACATCTCGAAAGATGGTAGCCGTGTTGCCGCCGGAAGCAGCCTCAACGGCCAGGGCGCGATCCACGTTTACGAAGTCGACCCCAAGGCCACCATTCCCAAAGACATCGCCGACATCATCAAACAGCCCACCCATCAGCGGAATGGCCAAATGAAGGCCAAGTTGAAAAAATACTTCGAAGACGGCGTGAAGACCCTCGCCGCCATCCCGGTTCCCGAGTGTGGGATCTTCGCGGTTTCGTTTCACCCCGATGGTTCCCAGCTAGCCGCCTCCGGGCCCGATGGACAGATTCGCCTCGTCGACCTTCAGTCGGGAAAAATTTCAAAGACCTTCCTTCCGGTCACCCTCGCCCCGGAAAACAAGGAAACCGAAAAACGACCCGATGCAAAACCGGCACTCGCCAGACAAAGCCCCCTTAAAGCTGAGAGCCTGCCAAAAGGTCGCACGGTTGTTGGTCTGAAAGTCGCCCCGGAGAAATCCATCCGTATAGACAACCCCTACCGCTATACCCAAATCGTGGTGTCCGCCGAACTCGACAGTGGAGATCTTGTCGATGTCACCCGCATGGTGAAAAAGGAAATGGCCCAAGGCATGGCTAAAATCTCCGAAACCGGAGTCGTCCGCGGCATTTCCAACGGCACCGATCAACTCACTTTTTCGCTCTCCGGAAAGACCGCCACCATCCCCGTGGAGATTTCCGGAATGGACAAGGACTTCCACCCGATCTGGACCAAGGATGTCAACCCGGTGGTGGCTAAAATGGGTTGCAATGCCGGCACCTGCCATGGAGCGAAAGACGGCAAAAACGGATTTAAACTCTCGCTTCGCGGATACGATCCCCTTTTTGACATTCGCGCCTTCACCGATGACATCGCCTCCCGTCGGGTCAACCTCGCTTCACCCGACGACAGCCTGATGCTTCTCAAAGCCACCTCGGCCGTGCCCCACGAAGGAAGCCAACTGACTAAACCCGGAGAGGACTATTACGAAATCATCCGGGCCTGGATTGCCGGCGGAGCCAAACTGGAAGAGAAGCAAATCAAGGTTGAGAAGATTGAGGTCTTTCCGCTAAATCCAGTCGCTCAAAAAATCGGGGCGTTGCAACAAATGCGCGTGGTCGCCACCTACCCGGGAGGAGAAACCCGCGATGTTACCTCGGAAGCGGTCATCACCAGTGGCAATACGGAAGTGGCCGAAATTCTGGAAGACCGGCCCGCTCTCGTAAAGGTCCTCCGCCGGGGCGAGGCACCCATTCTGGTTCGGTACGAAGGAGCCTACGCTGCCACCACCGTCACCGCGATGGGAGACCGCAGCGGCTTCGAGTGGACCGAACCACCTTCATTCAATCCCATCGATAGCCTGATCGCGCAGAAATGGAAGCGCATGAAAATCCGGCCATCGGAAATCTCAACCGACCTCGATTTCGTTCGCCGGATTCACCTTGACCTCACCGGCCTGCCGCCGTCCGTCGAAAAGGTGAAGTCCTTCCTCGCCGACCCCCGTCATTCCCAGGTCAAGCGTAATGAACTCATTGACCAACTCATCGGAAGTCCAGAATTCATCGAATTCTGGACAAACAAGTGGGCCGACCTTCTTCAGGTCAATCGTAAGTTCCTCGCCCCGCAAGGCGCCAAGGGCTTCCGCGACTGGATTCGCAAGGAGGTCTCGGACAACACACCCTACGACGAGTTCGTCCGCAAGATCATCACCGCCGCCGGCTCAAACAAGGACAACCCTCCAGCCTCCTACTATAAGATCCTTCGTACTCCGGAGGACACCATGGAAAACACCACCCACCTCTTCCTTGCCACCCGATTCAACTGCAACAAGTGCCACGACCATCCCTTCGAACGCTGGACGCAGGACAACTACTACGAAATGGCCGCCTTCTTCGCGCAAGTCGGATTGAAAGCCGACCCCGCGAGCGGCAAAGGTAAGATTGGAGGAACAGCGGTGGAAGGGGCCAAACCCCTCTACGAAATCGTCTACCAAAAAAACGACGCCGAGGTCATTCACGAACGAACCGGTGAGGTCACTCCGCCAGCCTTCCCATACGAAGCCAATCACAAGAACGGGGTGAAAGCCAACCGAAGAGCCCGCCTCGCCGAATGGATGACCTCCCCGGACAACCAGTATTTTGCCTCCAGCTATGCCAACCGCATCTGGGGCTACCTCACCGGCACCGGGATCATCGAACCCCTTGATGACATCCGCGCCGGTAATCCACCTTCCAATCCCGAACTCCTCGATTGGCTGACCAACTATCTTGTCAAAAACGATTTCAACACCCGCGAGCTGATGCGAGTCATCGTGAAATCCCGCACCTATCAGTTGTCGATCGAAACAAATAAGTGGAACGAGGACGATGACATCAACTTCTCCCACGCCAAGGCACGTCGTCTTCCCGCCGAGGTCCTCTACGACACCATCCACGCGGTCACCGGAGCGAGCAGCAATTTCCCGGGAGTTCCCAAAGGAACGCGGGCCGCCTCTCTTCCCGATGCCGGAGTGAAACTGCCCGACAGCTTCCTCGCCAACTTCGGTCGCCCGGTTCGTGAAAGTTCCTGCGAATGCGAACGCAACAGCGATATGCAACTAGGCCCCGTGATGGCCCTCCTAAGCGGCCCGACCGTCGGGAACGCCATCGCCGATCCCAACAACGCCATCGCCAAGATGGTCAGGGAGACCAAGGACAACCGACCACTCATCGAAAATGTCTTTTACCGCATTCTCAACCGCCCGCCGTCGGAAGAGGAGATCAAGGCCACGTTGCAAGTCTTCGAAACCGGCATCGACCAAGATCATGCCACTCTGGAGGCCGCCCTCGCCGATCATCTCAAAACCCGCGATCCCGCCTTAGCCGCCACCGAGAAAAAACGAGCGGATGACATCGCAGCCGCCCGCGCAGATATCACCAAACATGAGCAGTCAATCAAACCCGCCCGCGATGCCGCCGAGAAAAAACGACAAGATAAAATCGCGGCCCTCGAGCAGAAAAAGAAAGCTTACGACCAATCTCTCACGGCCAAGATTGCCCAGTGGGAAGCAAACCTTTCCGCAAATGGCAGCCCTTGGACCGAACTACAACCGCGCGACTTGAAGTCGACAAACGGAGCCACTCTCACCGTTGCGCCCGACCAATCGATTTTTGCTTCTGGCAACAATGGCAAGACCGACTACACCTTGCTGGCCAATACCAATCTCACGGGAATCACCGCCGTTCGCCTCGAGATGCTCACCGACGATCGCCTTCCCGGAAAGGGCCCGGGGCGTCAGGGGGGTAATTTTGTTCTCGGCGAGTTCGAACTTGAAGTGGCATCCGCCAGTCACCCCACCAAGTTCCAAAAGATTTCCTTTGCTTCCGCTCGAGCGACCTTCAGTCAGAAAAACTATGAGGTCGCCAAAGCCATCGACGGCAAACCCGGCGGACCCAATGCTGGGTGGGCCATCTCTCCGCAAGTGGGAAAAAACCAAACCGCCATCTTTGAAATCGGACAAGTCACCGAAACAAAAGGCGAAGCCATTCTTCGTTTTACTCTCAGGCAGCCTTTCGACAACGTCCACACACTTGGCAAGTTCCGCCTGTCGGTGACCAATAAAAAAGGCCCGCTTCCCTTCGCCCTGCCGGAGCCCCTCAAAAAGGCCCTCGCCACTGCAAAAGACCAACGCAACAAGGCGCAGAACGATGCCATCACCAAATACTACCGAGACAACGACCCAGGTCTCAAAACGCTCGAACAACAACTGACCGCCGCCCGCAAACCCCTTTCTGTCGATCCCGGTCTGAAGAAACGACGCGATCACCTTGACGCTCTTGAAAAACTTTCGGTTGTCGATCCCCTCCATCAACGGCTAAGATCTGACCTCGAACTAAGCACGAAACAACTCTCACAAAAGCGTCTTACCGGCGCACAAGACCTCGCATGGGCCCTTATCAACACCCCGGCCTTCCTCTTTAACCACTAGACCAACTTCAATCCTACGACGCCATGTTTAGAATTCCAGGACAAGCAGCCAAAGACATGTGTGACCCTCATGCCGGAGTCACCCGACGTGATATTCTCAGAGTCGGTGGAGCAGGAATGCTGGGAATGTCGCTCGGCACGATGTTTCAAGCGAAGGCCCTGGCCGAAGAGAAAAAAGAATCGGGCGCACCGGGCTGGGGCAAAGCCAAGAGCATCATCATGGTTTACCTTCAAGGCGGCCCCAGTCACCTCGACCTTTGGGATCCGAAGGCGAATGTCCCCGACAACGTCCGCAGCGCCTTCAAGTCCATCCCCACCAAGATTCCCGGAATCAACTTCACCGAGATTCTCCCGAACCTGGCCAAGATCAACGACAAGTTCACCATGATCCGGTCGATGAGCTACACGCCCAACGGCCTCTTCAATCACACCGCCGCGATCTATCAAATGATGACCGGTTATACCACCGACAAAGTGAGCCCGTCCGGACAACTGGAACCACCAAGCCCCAAGGACTTTCCCAACTTCGGATCCAACATCGTTAAGATGCGCCCGATGGAAGAGCCAATGCTTCCGTTCGTCATGCTCCCCCGCCCGCTTCAAGAAAGCAACGTGGTCGGAAAAGGTGGCAGTGCCGGGTTCCTTGGAAAGTCCTACGACCCTTACACCCTTTATCCCGGTGGCAGTGACATGGACATGGCCAAAATGGCCCGCATCAAGATCGATGACCTTCAGCTGCGTCCCGATGTCTTTTCCCTCCGGCTGAAACGACGTGCCAGCTTACGCAGCGCCATCAATACCCAAATGCCTACTATCGACAAAGCAGTCGAGGACTACTCGCTCGATAAGTATTACGATCGAGCGCTTAATCTCATTGTCAGCGGCCGCGCCCGCGAGGCATTTGCCCTTGAACAGGAAAGCGACAAAACCCGTGAGACCTACGGTAAAAATACCTTTGGCGACAGCTGCCTTCTCGCGCGTCGGCTGGTCGAAGCGGGCACCCGCGTGGTCGAAGTCATCTGGCCCAAGGTCGCCAATTCCGACAACCATTCATGGGACACCCACAAGGATCTCACCAAACGGATTAAGAACCAGGGTGGCCCCATGCTCGACCAAGGACTCTCGGCCCTCATCTCCGATCTCGATGACCGGGGCCTTCTTGATGAAACCCTCGTCGTTGCCGTTGGCGAGTTTGGACGCAGCCCGCAGAAAGGAGTGAGCACGTCCGGAAATGGCAACAGCGCCGACGGGCGTGACCATTGGCCTTACTGCTACACAAGCGTCGTCGCAGGAGCAGGCATCAAGCGCGGCTACGTTCATGGCAAATCAGACAAGACCGGCTCGGCCCCGGTCGAAGATCCGGTTCACCCTGGAGAACTGCTCGCCACCGTCTATCACGCCTTCGGCATCGACCCCGAAACCATGGTCATGAACCACCTCAACCAACCGAGGGAATTGGTGAAAGAAAAACCGGTCCTAAAGCTTTTTAGCTGACTTCACCTTTCCGCGACCGAAAGAGCCATTTCGGCTTCACGGGCTCAGGACGTTTTTGCTTAAGAGGTCGACTAGCCAGTTAGAACCAGCCGTCGTTTCGTTGATCGAATCAATGCGGTTTGCCATCTCGTTTTCGAAATATTTCACCCGGTGATTCGACTTTCCGCGCAGGGAGAACCAGCTCTTTTCTTCGAGAGCTTTGGGGTACTTCAGGCGGACGACATAGACCTCATCGTAAGCCACGCCCAGAGCTTCCTCACCCCGGAGCGAGTTGAATGAGAAAAAGAGGAAAGTGAGGAAGATCATTGATTTCATTGGTTGAACGAAGTTTGAAATTTTTAGGGGCGAAGAGACCTGCAAATTTGGAACGCGGCATGAAAATTTTCCCGGGTTAGCGCTCATCTTTAATGAGGGAGGCGCCCTCGCTAACGGTGACCGATTGCTTGAAACCATCAATCCGGTTCCCTTGAATCATCGCCTGGCTTCCTTTCCAGAGCCAGATGCCCTGCCCGAATTTCTCATTGGCGCCCTTGATCTCGTTCCCATGGAGAATGGCCTGCCCTTCCACAAGGACTCCGGCTACTCCCCCGCCCTTCAAGGCGTTGCCCGAAAGGATGGCCTCGGAGCCACCTCGTATCGCGACGAGCGGAGGCATGCCGCCGGCACGGGTAAGTTTGTTGTCAGCGATGATCGCGCGGCCATTTTGAGGAAGGCCAATCGCAACCAGTTTGTTATCAATGCAATGGTTGTTCCAGATGATACCCTTACATCCGGCCCTCAATCCGATTCCAGCCTGAGCGTTTCTGACGCATCGATTGTCGACAATGATTGGCCGGGCATCGAGCTGAGCCCCGATACCTGCCATGGCATTTTCCTCGCAACGATTGTTCCGGATGATGGGCTCGGCCTGCTCCTTACTTCCGATCCCGGCCATGCCGTTGTGGTGACAATGGTTGTCTTCGATAATGGGACGCGTCTCTGCTCCGGTGCGGATACCGATCCCCGCCCGCCGGTTGTGGTGACAGTTGTTCTGGCGCACCACCGGAGACGATCGCTCGCTCACTCCGATGCCTGCGCGGACGTTGTTGTAGCATTCGTTTCCAATGACCAGCGGGATAGCATGGTCGTTGTGACCAATCCCGGCATGAAAGTTTTCGAAGCACCGATTGCTCCGAATGATGCCACTGCTACCGCCCATGATTCCGATCCCGCCTCCCATGTTGCGGAAGGTGACGTTGTCAGTGACGAGGACATGCACTGGAGAGTTTTTCTTTCCTCGAATGGCGATCCCAGTGTGGCCATTGTGATGGACGAGGCAGTTGGTAATCCGGCAAGAAACACCGTCCGCTCCGATCCCGGGCAAACTGAAGCCTCCGATGCGATCTTGATTCTCCCCTCGCTCTTCCCAGTGCTTTTGCCAAAGGGCCTCGTCATATCGCCCGACATTGCGGACGGTGAAACCATCAATGACTGCGTCCTCGGCCATCGTGACACCCGGGGATTTTCCATCACCACCGCCATCAATGATCGTGGCTTCGGCCCGTCGAAGTCCCAGCTTCCCCGGGGTTTGATCGCCATCGCTCATGAGAGTCAATCTGGGTTTGAGCGTCACTCGTTCCTTGTAAATTCCTGGCGCCACCAAGATCCGGTCGCCTGCGCTGGCCTTGTCGATGGCGGCCTGGATCGTTGCGTGGTCGGCTGGTACTCGAAGGTCGGCTCCCGAGGCATCTGGGATGAGAAGAAAGGTGGCAAGCAAAATGAAAAATAAGGCAGCTTTCATGGAGTTGAGGATTACAGAATGGAAAGGACTACCAAAACTCGGGCCAACAGCCTAGCAATACTCTCAGGAAGACTCATCAGATTCACAGAAAGAAAAAGCGGGGCGACGCAAACAAAACACTCCCCTCTCGTTTTGTTCTCTCCCCTCGTGGCATTCGGGGACACCGTTGAAGATCGCGAAGAAGCCGTTCGCTCAGACCGCAAAAAAATGACGAGCCACGACCATTGGATCTACAAGAATACCGAGAAAGCATTCGCGAAAGTGGCCCCTATCTGGCCTGCAACGGTCTCGACAGCTCGATCACCGGAACAGACGAACTGGCCGGAAAGAATGCTGGCCCGAGAGGAACAGCAACTGCCGGTATTGTCGAACTGAGTCAGCCAGAGGCCTCCGGCGGCCAATGCATCAAGATGATGAGTTTTGATTCCCACGTCAAAACAACCAAGGTCACTGAAGCCAAGATCGTCGACCAGAATGCAGAGAAAATTGGGCTTCTCGGCAGCCTTTTCGGAAAGGGGAAAAAAGAAAACGGCGAGCCAAAAAAAAGGGTGTAATCGCTTCAGCGAAGCATCTACCCCAGCCAAAGCACTTGAGCCATCAATCGGGAAGATGGAGCGCCGGGCAGTCCCGATTGACTGAATTGGTGGGAAAGCTGAGTTTACGGTGGCACCCGGTTGCCATAATGGGAGGTAAGTAGTTCACCCAAAGCAAGTCATCCTAAACCTCAGCGTCCGGATCCGAGCTTGGTCAAAAGATGAACCATGAAATGGACACTTTGCCCGCAGGAATTCGAACTTGTAAAACTGCACAATTCAGGCGAGGCCTTCTGCAATAAATCCGTTCACACAATGACTTTTCGTTCTCTTTTATTCGCGACTCTTTCCTTGCTTGCCCAAGGCTCCGCTTTTTCCCAGGAAACAGGAAGGAAGCAACCCTTCCGCGGTAAACTCAATGACCCCAAACTCCAAGGATACCAAATCGCAGCTTGGCCTTTGGTGAAACATGCCACGAGCTTCGAAATCGATGAAAAGGGCCGCTTCTTTATTGTGGAGTCCGATAGACTAAACGGCGGCGGGGTTCTCGACATCCGGGGTGAAGGGACACTGACCGCGGGAGACTTCCGCCTTCAGACCATTGGGGACCGGCGCAAGCAACTTACATCGGATAAAAAGTTCAAGCCGGGATTCTTTACCAATATTTCCGAGCGAATTGCCCGCATTGAAGATCTCAATGGTGACGGGATTCCCGACAAGCGGACCGAGTATGCCCAGGGCATGAACGATGTTCTCGACGGAGTCGCCTTCTCGGCACTCGCGGTCGATGGAGCACTCTACCTGACCTGCATTCCCAACCTCTGGAAGTTCGAGGATACCAATGACGATGGCGTGGCAGACAAGCGTGAAAAGATGTTCACAGGATTTGGAGTGCGCACCAGCATGATGGGGCATGACCTGCACGGAATCACTCGTGGCCCCGATGGAAAGCTTTACTGGAGTGTGGGCGATCGCGGCTACAACGTGACCACGAAAGACGGAAAGAACTTCGCAGCGCCAAGTCGGGGTGCGGTCTTCCGTTGTGATCCCGATGGATCACATTTCGAGGTGATCCATCACGGACTCCGGAACCCACAGGAGCTTGCTTTTGATCAGCACGGAAACCTCTTCACCTTTGACAACACCGGAGACATCGGAGACAAGGCCCGCGCTGTCTATGTTCTCGAAGGAGCGGATTCCGGTTGGTACGAGGAACATCAGGGTCCGCACCAATACCGTTCGCGCCTCGACTTCGCCGACATTGCTCTTCCCAAATCCCTTTGGGTCTCCGAGCAAATGTTTGCCCCGCGCAATGACGTCCAGCCAAAGTGGATTCTGCCGCCGGTGGCCAACGTCGGAAACGGACCCTCGGGCGTTGTTTATCTCACCGGTGAGTCGCTCCCGACCGATCTTCGCGACACCTTTTTGGTGTGCAACTATCGGGGCAATGCTGGCACCTCCCAGCTGCTGTCAGTTCGCCCTCAAAACAATGGCGCCGGTTTTAAAGTCGACGGAGCCAAGGTGGTGATGAGCGGGGTGGCGAGCTCCGATGTGGACTTGGGCTACGATGGTCGCATCTACGCGCTCGACTTCGGTGGTGGCTGGAGAAAGAACAAGAATGCCTCGATCCAAGCCATCGAGTCGCCAGAACACCTGAAGAATAAATCGGTCAAAGAAACCCAGGAATTCTTTGCCCACGGATTCGCAAAGGCCAAGTCGGACCGGCTTGCCGATCTTCTCACTCATCCCGACATGCGGGTCCGCCAGCGTTCTCAATTCGAGTTGGTCAAACGCGGAGAAAAGGAGAAACTCGCCGCTGCTGCAAAGTCCGGCAAGGCAACCACCACCCGCCTGCATGGCATCTGGGGGCTGGCCCAAATGGCGCGAAAGGAATCCTCGCTGGTCTCGATGTTGATCGGGCTTGCCAAAGACAAGGACGTCGAAGTTCGCGCAAACGTCTGTCGCTCGCTCGGTGATCTTAAAATGAAGGAAGCCTCTGCAACTCTTCGGGAAAGTCTCACCGATTCCTCGCTGCGGGTTCGGAGCCTCGCCGCCATTGCCTTGAGCAAATGCGGGGGCAAGGCGGACGCCCCGGCGATCTGGAAACTCATCGAGGAAAACAAAGGCGAAGACATCTGGATTCGTCACGCCGGCATCACCGCACTCAAAAACCTCAATGACAATGAAGGAGCCGTTGCTAAGATGTCCTCCGCGAGCGTGGAAGCACGGCTGTGTGCGGTGATTCTACTACGCAAACTCGACGACCCGGCGGTGGCGGGCTTTGTCGGAGATGCTTCAAGGCAGGTCCAGATTGAAGCAATCCGCGCGGTCTATGACCGTCACCTGGTGAGCGGCTTCCCCGCGTTGGCCCAGCTGGCCGGAAAAGCCTCCGAGTTTGCCGATACCGTCCAGCGACGCATTCTCTTTGCCAGCTACTGGATGGGTCAGCCGAAGGATGCCGCTCGCATCATGGCAATGGCCGGTGACCCCAAGATCGACGGGAAAGTGCGCGAGACCGCTCTCCGCTCCCTTCTCCGGTGGAACAAACCTCCCACCATGGACCCGGTGACTTCGATGTATCGTCCGGTGGAAAGCCGTCAGGTCAAACTGCTCGCCGCTCTCGCCGCTCCGCTTCGCCAGGTGATGGCGAATGCCAAGGGAAAGGAACAGGCCCTCGCTCTGGAACTGGCAAAGGCCGTCAATCTGCCGATGTCCGCGAAAGCTTTGGAAGCCCAAGTATACGATGACTCCCTGGAATCTGGCATCCGGGTGGCGGCGTTGAATACGGTGGCCGGTCAGAACAAAGGAAAGATCCCAGCCATCGTGGAGAAGCTGAAAAACACCAAAGATGGCGAAGTCCAGGCAGCTCGCCTCGGTCTGATGTTCGAGGCAGAACTTCCCGGAAGAATCGAAGCCGCGGAAGGCTACCTCAAAACCAAAAACCTCCCGGCCGTTCGTGCGGCCCTCGCTTTGCTGGCCACTGATACCGCCGGAAAAGAGATCCTCACCAAAGCGTGGAGCGATCCTGCTTCGGTCATGAAAGAAGCACGGCTCGATGCCTACCTCGCTCTCGCTTCGTCGAGTGACGCCGGTCACAAGAAACTCGCAGCCGAGTTTGCCGCCAATCCAGCCGAGCTCCAAAAGCTCTCTTTACATGGAGGCAATGCGGAGGCCGGAGCCATTGTATTCCAAAATCAGGGTGCCTGCATGCAGTGCCACATGGTAAACAACAAAGGTGGCGTGCAAGGGCCCGCCCTCGACACCTTGGGTAAACGCCTGTCGGGAGAAAAGATCCTGGAATCACTCGTCAATCCGAGCGCGGAGATCGCGGAAGGATACGGCCTCTTCACCCTCACCACAAAGTCTGGTGAGGCCCTGGCAGGTCGTCTTGGAAAAGAAACGAGTACGGCGGTGGAGCTAATCCTTCCGACAGGTGAAACGAAGACTGTTCCGAAGGCTCAGATCAAAGAGCAGGCCGGACCAACTTCGGCGATGCCCCCGATGGCACTGGCGCTGCCACCCAAGGATCTGCGCAACCTAATTTCCTACCTCGCATCGTTGAAGACCGAGGCCAAGAAGGGACACTAAATCCCTCGGAAAACTCACAGAAAAGACTCCACGACGATTTTCTAACAGAGAAATTAGGCTCTTCTCATTTTTCTGTTAGGATGATGGGTCCATGGCGAAATTTCTTTTGCCATCGGATTTTGAATCCAAATCCGCCTCTCGACCGAGCGATTGGTCCCCTCTGATCCGGTGGCAGCCATCAACGTCGCGGTAGATATCAGTAGCTCTACCCGTCGGAATCCGGTTCTCATCGTGGCGGGGATAGCTCTTTACCAAAGTGACCCCGATATCTTACTTGATTAGCGCCTCACCAGCGGGCTCGCAGAAGACACCCAACGCGCCATCCTGCCCTCCGGCGATTGATTTTATCCTTCTGGAAATCGAGAACTGACTAAATCAGAATGTCCTTGATGACATGTCCGAAGTCTTGATCGAGGCGTTTGTGTCCCGGTACTTCAAGGCGTCGTGGATCAATACCCATCAGGTGATTGATAGTGGCATGCACATCGGTTACGTAGTGAGGGTACTCGACGGCGTGGTAACCAAGTTCATCGGTGGCGCCCTGAACGACGCCGCCTTTGATGCCTCCACCCGCCATCCAGATACTGAAGCCAAAGGAATGATGGTCGCGCCCGTCAGCACCCTGTGATCCAGGAGTGCGTCCAAACTCGGTGGCGAAAACCACGATGGTGTCTTTCAACAAGCCGCGTTGCTTCAAATCTTTCAAAAGACCTGCGGTAGGAAGATCAACCTGTTGGGAGAGCTTGGCGTGACCTTTCTTGAGTCCCGAATGATGATCCCAAGCTCCGGCAGCACCATCGCCATGCATGATCTGGATGAAGCGGACACCTCTTTCGGAAAGTCGCCGGGCAGCCAGCAGCTGTTGGCCGAAGGCTTTGGTCTCCTTTTGATCAAGCCCGTAGAGCTTCCTCGTTTCCTTAGATTCTTTCGAAAAGTCCAGGGTTTCAGGAATGGCCGTTTGCATCCGAAAGGCCAATTCGTAGGACTTCATGCGGGCTTCGATCACGGGATCAAGCGGGTATTGATCGGCGGAAAGACGGTTGAGCTTGTTGGTGAAATTGAGATTTCGAAGTTGTGCCTCTCGCGTCATGCCATTTTGAGGCTTGGCGTAATCGAGAGGATTTTCGGGATCGATTTTCAAGTGAACGGCATCGTAGGCGGGCCCCAGATAGTGAGCATCTTTCTTATCGAAGAAGCGCGGACCGATATTGATGAACTGGGGCAGGCTGTCGCTGAGGGATCCCAATCCGTAGTTGATCCAGGCTCCGATTGTCGGGACGCGCGGATCGAGGAAGTGGCGTCCGGAATGAAACTGCAGTTGGGCGCCGTGATTGTTGTCGCTCGTCCACATCGACCGGATGAACGCGATGTCGTCGACACAGGATCCAATGTGCGGAAACCAATCGCTCACCTCGATTCCCGACTGGCCGTATTTTTTAAAGCCGGTTTGCAGCGGGAAGATCTTGGTGCGGGTGTGCCCGTTGCCGTCTCCCTTGATCGGGATTCGCAGTTTCCTGATTTTTTTTGGATCGAGAACTTCCTTGTAGGGCGTTTCACCGATGGACTTGCCCGCGTATTTGTTGAGTTCCGGTTTGGGATCGAAACTCTCCATGTGGCTGACTCCTCCACGCATGAAAAGCCAGATCACGCGTTTAGCCTTGGGTTCAAAGTGAGGCTTTCCATCCGGAGGGAAATGCTTTTCGGAAGCCATGATGCCATTTAGGGCCAAGCCGCTAAAACCGAGGGCCGACTGTAGAATCCGGCGACGAGAGATGGAATCGGGATCGCAGGGATTCATCGGATCACGAAAAAGTCGTTGAGGTTGATGAGAGCGTGAACGAAGTGCTCGCGGTTCGATGATTGCTTCAAAAAGGTCAGGCTTTCAGCGAGTTCGGATTCGTAGGCCTTCCGACCGAGAATCTTGAAGAAGACAGCCTTGATGAACTTTTCGTTATCGAGATCCTTCCCGAAACTAGCTGCGATTTTCCTGGCAGCTTCGGCCGCGGTTTTGCTGTTCATCATGGCCAAAGCTTGCTGGGGAACGATACTCTCGCTCCTCCGATAGCAGCCAAAGACATCGGCATCATCGAAGGTTTCGAGGAACTTCGAGCGTCCGTCGCGGGAATGGAAGAAATAGAGACTGCGTCTTTTCGTATCCGGTGAAGGCATAACGGGAGGTCCTCCCTGTTTGAGGTCGAGAGTGCCGGCCAGATGAAGCAAACTATCTCGAACCACCTGGGATTCCATACGACGACTATTCATCCGCCAGAACTCACGGTTTTCGGGATCGCTTGCGAGAGTGGCGTGATCGGCACCGCGATTCGATGAGCTCCGCTGCCAAGCTTCAGAAGACACCATGAGACGATGCAGGTGCTTCATGTCCCAACCTGATTCGATCAACTCGACCGCCAAAAAATCCAGCAAGTCCTGATGAAGGGGCTTTGGGGCTCTGAGACCAAAGTCTTCGACCGACTCGACCAGAGGAGATCCAAAATGTCGAAGCCAAAGATGGTTCACCGCAACCCGCGCAGTGAGAGGATGATCCCGGTGGGTCAACCAATTCGCCAAGGCGGTCCGGCGACCACTGCTGGTTTTGGGATAAGAGCCGGGAGAAGGAAGGGCATTTTTGTTGGGTGTCTTAATGAGTGACACCTTGCTTACCGAAATCGGTTGAAACTCCGGGAGGTTTTCTGCTTTGAGATCCGCTTCGAATTTCGCGATCATTTTTCCGGCCTTGGCTGCTTTCTTGGGATCGAGATGATCGACTTTTGCCTGTGCCAGACTGGCTTCCAGCTGTTTGCGACGAGCCATTTCTATCGCATTTCCGTCCGACGTTTGGTCCGCCTCAACCTGTGCCATCTTGAATGCGTAGCCCGCTTGAGCGAAGCGGAGTTTGGCTTCAGCCAGCTCGATGACCTCTTGAGTCACGACTTCTTTGGCAGCGAGCAGTTTTGCTTTCTCACGGGCCTCCTTCAGCACAACCTCGGCTGGGAGAGGTCTAACTTCGATCCGGTAAAAATCAGCAATGGCATCATAGGCCAGAAGCTGAATTGCCCCGGGATTACGCCTCGGAAGATTGAAAGCAAAGAGAAAATTTCCATCGAGCGCGACATTGATGAGGGAGCCGCGAACCTTCAAATTCAGGGTGTATTCCTGGTTTAACTTGATTGGCCGGGAAACCATCCCGTTGGTGTATTGATCCTTCCCTTCAACGGTATGAGCGAGGTGAACCTTATTACCTCCGACACTAGTGTAGACCCAGTGGGAGTTGTTACCGCTTTCATCCACATCAAAGCGAACACCGACCGACTTCCAGCGGTCGCCTCCGGTGGTTCGGAACCTAAGCTCTACTTCAAAGTCTTCCGGGTGCTGTTTCTTCGAGCGAAGGAAAGAGGAATCGATGGACGGTTTGGTCAAAGAAAGTAGTCCCCCTTGATAGCGCCAGTCTTCTCCCACGAGCTCCCAAAGGTCGGGACGAGACTTGCTGAAATTATCGACCAGAATTTGATCCGTCCCGGCAACCTCTTGAATTGGTTTGTTTTGAGTTTCTAAGGGAAGCTCTTTCTTTTTGGAAGCTGGCTTTAACTTCAACTTCGCGAGATGCGCTTCAGCGGCGGTGACTTTGCCCCAGGCCTTGGCAAGGACCGCTTCCTGTACAAACGACCGGCTGTCGGGATGCCAGGCTTCTTTCGGAAGGTCGATCGACTTCGGTGGTGACCACATCGCCGACAATACGGAGGGAGGTCCGGGCCGGATCATTCGTCGTTTGTCAGCCTTGCTTTCCTCTCCTCGTTTGTGGAGGTAGGTGGCGGCTTCGAGATTGCCGTCGTAAACACGCGCAAGCCCGTCTTTCTCCAGATCAAGCTGACCCGGGACGGCATCGACACGGACCTGGTAAGGTTCAAAGATCGCGCGGAACTTGTAGTAATCCACATGGTCAATGGGGTCGTATTTGTGATCGTGGCACTTGGCGCAATTCATGGTCAGCCCCATGAAGGCCTTGCTGGTGTGTTCGATGGTGTTGTCGAGCCAGGTGGTACGATTGAACTTGAAGTAACTTCGTGCGAGAAATCCGGTGGCAGCAATCACTTTTGGATCACTGGGTGCGATCTCATCTCCCGCGAGCATTTCGCGAATCATTTGGTCGTAGCCCTTGTTCTCGTTGAGCGAGTTGACGATCCAGTCCCGCCAACGCCAAAGATGTTTCTGGCTGTCACGCACTTCGTTGCCCAAACCGTACCAATCACTGTAGCGCCAGATGTCCATCCAATGCCGTCCCCATCGTTCACCATAGCGGGGGCTGGCCAGCAGGTCATCGATGATCGTATTGATTGGTTCCTTGGAGGCCAGTTGATCGGGAGTCGGAGGGAGCCCGATGAGGTCGAGATAAAGGCGACGGATCAGGATGGTTCGTTCGGCCATCGGTTGCGGGACCAACTTTCCGGCTTTGTGCCGGGAGGCAAGGTAGACATCGATTGGATTATCTTTGCCAACCGACAACCCCGGAGGGCGTTCAATGTGCTGGAACGCCCAGTGGGATTTGGGGTCCGCTTCGGGTTTTTCATCCGGCGGAGCGGGTGCTCCATCGGCCAACCAGCGTTTGATCGCGGCAATCTCGTGTTCGTGCAAAGGCTCACCCTCGGGGGGCATGTGCTCATCGGTGTCTTTGGAAACAATTCGCGCCAGCAGTTCGCCGTCTTCGCCGAGAACATCGCCGTCTTCCATTGCCGCCACAGTATCAAGACGTAGCTTCCCCTTTTGTTTCAAGGCACCATGACAGGCAAAACACCGTTCCTTGAGAACGGGCTTGATGTCCTGAAGGTAGCTGTTGGCTTTTTCCCCGTTGGCGTAAGTGAATCCGTGAAAAAAAAGCAAGCTACCCAGAAAGCTGACCCTGAAGGATTTCATCACTCGCTTCTTCTCTCAAGGTATTGGCATCGCCTGTCTTGTCACGCGCCTTATCGGGACGACCCGTCCTACTGGATCATCTGATGGCGCCGGTGTTGTCGCACCGTGAAGAAGGCGTAGCCTGCAATGACGACAAAACAGATGAAGGGAAGATAGAAGGAACCGCGGAGGGCGGTGGTACCCATGAAACTCTCCATATCCATGATTCCGGCCTGAAGCCGCGGCATGAAAGCACCACCTACGATGGCAAGAATGAGCCCGGCCGAGGCGATCTTGGCATCGGGTCCCATGCCATCCAAAGCGATGCCGTAGATCGTCGGGAACATCAGGGACATGCAGGCCGAGATAGCCATCAGCGAGTAGAGACCAGCCATGCCCTCCAGATAAATCGCTCCTAAGGTTGCCCCCATCGCACCCACCGCAAGGGCCGCCAGCAAGGCACCGGGACTAATGAACTTGAGAAAATAGGTGCAGAGGAAACGACTACTGACGAAGAGAACCATGGCACCGATGTTATGGTTTTGGGCGGTGGCCTTATCCATCCCGAGAGCTTCCTGGGCGTATTGGATGATGAACGTCCAGCACATGATCTGCGCACCGACGTAGAAGGTCTGTGCAATCACTCCACCGAGATAAAGAGGGTTTTTAGACAGGCGACCAAGGATCTCCTTTAACGAGGAATGCTCCCGTTCGTCATCACCATTCGAAGTGTACGGTAGCTTGGTCACGAGGAAGATCACGAGAACCCCAAGAACGACAAACCCGATGACCATGTAGGGAGTGGAAACGATGGTAAGATCGTGATCCTGGAGTTCTCGGTGGGTCTTGCCCGCGAAGGTGGTCAACTTGCCGTCTTTGTAATCGGCAAGGGCATGTTCAAGGCTAGTGTCGGGATTCTCACGAATATAGTCGGCGAGAACCGGATCGTTGATCGGCTCCCGTTCGCGGGCCTGAAAAACGGGTAAAACCTCGTGTTCCATTTCGACCGCCTCGGCGTTGCCGTTCGTGGTCTGTTGAGCCCCGAAATCGGCACGAAACTCTTCGACCTCCAGATTAGAAAGGATGAAGACACTCGCGATTGTCATTCCGGTGAGGGAGCCGATGGGGTTAAAAGCTTGGGCAAAATTGAGCCGGCGGGTGGCGGTTTCCGGTGGTCCCATGGAAAGGATGTAAGGGTTTGCGGTCGTCTCCAGGAAAGCCAACCCAAAGGTCAGGACGTAGAGCGCCACGAGGAAGAGATTGAAACTGGCCGAGGCGGCCGCCGGCACACAAATCATCGCACCGAGGGCATACAGGGCGAGTCCCACGATGACACCGGCCTTGTAGGAAAACCTGCGAATAAAGAGGGCTGCCGGAATGGCCATCGTGCCATAACCCCCGTAAAAGGCCATCTGCACCCAGCTGCTCTGGGCGTTGTTGATGACAAAGACATCCTTGAACGCCGCCACCAGCGGGTTGGTGATGTCGTTGGCAAAACCCCACAGTGCAAAAAGAGTGGTGACGAGAATAAAGGAAGACAAAAAGCTCCTGGGGATAGTGGTGTTGGATGACATGATGGCGCGAAGAGGCGATGAGAGGAAGAGCCGATCTATTGCCCAAGAGGCCCAACGAACCAAGGGCGAAATGTCTTATCACCAAGGCGACACTCGCTGCTTGTTCTCTGTACTTCAAAATTCCAAACTAATTTCCCTCTGTCACCAACAGCAAACAAAATTCTCATCCCGTGAATAAGTTCATTCTCCCGATCATCGCCTTCCCGACCCTCTCCATCACTCCCCTTTCCGGCGAGGAATTCCCTTTGGTTTTCAGCGAAGACTTTGAGAAGGGATTCGAACGCTGGGAAATGACGGACCCCAAGGGTTGGACTTACCGCAAAGTGGACGGAAACACCGTCTTTGGGATCAACTCGCGAAAAAACAACTACAAACCCAAGGTTCGCAGCCCTCATCATATCGCCCTAATCAAGGGTGTCGAACTGAGCGACTTCGTCCTCACCTTCCGGGTCCGTAGTACGAAGGACACCGGAAATCATCGTGACTGCTGCGTCTTCTTCAACCATCAGGACGCCACTCACTTTTATTACGTCCACCTCGGCGCCAAACCAGACCCCCACAGCGGCCAGATCATGATCGTCAATAACGCTCCCCGCAAAGCGATCACCAAAAACAAGAACAAGGTTCCCTGGGACGACAAGTGGCACAAGGTGATGGTCCGGCGTGACTCCAGCAAAGGGACGATCGAGATCTTTTTTGACGACATGGAAAAACCTATCATGACAGCCACCGACACGACCTTCGGTAAAGGGCGGATCGGGATTGGTTCGTTCGACGATATGAACGACTTCGACGACATCGAACTTCGGGGCCGTTAAAATCGAATTTTCTTTTCCGCGGCCCGGCGGGACCAGAGGATCCCGCCGCCATGATGACCGTCTATATCAAACCCGGCTGCCCCTGGTGCATCGATGTCGAAGCCTACCTCAAGGAACACGGCTATCAATACGAGCGGGTCGACGTCATCGCGGACCACGACGCCTTCAATCGGATGAAGGAAATCTTCGGCCAAACCTCTGCCCCTTCGATGACCGTGGGTGACCTCAAACTGGCGGACTTTGGAGTGGAAGAATTGGTTCCTTTTCTCAAAGCGCACGATCTTTGAGGGCGTTCACTCCACCACAAAGCCAGCGAGCTGTCCTTCGAGGCTTTTGGGAACAATCGCAGTCAGGAGGATATCGTTGCCCTCGTACTCGGTATTGAGAACCTTGCCTTCACGGTGCAGGAGACCCGACAAATCACCGCGGGCTTGCGGAATCCGGTAGGTCATTTTCTTCACCCGGTCGGCAAGCAGATCGGTGAATCTGAGAGCCAGCGCTTCGAGTCCCTCACCGGAAAGAGCCGAGACTTCGGAAGCTCCCGGAAAGTCGGCCCGCAAGCCGTTGAGAATGGCGGGATCTTCAACGCGGTCGATCTTGTTGAGCACCACTACCACCCGCTTGTCGTCGGCCCCCAACTCGGCGAGGACCCGCTTGGTCGTTTCGAAGTGATCGTGAATCTCGGGCGATGAGGCATCGAGCACGTGGATGAGAAAATCGGCGAGCACCGCTTCTTCAAGGGTGGCCTTGAATGATTCGACAAGACGGTGGGGAAGGTTGCGAACGAAGCCCACGGTGTCACTGAGAAGGAGGTCCTGCCCGTCTGCCAGTTCGATCCGGCGCGTGGTAGGATCGAGAGTGGCGAAAAGCATGTCGGCCTCCATCACGGTGGCACCAGCCAATTTGTTGAGCAGCGTGGATTTGCCAGCGTTGGTGTAGCCTACGATGGCTGCGGTCGCAATGTTGTTGGTCTCACGCTCCTTCCGTTGGGTGGCTCGTTGCTTTCGAACGTCCTCGAGCTCGGCTTTGAGACGGGAGATGCGCTTTCGAGCGAGACGACGATCAATCTCGATCTGCTGTTCTCCCATCCCGCGGGCCGCTCCGCCACCGCCGCCACCGGTTCCACCTCCGCCTTCGCGGTCGAGGTGACCCCACATCCGGGCCATCCGTGGCAGGGCGTATTGCATACGGGCCAGATCGACCTGAAGCCGCGCTTCGCGCGTACGGGCACGCTGGGCAAAGATGTCGAGAATGACCTCCTCCCGGTCGATGACCGTCATGTCGGCCAGCTCTTCCCAATTGCGTTGCTGCATCGGGGAGATTTCATTGTCAAAGACGAGACAATCGCACCCGCGGGAGCTGGCCAGTTCAACCAATTCATCGGCTTTCCCGGTCCCGCAGATAAAGCGCTTGTTGGTGTCTCGCACACGCACCAACTCGATCCCGACAATCCCGATCCCGAGAGTATCGACCAACTCCTCAAGTTCAGTGAGGAGCAAGCGGGTTTCGTCCTCCTCCGACTTGTCGAAACAAAAGCCAACCAACATGGCCTTCTCGACCAGGTCCGGCTTTTCACGAACTTCGAACATCAATCAAAACTGTGAACCGGCGAAGCAGAGAATCAAAAATTTCGCCACGGTGGAACCAACAGGACCGACCAGAAGATCAGCCATATTTAAAACGCCGAGTTGGAAGATCAAAAGAGTCCCTTGAAGTCCTAACATGGTTGGACCGTAATGGGTGATTTGCTTCCTGTCTTGTCCAGATTCACAAAAGTCACGAGGGTGGTGAAAATCGGTTCGCCGGTCCCGGGCTTGCCCCGAAAAACGCGGACCTCGTAGGTCACTGAGGTCGTGCCGGTTTTGGCTTTTTCAGAAAGAATGGTCAGGATGGTTCCTTCGCGCACGCTATAGCGAAAGACAACCTCGTCCATCGCCATGGTGACAAAGTGACAATCAGGGTGTTCCAGACTAGCGGCAATCCAGCAGGCTTCATCGACCCAGGCCAGCAATCGCCCACCGAAGAGCGCCCCGTATTGATTGAGATCCTCCGGGAGAACGAGGCGGTGGGTCTCCATGGGCCGGGGCTACTTGAGCCGGATAAGGATCTTTTTGTTCCGAGCACGGCTGTCCTCGGAGATGCTCTCGATGTCCTCCACTTCGAGCAAGGCATTGTGAACCAAGCGGCGATGGTAGGAATTCATGGGATTCATCCAGAGTTCCCGACCGGTCTCGCGAACTTTGTCGGCAAGGCGAAGAGCCTTGTCGGCAACCCGTTGTTCCTGCTCAGCACGATAGCCGTCACAATCGATGCGGTAGCGCGGGGCATCTTCGAAAGCATTGCGCGCGATGCGATTGACGAGATACTGGATATCGTCCAACCGGTCACCGTGCTTCCCGATCAACAGGGCCGAATCAGGCGAGACAATATTCAGAGTTTCGTGCCCGGGTTCTCCGGTCACTTCGATTTCAAATTCAAATCCCAGCTTCCCAAGCATGCTCGTGAGAGCTTCCTTCGCAGATTCCAACGCGTTTGCCATGCCAAGAATCTTACGGCGGACCTGTTCATGGTCAAACTCATATCCCGGTCGGGGCAGCGGAAAAAGCGGCGAACCGCCCGTCGCATGATCCTCCGCCCAAGGGCCCCGGAAAGGGCGAAGGCGGGGTGAACCATCCCGATTGCTGCTCTGGCGATCAAAATCGGACTCCCTGAAATCCTTGAGTTTGCATGATGCGATCGCTAAGGCTGTCGTGATTTCTCGTTAAAAAATCGCGCGCGAGGCATAGGTCTTTGCAAGACAGCCCCTCTCAGTTATGTTTTTCAGCTGGTGAAATTGCTCTTGCTCGCCCTCCTCTGCTGCGGTGCCCCGACGGCCAACGCAACGTTGAGGTATCTGCGAGCCAACGAGCTGCAAACCTTGGTGCGACGAGACCTTCTTCCGCTGGATACCGACTTCATCCGCGACCTCTCGAACCAACTCGCCATTCTCGCTGACGGCCCCTTTCCCAAGTCCGCCAGCCAGGTCCGGCATCGGGCCCAAGTCATCACCCTCAGCCTGCGCCTCCTGCCCTCACAACGGAAAGCAAAGGAAATTGAGACAAGCTACCTGAAAGGGGAAGACCGTCCGGTTCCGATTGAATCAGAACTTCTCGAAAGCAAGACCGCGATCTTGAATACGGCCGACTGGCTCACCCTTCTACCCGAAAACACCGAGGGACACCTCCTTGGTCAACTCCTCCTCGACATCATGCAGCCGGTGGCCATCGACCATCCCCTGCTGGCCCGACGGTCGGTCGCAAAAGCCCCGGCACGCTGGAACAAGGTGATCGCCCGGGTCCCCGAATACGAGTTTGAAGACCAGTCCACGGAACCAAATCCATCCGATGCCAATCGCGCCAAGGAAAAGAAATACCTCACCAAAGGTCTACTGACGGATGTTCCGATGATCACAAGCAACGAGGAAGGGACCTCGGCCCCGTCTCCCGGCCTCGTGGCAACGAGTTTAGTCCTCACCAAGGCACCCTTTTTGGAGAATCGGGAGGATGAAGAGGCTCCGAAGGAACGAGCCCCCGGACGTCTCATCTTCCAACCCAAGGCCTCCTTTGACCTAGCTCCGCTCCACGGTGCCCTGGTAGATTTCTTTGAAGCCCACCTCGAACCCCTTCCGCTCCATTACAACCTCAATATTTGTTTCGGTTCCCTAGAGGCAAAAAGAACCTACCTTCCGCAGAACCAGGAAAACATCGCGGCGTCGCTGGTCATGATGCTTGATGCCGCGGTGACCGGTCGGCCGCTTCGGCGCGACACCATTCTTTTCGCTCGGGTCAGTGCCAGCGGAAAATTGGAAAAGCCAGCCCGGGCATGGGAAATTCTCCACCGTCTGGAACAACTTCAGTTACCGGGCAAGATCCGCCTCATCGTCGGGACCGGAATGATCGAAGAAATGAATGCGATGCTCGTTCTGAACAAAGCATCCTTCTTCACCCGCTTCGAGGTGCTCGAAGCCCCGACCTTTGAGGATGCCCGCTCCCTCTACTTTCAGGACGGCAAAATGCCGGAAGGGCTTCAGGCCGCCAGCGTAGGATACCTTGAGGTGCGCGAGAAAGCAGACGAAGCTAACAACCTGGCAGCCTTCCTTGGACTACCTTCGGTCGAGAAACGCCTCGTTCAAACCAGCCGGTTCTCGCCCCACCACCTCTCCGCCCGCATGCTGGCCACGCAAACCGTCCATCGTCCCGCCTACTTCACCCGACACATGGCCGCTGAAGACCTCGATCGCCGTCTTGAAAAGGTCTCGAGGTTTCGGTTCGTGATCGACAAAACAAGAGAAAAGGACGTGAAGGAAGCCTTCAAGGCGGCACGGGAAGCGCTCGACCCTCTCGAGCGATACCTAGAACTGGGAGAGAAAGATCTCTTCAATGAAGCGGTCACAATTCTCAAAAAGCTCGATGGTGCAGGGCGCTTGGCCTTCCCTGATCCCAAATTCCGCCAGCAAGGATGGCAGAAGGATGTAAACAAGTTTCAAAGCCTCTTGAAGGACTTTCGAGCCGAGCTGCGGCAGATTTATGATCCCAACCCGGTCAAAAATGAATAATTCCGGGCATTGGGTTCGTTTTGCCCATTGCCAAAAGCTCCTTCCCTTTTAGCCTCTCTAGTCGCCATGAAAGTCCGTCTGTTCTCAATCTTCCTGCTCCTGTCTCATTTGGTTGCCGCGAATTATCGCCCGCCCAACCTGGATAAGGAGATCTTCAAGCCCGAAAAGCTCGAGATCGACAAGATCACCAAGGCCGCTCTTTTCACCGGCCTGATCTGCATCGCACGAGACTTCAACGAAGAGGATCACGAAGTCGATTACGACCTTCGCTCCAATGCTTTGGCCATCGCCGGTCGCCTTGATCCCGAATCCGAAACCTTCAAGGATGTGTCAGGCGATCTCGAAACACGCGGCCAGACGGTGGCCGAAGATGACACCAGCAAATCTGATGTTTCCGCCAAGATCTACCGCGGGGTTCGGGTCCTAATGCGAAAGAAGGACAACGAGAACAACAAGAAGTGCTCGTCCTACTGCATCGACATCGCCCTTCGCCTCGATCCCGACGGCCGCTACGCCAAGAAGCTCAAGGATTACCAGGAAGATACCGGAAAGGCCTCCTGGAAAGGGCTTTTCGGGGCACCCATCGATGTCCCCGGCTTCCCTGGTGCCGGAAGCGGACGCATGGAAGAACGTCGTGAAACGGTTCCCGGAGGAGAAGCCAAGGGTTTCACCAGCACCGGCTCTGAGATTTACGGCCTTTCCGTCCGACAGCTCTCCAACGGACGCCACGCCGGCGCCGCCTCACGCCTCTCCGCTCTCGCTCTCAAAGCCGATGATGTCGATGGAGTCGAGTTTCACATCGACCAAAAGGTGGGTGACATGACCGGAACCTCCCTGAAGGACGTCGCGATGTTGATGCGTAAACGCCACGAAGGGGCGGGCCGGTTTCCTTCAGGATACCGGGTGACGATCTCCTTTGAGGATCGGGAGACTCCGCTCGACGGCCCATCAGCCGGCACAGCGATGTCCCTCCTTCTCGACTCACTCTTCACCGGAAATGAATTGGATGACAAGTTCGCAGTGACCGGCGCCATTTCCTCTCTGGGCAAGGTCAAGCCGATCGGGGGCGTAGCCGGAAAAATCCGCGGAGCAACCCGCAAGGGATGCAACCTCGTCGGAGTTCCCCACGACAACATCAAGGGGGTTTCCGATATTCTCGTTCTCGATGGAATTGAGAAGCTGATGAACATCCAGGTCTTCAGCCTTAAAACCCTCGAGGAAGCACTCATGGTGGCCTCGAAGAACAAGCCGGAAAAAGTCCAGCAAACCATTGATGACTTCAACACCGTCGTCGAACTCATCAAAGAGAAGGGCGAGGAATCACTCAAGCACGATGCCGTGATCGCTCGTCTTGAAGATGTGGTAAAGAACATGCCCAACCACGAGTCCGCCCGGGCGCTTCTCAGCGTGGCGAAGGGCGAGGAAAAGAAGATCCTCTCTCTCGGCGGATCATTCCATCAGATCGACATTCAGGTCCGCGGCCTCCGCAGAACAATGTGGAAAATGGCTTCCAGCGACAAAGTCAACCTGAGCTCCGCCGAACAAGAGTTAGTCAAGGAAGGCTACGAGGAATTGAGAAAGGTCTCCGGAAAGCTCGACAAGCGTCTCAAGGAATACGATGACGCCATCCTGAACGTTTTGAAAGTCCTCGCGGAAGGTCCCGAGAGGGACGAAGATGCAGAGGACTTTTCCAAGCGTTTCAAGAAAGCCTGGGAAAGGAGCGATGCCGAGCGCAAGAAGCTCATGGAAAACCCGGAGATCATGGAAGAACTCATGGGTTAGTTCTTTCCTCAGCACTTTAGCTTTTCAAAACAAAGCCCGGCTTGATGAAGCCGGGCTTTTTATTTTTAAGCTACTTGTCGTCTTCCTTCTTTCCGAAGACGAGCTTTAAACCGTGAGTCGCCCACCGGGCGGCCATGTCCTTCTCAACATCTCCCATGGGACGCTCACGAACCACCTTCTTCAAGGTGTCTTCTACCATTTTGCTCTGGCGTTCGCGCAATTCAGCTCGCTTTTTTTCTAGGTCCGCCTGGTCGGTGTAACGAATCGTCTTGGGAAGAGATTTCTGAAAATCTGTCGCAAATCGCAGCCCGGATCTCAAACCGGTAGCTTTCCCGTCATCGTCGAGAAACATCAGATAAGCCATGAGAAGGATGCACTGTCCAAGAAACTCACGCCGCTCCTCCTCATCGGCCGGCCCCGCCATGGTGAGACCGAGAAGGTCGTCCATGGGCATCATTTCGATTTCCTTCTTGGCAAAGATGGCTCTCATTCCTTGGCGGCTCTTCCCTGCCAAAAAATCCTTGGTCTCGGTCATGATCTCGGTGAAGTCGAGAGCACCTTTTTCATAGACCGCGCAATTGAGGAGATTTGGAAATCCTTCGTTGAACCAGTCCTTGAGATTTCTGCGGTAGATTTCAGGAATCAACGAGCGGGTCACATTGAGAATCATCTGACCGGCCAAACTGCGGAGAGCATCACTGCTTCCACGACCCGATGAATTCATGCGGAGAGCCTCAAAGCACAGTTTTATCTTGCCGGATTCCAAATCCAGATAGCACGGCCGCCCCTGCTGTCCCCCGGCCTTCAGCCAGTCTTCTTCCTTGCCATAGCTATGGATTTCAAATTTGCCGTCAACCAGCTGGAACTTGGGACCCAGACCAAATGGCAGCGATTCACAATACTGCTTGGTCAATTCCGATGACTCCAGAATAGCTTTCACCGCCTTGTCGGTGATCCGACCATCCGCCACGATGCGAAAGTTCTTTGAGGAATAGGCCATCCCCTCCTCCTTCTTTTCTTCCGCAACCTGCAAAGGCTCCGCCAAAGTCACCTTCTTGAGAACCGGTCGATCCCACGCCGGATCAGCCTTCGGTTTTTGATCACCTTCACCGTCCGGTGCCTTTTCCCCTCCCTCTTTTGAGGCACTCCCGTTCGCATTTGGTTTCTTCATCGCCAGGTCAATGACATGAGCGAGATCCTCCCGACTGAGATTCTTAAAAGGAACGGTCACTTCACGCCCGTTTTTCAGGCGGAGCACGACGGCATCCTTGGACTGGGAGACGTATTCCGCCTCGATCTTACGGCCTTTGACGTCGGTCCAGACTCGGGCCTCAAGCCCGCCGATGAGCAGCATCAGCAGGGCGGTAAAAGTCTGTTTCATTTTCACAGATGGGATGTTGCGCCCCCAACCGCAATTTACAACATCGCAAAAAAGAAAATCAAAGCCCCGCTCCCACCGTGAGATCAAGCGGCACCTTCACGACCTCAAGGTCAGTCCATTCATCAAGACCGAGAACCAGCTGCTTTGGCTCTTCCTTGAAGGTGAAACTGGTCTTGTAGGTTTTCTTCCCAAACATCCCCATCGAACTCCACATCCCGCGTTTGCTTTCCACCTCTTTTCCCTCGGCATCGAAAAAGACCACCTTTCGGTAGCTCTTGAGGTCGACTGATGACTTCAAGGTGACCTCCAGCTTGTCCTCTCCCCACTTGGGCTTGCCCGCCTTTTCAATCATAAAGGTGTGTCCTGTAACCTCGAATTTCTCACCCACTTTAATGTCTGCCTTTCCAGACTTTTTCAGTTCGCTCTTGGAAGCCACTGACAAAACCACCTCGCCGTTGACTTTGATGGTTTTCGCTCCGGATTGAGGAATGGCATCGCTCTCCAAGGTGGTCAGTAGGGCCTTCCGACTCTCGCTCTCCTGCTTCATCCCAAACGAATACGATTTGTTGGAGAAGCGTTTCTTCACTTTCAGAAAATCCGTCCCCTTGTCATCGCCAAAACTGGTGATGGTGCTCTTTTCCTTTTCAAAATTAACGATGGCCTTGCTGTCACTCTGAAAAAAAAGGGCGAGACTGGTTCCAGGAGTCCAGTTGAACGCCCGAAGCGATTCTTGTGCTCCCTCTTCCTTGTATTCTTTCCCGACCACTCGAAGACCGACCGCCGAGACTTTGACCCCCGCAAACAACGATGACGTGAAAGCCAAAAACGAACCGGCGAGAAAGACAAGTTTCATGGAATCCGAGTATCAGTGATTACATCATCCCGCAAGAGACTTCGCCCGAATGACTTGCCCCGATTACCGGAGCCTCCTCGTGTCTCGACAATCCGCGTAGCGGGCTATCAAGGTGCAAATCGGCGGCATGGAGGAAGGTGAACATTCCTCCCTCAGCATGCAAAATGGACCCGCCTTGGTCGAGCGGCGAATGCCTATGAACTGCTACGAATTTAAGGACGTTGCCAGATGTTCAAGAACCTCCGGATTCGCCATCATAAAGGTGTGATCGGCATCGACGACATCAAAACGGCGCACCCCCGGAAGGCGTCCCCCGTCAACCGTCACGATTCCGTCGTTTTCACCCTCGAGCAGGAAACTAAAAACAGGAACTGCCCTCCGTCTGCCCATGATGACATCCACTCCATGTTCACGGGAAAACTGAGGCACCTCTTCCCGCACGCCCTTCGTCGAAAGGCTCCTCCCTCCTGGCCCCAAAAAACACCTGCCCAGCGGGGAATCCTGCAGCCAATCGACAATTTCGCTCCCCTGGTTGGGCGGAGCCAACATGACGATTCGTCCCGTAACCCGATCAGGTCTCCTGGAAGCCAAACAACGCAAGACAATCCCACCCATCGAATGAGTGATGAAATGAGTTCTCTTGTCGGAAGGCGGAATCCTTTCTGCGACCTCCTCGACAATCTCCGGGAGAGATTTGCGAAAGGACGAGTAGGGAATACTCAGAGTCTCGAAACCCGCTTCATTCAAATGCCGGGCCGGAGTCTCCATGGCCCAGACACTTCGCCACAGACCGTGTAAAAGGACCACGCGGTCCCCTGAGCCCGGCCGGTGACGAACCTCGTGCCAAGGCAGTGGCGGAACCAACATTTGCAAGGTGTTCTTCACGCCGTTCAGGAAAACCCAAAATCTCTCCTGCGCAAAATCGACTTTCTTCATCCCATCATTGCTACGGTCAATACTGGAAAAGGCAGTCAAAACGGAAGCCGCTTTCGTAACCCGGCCGGTCTTTTACCGACAAAATTGTTACTCTTTTGTTTGACAGGATCCTTCACTGTTTTCAAAGCTACCCGCACGCACGCAATACAATATAGTCCGCTCCCTGACCGGGGGGCGGATTTTTTATGTGTTCACCGGATTCGCCAACGAGCGATTACCTCGCCTCGATGGCTTTGATCGCTCCCTCGGCAATGATTCGGAACTCTGCATCAAAGGCGTCTTTTTGCTTGGCAAGCGCCTCTGCCGAGAGCTCCCCACCAATCGAGCCGAGGATCGCCGCTGCCGCTTTGCGAAGGCGCAGAGAGGAGGTATTCAAGTGCTCCACGAGTCGAGGCTCCGCTAACGAGCCCATCATGGTATACTGGCGATTCCAAAACTCGGGCTCGTCGGACCAAAGTTGATCCACAAAGGCTAGTGCGCGGGGCGCTTTGTTTTCGATGAGGAATTCGAGATGATCTGACGGAACATCTGCTTCGGCTTTTATCCAAGCAGCCACCTTGTCCGCGACTTTCGTCAGCGCTGATTGGTCGTTTTTCCCCCAACGGCGGAACCCTTTGCCAAGATCGTCCAGCACCTCCTGATCGGTTTCGGTATCAAGCAAGCGCATGAACTCCACCACCACTTTCTCCTGATACTCCAACTCCATGTCATCAGGAATGTTCGCGAGATTCTTGACGGCCACCTTAACCTGATCAGGGTTCAAGGCACTCAACGCCTTGTAGTTTTTGGAGAAATAGGCTCGCTCTCCAGGTTTTCCTAGATTCATCACGGGGGCCTTTTCGAAGTCCACATCATAGAGAGCCGAAAGCTTGAGCTCAATCAAACGCATCTCGGGATAAGTCCTGGCTTGTCCCAGCTTGGGGTCACAGATTCTCACCGCTTCATTAAAATCAATCTGAAACCCCGAAATCACCATCAAAACGTCCCGCTTGTCCAGGCCCCGCTCGTATCGATTGATCCCTTCGCTCGCCGGAATCTTGAAAGCCCGGGTCAGATACTTCTGAAGTTTGAAGTACTGCCCCGGTTTGAGCTTCTCCACAAAGATCGCGACAAGATAGTTGGGAGCAGCCGCACCAAACCGGTCTTCAAGAGATCGAAGACGTCGATCAACTGCCTCATATCCCACCTTGGATTTAAGTTCGACATCGCTCAGTATCTCCACCGGCCGACGAGAAGGCTGATTGATTTGGGGTTGATTCGGAGTCACCGTATTCACCGTTGGAGTCACCGAAACCGGCCGGATCCAGGTCACTCCGGCCAGACTGGCAACCAGCACGAGTGCCAGCATCGTCGCTTGAAATCGCCAATTCTTGGCACCGTGAACCACTAGAATCAGGGACAGCAGACTGACAAAGGAGGCCAAGATGACTCTCTTGACCATGTCGACATCTTGGAAGATTCCATTTTGGGAGGTTCCCAACAAAAACAACATGCCATAGAGCAATAACATCCCAAATCCAGCCCCAGCCGCCATGTTCTGGGCGGGCGAAGCCGGCATGATGGAATCGACCTTAGGAACATGCGATTCCGACACAGCCCTCGAGGCCGCTTTCACCGCTGAGCCACTGGGCTGACGCCCCAAGCGATTGAAAAAGTCATCGCGCTTCCCTTTTTGTTCTCCGGGGTAAAACTTGTTCTTCTGGTGAATGACCATCTCCTTTTTCACCGGGAAGCGAGCTTGACAGGATCCACACTCCACCGTTCGCCCCACGAGGTCTTCGTGAATCGTGAATCGCCTACTGCATTCCGGGCACTGAATCTGCAAATTCATCGGTCTGAGGGGGAAGAACTCCTATCTAATCGGAAATATCCCTAACTCAGACCAGCCTGACAATCATTCCGTTCAATTTTCGACTCAGTTTAGTCTTTCGACGGGTGCTTGAGTTTACCGATTTCGACCATGATTCGGTCGGCTATCGCCTGATAAGCCTCGCGGCCTTTGGCCTTTTTTTCCTCGTCAGTCAGCGTGATCGGATCTCCCACAACAATGGTGATGGGATGAAAACGAAGGCGGCCACTCCCACGAGGTAGAGCCTCATAGGCTCCGTAAATCCGCACTGGCTGGATCATTGCCTGACTCTTGGCCGCAATCAACCCAACCCCAGCTTCTCCTTCTTGAAGCTCTCCAGTCAAAGTCCGGGCACCTTCGGGAAAGACCACCACCCGATCCCCTCCTTTGAGAATCTTGATGATCTTTTTCAGGCTACTCATGTCAGGCGCTTCCTGGTCAACCGGGATAGCATTCCACCGGGGATAAAGCCACTTGGTGAGCCCACGGAACAAGGTTTTCCGCGCGAGGTAATACACGGCATCGTCCCACGCGATCCCAACCAGAGGGGGATCGAGAAAGCTCTCATGATTTGACGCAATTAAGACGGGTCCGTCCTGGACCAACTTCTCGCGCCCTACCACCTGGTAGCGGAAAAAGGCCTTGGCGGCCGCCCGAAAAATGGTGTGTCCAATCCAATACGTGGTTTTCATCATCTCAATCCTTCCATCCCAAACGTCCGAGGGCCTGGCAAGCCGCCTCGACCGTTTCATCAATCGTTAATTCCGACGAATCAATTTCGACAGCCCCGTCTGCCACCTTCAGTGGCGAAGCCTTTCGCTGACTATCCTGAGCATCGCGCTTGGCGACCGCGTCGGCCTCCCCGTCGCGAGCTCGCCGCTCCGCCCGAACTTCCTCCGAAGCACTCACATAGAGTTTGAAGGGCGTGTCGGGAAACACCACCGACCCGATATCACGCCCTTCCATCACAACGTCGTTATTTTCAAGGTATGCCCGTTGCATCGCCACTAGGCATTCCCTGACTTCAGGAATCGAAGCCACTTCGGAAACATGGTCATTGACCCCTGGGGACCTCACTTCGTCGTCGAGTCGACGACCATTGATGGCAATCGTGGAAACTCCGTCCTCAACGCCTCCTTCAATCTCCATCTCAGTCAAGGCCTCGATGACCGCCGCCGCATCAGAGGGGGCCACCCCGTCCTGCAAAATCTGCCAGGTCACCGCTCGGTACATCGCACCCGAATTCACCATGACCAACCCCAGCCGGTCCGCAATTCGGCAGGCAACGGTGCTTTTGCCCGAAGCTGCCGGTCCGTCAATCGCGACTGCCCGATGTCCTTCCTTCATGATCCCGCTACCATCTTCAAGTGTTCTACAAAACCTGGATAAGAGGTGGCCACGCAGGCCGTCCCCTGAATCGTGGTTTTCCCTTCAACCGCTAGTAAGCCGGCCACCGCGAAGGCCATCGCAATGCGGTGATCGCCAAAGCTCTCGAGCTCGGCACCACAGAATCTCGCTCCTCCGGTAATCACCATGCCGTCGTCAAACTCCTCAACCTTGCCACCCAACAATCGAAGATTCTTCACCGTGGTGTCGATACGGTCCGTTTCTTTTACGCGAAGCTCGCCGGCATTCCGAATCGAGGTCATTCCTTCAGCCAAGGCCCCGGCAACGGCAAGAATAGGAACCTCGTCGATCAAGTTGGGCACCTCTTCCCGAAGAATCTCGGTGCCCTTGAGAACTCCCCCTCGCACCACGATTTTTCCTCTAGGCTCTCCTCCGTCTTCACCCTCGGGTTCCACCGAAATTTCCGCACCCATCCGGACCAAGACATCAAGCAAGGCGGTGCGGGTGGTATTCAAACCCACGTTCGTCAGAGTCAGGCGCGCGCCCGGCAGGCAGGCTGCCGCAACCATCCAAAAAGCAGCGCTGGAAAAGTCCCCTGGAACGATCAGATCCCGCGCCCGCAAAGGCTGTTGCCCGACCATCGAAATTCGATTCCCTTCGCTCACCACTTCGACACCAAAGGCATTCAAAAGCCGCTCGGTGTGATCCCGGTTGATGGTAGGCTGCACCACGGTGATGGTCCCGGGGGCAGACAGTCCCGCCAGCAAAACCGCACTCTTTACCTGGGCGCTCGCCATCGGCATCTCGTAGGTGATCGCTTCCAAAGTGTGCCCGCTGATCTGTAAGGGAGCACAACCCGGCTTCTCACCACGGGTTTCAAAAACCGCTCCCATTTCCTGCAAGGGAGTAATAATCCGCCCCATCGGACGACCCGACAAAGATTCATCACCTACTAAAACACTCTTGAATGGCTGCCCCGCCAAAACACCCGCAAGCAAGCGCATCCCGGTTCCAGAGTTTCCACAATCGAGATCTTGGGAAGGAGCGGTCAATCGTCCTCCGGTTCCCCGGATGGTGAGGTCAATCGGTTGATCTTCGGTCCCCTTGGTCACCTCAAAATCTACTCCTAACTGCCCCATTGCTCGCAGGGTGTTCACACAATCCTCGCTCGGGAGATAATTCCTCACGCGGCACACCCCGTCGGACAATCCTGTCAGGATAGCTGCCCGATGAGAGATGCTCTTGTCACCAGGAACGGCCAACTCCCCTCCCAAGGTCTTCACGGGAAAAACTTCAAATGGTTGGCTCATCAGGTCGATTGCAGTTATCTTTACGGTCTTTGACTACCGCCAGGTATCGCTCGAGGCCTTTCTGGTCTGATTCAGCTAGGTGTGCAAGCATCTCCCGAAGTTCGTGCACGGCATCCTGAAGAGCATCCGACACCGCCTCGCGATTTTCGATCATGATCTCCGCCCACATTGCGGGATCTCCCGACGCTACCCGCGTAGTATCGCGAAAACCTCCGGCCGCTAGGAGCCCGTCATCCGGATAACGAAGACCTGCCGAAGCCGTCACAACCGCCATGGCATGAGGAAGATGGCTGATCCGCGCCACGGCACGATCATGATCCTCTACACCCAACTCGAACACCTGGCACCCCAAATCCTGCCAAAACTTCGCCAAAGCCGCCACCTTTTCGTCGTTTCGGCCTTCCCCATTGGTAATGGCACACGCTGCTCCCTGAAACAGATCAACCCGGGCCGCTTCGATCCCGGTTTGCTCCGAACCGGCCATCGGGTGGCTCCCCACGAAAGGCAACCCGTGCCGGCCCGCCACCTCATGTGGAAGAGATTTCACACTTCCGACATCTGTCACCAAGGCAACGTCATTTAACTCGCTTTGCAATAGCTGGCACAATCCATCCATCGCACCAACCGGAACTGCCAGGACGACAAGATCAGCTTCCACGACAGCCGTTCTAAGATCAGTCGTCGAATCCAGCCCCAGAGCCTTAGCGGCTTCCACTCGCTCAGCTCGACGCCCCCAAAGAACCGCCTCATACCCGGCCTGTTTTGCCGCGAGCCCAACCGAACCGCCCAACAAACCCGGGCCAAGAATGGCAATGCGCTTGAATTTCGACATTTTGAAACCACCAGATTCTTCTACGAGAATCCAGACCTCCTCCGAAAAACCTGTGATCAGGGAACGTAAAAAACGTGCTTGGGATTTCCGTCTTTCGGATCCCGGATCTTTGTCCCGCTTGGAATCCCTTTCACATCAACTTGGGCACCGGTATATGGATTGTAGACCAATCCAGGAATCGGCTTTCCGGCAGAATCCCGGACAAATTTGGCGGTGGGATAAGACCCTGGCAGAGGTTTGACCTCCTCACGTCCAGGGGGAGTGACCGGCTCAACGCGTTCGTTATTTGCGCGCTCCTGAGCAAGAGCTTCATCGCGTTTGCGAGCTTCTTCCTCCAGTTTGGCCCGTTCTGCCTCAATTTGCTCGGGAGTCTTTTCACCTTCAACGGGTAGCGCATTGGGCGGAAGGGTCACCGGAGGGACCGGTTGAACCGGTGGCAGCGGAGTGCAACTCACCGCCAGGAAACTCCCAAAAAGAAGCCCGGCCAATCGCTTCAAGGAAAACATCGCTTTCAAAATCAAATCGGTTTGGGGATATTCGGCAAGCCGTCAACGAACAGCATCCAACTGAAAAATCGCGGGCTTTGACCCGCTTGTCAAGCCACCACCTGTCGCGAAATGCCCGCAAACCCCCAGAAATCAGACCTCGCCGAACGACTCGGCCACATGATCGAAAAACCGGACCCGGGCCGCTTCAACGAATTGGCACTAGCTCTATTCGCCTTTCAGTTCACTTCCAACAGTCCCTACCAACGGTTTGCCCGACACCTCGGCCGCACCCCGGAAAACGTCACCCGCTGGCAGGAGATCCCCGCCGTGCCCACTTCGGCCTTCAAACTTCCAGACATTCCCCTGACCTGCGGCCTCCCCACTTCCACCACTTTCCTCACCTCGGGCACCACCGCCGAAACCAAAGGAGCCCATCACTTTCCAGACACCCACCGTTACGAGTTGTCCATCCAGAATGGCTGGCCCTTTTCCGACGAACTCCCTCCATTTTTTCTCGCCCCACCTCCCTCCGAGGCCCCGTATTCCTCACTCACCCACATGTTCGCCTGCCTTAACTCCGGCGACTCCTCACGCTTTCTTCTCCGCAATTCCCGATTCCATCTCGCTCCGCTCTACGAACACCTCCGCTCCAGCGAGCCGATTTTTTTAATGGGCACGGCCCTCGCTTTTCTACACCTCATGGAAACGATCGGGCCCATCGCACTCCCCGCAGGATCCCAACTTTTGGAAACCGGAGGCTACAAAGGCACCTCCCGCACCCTCGCTAAACCAGACTTCTATGAGCAACTCGCTGCCTTCTTCGATCTCCCCCTCGACCAACTCCACAACGAGTATGGCATGACCGAACTCTCTAGCCAGGCCTACGCCACCGGCCCCAATGGCAACCACCGCTTTCCTCCCTGGTGCCGGCACCTCATTCTCAACCCCGAAACGCAACAACCGGCGAGCGAAGGCCAACCCGGATACCTCGTTCTACACGACCTCGCCAACCTTCACAGCGTAGCCGCCATTCAAACACAAGACTTTGCCATCGCCCAACCCGATGGCTCGTTCACTCTCCTCGGCCGCGACCCCAGCGCACTCCCGCGAGGATGCTCCCGCACTATCGACCACGCTCTTTCCCGATGACTCTCGACGACCGCTTCGACCTCCTCCTTGAGGCCGCCCGACAATGGGAACGCTTCACCGGTCCTTACAACCGCAAACTCCTCGAGCAAACCTTCCACCAACAAGCCACTGCCCCGACCGCTCGCCTCCCAAAGACCATCGTCCACATCGTCAGCGGCAACACTCCCCATGCCACCTGCCAAACTCTCCTCAACGGCATTGTCCTCGGAGCTCATAACCTCCTCAAACTACCCTCCGATGCGCTTCTTGATTTCGAAGTTCCCACATCTCTGTCCTCCTTCGTCGAAACCTCACGCACCCTGCCCGACCACTGGCTCGACCAAGCCGACGCCGTCGTCGTTTTCGGTTCAGACGAAACCATCCGCCACTTCCAAAACCTCTGCCCGCTCGAAGTACCCTTCATCGGGCACGGTCACCGCCTCGGCATCGCAATCATCACTGACCCCTCGCCCGAGGCCGCCCGCCTCGCCGCCCGCGATATCGGCCTCTTCAACCAACAAGGCTGCCTCTCCCTGCAAACCCTCTTCCTCAAAAACCCACACGCCTTCGGTCCGCTCCTAGCCGAAGCAATGTCCGACTTCGAAAGCACACACCCTCGCGGCCCAATCTCACCATCTGAATCAGGCGCCATCACCAACCTCCGCCGCCAAACGGAGTATCTCATCGCCCAAGATCCCGAAAACCACTGCCTCTGGAAAAGCTCCGATTCGACTGCCTGGACTATCATATATCACAACGATCCCGACCTCACCCTATCGCCTGGCAACAGAACCGTTTTCCTCCGCCCGCTCCCTGGAGATTTTAAATCGAGGATTTCAAATCTCAGAGGCCTCTCCGGAATCGCCCTCCACCCATTTCAAGAAAACGTCAACCTTCCCTCGCCCCGCCTCTTCCCACTGGGCGAAGCCCAAACGCCCCCAGCCCTCTGGCCACACGATGGCATCCTCTCCCTTGCCTCCCTCATCACCCACCAGATCACTTGATGGGTGTCCTCCCCCCTTCAAAGTTCTCTACCTTCCCCGCATACTCAAAATCCAAATCGGTCAACCCACCCGCCGAGTGGGTCACAAGCGACACCCGAACCTGCCGCCATTGAATCAACAAATCGGGATGATGGTTCATCTCCTCCGCCAGCTCCCCGCACCGCTTTGCAAACTCAAGACCCTCGAGATAAGAGCCAAAGGAAAACACTTTTACCAACTCTCCGTTCACGATCTCCCATCCATCCAACGACTCCAGGAGATTGACACACTGGGATTGATCAATTGCTTTTGACATGGGTTGAAACTGCCACAGTTTCATTCTGACGCCAAACATCGAACACTTCGGCGCCTTTGATGTCAGAATCCAAGCGAGACTTAAACTAGGCTTCCTTACCCTTCACGAGGCCGTCAAATAACCATCAAAAAGATTTGGATTCATCCGCGCAAATTCGCGGACCAATCTCCAACCCAGTAATTTTCCGTGTCCTTCGGCCTCTTCCGCAGTTCTCTCAACTATGTTTCGCTTCTTTCGCCCTTTTCGTGGTTGGCCTAACTCAAGGCAAAGTCCACCCTCAGCTGATGAAACTGCTGGGTGCTTTCCTTATCGCCGCCACCTCCCTTCTCTCCGCCAAAAAGAACGTCCTTCTCATTTGCATCGATGATCTCCGCCCCGAGCTGAAGTGCTTTGGAGTCGATTACATTCAGTCTCCTCACATTGATGCTCTCGCAGCCCGCGGCCGTGCCTTTACCAGACACTACGTGCAGGCCCCAACCTGCGGGGCCTCGCGATACGCTCTTCTTACTGGAACTTACGGACCCTCAGGAAACGGCGCCCTCTTTTCTCGTGCCAAAAATATCGAGCACCCCTCCCTCCCCGCCTACTTTCGCCAGAACGGTTACACCACGGTGTCCGTTGGTAAAGTGAGCCATCATCCCGGCGGACGCGGGGGCAAGAACTGGGATGACAACTCTAAACCCGAAATGCCCGAGTCCTGGGACCGCCACCTTCTCCCTGCCGGAAAATGGCAGCACCCGCGAGGCTGGATGCACGGACTCGCCGACGGCGAAATCCGGAAGAGTGCCAAGGACATGGATGTCTTTCAGGCGAAAGAAGGAGACGACGAAATTTATCCTGATGGCATCACCGTCGCTGAAACCCTCAAGCAGCTCGACCTCCTCGCCAAATCCCAAAAGCCCTTCTTCCTCGCCACCGGCATCCTGCGACCTCACCTCCCCTTTGGAGCTCCTGCCAAATACCTGGCTTCCTACAAAAACGCCAAACTACCCCCCATTTCCCATCCGGAGAAACCCGAAGGCAAAACCACCTGGCACGGATCCGGCGAATTCATGAAATACAATCGTTGGAAGAAGAACCCCAACTCTGATCCTGAATTTGCCACCGCCGTCCGCAAACACTACGCTGCCTGCGTCACCTACGCCGATGCGCAGGTTGGCAAGATCATCGCGCAACTCAACAAACTCGGTGTCGCTGACAACACCATCATCGTGCTCTGGGGCGACCACGGGTGGCATCTCGGCGAATACGCCATTTGGGGCAAGCATTCCCTTTTTGAAGAATCCCTCCGCTCCCCCCTCATCATCGTCGATCCCGTCGTCCAAAAACCCGGTATAAGTACGAGTTCCATCGTAGAAACGATCGATCTCTTCCCCACTCTTTGTGATCTCACCGAATTGAAGAAACCCACTTTTCTCGACGGGACCTCACTACTTCCCAATCTCAAAAATCCCACTGCCAAATCCGATGGCCTTGCCATTTCCTACCACGGTGCTGCCCGGACTGTCCGCACTGACACCCATCGACTCGTCGCTCACAAAAACGGGTATCAGGAACTTTACGATCACACCTCGAAAGCCGGCGAAACCAAAAATCTCGCCAACGAAAATCCCGGACTTGCCAAAGAGCTCGCCTCCAAACTCAAGTAAGGACAATCCTGCCATTCAGATGGCTCAGCAGCACCAATCTAGAGGCCGCTATTTCCTGTTAACCTATTACCAACAAGACTGTTTGAGCCATCGAGACATGGCACAATTTCCTTCCCTCCTCCTTCCCGTCATGCGAACGGGCTCGATAATCTATCAAAACCCATATAGTAAAACGTATTTCCCCATCCTCAGCCTGTCGAAATCAAGGATGCCCTAGACATGATAGAAGACGTTGGCTTTCACCGGGCTACTGACGGCGAGGCGAGTGTTGTTTTCAGACAACTACAAGCGACCCTCATTGAGGGTCATCGAGACTCCGCGTCCACTGCCTCCCAACTCTCAAAAAATCTCCCGACGACGCATCAGAGGGAGATCCATTGTAGACCACTCAGGTGGAAGAAAGGCGTAATCGATTGATTCATCCGGTGTCAATTTTGATCCCGGAGACCCGGCAGGCACAGACCAACAGCACAGCCTAAAAATCGAGGTAGATCTCGGTGCGTCGATTGGCCCGGCGACCGCTTGGGTTGTCTTCGCCGGCCTCGGTGGTGTTTGGGCGGCGCGGCTTGGCCTCTCCTTCCGCCATCGCCACGATTTGCGTGGGTGGCACCTTGGACTGAAGGAGGTATTGCTGGACTGTCGTGGCACGCCGGGCCGAGAGTCCGTGATTGTATTGATCGGTGCCAAGAGAATCAGTGTGCCCGGACAAGGTGAGCTTTTTCTCTGGGTCGATCTTGAGCAGACCCGCAACGATATCGAGCTGTCGCTTAGTCCGCGCTGTAAGGCTGTCTTCATCGAAACCAAAATAAAGAATGAGGGTCTCGCCACCCTGCGGATTCTTGATCAAAGGGGTATAGTGAACGTCCCCTCCAGCGACCCGTTTGGCATAATCTACGAGGAGTAAATCCAGATTGATCTCGGCCACCTGCCAGGACTGCTCGGTGGTGGAGCGCTGGAGGGTGACTCCGACGTCGGCAGCCTTTTGTCCCGTGTCGTCCTCGACGTGCGCGATGAAGGCGGCGGTGGTGTCACGATTGAACATCGCTTGCAAAGGCTTCCGCGGCCGCAACTGATACCGCGCCTCCTCAAAAATGATGCACAACCCGGCAATCTTGGCATCGGAGACCTTGCTGGAATCGACAAAGGACTTTGCGTCGTCGAATTCCTGATTGAGGGCGGCCTGCAGGAAAGCATGGGTGATTCCCAGGGCATCGACCGGGGCTCCCCAGCCTAACTCATCTCCCGGGAGTTTGATCTGATCAACACCCCAGGTGCCAGTTTTTCCACGGAGAAGGTCGAAGTAGATTCGATTGTTGCGGGAACCTTCAAGATTGAGAGCCCACCGGACACGCCGGTTCGCTTCCAATTCACCAATTTCCATCACCGGCTTCACGGAATGGAGCCTGAAATCGCCCATTCCGGCCAAGGCCTGCAATCTTTTGAGTTGGGATTCATCGAGCGCCTGCCGACCGATGAGAGTGGAGGCTGTCCGTATGTCCGATTGTTCAAGCGAGGCTCCAATTTTTCGCAAGAGCACTTCCGGGTCGAGCTCGGAAAGCCCCATCCCGGCCGCGACCAACAATTCCTCGGGAGTGGGTGGAGTCACCGCATTGGGTGAAATCACCAGGGGCTTGGGATCCTTATCGAATGGGGCGAACGACTTGGGCTCCTCAACCACCGGGTCGGGGGCTGACACGAAATCATCACTCTCCTTCGCTGGCTCCTCAACGGCTTGCACAATTTCCGGTTCATCGTCGGTTGAGGTCACCAGAAAGTAGACTCCGGTCCCTAAAATCACCGCAACCGCGAAGGCCGGTAGGACCATCATTCGGAAGTTGGAGCGGGGCTCGTAGGACTCAAAAGTATTCATCTAACTGACTCTTAATCGGTACGGTCTTTCGTACGGGGGATGGCCGGGAAAGTCACGCTCCAACTTCTTGTTCCACGAATGATCCGGAGCTTCGTTTCTTTAACGGCTGCATTCACAAACAACCTTGCATAGAAGTCCTTCGAATTTTGAATTCTTACTCCGTTGATATCGAGAATACGATCGCGGGGCCGGATTCCCACCTTGGCGGCCAAGCTGTCTTCCAAGACCTGCCGGACCCAAACACCCTGAGGCACTTGAGACGCGGAACGAATATCGCTCACCCCCAATCCAATCCCTTTCAGGATGGCTTCATCAGACGCCAGACGACCACTCTCTGCCAGTGGCTTGGGCTCACCAAAAGGATCCAACTCACCCACCAAAGCAGTTAGATCGAGGAAGCTCCCCTCGCGCCACACCTTGACGGGGACTTCCGACCCCACCGCCGATCGCTGCACCCGCCCCAGAAATCCCTGCATGGTCTGGACCGGTTTCTTTTCGTAACCGGAAATGATATCGTCGGGCTTCAGACCGGCCTGATCGGCGGGAGAACCCGGGATGACCCCCCACACGACGATCCCCTCGCCTTCGTAACCGAGCTTCTCCTTGTAGTAGTTGTTCAAATCGCGGACCCGCAAACCGAGATAGCCATAGATCGGCCTCCCCTTTTCGAGGATGTATCGCATCGTTCGCTCCGCTTCGTTGGAAGGAATGGAGAACCCAATCCCCTGAAAGCCCGGGTTTTCCTGATCCTCGCTATAAATTGAGGCGTTGATGGCAATGATCTCGCCGAGGTGATTTAGGAGCGGGCCGCCGGAATTCCCCGGATTAATCGCGGCATCGGTCTGGAAAAGGTCTCGTTGTCCGTCAGACAGGGAGCGATCCCGGGCGGAGATCCGCCCGGCGGTGACCGATATCCCCAATCCGAAAGGATTCCCGACCGCAATGGCCAACTGCCCCACCCTAACCTTGTCTGAGTCTCCAAACTTGAGGGCGGAGAACTTCTCGCCTTTTTCGGCTTTGACCCGCAACACCGCGATATCCAGCAGCTTGTCGGAGCTGATGAGGGTAGCGGGCAGGGAGCGACCGTCGTGCAAAGTCACCCGAATACGCTGGTGCCCCTCGATGACGTGATGATTGGTGATCACGTGGCCTTCTTTTGAGACGATTACCCCAGACCCCAGCCCCGGGGTGACCCGGTTGCGTTCATAAACCCTGCCGCCATAAGGATCCAAAATGCGCTCCCGCTTCAAAATCTCGGTATCAATACTGACCACTGCCGGAGTCACCCGCTCGACCAGCGAGACCATTTCCTCGTTGGCCCGGATCAAACCGGGAACCTCTTCTGGAGTCATTGCTGGCTTGGATTCCAAGGTGGCATGTTCGGGGGCAAACTGGCCCTCTTCCTCACCTCCCCAGATCCCAAAAATGGGATTTCCGGACCGCCAAGCCCGGTAAAAGTGAACGGTGGCAAAAGCCGCCACAAAAACAGCCACCAATACCAGAACTCGTTTAATTGTCTCGCTCATCACTTTTCTTTTGGCCGGAGGATAACAAACCCGATCGACTTGTCATCCACCGAGGATTCCCGGTCAGCAAGCGTCACCCTAAAGGTGATTTTTCTTGTTAGCAATGAGAGTCCGAAAACAACCTACATCAAGGATGGTCGCCGAAGACAAGGTTCGGCTCGCAATCAAAGGAGGCCGTAGCTCCAATCTGGGTCGCAGTATCTCAGCCCCCGTTCTGAGAGCCTAAATGCTCCATTCTTACGGTGAATTCACCCGAAACGGCCGCTTAAACCACGCGCCTAGCCTCGTGCTGAATCAACTAATATATAGGTTTTAAAACGCAAGGGACGCGATGCTCAGGGCGATGATAGATTCCACAAGAGACGACGCTCCGGGCCATCCCGCCTTTGGAATCACTCCACTCACCACGAGCCCCAAAGTGACACTCTGCGCTACCGTGAAAACGAGCGCCTGTATTAAAATAGGACGCCAACGCCAAACCATTGGGAACAAGGTCAGAATGAACAGGATGTGATCCGGTCCGTCCGGGAAAACATGCCGAAAGCCCAGTTCCAAAAAAAATCACCTTCTCCGTAGGCCCCTCAAAAAAAGTGACTTTTGTTCGCCGGGCGCCACCACCAGAAAGTGGTCGCCTTCATTTCTCAAGGCGACCACAAAACTTGGGCTCGCTGCTTTAAAAACCTTCATCTCAAGTCCACCCTTTTGCGCCGCGTCGAGAGTCACCGTTAATACCACAACGACTCAGGCACCCCTATTGAGGATTCACTTGCCCGTCCTCGGCGAGGGCCACTAACAATCCTGCTCTGAATCACTCGGTGGTAAAGCAGCTCGCAGGCAGTCCTTCCCCGTTGACGAGATTGGCACCCTCGGGATTAGCAGCCCAGGCGTAGCGGGCCTTCACTGGATTCTTCAAGCCAGCATGTGAGAGCACCACAGTCTCCCCCTTAATCACGGCCTTGGCCCACTTCCATTCACCATCAGCTCCGGCAATCGCAAAACGCTTAAGCTCTCCGCCATCCCGCGACTTTAGTCCCTTCGCGTGATCGAACGAAATGACAAGGGTCTCTCCGTCCTTCTTCATTCCGGAATAAAGCGGGCCGGAAACGATAACATCCTTCTTGCCGTAGTCCTGAGCCAATGCCCAGCGGGCTAGGCGTTTGCCAACGTCCTGTTTGTTCTTGGGGTGAATATCACGGGCATCCCCGATATCATTGATGACCGCCATTCCTCCCTTCGCGATCGACCTCAGAGCCTTCCGCATTTCGTCCTGCACCACCACCCAATCGCTCTCGGCCCCGGGCTCGGGAGTCGGCTGACGGAAATTGGCCAATTGCACCCAGTAAAACGAAAGATCATATCCCCAGCGTTTGCGCCAATCGGCGACGAGACAACCGAGGAGCTCCTCATAGTGTGGGGCCGTCGGTGGGCGGGCATTCGACTCACCCTGATACCAGATCGCTCCACGGGTTCCATACCCGACGATAGGCGCAATAGTACCATGATAGATTGTGGAAGGCATCGACGGGTTTTTCCCGGGGTCGCCGGCCTTGCGAGGCGGACGGGGCTTGCGACCTTTTTTGTTCTTCTCCCAAGCTGCCACCTTCTGCTTGTAGGCCTTGAGTTGTTTCTGGAAAACCTCTTCGTTTTTCTTGGAATCAAAGCCGGCAATCGCCTGGACTTTTTTATCAAGCAATTGCTTCCCGATCGGCAGTTGAGCAAGAGCTTCCTCGCTGGTGAAAGCCTCAACCGGCTTCCCTCCCCAAGCGCACTCGATGACTCCAACCGGAACTCCCAGTTCAACACGGAGCTGCTTGGCAAAGTAATAACCAACGGCCGTAAAGGTTGCGGTGTTTTCCGGACAAGTGTCCTTCCAGCTTCCCTGCCAGTCTTTTTGCGGGGAGGTTTCCGCCACGTTTGCCGAAACAAAAACCCGAAGAAGAGGATCCTTGGCAGCGGCAATTTCCTCTTTGGCACCCCCAGAGTTCGAAACTCGCCATTCCATGTTTGACTGTCCCGAGGCCAGCCAGACCTCACCGACGAGAACATCTTTGATCACTATCTTCTCGGCCGCGGCCTCGATCACCAACTCCGCTCCTTTACTGCTGGCCTTGAGACCCTTCAAATTCACCATCCAGTCTCCCTGGCCATCCGCTTTGGTCGTGTATTCCGCCCCAGCAAAACGCACCTTCACCGGTGCTCCGGCTCCGGTCCACCCCCAAATTCTGGCCTGATCACCTTGCTGCAAGACCATCCCATCGGTGAACAGGTGGGGCAGTTTCAATTCGGCCGGTGATGGCAGCGCCGCCAAAATCAGGGAAAGAGAAGGAATGAAACATTTCATAAATGAGGGGGTGCTACGGTGGAGGGAGCACAGGTCTTTCTGCTTGTCGCCTTGCACTTGCGAAAATCTGATCCCATCGTGCGGCCATGCGCCTCTTCTTCGTTTTACTCATACTACCAGCCCTGCTGGGAGGCCACGAACTTATTCCATTGCCACGACAAATCACCCCCGGGACCGGACAGCTTCTGGTCGATGTCCAAACCGCGGTAATCGCTCCCGCCGATCTCCAGGAACCCGCACGGGTCATTGCCTCTGCCTTACAAAAAACGACTGGCTTTCTCCACCGTATCCGTACTCCCCAGCAAGTCGGTCGAATGCGATTCAAGCGGGCCGTTCGCCTCACCCTCGATCCCTCACTTGAGCAAACCGGCTCCTACCTCCTCAAAGTGACACCCGAAGGGGTCTCACTCTCCGCCGCCGGTCCAGCCGGCATGATGCATGGTGCACAAACTCTAGTCAACCTCCTTCCAGTTACACAAAAACCACAACAGCGCGCTCTCCTGTCAGCCATGACAATCAAGGATCACCCGGAAATTCCGAGACGTATTTTTCACCTCGATATCGGCTCGCATCTTTTCTCCACCGATAATCTGAAATCCATGATCGACTGGCTCTCCTTCCATAAAATCAATGAGCTCCATCTCCAGCTCAACAACAACCATGGATGGAGGATGGAAAGTACGACGTTTCCCAAACTTCATGAAATCGGAAGCGTGAGGGCCTCGACCCCGCCCTATGGCGATCGCACTGGTTCGGACTCGACCGAATACGGCGGCTACTACACGCAGGACAAGCTGCGGGAGTTAATCGAGCATGCCCGCAAACGGCAGGTCCGTCTCATTCCAGGCTTCTCCCTAACCACCGGCGCTGCTTCGATGGTCGCAGCCTACCCTGATTTGGGAGACAAGCCGACTAAGGTGGCACCAGTCTGGAACGCTGGCCCGGTGGGCTTGAATGACTCCAAAGATACCCTCAACTTTCTCGACCAGCTCTTTGCTGAAGTTGCCGGGCTCTTTCCCGAAAACGAGATCAGGCTTGAAGGCACGGAGACACCACTTCACCGAAAAGTTCAAGAGATCCTCGCCAAGCACAAACGGGTTTCTTTCTCGGCGGATTCCCTGCCAAGCACCGATCTCTCGTCCTATCCCCGCCCGGCTGACGATGAACTTCTTGTTGATGTAAAACGGGAAGCAGAGGGAGGATTCAATCCGGTTTCCCGGGTTTATCAAATCAGACCGGAAGGAGGCGGAGTCCAGGCCACCTTGCGAACCGAGTTTGTTCATGATTTCAAAAAGCTGGAGTATCTCGTCTTTCCCCGCATCGCCGCATTTTCCGAGGCCGCATGGCTTCCTGCTTCCTCCTTGAAGTACGAGGAATTTCGGACTCGACTCAAGTCACTCGATCAACGCTACCGCTTTTCCGGGATCAATGCCTCGAAGACATACGACCCACCGGTGGCACAATCCCTCCACGACACCGTCATTAGAAGTTCAATGACCGCGCGCCCCAACCATCCGGCCGAGCTCATTTTCGATGGCCGAAGGGAGACTTTTTTCCGCTCTGCTACAAATCCTCGGCAGGGCGATCATCTCACCCTTGAGTTTCCCTGGCCTGCCACCGGAACCATCTCGATCACAACCGGCCTGCCAGGCACCACCACCGACATCCTGGAATTGGGGCTGCTTGAATTGTCGGAAGACGGAAAGGTCTGGCATACCTCGGCGCCTTTTATCGCGGGAGCCGTCGAATGCGCCATCACGCAAACAACCCGCTTCCTGAGAATCAGACTTACGGACAACCAAAGTCACCCCTTGCTCCTTCACGAGGTGAGTCTCTCGGAGCCCCTCCTCGCTCCCCTGCACCAGGAAAGCCGCACGGTCCAACTACCGATCACAAGAAAAGAGATCATCCTCAGCTTCGAGGTCGATTTCCGAAACCATCCAAGACATCGCCCGGCCATTCTCGAAGCTCGACGCTTCTTCTTCGACCAATGGATCCCCCTCGCCCGCCAGCTCGGAGTCGCCCACGAACTCAAAACACCCCGGAACTTCAAAATCGCAGCGGGCGAACCAAATGTCACCACCCCAGCCGAAGTGAAAAAATGGATGCTCGCCCAAATGATTCCATGGCTCCAGAACTATCCCGCGACAGCTCCCGATTGGTTTCAATCCGGATTCGCTTCCCTGATTCTTGGGAATCAGCCCGCCAAGCCGTCCCCTTCGAAGTGCTTTGAAGGTGGTCCGGAAAGTGCTGCCTTCCTCCAGTGGATTGCTGACACCTACGGTCGTAGCACGCTCACCAGTATTTCCGGGGACTGCCAAAGAGGGCATTACCGTGATCTCCAGTGGCAAAAACTCACTCGGAAATCACTCAATGAACTGGTCGAAAGCTATCGAGCCAGCAACTAACTTTTTCACCTAAATAAGTCAGGTTTTTCTAAGACTTGCCTTTTTAAATGCATCGGAGAACCTGTTCCCATCGGGAATACCTCTCCCCCCAACGCTTTTCCCTATGATCTCGCCTCGATTCCCACTCATTTTTCGTCACCTGACAGCCATTTTCAGCTTCGGATCGGTAGCACTTGCCTCGCCCGTCATCTCGGAATTTGGAGCCAGTAATGGAGCCCTTTTGGAGGACGAAGATGGTGATGCCAGCGACTGGATCGAGATTCACAACTCGGGTGACGTGGACTTCGATCTCTCAGGATGCTTTCTCAGTGATGACGATTCCCTAGAGCGCCGCTGGGTCTTTCCGGATTTAACGACCTTGCCCGCTGGAGAAAGAATCATCGTTTTTGCCTCGGGCAAGGATCGAAGCGATGGCGACGAATTCCACACCAACTTTGCCCTTTCAGCCTCAGGAGGTTACCTAGCCTTGGTCGACTCGGCGGACACCGTTCTCTATCAATATGTCGACTACCCCGAACAACGAATCGACATTTCTTACGGGATTGGCAACAACTCGGATCTGGGTTTCTTTTCCCGTCCCACTCCCGGGACCGCTAACGGTCTCCCGGTGGGCGGTCTTGCTGACAACCCGGAGTTTTCCGTCAAACGGGGATTTTACGATGCGCCAATCCAATTGGTGATCACCCCGACCGGTGCCGGGAATCTCATACGCTATACCACAGACGGGACCAATCCTACCTCACGGATCGGGACGCCCTATCGAGGGCCAATCACTATCGATTCGACCACGGTTGTTCGTGCCGTGGTATACGGATCACGCCTCATTCCCAGCCCGGTTGAGACCCAAAGCTACCTCTTCCCGGGTGACATCGTCGACCAAGTAGAAATGGATCCCGCCATCACGGATAGTCCGGAGTATCGCGACGAGATGAACCAGGCACTCACAAGCCTACCGGTCGTTTCACTTTCGTTCAGGAACAACGATTTGTTCGGCTTTGGTGGAATCTACCGGAGTCCTCAACTTAGGGGAAGGGAAAGCGAGCGGGACATCTATTTTGAATACTTCAATCCTACAGATCCTGATGATTCGGTGGGAAGCCCCGGCGGCATTCGCATTCACGGAGGCAATGCCCGGGATCACCCCAAGAAGCCACTCCGAATTTACTTCCGCAAGGAATACGGAAACTCCCGCCTCGAGCATGACATCTATCCCGATTCTGAAGTGAAATCGTTCAAGCGTCTTCTCCTTCGAGGAGGAGGCCACGATTCGTGGTTATTCCGTGGAGATTGGGACGAGGCCACCTTCATCCGCAATATGTTCCACCACAAGAACCAGCTTGCCATGGGCCAGAACTCGCCCGACGGCCGCTCGGTCAATCTTTTCCTCAACGGTCAATACTGGGGGCTCTACGAATTTCAGGAATTCCCACACGAACACTACAATGCCGACCATCATGGCGGGGACCCGGAGGACTGGGATGTCATCAAACACGGAAGAGAAGTCGAAGCCGGAAACCGCCAGGCGTGGGATGCCATGTCCAACATCGCCCGGAATGGGATCAACTCCCCGGAAGACTACGAAGCCCTTCAGGAATACATCGACCCGGTCAACTTGGCTGACTCCATGATTCAGCGAATCTGGGCCAGCGATGAAGACTGGCTCTCGCCCTACTTCCTAGGGAACACCGAGATCGATTCCTTTTCGGTCGATAAAAACTGGTATGCCGCCCGTAAAAGCCGCAATGGGACCAGTAAGTATTATTTCTACAACTGGGACTCTGAAATGTCGATGGGTATCCCCTTTTCGGCCAACCGGACCTTTAGTCTCGATTTCTCCCGTGTCAGTAACTCGGGTTCACCCGGAAGGGTTTACAATGCCCTTCGGCAATATGAAGAGTTTCAAGTCCTCTTTGGAGACCGCCTCCAGAAACATTGCTTCAATGGTGGTGCCCTGACCACGGAGAGTCTCCAGGAGCGTTGGGATACCCTCGCCGATTTGGTCCGCTCGCCCGTAGTTGCCGAATCCGCCCGCTGGGGCAAAGATGTCTGGAGCGGCTCAAATCGCGTCAATCCATTCACCCGGAACGTGCAGTGGAACGCCGCTGAGAACTATGTCCGGAACACCTTCATCCCAAACCGGACCAACGCCATTCTCACCCATTTCAGGAATGTCGGCCTCTTCCCGGAGGAGCCGGCTCCCGTTGCCACTCCTCGCTCCACCCTCTCCCCGACACCATTTGATGTGACTCTCACCACGGATAGTCTTGGAAGTGTGATCTACTACACGATCGATGGAACCGACCCTCGCGTGCCTGGAGGACTCTCCAGTGAAACTCTGATTTCTGAAGACTCCCAAGTTCGTGCCATTATCCCCACCGCCCAGATGGACGCGGAAATCGGAGAGGGCTGGAAGGACATTGATCCTCCCTCCAATCTCAGCTCTTGGACTCTCGGGCCAAACGGCGTTGGTTTCGAAATCACCTCGGGATACCAGGACTTCATTGGCACGAATCTCCCCGACATGCACGCCGTGAACAGCTCAGCTTATCTCCGCTACGAGTTCAACATCGCGGACGAGGACGCTCTCAACGCGATTCAATCGCTTATCCTAAAGATGAGGTATGACGACGGATTTGGAGCCTACCTGAACGGCACGCTGGTAGCCAGCGACAACTTTTCCAGCGCGGTCTGGAATTCCAGAGCAACCACCTCGCGACCGGACGCCGAGGCCATCGTCTTCCGTGATTTCAATATCACGATCCACCGCTCCAGCCTACAGGTCGGCACCAACGTCCTCGCCATCCACGGGCAGAATGCAAGTCTCCGGAACTCAGACTTTCTCATCGAAGCGGTTCTCGAAAGCACCTCGTTTTCTCCCGGAACTGCAAAAGGAGTCCGCGTTTATGACGGCCCGATTTCGATCGATGGTTCTTTCACCATCACTGCGCGCTCCTTCAACCTCAACGATGGGTGGTCGCCCCTGATTGAAGAGTACTATTCTGCGGCCAGCCCGGCCTCTGCTGATAACCTCACTGCCAGTGAAGTCCACTATCATCCCGCAGAACCAATCCTCCCTGAAGAAACAGCCGTCTCAACCAATCGCGATGATTATGAGTTCCTTGAACTCTTCAATCGCTCGGAACAAACCGTCGATCTGAATGGTTGCACCTTCGACCGAGGCCTCTCTTTCACTTTCCCCCAGGGCTGCTCGATTCCGGCCCGCAGTCGTCGCATCATTGTCAGCGATCGTTCGGCCTTCCTGGCTCGCTACGGTGCCGAACTTGACAGCCTGATTCTGGGCGAATTCGCCGATGGCTCTAATCTTTCCAACGGAGGGGAAACTCTCTCTCTCCGGGACCCCGAGGGAGCTCTCATCTTCGCCTTCCAATATGATGACCAGGCGCCCTGGCCGACCACTCCGGATGGAGAAGGTCCCAGCCTTGTCTTGCGCGATGCAGACACCTCCGGCCCTGATCTCAACTTCCCGACCGGCTGGACCGCCTCGCAAGTCATCCACGGTAGTCCCGGCTCCATCGAGAACCCAACCTTCAACGAATGGTTGGTGAATCGTTACGGCAGTGATTCAGGCCCGGGCACCGGGCCCGACGAAGTCGCCCCGGGTGAAAGCGAGAGTAATCTCATCCTTTATGCCACCGGCGACGACCTCACAAGCTTCCCCGGTCTTTTTGCACCAGGCGAAGGAAGCTATGCCTACTCCGTAAGATCCTCTTTGGAAGGAGTCAGCCTGATCGCAGAATTCAGCTCAAACCTGATCGACTGGGAAGCGGCTGAAGTCGTCTCCTCAACCGACTCACCCAACGGGACCTCTCGCGTCACGGTCACACCTCCGGCATCGGTCGAACAGGGTGTCCCTGTCTTTTTCCGCCTGAAGGCTACCCTTCAACCCTAACCACCTACGAGTGGCTGGTTACCTTATGTTGAAGACCTGGCGATAGGTCTCCATTGAACGTTTAGCCACCTTCTCCCAAGTGAGGTGGTTACAAACGTATTCTTGCCCGCGTTGGCCCATCTCTTTGAGTTCGGCCTTCCTTTCCCATGCGGCCTTAATCCCATTGGCAATACTCTCCGGTTCCGGTTTCACCAGAAAACCTGCTTCAGCTTTCTCCACAAACTCCGAAACTCCGGCCTCTCGGGAGACGATGACAGGACGCCCAGCCAGCATCGCTTCCACTATCGTGAGACCAAAACCATCAAACCGGGAACACAGGACAGAAAGATCAGCTTTTGAGTGAATGTTCACCGAATGTTCTGACAAACGCCCGGTGAATTCAACTTTGTTCTCAATACCAAGTTGGTATGCCAGCTTCTCGAGAAAAGGTCGGTCGACCCAGTCATTCCCACTCAGTCTCAAGAAAATATCCGGGGTTTTTTTGAACTCACTCAAAAAAAGTGCAAAACCTCGAATTAGGAGATCCAAACCCTTGTGGTTTCGGTCCATCCGACCGAGGTATTGCATTACAAGCGGGCCCGACTCACCTGGCACTTTTGCATCATCTGCCGAAAAAAACCGGTCCTCAGGATGACAGCCGTTGGCGATGGTATGAATTGGAACCGTCCTACCCAGCTCTCGCAACGGTCCCTCGTGGCTCGCAGAGAGCAATTGAATGGCAGCGGCATGGTCAATCACCCATTTTTCGCACAAATGCCAAAAACACCATTTTCTGATCGCCTTGTGTCTCCTCAGATCACCCACGTAAGGATCGTGCGGCATGAAGATGTAGGGAATCCTCCGTTTGCTCAGAGCCCGGGCTTGGGCAAAAACCTGCGGGCTGTAGGTCCCATGCAAAACCGCTCCATCCAAGGCGAGTTCGCGGTTATCCAGTGCAGTTAGAAATGACTTGGGAATATCGAAAGGGTGACGCTTGCGGCAAGGAAACTGAATCACGGGCGGCTCTCGCCCCGTGAATTCCTTCGCTGGCCTGCTTCGAAAAGAAATGATCGGAACTTCGATTCCCTCAATTTCCTCGAATGCTGAACCCAAACCACGACAAAAGCTGGTCAGCCCCTCCTGACCTGGAAAATAGGAAAGAAGGTGGGCTACCCTCATCATCGGCTTCTTTTCTCCAGACAGCTCACAACCCGAGCTAAGACGGTTTCAACTACCCGATCTAACTCCATACCACAATCAACCAAGAGCGCTTTCTTTCCCCAACGCTCTGCGATGTCTTCATACGCCTGTAACTGACGTTCGAGTTCGTCGGGCTCAACTTCTTGCTTTCGATTCAAAATCGTATGCGCATCCGTATGCAAAACAAAGACGCAATCTGGCTTGGGAATTAAACAAAAAGCCAGCTTCGCCAGGCCGGTACTCGCACCGTAGCGATATCTTTTCGGATCAGCCAAGAGATCGAGATAAAAACGATCAGACAACACCATCGCTTGTTTCGCGCGCAAGTGAATGAAATCTCTGATGATTCCAACCCACCAGACCATCACGATTTTCCCAAGCTGGAGTACTGACAGAACAACAGACTTGGGCGGCCGCCCATGTGGATCTATTACCACCATTGAAGACACCTCGGCGTTTTTCTTAAACTGGGGTGCCCAGTGAACAGAATGTATCTTTAATCGGGAAAGCTTTAGTTTATCCTCCAGACCCTCAATCACTGAGGATTTCCCACTCCCATCCGGGCCCAAAATTCCAATCCAAGGATATGGAGTTTTCAAATGCAACGCCATTTCGCAGAACCAGTGGCTGGCGACGCTGCCCAGTGTCTTAAGTGGCCTTGAGAGATAACGTCTTCGACGAAGTAGCGATCTCAATTGAGAGGTCAGTCTAGTGGCCTCCTCTGCTCTACCTGCCGCCGCCATCTCAAAAAGGCGAACTCCCATTGATTGTCCAAAAGCAGAAGTAAGAGCCTTGATAAAGACAGTGCGATCTTCAACTGCCCCAGCCCTTACGAAATCACGATAACGGTTGTCAAATGTGCCACCCCAAAGCAATCCAGTCATCCATGCCACAAAAGCATCATGCCCCAAAGCAGGTCGTGGAATGTCATCATCACCAGTGGCAACACTTTCCCAAAAATCCCTAGAGTCAAGGTATTCAACCCCGTTCCATTCAAAGCAGGGCAGGAAATCCACCTGACCCCAAGAAAAAAACTGCTGCACGACATATCTCCGCGGGATTCTTAGCCAAGGTTTACCAAGTAACTTCTCACAAGAACGAACCATTGCAGTAGGGTTTCTAACCGCAATATCCCAGTCACTCAGCGGGCCATGTGACAAGCCATGACGGTTAAAGCGAAGAAAGGCAATCTTGCCCTCATTATCTTCGCATAACTTCCCTAAACCCTCATTACTCCGGAGAGTCATTCTCTTCCCTTTCGCATTCTGGATTCTCGAGTGGAATCGTTTTAAAAAACCACCCATAGAAACGCTTCAAAAAAAACTTTTGAATTCGATAAAGAAACACAAGCGCGCCATCGACTAGCCAAACCAAGGGGGGGCTGTCGATCTTTTGTTGACCATAGCAACGGATGATGGACACAGATTCCGCGAACTGCTTTTGGCGTTCCAATTCCTCGGACGCGGAACGGTTTTCCTTGTTTCGATGGCGTAAGCTCAAGTTACCTCCATGCAACCTGAAGTCTGCAATCACAGCGTGCAGATAACCAAACTTTTTTCCTTTTGATGCAAGACGATTATAAAACTCCCCATCCATCACATAACGGAAATCTTTATTGAGAAAGTAACCTTCATTAATCACAGTCTCTCTGCGATAAAAAGCGCTTGTGGAGGCAATGTAGCAAACCAGATAGCAATGGGCTTTCCTTCGGAAGGGAAACACGGTCATCCGTCTTTTAAACTTCCTTTCCTCATCAACAAAATCCCAGCCTGCATACACCACATCGTAATCAGTATCTTCGGCAAAGGTCAAAATCGCCTTTAGGGCACCTGGTTTCAATAGATCGTCAGCATTCAACCACATCACCCACTTCCCCCGAGCGGCAGCGAATCCTTTGTTGATGGCATCGCTCATGCCATTGTCCTTTTCCTGAACAACCTGAACATCGGGAAAGCCTGAGATGACCTCCATCGTGTCATCGGTTGATCCTGCATCGAATATCAAATGCTCAAAGGTCACCCCCCGCTGTTTTGCCACGCTTTCAAGACAGTCACCGATATAGTGACCGTAGTTGAAACTAGGCGTAATGATTGAAAAATCAGGGGCGGGCGTTTCCATCTGTTGTGTCAATCAGATTTGGCATTTCGTTCGACGGCTAGTTTATAGGCTCTATCTACCTCAGTAACCAATCTCATCCAACTGAAACTCTCAGCGCGCTTGCGAGCATTTTTAGCGATCTCCTGGTAGCGCTCTCTTCTGGACTCAAGCGAAGCGATCGCCTCAGCAAATTCAGAAACAACCTTAGAACGAGGACCCGGCGATACCTTCAACCCGCAAGTTTCATCGACTATCATACCCGGTCCAGCCCAATCCAGACAAATCACTTGGCGTCCCAAAGTGAGGCTCTCCAAAACAGCCTGACCAAATGCCTCGTTGAGAGCCGGGTGAAAAAGTGCATCGCTCTCGCGGATCAATTTGTAAACATCTTTCAAGCTGGAAAGCCGACCAGTAAAACGGACTCGATCCTTGATTCCCAAATCACAGACCCTCTTTTCAAGCCGCGTTCGTTCAGGCCCACTTTCCAGGATCGTGAGATTTACGTCTACTCCTTGTTCCACCGCCTCAGCAATCGCATCGACTGCAAGATCAAGCCCTTTCCAATAAATCAAACGGCAGGCAGTTACTAGGCGAATTGGTCCTTCAGGCATCATCTCGTTCGATTTGCTAACTGATACAAACGAGCCCACTTCATCACCTCCACAACCCGACTGGGGGACATGCCAAACTTCCCTAACCTTCAACTTTTTGAAGGCATTGACTGACGCATCTGTTGCGCCAAGCGCTACACTTACGTTCTGATAACGTTTTCTAGTGGAGGGCAAAGCTAGCATGAACCGAAAGAGGAGCGATCTGAGTCCATCCTTGCAGCGAACGAAAAATGGCAGAGTGGATGCGAGCTCGGGAGATGTCATCTCTGCACCTCCAGCAGGCCCCACGACCAAAGGCTTCTTAAAGTCCGCAAGAAGAGAGGGGGGGACAATGCTGCCAAAGGTCAAGCGGTGAAGGAGATCCACTTGATGGAGTTTGAGATATTCACTGGCCGCCTTCCTCATCTCCCGTTGCCATACCAAATGATAAATGCGAAGTCCGATTCTACCCCTCTTTTTGATCCAGAAATATACGTTCGGAGGATCGACAAAAATCCATTTCACGCCAACGTGACGGCCCAGATCTGTAGCTTCAATCTTTTCCCGATTGTTTGCGCGAGTGATTACCACCAATTCATACCCGAACACCGTTGCAAGTAATCGAATGACGTTCCATCCAACCCCTTTCTCCGAGCCTTCTCCCGGACAACATGAATAAGCCTCAATCAGAACTTTCACTCCTAACCCTTAACTTTTGCCCCAAAACAGTAGAGCTTAACTGTTGCAGCGGTTTCCCTTCGGGAACTTGCTCAAGCAAAAACAACTTCCTCTTCCTTGGCCTCTTCGTAACGAGGATCCTTATCCAAATTGTCAAAATCAATATTGTTCCGAAGAAGTGAAATCAACCCCACGTTCAGGAAAAACTGGGAGACATCTCCAGAAAATGTTCCAAACACGAACCAAAAGAGGATGGGGTGTGCGATCGCGGGAATACACACGAAGGCGACTACTCCAAAATATGGGGTCCCCTTCACCCTCTTCATGAGACGATGAGCAACAACTAAAACCGTTAGTAAAGCGACCGTAAAAATAACCAATCCGACATACCCGACCGTTCTCACAAAACTCACTGGTCCACTATGATAGTCTCCGTTAATTAAGAATGAGACCTGTTGAGGTGTCAGTTTGCCAAAACTAGGCATGTTGTATCGCCCACGTTGCAACGCCTCCTGCAATTCGAATTCCTTAAAACTAAAACCCAAGCCATCGCCAATGACCTTGTTATTAATCCAACGGTCACTGGTAAGGGCTTCCTCCCACATATCCCATCTCCAGTCCGTCGAGTTTTCCCCGGAACGAACAAATCGCTCCTCCCATGTTCCAGGGAGGAAAGAAAGTGTACGCTGAACCTCGGCAGGTAGAGGAGTAACGACGTTGACGATCGCCAGTATCATCAAGAAACTTGCGGCAATCAAAAAGGAAACAATCACCGCCCAAATTCCTTGCCAGTAATAAACACCCAAAGCAAAAATCAGGATCATATCACCAAGTTTACTTCGCCAACCGCTGATCAACCCACCAAAGAGCGCTAAGGCAACAATCAACGTCCATCGATTAAAAAACAGTGATTTCATCGGGCTTGCAAACCCAATGGTCAATCGCGAAAGGACCTTGGCAGTGTCTGCTCCCGCTACATTCCGGCCCGCTGAATCTGTTGATCCCCGGCCATCAAAATCAAGATTCCCAGTACCAAAGGCGATAGTCATGGGAAGTGCAAATCCAGGAATGTATGACAACCACTGTGCTATCATCGATACGATGCCTCCAGCCATCGCGAAGTTCCGAATAGCAAACAACTCACGGGCAGGAACCTTAATGATGCTCAGCAAAAGACCAATCATTAGTCCAATTGCAAAAGTGAAGTAAGCTCGCCCACCCACAGTTGAACTTCCAAAAACAGCTAATCCCACTGGGTTTCTGACATAGGTCTGAACCACCGATAAAACCACGAGAAAGGCGATAATATGGATCCCTTTCAACCGCCACTGGTAGTCGAGCTTTCGTGTCAAGAAAAGCAATGCGCATCCGAAAAAAGTCGCAAGGTACGCCAAATCGACTGTCCGCCACTGACCTGGTATCCAACGAAATGAGAGGCTGGAAAGCATTACCAGAGGAATCAACAACCACACTTTCTTCCCAAGAGCTGCGACAATCGCGACCAAAAGAATTGCCCCCATCGTATAAAGCACTTCACCTTGTGCTGAGACAACACCGACCCCAAGATAAAGACCCATGATCAATATGATCACAAGGGTTATGGCAATCTTGACTATATTTTGCGTCATTTGATAATTATGGAGTTTTTTTGATGGGCTATCGGCCTTTCGCAAGCGCCATGAGTTCAGGAATATTGTTTAGAGATCTCTTGAAAAACCTTGAGCATTCTTCCTGAAACAGTATCGAGAGAAAAGACTTCTCGTAGCTTAATACCCACATGACTAATCTCCTCCGGGCTCATCGAGAGGACTTCGTCAAGGGCAGTCAATAGACTTTTGGGATCTTCGAGACTCATCCCTCCCTTTGATGTTGCCACTCCAAGCACCTCTTGGACTGAGGTCCCCTCAACAAAACAAACCGGCGTACCGAGATAGTAGGCCTCTAGTGCCGGGAGGCCAAAACCCTCGATTTCCGATGGCAAAATCAACGCACGCGCCTGCCGATAAGTCGTCTGTAATTCTTGATCATCAAGAAACGGCCTTTTCAAGATTCGTTCAGATGAGGCGACTAAGGGCTTCACGCTCTCTGGAATTGATCCAATCAGATGCAAAACGGGTAAATCAACGCCCTGATTCGACATTTTCACCCACCATTCGATAAGGTGGGCCGTCCGCTTGTGAGGTTCCACGGAAGCCAAATGAATGACGAATTCCTTTTTCTCAACGTCAATGGGTTGCGCAAGACTATCGTAGACGCATGGTTCATAGGTAACGGTGATCCTCTTTTGGGGCAGTTGGTGCCGCTCCATGAAAGCCTCAATCTGCGCCTTGGAGGATTCCGAAACCGTCAAAATCCAGTTTGAATGCCTCAACGTGTGCTTCAACATCATGGCCCAGTAACGATACTCCCACTTTGTGCGCCATTCAGGATAGTGGTCCTCATCAAACTGAATAATGGTGTCGTGGATAGTAACAACCGAAGGTGTGCATTGCCAGCTGAAGAAAGGAAGATACCCCTTCGGGTAATAACGAACTGCCGTTGAGTCCCGCCAAAACAAGAAAATCGGATGCAAGTGATCAGTGAGGAACCTGACCAACTTGCGCCGGGTCCCCCAAGGGAATGTAACCGCCCTTGTCACTCCTTCTGGAGGCTTTTGTGATGTCCTTGAAACAATGGCGCCCAAATCGAGCTTCTGTGTCGAGTGAAGGGCTTTCAGCACGGTATGTGACATCCTCGAAATACCAATACTACGATCATAGCCAGGGTTTTGGTCAGCCAGATAAACCGATATTTTTGTTTTCTGTGGGGAGACAAAAGCATGTCCTTTCACAGGGAGAGCTTGACAAGTCCGGAGAATCGCACCTCGGAGATTCTTCTCAAAAAATGACAACTGAAATCTGTCCAAGAATCGATCCCTGAGCACACCTGACAGTATGCTAACCTTTCCGTCTCTGATGTCCTTGCAAGCTCTCAGCAATGAGGCCGAAAGGGCAGTTGAATGCCCGGGAGGAGTCAGATAGGGGTAATCAGGTGGCAGAACGCCCTTGATGCCATCAGAGGATGAACCCACGACAATCATCCCATGAGCCATCGCTTCTACCGTCGTCAGCCCAAAGCTCTCCCACCGGCTGGGAGAGAGAAAAATATCGTGGCTGGTGTATACCTCAGATTTCTCACTTTCTCCGAGATACCCCAACACCTCAACATGTAGGCGGGAACCTCCCTTCGCTCTCAAATGACTCAGCTTCTCCTCGAATTCGGACAGAAAGACAGGACTAACACCGCCTGCAATCGTAAACCGAAATCTCCAGTCCTCTTTGGCATGAGTCAAGACACCTTCCAATGCCTCTATCGCGTCGAGCAACCCCTTGGCTACTGTGCCGTGAGAAAGAAAAAGTACCTTAAAGAGCGGAAAGCGACCAACTTCGAGCTCATTCCACGATTCCACTCGCTGCTTTCCGAGGATCTTGTGAAAGTGCGAGCATGGGTCTTTAATCCCATTACAGACGATCAATGGATGTTGGGTGCCGACGGCATGCACATCGGACGTAGATTGCTCAGAGACTGAGATGGAGGCGTAAGGTTCCTGAAGAAAAAACCCACTCAAACGGCGGGCAATTCGATCCAGCCATTCAGGGCCAGGAAGCGAGACCCTTTCGGATCCGCTCGACCATTCGCCTTGGCCAATTGCATGCCAATGGAAAATAACCTTAGGAAACACAGGTCGGAGTGCACCGAGTATAAACCAATCGCGAATCACCGCGCTCCACTTCACTGGTCCAGGGACATAATAGAGGACAGGCTTAAACAGTTTCAACCGGGTCCAAAATGCCTGAAACAAGAATTTTGTGATCAGGAAACCTTTCCGAAATGAGCTCTCGCCAATCTCATCAAGTGTTTCAGAAAAACGAGCGTTGACATGGTGGACATCGAAGTTCTCGGCATCCGCCCTCATCGCATCGAGGGCTAGCCGGACCATCCTGCTTTGCCCATGCTCGGGTGGGGGAACATGCGCAAAAACCAGAATCGGAATTCTGGATTGAACTGCAAACGGCTGGGACACTTCGGTCTTCTTCATGATCTCAACTCATGTGATGGCCGAGAGGCTGCCCGCTTTCCTACCTCTGTAATCCGAGAGCTTCTATTATTCTGTTGTTCAAGTCCGATGAGTAAATCAAGCAGCTCATCGCTACCTGGGAAACAGCGGCTTTGATAAAAGGCCATTGTCGAGATGAAAAGTTCACGCTCAAGTCCTCTCCACCCAGCTAGTTGCAAATATGCTCCGGCCAAAGGAGACTTTAGGGTTGCTTCAACGTAACGAATCAGCCTTTGTGCTTCCAAGCCTCTGATTAATCGCCCCTCTTGGCAAAGATAATGGACCAGATCAAAACCAGGAACTCCGGAACCTGTTCCCCATTCCCAATCCAACGCCACCAGCTTACCTTCGCTATCAAGCCTTAGATTCCATGGCGCAAAATCGCCATGTCGTACTGAGGGAACCAAAACAATCTTCTCCAAACGGTCTTTTCCTCCTTCCAAAAGTTCCATCGATGTCACCTGACTCACGATATTCGTAATTTGCTCCCACTCCGGAAATCCGCTGAGGGGCATTGCCTCCCCGTTTCCAAGCCAACTCCTTAGCAAGTAAACATGACTTTCAAAACTGCTGCTCTGACCTTCAAGAGGCTTGAAATAGAGCATCTTCATGAGGCTCACTTCGTTTGAAAATCTGGTCCCCGTTAAAATTGGTAACCCTGGAACTTTTTCTGGAAGATTCTCAATCACCGAAGATTCCAAGCTTACGAGCTTTCTCCCATCCAGACCAAATGCCATTTTGGCGACTTCGTCATGCCCCTTGACCCTAAGAGAAACAATGGCACGCCTTACTGGGTGTTCTGGGTTACCCAAAAGAATTCCCACCGAACCTCTTTCAAAGCCTTGAATCGGGTCGAAGTCCGATACTGTAAGCGCAGGAACCTGCAAACGCCTCAAAAATAGTTTATGCAAGCCAAGCCTGACAAGGCAACCAAGCGCTAGAGCCAGGCTCTTTGCAAAATTCTTTTGAGGCTGATATAACCCGAGGGTCACCAAGGCTTCTCTGCGACCAGCAGGAAGCGCAAGCAACACTCTTCCGCCTCTATAAATCAGATACAAGTTCCCCCCGTCTCCCGTTAAAGATTGCCACGCTTTGACAAGGAGATTGATATCAGATGAAAAATCGGTGGATTTTTCTACCATCATTTAATCTGAGTCGTTGATAAGGCCTTTTCGTAATATCCAGACATCTTTCGCACTTTAGATTCCCAATCGAATTCGCCCGCCACTCGTCGCCTTCCCGCACGACCCATGGCCAGGCGATCTTCCGGTGTCGAGTCGGCCATCGCATTTATGGCCCCGGCAAGATCACATATAGATTGCTTCATAGATTCGACACCAACCTTAACTCCGCATTCGTCCGACACCATAACTGCTGCTCCTTGGTGATCAAAACAGATTACAGGCAGTCCCATGGACATCGCTTCAAGAACCGCAGTACCAGAGGTATCTCGTAAACTCGGAAACAAAAAGACATCCGCTCGGTCAAATTCCTCTGCAATCTCAGTATGGCTGACTAATCCAACCAGTGAGATCCTCGAAGCACACTGCATTCCCTCAACTTCTCTTTTGACTCTCTCGGCCAGAGGGCCGTTTCCGACAATCCGAAGCTCGGTATTTTCATAGCAAAGGGCATGCTTCTCAAAAGCCCTCACGAGCAACAAAACGCCTTTTCTTCCCTCAAGACGACCTGCAAACAAAAAGATCATTCCCGAGGAACTTTCAGATCCGCTACCCTCAGAAAATTTTTCCAAATCCACACCAACATCGATCATCAAGTCAGTTGTCGTATCGTCGGAAACTTCGAGCAGATCTCGCGTTTCATTGTTAGCAAAAAGGAGCAAATCTGAACGTTTGATTGCGCCCCGGCACAAAGGATTCCAAGAAGAACAAAAAACTCTTATATTTCTGATAAGTTCTGCGGCACCTGCCTTAAATCCAAAACCGGCCAACAGTTTCCAAGGAACTCTTTGTCCACCGCCGATCGGCCCCCAAACTTTAGCTCCTTTCAAAACCCAAAATGAAAGTGGGGGCACTTCAAACGAATTAAAAGTCATTTGGTGGATAATATCAAAATGACACTCAAGATTCTTTACCGCCTTTGCCACCGCCACTTGCCAAAACTGGTAAAAGATTTGCACAGGGAGAATCCCTGCCCGCTTCAGGCGAATGGCCCAAGAGGCCGGATCGACATAAACAAACTTAGGCTTAGGTCCCAGCTTTCCATCCAAGTCTGCTTCAATCTTTTCCTTGTTATTCGCCCTCGTAACGACCGTCAAATCAACCATTTTTGCAAGGCCCAAAGACATGTGCCAACCCGTTCCAAGCTCGGATCCGCGACCAGGCTCGCAAGCATATGCAATGAGTAGTACTTTCATGCCCTGACAGGTTTTGCCATTTGAAATCACAGAATCAAATCGGTTATCTAGATTTCCTTAGACGGCCGACTACCCGATCATTCAAATATCTGAGTATATGCCGGGAAACCTCGGATTGACTCCGCTCGTTCTCGACCTCTATAAACCTTCGAAATCTCTTAGCTATGAAGCATTTCTTGGCAGAATATTCCACCACCAAGGAGGTTCGAATGACCAGACTAAGTAGTTTCACGAAACCTAACCTCCGGGCTTTCTCAACCTCGCAATACCTCCGGAACAGAGGCTTGATGGGACGCAGGACATCCTCAAGCCAGACGGCGGACCGATACCCACTGAAACCTATCCAAACACCAGTTGGACGAATACAACGCCTCAGATACATCACGAGCTCACCGACTCCGTAGCGCTTTCCCTTTCGGATTTTCTCAAACACCGGAGCATAAGGATACCATTCTTTAAGCGAGGCAAGGATTGCTTCCTCATTCACCTCTTCCGACGGAGCGAATCCTAGTGAGTTTTTTATCCCTTCGAGAAACTCCATCATGTTTTCTTGGCAAAGGTCTTCAAGCATCGCTTCAATCTCCGAAAAATCCTTATTCTTGGCTGCTGCCTTCGCTAGAACATAAGACGCTTCCACTCCAACTGAAGGAACCATGAAGGCTTTCCCGGAAACCGTTCTCCGCCCCTTCATCAGGGAATCGCTATCGATGAGCCTATGACCTAGTCGGCGATAATCCCAAGTTACATCCAATGCCAAACGCTGAAACTCTCCACCATCTTGGACACATACACAGAAAAAAGCAGAAGGTTCGTGCTCTATAACCTGCACCAAAAGCCACCCTCTCTCGCGGGAGTATTCATCCAAGGCTGAAATCAATTCATTAGGACGGCATCCCGCAACAGCATAATCGACATCCGAATCGATCCTAGAAGGAAGTTCTTTCCACGAATGCAAAACAAGTGATTTCCAGCCCCTCTTCTTGAGTAGGCTCCAAAAGCCATTGAAAAAGTCTTCTCTTGTTTGCATAGGGAAATCAATGCAACATTCTTGACTAAGGAATTATCGAGAGTCACTCAGCTTGCAAACATACAGCAAAGTACCTCCCAAACGAGGTATCCTTTTTAAAATAGCGCGAAGGAACTTGAACATCACGCCGTAGTTCTTCTCGGCGCGTGCCTGATAGCATGAAGATGCAGACGTCAACTCATAGCCATGACGGTCAAGGAGCTGCATGAGAGTGATGGGATTGAAGCAAAGGACATGTTGTTCCCCTTCCCGGAACTTGCCGAGAATCATCCGAATCCATGAAGCTACACCGAAGGAATTCGGGGTTGATACAAGGAGTTCTCCATTGGGTTTCATCAACCCTTTCATCCCCTCTAGCATAAGTCCGGGGTTAGAAAGGTGCTCGATGATGTCCCCAGCAACGACCAAATCAAATCTCTCACCACTCAATTCCAGCTCAGTTAGCTTTTCAACATCCCCCTCGACGAGATTGTCAAAAACTCCATGTTCAGTCAGTTCGACCACCGTATCGCCATCGAGATCAACTCCAATACAGTTCTTGGAAACTTTGCTGATCGATGCGTGTAGACTCTCTTTTGCCAGTTCAATTTTCTGGGCTACAGGGCAATCCGTAAACCCAACACAGCCAAGGTGTAACACCGATTTTCCCTTACAGTATTCGATGATTGTCTTGTCTCTTTCGACAAAATTTTTGATTATTTTCATAGAAAGTGGGTGTTAGTTTAACTAAGTATTATTAATGCGTTTTAAAAACATTGAATTTAAATATATCTATGAAGATAAATTTAATTTCTGCATTTACCAAAAACTGGTAGGATGAGGATTTTATTGGTCGATATTCTTCCCTCGAAAAAATCAAATTCTGAATTCCTCTTAGTCCACGTCAACTGACACTCGTCCAATAACACGAGCTGGATTCCCTCCCACGATGGCACGGGGCTCAATGTCTTTCGTGACGACCGATCCGGCTCCGACTACAGCATCATCGCCAATCGTCACTCCCTTCAAAATCGTGGCGCGGGCACCAATAAAGCACCTCTTTCCAATCCTTACCGGTTGGCTTACCGCAAGCGGGTCTGTCCCCCAGCTTCCCTCAGGAGTACGGAGGTGAAAATCAGTATCTATGATTAGGGCCCCTCCTCCGATAATCGTTCCCTCACCAACCTTAACGGCCTTGGCCGCACAGATGACTGTGGAGCTCATTCCAACTCCCTCTTCAAGCTCAATGGTAGCTCCGTTTGCTAAAGTAGCCAACCGACACCGGCCTCCTTCGGCAACTGGATTTGCCAATCCACTGCTACACAGGGTCACGCTATTTCCGATTGAGATCGTACTTCCTGAAGCGCGATTTAAACCTGGTCTCCCGATCGCCACAAATCTATCCCCTACAGTCACACCACGCAACGTGAAGCAAATCTTCCACAGGGGTGATCCAGCTTTCAGGAAAGCTGCTTTAATGTTTCCAAGCTTGGACATTATGGATTAATGATAGTTTATATCAAAAATTTTAGTTTGGGTTTTCGCACTTTCTATAAAGAAAATCAGGCAATTCAGGGGACTCTGGTCATTTCTTGATAAATACAGCGGAAACATTCGGCGGTTGTCTCAGACCTGAGAATTCTGCGGTGTTCTACATGACCCCGACTTCCATATTCGATTGCCGTCTCGCGGTTTTTACAGATTTGTAAGAGAGCTGCTTTGAGTTCATCTGGCTTCGAATGGTGGACAATCTTTCCGCAGCCTGACTTCTCGATATAACTTGCCGCTCCGGCAGCATGAGTCGTCACTACTGGCAACCCGACAACCCTTGCTTCCTTGACCACCGTTGGTCCGGTATCGGCAAAGGTAGGAATAGACAATGCCCATGCTTGCTCCAACTCTTTAACAACTTCCGCGCGAGAACATTTTCCAAGCCAAGTGACGTTTGAGGAAGAGTTGCCAATCAGTTCACTCTTCAATTGGCCATCCCCGGCCAATCGGAATTCAAGGTGTCGGCACGCTGGATCTGCTGCCACTTGCAAAAGATCGCGAATGCCTTTTCTTTCGTCGATTCCTCCTACAAACAAGACTACTGGGCGATCTCCTGGGTTCCACTGGGCTTCGTGAAAATCCTGATTAACTCCATACTCGACAATGTCGATCATCATTGAAGGATTGAGGTTCTTGAGCAATCCAGCGGCCATTGGACTTTCTGCGGTTCCTCTTTTGAACTTTTTGACTGTCCCTTTTTCATAAGAGGCCTGTATACGGAAAAGAAATGACCCACCCATTTTTTGAAAGTAGTCAGTCAGACTTCCCTGCAGGGTGAACAGCTTATTTTTTATTCCCGATCTCGAAGCGGCAATCCCACACACATCTTCGCTTCCCCACGCATGGACTAAATCGGGGTTAAGTTTCCTTATGATCTTTCGCACTGCTCGACACTCATACCAATACCGAGTGACCATGGAAACTGCGAGGCTACCCCTGCGGAGAATATGAAAATACTGGCCGAATGCTTCCTTATCGTAATCCTTATCGACCTCTTTAGAAAAGGTGATCCAATGAAGTTCTAGGTCACTGCACACATTTTCAAAGGCAGGAACAAGAGATTCAAGCCATGTGGCGAAGTGTCCACCATGCCTGAACCTTTCCATCCCAGGAAGAATCCAGATTGGTACGTTCGCAATGATTGCAACCTTCATTGGCACTAGGAAGAATCTCCACAAAGGGCGCTTTCCAGCGCATCCGAAAGAAAATCACGGGATTCTTCAACCCATGTTCTAGGGGGAATCAAGCCATCATCAGCCTCATTCAAGAGCAATAAATCCTGGGAGCGAACCATGCCTGGTTCGAAAAGACGGTGCGATTGTCCAATCTTCTCTAGTAGTTTTGAGATTTTTGCACTGGTAGCCGGCGCGTTAACGAGAATGAAAGGACGACCGTATTTGATAGCATAAATTGTTCCATGCAAGGTGCCTGTGACCAAGACAGAATTGGCATTTTTAAAAAGCTGAACCCACTGGAATGGAGTTAGAGAGCGATAGATCTTGTCAGCACCCGGGCAGGAAGACAAAGCACTTATCAACAACAACCCTTCTCTATGGCAATAGTCCCTTAGTTTCGCACATAAGGACGCGTCGAGTGAGCCTCCGTATGCAAAAAGAAATGGCCGATCCGGTAGCCCACCCCAATCCGTATCCTCATCAGGGTTTAGCCAAGTTGGATCCACCACCATTCGACTATCAAGTCCGCTGGCGTTACGAACTAGTTCGGATGTTGGTTGATCGCGAACTCCAATTCGATGAAACCGAGAAAGACCTTCCCTGATAAACGATGGAAATGGCCCAGAAACACTCGCCGGGCCACAACTCGCCGCATAAGAAACCAATGGGATATCTTGCATTTCTGTCACGGCCCCAAAATAGGCTGGGTCGGATCCAAACTTTTCTTCTTCGTAATTCCAAACTACATCACTCCCCACAACAATGGCATCAAACTTTTTCCAGGGAACTTTAGTGACATCAGTAGTGAAACAGTCAGAGCAAATCTTCTTTTCAATATTTCGAAAACCGCGTTTTTTCAAAAACCAGAAAATCTTTCCCTTTACCGAAGCCAGGTTCCGCATGGGAATTCGAATCTGATTACTTTCATGATGAGTTGGGTGGAGGTAGTTGACGGCATGAGCGTCGTAGCCCAGCGATCGAATCGCCCGAACTAGGTGCCATGCTTGCAAAAACCCCCCGAAATTTGGTCCATTGTGAAATGTGAGAACTCCGATTCTGGCTTTGGCTGGAAACTTGGACATGGCTGTAAGAAGGCTAATGCCAGGTGATAAACTGGTCACTCGTAGAGCGGAACGAGGAAGCAACGATGTGTTCGGGTAGGGCATAGCCGATCCCAATCAACATAATGATACGCTCGTAGGCAGGAATCTCACCAACAGCCCTTAACTTCAGATCATCTTTGTTCAATCTGGACCAATTTAGGGCAACTGAGGAGAGACCCCGCGCGTGAAGAGACAGTAAAAAATTCATCGAAAACAACCCGCCTTCAATCCACCCCTGAAAGCGCTCCGCCCCCCCGGCAAAATACCTCATATCTGAGGTGACTACTGCAACAGTTGGGATGAGGTGGCCAAATCCTCGATTGCCATTTTGTAAAGACAATACCTCCTGAGCCTTGCTTCCTTCATACAAATGAACTCTCCAAGTCTGTCGATTACAAACGCTGGGTGCAGATAGAGCAGTCTTCACGGATGCGACGATCAAATCGCGTTCAGGCCTACGCTCTGGATCAAACTGCCGAACGCTGTGTCTGCTTAGCGCGATGCGATCAAATTTTGCGAGTTCGTCGGAGGATATGTCTCGAGCAGGTTTTGATCCACCTTTTATTGCGGTGGGAATCTTCAATTCCAGAATCTCCAACGGAATAAGATCTGAGACATCAATTCCTAAATCTTCGTGTCTTTGGTGATAAGCTTGGAGAACAGAATTAGCGACTTGAAAATGGCAATCGTCCGCTGCTCCCCCAGCGGCTCCAAACCTAGACACAAGAACCACTAGCTGCTTGACAATCGGTATTCCTGAACGAGGGCGGAAATCGCTCATCACCAGTCCTTTCTCAAGCACATGATAATGCTTTATTAGCTCAGCACGGAGATGCGCTATTTTATGTTTTTCTACAGGGCCCGCCCAACTCGCAGATTGATAATAGCGATTCGCATCTTGGAAAGATTCACGGTGTAATTTGCACCATTCAAGGAACCTTCGGGTGGATTTCTTAATACGTGCGATGTAAGATGTTTTCACGTTTTTACACAGAGATTCTCTTGGTTAACGACCAAGATCGAATGTGAGTCTAAAGGTAGGTAAAAAGATATTATCTTTCTTTTAAAAGCTGTCGAAATGAAAAGATCAGCCATGAGATCCCTGCTAAAAACAATAGCCCGCTGGCTAACATTCCCGTGATATTTAGGAGCTCAAATTCCCATGCAAAAAAATCAAACTGCAGCGGCGCCCCCTCCGTATTAGCAATATAAGTCCCTACTAATATGACCAACCCGGACGCCAAAAAACTCTGCACAAGAAGTTGAGGAGAAAATTCCCCATATGAATAGCCACAACTTTTGACGCCGCCCAACCAACCGTAGAGAACATCCACAATTGGTATCAACGCAAACACAGCGGCCAAACCAACAAGACCAAGTTCATTCCATGCAAGGATGCCAAAAATCACTCCCAGAATCAGTTTCAAAACAGCAAATGGAGCCGCCTTAGCCATCGACCCTGAAATAGGGAAAAGGATTTGATAGAGTCCGGCAATAGGGAATGTGATCAATCCGACAGCGAACCACATGTTGGCCATTGATCCTGCGAAATAATCATCTGATGCAATCAACTTCACGATGAAAGGATTAATTGCCAATACAAGTGACGCTCCGCAAAGCCCTCCTGCGAGAGTGATCCTGCCCACCACCAGATGTTTCCTTTGAAAATCTTCTTTCTTTTCGGAAACAAACAAGCGCATGAGCCCTGGATAGAATGATTGGTAGGTTCTACTCACCAAGGCACCTCCCAAAAAAGGAGCTCTTGAGGAAAACTGGTATATCGGAACGACAGCGAGTCCCCCAACGCGAGCAAGCATGAGAACTGGTAGCCCTTTCACAACGGCTGAAATCAAGCCCACAACTGCCATGTTTCCACTCAGCTTAAACATGGACAACAGTCTCGCTTTTTTGATGCCTGATTTGTCCCATTTTGGTTTATATGCTGCGGTTTTGACAAAAAAGTAGCACAAAATCCATGTGGCAACCTGCGAAACGACCAATCCAACCAGATAAGATTTCAACCCGTAGCCAAGTTTGAGACATATGAAAAAGGCGCCGAAATTTAACCATGGCACAGTCGCTTGCATAAGCGGGGTCCAGTGGAACCTGTTTTGGGCAATCAACAAGCCGGTCACCCCTCTTATCGGAAAGGAAAATCCCGTTATAAAAATTCCAGCATACAAGAGCAACTTAGCATCACCTCGCAGTTGAGAGTCGACGTCAATCCAATCAATGATCAGAGGAACGAAAATCGCGCCAAGAATTACAACAACAAGAACCTGCGTCCACAGCACCGCACGCACAGCAGTCCACCAACGGTCCATCTCATCTTTATCATTTCTGGCAACTGCATCAGCCATCAGCCGGCCTGTCGCGTTTCCAATCCCTAAATCCATCCAAAGCAAGTAGCCCAGAAGAGTATTGACCACAGCCCACAATCCAATTTGAGACTTTTCGAGATAATGGACTGCAACCGGTATCGTGAGGAGTCCCCACAGAGAAGTGGAAATAAAAGCGAGATACGAAGCCCCTGCATTCCGCGCGGCAGGGCTTGATGAAAGACGGCGCCACATCCCAATTTTTAATTGGCGAAAATGGTTGATAAACTTTTCTGCGGACAATCGAATCTATAGTCCTAAACAATCATCCCGGCTGCAACTGTCTCATTGCTCCCGGGATCAATAAGGATAAACGATCCGGTGTGCCGATTCTTATCGTAAGAATCGTAAAACAAAGGCGCAGCTGTTCTCAAATTGATACGCCCGATTTCGTTGAGCGTGAAAGAGATGACATTCTCTTCCTTCCTCAAGGTATTGATATCAATTTTGTAATTGATCGAAGTCACCATCGCCTTTGTTTCCTTGGTTGTATGCTTTAAAAGAAACTTGCTTCTTGGATTGAGACTAGACGAGGAAAACCAACAAACAACAGCTTCGATATCTTGTCCCTGACGAGGCGGGTTATTCTCTTTAACCAGCATGTCACCTCTCGAGATGTCAATCTCATCATCGAGAGTGATTACAACCGATTGAGGTGCGAAGGCCTCGTCCAACTCCTGTTCGCCCCGATAAATGGCACTGACTTTTGTTGAGAAGCCCGAAGGCATAACCTTGATCTCATCACCTGGTTTGAAGACTCCTCCAGTAACCCGGCCAGCATAACCGCGGAAATCATGGAAACGATTACTCTGAGGCCGGATGACCCATTGAACCGGAAAGCGCGACTGAACATGATTCTCGTCAGCCCCTACATAGACATTCTCAAGATGATAAAGTAAGTTCGAGCCCTCATACCAGGACATGTTTTTGGATCGCTCAACAATATTGTCACCATTGAGCGCGGAAATAGGAATAGGCCGGATATCTACAATATTACCGAGTCGGCTGGCAAACGCAGTGTATTCTTCGACAATACTGTCATAGACTTCCTGATTGTAGTCGACCAAGTCCATTTTATTGACAGCGACAACGACATGGCGGATCCGGAGGAGGTTTGCAATAAATGTGTGTCGTTTGGTTTGCTCAATGACACCTTTTCGTGCATCAATTAAGATGATAGCCAGATTGGCTGTCGAAGCGCCTGTGACCATGTTTCGGGTGTACTGGATGTGACCCGGAGTATCGGCGATGATAAATTTTCTCTTTGGAGTAGCAAAGTAACGATAGGCGACATCAATAGTGATTCCTTGCTCACGCTCCGCCTTGAGACCATCGGTTAACAAGGCGAGGTTGAGATTCTCATCACCTTTTTTTCGAGATGATTCTTCAATCGCCTCCAATTGATCCTCAAAGATGGACTTGGAATCGTATAGAAGGCGACCGATCAAGGTTGATTTTCCATCATCGACCGACCCGGCGGTAGTAAATCTGAGTAAATCCATAGTGAGTCTCGCTAATTTTGAGAGACTAGTTCGCCGCCAACTACGAGAGCTTTCTGCGCTTCTGCATTGAGAATAGCTTCATCGCTCATTTTCCCGTTGTTGTATTTCTCCACCACAAAGGCAGAGAAACTCAAGAAAGTGACTTTGAGATCATCCAAATACATGACCTCATTTGCTCCATCAAAAACTCTCCCTCCACCAGAGAGATTTTCAACGTACAAGCGCAGATTGGCATTGTCATTGACGGCTTCTGCTTCAATCGACTTTTCGACCCAGCGACCACGTTGATCCAATATTTGGCTATTTAAAGGGGCCTGAACTCCTTGGTGAAACGCAAACGCCAGTAATTTCTTGTTTTCCTTAGGAATAAAATAAGCGAACTCCAGCCGAACCTTGGAATTCGCGAGAAGAGGAGAAAGGAGTTGGGGCCACTCTATACGAGGATTAGGAGCCTTAGTTCCCATTTTAAAGCGAAGACACTTTCTTTCTTCAAAAGTCACACCTGGCTTTGCTTCAAGGCTAATCGCAGCCATAGGGGGGAGAAGAGAATCGTCCATATCATTCTCATAGGCTATATAGGTGGCCGCTTCGTATCCCTTCGCACCGACGAATTGCCCTAGATTCTTAGCCTTAGTTTCCCCCTTTTGCTTCTTTCCGCCTGTGATTTCGACCACATTCTCTACCGGGCTCTCTAGACTTAGCTTACCATTGCGATCATACCTTACCAAGACTTCGACATTGTCCCCAGTTCTGCGAATTCTGAAAGCTACCGGCGAATCATTATCAAGTCTTACTCTTTGAAGAAAGTTTTTTGCTTCCAGTAGATCTTGATCCATTGCTAGAGCCTTCATGAAATCCTGTGCTTTTTTTGCTTTCTGGATCTCTCCCGAACGAGTCAAAGACTTAATCTGTGCGTCCAGCAAAACACCCATCTTTTCAGACACGTCCACAATGCCAGAGGCATTCTCGCGATTGAGTTTGATTTTCGTGGTCTCAAATTTTTTTCGAATCTCCAGCAAAGCAATAGGTGAATTTTTCTTGAGACTAGGCAACGGCCAGACGGCACTCTGAATCCTCTTTTTTTCTTCCTGAACAGCGATCACATCGTCGAGCCGCCCACTAGCCTGGAGCTTCTTCTGAACTCGATCCAGAGCCGCAAGATATCCAGCTTGTAACTTCGCAAGCGAATTTGCGTGGTCCTTCTTGATCGAGAGCATTTTCACCTCAAAAGAAACTTTCAGCTCTTCAAAAGTGCGGCCACTTGAAAGCAGCGAAAGCGTCAAAAACGACAATATAGTTACGATGCGAGAGTTAGACATGGCTTACCTGTTAGTTAGAAACGCTAGCCTACTTTCCTAGAAGTATCCTTCTTTTTTTCGATCCTCCATCGCAGTTTCGGATCGCCGGTCATCAGCACGATTTCCGCGTTCGGTTTGCCGGGCGGCGGCAACTTCATCGATGATTTTGGACATGGTATCTGCTTCACTTTCAACCGCGCCGGTGATCGTGGCGTCTCCCATCGTTCGAAATCTGATTTTCTTTCGCTCGACGACTTCTCCTTCCCGGGGTTGCACAAATTCAGAGACCGCGAGGATCACGCCATTGCGGGTGACTGTTTCACGCTCGTGGGCATAGTAAAGGCTGGGAAGCTCAATCCCTTCCCGTTCCATATACATCCAGACATCCATCTCGGTGAAATTGGAAAGGGGAAAGACCCGAAAATGTTCGCCGGGTTGTTTCCGGCCGTTGAAAAGATTCCAGAGTTCGGGGCGTTGGTTTTTTGGGTCCCATTCTCCAAAATCATTCCGGTGGGAAAAGAATCGTTCCTTTGCTCTCGCCTTCTCTTCATCTCGGCGACCACCTCCAAGGACAGCATCGTATTGCTCCTCTTCAATGGTTTCCAACAGAGTAACGGTTTGAAGCTTGTTCCGTGAAGCATTCACTCCGGTTTCTTCCACTGCGGTCCCGCGATCAATGGAATCCTGAACCATCCCAATGTGAAGACGGGCCCCAATCTTTTCAGCATAGGCATCCCTGAACTCGATGGTTTCGGGAAAGTTGTGCCCCGTGTCGACATGGACCAGGGGGAAAGGGATCCGGGCAGGATAAAAGGCCTTCCGGGCGAGGTGAGCCATCACGATGGAGTCCTTGCCGGCCGAAAACAAGAGTCCCGGATTTTCGAATTGGGCCGCAGTCTCCCGGAGGACATAAATGGCCTCGGCTTCCAATTGGTCCAAATGACTGAGATTATAGTCGTTCATTTCCTAAAAAGCTTATCAGCTTTATCAGGTTCTTCGCCGCGCTTCGTTAGACCTGTTGATTTCGGCTGGCAAGAGCGTTTTTGATTTTTTCTACCGCTCCGGTTGGCTTGATCGCTTCGGTGTCGATCACAAGGTTGGCAGCTTGAGGATCTTCAAATCCGCTATCCTTGCCGGTGAACTGTTTGATCTCGCCCGCCGCGACCTTAGCGTAGAGTCCTTTAGGGTCACGGTCGGCACAGGTTTCGTAAGAAGCCCGCACAAAGATCTCCAAAAAAGAATCCCCGACGATTTCTCTAGCCAGTGATCTGAGGGATTCCTTCGGAGTGATGACGCTGACAAGAACGATGACCCCCTGTTGGGCAAGGATGCTGGCAACTTCGGCAATTCTCCTCACGTTTTCACGACGATCTTCGTCGCTGAAACCGAGATCGGCATTCAACCCATCGCGGAAATTGTCCCCGTCGAGAATCATCACGAACCTGCCTTCGGCGTGAAGATCGCGCTCAAGAGCGGCGGCAATGGTCGATTTTCCCGAACCGCTCAGACCATAGAGCCAAATCACCACTCCGGTTTGCTGGAGCAGGCGGGCCTTCTCCTCAGGTGGGACAAAACGATGGTGCTGGGGATGAATGTTCTCGCTACTCATCAGGGCGAAGAAATGTGGTCTTTCAAGGCATAATAGAGGAACAAGGAGTTATAGACCGCATATCTTTTCCATAACCGGCGAGGCTCGGCACAAAGTCGATAAAACCACTCAAGTCCAAACTTTTGAAACAAGTGAGGGGCCTGTTTTACTTCTCCGGTATGAAAGGCGAAGGCCGCACCCACCGCAAAATAGACCGCTGGAGGCAGGTCATCCAAATGGCGGGCGATCCAATCTTCTTGCTTTGGGCATCCCAGACCCAGCCAGACGAATCCGGCTCCTGATTCACGGATCAACTGAATGATCTTTTGATTTTCGACGTCGTCCCAGTCCCCGAAGGGAGGAGAATAAGTTCCCGCAATCTGGTTGCTGGAAAACCGATTCACGAGCTGGTCCAAGGTCTCTTGCTTTCCTCCCAAAAAGAAATGCCCTTCCCCTTCCATTCCTGATGTCGCTTCCAAAACACTCAGCATGAGATCAGGCCCATAAACCCGCTCGTTTAACTTTTTTCCTTCTTCGACCTGCGAGTTTAGGAGCCAGACCAGCGGCATCCCATCCGGGCAAATCAAATCGAAACGTTGCATCGCCGCTGCAAAGTCCTTGTTTCGACGAGCGTGGGCTGCGACGTGGGTGTTTGCTGCGCTGACGGTATAGGCACGATCACCCAGCCCTGCTTTCTCGCGACTCCAACGCGTCGCCTCATCATAGGAGGTCACTGCCACTTGAAGTCCGATAACCGGGATCTTTTCGGGCGGGTTATTCATGACGATGATCTTGTTTGGGATTTCGATCGAAGAGGGCGATAATCGCCACACCCATGACAAAGGTGCGGAAAATTCGAGCACCTTACTCTCTTGAGAAAGACACATCGTGGCCGTGCTTTTTCAGCAAGGCATGCTGACGAGCGACCTCCAGATCGTTTGCCACCATCTCAGCACACATTTCTTCCACGGTGATCTCTGGGACCCACCCCAGCTTCTCTTTAGCTTTTGTTGGATTACCAAGCAGGGTTTCAACCTCGGCAGGACGGAAGTAGCGAGGATCGACACGGACAACGACATCACCTGCCGAGACTGCAGGTGAGATCGACTGATCAACGGAGGTCACCGTAGCGGTTTCTTCCAGTCCTTCACCTTCGAAAGAAACCTCAATCCCCACTTCCTTAGCCGAAAGTCGAACAAACTCTCTCACCGAGATTTGCTTCCCAGTAGCGATCACAAAATCGTCAGCCTCTTCCTGCTGTAGCATCATCCACTGCATTCGGACATAATCCTTGGCATGCCCCCAATCGCGAAGAGCGTCCATGTTGCCAAGGTAGAGGCACTTCTCGAGTCCCTGGGAAATGTTTGCCATGGCCCGGGTGATTTTCCGCGTTACGAAAGTCTCGCCCCGGCGGGGCGACTCATGATTGAAAAGAACCCCGTTGCAGGCATACATGCCGTATGATTCGCGATAATTTACAGTGATCCAGTAAGCATACAGCTTGGCAGCGGCATAGGGCGAACGCGGATAGAAGGGAGTCGTTTCCTTCTGCGGCACTTCCTGCACGAGACCATAAAGCTCGGAAGTCGAGGCCTGATAGTAACGAGTCTTTTTTTCAAAACCTAAGAACCGAATGGCCTCAAGAAGACGTAGTGCTCCGATCGCGTCAACATCCGCTGTGTACTCAGGCGATTCAAAGGAAACCGCAACGTGTGACTGTGCTCCTAGATTATAGACCTCATCTGGTTCAATCTCCGCAATAATCCTGGTCAGATTTGAGGTATCGGTCAGGTCTCCGTAATGGAGCTTGAAGCGTGCTTTCTCAACCTGCGGATCTTCGTAGATATGGTCCACGCGCTCAGTATTGAAGGAAGATGCCCGGCGTTTAATCCCGTGGACCTCATATCCCTTTTCCAAGAGGAATTCAGCAAGGTAAGAACCATCTTGTCCAGTGATTCCAGTGATAAGTGCTTTTTTCATGGGTTGATTGAAATGTTTAGAGGCGAACGGTGCCTTGATCGATAGTTTCAAGGAAATCACGGTAGGCACCAGCAAGCCCATCGGAAAGAGATATCTGAGGTGCCCAACCACTCTCTTTCAGGCGGTCAATATTGAGAAGCTTCCGGGGAGTGCCATCGGGTTTGGAAGGATCTGTCTGGATCTCACCCTGGAAGCCCACGGTAGTGGCGACAAGTTGGGACAATTCCATAATGGAAATGTCCTCGCCCACCCCGAGGTTCACCCAGTCGGCGGGATCAGCTTGGTCGAGTAGGTGAAAACAAGCCTTGGCAAGATCATTAACGTGCAAAAACTCGCGACGGGGAGTCCCTGTTCCCCAAATTGTCACGTGGTCATCGCCCCGCTCTTTTGCCTCATGGAATCGGCGAATGAGAGCCGGAATCACATGAGAATTTTCGGCGTGATAGTTATCTCCAGGGCCGTAAAGGTTAGTGGGCATTGCTGAATGGTAGAGCAAACCGTATTGAGCCCGATAATGTTGGCACATCTTCAGGCCAGCAATCTTGGCAATGGCATAAGCCTCGTTGGTCACTTCAAGCGGGCTGGTCAAAAGGCAATCTTCTGGCATGGGCTGGGGAGCCATTTTCGGATAGATGCAGGAACTTCCCAAAAAAAGAACCCTGCCAACACCGGCCTGTCGGCATCCCTCAATTAGGTTGGTGGCAATGGCCAGATTCTCGTAAATGAACTCAGCGGGATAGGTCGAGTTGGCGTGAATCCCTCCGACTTTGGCGGCGGCAATAATGACCTGATCCGGTTTGTTAGCCTTGAGCCATTCATGGCAAGCCGCCTGATCGAGCAAGTCCAACTCGCTTCGAGTGGCGGTCTGAATCTCGAATGTTCCCCGCGACCCAGCTTCGCGAACGAGAGCTGAACCGACCATTCCCCGATGTCCTGCGATAAAGATTTTCATGTCTTAAAAAATGACCTCACCACTTCAACCACCCGATCACGTCGTTCTTCTCCCAACTCGGCATAAACCGGAATGCTGAGCACCTCATCCGCCAGCTGGTCGGCCACTGGAAGCGATCTCTCCGGAAGCGAAGCGAAGCACTCCTGACGATGCAGAGGAACCGGATAGTAGATTTCGCACCCCACGCCGTTTTTCAAAAGGTGAGCCTTCAAGGCATCCCGCTCCCCATGAACCTTGAGGGTGAACTGGTTCCAAATGACCCCCTCCTCGGCCGTTCCCGCCAAGGGCAAGGTCAGGCGTTCCTGATCGAGGTCGGAAAAGGCCTCCAGATAGTAAGCGGCATTGTCAGCCCGGCCCTGACCGTATGAATCGAGATGAGGAAGCTTCTTTCGCAACAAGGCGGCTTGAAGGGCATCAATCCGGAAATTACCTCCAACCTCGGAGTGGTAATATTTGGGAAACATCCCGTGATTTCGCATCCTTCGGGCCCGATCAGCCCGTTCGGCGTCATCGCAACTCACCAACCCTCCATCTCCAAATCCCCCAAGATTCTTCGAAGGAAAAAAGCTATAGGTCCCAAAATCCCCGATTGTTCCACACTTCTTCGAACAAATCGAGGCACCCAAAGACTGCGCCGTATCTTCGATCACCACCAAACCGTGCTTCCTCGCAAAAGCCATGACCTTCCCCATAGCGGCGCATCGACCAAAAAGATGAACTGGAATGACGGCTTTGGTCTTTTCAGTTACCAATTCCCCAGCACCTTCAAGGTCGATATTGAAGCTGTTTCCCTCCGAATCGACGAAAACCGGAATTGCTCCCAAGCGTGCAATGCATCCAGCGGTCGCAAAGAAGGTGAAAGACGGACAAATCACCTCATCTCCTGGTCCCACTCCCGCCGCCATCAGGGCCACGATCAGGGCATCGGTTCCTGAGGAGACGCCGATAGCATGATCGACGCCAAGATAAGACGCGGCTTCCTCTTCAAAAGCCTCAACTTCAGGGCCAAGAATGAAATATCCTGAATCAAGAACCTTCTCAAAGGCCTCCATCAAGTCTTTCTTCAAGGGCCCGTTTTGTGCGGGCACATCCAGTAAGGGAACTGACTGCACTATCTCAATCAACGCTACCGCCCTTGGTCAATTCTTCCGAAATCGGACGAAAACCACTCGCTAGGGGACGGAATCTCGATACGCTCGCTGTTCATCAGCGCGCTGATTGGATAGACACACGAATCCGCGGTTTGTTCAATTCAAATTGAACTTATTTTATGTCCCCGACTTTCGTTTCACCGCGCCATCCTTCTGGGATGTCAGGGCCAGAAAGAATGAGGCTGAAAAGACTGACTTCCACCGGTTTCACTTCTCCTAAAAAATCGAGCAAAAGGCTCACCCTTTCCACCCCAGGCCGCACTTCAGCGACCTGGCCCTCCATTCCTTTCAAAGGACCATCGGCCACCTCGACTTCATCGCCCACGTCGATCTTCCAATTCACCACGATTTCCTCGTCCCCGGACTCCACCCGGGACACCTCTTTCTTGAGTTGGCAAACCAGTTCTCCGGGAACTTCGGGCACATCATCACCGAACCTTACGATTCGGGTCACCCCAGCGGTATGAGTCACCGCCCGGCCAAGTTCCAGCAAGGAAAATCGAGCCAGCAGGTATCCCGGAAAAAGAGGTTCCACCCACCACATCCGACCACGACGAGTGGTTTTCTGATAGCGCAAGCGGGGCAGAAAGACCTCGACGCCCTCCAATCGACGAAGATTTAAGGCAGCCAAACGCTCACGCTTTAACTGCGTCCGCAGCGCATACCAGGAGGGTTCGTCGCTCATTCCTATCGACCAAGAAACTTCTGCACTAAGGGTAACATGATGCGCGCCCGCTTCGACCACCGACCGAGTCGCTCAAGCCGGCCGGCGTAAAAGTCCGACTTCGCATCTCCTGGCATCTCCCGAACCATGGCCCTAAGATTTTCCAGCTTTTCCTCTCCACTCGCCAGATGAGGACGAAGTTGCTCTTTGATGAACCCTCCCACCAGCTGCTTGAGCTCCACATCCGGTTCGTAAAAAATTCGACGCCCACTCACGTTCTTCGCTTCCCTGACCGCACCCAATTCGCGCAAGGCCTTCAAACCTTGGCTCGCGGACCCTTTGCTGATCCCGAGGCGCTCTACCAGATCATCGAGGGAAAGCGGATCCTGGGAAACATAAAGAAGGCCGTAGATCTCACCAATGGACTTGGGCAGGCCGAGCAATCTCGCCCCGTCGCAGAAAAATTCCACGACCTGAGCTTCGAATTCACTCAATCCCGTCTGGGTTTCAGTCTCACCGGACATGCCGGATAGACTCATAATCTATGTCATTGTTCAATTTAAATTGAATCAAGAACCGCTTCCGGGAAGAAGAGGGCGTAATTCCTTGCCTTCGGCATTCACCGGATACCGTGCCTTCATGCGCTCCAATTCGCCAGCCAATCCCTTCATCATCTTTTTGAGAACGGTCGACTGAACAGCGGCAAGATCCTTTTGCTCGAAGGGATCATTCTCCAGATTGAAGAGTTGGTAGTTTCCACCCCCAAGAGTCAAGCGATCTGCTGGTTGACCGTCCTCCGGGCGAAAGTGATAGATCACCTTCCATTGTCCATCGCGCCAGACCGTGAAATAATTGCTGCGATGGGGACCATGCGGGTAATGCATGAGAAACTGTTCAGGGCGCGACTCGTCGCCGTTCCCGGTCAAGAGCTTCTGCAGAGGAAGGCCATCCGTGACGTGATCGGCCGGTGAAGACGCCCCGGCCACCTGCAAGATGGTCGGGAAAAGATCAGGGACCGACGCCACTTGCGACTGGATCGCTCCCGCCGGAATGGCCATTTTCTTCTGACTCTCGTTTGCTTCGTTCCGCTTTGCCCAGCCCGCAATTAAAGGAACACGCATCCCGCCTTCGTAGTGAGCACCCTTCTTACCACGAAGAGGGGCGGCGCAAGCGACCGCGTGCTGGTGACCCAGCGGCGCATCCGATCCGTTGTCGCCTAAGAAGAAGACAAGAGTGTTTTCCGCGACCCCAAGCTCCTCAAAACAATCGAGCATATCACCCAACGACTTGTCCATGCCCTCGATCAGGGTGGCAAAGGCCTGGGCCTGCTTGGACTTCCCGGAATCCTTGTAATGGCCCGCAAAGCGAGGATCCGAGTGGAAGGGGGCGTGCACGGCGTAGTGGGCAAAGTGAAGGAAAAAGGGCTTTCCTTCATCGACCGCGGCTTTCACCTGCTTTTTGGCCTCAAGAGTGAGCGCTTCGGTCAGGAAAGTCTTGGTTCCATGATACTCCTTGAGGTGGGGAACCGCGTGGGATTTCCTCTTCCCCTTGTGTCCGTAGTCAGCCTCACCGTAGTAGCTTCCCGGAGCTCCAAAGGACGCTCCCCCAACATTGCGCTGGAACCCAACGTTCAAAGGCTCGGAGCCTTCGCTTCCCCGGGGACCCAGGTGCGCCTTCCCCACGTGGATGGTCCGGTATCCCTGCTTGGCGAGAAGGCCGGGCAAACTAACCTCGGCCTTCGTCAGGCCCTTCCAATCCCAGTTCGGCGGTCCAAACTTACCACCATTGTCCCGGGAAGGATTGATCCAGTTGGTGGCCCCGTGACGGGCCGCATTCTGGCCGGTCAGGATAGAAATCCGCGAGGGCGAACAAACGCTCATGGCGTAAAACTGGTTGAATCGAACCCCTTGTTTGGCAAGCCGCTCCATCGACGGCGTGCGATAGTATTTGTTCAAGGGGTAGCGCTTGGCCTTCCCATTCCCGTCGGTCAGAAAAGCCACCGAGCTGTCCATCACACCCATATCGTCGACTAAAAACACCATGATGTTTGGCTGGCTTTTTGCCCGTAAAGCATTGAAAAACAGGAAACTAAAGAGAATAAAAAGAATCTTCATAAGTGGTAAGATTTTGTAGAATTGGTCGTTTTTTGTAGATTTTCCCCAATCATTCGAGCGAACGCCTAGGAAAAGAAAGGATACCAAGGGATGCTATAACAATCACGTGGGCAATGTCGAGCAGACTGCGAGTGGGAAGTTTCTGGTAAGGGCAGGAAAGAGACAGATCCCGACCAATGAGCAGGAAGTCACTGTTGAGACCATCGAATCAGGTAAAGCCCGTCTCCGAAAGCTAGACCCACTCTACTTGAAGAAAGTCGCCGTTCTGGAAAGTCCAAGGGCAGCGATGATCTCAACTAATTCCAGTTGAGATTAACGAGACCCTGCTTCACATCTTCGAGAACGAATTCTTTTCCATCAGGCCAAATCACCCTGAGTGTTCCTGATTGATCCTCACCTAGACCAAAAAATTGGGTATTACTCGACTGAGAGAGGTAATTTCCACCGCCTGTGATCTCAACGGTCTGATTTTGTCCATTTTCAGTCTTGAAGCTCAAGAGTGCACCAATCGCTCTCGTATTTCCCTTTTGACCATTAATACGAACACCGACAAACTTCTTTCTGCTGGTATTCAGGAAGGTGCTCACGGGTCCACGATTCTCAGTAAAACAAAGATCTGGCACCCCGTCTCCGTTAAACTCATTGACGGTGACCGCCTTGACGTCCCCAGTGAGGATCAACCCACTTTGGAAAGACTCATGGACCTCAAAATCACGCCCCGAAGAGACACTCAAGAAGGCGGCTCCACTACTCCCGGACATTCTTCCAACCTCACGCTGAGGAGAGAAGAAGTTTTGGGCAATCACGATGTCTGGCTTGCTGTCTCCATTGAGCTCGGTGATGACAACCCCAAAACCAGGAGCAAGCTGAGCGGTTCGTGGGAGATGCACGGGAACGAGAGAAATCTTGTCCTCCGAGGACTCATTGTAGAGTGCGATGCTATACATCTCAGTCATTTGCAGCTTCCCGCTGTTTTTGACACGATCGGTTGAGTAGATATCTACCAAGCTGGAAATGGCGAATTTGTTGTAGCTTCCGAGCTTTGTCTTCAGCGATGGCATGGCACTGCTCGAGCAACTATAGCCCCGTCTTGGAAGAGCACAGTCGTCACCAGTTTTGGCCTCCACCACGCGAAACTTCCCGGTCCCATCAAGGTCTCCATAATGGAGAAATTCCGGCTTTTTCTTACTTCCTTTGTAAGTGGTATTAATTCCGAAATTGGACACGATATAGTCCATATCCCCGTCGCCATCGAGATCCCGAGCGGCAATCCCATTCCAAACCCCCTTCAATTCAGACAGCCCCGTTTCTTCGGAGAGATCAATGAGCTTCCCTTCTTGGTTCAAAAAGACGCGAAGTGGGCCATATTCGTGGGTGACGATAAGATCCATCCAGCCATCTCGATCAAGATCAGTCCACAAAGCCGAAGTCGCCCGCTGACACTGCTTCAGAACTCCGGCCTGCTCTTCTGAAGCGAGTTCAAACTTCAATTTTCCAGGCTGACTTTCATTGAGATAAAGCTGACTTCTTGGGGACTCCGGCCAGCGCCCGGGAACTACGCGACCTCCAATAAAGAGATCCAAATCCCCATCCCGGTCAAAATCAGCCGCGGCGGCAACACTCGAGCTGAAGGGTTTTCCAGGAAGGTAGTAGGTCTCCGTGAACTCACCAGCCTCACCCCCACCAAGATGAATACGGTCGCGGTAGGCCTTATCCCCTTCTGGATGCTCAATACTCCCACTCGTGACGAGAAGATCGAGGCGACCATCACTATCGGCATCAAAGAAGAGAGGTGCCATATCTTCGGATTTCCTATGGGCTGTGAAGATTTGGTTACGCTTTGATGTCAGGCGTCGGTCATTTCCTTGAATCGAGAGCATACTTGCAATTCCATCCCCCTGAGAGAGAAAACAATCCTCGTCTCCATCTCCGTCGATGTCAGCCCAAGCGATGCCAGGTCCCATCTGAGATTGCTTCCAGGGTAAAAGGGGCTGTTCGATATAATCGTCGAAAGGAAGCTCACGGTGACGGCTTGACTCAAGAAGCTTTACCTTCAAGAAGTCTGGCCTCGGACGCTCCACTTGGCGCATTTCGCTGGGCTCTTTCTCCTCGGTGATGACATAATGAAAACCTGCCTTGAGGTCACGGTAGGTTTGCACCCCTCCGCTGGGAAACAGAACGGTGATTTTCTGCACCTCTTCCTGATCACCAAGACCAAATTGAAGCACGGACTGGTTACAAGAAATGTATCCCGTCATCGGGTTGACCATTTTAGTTTGGGTGACTCCTCCGCAAGTCACTTTAACCACTCCCCCCACTCCATGAGAGTTGCTTGAGGTTCCTTTGAGAGAGACTGAAAGACGCTTCTTCTCAGAGTTGGTGGTGTTTTCGTAAAAAGAAACAGCCCGATCGAGGTGGGCCACAATCAAGTCGGGATCACCATCATTATCGAGGTCTCCAGTCGCCGCGCTGTAGCTCATGGTAGAATCTTTGATCCCCCAGTCTCCGGAGACATTCTCAAACTTTAGATCCCCTTTATTCTTAAAAGCTAAGTTATCCTCTTCTCTCGTATCGTTATCGCCGAAGAAGTCGAATTCGGTATTCCCAAACATGAATTCGAGTGGCATCGGGCGGTCTGAATCGTTAGTTTTGCGAGCCATCCCATTGGCAAAGAAGACATCGACCAGCGAATCACAGTCAAAATCCGAAAGCTTTACCGCCCATGTCCAATCTGTATTGGCTAAACCTGCCATGTAAGCCACTTCGTGGAAGCGGCCGGTTCCTGTATTAATCATGCAGGTGTTGCGCATGGCTTGTCTCGGAATGGCAGTATCCAAAAACTTCTTGTGGATACTCATGTCGCCCATGGTGGTCTTGGCTTTGAAATGAGAAGTCATTCCCATATCCGCAACGACGAGATCGAAACGCCCGTCGTTATTCAAATCTGCAGTATCGGAGCCCATCGCATACCAGCTCGTGTAGGGAGCAGCCAATCTGATCACATCGGTGAAGGTCCCATTCCCATTATTCAAATAAAGCTGATCTGGATCGGTAAAGTCATTACAAACATAGAGATCCATGTCCCCATCGTTGTCGTGATCATACCAAGTGCAGGAAAGCCCAAAAGTGCGCTCCTTAATCCCCGCCTCCTTTGAGACGTCTTTGAAAGTTTTTGCGCCCTGGGCGATTTGATTTTGCAACAGGATATTCTCCCGGCCCGCGTTGTAATAGACATAATTGCGTTCCCCCTCTTTGACTAACTCATAGTACTTCTCAAAGCCGGGCTTGAGTGTTGGGGTAGCAGTATCTTTTCCATTGATGGGCAGTTCTTTAGGCCGTCCATTCGCCCTCTTAAACTCGCTGGTGAGAATAAAAATATCGATATCACCATCGTTGTCATAATCGGCAAAGGAGGGGTTTAAGCTCGCATCGGCGATATCAAGTCCCCACTCTTTTGCCCTTTCTTCAAAGCGAATCTTACCACCTGGCTCGGTCACATTAATGTAGAGAGAGTTGGGGACATCGTAGTTGCAGAGATAAATATCCAAATCGCCATCATTATCGATATCGAGCACAGCCGCTCCACTTGACCACAATTCGCTAAGTTCAGGATCCCAGGCAACTTCCTCAAATTTCCATGGAGAAACTTGCCGATAGATACGACTGGCACGCGCTCCCGAGGTCAACACAACGTCTAATAAACCGTCTTGATCAAAATCTCCGACGGAGGCACCACCTGCGGCAAAACCCGAAATATAAAGCCTTTTGAGATCATGCTTTGCATCAATGGGATTGACGAAGTTGACGCCAATGTCTTCCGGAGCACGTTCGCGAAACAAGGTGGGCGC
>JBMYLT010000001.1:171805-328266 GCA_049596615.1 Akkermansiaceae bacterium | reverse complement strand
AGGCAATGGATGCCTTGGATCCATTTGAACGATGAAATTGGCGCGATCGTTCACTGCCTCGAAAATGAAATTTTCGGCCCTGTCAATCTGGTTGCGCCCGGAGCTGTTATCAATCGTGAATTTACCAAGGCGGTGGGCCGGGCCTTGAGGCGCCCCACCATTTTTCCGGCTCCGGCCTTCGCCCTAACGCTTTTGCTGGGAGATTTTGCCCGGGAGGGTTTGTTGGCAAGCACCCGGGTGGTTCCAAAAGTGCTCGAAAAAAGTGGTTATCAATTTGAGTTTCCGGGAATCGATCAGGCCTTGGGGCATCTTGTCGAATCCCTCAAATGAGTCTTTTAGGTGGTATCAGTGGCTGACCTAGTTACTCTGGTTACAGAAAACATTTGCTTCACATGAATTCCAACGAACAACCTAACCTACTTGATCGTCGTTCCTTCCTCCGCCAATCGTCCGGAATCGCGGCAGGCCTAGGTTTGGGCAGCATTCCCATTATCGGTGCCGAAAACAAAAAGGGAGACTCGGAGACCTTGGTCAAGAGCTTCTACGACTCCTTGAGCGAGGAGCAACGAAAAGCGGTTTGCTTCCCGTTCGAGCACAAGTTGCGGGAAAAGGTCGACAACAATTGGCTCATCACCAAGACCTTGGTGGAAGACTACAGCAAGGATCAGCAGGCCATGATCAAGGAGATTTTCATGAAGCTGCACAGCGAGGAATATGCCCAGAAGGTCTATGATCAGGTCGAGTGGGACAGTGGGATTGATGGTTTCGAAGGAGGCTCGTCAGTGGCCATCTTTGGGAAGCCGGGAACCGGGAAGTTTGAGTTTGTGCTGACGGGACGTCACTGCACCCGTCGTTGCGATGGTGACTCGGTGGAAGGAGCGGCTTTCGGAGGTCCTCTTTTTTATGGCCATGCCGCTGATGGATTTAATGAGAAACCGGATCACAAGGGCAATGCTTATTGGTATCAGGCGGTGCGAGCGAATGAGGTCTATCAAATGCTCGACGGCAAACAGCGCAAGACCGCTTTGCTCGGGAAGAGCCGGGGTGAAAAGGGAAACAAGACCATTGAGTTAACCGGAAAAAAAGTTGGTCTGGACGGAATTCGGGTTGGCGACATGAGCGGAGATCAGAAGGATCACGTCCGTAAAGTCTTGGCTGATCTCATGGCTCCCTTCCGCGAGAAAGACTCTAAGGAAGCTCTCAAACTCGTGGAGGCCGGCGGTTTTGACCACCTCCACATGGCTTTCTACAAAGACGAAAACATCGGGAAGGATGAGGTTTGGGATGTTTGGCAGATCGAAGGGCCCAATATGATTTGCTACTTCCGTGGCAAACCTCATGTTCATGCTTGGATGCATATCCGTAAGCCGGTCTGACCGGTGGACGACATCTCGTCTTTCAAGGACCGGATGGAATTGAAACTTCGAGCAGGACGAATTACTTGGTAGACACGAGATGGCTGACGCGAATAACCAGTAGATCGGCTCTCGAACGGAGGCCGGGATTTCTTTCGGGCGGAATCGCGGGCTTTTGCTGGGATCTTTCCAAACTACTTGAGGTCAATACTGCTACACTGGCGTTTTTCAGACTGAGGTTTCCGGAATTCGAAAAGGATTTCCAATGGTCGACCTGGACAAGCCCGATCGCTAGAACTCCAGATATCAGTTAGGAGGGGTAATTGCAATGCGAAGGTAGCGTCCGGCTCCCGTTGCGGGTATCTCGATTGTGACCGATTGCATGGCGTCTCTCGGGACGACACTAATCTGATCGGGGGTGGGCGCGAAGTTCGACCAATTCACCAGATTTTCGCTGATTTGGAAGAAAACATCTCCAGGCTGGGCGTTTGGATCGCGGTTAAAGGAAAAGAGGTAGCGGCTCCCGTCAGGTGATAAAGCCGAGGAGATCGGTTCCGAAAACTGAGGCACGAGTGGGGAAAGGCCGAAGTAGTATTCCTGCACATTGAGGATACCATCCTGATCAGGGTCATCTCCGGCCGAGGCCGACAGCTCAGGCAAGGCTTGCTCACGGGTCCATACTTCAAATGGAGTGAGGTTTTCGATGGCGATTTCGAGCGTGTAGAGCTGTGCGCTGTTGGTGCTGTCTCCATCCACTTTGAGGTAGACCGTTCCGGTGTCTTCGGTTTTGTAGGCAAGAATTTCTTCGTTCTGTCCGACTGGTTGTCCGCTTGCCGAATCCAAAACGGTCGAGCCATCGGCAGCAAGGAGGTCCAGACTTAGGTCGTGGACGTTTGAAAAATCGAACGGATTTTCAGACAAGCACGAACCGCTTGCGTTTTGCGGCCCTTCGACAAAGCCGGGAGGAGTTTCGACGGGAATCACTCTACAGGTTACAAAGGCGTCCGCCGGGATGTTATCGATACGGTAAAAGTCGACATCGTTGTTGTCATCGATACTAAGGAACTCCTTCCTAAAAAGGTCGCCGGTGGAGACTTCAAGAAGGGAGGCATTTCCAGTTGAGTCGTTGTTTCGGGATGAGTTTTGCTTCTCGTAGAAATCTCCATAGAGGCGGTTGAGCGAAAAGATGTCATCGAGTTGTAGCCCGCGAAATCGCCTTGAGATAAAGGGTTCCATGAGCTTGGTCTGGTTGACCGGGCACACGTGGCTGAGCCCAAGGCCATGGCCGTGCTCGTGTTCGACCACGTTGCGCAGGTTCAAGGAGTTGCTGGAAAGGTCTCCGAAGAAGCTGGTGTTGCCTGTGTCAATAATCATGTCCCCGGCGCTGGGGAAAAAGTTATAGGCGAGAGTATTAGCGCCCGATTCACCGTCGACAAAGTGTCCTCCGATCCGAACGTCTCCTCGTCGACCTAGGCGCCCTGAAGGCAAGTTTGATTGGGTGAGAGCAGCTCCGTCATCGTTAGGTTCGTAAACGTAGGTGATTCCGGTGAGGCTGGCGATATTGTCAAAGGCCGCCTGGAAAACCGAAAACCACGGGCGGGTGGTGAGATTACTGCCGCCATTGGTCACTCCATAGCGGGCATCCAGGAATGCGATAAGATCACTGTCAGATGTCGGTTCTTCGTTGAATCCAAAAATGCTCGTGCCATCGGGCATAAAGCTCCAAGTCAGAGTGGTCGGGAGGCCTTGCTCGGTCGGCTCCAGAATTGACCGGAAAGTGGCGTTGCGTCCCCAGCGGTTATCATCACTGAATTGAGTCGCACTCGCGGTAGGGGGCGGAAGCTCGTTTGCCATTTCTTCGACTACGTGGAAGGCCGAAATGACTTCCATTGGCACGCCGGGTTCCCAGCAGATGGTGGCAGGGATGAGTTCGGGGTTCAATCGGGACTCGGCAAAAGCCGCCAGCCGTTGCTGAAGTTCCGGGGTCAGAGACGAAAAGGAATCAAAAGGAAGACGTTCGGAGATCCGAAGCAAAGTTTTCTGGTAGCGTGCCAGTTTCGGAGTGTGATTGAGGTGTTCCCGCCACTGGGTTTGCTGACGGAGATGGTTCCGAGCGGCACTCGAGGTGGCAGGAGAAAATTCTCTGGTTCGGCCCCCTTCTTTGGCTTGCCTGTCCCCAGTCATGATGGCGACCACCACCACGGAGATCGGAATCAAAACCCTGAAAAGCGGGAGAAAAGCACGCATCAACCATGTAGCATATCCTCCGATCTGCTGGGTGCAAACGGTTTGTTGTTACATTGAATATACCAATGCCTGTTGGGTGAGGGGGCGTGGCCCGGTTGATAGGAGGTCAGATTTCCGAGAGCTCCTCCGCAAATCCTGATGAGAGAATGGGAAAGCGGCACCATGTTTTCGGGTCGAGGTTCTGATCATCGACGTGGAAGGAGACCGCGTAGCGTTCGCGTTTCCACTGATTCCGGCACCAGAGGCTGTAGAACTTTTTGGTCCAGTCGACGAGGTCGTCCTCGGAGTATTCGGGGTAGATCGAACGGATGACCTCTAGGGCCGCTTTGGGCCCTTTTTTGTCCCGAATGGCCGCACGCTCCAAGGTGTCGAGCACCGGGTAAGGCATCAGATCATTTTCGTCGGTCTGCTTTTCGCTTTGCGGGCGGAGTTCGGCGGTGGGGTTCTGGACGTTGATGTGGGAAAGAGCTGGGATGGCGGGAGATTCCGGAAGGCCGGTGGTTTCCATGAAACGAAGCCATTGGCGAAGGTAATGTTTGTCAATACCCGCGATCGGACTGATTCCGCCGGAGGTGTCGCCGTCCATGGTCGCGTAGCCAACTGCAGCTTCCGATCGGTTGGAAGTAGCGAGCAAAAGCGAGTTGCGAAGATTGGCAAACATCCAGATCCCCGGGGCGCGGACCCGGGCTTGGATGTTTTGACGGGTGATGTCGTCCTGATCCCATGAAAGGCTTCGGCCGAGTACGGATTCGATCGTACTTTCGTAACCCTCGACAAGGTCATCGACCTCCCACTCGGCGTACTCGCAACCAATGGCACTGGCAACCGCCCGGGCGGCTTCGCGGGTGGTCGGGCCTGAGTTTTTGGTCCCCTGGTAGGCGCAGAACAGGAGCAGTTTCATCCAGTTTTCCGCCCTTTCGGGAAGATCGAGGTGGGGCAGTTTTTTTCGCACGCCCTCCTCGCCCAGTTCATTGAGAGCGAGATCGATCATGATTTTGACAAAGGTCGAAACGGCTGCTGAATCGGCTCCGCCACTCAGGGAAACCACGAAACCGCCAGACCACGATTTACGAAGGTAGTCGAAGTAGGCCAAAGCCATCGCGCGGGTGAACTCTTCATCCTTCGGCATCGGTGGGACGGGCTCCAAGCCGTCGTGTCGGGTCACTTCGGGCCAGTCGAACGGGATCTCGATTTCAGAAAGTCCCTGAACGTCGATTTGACGGCTCACTGTCCGGGCCTGATGGAGCCGGTTGCGTTCGATATCGACGGTCTTTTGAACGAGGGTCACATCCTCGAAGGAAAAGCGGATTCCCTCGGCCACGATTTGTCCAGCGGAGGCAATCAGGCCACCTCCATCATAAATGGCCCGGCCTGCTTCGTTACCCAAAAGATTGGCATAAACATAGACGGCACCGAAGGCGCGGGAGCCTTCGAGCACAAATTGTTCGCGCACTTCCTGCTTGGCAAAGGCGAAGTGAGATGCGGAAGGATTGAGGATGATGTCGACACCACTTCCCGCAAAAAGCCGTCCGGGGCGATCGGCCACCCAGGCGTCTTCGCAGACTTCGAGGCCAATGCGGATTCCACCGAGATTGAAGATCGGGTCTCCGATGGGAAGGTGAAGGTCGCCAAACTTGTCGGTCACGATCACTCCTTCCGGCCAGGCGTGAAACCAACGGGGTTCATAATGCAGGCCGTCGCCGGCCAGGTTTTTCTTGGCAACGAGCCCGATGATCTCGCCGTCGGAAATCACTGCGACCGCGTTGTAAACGGCATTCTTGACCCAGACCGGAAGGCCGATGGCCACCACCATGCCGGTCGTTTCGGGTGCGATCTCGTTAAGGCTGTCCCAGGCTCGTTCCGCCACTTCGTGGGAGAGGAACTGGTCCTCGCATCCATAGCCCGTGATTGCGAGTTCGGGGAGGCAAAGGACGGTGACCTGTGCGTCGCGGGCTTGCGCGATGGCATCGAGGATACGGCGACGGTTCCCCGCCCAGTCGAGAGGGGTTTGATTGAGGCAACCGGCGGCTATGCGGATGGTGTCGGCCATAGGGGAAGATTGAACGACGAACAGCGAACGTCCATTGAGAATTTTAAATCAGGAGAGCGTGCTCGGGGTGAGCGACAAATCGGGATTGCTTTTGAAGCTACCCGTTGGATGATTCGGAATGCGCTTCTTGATGGCTGGATCAGGCCTTTGGGCCATTTTGACGGGTTGTTTGGTGGCCGGGCCGGTGGTGCCAGGTTTGGAGGGGAAGCACCCTTTGTCCTCGAAGGACAAGGGACGGGTTTTGCTGTCCGAGTTACGCTGTGCCGCCTGTCATGATGGCATTCCGGGAACAGTGAAGGAAGCTCCTGATCTTCGACAGGTGGGTTCCCGGCTTTCTGGCGATTATCTTCGAAAATATCTATCCGATCCCCACGGCACCCATCCGGGCACTACCATGCCGGACGTGTTGGCAGAACTCTCGCCCGAGGAGAAAAGCAAGGTCAGTGAGTCCATCAGCCATTATCTGAGATCGTTGGTCTCCGAAGAACCCGTAAAGCCGGTGAAAGGAGACTTCAAATCAGGTCATGAGGTTTTTCATGAAGTGGGTTGTGTGGCCTGTCATTCGCCCCGTTCCGAAAAGGGGATTCCCCTAAAGTCTGCCGGGGTGGCTTCCCTCAAGCATGTCAGCGGCAAGTATCACGAGGGAGAGTTGGCGAGGTTTTTGATGGATCCGCTGGCGGTTAGGCCTTCGGGGAGGATGCCAAATCTCAAGCTCACTTCAAAGGAAGCGGCGGACCTTGAGGCGTATTTCGGAGGAGGTCGCAAGATGGTTCGAAGCCAGACAACTCCGCAGCTGATTGCCGCGGGCAAGGCCAATTTTGAGAAATACAACTGCGTCTCCTGTCATGACATGGGGCAAAGCAAGAAACCCTCAGGACCGGCTTTCGGTTTGATGGATCTCAGCAAAGGATGTTTGGACGGCAAGGGAGTTGATTACCAGCTCTCGGAAGGTCAGGCGAAGGAGATTCGCGAGGCTTTGCAAAAGTCCGAAAAGCTGACTGATTTGAGGCAGGTGGAACTGAAGATGATACAGTTGAACTGCATCGCTTGTCATCGGCGTGATGACTTTGGGGGCGTGGCCGACGAACTTGACGGATTCTTCCACACCACCGAAGAGGCACTCGGAGATGCTGCGCGAATCCCGCCGCCCTTGACCAAGATCGGAGGAAAGTTGCGTCCCGAATGGTTGGGGAAGGTTTTGTATGAGGGCATGTCGGTGCGGCCCTACATGAAGACCCGCATGCCGCAATATGGGCGGAAAGCTCTGGAAGGCTTGGGAGAAATGCTCGCTAGGGTCGACGAAATGCCCAAGGTCGAACTGCCCCCGCCGAACCGGCAGGATCGTCCCATGATCAGCAACGGAGGGCACCTCTTGCTGGGCTCCGAAGGGCTGAACTGTATTTCCTGCCACAATTACAATGGCAAGGACGGTCCGGCGATGAAGGGATACGATCTCATCCTGACCTACCAGCGCCTGCAACCGGGTTGGTTCTACGAATTTATGAAGAATCCGGCAAAGCATCGCCCGGGAATCATTATGCCGAATTATTGGCCGGATGGAAAAGCGGTGCAGACCGAGATATTAAATGGAGAAACGCACGAGCAACTTCGGGCGCTTTGGTATCAATTTTCTCTGGGACGATCAGCCCGTGATCCGAAGGGACTGACTTCCAAGCCCAACAAGCTGGAGGTGAAGGACAAGGTGAGGGTGTATCGCGGGCGAAGCCGGGTGGCGGGATACCGTGGCATTGCCGTCGGTTATCCGGAGGGATTGAACTATGCTTTCAATGCACAAAATGGCGCGCTTTCCGCGATTTGGTCAGGAGAGTTCGTCAACGCGAATTGGCGGTCGCAGGCGGCGGGCGATTTCAATCCTTTGGAGCGCCCTGTTCAATTAGCCCAAGAAGTGGCCTTCCTGCAGTTAAAGGATGAGAAAAGCCCTTGGCCTTTGAAGCCGGTAACGACAAAGGAAAACCCGGTCATCTCAGACCCGCTCTATCCCGGAAACCATGGCTACGCCTTCAAAGGATATTCCTTTGATCAAACGGGAAATCCAACCTTTAGGTATCTCTGTCACCAAGTGACGATTGCAGATCAATCGGAAGTGCGGGACGGGGATATATTGGCGCGGAAGTTTGTTTTCGATTCGGCTGAAAAGGGTTTGATCTACTTCCGAGCGTTGGCTGGCAAAATAACTAAGGAGTCGGAAGGCGTTTTTGCTGTTCCCGGATTGAAGATCAAAGTGTCGGGGGAAAATACAATTTTAAGACCATCGGCGAGAGAAGGAGAGATGGAACTGCTCGTTCGGATTGCTTTGGCAAAAGGAAAAACCAACTACTCGATTGATTATGAAATGGTGCGCTAGAATTCTGGGAATGGTGGTTCTTCTTTCTCCGGCATCGGCTGAAGAGGTGGGCGAACGGTGGGGGACCGCCGAGCGGGAACGAAAGTATTATCCTATCACCCAGATTCCTATTCCCAAGGATTTAGTGGTCGAGGCCGGAGCTTTCGCGACCCATCCTGATGGACGTATCATTGTAGGAACCAGACGGGGAGATATCTTTTTTGTTTCAGGTGTCGATCAACAGCGCCCCGAGCCGAAGTATCATCTCTTTGCCACTGGACTCGATGAGATCTTTGGCTTGGCCTGGAAAGACGGGGTGCTCTACGTGACACAGAGTTGTGAGCTGACCAAGTTAAGTGACACCAATGATGATGGCCAGGCGGATACTTTTGATGTCGTGTCCGATGCCTGGGGATACGGCAGTTATCACGAGTATGCCTTTGGGTCGAAGTTTGACCCCGAAGGAAACCTCTACGTCGCACTTGGCCTTTCGGCCTCCTACCATTCGCGCCAGCTGTTTCGTGGGTGGGGATTCAAGATCACTCCGGATGGAAAGAGCATTCCTATTGCCAGCGGGATGCGGAGCCCCGGCGGAATTGGTTTCAACGAATACGGAGCTCTTTTTTACATCGAGAGCCAGGGTCCTTGGAATTGCTCCTGTAGTTTGAAGTTCGTCAAGGAAGGTGGGTTCATGGGACACCCGGCAAGCTACAATTGGTATCAGTATGCTCCCGGATTGGAGAAGCCGGTGGAACCCAATGCCGGTTCCACGATTCTTCTGGAAAAAGAGCGGGTTCCCGAGCTCATTCCCTACGCCGTGATCTTCCCATACATTCGCATGGGGCGCTCCATCACGGGGTTTGTCATCAATGACACCAAGGGGAAGTTTGGACCGTTTGAGAAACAGATCTTTTTGGGGGACTACACCCAGTCGGTAATTATGCGGGCGACCACCGAGCAGGTGAACGGGGTGTGGCAGGGAGCTTGTTATCCCTTCCGTGAAGAGCTTTCAACCGGCATCCTGAATGTGCAGTTTACTCCGGGAGGAAGTCTGTTGGCCGGCGGAACCAATCGCGGTTGGCCGGTGCGCGGACTCAAGCCTTTCGCTCTCGAACGATTGGATTGGACTGGCGAGATGCCCTTTGAAATTAAGGTGGTGCAGATTACTCCCAAGGGCTTCAAAGTAACCTTTACCAAACCGGTGGACGTCAAAACCGGGAGTAGGCCGGAGTCTTACGTGATTTCGACGTTCACTCATCCCTACCGGGGAGCTTACGGCGGTCCGGAAATCGATGAGACCAAACCGGCGGTCAAAGCGGTGCGCTTATCCAAAGATGGCTTGTCCGCTGAGATTGATCTCAGCGAACTCAAGAAAGGACACTGCCACGAGCTCGATATGGGTGCACTGCGTTCGAGCGATGGCGGGGAGCTTCTTCATCGACATGCTTATTACACGGTCAATGAAGTTCCCGCTAACTAGGGGGACCGGGAGTCAGGCCAGTTTGACCGCAGTGCCGAAGGCGAGCATTTCGGACATGCCCTGGGCCACTTGGGAGGTGGTGAATCGGACATTGACGATGGCATCGGCGCCCATTGCTTTGGCTTGAGCCACCATGCGGTCGGTGGCTTGGTTGCGGGATTCCTGAAGCATTTCGGTGTATCCACCGACCTCGCCTCCGACGAGAGTTTTCAGGCCGGCCATGATGTCGCGACCGACGTGTTTGGCTCTTACGGTGTTGCCGCAAACAATTCCGAGGTGTTCGCTGATTTGACGGCTGGGAATGCTTTCACAGGTAGAGGTAATCATTACGAATGGCTTCTATCATGGTTCGGTTTTCTTGTCTTCTTCGATTTTCTTGTTGGCGCCGAGCGCTGAGTCGAGGGGGTAATAGCCCGGAGGGGCAGTGGTGCTTCAATTCATTTCCTCTGGTCAGGTAAAAACGTTCTGCGCTTTTGATGAAAAGAAATTCGTATTCTTAGATTCTAGAACAGCTTTGGCGCGAGCGGTTTTTTATGGAAGGCACTTGCTTGCCGGGCTGACTGTGCGGAGGTTGGGGCATGGAAAAAAGACGTCTTGGGACGAGCGGGATTGTGGTCAGCGAGATTTGCATGGGAACCATGACCTTTGGAACGCAGGCCGACAAGGGGGAGAGTTTTCGGATTATGGATGAATCGGTTGAATCAGGGATCGATTTCTTTGATACCGCTGAGGTTTATCCGGTTCCGCCGAGTGAAGAATTGGCCGGTTTGACTGAGGAATGGGTGGGGGAGTGGATGAAGTCCAAGCCTCGTGAGTCGGTGATTATCGCGACGAAGGTGGCGGGAGCGGCCCACGGTTGGTTCAATCCGCCCATTCGGCACGGTAAGGCGGCCTTGGACCGGGTCCATTTGCGACGGGCGCTCGAAGGGAGCCTTCGGAGGTTGGGGACGGACTACGTCGATCTTTATCAGGTGCATTGGCCCGATCACGGGATGCGGGCGGTGGATACTTTGGAAGTGTTAGACGAATTCGTGAAGGAGGGGAAAGTTCGCGCGATTGGCCTTAGCAACGATAATCCGTATGGGGTTATGAAAAGCCTCTGGACCAGCGAGGTCGAAGGGTTGACCCGGGTTGATACCGTCCAAAATAACTTTTCGCTTAATAACCGGCGAGACGAGGATGAACTGGCCGAATGCCTCCGTCATGAGCAGGTCAGTCTGTTGCCCTACAGCCCTTTGGCCGGAGGAGTCCTCACCGGGAAATACAACGAAGGAGTGCCGGATGGAGCCCGGTTCACCGATTATTTGAAGAATGGCGGTCCTCGTCAAAAGGCGATGGCGACCAGATTTGTCAATGAAGCTAGTATCGCTTCCACCAAAAGATTCGGTCAAATTGCCGCCGAGCTGGATCTGGATGTCACCACCCTCGCGACAGCTTGGAGCAAGCAACACGATTTTGTCGCTTCCACCATCGTCGGAGTCCGTTCGGTGGATCAAATGAAGCCCATCTTAAAGGCTGCCGATTTGGTTCTCGATAAAAAGACCCTCGCCCAGATCGACCGAGTGAGTGAGGAGATCAAGTATCCCATGGGCTAAAGGCCAACCAAAATGAGGGGCTCGAGACGAATGAAGTTTCGTGCGGATTCCGAGGTCATTCGGAAAGTGGCAGCCCCGTTCTCATCGGTGGTGATCACTTCACCAGCCGGGTTGATCGTGCCGGGATCAGCCGGATCGCCTTGGGTGAGCTCGCCTACGAGGATGCCGCTGGAAAAATCAAGGGTTTCGGAAGAGAGGACCGAAAAGCTGGCCGAGACTCCTGCTGTGACGGTCAGTTCATAGGTGGTGGCATCGATCTTGGTGATTGAGGTAATCAAGGGTTCGACTGGAGGGCCCGCTGCTGTGGGCAGAACGTCGGCAGAGGTTGCGCCGAACCGGATTTCATCAATTCTCGGGGTGTCTTTGTACTGGAGGGCCAGCTGGGTGAAAGCCGATTGGTCCATCGCGGGAATGTTCCAGGCCGCCATCGCGGGGGTGTCCCCAAGAACCAGATCTTCCCCGGGAGTGTAGAGGGTCAGCGTCTCATCGGCTGTTTCATCGGCGCCCCAGTCGATCCGCCCCACGATGAGGGCGCGGGTGAGGTTGCCGTTGCGGCCGTTGATGGTGGTGGAGCTGTTGTTTTCAACCCGCTCGGAGATGGTGTCGGAGTCGTTGTCCTGCCAATAAACACCCTGAATGCGTCCCCCACTGTGGGTGACCCCGATTCCTTCGCCAGAGGCGAGATTTTCCCGGTCGGCAAAAACGCCACCGGCAAATTGAGAAGTGCCCAGCGACAGATTGAGGTCGGCGTTGGTTGTGTTCTGGTTTTCTAGGTCAAAAATCACGCTGAACCAGACGGTCGCTCCATGATCGAGTAAGCCTGCTGAAGAAAGAGAGGTTCCTACCGAGCGAACCACGCCACTCCACGACCCACCACGGGAGCTGCTTCCACTGGTGAGAAGCTCCCCCCAGGTCAGATCAGGAGCGGCCACGGTCGGATTCCGGAAAGTGCTGCTCCAGGCTCCCCCAAAGCCGAGACCGCCATCGAGTCCGTTAACATTGCCATCGTCGTAGGCAAAGGACTCTTCGAGGATCGGATTGGCGTTTAACTGAACAAGAAGAAGGGGAAGAAGTGGGAGGCCTTTCATGAAGCGACTGTTTACCTTCCAGCCTACTGGACGGTTTGAAGGTGGCTTTCATCAATCGCGTCATGGAGGCTATGAGATCAGGGGAGCGGGAACTCATTTTGTTAGTCACAGTTCTTGCTAAGTCGTCAATTTCGAGAAATCTGAATTCTGATGAGTGAGACAGGGGTTCAGGCGAGAGAGTCGGCAAAGTGTTTTGGTCGCAAACCGGAAGGGGTGGCCGCCTGCCTGTTGCCTTATGAAAGCGATGGATCCATCGCTCGGAACGCTTTCGAGGATGCGGTGGTCCAGACGACCGATGCCGGATTGACCTGTGCGGTGAACATGGACACGGGCTATGCTAACTATCTGACCGATGCGGAGCGCTTGCAGATTCTCGATTGGACTCGTGGTGCGCTGGGGGACGGTAGGGATTTTGTGGGTGGCGTGTTTGTCGAGGGGTTGGAGGGCGAACTTCTCGATCTCTACTTTAAAGGAGCGGACGCCATTGTTGAAAAAGGAGGCACTCCCATTCTTTTTCAAACGACCCGATTTCATGACTGGAGCGCCGGAGAAATCATCGATCTTTATGCCACGATCTGTGACCGTTATGACCGGGTCCTGGGATTTGAGCTGGGTAAGATGTTTGCCCCCAACGGAATGATTTATTCCGAAGAAGTGATTCGTGGCTTGATGGCGATTCCCTCTCTGAAGGGAATCAAGCACTCATCGCTGAGCCGAGGGGAGGAGCTTAAACGCTTGGCCTTGCGGGATGAAATTCGTCCCGACTTCCGGATTTATACCGGCAATGATCTCGGCATCGATATGATTGAATACGGATCTGACTATCTTCTCGGGTTGGCGGCTTTCTGTCCCGAAAAGTTTGCGAAGCGCGACCGGTTGTGGGCCGAGGGCGATGAAGACTACTACGAGCTGAATGATGCTCTTCAGTATCTTGGAAACGTCGGTTTTCGTGATGCCGTTCCGGCTTACAAGCACAGCTGTGCGGTTTTCCAGCATCTCCTCGGCCGAATTCCCTCAAGCGAGCCGCATCCGCAATGTCCTCGTCGGCCGGACTGGGAAAAGGAAATGATGGCCGATTGTGCCCTTCGCCTAGGATACGAACTTTAGGATTCAATGAGTTACCAGGATCTCGCTGTTCATACTTTCACCACGAAGCCGTGGTCGATTGGCGAGTGTATCGAAGGGTATGCCAAACGCGGGATCGGCGGGATTTCCATTTGGCGGGAAACGGTCGAAGGCGAGGATTTGTGCGGAGTGGCGAGGCAGGTTCGTGATGCCGGTCTTACCGGAATCTCTCTGGTTCGCGGTGGATTTTTCACTGGCGAGACGAAAAAAGAGCGTCGCGACGCACTCGAAATGAATCGCCAGGTAATTCGGGAGGCTGAGCTCCTTGAACTGCCATCAGTGGTTTTGGTTTGTGGCGCGACTGTTGGGCAGAATCCTCGAACCAACTATGAACAGATTCGCGATGGCATCGGGGCGCTGGCCGATGAAGCTCAGAACCACGGGGTCCGTTTGTTGGTCGAGCCGCTCCACCCGGTCTACGCCGGAGATCGTTCGGGAATTCCTTCCTTGCAGGTGGCGAATCGCTTGTGCAAGGAATTGAATCACGAAAATGTCGGAATCGCCGTTGATACTTATCACGTCTGGTGGGAACTCGATCTAGAGGAGCAAATTGAAAGTTGCACTCAGGGCGGTTGGCTGGATGCCTATCACATTTGTGATTTCAAACCGGAGATGAGCGATGTCCTGCTCGACCGAGGGATCATGGGGGAAGGCTGTGTCGATTTGCCGAGGATTGACCGGATGATGTTGCAAAATGGATTTGATGGCATGCGCGAAGTCGAGATCTTTTCCGCGAAATGGTGGGAGCGTGATCAGGATGAATTTCTCGATGAGATCCTCCATGCCTACGATCGGGTTTATAAAGCAGAGTAAAAGTTATGGAACGAATTGGGATCATCATGAATGGCGTCACGGGACGCATGGGTACTAACCAGCACCTCGTGCGGTCCGTGCTGGCAATCCGCGAACAGGGTGGAGTGAAACTTGCGGACGGAACGATCTTGATGCCTGATCCCATCCTGACGGGGCGTAATGAGGAAAAGCTGAAAGCACTGGCGGAAAAGTATGGTGTGGAAAAATACTCCACGGACCTTGATGCGGTCTTGGCGGATGATTCTCATTCCATCTTCTTTGATGCCTCGGGCACGCCCTATCGGGTCGGATTTCTCGAGCGGGCTATTGCTGCTGGAAAGCACGTTTATTGTGAAAAGCCCACCGCAGTAGATCCTGCAAAAGCATATTCGATTGCTGAAGTAGCGGAGGCGGCAGGTGTGAAGAATGGCACGGTTCAGGACAAGCTTTGGCTACCTGGGATCCAGGCCTTTTTGAAGCTAAAGGGGGAGGGCTTCTTCGGTGAGTTGCTTTCGGTTCGCGGGGAGTTTGGTTACTGGGTTTTTTCGGGGTGCGATGAAGATCAACCGGCACAGCGTCCTAGCTGGAATTATCGTGAGGAAGACGGTGGTGGCATCGTCATCGATATGCACTGCCACTGGCGTTACGTCATCGATAATCTCTTCGGGAAAATCACCGAGGTTTTCACTCATGCCGCGACCCACCTGCCGGAGCGATTTGGCGAGGATGGACAGCCCTATCGCTGCACCGCCGATGATTCGGCCTATGCCTTATTCAAAACGGATACCGGAGTGGTCTGCCAGTTCAACTCATCGTGGGATGTGCGGGTTCGTCGTGACGATCTTCTCACCATGCAGGTCGACGGAACCAAAGGTAGCGCGATTGTTGGGCTGAGGAAGTGCTGGGCCCAGAGTCTCGAGAAAACCCCGCGCCCGATTTGGAATCCGGACGTCGATAGCCCCATCGACTATTATGCCGACTGGGACGTCGTCGATCCCGGCCCCTGCGACAACGCGTTCAAGGTCCAATGGGAGTTGTTTCTGAAGCATGTAGCGTGTGACGAACCGTTTCCCTGGACCCTCCGTGAAGGAGCGAAAGGGGTCGAACTGGCCGCCAAATCGTGGGAGAGCCACCGCAAGGGATGTTGGGTCGGAGTGTAGGATTTTTTTGATTCGGTCTTGCGGTCGTCCGAGGTCCTCATCGATGATTTGGGAAGCACACGAAAACATGGAAACCATTCTGCATCTTCCCGAATTTGAAAAAGCCTGCTCGATCAAACAGGTTGTCTCTTCACTTCACGATCAAGGCCTTGACCCAAAGCACGACAAGAAGGACTGGGGAGACTGGATCAATCTTCCGCCAAATCAGACCGTGATCAGTATTGCGTCGGAACGCGGGCTGACCCGGTCCGCAACCATCGAGTTTGCCGAAGGTGAAGACGATCATCTCGAGATCCCCATCATCACCGCCTTCCGCGAATTGGGTTGGTATGGAACGGATGAAGACGGGGAATACCGTCTTTAAACCAAGTCTTCCCGGGTTAACCGGAACCGCTTGCCGCAGCGCGGGCACTGGATGGAGAGACTCTCCTGATCTCCAAAAAGTTCATCTGCTTTGTCCTTCCACGCACTCAAGGTGGGAAGGATTTTTTCGAGAGAGCAACCGCAGGCGAACTTGAACTTCCGCGTCTCAAGGGTCTTAGTCTGTTGGACTTCGCAGATCTTGCTCACCTCTTCGGCGGTCAGTTGCTCGAACCATTCTTCATCGAAGTCAGGTTGCGCCGCGATCAGGGCATAGGTGTCCTGATGAAGGTGGAACATTCGGCCGGGGCGTTGTTCTGATTGGTCGTAAAAATGACTGAGCCAGTTCATGGGCGAAGTGCCTTCGACCTCGATCGTCGAAGTTCTTGGTTCCTTGCCGGTGACGGTGGTTTGTGAGTAGAGGAAATTACGATCAGGTTCGCGGACGTCTTCGGTAAAGAGATTCCCCACAATGTATTCATGAACCGAGGAACCGGTGGCGAAGAAGTTGACCCGGGGGGCACGCAGGTTGGCGGTCCAGGCGATGGTCTCGGCCCAAGGACGGGCGGTGAGGTGAAGGGTCAGGGTAGCCAGAAGTTCCTTCAATGTGGAATCGAGGTTCTCTGGGTGCCGCTCCTTGATATCGAGAAGGTGAAGATAGTAGTCGGTAAAGATGGGTGTGAAATCGGCCTGTATTAGAAGGCAATTGCGGTGGCGGACAAAGATGGATTCGACCTTGGTGAATTCGTCGACGGGTTCCTGCATGGATTTTAAAGAAGTTGCTGCGATGATTCGGCGGCGTCAATGGAGAGTCGTTCGCGGGCGGTCTCAAGATAACCGGAATCAATGTCAAATCCGGTGAACTTTGGGATATTCATTCGCTGGGCCGCGATTGCGGAAGAGCCGATTCCGACAAAGGGATCAAGGAGATGTTGAACATGCTCTTGTCCGTGAAGGAGAACGCACTGTTCCACCAGAGCAACCGGAAAAGCGGCCGGGTGGGGCCGTTCGTTGCTTCGGGACTGAATCGTCTCATACGGAATGAACCAGGTGTTTCCGCGGCACCTCTTATCTTCTCCACCGGTGTGGCCCCAGCGCGCGATGTTTGACTTGTCGGCGTATTCCACTCCGGCGGCCCGACGTTCGAGGGGGACTTCGCCTGATTTGGTGAGGTGAAAGACGTATTCGTGACAGTCGTTGACGTAACGCTTTGAGTTGATGGGCTTGAAGTGTCCTGCTGAGATCGTTTGGCCCTTTCGGGTGGTGATGGTGATCGATTTGACCCAGTGGAAGGTGTTTTGCAGGACAAAGGCCGGCTCGGTATTGGTCAACTCAAGGATCAGTTGATGAGGAAGGAGAGGGTTCGCCGGGGCGGCTCCTACGTTTAAAAAAAAGGAGCCTTGGTCAGTGAGAATACGGTGAATCTCGGAAGCCCACGAGCGGCACCAGCCGAGAAAGGAATCACGATCGTCGCGATCACGATAGGTGTCGTAATCAATCCCGAGATTGTAGGGAGGGGAGGTGACTACCAGGTCAATCGAACCATCGGATATCGATTTCATGCCGTCGAGACAGTCCGTTTGACAAAGGTCAACCACGCCCGATCTTCCGATGGTAGGCAAAAATTTCAAACATTTGTTTGAAAAACCGGAAACCCGGTTTAAACGATTGTTTGAAACGAGATGGCAGCTGGAGCGGGGTCAGGAACAAGAGAAGCTTTGCTGGAAGCGGCGGCTTCCTTGCTAGCCGAGAAGGGATTCGAGACCGTCTCAGTGCGAGAAATCACCGGACTGGCCCAAGCCAATGTCGCGTCGGTCAATTATCATTTCGGATCGCGCGACGGTTTGATCGATGCGGTGGTCGAGAAAATGACCGACCCGGTGAATCGAGAGAGGTTAGAAAGGATTGATGGATTGGAAGCTACCGGAGAGCCAACCGTGAGGCAATTGTTGGAGGCCTTTTTTGATCCCTTGTTTGCGAAAATTCAGGGAAGTCCAATGACTAAAAACCTTTTTGTAAAGCTGATGGGTCGAATGGTCGGTGATCGACCTTATCAGTTTTCGGATGACGTGATGGCTCAATTTCGCACTGTGGCTCGACGCTTTGTTCAGGCCTTTATAAATGCCTGCCCCGGACTGACCCCCGAGGATGTTTTTTGGCGGATCCATTTTTCGTTCGGGGTGATGTCGAATACCCTGACCCATCGGGACCTCCTGACCAAGGTGAGTGAGGGTATGGTGAACGAGGAAGACCTCGAAGTGACGATGACGAGGGTTTTGGACTTTTGCGAGGCAGGATTTAAGCGATGAAAATTTTTGGCTCCATGGTAGCGCTGATCTTGGCGGGATGTTCGGCAAGTGCGCCTGACTCCAGGATCAATGAGGTGATTCAGTCCATACCCGGCCGATGGTCTGCCACGAAGGAGGCCAAGGCTGGAATCGACAGTCGCTGGGTGAAGCGAATTGGTGGATCAAAAGCTGATGCCTTGGTTCAAGAAGCCTTTCGTCGCAATCCCGACATGCGGGTGGCTGCCGAACGGGTCAACCGGGCGGTCGCCAATGCCAAGACGGCGGGAGCCGCGATGCGCCCGCAGATTTCTGCGGATTTGAATGGTAGTCGGCAGAAGCAAATCTTCGTGGGTCTGCCAATCGCAGGGGCAGGTGGTGGAATTCCGTCGGCCGTGTTTGAAAATTTTGGAGCGAATCTTTCGGTGGGATGGGAGCCGGACGTATGGGGCTTTCGTCGGGCCGGTGAGGCTTCGGAACTTGCCAATGCTCAGGCTGAGGGAAATGCCTATCGGGCGGCACGGGCTTCGCTTGCGGCCCAGGTGGTTCGAGCATGGCTGGCGTTGGTTGAAGCAAACGAACAGATTACCCTCGCCGAAGAAACCCAGGAGCTCCTTGAGTCGACCCGGGATATCGTCAGGGATCGGTTCGATCGGGCCCTTGCAGGTGATGGTGGATCAGCTGCCGAACTACGTCTGGCGGAAAGCGAACTTGGAACGAACGAGGCGTTGATTGCGCAACGGAAAGGGGAGCGGGAACAGGCCATTCGCCAGCTTGAGGTTCTCTTGGGACGATATCCCTCAGGGGTGCTCAAAGGCGAGTTGGTCCTGCCGGAAGTGCCCCCGATGCCCCCGGCCGGTCTTCCATCCGAGTTACTTTTGAGGAGACCTGATATCCTTGAAGCGGAGCGTCGCTTTGCATCGACCGGCAGCTTGGTCAACCAAGCGAGGCGGGCCTTCTATCCAAGCTTCGCGATCACCGCAAGCGCGGGAACAACCACTGATGCGATGCAGGGTGTCTTCAATTCGGACTTTGGCGTGTGGTCGCTTGCCGGAGGATTAACCCAGCCGATCTGGGCCGGCGGGAGGTTGCGGGCCGATCTCGAGCGGGCCAAGGTCAATGATCGTTCGAATCTCGCCCTGCTTCAAAGCGTGGTGTTGCGGGCTTTTGGTGAGGTGGAGCAGGCCTTGATTGCCGACCGCTACTTGTGCGCCCGCGAAGTCGCGATTGGCAAAGCCCTGAAGTCGGCAGAAGCCGCAGTCGAGGCCGCCGCTTCCGAATACTCCACCGGAATCGGAGACTCACTGACCCTGATCACTACCCAGAATAATCTTATCATGTTGGCTTCCCAGAAGGTGACCTTGAAACGGTTGCGTCTGGATAATCGCGTCACTCTTCATCTCGCCTTGGGCGGCGATTATCGCCCTGCAAAATGAAACCATGAAATCACTCCTACCCTCCCTCTTGGTAATCGTTGCCATCATTGGCGTGACGATGGGCACCAAGTTTTTGTTGGAAAAGTTTGCCCCGGAAGCGGAGAAGAAACCCTACGTTCCTCCCGTTAAGGTGGTGAAAACTGCGGTGGCTGAGGGTGGTGATTTTAAGATTATCCTGACCAGCGAGGGAGTGGTTGAAACGCGACGTGACACTATTCTCTCGGCTCAAGTAGGGGGGCGCATCACCTGGGTCGATCCCGGGTTTGAAGTGGGTGCGGTTTATCAAAAAGGTGATCCCATCGCCCGGATTGACCGGGTCGATTACGAAACGGCGGTCGCGCAGGCAAGGTCCACGCTGGCCCAGGCCGAGTTGGCCTTGGTTCAGGAAAATGCCCGTGCCGAACAAGCGGAACGTGACTGGAAAAAGATCGGGGGCGATGTTCCGGCGTCCCCTCTTGTACGCAGGGTTCCCTTTGTCAAAAGTGCGATCGCCAATAAAGAAGCGGCCGAGGCCGGGGTGACAAAAGCACTGGCAGACCTGGAGCGGACCGAGATCCGGGCGCCCTTTGCCTGCCGCGTTCGAACGATCAATCTCAATGTTGGAGCAACCGTGATGCCGGGCGGTCAGCTAGGAACGATTTATGATCCGACGGACTTGCTGATCCGATTACCTTTTTCGCTTTCGGACTACGATTGCATTCCCGACAAGCCGACAATTACCTTGCACACCGTGATCAATGGAAAGAGCCACGAATGGGAGGCTGAAATGCTTTGGGATCTGGGTGAAGTCGACAGGGAGACCTTTTCCGCCTACGTTCTGGCCAAGGTTAAACCCCGGGAGGCGGAAGGGAAGTTTCAACTTCCCCCATCGGGAGTGTTTCTCAAAGCGGACCTTGGAGGAGCGGTCCTGACTGATGTCGTGAAAGTCTCGCGGGCTGCGATTCGCGGACAGAATGGGGTCTTCGTGCTGGGAGAAGGGAATCGCCTGAAGACACGCACACTCACCATCGTGCGAAGAGGAGTTGATGAAGTGTTTGCGATTGATGGGATCAAGGCTGGCGAAAAAATCATTTTGAATCGCATTGAGATGCCCGTGGAAGACATGGAGTTGATTGAAGCGACCGCCGAAGATCCGCTCGTCGACTGACTGGAGCGAGAGGAGCAAAAAGATGGAGAAAGCGATCAAATGGTTCAGCGGCAATCACGTCGCGGCAAATTTCCTAATGGCAGCGGTTTTGATCGCAGGCTTTACGGCCTGGTTTCAATTGCGCAAGGAGGTGTTTCCCGAAACCTCCTTCGACGTGGTGATTATCTCGGTCCCGTATCCCAACGCGACTCCGGATGAGGTCACCAACGGTGTGATTATCCCGATCGAAGAGGCTATCAGCGATGTTGAAGGAATTAAGAAGGTGACCTCGACTGCCGTGAGGAATCTGGGAACGCTGACGGCCCAAGTGGAGACCGGGTATGACACGCGGGATGTTATGAGTGACATCCAGACCCGGGTTGATGCCATCGATAACTTTGCCGAGAACGCCGAGGAGCCGGTCTTCGAGGAGTTGGTGGTCAATCGTCAGATCCTCAGTCTCGCCATCTCCGCTGATACCGACGAGGCATCGTTGCGGGAGTATGCCGACAAGATCCGAGATGGGCTTCTAAACTACGTTCCACCTGAACCCAAGAAGGAAGACAAATTAACGGAGTTTATGAAGGCTCCCGGCCGTGGGGTGCAGAAATTCTTGAAGGGTCAGGAGACGATTAAAAAGGTCGAGCTGGCATCGATCCGACCCTATGAAATCTCGATTGAAGTTCCGGAGAAGACTCTGCGGAAATACAACCTGACCCTCCAGCAAGTGGCAGTCGCGGTGCGGACTGCTTCGCTTGATCTCCCCAGTGGATCGGTGAAAACAGACTCCGGCGAAGTGGTGGTACGAGCGGTGGGGAAGAAGTATCGTGGTGATGAATTTCGTAAGGTCGTTGTCAAGACTCTAGCGGACGGCTCGTCCCTGACCTTGGGTGAGATTGCTACCGTGGTCGATGGCTTCGAAGACACCGAATTGGAGTCGACTTTCAACGGCAAGCGGGCGGTGGTGCTACATGTCTTTCGTGTGGCCGAGCAAGATACCCTGACGATCGCCGAGTTAGCCAAGGAATACATTGGGACGATTGAGAAGCTACCGGGTGTCGAGATTTCGGTTTGGAATGATCAGAGCCTTATTCTTCAAGCTCGTCTTGATCTTTTGATGAGAAACATCGGGGTGGGTCTGCTGCTCGTGCTCGTGGTGCTGGCTCTTTTTCTTCGACCCAGTCTGGCTTTTCTCGTGGCTCTTGGGATTCCCGCCTCCTTTGCCGGGGGACTCTGGCTCTTGCCGGATCTTGGTATCTCCATCAATATGATTTCGGCTTTTGCCTTCATCCTTGTCCTGGGGATCGTCGTCGATGATGCCATTGTAGTGGGGGAAAATGTCTACTCTCGGATCCAGAGGGGCGAACATCCTCGCTTGGCGAGTTGGAAAGGAACGCATGAAGTCGGGGTAGTCGTAATCTTTGGCATCCTGACGACCATGGCCGCGTTTACGCCCATGTTGGGTTTGAGTGGCGTGAGCGGTAAGATCTGGCCGAACATTCCTCTGGTGGTGATCCCGGTTTTGGGCTTCTCGTTGCTGCAGTCCAAATTTGTCCTGCCCGCACATCTGGCCCTGCTCAAGCCTCATACGGACAAGCCTTCAAAGCTCTGGATCTTCCGATTGCAACGGGTAGTTGCCAATGGTCTGGAGCGCTTTGTCGAGAGTGTCTACCGTCCTTTCCTCGGCTTCTCATTGCGTTTCCGCTATGTGGTCTGGGTGGCCTTTGTCGCGATGCTGGTGATCTCGGCGAATCTGGTCAGTAGCGGATGGATTCCCTTCCAGTTCTTCCCGAAAGTAGAAGCGGAAATCCTTTCGGCCAAGGTCGAGATGCCGCTGGGGTCGCCGTTCAAGGAAACCGAAGCGGTGGTGAAGCGTCTCGAGGAGGCGGCCCGCGAACTGGGCAGGACAACACAAGATGATTTCGGCAACTCGATCATTGTCAATCAACTGGCGACTGCAGGCATGCAGCCGTTTCAGGGGGATTTTTCACCGGTAACCCCAACGGGCACCCATCTGGGCGAAGTGACGTTGGAACTCACTGCTGCGAAAAACCGGAGCTTTTCGAGCGAGCAGCTCAAGTCGATGTGGCAGGAAATTGCGGGTGACATTCCCGGCGTCGCCTCTCTTTCCTTTAAGGCGGAAACGGCAGCCGGAGGGAACGCCATCGACATCAACCTAACCGCGCGCGACAACGAACAACTTTTGAAGGCGGCGAATTGGGCAACCAACAAGTTGCGCAACGAATACAGAGGGGTGGTTGACGTTTCCAACTCGGACCGGAAGGGGCGCGATGAGCTTATCGTCCGTGATCTGACGCCAAGAGGAAAGGCCCTTGGGTTTGACCTCAATATGGTCATGAACCAGGTGCGCGATGCTTTCTATGGAAGTGCAGTCCAACGACTCCAGCGGGGACGGGACGAAGTGAAGGTGATGGTGCGTTTCCCCGAAGAGGAGCGAGATTCCCTAGGTAACCTTGAGAACATGAAGCTTCGCACTCCAACCGGTGAAGAGGTGCCTTTGCTGGAAGTGGTCGTGCCTGAGTTTGGACGAGGACCTGCCACCATCACCCGGGTGGACCGTTTCCGTACGATCAGTCTCAAGGCGGACGTCGATATCCCGGGTGGCTACAATGCCAATGAGATCGTCGCCAAGTATAAGGAAGAAGTGTTGGATGAAATCCCCCGTCGTTTTCCCGGAGTGCGATACAGTTTTGAAGGAGAGCAGAGTGATCAACGGGACAGTATCCGTGAGATGAAGGTCGGATTCTACGGAGCCCTCTTGATGATGTATGTCCTGATGGCGATTCCGTTGAAGAGTTATGTCCAGCCTCTGATCGTCATGAGCGTTATCCCGTTCGGGATGGTTGGCGCCATTGCTGGTCATGTCTTCATGGGATTGAACATGAGTATCATGTCGATGTGTGGTATTGTGGCGCTCGCCGGGGTGGTAGTGAATGACAGTCTGGTCCTAGTGGATTACGTCAACCGACATCGGGGGGATGGTCGGACCATTATCGAAGCAGCCCGTGATGCGGGGGCTCGGAGATTCCGTCCCATCCTGTTGACCTCGTTGACGACCTTTGCCGGACTGATGCCGATGTTGCTGGAAGATGACATGCAGGCTAAGTTTCTCATTCCGATGGCGGTCTCGCTTGGTTTTGGAATTCTCTTTGCCACGGCCATTACCTTGATTCTGGTGCCGTCGCTTTACGTCATCCTCGAGGATTTCCGGGGCTTGTTCAGGAGAAGAAATAAGGCTTTGGCAAACGAGGAAAGTAAGGAAGGTTCAGTCCATGTTTCTTGATGTGCTGGCGAGCGCCTTTCCTGCTTCATCCTACACCCAGCGGGAGTGCTTTGAGTTTACCAGGAAATCGAAGGCCTATCGTCATCTCAGCAATCGAGGCCAGTCGTTGATGGAGAAGATTCTCCTCGGTGACTCCGGGATCGCGAAGCGTCACTTCTGCACCGACGACCCTGCCCGGATGTTTGAAGCGGGAGCACAGGATTTGAATGAATACTTTGAGCGGGAGGCACCTGTCCTAGCGGTGGCTGCTCTCGAAAAGATCGGGGTGAATCCACGGGAGCTGGATGCGTTGCTGATCTGCACCTGCACCGGTTATCTTTGCCCTGGGGTGAGCAGTCACGTGGCGGAAGCGATGGGGATGCGGGAGGACATTTACCTACAGGACTTGGTTGGACTGGGTTGTGGAGCGGCCATTCCGCTGATGAGGGCTGCCGAAGGATTTCTCGCTGCTAATCCGGGTAAGAAAGTCGCCACGGTGGCCGTTGAGGTCTGCTCGGCCGCTCTTTTTATGAATGAGGAACCCGGGGTGCTGATCAGCATGTGCTTGTTTGGTGACGGAGCCGCAGCCGCCGTGTGGTCCGATGATCCCGGGGAAGGGAAGTGGCAGGCCGGGATGTTTGATACCGTGCATGCTCCGGACGAGCGGGAAAAAATTCGCTTCATCAACTCAGGGGGCAAGCTCGAGAACAAGCTCCATCGCGCCGTTCCCGGACTGGCCGCAGATGCAGTCTCTTATCTTTGGAAGAAAAGGCAAATTCTGCAGCGAAATACCCTGCCAGAGCCTGATCGCATGCTTGCCCACACCGGAGGGCGGGACGTCATCGATGCCATCGAGGGAAAGATGGGGTGGGATTTGGATGAAACAAGGCGGGTCTTGCGCGATGCCGGCAATTGTTCCAGTCCTTGTGTGTTATTTGCCCTCGAGGAGCGATTGAAGGAGTCCTCCGCCGATTCACGCTACTGGTTGACCAGTTTTGGGGCCGGATTTTCCGCGCATTCTTGCGAGATGTGGCGTTGACAGGCCGGGAATCGCGGAAGACGGTGCCCTCGACATGAAAAAAACAAACCGCTGGTTCCTGACCGGCTTTCTCTCCGGCACTCTTGTGACCTCCCTAGCTGCCCAGGAAGGGGACAAGCCTGCTGATGACCCGTTCAAAGCACCCGACAACGTCGGCGCGGCTCCTGCCGATGCTTCGAAGACTGAAAGTGGTCTGGCCTCTATCGTTCTGAAAAAAGGGACCGGCACCGAAAATCCCACCGCAACTGATACGGTGAAGGTCCATTACACCGGCTGGCAGTCGAGCGACGGCATGATGTTCGACAGCTCGCTGAAACGAGGCCGACCCGCCGAGTTTCCTTTGAACCAGGTGATCAAGGGGTGGACCGAAGGGGTCCAACTTATGGTAGCCGGAGAAAAACGGAGATTCTGGATCCCCGCAGACCTGGCGTACGGCAAAACGCCCTCACGCCCCGGTGCGCCAAGCGGTGACCTGACTTTCGATGTCGAGTTGCTTGAGATCATTAAGCCCCCCGAGACTCCCAAAGAGCTCGTCGCTCCAGCTGATGCCCTCGCCACTAAGTCCGGTTTGAAGTCGAAGATCCTGAAGCCGGGCGAGGGAAAAGCGACGCCGACCGCGACTGATATGGTGACCGTTCATTTCACGGGCTGGAAGGCCGACGGGGAATTTCTCCTGACAACCACTCGTGAACCCTCTCCGCGGAAGTTCCCGATCGACCAAATGCCGATGAAGGGATGGGTCGAAGGGATCCAACTGATGAAAAAGGGCGAGAAGCGTCGCTTCTGGATTCCAGCAGCCCTGGCTTTTGGGGCGGAAGGGAAGGCTCCCGCCGGAGCTCCTGTCGGAGATCTCATTTTTGACTTCGAGCTCATCGATTTTCAGGAGAAGCCCAAACCTCCTGCGCCGCCGCGCGATCCGAATGCGCCCGAAGATGTGGCGGCTGCTCCCGAGGGAAGCCCAAAGACCAAATCGGGTATCTCCTACAAGGTTCTCGCTCCCGGAAAAGGGGACAAGAGCCCAGACGAAACAAGCCTCGTGAAGGTTCACTTCTCCGGTTGGGATGCCAACGGAGCCTCCGTGGGTTCGAGCAAGGGGATGGGCGGCCCCATGGCGGTCAATTTTAAAGAACCAGTTGTGCAAGGCTGGGTTGAGATTTTGAAGACAATGAAGCTTGGTGAGAAACGTCGGGTCTGGGTTCCTGAAGCGCTTGCTGGTCCCCGGATCGTGGGCCGCGGAGCCCTGACCTTTGACCTTGAGCTCGTTTCCTTCAAACCTAAGCCGGCTGCTCCCGAGACTCCAGCCGATGTTGCCGCTCCTCCGGCCGACGCAAAGAAGACCCCTTCGGGTCTAGCCTACAAGGTTCTCCGCGAAGGTATCGGAACGCGCAAGCCCACCACAAGTGATCGGGTCAAGGTGCACTACGCCGGATGGACCACGGATGGTAAGATGTTCGACAACTCCATTGAGCGCGACGAGCTCTTCGAACTTTCCCTCGCTGGCGGTGTCATCCAGGGATGGCTTGAAGGCGTCAAGTTGATGGTCGAGGGCGAAAAGACCCGCTTCTGGATTCCAGTCGAGCTGGCATACAATAATGCCCCTGGTAGACCGGCCGGTATGCTCGTGTTTGACATCGAGCTCATCGAGTTCGTGACCCCTCCGCCAGCCAAAAAGATCGAGGCGGTGACTCCACCGATTGAAGTCAAACCACCCAAGCCAAAGGAGGATAAGAGTGCGGAAGAAAAGTCTGAGCCCGCAAAAAAGGAGAATCCCAAAGGCAAGGAGTAAGTCACTCCACTAGGCACTCTTGAAACAAAAGCCTGTCACCTCAAGGTGGTGGGCTTTTTCTATACGGAGATACGCTTTTTCAAGATTCCTACAATTGCCCGAGGACCCAACCGGCAAGGAGATTCCCAAAGGTGGCGGTGACGTGGGTGCAGGCACCGTATCCGGAGTCACATTTGATGGTGCCAGGAAGATCGGCAGGACGTTCGGAGCTGATTTCCCCGTCACAGGTTGGAAATCGAGGGGGCTCTGGGGAAAAGACCGCGGGTAGGCGAAACTTTGGGGTCTTCTTTAAATTGTCACGGGCTTTGGGGAATCCGTATTCCAAACGCAGGCGTTTGCGGACCGAGAGGAGGAGCGAGTCACCGTAGGTTCTCGAAAGGTCATCGATCTGAATCAAGGAGGGATCAATTCGTCCTCCCGCTCCCCCGCAGGCGATTACCGGAAGGTTTCGCGAATGGCAGGTCGCTAGGAGATGGCATTTGGGTCGCACCGAGTCGATGGCATCGACGACGAGGTCGAGGTCATCGGCGAGAAGGTCTGCCGAGTTTTTGTCAGTGTAAAAGCTCGCCTTCACTTCGCAGGTTGCTTCCGGATTGATGGAGCGGACCCGGTTGGCCAGCACTTCGGCCTTTGATTGACCGATGGTTTCACTGAGAGCATGGATCTGACGGTTGGTGTTGGTAAGGCACAAATCATCGAGATCCACGAGGGTAAGTCGTCCGATTCCCGACCGCGCCAGCGCCTCCACTGTCCAGGATCCGACCCCGCCAAGTCCCACCACCATCACGTGGCTTTGGGAAAATCGTTCGAGGGAAGAGAGGCCGTAAAGGCGGGAGACTCCACCAAAGCGCCGCAAATAGTCGTCGGTCACGCGCAACTCTGTGCCCCAGATGTCGATTGAACAAAAGTCCTGATTCTGCTAGAAAAGCGCCTCCCACATGACAACCGAGGAAGATGTGAGCAAGCGTCGGGAATTTGTCCGACAGTTTTCGGTGATGCTTCCCAACCGGGTCGGGGCCTTTGCATCGCTCGCCAACTTGCTGAGTCGGCGCGAAATCGAGGTGATTGGCCTAAGTGTGCAGGATTCGCGGGATGCTACGGTAGCGAGACTGGTTTTGAATGATCCGGACCGGGCCGAGGAATTGTTTATGGAGCAGGGAATCGCCTATACCTTGTCGGAACTGGTGGTGGTGCGCCTTAAGGAATGTGGGGCCGACCTCAAGCGTTGTGTCAATGTCCTCTACGAAGCTGAGACCAACCTCGACTACGCGTTCCCTCTCATAGTGCAGCACAAAGGCCATTCGCTTTTAGCAATGTTTCTTGAAGATTCGGAGTTCGGGGCTTCGGTTCTGAATCGGGCGGGCCTGACGGTGGTCTACGAGGATGAACTTCTTCGCTAGATTTTCCGTGGGGGTAACGTAGCCTTCCCCAGATGAATGATTTAGAACACATCAATCGCAGGAAGATTCTCAAAACTGGCGCCGCTGCGGCCGCAACTCTCCCGGTGGCAGGGTTTGCGCAGGCTGGCGGAAGTGATGAAATCAAGGTCGCAACCGTGGGTTGCGGTGGTCGGGGTCGTGGTGCGACCGGACAGACCCTCAACGTTCCCGGAACCAAGCTGGTTGCCGTGGCCGATGCGTTCCGTGATCGCGCAGAGTCCGCAGTAAGTGAGTTTCGTCAGCGCTATGCCGACAAGGTTGACCTTCCGGCTGACCGGATTTTTGACGGATTTGAAGGTTATCGATCCGCCATCGATGCCGCCGACGTGGTCATCCTGACGACCACCCCGGGATTCCGCCCCCAGCATTTCGAGTATGCCGTCGAGCAAGGGAAGCACGTTTTCATGGAGAAGCCCGTTGCGACGGATGCTCCGGGAATCCGCCGAGTTCTGGCTGCCGCCAAGGAAGCCGACAAGAAGGGCTTAAAAGTGGTCTGCGGTCTCCAGCGTCGTTACCAGCCGAGCTACATCGAGACTCTCGAGGTACTGAAGTCCGGTATCGTGGGAGATATCAACTACGGCCAAGTCTACTGGAACAATGCAGGAGTTTGGGTTCGTCCCCGCGTTGAGGAAATGACCGAAATGGAGTATCAGATGCGCAACTGGTATTATTTCAACTGGCTTTGTGGTGACCACATCGTGGAACAGCATGTGCACAACATCGATGTCATGAACTGGTTCAAGGGAGGCCCACCCGTTAAGGCCCAGGGCATGGGAGGCCGTCAGGTCCGGATCGGCAAGGACTTCGGCGAAATCTATGACCACCACTATGTCGAGTTTACATACGAGGATGGAACGGTCATGAATTCCCAGTGCCGTCACCAGAAGGGTACCTTGAATCGGGTGACCGAAATCATCGGGTGCCAGAAAGGAAAGGCTTACCCGGGCCGCATTGTTGACGCCGATGGCAAAACCGTCTGGCGTTACCGCGGCAAGGCGAAGTCCCCTTACCAGATTGAGCACGACAAGCTTTACGAGGCTATCCGCGAGAACAAGCCGATGAACAATGCTTACTACACTGCGGCTTCCACCATGACCGCGATTCTTGGGCGCATGGCCACAAACTCCGGTCAAGAAATCAAATACGACGATGCCCTGAACAAAGGTCTTTCGATCATGCCGAAATCCTACGCGTGGGATGCTGATCCCGGGCCCAAGCCTGGTCCTGACGGGCTCTATCCCTGTGCCATTCCCGGGAAAACCAAGGTGATGAGCTAGAGTATCCCGTTTGTTCCGAGGGGGTGTGAATAACCTCGGAATAACACAAGAATCAGGGAATTTCAGAGTAAACCGGCCTCAGTAATGGGGCCGGTTTTTTGTTTCGCTTACCTGAGTTATCTGAAACTTGATCAATCCTCTTCAAGAGATCTCTTCGATTGTGAATAAAATCCGAAAATCTCTATGGGAAACCGACTTTCCGGGTGGAACCTAAAAGGGTTTGTAGATCCCGAGGTAGGTTGCGGCCACCCCGAGGCCGATCGTGAAACCAAGGGCAAGGCGTGGTGCTACCAGTTGGCGTTTAAAGATGACGAGGGAGAAACCCATAAGTAGCCAAACGGCGAGTTTGGCGATCATCCATCCGGGAATGCCCATTTGCAATTTGGCTTGCATCCCGAACCCGCCGGTCAAAACCAAAAGGAGGGCGATCCCGTGGAGTGCCACAAATCCCCGCATCGCAGCCGGCTTTCGAGGATCTAAGGCGGCGAGACCGCCGATGGCGGCAAATAGGGTCATGATACCTGCCAAATGGATGATTTTGTAAACAATGTAGGACATGGCTTCTGGCAGGACGATCAAGCACCTGCGGTTGCTTTGAGGTGGGGAATGGCGGAGAGGAGCTTTTTGGTGTAGTCATCCTTTGGATTATGAAAGAGGTCTTCGGCCTCGCCGTAATCCACGATCTGACCCGAGTGCATCACCGCGATGTTATCGGCGAGATAGCGGACCACCGAAAGGTCGTGTGATATGAAAATCATGGTGAGCTCAAGCTTGTCCCGCAGCTCCAGGAGCAGGTTGAGAATCTGGGACTGAATAGAGACATCGAGCGCCGAAACCGGTTCGTCGGCGATCACCAGCTTGGGTTCCGGCGCCAGAGCCCGGGCGATGGCAATGCGCTGGCGCTGTCCGCCGGAAAACTCATGCGGGTATTTCTTCATGAAGCGACCGGCGAGTCCCACCGTGCTCATCAGCTCGGTGACTTTTGTCGTGAGCGATGGACCTTTCTTAAGTTTGGGATAACGTTGGCAGATTGCCTCGGCCAAAGTTGAGAAAACCGTCATGCGCGGATTGAGGGACGCATAGGGATCTTGAAAGATCATCTGAAAGTCCAGGCGTCGTTGTCGGATCTCTTTTTTGGGGAGGGCGGTGAGTTCCTCGCCATTAAGAATCACCTTTCCGCTGGTGGCCGGTTGCAGCTGCATCACGGTTCGGGAGAGGGTGGATTTACCGCACCCGGACTCTCCCACCAGACCAAGGATTTCACCTTTTTCGATCTTCAACGAAACCCCATTGACCGCTCTGATTGTCTCGGTCGATTTTGAAAAGAGTCCGCTCCCCTTGACTGGGAAATGGGTGTGAAGGTCTTGTAATTCCAGAAAGGGCACGAACAAATTCTGGCCTCCGTGGACGGGAAATCAAGAATCGACTGGGCCCGGATTCAGCGAACTAGAACAAGGAGTATGCAAACCCCTCCGCCTTCAGTGTTAGGGCTGAACACGGGGTCTAGTTGATGCCGACAAGGATCTTCAGAAATGGTTTCATGCCGAGTGCGCCCGGTGGCCTTGCGACAAGCTGATCTTGTCAAAAGGAATCAGATTCAGCTTCGCGCTTGATGTGAAAAGTTTGTCTTCAGTTGCTGGTGGAATCATCGGTGATAAGGCGAACCTTTTTTGATGGAATAGGCGCGGTAAATTTGTTCGAGAAGAACGACGAGAGCCAGTTCGTGTTGGAGGGTGAGGGGGGAAAGGGCCCAAACGGCATCGCATTCCTGACGTAGCATCTCAGTGTGTCCGTCCGAAGCGCCGATGAGAAGGGAAATTGTTTTGAGGGAGGGGTTCATTTCCCATTGGTTGATTTTGTCGACCAGCTGCCTGCTGGTCCACGCCGAACCCCTTTCATCGAGGGCAATCCGGAAGGTGTTTCGCGAACGGGCGAGGAGATCAGCCGAAACGGAGGAGGAATCACCATCCTTGACGTGAATGAGTTCGACCGACGGGCTGCGGGAAAGACGCTTGAGGTATTCTGCGATGCCGGTTTTGGCGTAGGCGAGAGCAGGCTTGCCGGCGGCGTAAATTTTCCAGGTCACGAGTCGAGGATGTCGCGAATTTCTGTGGGGACGAATTCGCTTTCAGTGGCTTCCTCGACCGCGAGGCGCATCTGGGCCTTGAGAGTTTCGAAAGGGACGGGAGGTAGGCTATTAACGAGAATGTCTTCCATGGCTTCGCGGGCAGTATGGGTTCCCGTTTTCACGAGGCGGACGGCTTTCACTGCGAGAGCTTCGGCGCCTCCGGCAGTCAGGAGTTGGGGCAGGTGTTCTTTGAGGATCTGCCAGTCGTCGTTTGAGATCTCCAGTCCTCGTTTTCGGCAAAGCATACGGAGAAGATAGAGGGATTCGTCTTGATCAGTGGCTGGGAAGATAGGAATTTTGACGTCAATCCGGCCCGGGCGTTTGAGGTCGACCTCGATGAGATCCGGGCGACTGGAAGCGAGGATCCAAACGAGTCGGCCGCGATTGCGGGGATTCGACATTTCTTTGGCAATCATCGAATAGACCCGGCTAGATACTCCTGAATCGCCGGAGCCTGAAGTTCGTTTTCCAAGGGCTTGATCGGCTTCATCGATAAAGACCATGCAGCGACCCAACGCATGAAGGAGGGAAAAGATTTTTTCCAGATTTGCTTCGGTCGAGCCGACCCAACGGTCGCGGAAGTTCTTGAGGGTTACCACGGGTACGCCCGCTTCACCGGCGAGGCACTCGGCGAGATAGGTCTTTCCAGTCCCAACCGGACCGCAAAAGAGGTAGCCCATGGGCATGGCTTCCAGCTCGTCACGACGCCAGAGATCGAGATCATGACGCAACCATTGCTTGGCACTTTCGAGGCCGATAAGGCCATCGAGCGAGCGATTAGGTTCGACAAACTCGATGAGGCCCGCGCAGTCACGTTCGACCAGCTGCTTTTTCAGTTCGCTAAAGTCGTCTTCATCGAGAGGTTCTCGATCGTAATGACGTCGCAAAAGAAGATCTTCCACCGCACTGATGGTGGCACCCCTCAATCGCGCGGCGGCCAAGGGCAGGCGGTCATTGATCTCGGTGAGAGCGTCGGGGCATTTCGAAGCGAGTGACTCCATCACTCCGGCCAATTCATCATCGGTGGGAAGAGGAATCTCAAGGGTGGCCACTGAGGGGTGGTGGGCCACGAGAGGATGGAGGCCGGTGAGGTTTTCCGAAAGCAGGAAGACGGCTTGCCCGTGATCGGCGAGTTTTGACTCGGAAGCCCAGGACTGCCAGACACTGGCGAGGGCGTGCAGGTCGTAATTTAAGGTGTTGGGAAGGGCCGGGCACATCAGGTGCGCGCCTTTCAGAATCAAAGCGACCTTGGGAGCCTCACTTCCGAGATGACGGAGATTGCGCAGGTAGGTGAGATAGCGGCCAAGAAAGCGCGACGCTCTGAGCGGTTGGGTTGGGAGTTGCACATCATCCTTGAGACCTGGCCAGCTGTAGAAATTTTCGCGGCCGCGCGCAATTTCGATACCCCGGCCCAGATCGTAAGTGAGAACAATGTCGAATCGTGGAAGGAGCACCTCGGCGAGAAAATCGGTGAGGTTGCCGACTTTGGATTCAGCGAGAGGAAGGTGAAAGCGGTCATCGACATTGCCGTGGAGGACGAAGCAGCCGGCGGAGCCACTTTCGTATCGGGCGATGACTTCCTTGGCCCAGTCTGGCAGGGCGGTACTCATTCAATGTGTTGGGATCGCGGGATCGGAGAATGTGATAAAACGATGTCCTCCGTGACCTCATGAGATGTGTTATTCCGTTTCGCTCGCCGGGCCCATCGACCCACGCGTGTTTTCGGTCGGGGCGTCATCGGACGCCGATGAGTCGGATTCCAATTCGATCCCTTCGGCGGCTGCAAAATCAGCGAGGGCCAACTCAGCCAGCGCGTCCTGTTCGGCGGCGGTTTCGTTGATGCCGGACATGTCGATCTGGTCGCGGGCCACCCGGGCACGGCCGGCCGCTTTGGTGCGTTCGTCTTCGACCATTTCCTCGAGACGATTAAGGGTATCGCCGGAACCACCAATGTCAGTGATCATGCCGGAGGCCATCTCGTTGAGGTCGGCCATGGCTTTGGTCGACTTCATTTCGTCGAGATCGCGGGAAAGTTGCTCGATACGATCCTTGGCCTGCTTGACGGAAACATCGCGGGCTTTCACCAGCTCTTTGTAGCGGGTATCGGCTTGCTCCATTTGTTCGCGGACGTCGTCGTGCTCGCGGTCAACTTTTTGAAGTTGGAGTGCCAGCTTGCCAGCCGCTTCGCGGTTTCCAGCCTTGAGATTGGCGGCGGTCTTGGCGCGGAGTTCGGTTTCCTCACGGTCGAGTTTCTTGGCCTTGGACATCAATTTTTCCACGAGACCGGCGTGGCTTGCAAGGCCTTGGTTAAACTGAGAGATCTGCTTTCGGAGGTTTTCCTTTTCGTTTTCGAGGAGAGCTTCCGGATTGCGCTTTTCAAGGCCGCCGATGAAGAGACCGAAGAACCCTTTGATGAGATTTTTAAGACGTCGGAACATGGATAGATGATAAGTTGAGCGAATACTGTGACAACTTGAGGACTCCTGCAAGGCGGGACGAGGAGAAAAGAAGGGAGATTTTATAAAGGGCGGGGTGGTTTCGTCGCTGATCTTTGCGAATCATGCCACCTCAATCTCAGACCTCAGTTGGTCAAGGTAGACTTGCAGAAAGTCGGCGCGTTCGCTGGCCAAATGACGGCCGGTTTCGGTTTGCATCGTGTCAGGGAGGGTGAGGAGTTTGGCGTAGAAATGGTCGATGCAGTATTGGGCGTCTTCTGGAGTGCGAGTTTCGCAGAAGGGGTCGTCGGGATGGTAAAGAGCGGAGCCGAAGTGCCCGCCAAGCATGAGGCAGCGGCCCAGGCCCACCGCGCCGAGTGCATCGAGTCGGTCGGCGTCTTGGAGGATTTTCGCCTCCCGGGTTTCGCAGGGAATGCCTGCGGAGAAACTGTGGGCTCGAATGGCGTGGTGAATGGAATCGAGGTGCATTTCGGGGTAATAGACCTCGCGAAGGAATTTGACTGCGTGGTCGGCTGCTATGGTCGAGGCTCGATTGCGATCAGGCGAGTTTTTGGCGATGTGGACGCAGTCGTGCAGGTAGGCAGCGGGGAGAAGGACGTCGAGAGCGAGTTCTTCGGCTTCGGCGAGGTGTCTGGTGTTCAACACGACCCGTTCGATGTGAGAGGGGTCATGGGCGGGATCGCTTTCGGTCTGCTGAGCGAGATAGTCGCGGAAGGTTTTGATCCAAAAGGATTCATCATTCATGGGATTGAGAAGAATGGAGTGAGGGAAAAGGTGGCCCGCATTTTGCTTAATTCGTCGAGTTTCTTTGTTAGCGAATGGTACTTGAAAAAACGCCTGTTCGCACCCAAGTTTACGCGCCCGGGGCACGGGAGCGAGTCCCGAGTTTTTTTCGCCATGAGTCAACCGATCGTTATTCCTGAAAACGCGCCATTCAATGCCGAGCAACGCGCGTGGCTGAGTGAGTTCCTGACTAAAGCCCTCGCCGGCCAGACGGTGTCGGTTGAGCCAGCCGGACCAGCGGTCCCGGTCACGATCCTGTGGGGTAGTCAGACCGGGAATTCCGAAGGGGTGGCAAAAAAATTTATGAAGGTGCTCAAGTCAGGTAATTATGAGCCGGAAGTTTTTGATATGGCGGTCTATGACAAGGAGCGTCTTCCGAAAGAGAAGAACCTCTTGGTGATCACGAGTACTTATGGTGATGGCGAACCACCCGATAATGCCGCCGATCTTCACGAGTATCTCATGGGGGACGACGTTCCGAGTCTTGAAGGGGTGAACTTCTCGGTCTTCGCGCTCGGCGATTCTGAGTATCCCGATTTTTGCCAATGCGGGATCGAGTTCGATCAACGTCTGGAAGTTTTCGGGGCTCACCGGATGTTCAAGCGCATTGATTGCGATGTCGACTATGATGATGAGTTCGCGGAATGGAAAAATGGTGTGATTGCCGCGATGGGAGGGATGCAGGAAGCCACACCTACGATGGAGGCACAGGAGGAAGAGGCCTACGGAAAGAAAAATCCGTTCCCGTCTCCGGTGCTGAATTCCTATGATCTTAATGGGGTAGGATCCGTGCGTGAGACCTATCACGTCGAGTTGTCTCTCGAGGGCTCGGGCCTAGAATACGAAGTGGGCGATGCCCTCGGGGTCCTCTCTCACAATCCGGCCCAGGTGGTAGACGAAATTCTGCCGTTGTTGCCTTTCAATGTGAAAGAGGAGGTTCCGCTTCCGAATGGAGCGACCGCGTCTCTTCGCGAGGCTTTGATCACCTCTTATGACATCCGCAATCTGAATAAGAAGTTGCTTCAGGCATGGTCGGAACGATCGGGATCCCCGTTTTTAAGGGCGCTGGTGGAAGCGGGTTCACGAGAAGAAATCGAGGATTTTTGTTGGGGGCGTGAGTTGATTGATTTGATCATCGATCACCCGGCGGACTTTGGCGATGGTGAGGAATTTGTGGGAGTGCTCAAAAAACTTCAGCCACGGCTTTACTCGATTGCTTCCAGTCCCAAAGCGCACCCAAATGAAGTTCATTTGACGGTGGCGATTGTGCGATACAACTCTCATGGACGTGATCGTGGCGGGGTTTGTTCGACTTATCTTGCTGACCGGGTGGGCGATGTGAGTGCCGGGGTGTTTGTTCATAACAACAAGGCCTTCCGGTTACCTGAAGATCTCTCCAAAGATATCATCATGGTGGGGCCGGGAACAGGGGTGGCACCCTTCCGTGCTTTTCTGGAAGAACGCGAGGCCACGGAGGCTTCCGGCCGGAACTGGCTCTTCTTTGGGAATCCCTATCGTTCAACGGATTTTATCTACGAAGAGCAGATCAGTGGATGGGTCGATAACAAGACTCTTGACCGCCTTGATTTGGCCTTTTCGCGTGATCAGGACCACAAGGTCTACGTGCAGGACAAGATGCTCGAAGCTGGCGAGGAGATCTGGTCCTGGCTTCAGGGGGGCGGCTACTTTTACGTTTGTGGCGATGCCTCCCGCATGGCAAAGGATGTCGACAAGGCTCTTCACACCATCGCGCAAACCCATGGTGGCATGAGCGAGGAAAAGGCGGTGAACTACTTCAAGGAATTGAAGAAGGAGAAGCGCTACGCTCGCGACGTTTACTAAGGTCCGCTCTGGCTTTTTTTGCTCAGGCCGGCGATTTTGTAGCCATGAGCGATTTGGTGAGAGTGGAACCGGTGGCGTTGCTGCCTACTCCGGCAGGGTGCGCGGTGTTTTTGAGCGATGGTCAGAAAGTCATCGTCTTTTACATCGATCCCGCCATCGGGGCCTCGATTAATGCCGTGCTGTCTGAAACCTCGTCGCCGCGGCCACTCTCACACGACCTTTTTTCCCAGGTTTTAGAAGCTTTCGGTGCCGAGGTGCTACACGCCACAATTGTGAGATATGAGGGTGAGGTGTTTTATGCTCGTCTCGTCATTAAAGCCGAAAATGAAATCATGGAAAAGAAGATCGTCGAACTGGATGCGCGCCCGAGCGACTGTCTCGCGCTTGCGGTACGCGATGAAGCGCCAGTCTTTGTCGTTCAAGAGGTTTGGGATAGTCTCGAGGATATGAGCGAGGCTCTCGAGTCCCTCCGCAACCAGGACGATGCTCCCGGAGGCTTTGGGGTGTGAGAGCTGCCGGCCTAGATCGTTTCAAAAGTTCACTTGCAGAGGGAACTGTTAGAGTTACGGTTGAGATATGAGCAAACCTAGTTATCTCCGCGAGGACATCCTTCTTAACCCCGAGAAGCGGGAGTTCCCCCCCTTTGATTTGAGCCGTTTGCTCGATACCGTCTTCGCCCCCACTCAGGGATGTCGGGTTTGTATCCTTGTTGATTTCGAAGATCCCGCCCAATGGATCAAGGACTTTGCTTTCGAAGGGAATCCAGAGTTCGAAGTGCAAAATAACGCTCTGAAGCATTTCTATCAGGGACTTCAAAATGGTGTGCTTGATGAGCTTGGAATGACCGGGGGCGAGATGTTTGCTTACAAATACACCTACGGTTCCAACCTCGACCTCGAAGACGAAGTTTGGGATACGAGTGGTAAAAAGCTCTCGCTGGATGGGGACATTTATCCCAACTACGATCTCATACTCTGTATCTCTACCTGGTCCGCCACGGCCCCGCTCACCGCGAAATGTAAGGAATTCAATTTCCGCGGCGCCACCATGCACGGGATGAACGACGTCATCCTCAGCTCCGGGCTTGCGGTAAATTATCAAGAGGTTTCCGACGACGCCGAAAAAATGCGTGCTGCGTTGACTAGGGCCGACGCAGTGGAAATCGACTTCGAACTGGAGAACGGTGAAATCCTCACTGCGTGGCTTGGTCTCGGAGGGCAGGAGGCTCAGAAGTCTCACGGGCTCTGTCGTGGAACCACTCCGGACATTGCTAATCTTCCGGCGGGCGAGGTTTATTTCGTCCCGCAAGACGCTCGCGGAAAGTTTCCCATGAAGTATGAGGATGGGACCCTTGGCGTCCTCGATGTTGAAAATCGTGATGTGATCAAGTCGACTTTGATCGAAGGGAATCAGGCCACCATCGATGAACACAACGCCCGCCTTGCGGATGACCCGATGACTGGAACGTTGGGAGAACTCGGGTTCGGAACTCAGGTTCTGCCGGTTTCCTATCAGGACATTCAAGATGAGAAAGTTCTCGGAACCTGTCATCTGGCCACAGGTCGGGATGACCATTTAGGCGGCGATATTGTGCCGGAAATGTTCAAGAAGCACGAAAACAGCACTCACGATGATATTCTTTTTGCGCCCCACAAAACTCCGAACTTCAACGTCAAAGAAGTTCGAATGAAGTGGGGCAATCGCACCGAAGTGGTCATTGAGAACTTTAGGCCCTCTGCCTACGTCATGGAGTCCATTGGCGGGGCTCTCGAGCCTGCTCTGGCTGGTGTTTGATTGTTGTCACCCGCAGCGGTGGCAGAGGCTTGGGAGGGCATCTGACGGCCGTAGATTGCCCATTGAATATGGGCCTGAATCAGTCTAATTTCCAGTTCAGAAACAAAAGCTGGGAGTCTGCTCCGCTCTCCCAGTCGAGGACTCGGAACTATGAAAGCTACCGCGCGACGCACTTCACACAAATCTTGTTTTCGGCCCTGGTTGGAAGAAAACGGTTCCCGCTTTCTTCTATTTGCCCGACAGCAGACCCGGTCTTTGGCTGATGCCGAGGATGTTCTGCAGGAAGCCTTGGTCAAACTGGCCCGAAAAGTCGAAGAGGGAACGTTCGTCGGGGGCGAGGAAGCCTGGCCGTCGTTTCTCTACACTCAAATCCGTCGCGAGGCGATCGATCTCGGACGCAAGGACGACCGGCGACGCAAGCGAGAAGAAACGGTAGTCAATGATGACCGGTCATTAAAGCGTGATATTGAAATGCCGCTTTTTGAAGAGGGCGGAAACCAGGACGAAACCCGCCGGATTCTCATTGAAGGACTGAAAGTGCTCCCCCAAAAGTTTGCCGAGGTCATCAATATGAAGCTTTGGGGTGAGCAGACCTTTGCGGAAATCGGGGAAGCTTTGGGCATTTCCTTAAACACCGCGGCGTCTCGCTATCGCTACGGAATCGAAGCCCTTCGAAAACAACTGGTAACTTCAAGGTTGAAAGGAGACCTCTAGGTCTTGATCGAAACGATTAATAAATGAATCAAAGAAGACATACCATGGAAGCCGAAGTGAATGTCGTAAAAGAAACCCTGAAAGATCTGAAGCCGTTACCTTTGTCGGGAAAGTTGCTGGACCGGTTGGCCGGTGCGATGGAGCAAGTCGGTGCGGAAGAGAAATCCGAAGAAGAGACGATCATTCATGCCACCCTTAATCAGGATTTGGTAGCCCTTGAAGAACGTCTTAAGGATTTCGTTCCCCACGGGATGCCTGAGAATATGATTGGACGGCTCGATGAGGCGATGTCCCGCTGGCATGAAAAAGTTCCTCTTGAAGAGAAGATCGTCCCGATGAATCCCCGGGAAACGTTCGCAAAAAAATCGTATTGTCCCGAGTGGAGGTCCGTTGCTGCGGTGGCACTTCTTGGTGTTGGTGCAGCGTTCCTCATCTCACAGGATCAGGGAACGCCTTCATCGCCTTCTGCGCGGGTTCTGGTGGGTAATGCAGGGAGGACCACTCCGGTGGTTTTCACTCCCGGAGAAGCCAGCTCGTCCGTGGTCTCGGCAAGTGATCATGGAGTGATTTGGACCAAGGATGGTCTTCCGGTTCGCTGCCTTGAAGTCGAGGTGAAGAATCAAGTCTATTTTACCAATGAGCGGGGAGAAAAGCTGATCCTCGAGCAGCCCAAGCGCGAGGTTATGTTCACACCGGTGGAACTTGATTAAACAAAAAAGATCTCGATCTCCGCTCCAACCCTAGAAACAGTTAACACCATGAAAAAACCCAAATTCGTATTTTTAACGGCTCTTGGTTCAGTGATGACACTTGCGGCCATCGAGCGCCCCGGTGGAGGCAATAAGACGGTGCCTGCTGAACCTCAAGGAGGAATTCTGGGGAGGGTGGACAAGGAAACCGTCGACAAAGTTGAAGAGCAAAAAAAGCCGGCCGGACAACCTGCTGAAAAAGTAGCCTACCTTGGCGTGAGCGGCGAGGAAATCAGCGAGGCTCTCAAGCTGCACCTTGAGGTCGATAACGGTCTTTTGCTTTCCACGGTGGACCCGACTAGCCCAGCCGGACTTTCGGGACTCAAAGAGCATGACATCTTGCGCTCGATCAATGAGAGCAACCTGACCGACCAGGACTCTCTTCGTGCCACTATGGCAAATCATAAGCCAGGCGACGTTGTATCGCTGAAGCTGGTTCGACGTGGGAAGGAAATCGACCAGGAACTTACCTTGGGCGCGGCCCCGTTAAACCGGGACATTCGCCCCATGGAATTGGTTCCCAATCCAGCCGCCGAGATGAACAATCTTTTGAACAAGCAGTTGGGTCTGCAACTTGGAGGGCTTCAGAATGGTGACCTTGAGAAGGAGATGATGGAGCAACTTCGCAAGGCTCTCGGTGGGCCGGCGGAATTGTTCAGAAACGCCGGAGGGTTCCGTCAGCTTCGTTTCGAAATGCCGGGAGGTGACCAAAACAACGGTGGTGGATTCCAGGCCTTTGGATCCGTCAGTCTTCAGGATGATGAGGGCTCGGTTCAAATGAAGACCGAAGGAGAAAAGCGCACGGTGGTGGTCAAGGACCGCAAAGGAAACGTTCTCTTCGAGGGTCCCTACAATACTGACGAGGAGAAGAAAGCGGTTCCAGCGGAGATGCGTGAGCGGGTTGAGAAGCTCGACATGGGTAACGGTGGAAATGGATTTCGGTTCAACTTCCGGACGTTCCCTGAGCCGAAAGGTGATAAGCCTGAAGGGGAGTAACCCGCCTCGAAAATTTCAGTCCTCCGGGAGCTTCTTCCGGGGGATTTTTTTGTTTCGGAAACGGGTTCTTGCTTGCAGGTCAGTCTATCTCCAGGCGGTAGCGGGGAATGGTGGAGTCCACCTCGCGGGAGAAGCGATCGATTCCTCCATTGACCCCATAAGTTTCCTTGAGGCCATGGCCGCGAAACCAAGCACAGTGGTCCAGAACACTTCGCCCCTGGTGATCGATCAAGATGATCTTACGGGTTGTGTTTTCCTTGTCGGCAAAGAGCGCGCTCTGAAGTTCTTGGGTCATGAGTTTGGCGCCGGTCAGGGTGATCGTTTCGAACTCTTCGCGGGTCCGAGTGTCAAGTAAGAGATAGGGTTCGTCGCTTTGCATCAGAGACTGAAGGTCTTCCGGCAAAATGAGCATGCGCTGATCGTGATCCCGGCTAGCGGTCAGGCAGGCCAGTGCTTCCTCGATCTTAATTTCGTTTTGTTCGCAAACCTCAGCGAGAGTTTGTTCGGGTTGGTAGGCGCAGGACTGGCATCCCCCGATGTGAAATGCGGAAAAGAGGGCACGACGGGCTCCCGGGTAGCGGTCGAGGAGCGTTTCCATTGTCAGATCGGCGGTGATTTCTGAGGTCATGGGGAAAGAATGTCAGAGAATTTGCACGGGGAAAGAGGGGAGTTGGGGCTTTCCAAGCGGGTTAGGGTTTGAGAATCTCTCCACCCTGTTAGGCCATGGAGGACGACGAGCCCAAAATCTATCTGCTGCCCAATCTCATGACAGCCGGCAACCTGCTCTGTGGGTTTCTGGCGATTTTGACTATTTTCCAGGGAATGCAGGAAGAGGGGCTGCTGGCTGCGAAGCCATTTTATCAAAAAGCCATGCTCTATATTTTCGGGTCCTGCCTTTTTGATTTGCTCGATGGACGATTAGCCCGGCTAGGTGGGCAGGAGTCTCCCTTTGGCCAGGAGTTTGACTCCTTGGCTGATATGGTTTCGTTTGGGCTGGCCCCGGCAATGTTGGTGTCACGCGCGGTCTTGGCAGAGTTTCAATTGCCGGACTGGGTCGATCCCACTGGCTCCCGGGAGAGCGGGCTCACCTGGGCCATTGCCTTTATTTACCTACTTTGCGGTGGAATCAGGTTGGCCCGGTTCAATTGCTTGGCCCGCCTTGGGAATTCAGGGGGCGATTTTCGGGGAATTCCCATTCCGATGGCAGCTGGTTTCGTGGCCTCGCTTACTTTCATCATGATCAGTGTGGCGGATGACTCAGGGACCCTCGGTTGGTGGTCCTACGTCCTTGCAGCCATGATTATTGGGATCTCGTTTCTCATGGTGAGTAACGTCCGCTATCCAAGTTTTAAAAAAATCGACCTCAGGACAAAAGCAAACGTGTGGACCTTTCTCGGATTGGCAGTGGTCCTCGGATTGATCGTCAAGTTAACCGTTTATGCTCCTGCGGTCATCTTCGTGGTTTATCTTTTACTTCCTTTGACCCGAAGAAAATCAAAGTCGCCAGCCATTTAAGGATTCCCGACCTTTTAATTTTTTAAAATATTTAATTGACTGATCTAAATTTGGGAATACTTCCAGTAGGGTAGTCCTGATGAAAGAATTTCGTTGCGTTGTTTTCCTGGTCGTTTCCCTATTTTTCGGGGGCCTGACCGCTTCGCTTGAGGCTGCGAACCACTTGGTTCAGTCGGGTGAAACTTTTTACCGGATCGCGAAAAATTATGGAGTGTCGGTGGATCGTTTGATGACCTTCAATGGTTACCGAGACCCGTCGAAGCTTCGGGCCGGGAGCACAATCAAGATCCCCGGCAAGGATGTCCGGGTGGCGATCAAAGCAACCCGGGCCCAGCCCAAGCCTGTCACGCGCAAGTCTTTGAGGGTGATCATTGACGCCGGACACGGCGGAAAGGATCGCGGTGCGATGTGGGGAGGCGTTCACGAGGCGGATCTCAATCTGAAGGTGGCCCAGCGGGTGGAAAGCTCTCTGAAGAAGCTGGGATATCCAGTGACCATGACGCGTCGTAGTGACTCTTTTGTGAGTCTGGCGAGAAGAGCCCAAATTGCGAATCGTTATTCCAAAGCCATTTTTGTAAGTATCCACTTTAATGCCACCCGGCACACCAGTGTTCGTGGCGCCGAAACTTTCTTCGTTGGTGGTCGGGGTGGCGTTTTGGCCAAGGCGATTCAAGAAAGGTTGGTGAGCACTCTTAAAGTGCGCAACCGGGGGAGTCGTTGCCGAAAGTTCTCGGTGTTACGGCAGACCTCCTGTCCGGCGGTTCTGGTGGAGTGCGGGTTCATCAGCAATTCCCAAGAACGGTCGCGTTGTCGCACCGCCTGGTATCAGGCCACTGCCGCACAAGCCATCGTCTCTGGGGTCCAGCGCTACGATCGCATATACTAAACAGAGTGTCGCCGTTGATTCTGGTTATTCCGCCCCCCCCGAGAACAAGTTTGCCTCCCTCCGCAGGAACGCTAACCTTCTCCCATGGCCAGTCGAAGAAGCCGTCGATCCAAAGCTCGCCGTTCCGGGAGTAGAAAGTCTCAACATCGGGGGATCACTCGTTGGTTGATTTACGGATTATTGGTCTTTGGGTTCCTTCTTGCGGCTGGATTGGTCTACGGATACAATGCCGTCCGCTCGTATCTGAGGAGCGACGAGTTCCGCGTGATGCTCGGAAGCCGGGCCGGTGAAATGCTGGAAGGGAAAGGAGAATTCACCTCATTTCAGTGGGATGGCTGGAGCGTGGCGACCGATGATTTTTCATTCACCGCGGCAAACGGCGTGCAAAAGTTCATTGCTCACCAGATTGAGGCCGATGTCGACATTGGAGCGATTTGGAGCAGTGCTTATCGTCTCGAAAACATTCAGCTTCGTGAGTTTGCCTTTCAAGGGGATTTTCGCAGTGGAGTGACAGGAACCGGCGAAGTCGATTCCTGGAAATCCGAACCCGGTTTCTTTTCCGATCTTCTGCCCGACCGTGTCGAGATCAGCGGAGTGGATGTGGCTTCGGTGAGTGGCGAAGCCTTGACGGATTCGGGTGACTGGCGGTGGAAAAATGTGACCGCAAAGATCAAGCCGGGTTCCGGCGAACAGGTTTATGATCTTCAATTGAACGGTGGCGAAATCTCCATCCCGCTCTCCTTGGTCGACAAGCTATCTTTGCGGAGTGCCACGGGACGTTATTCCGGCGGTCAGGTTTTCCTTCTGTCTTCGGAGTTCGGGGCGTTGGAAAATGCCACCTTGCGGGCCGAAGGTGATTTCAGCCTGACTGACAAGACCTGGCAGATTCGCGGGGACGTAACCGGAGCCCGGGTGCAAGACATCGTTCAGGAGGATTGGAAGCAAAAGATGACGGGGCTACTGGTGGCCGATTTCGAAGTGACTGGAGCTCCTGAACAGGAAGTGCTGATCAGGGGGAATCTTGACATCACCGATGGGGTTCTGACCGCCCTGCCCGTTTTGAATCACATCGCGGCTTATGCCAACTCGACTCGCTTCCGGCGGCTGGCTTTAAACGAGGCCAGTCTGGAGTTTGAAAAGGTTGGGTCCAGTCTCACCCTTCGCAATATCCTCCTCCACAGTGAGGGGTTGGTGCGACTGGAAGGCGACATGAGAATCGACGATCAGATCATCCGAAAAGGAGATTTCCAGGTTGGGATTTCCCCGGGAACCCTTGATCACATCCCAGGAGCTGAGACCAAGGTCTTTAAACGCGGCAAACTCGGTTACCTTTGGGCGCCTTTGACAGTCAGCGGAACTCTGGAAGCTCCGAAAGAAGATCTCAGCGGACGGCTGATTGATGCTGCCATGGAGCGGATGTTTGAGAAGATTCCGGAAACCGGTCAATATGCCCTGAAGTATGGAGGCAAGGTGATGTCGGATTCAACCAAGGCCCTTCTCGATGAAAAGGGAATCATCCTGGGAGTCGGCAAGGCGGCGATTGATGCGGTCCGGAATCTGAACCCGATTGATTTGGGGACAGGGGGTGAGGGAGTTCTCAAGAAGGGCAAGGATGTGGTGAAAGATGGGGTTGGAAAGGTCTTTGATCTTTTTGGCAATCGGATCGAGGAAAAGGGAGTAGAATCTCCCAAGAATGAAGATTCATCAACTGAATCAGGAACAGGCGCTACCGATCCCGGTCGATAAGGCTTGGGAGTTTTTTTCGAGTCCGCGGAATCTGGAGGAGATGACCCCACCGGGGATGGGCTTCCGGATTGTGTCACTGCCTTCCGAGACCCTCTTTGAAGGTGAGATCATTGAGTATTCGGTCCGTGTCCTTCCAGGGATCTGGATTCCCTGGGTCTCCGAAATCAAGGCGCTTTGCGAGGGGGAGAGTTTTGTTGATGACCAAATCACCGGGCCTTTCAAGTTCTGGCATCACCGGCACTCGTTTGAAGAGGTGGAAGGCGGAACGATCGTCCGGGATTTAATCCATTATTCCATGGGTTTCGGTCCTCTTGGAGAGGTCGCGTGGAAGCTGGTGGTGGAAAATCAACTCGACGAAATGTTTCGACATCGTCGCGCGACTCTGGAAAGCAAGTTCGGCACTCTTACTCGATCTCCGTAGTACTAAATTGCGGATCGGTCAGGGTCTCGAGAAACGCCACCAACGCATCTAGATCCTTTTCGGAAAGAGCGAGTCCGGATGCCTTGAGTTTCCCATCGAGGGTTTTGGTTTTGTGGAGTGAGTTTTGATAGTGGGTCACGGCGTCCTTGAGCTTGCGATACCGGCCGTCGTGCATGTAAGGCGAGGTTATGGCGATATTACGTAGGCTGGGAGTGCCGAAGCGCCACTCGTCGGTCGGCTTCCCAGTGACCTTGAACCGGCCCTTGTCCATCAAGTCCTCATCGGGTGAGAGGCCATTGTTTCGAAACTCGTAGTCGGTGAAGTTCGGTCCGCTGTGACATTCGAAACATCCCGCTCCACCCTTTTGATGGCGGGTAAAGAAAAGGTCATGGCCGCGTTTTTCAAGGGCAGTCAGCTTTTCCTGGCCGGCTTTAAAACGGTCATACTTCGAATCTCTGCTAACGATGGTTAGAAGATAGTTTTCCAGAGCCAACGAAAGGGTTCTTTTAGTGATCGGACCAGACCCGTAGGCCTCTTCAAAGTCCTTGCGATAACTCCGGCTTCGGTTTAGCCGGGATAGGACTCTTTGGAGATTGGCAGCCATTTCCAGATGGTTCTGAATCGGTTCGAGCACCTGCTCCCGGACGGTGCCGGTTCGGCCGTCCAGAAAAAAGTAGGGTTTCCAGGCAAGGTTGAAAAGAGGAGGGGAATTGCGTTCGCCAAGACGGCCCTCGAATCCTCTCGAGCGATCGACATCATCTCCGAAAGCAAATTCCGGAACATGACAGGCGGCGCAGGACACGGTTCCATCGATCGAAAGAATGGTATCGTGAAACAAGCGCTCACCTAGATCACTACGTTTCTGAGTGAGGAGGTTGTCCTCCGGGAGTTTGGGCTTGGGTAGTCCCTTGGGCGGGTTAAGGATGATCTTTTTAGCCCCACCCACGGGGGTAGGTTCAGCTTGCAGCCAAAGCCATCCGGTGACCAAGCCGATGAGAAGAGCGAGCGCCTTGCCTTTCACTTGTAAACTGATAGCACAATTTTCAGGTTTGATAGAATGCGATTTTGACTTCCTGATGAGGGATTCTGGAACAAACAAAAAGCCGCCCTTCCGGAGAAGGGCGGCAAGAGACAGGATTCTGGATTCCTTTCGGAAACAGAGTTGCTACTGGCGAACTCGGAAAAAGAGACGTGGTGTTGTGGCCGGGTCCAGTCCGGGAAAGCCTGAAGGGAAGGTGAAGTTAGTTGAACTTCCCTGGGAAGGAATATTGCTCCCAACCTCGGTCCAGTTCCCGTCGAGTCCCTGGCTGGCATCCACGTTGTAGGTTGTGTTTGGGCCCGAGTTCCAGGTCAGGATGACGTCGCCATTGCTTTCACGGGAAATCGCCGTGACTGCCAGAGCTCCACCGGTGAGATCGCCCGGGCTGACCCCGGCCGCCAGCTGGCCGATTTCGGTTGGAGTCAGCACTCCTTTCCAGAGCGACACATCATCGACCAAACCGCCCAACCAGCAACAGGCGGTTGCGCGAAGAATGGCGCCGATGGAGGTGGTGTCGACGTCCGGAGAGGCGACATCTTTAAAGGTCCAGTCGTCTCGGTCGAGGACACCATCAACGTAGAGTTGGATTCGTTGGTTTGAGTCGTTGTGCGTGTAGGCGAGATGCCGCCAGGTGCCGTCGAGTGGGGTTCCGATGGAGTACTGATGGTTGGGACTTCCGCCGTCCCGAAGGTAAACGTCAAAACGGTTGTCGCCTCCCTGGTTCTGAGTACCGAGGTTAAAGAGAGGATTGACATTGAGCGAGGAGCTTTCCGAGAAGAAGCGGCGGTCATTTTGACCCGTACCGACGATCTTGACCCAAATGGAAACAGTGTAGGCCGGCGAAGCGGAGATCGGGAGTTCGTCATCAACTCCGTGGGTCCGGAAAAGAAGTTCGTCAATTCCGTCAAAAGAGGCTGCTTGCCGACCTTCATCCGTGACAAAGTTAGAGGCGTCCATATTAACTAGCGATAGGTCGTATCCATTTGGGCCGGCATCAGGGGTGGTAAATCCATCAGTGGAGTCGAGCGGCCAGTGTGCACAAAGGCGTTCCGAAAGTGGCGGAGCCTGGAGGGGATCACTTCCTCCGATGAGTTCGTCAGTGTCATTGATGCCATCTCCATCGGTGTCACCAAGGAGGGGATTGGTCCCGGCGTCGACTTCGTCTCCGTCTTCCAGCCCGTCTCCATCGGTATCGGAAATAGTGGGGTTGGTTCCAGCGATGAGCTCGTTTCCGTCATCGAGATCATCATTATCGGTGTCTGATTCTTGTGGATTTGTACCATTTTCGAACTCTTCGAGATTGGTTAAACCGTCTCCGTCAGGATTGCCACCGGGACCATTGTTGATGTCGACACTCCCATCGTCGTTGGGAGAAAGGCCGTTCTGAACTTCCCAAGAATCAAGAAGGCCGTCATCGTCGGCATCGCCGGTCATTCCATCAGCGGCAATCCCCAGCGCCAGCAATCCTACTTCGTCGCCGGTAAGGGCTTCATCCCAAACCGCCACTTCGTCGATACTCCCGAGGAAGTTGCAACAATCGGTACCCCGCAGAATTCCCCCGATGGTGGTTGTTTCCCCGGTGAAGTCAGGGACATTGTTATAATCGTATTGTCCATCTACCACTCCGTCGATGTAGAGAGTGATGACTTTTTCGACGGATACGACCGCGATGTGGTGCCAGTTGTTGTCGAAGGCGAGGCCGCTTGAGTAGGTGTGGCCGTATGTTTCAGGTCCCGCACCGTTGCGAATATAAAAATCGAGTCTACCATCCGCGCCGGTGTTGTGAGTTCCAATATTGTAGAGGGGATTTCCATTGGTGACTTGTCCTTCACTAAAGACGCGGTCGTCCGAGTTCAAAGTTCCGTCTCCCTTCACCCACATCGAAATGGTGTAGGACGGATTGGCGGTGAGTGCGATCCCGCCAGCTCCTTCATTGATCGATCCGTAGGTTCCAGCGACGCCGTCGAAGGTGGCTGATTGTCCACCGGTCAGGGCGGCCGGGGTGTCCGCTCCATAGGTAACGCCTCCGAACATGGTGCCGTTGTTGTTGTTACCTGACGAGTCGAGGAAATCGCCGTCGAGTTTCCAATATCCCACCAGATCGGCGGATGCGTTCAACGGGATGAGAAATGAGACGGCGAGAGAAAATCGTCGCAGAGAATGGATGTTGGTTTTCATTTTTTGTGTGCGATGAAAGATCATTGAATCACTGCCCTAACAAGATGGCCTTGGGGCGGCAATGTTAAATCGGAAGGGATTTCCGTTCGGAGGAATTGAATGCCACCATTTTTTGCTTTTCGCATGGTTTGCTCAAGACACGATAACGGGGAGCAGAGGGGAAAGGCCCCAGCTGATACTGATACAAAAGCCCATGATCGAGCTGGAAGACTATTTTGAGGACGTCCTTGGCAAGACTCTCCGGGGAACAGGAATCTCTGACGGAGTGCTTTCGTTTTTGACAAATGTTCCCCCGGAGAAGATCGCCGAGTTAAAGGAAGGGAACTTCGACGAAGAGGCCGTCAGGGCGGTTGCCCCGGCCCTCGGCCTCGATGCCGATGCCCTAGTAGAATTGGCCGGGCGAACCTGGCGACCTGAATCGACCGATCTTGACGGGCTGCGGCAGTTTAACACTCTCTTTGATCCTGATCCCGATGATCCCATGTCGGTCAATTCCTATCTTATTTGGGACCCGCAAACCAAGAAGGCGGCTCTTTTTGATACCGGCGCTGATGCCAGTCCGGCCTTGGCAGCCATTAAAGAAATTAATCTTGAACTGGAAACTCTCTTTGTGACCCATTCGCACATAGACCACATCATCGACCGCGAAAAGGTGCTGGCCGCTCATCCTGCTGTTCGGGTGGTGGTCAATGCCCGTGAGCCGGTACCCGAAGCCGATCGTTTCACCACGGGCGAGGCCTTTTCGATCGGAACCCTGCGTGTCTCCACCCGTCTGACGTGGGGGCATTCTCCGGGAGGCACCACCTACGTGGTCAACGGGTTGAAACGTCCGGTGGCAGTGGTGGGGGACGCTTTGTTTGCCCAGTCGATGGGAGGCGGGGTGATTTCTTTCAAGGACGCGCTGGCGACCAACCGCTCCGAAATTTTCTCCCTCGAAGATCAAACCGTGATCTGTCCCGGCCACGGTCCCATGACCTCCGTGGGTGAAGAGAAAGCTCACAATCCCTTTTTCCCTGAATTCAAAACATCATAATCCAAAAAGAATAGAATCATGAGCAGAGTAGCATTTGTCGGGGTAGGCCGCATGGGCGCGAACATGGCGCGCCACCTCCAACTCGATTGTGGACACGAAGTCACCGCCGTTTACGACGTGAACAAAGAAGCTTCGGCCCTGCTGGCGGAGGAGTTGGGAGCAAGCGATGCTTCGTCGCTGGCCGAAGTCACCGCTTCGGCTGAGATCATTTTCACCGTCGTGACCAATGATGACGCCATGAGAGCGATTTACCTTGGGGAAGGGGATAGCCTTCTTCAGGTAGCCTCGGGAAAGACCTTCATCAACTGTGCGACCCTGTCGCCGGGCATTCACAAGGAAGTTTATGAGGCCGGGAAGTCGGCAGGTGCCGAAGTGCTCGAGGGTGCGATGGCCTCTTCAATTTCGCAGGCCCGCGAAGGCACTCTCTTTCTGATGATTGGAGGCGACAAGGAGGCATTCGACGCCCATCAGGCCATTCTCGCTGACCTTTCGGTGAATCTCCGATACTGCGGGGAGATCGGACGGGCCGCCGAAGTGAAGGCTCTCGTCAACATGGTTATGAATATCAACACGGCCGCCCTTGCGGAGGGTCTTGGGCTCGCCGAGGCGCTTGGGCTCGATCTGAAAATGGTTTGCGAGGTCTTTTCCCAGACCGGGGCCAACAGCCGTGTTTTGGAAACGGATTCCGAGGATATGATTGATCGGGATCATGAATGCTGGTTCTCCGCTGAACACGCCGCCAAGGATTCCGGGATTGCCGGGGATCTGGCTGCGGCCCAAAGGCTTTCCCTTCCCGTCAACGCAGCGACCAAGGCACAATACGATGCGATGGTGGCGAAAGGTCTCGGGGATCTCGATAAATCGGGCATTGCCGAACTCACTTTCCCCGGTCGCGGAGCCTGAAAAATCTCAAGATTGCCGAGATTTCTGCATTTTCCAGACTTCGTGGTTTGACACCCGCCCACGTGATTGGCTTTAATCCTCCAAGGCAGGTGTCGTAAAGACAATCTGCCCATAAACACCGACTCATTTCCTACGATAAGTTATGGCTGACGAAAACGAGACTCCCACACCACCGACCCCACCGACTGCCTCGGCACCTCCTGCGCCTGCCCCGCCGACCGCTCCAGCGGCTCCCGCTCCGCCGGCCCCGGCTCCGACCATTCCTTTGAAAACCGCAGGTCCTCCGACCGCACCGGCTCCTAGTGCTCCTTCTCCGGCTCCAACTGTGCCCCTGAAAACCGCAGATGCTCCTCCGGCTCCCGCCCCGACCATTCCTCTCAAAACCTCGCCTGCGGCTTCTGTTCCTGGCGCTTCGCTTCCCGCCGGCGCCCCAACGGCCAGTCTTCCTCAGGCGACTGTCCAGCTTGAAAGCACCCAGCAACTGGGCGCTCCGACCGCTCCGACTGCTCCCACCATGGCTACGATCGGAACGATCGCGACCGACGATGACGAGGAAGAGAGCGACACCATTCCGACTGTTCTCTCCATTCTGAGCTTCGTGTTGAGCCTGGCCGTACTCGCCTTGGCGATCCTGACCTGGACGCATGACAACAAGGAATTTGGAGATCTCTTCAACTAAGATTGAAATCACAAACCTTCTGATCCGATGGCACTTCCCCTGATTATTTTCCTAATCGCCGCTGGTGTTGCGGCCCTCAATTTCCTGACTATGGGAATTGGTGGTTAATACCAAAACAGTCCAGCTATCAGTGCAGTTGATATGCACTGCAACGACTACAAAGGGTGGCTCTTGACGCCACCTTTTTCTTTATCATATTGACCCAATGGCTCTTACCATTACAGAAGACAATTTTGAATCCGAGGTTCTCAACGCCGACCAACCTGTCCTAGTCGATTTCTGGGCAGAGTGGTGCGGACCGTGTAAAATGATTGCGCCCATGGTGGATGCAGTCGCTACTGATGTGGAAGGCACGGCCAAAGTCGGCAAGTGCAATCTTGACGACGGACAAGGTCTTGCAGCCAAGTATGGTATCCGTTCTATCCCGACCCTCCTGTTTTTTAAGGGCGGGGAAGTGAAGGATCAGATCGTTGGAGCCAACGTGACGCAGGCTCAAATCGTCGATAAACTCAAAGCTCTTGCCTAAGGAGGCGATCAAGCGCTTTTCATGAAAACGGGAGACTCTGCGGAGCCTCCCGTTTTGTTTATAGAAAAGGAGTTTGCTTTACCACTTCTTGCCATAGGCCGTGTTTTCGAGGCCTTGCCCAAGTCGTTGGAAGTCCCGTCCCATTCCCAAAAAGGTGTTGCAGGACGAAAGTAGGAAGGAGGCGCCCAGTGAGGCGGCGGCAATTAGGATCAATCGATAGTTCACGTAAGCAAGGTAATTTGCCGGGATGCTCTGGCAAGACCTTATTTTGAGGCAAGTCGCTAGGCCGCGTGAACAAATTGGTCAACGTAGCCAAAGGGATGCAGAAGCGAGGTGAACAAAGCCAAGGTAGCTGGAGGCAAGGCGATTAAATCGCGTGGCTATTCGGCGAAACCGTTTGATCCTTACGAAGAAGTTTTCAACGACATGCCTTTTCCGGCCAATGCTCTTCACGTAGAGAACTTCCCGCTTTCGATTCATTCTCCCTGCAATCAGAGCATAACCACGACATCTGGAAATTTCATCACGCAGGTCATCACTGTCGTATCCTTTGTCCGCTAAGACAATTTTTTTGCTTATATTCCCAAGCGGCTCGCGGGCCATTCTGACTTCAGCTTCCTGCCGTGGTAACAACATTACCTTAAGAGGATTTCCGGTGGCATCGACGAGCGCGTTGAGCTTGGTGTTGCGGCCTTCTTTGGTTTTTCCAAACACTTGATCGGGCTGGCCCTCTTTTCGATGGCAGGCATCCTGATGAACCTTCACGTGTGAGCCATCAATGATTCGGTAGACCTGCTCAGCCCTTTTTTGAGTGCCTCCGGCACTTCTGTCGCAAATTGTTTCATTTTTAGCGGCAATATGCCGGAGATCGTTGATTCTTCAAAGCGTCGTCAATTTGTCCGCACGGCTTAGAATCTCTCCCGGAGGTCTTTGAGGATCGAGCGCAACCGTTGTGCTTCAGCGACTGCTTCCAGCGTTTCCTCGGGGCCAATCGTGGGGTCGTTGAGGCGTGATCGCAGAGCTTTCTCCTTCATCTGGTAAAAGCGTGCTGAGAGCATCGCGACAGTGTCGGCGGCGGCGGAAGCCGGTTCATCCGGAACCGTATCACTGAAGCTTTGTTCAAGAGCGAGACGGTCTTCCTCCGGGAGGGTCATGAGATAAGTCTGGCGAGAAGCGTTTTTCTCTGGGTTGGGCCGTTTTGTCAAAATGTCGAGGAGAAGCTGGCTTCCGAGGATTTCGCGAAGGCACTCACCCATCGATTCCTCTTGTTCCCGCAGAAACTCGGCGGCTTCCTCCGAGTGGAGAGCGAGGTGGCAGAGGTAGGCCACGGAATGATCAATCGGCGTCGGTTCAATCTCTTTTCGCACCGGTTCATCAGGGTCCCGCCGGTGGAAGCGGTTCTGTTCTTGCTTTGCTTTCACCACCGCCTGCCGAAAATCGTCGGCTCCGATTCGCAATCGGGTGGCGATGTTCTGGATCGTGGCATCGCGCAGGATTTCATCGGACATCACGGAGACCGACTCCGCTAGTTTTTTGAGAAGTTCGGCCTTATCGGTTGCGGACGAGAGATCAATCTGTGGCAGTTCCTTTTCGAGTTTGGCATCAAAATACTCCTTGGCGGAATCCATGAGCTTCCGGAAGGACTCCGCGCCTTCTCTTTTGATGAAGCTGTCGGGGTCGTCCCCCTCGGGAAGATGCATTAGTTTCACCGGGAGGCCTTGTGCGGTGAGTTGCTTAAAGGCCTTGTCGGCAGCGATGAGACCAGCGTTGTCGCCATCGTAGCAAAGAACGACATGGTCCTTGGTATAGCGTTTGATCATGCGGGCATGATCTTCGGTAAAAGCGGTTCCGAGGGGTGCCACCGTATTTTCGAAACCTGATTCGTGAAGAACGATGGCATCGACCTGGCCCTCGCAGATAAGAGCAAACCTTTCCTTTCCGATCGGACGGCGCGCTTTATCAAGACCGAATAGAAGCTTCGATTTGTTGAAAAGGGGCGTGTCGCTGGTGTTGATGTACTTTCCCCGCTTATCGTCCTCTCGGAGGATCCGGGCGCTGAAGCCCACGACGTCGCCATAGTCGTTGTGAATGGGGAAAGTGAGTTGATCGTAGAATTTGACCCAAAGTCCGGATCGAGGATTTTCGGCATCTCTCAATCCTCCCAGTCCGGCCTGAACGATTTCCCGGCCGGTAAACTTCTCCTTCCGTGCCATTTCGAGAAACGGCCGGGAGTCCCGGGGGGCCCAGCCAATGATCCACTTTTCAGCAAGAGCTTTGTTGAAACCCCGCGATTTCAGGTAGTCGCGGGCGTGCTGGGCGTCGGGGGATCGCAGCAGCTGGTGATGGAAAAACCGGGCGGCTTTGTTGTTGAGCTCCTTGATTCGCGTGATTTTGCGTCTTTTTCGGTCGGATTCCGGATCGTGAGCTTCTTCGATGATGGGAATCCCGGTCCGGTCGGCCAGTTTCCGGACCGCATCGACGAAAGGAAGGTTTTCATATTCCATGAGAAAATTGATCGCGCTTCCACCTTCTCCGCAGCCAAAGCACTTGTAGCGCTGAGAGGAAGGAAAGACGTGGAAGGAAGGGGTCTTCTCGGCATGGAAAGGGCAATTGCAGCGAAAGGTCGAACCGGACCGTTGCAAAGGGAAATACGAACCAATCACGTCGACAATGTCTGACGCCTGGAGGATTTGCTCGATCGTTTCTGGAGGAATGCGGCCCACGTGGAGGGAAGTGTGAATCGAATGTTTCGACTTCGCCAGCCTTGGGTTAGATTACCCACGTGAAAGCGATCCTTTTTTTCCTTCTGGCGGGACTTGGAATGAGTTTTGGTCAAGATCAGCGGGTTTTCGGCCGGTCCGATGAAGTAAGCCTCACCGGGAAGATTCTGCGTATCACCGTGGGTGAAGACGACCTGGTGAACGGCGAAAGCTTCAAGTTTTGGGAGCGGATCCTCGAACGGGCCAAGGAGGAAGAGGCCAAAGGGATCATCTTTGACCTCGATACCCCGGGCGGTTTGGCTTTTCCTACGGAGGAATTGATGACGGAAATCGCGAACGTGGGCATTCCTACGGTGGCCTTCGTGAACCCCAAGGCGATCAGTGCTGGGTCGTTCATTGCGATTTCAACCGACGAAATCTACATGACTCCCGGATCCAAAATTGGTTCCTCGGCGATCGTCAGTGGCTCGGGAATGGAGATCGGAAAGGAGATGCGGGCCAAGCTGGAAAGTTACTTCGGAGCCCAGGTCCGCTATATTGCAAAGCAAAAGGGGTATCGTTCGGAAGTAATCGAAGCGATGATGTTTCTCAGCGAAGAGGAACGAATGATCGGGGATGTCGTTGTGAAACCCGGGGGGCTCTTGAATCTTAACTCTAGCGAGGCGACCAAGATGCTGGATGATGGCCCCTTGCTGGCCAAAGGTGAGGTGAAAACTCTCGAAGAACTTCTAAAAATAAAGGGGTGGGATCAGGACGAGGTGGTGACAGCTGAACCCACTGGGTTTGAGAAGCTGGCGTGGTGGATTGCGAGCTACTCCGGTATTCTTATCATGATCGGACTTGGTGGAGGCTACTTTGAATTGAAGACCCCCGGATTCGGAGTGGGAGGCATCGTCTGTCTCTCCGCTTTTGGATTTTTCTTTTTTGGAAACTACATGGCTGGAAACATGGCAGGCTACGAACTGGCGGCTGTCTTTGTGGTGGGAATCGTTCTGATCGCGGTCGAGGTCTTCGTCATCCCCGGATTTGGTGTTGCGGGGATCACGGGCTTCCTGCTTGTCGTGGGGGCGTTGGCCTTCTCGATGTTGGATGGTGTGGAATGGCAAAAATACCAGTGGGGTGGCACCGATGAGGGAGATCTCCTTGATGCTTTTGAACGGCCGGCCTGGAATCTCGCTCTCGGGATTTTTGGTTCGCTAGTTCTTCTTTTTGCAATGATGAAATACCTTCCTCAGCTCAAGTTTGTGGAAAAGACAATGTTGCCGGGCTCTCTTCCACGGGGCAACGGATCGGAGGAGCTTCCTTCGTCGGAAATGGTCGGGATGACCGGCGTGGCTTACAGTGATCTCCGGCCCAACGGTAAGGCTGAGATTGATGGCAAGGTCATCGAAGTTCTTGCTGAGGGTGAGTTCGTCGACAAAGGGGAATCCGTTCGCGTCGTCTCTAACGATGGGATGGGGGTGGCCGTCAAGCGAATCGAAGGCTGATCATCAAAGGACCTCATCCAAGGCGTTTTTTTGCCTCGAAATATCATTTAGAGCGAGGAGTCCGACCAGGCGTTCAGGGTTGGTCGGGCTGACCACTAGGACTTGTTGAAAGCCCCGATCGATGAGCTTGTTGGTAGCGTCACGGATGGAGCAATTGGTGTCGATGAACAGAAACTTTTGCCGCGACAGCAACTCCGACAATGAGTCCTCCTAAAGTGGGAGCAAGTAGCATAATGGTAAAAAACTCATTGACCAAGCGTGATCGGGTGCAGTCCCAAATTGCTTCAAAGAGAGCACGTATGGCTAGATGGAAGCCAACTCCGAACAACCCGTAAGTTAATCCGCACATCATACGTAGCACAAGATAGCGCTGCTGATCGCCTATACGGGCACGCATCCGCTCGGGAATGGTGCAACGTGTAACCTGCCACGATGGCGCGGCCTTGTCACGGCCTGCCCTTCCGAGCGAGTGCGATTCTCAGGAAAAGTATTCCACTCCCGCGGCAAAAATCGGTTGCTGGAGGTTACCAGGAATGTTTTGTCCTACATCAGGCCCCCTTCGCTCCGAGTGTCCCATTTTTCCGAAGACCCGGCCGCAAGGTGAGGTGATCCCTTCGATTGCCTGAATGGACCCATTGGGATTGTGTTTCGGATGCATCGAGGGCTTGCCGTCAAAGTCTGTGTATTGCGTGGCGATTTGCCCGGCGGTGGCGAGCTGCTTGATGTCTTCCTTGCTGGCGTAGAACTTTCCTTCCCCGTGTGAGAAGGGGATGTTGTGAAGATCACCAACTTCCGTCTGAGTAAGCCAAGGTGAAAGCTTGGAACAGACTCGGGTCGTAGCATAACGGGCTATGTGCCGACCGATGTCGTTGTAGGTCAGCGTTGGCTGCCCGGGTTGCGGATCCCTGATTTCACCGTAGGGGACGAGCCCGGTTTTGATGAGGGCCTGGAAGCCGTTGCAGATTCCAAGAATGAGTCCGTCCCGGTTTTTGAGGAGATCCATCACGGCATCGGCTACTTCCGGGCTGCGCAGGATGGTCGCGATGAACTTACCCGAGCCAGCCGGTTCGTCACCGGCTGAGAAGCCACCGGGAAGCATGAGGATCTGCGATTCACGAATTTTCTGGGCGAGAGCGGATAGCGATTCTTCGACCGTTTGCGTATTGAGATTACGGAAGACTTCAATATGTGGATCGCCACCGACTTCTTGGAAGGCTTTTGCGGAATCGTATTCTGAATTCGTCCCCGGGAAGGCGGGGATGATCACTTTGGGAGAACCTTGGGACTTGGAGTCCGAGATCTCGAATCGGAGATCAGAAGAGTAAGCTTTCGGTTCATCTTTTCTCCAATCACAGTATTCGGGATAGACTTCTTCAAGCGTATCGCACCATACGTCGAGAAGGACATCGAGTTCCCAGCTGGAGTCGTTTAACTGAACAACGGCTTCGCTTTGGGTGCGTCCGATCACGGTGGTTCCGGGAATTTCCATTTCCGATTCCACCAAGAAGCAAAGAGATCGCTCGCGGAAGAGATCGAGATCTGTTTCCAATTTCGCTCCGAGATGATTGCCGAAGGCCATTTTCGCGAGACCGGTCGCGATACCTCCGTGGTCGAGAGTATGAATGGCGAGCGGTTTGAGATCGTGGAGTTGATCGGAGATCTCGATGAGTCGCGCAAAATCAGGAAGCTGGTTTTCGTCCCTTGGGATCTCGATGAATGAAATCAAAGAGCCAGCTTTCTTGAATTCGGGTGAAACGACATTCTTTGTATTTCCTGGAGCCAGAGCGAAGGAGACGAGGGTTGGGGGAACATCGAGGTCGTTGAAGGTTCCGGACATCGAGTCTTTTCCACCGATGGCCGCCAGTCGGAGTTCGTGCTGGGCTTTGAAAGCGCCTAGGAGGGCGGCGAAGGGAAGTCCCCAGCGGGCAGGGTCATTGCCAAGCTTAGGGAAGTATTCCTGGAGGGTCAGACGAACATCTTGAAGTCGGGCTCCGGAAGCCACGGTTCGGCAGACTGACTGGGTCACGGCATAGGCAGCTCCGTGGAAAGGGGACCAACTGGATAGGTAGGGGTCAAAGCCCCATGACATGTGGGAGCAGGTAGTGCTGTGTCCTTCAAGGAAGGGAAGAGTGGCAACCATGGCGTCAATTGGCGTGCGCTGGTATTTCCCTCCGAAGGGAGAGAGTACGGTCGCGGCTCCCACCGAGGAATCAAACATTTCCCCCAAGCCGATTTGGGAGGCGGAGTTCAGATCTTCAAGAGCTGGGTAGAATTCATTATGAAGAGCCTTGCCGAGCGGAGACTCCGAGGTCGGTGCAGTGACTTGAACGCTCGCCTTCTGTTGGACGCCGTTGGTGTCGAGGAACTCACGGCAGAGATCCACGATGGTTTTCCCGCGCCAGGTCATGCGAAGTCGTCCGGTGTCGGTCACGGTGGCAACGTGAACACACTCAAGGTTCTCTCTGTTGGACTCCGCAACGAAGTAGTCGAGGTCAGCCGGATCAACACAAATAGCCATGCGTTCCTGCGATTCAGAGATGGCCAGCTCGGTGCCATCGAGTCCGTCGTATTTTTTAGGAACTGCATCCAAGTTGATGTCGATGCTCTCAGCAATCTCACCAATCGCGACTGAAACTCCACCGGCTCCGAAGTCGTTGCAGATCTTGATCTTCGGGGCGAGTTCGGGATTACGGAAAAGCCTTTGAATTTTGCGCTCGGTGGGCGCGTCTCCTTTTTGAACCTCGGCCGAGTTGTCGAGCGCGTCGTCGGTGTGCTCCTTGGAGGAGCCGGTGGCACCACCGACCCCGTCGCGGCCGGTGCGTCCTCCAATGAGGAGGATGAGGTCATCGGGCGAGGGGCCGCCGCGGAAGACGTTTTTGCGGGGAGCAGCGGCCACGACTGCGCCAATCTCCAGTCGCTTGGCCGCATAGTTGGGGTGGTAGACTTCCGAGACTTTGCCAGTCGCAAGACCGATCTGGTTTCCGTAGGAGGAGTAACCGTGGGCCGATTCCTGGCAGATTTTCCGTTGGGGCAGCTTTCCGGGAATGGTTTGATCGTACGGTGTCCGAGGGTCAGCTGCTCCGGTGACCCTCATGGCCTGGTAAACGTACGAGCGACCTGAAAGGGGATCCCGAATGCAACCACCGAGACAAGTCGCTGCCCCCCCAAAGGGTTCGATTTCGGTAGGGTGGTTGTGGGTCTCGTTCTTGAACTGAATGAGCCATTCCTGGCCGTCGTCGGCGTCGATCACGATAGAAGCGGCATTAATTTCATTGGAGACCTCAAGGTTGTCGAGTTCACCGGACTTGCGGAGTTCCTTCATGCCCATCAAGGCGATGTCCATGAGAGTCACCGGACGTTCGGAGTCGGGTCCATAGACGGACTCCCGGGTCTTGAGGTAGGTTTGGTAGGTTTCTTCGATGACCTCGGTGCCTTCGTCGAAGGAAACGTCTGCAATCTTCGACATAAAGGTGGTGTGACGGCAATGGTCGGACCAGTAGGTGTCGAGCATCCGGAGCTCGGTGATGGTCGGGTCCCGATCTTCCTTTCGAAAATGGTCGCGGGTGTGAATGAGGTCCGCGGTAGACATGGCGAGGCCGAGTTCACTTCGCATTGATTCAAATCCCGCTTCATCCGTGTTGGTGAAGCCGTCAAGGACCGCTACGTCGGCTGGGACTGGGCTGGTTTGTCGTGCGGTTTCGTCAAGAACGCTCACTTCGTGGGAGTCGACCGGATTGATCAGGTAATCCTTGATCGCGGCGAGTTCTTTGTCCGTGAGAGATCCTTTCAGGATAATGACCTGAGCGGATGAAACGAAAGGGCGTTCTTTGCCAGTGAGAATCTGGACACATTGCGCGGCTGAGTCGGCTCGTTGGTCAAACTGGCCCGGAAGAAACTGCACTGCGAAGGCGGTTTCATCGGACTGCAGCAAGAGCGAAGTGGAGGCTGACTCGACTTGGGGTTCCGAGAGGATGAGGCGGGAGGCTTCTTCAAATTCCTTGTCCGAGAGATTGTCGAGATCGTATCGCTGGACCCATCGCGCGGACTGAATGGTTTCGATGGAGAGATTACGACGAAGATCGGCGACAAGATGGTCGGCTTCGTTGGCGAAAGGAGCGTTTTTTTCGACGAAAAGACGGTGCATGGTCGGGAGGATGTGAGGTTACCGGAGGGAGGCTCGAGAGCAAGGGGAATGGGCGATTGGAGTCAATTGCCCGGTGTTGCAAACTGGATGATCCTGCTTTAACTGTCTCGCAATGCCGGGGAAGGTGATTTGCAAGCGTTTGGCGGGGTTTTGGGCCGGGCTTTTGATGCCGTTAGTTTTGGCCACCTGAAAACGAGCGGAACTCCTACCGGAAGCCAACCTTCGAAGGATGGTATCAGCATGCTGGCAACTTTTACGCCATCGGTGAAACAGCTGGAAATGCAATGCTCGAAATGATGGAATAAAAGAACGATGATAGTCTTTCGAATTCTCTACTGTTTCGTTCTTCTGCCGGGATTGGTTTTTGGAAAGGAATACCGGACAAGTTCGGAAAAGGTGCCGATGGTGCCGAGGGAATTTCGCGCCGCCTGGGTAGCCTGCGTTTACAATATCGATTGGCCGTCGAAACCGGGATTGGCTACGGCGAGACAACAGGCAGAGATGAGAGCGCTCCTCGACCGGATGGCGGCGATGAGGATGAATGCAGTTATTTTTCAGGTCCGACCTAATGCCGATGCGGTTTATCAATCGCGGCTGGAACCATGGAGTCACTGGATCAGTGGCGCACAAGGCCGGTCCCCGGGATACGATCCTCTCGCTTATTGTATTCAGCAGTCCCACGCCCGCGGCATCGAAGTTCACGCTTGGTTTAATCCATTCAGGGCTCTTCCTAACGACAAGATCCCCACCGCGGCAAGCCACGTGGTCCAGACCAACCCCTCGGTGATCCGGAATTTTAAAACCTACAAGTGGATGGATCCTTCCAGTTTGTTCACCCAAAAACGGGCTCTCTCGGTGATCATGGATGTGGTGAGCCGCTATGATGTCGATGGCGTTCACATCGACGATTACTTCTACCCGTATCCCAATGTCGACAAGCAGGGGCGGGCCACTCCGGTCTTTCCCGATGGAAAATCGCCTTCCCAGCGCCGCAAGGCCTCGGATCGATTTGTAGAATCGATGTATCGTCAGGTGAAGGCAAAGAAGCCCTGGGTGCGGGTGGGCATTAGTCCATTTGGAATCTGGCGTCCTGGAGTCCCTGCGGGAACAACCGCGAGCATCGATGCTTACCATCACCTGGCAGCTGATTCCCGGAAGTGGCTCTCGAAAGGATGGTGCGACTACCTCTCGCCCCAGCTCTACTGGCGGATCGAAGGACCTCAAAGTTTCACTCGTCTTTTAAGTTGGTGGCGCAGCCAGGGAAGTCGTCCGGTTTGGCCGGGGATTGCAGCTTCCCGGATTAACTCAAGCGAGGACCCCGGTCGCCCGGCGAGTGAGATTCTCAACCAGGTGTCGCTGACCCGACGGGTTGGGAAAAATTATGTCGGGCACGTCTTCTGGAGCATGAAGTCATTGATGCAAAACCGGGGCGGAGTGAATGAGGGTTTGATGAAGAATTTTTATCAGGAGCCCGCTCTGGTGCCACCGATGAAGTGGTTGAGCAAGAAGTTGCCTGCCACCCCGGCGGTCCGTGCCATGGCGGCGGGAGGGAATCTGGGGCTCTCCTGGAGTGCCGTCCCTGGTTGCAGCAAATATGCGATCCAAGTGCGGGTCGGTAAAACGTGGCGGATGAGCACGGTGACCAGCGGGAACAAAATCATGTTACGCGGCCAACCGGATGCCGTCGCGGTTAGTGCCGTTGACCGTTACGGCAATACTAGTTCTCCCAGAGTTCTCGTGAAATGAGCTGGATGCTTATTTCTCGGGCATCATGTAGCCGAGAAGATCGGTGAGCTTTTTGCGCAGATCTCGTCGTTCGACGATGGCGTCGATCAATCCGCAGTTCAGCATGAATTCGGCGGTTTGGAATCCGGGCGGGAGGTCCTGGTGGGTCGTTTCGCGGACCACCCGGGGGCCGGCGAAGCCGATCATGCACTTGGGTTCGGCGATGTTGATGTCACCAATCGTGGCAAAGGATGCAGTGACGCCCCCAGTGGTCGGATGGGTCAGAATGGAAATGTAAGGCAATCGGGCTTCGGAGTGCAGGGCGAGAGCTCCACAGGTTTTAGCCATCTGCATCAGGGAGAGCATGCCTTCCTGCATGCGGGCACCAGATGAAGATGAGAAGATGAGAATGGCCCGTTTTTCTGCAGTGGCCTGCTCGATGGCACGCGTGATTTTTTCGCCCACCACTGAACCCATTGATCCGGCGAAGAACTTGAAATCCATCACCGCAACCATGGCGGGGTGTCCGTCGATTTCCAGTTTCCCGGTAACGACTGCGTCGTTGAGGTCGGTCTTTTCACGCAGGAGTGCTGTCTTTTCAGCATACTTGGCAAAACCAAGCGGGTTGGTGGAGATGAGATCAGCTTCGGTTTCCTCGAAGGTGCCTTCGTCCGCAATCAGGTTGATGCGCTCCCGAGCCCCGAGGAGAAAGTGGTGAGAACAATGGGGGCAGACGAGATTGTTTTGCTTGAGATCGAGGGTGTGAATCATTTCACCGCAATCCGGACATTTGGTCCAAAGATCATCGGGGACACTCTCGCGGTTCTTGGAAGCTCGCTTGAGGCGGGGCTTATCGAAGATTCCCATGTGCGGAGGCTAGGTCGGAATGACCGGAAGAGAAAGGCGATTTTGCAGAGGATCGTCGGAGAGGGCATCGAAGCCATTGCTGGTTTTCCTCGTCCCGGGAGGCCGGCCGGGACCAGTTTCCTCCCTGATAAAGGATCTCTCCGTGGTTTCGCTCTTGGTTTTCGTCGTCCTTATCAGCTGCGGAAACGAATCGCCAGTCCGTCCCGATCCCAGGCTCGTGGTCAAGGATGTTCGCATCCCTGACAGTCAGTCGCCGGCATCTCCGCATCGTTTGATCATAATACAATCGGCAAGGAATATGATTTTTTGTGAGTCCGAGAGCAGGGGGAGTGGAGTTGAGCTGCAGACCCCGGTGATCGGGGCAGCGATGGGATTGCGCGAAGGAGTCGAGTTGAGTCTCTTCGGATTGAGTGCTGGCTTTTCGCTGGCCCCGCCGTCCCTCAAAATTCCCGTAGTCCCGCCGATTCCAGGCTTGTAGCGGTTAACGACCTGCTGGCATCGCGGGGAGAAGCTTGAGAAGCATTTGATAGCGGTCTGCATCGAACGACCGCTCTCCGGCAGTCATGGCTTCCAGTTCGTCGGCGAGGCAGAAGGCGATCATTGCGCGAGCTTCCTCGTCTTCGATATCGGGCTCTTCCAGCAAGCGTTCGTAGGTTTCCCGCACGTAGGGAGTGTCGGGGGACTCCAGTTGTTCCGCGATGGCAGGGAGAAGGTGTTCGACCGCTTCGTCCATGTTGTAATGGTAAAGAAAAAAGGCGGCACCGTGAAGGGCCGCCTTTTTGAAAGTGGAATGATTTCAGACTTAGCCGCGAGTAGGCTTCTTGGCACGACGCACGGTGCCGAAACGCTTCTGGAATTTGTCGATCCGACCTTCGGTATCAACGAACTGTTTCTGTCCAGTGAAGAAGGGGTGGGAGTCTGCGGTGAGACCCATGGAGATGACGAAGTGCTCGACGCCGTCAACTTCCTCAGTCTTGTCCGATTTTGCGGTGGATCGCGTGATGTAGCGGTGTCCCGTGGTCATGTCTTGGAAGATCACGGGGTGGTAATCAGGATGGATGTCTTTTTTCATGGGATGCCCTAAAAAGTTCGGGGTGCGACGTTTCCGACGCCGCGCGGGCGGGTAGTTGTCGTAATTTCCCCTCGCTGTCAACAGGATTCCTGCGTATTGCGGCCGGGCCAATGAAGCTGAGTTCTTTTGAAACCATGGACCCGCACCTGCTGGTGGGCCTGGTCAATACCGAGCTACGGAACCATTCCTCGTCGCTCGATGACCTCTGCAAAACCCACGGAATCGACGAAAAATCCCTACAGGAGGCCTTGGCTGCCGCGGATTATCACTTCAACGAAGAGGCCGGTCAGTTCCGCTGATCCGGACTGAAACCTTCTCAGTGGCCTAAAAATGCTCGCGAAGGAGCTTCAGGCTCTTGGGAACAGCGGTCATGGGGTCTTCCTTGCCTTCAAATTCGAGGGAAATGTAACCGCGGTAGTTTGCCTTCTTCATGATCCCGGCGATTCGTTTGTAGTCGAGATCCAGGGTATACCAACGTCCTTCGCCAAAGTAGGTTTTGGCCTGAAGAAGAACAGTGTGGGGAGCCAGCTTCTCGAGGCGGTCGTATGGGTCTTCGAGGAAGTTGCCGGTATCGAGGGTGACCTGCAGCCAGGGGGATTTCACCGCGTCGACCACCTTCATGACTCCTTCCGGAGTGAGGCCGAGGCCCCAGTGGTTTTCGAGACCAAGAACAACCCCGCATTTTTCGGCGGCCGGAACGAGCTGCTTCATGGCCTCGATGACCCACTCGAAGCCTTCCTCCTCGGTATACCCGTCGAGGACGGGTTCGATTCCGCGATTGGCCATCAGGGCGTCAAAATTCTTGCTGGTGCCCCAGCGCCCGGTGTTGATCCGCAGGGTGGGGATGCCGAGAGCGTAGGCTTGCTCGATGTAGCAAATGGTCTGCTCGACGTTTCGGCGGCGCACCAGCCAGTCGGGATCGACGAAGTCCTGGTGGGTCGAGAAACCCATCAGGTCGACTCCGGCCATGAAGGCCCGGCGTTTGATTTTCTGAAGACCGGACGGGGAAAAATCCTCCATTTGCATTTGGAGAATCTCCACTCCGTCGAATCCCATCTTGGCGGCCAGATCGATGCATTTCCCGACGTCCCGAAGATCGTCCCGTCGAAAGCCCCAGAAGCTGTAGGTGGAGACTCCGATGGGGTTTCGTCGGGGAGCGGGAGCTGCCAGCCCGGAGAGGCAGCCGGCCGAGGTCATGGTGAGGGAAGAAAGAATGGATCGACGGTTGAATGTGCTCATGGGCGAAGCCTAGCGGAGGTGACTTTGCTTGTTGAGAAGAAACAACCGGATACCTCTTGAAGCCGGGATGTCGGGTCTCGCGTGATCCCGGGGTTTTTCTGCTGGCGGCATCGGGATCGCCGGGTTTTCATCATCGCCCGATGAAAACTTTCCTAAAGCTTTTGATGGTTCCAGTGGCAGCGGCTTTTTTTGCCGGGTGTGGTGAAAAGGATGATGGAAAGAAGAAATTTGCTCTGGTGACGACGGGGGTGGCTTCCTTCTGGGATATTTGTAAGAAGGGAGGAGAAGACGCTGGGGAGGAATTGGGCGTCGAAGTTGAAATCCTCATGCCGTCATCGGGCGACGATCAGAAGTCCAAGCTGGAAGATCTTTTGGCGAAAGGGGTGGATGGGATTGCGGTGGCGGCGATCGATCCGATCAATCAAGCGAGTCTCTTCGATGAGGTGGCGAAAAACTCCATTTTGATCACGATGGATACCGACGCGCCCACTTCGAAGCGTGAGGTTTATGTGGGAATGGACAACTACGAGGCCGGATGGATGTGTGGCGAGTTGGTGAAGGAAGCGATCCCCGACGGAGGTGAGGTCGTTTTGTTCATCGGACGTCTTGAACAGGACAACGCAAAGCGTCGCCGCCAAGGGGTGATCGACTGTCTTCTCGGCCGCGATAAAGATGCCACCCGTTTTGATGCCCCGGGCCAACCCCAAGTGGGCGAAAAATATACCGTGCTGGCTACCGTGACCGATCAGTTTGATCGCGCCAAGGGGAAGGCCAACGTGGAGGACATGTTAACCAAGCACGAAGAAGTCGCCGCAATGGTGGGGCTTTTCGCCTATAATCCGCCTCTCATTCTCGAGGCATTGAAGCAGGCCGAGCGGGTTGGTGAAGTCAAGGTGATTGGATTTGATGAAGATGATGTCACCCTGCAGGCCATTGAAGACGGATCGGTCTATGGGACCGTGGTGCAAGATCCCTATGAGTATGGTAATCGCTCGATCAAAATTTTGGATGCTCTTTCGAAGGGTGACAAGTCGGTCATTCCGGAGAGTGGATTCATCAATATTCCAGCCCGACAGATCCGTAAAGACACCGTGGCCGAATTCCGGAAAGATTTGAATTCCAAGCTTGGCAAGTGATGGCCGGGTCGCTCCTGGAGGTCAGGAAAGTGACGAAGCGGTTTCCGGGAGTTGTAGCACTCTCGGGAGTGGATCTTCAGGTCCGGGCGGCCGAGGTGGTGGCCTTGATCGGCGAAAACGGAGCGGGCAAGAGCACCCTGATGAAGATTTTGGCGGGGGTGCAGCCTGCCGATGAAGGGGAGCTCTTGGTCGAAGGGAAGCCGGTGCATTTTCTGGGAGTTCAGGATGCGCAAAAGGCCGGGGTGGCCTTGATCCATCAGGAGTTGAATCTGGCGGAGAACCTCACCGTAGCGGACAATCTGTTTTTGGGACGCGAGCCTTCAAAATTCGGTTGGATTGACCAGAGCTTGATTCAGCGTGAGTCGCAACGACTTCTTAAAATGGTCGGGCTAGATGTCTCTCCCGATACTCTGGTGGGTGAGCTCACTCTTGGGAAACAGCAGTTGGTTGAAATTGCCAAGGCCCTCTCGACCGAAGCGAAGGTGATCATCATGGACGAACCGACGTCCAGTCTGTCGCTCAGCGAATCGGAGCGCCTCTTTGAAGTCATCCGTGATTTGCGGAAGAGGGGAGTGAGTGTGATTTACATTTCCCATCGTCTGGGAGAGGTGAAGGAGTTGGCGGACCGGGTGGTCGTTTTCCGCGATGGTGGGAATGCCGGAAGTCTGGAGCGGGAAGAGATCGACCATGATGCCATGGTGCAGATGATGGTGGGGCGGGATGTCTCACAGTTTTATCAAAGGACGAAACACGAGCTGGGAGAAGTTATGCTCTCGGTCCGTGGCTTACGAACGGTCGATCATCCGTCGCACAAATTGGATTTTGACGTCAGAGCGGGCGAAGTTGTCGGCGTCGCTGGCCTGGTTGGGGCGGGACGGAGTGAGATGTTGGCTGCTTTGTTCGGGGGAAAACCTGCCTTGGAAGGAGATGTTTCAGTCGGAGAAAAGGGAGGGCTGCCTCAATCTCCGAGAGAGGCGCTAGATCGTGGGCTTGCTTTGGTGCCGGAGGATCGCAAAGGACAAGGTCTCATCATCGAGATGGCGGTGAAGGAAAACATGAGTCTGGCCTCTCTGCGAAGCGAGGCGAAAGGGCCCTTTTTAAATCAGCGGGGCGAGGAGAAGTTGGTCAAGGAAATGACCGAGGCGTTGAGTATCAAGACGCCTGGATCGTGGCAGCTAGCCAGATTTCTTTCGGGCGGAAATCAGCAAAAGATTGTGCTCGGCAAGTGGCTGGCCTTGAAGCCCGGAGTGCTCTTGCTTGATGAACCGACCAGAGGGATTGATATCGGAGCGAAAGAGGAAATCTACCTTTTGATGGAGAAATTTGCCCGGCAGGGGATGGCGGTTTTGTTTGTGTCGAGCGAGATGGAGGAAATCATGGGGATGGCTGACCGCACCCTGGTGATGCACGAGGGTCGGATCACCGGGGAATTGGACCGTGAACAGTTTAGCGAGGAAGCCATCATGGAATTGGCGACCGGAGGAAAAATCAGCAAAGCAGAATAAGATGAAAAAGATCAAAGGGATCCTGATCACATTGATTGTGATCTATGTGGCGACCGCCATCTTCGGAGAAAATTTTCTCAGTGGATACAATCAGGGGAAGTTGCTTGAGCGGACGGCTCTTTATGGCCTGCTAGGGATCGGTGTGTCCTTTGTTATCATTACCGGGGGGATTGATCTATCGATTGGTTCGGTGGTTTGTCTGGTCGGGTGTGGTGTTCCCTGGTTGCTGACGAAGCAAGGGTGGTCTCCAGGAAGCGCGGTCTTGTTGGCGATGGTGGTTTCGCTTTGCATCGGCCTCTGGCACGGTTTTCTCATCGCAAAACTCAAGCTCCAGCCCTTTGTGGTGACATTGTGTGGCTTGTTGATTTACCGGGGAGCGATGCGGGGGATTGTGGAGGATCAGTCGCAAGGATTTGAAGGCGGATACGAATCATTCCGGCAATGGGGAACGGAGTGGATTCCAGTCGCTGGAAAATTCGGGATCCCATATCCCTTTCTGGTCCTGATCGTGGTGGCGGTGGTTGCCTGGATCTTTTTGAATAAGACGATCTGGGGACGGTATCTTTTTGCGCTGGGGAACAATGAGGAAGCGGCGAGATTGAGTGGGATCAATACCGACCGAATGGTCATTCTGTCCTATGTGATCTGTTCAATGCTGGCCGCGCTTGGCGGGCTTCTCTTTGTCTTAAATGGCAGTTCGGCCCAGCCAAGTGATTACGGAAACTTCTATGAACTCTATGCCATTGCCGCGGCTGTGCTTGGTGGATGTAGCTTACGGGGAGGTGAAGGAACGGTGGTGGGTGTGGTCATTGGGACCGCAGTGATGCAACTTCTGCGAAACATGATCAATCTGGTCGATTGGTTGAAGTCCCATATGGAATTTCTGATTGTGGGTGTGGTGCTTCTAGTCGCCGTGATTGTGGACGAAATAGTAAAACAGCGGGTAGCTAAGCGAAGGTGACTTCAGGCCAGCTCAAGGAAACACAAACCATGAAAAAAATGCAAAGGGCGAAAAAATGGAGCGTGGGCTTCAGCTCTGCGTTTGCGAATGATCGTGGATTTAATGATTCCTTCTCCGGTCGACTGATGTCTAAAAGCTGTAGTTTTCGGTTACCCGCCCGTTAAGGGGAGCCGATTAACGCCTGCGGAGGGTGATGGTGATCGGCTTGGGAAGGCTGTAGTTCACCATCTCGGAAGGGTGGTAGCCCACCTTGTAAGCGCGCACCGTGTCGATAGTGGGAATGTCCTGATGAACAAAAACACCGCCGTCTTTTCCGGTCTTCTTATCGGGCCATGCGAATCCCCGACTCAGAGGCTTTACCGTCGCACCAGGGATGGGCTGGCCGGCTTCATCAACGACGTAGATATTAGACGAGCAGGACGCGATAACCAGTGAAAGGGAAGCGAGTGCTACTTTCATGACTGGACAGCGGCAAGGAATCTCTCTTGTTCGACTCGCTCCGTGGATTTGAAGTCATTGTCTTCGGAAGTTTCGCCCATGAGTTCTTCGCGATACTTATCAATCATCGCCTCGACCGGCCAGGCGCTGGCTTCACCAAAGGCACAAACGGTTTTCCCATCGATCTGGTAGGCAATCTCTTCGAGGGTTTTGACGTCGTCCGGAGTGGCCTTTCCAGCCTCGATGCGATCAGAGACTTTTTTCATCCAGGTGGATCCTTCGCGACACGGAGTGCATTGGCCGCATGATTCGTGGGCGTAGAAGTGGGTGATGTTATTGAGGACCCAGGACATGCGTCGTGAGTCATCCATCACAATTACTCCGCCGGAGCCTGCCATGGAGCCTGCAGCGGCAAGGGTGTCGAAATCGAGGGGTAGCTGCCAGAATGTCATATCCTTGGCATCGTCGCCGCGGCCGATCTTGAAGGATTCATCACAACGAAGAATCTTGGAGGACGATCCACCAGGAATGACGGCTTTGAATTTGCGTCCCTCCTTAGGGCCGCCGCAGATGTCGAAGAGCAGTTCTTCGAAGTTAAGTTTGCCGACTTCCACTTCGTAGTAGCCGGGCTTTTGAACATCGCCCGAGACACAAAGGATACGGGTTCCCGAGTTGCGAGGCGTGCCGAGTTTTACGTATTCGCTTCCTCCCATGCGGAGAATGTGAACCACATGGCAAAGCGACTCGACATTGTTCACGATGGTGGGTGCCATGTAGAGGCCCATCGCGGCCGGGAAATAGGGGGGCTTGATGCGAGGATAGGGGCGCTTGCCTTCGAGTGATTCGATGAGGCCGGTTTCCTCGCCGCAAATGTAGGCAGCGGCGCCACGGTGCACGTAGATTTCGAGATCGAACCCCGACCCTTGGATGTCCTTGCCGAGGAAGCCGTTTCTTTTGGCCTCACGGATGGCCTTTTCAAGAATGAGAGCTGCCTCAGGAAACTCCTCACGGATGTAAATGTAAGCGGTGTGAGCTCCGACGGCGAAGGCCGAGATGACCATCCCTTCGATTAGTTGATGTGGATCCTGGTGGACGATGTAGCGGTCCTTAAAGGTGCCTGGCTCTGATTCGTCACAGTTGCAGATTAGGTAGACGGGCTTGATATTGTTGGGCGGGATGAAGCCCCACTTGATCCCTGTTGGAAAGCCGGCTCCACCCCGACCACGAAGGCCCGAGGTTTTAACCTCTTCGATGATGGCTTTGGGGTCCATCTTGAAAGCTTTCTTGAGCATATCATAGCCTCCATCTGCCAAGTAGGTCTTGATGGAAGGATTCCAGCCCTTGCGATCGACGTTCTTGAAGATGAGACGGTGTTCTCTTTTGTGAGGTTCTTTGCCGGGAAGGTAAGTGATGTCGGACATGGTGGGAAACCGGGGGGATTGGGGCTAGTCTTCGTAGTCTGAGAGGAGGCCTTTGGCCTTGTTGGCGGTGACGCCTTCGTGGAAGTCGTCGTTGACAAGGCAGACCGGAGCGGTGCCGCAGGAGGCAAGGCATTCCGCGAATTCAACCGAGTATTTGCCACACGGAGAAACCGAGATGGCATCACCATGGGTCGCTCCGCTTCGATCGATTTTGGCGAGTTCGCAGATCTTGTCCATGAGCTCGTAGGAACCTCCCATGGCGCAGGAGAGAGTGCGACAAACCCTGAAGTGGATCTTGCCCGGGGCCTTCTGACGGAAGCCCGGGTAAAAGGTGACGACCTCGACCACCTTGATCGCTGCAATTCCAAGCTTTTCGGCCACCCATTCGATCGACTCCGGGCTGATAAACCCATGACGATGCTGAACCTCATGGAGAAGAGGGAGGACCGCAGAACGCTTTTGATCGTCCGGATATTGCCGGATGCGCTTGTTGGCTTCGCGCTCAAGTTCCTTGGTTACCTCGAAGGGAGGAAAGAACTTTTCGCCCGGCGTTTTGGGCGAGGCGACGTTTTGCTCGAGGACCGAGTTCTTGCTTGATGATTTGGATTTGGAGCTCACCTAAAAAAACGTTTGGGTTTTGAGATCAGCGGTCGCATTCACCCATCACGAAATCGAGCGATCCGAGGATGGCGGGAATGTCGGACACCATATGCCCCTTGAGGAGCTCGGGAGTGATGCTGAGGTTCACGAAGGATGGGGCGCGGATTTTGAGGCGGTTCGGAACGCCACCACCTTTTGAATGTATGTAGAAGCCGAGTTCCCCTTTGGGATTTTCGGCGGCAAAATAGACTTCGCCTTCCGGAGCTTCGATGCCCTGGGTCGACACGATGAAATGGTGGATGAGTTCCTCCATCGACATGAGCACCCGCTCTTTGTCGGGGAGGGTGGACTTGGTATCGCCGACGTTGATTTCGCCCTCGGGGAAGTCGGCGAGGACCTGACGGATGATCTTGATCGATTGCCGCATCTCTTCCATGCGGACGAGGTAGCGGTCGTAGCAGTCGCCATTTTCACCGACCGGAATGTCGAAGTCGTATTTCTCGTAGCCCAGATAGGGGCTGTCTTTACGGAGATCACGGTCCACCCCGCTGGCGCGGAGGTTCGGACCAGTCATCCCGTAATCAATGGCGTCTTCCTTGCTGATCTTCCCGACATCGCACATACGCTCGAGGTAGATCTTATTCTTGTTCAGAAGTCCGGCGATCTCATCGATGGTGTTTTCGCATTCATCGAGAAACTTGAGGATTTCCTGATCGAGGCCTTCCGGCAAATCGCGGATCTGGCCGCCGACCCGGGTGTAGGAGGTGGTGAAACGAGCCCCGGTGAGCTGTTCGCAAAAGTTGTAGATTTTCTCCCTTTCGGTGAAGGTGTAAAGAAACACCGTCATTGCGCCAACGTCCATCGCGCAAACACCGACGCCGAGCATGTGGGAGGAAATGCGCGCCAGTTCGCAACAAAGGACACGGAGGGCTTGTCCACGGGGTGGAAGGGTCCAACCCATCAGCTTCTCGACCGCGCAGGCGTAAGCCGCATTGTTGGCGAGAGGTGCGAGGTAATCTAACCGATCGGTGTATGGCACAAACTGGTTGTAGTGCATGTTTTCGGCGATTTTCTCGTCACCGCGATGCAGGTAACCGACGTGCGGGGTGGCCTTTTCGATGATTTCCCCGTCGAGCTCCAGAACGAGCCGCAGAACCCCGTGGGTGGCGGGGTGGGAAGGGCCCATGTTGAGGACCATCTTTTCACCCAAAACATCATCGGTTTCTGCTTGGTAATCAGTGACCGCCTTGGCGGCTACCGCAGCGGAATCCGGGGCCTCGTAAGTTGTTGTCTCGCTCATGTCAGGACACGGACAGGAAACTCCCGGATTGGAGTGCTCGCAAGGACTTTGTGAAATAATTCACAAAGTCCGGATTAGTATCTCGGAGGGCGGAGAGTGAAGCGTTTGGGATCGTATTGATCCGCGGGTGAAAAGAGCCAGCCCGGGCTCTTCGAAACCAACTCGTATTTGGTCAAACGGAATTCGGGGAGAAACTGGTTGGAGTTGGGTTCGTAGAGCTTTCGTCCGGTGTAGCTCCCGTAAATCCGGTATTCGTAGTTGGTGTCGAAGCCATATTTCCGGCCCGTCCCGTATTCGGGCAGGCGGTCGGGATTGCGTTTCTGCGATTCATTGAAGATCACCAGTTGGGCCGTCATGGCGGATTCGCCAGGTTTGCGCAGATACCCCCAGAAGCGGGTTTTTTTTACGAAATAGCGGCGGCCGTAGTAGAAATCGCCCCGCGGCTCATTGGCAATCTCCGTCTTCCGGTCTTTGATGGTTGGCAGGGTTCCCATGTTCCCCGGGCCGGATATCGAAGGGAGACGAGAGCAGGAAGGGAGGAATACAAGTAGGGCCACCAGAAGTAGACAAAATCGCATCGGGGAAACTAAGAGCGGTTTCGGCTGATTTGGTCAAGCCCGTCCAGACTGGAGAGGTCTTCTCAATCGAAGACAGATCGAATGGACAAAACTCCCGCTTGAAAGATCACAGGCGCTGACGCTTATTGAGGGCATGAATTTGACGAGGACGGCGTATGGCACCTGGAGCGGAGGACGGTTCATGCACTTCGGGGAAGTGCTGGAGATGGAACGTTATCAGGAATGCATCCGGGTCGCTTATGAAGCAGGGATCCGCACCTTCGTGACGGCTGATGTCTATGGGCAGGGTAAGGCCGACGCAGCGTTGGGCGAGGTGCTTTCGGAGTATCCCCGCGACAGCTACTGCCTCGTGGGCATGCTTGGGCATGATTTCATTGACGGCGAACGTGAAGGAAGCAAGGGCTACCCGCGCTTTACCAATCCGGCCCTCCGCGGGGAATCGGGATACCGTGATTTCCTCCGCAGGGCCTGTGAAAGCTCTCTTAAGGACTGCCGGACCGACCACTTCGATCTCACCATGCTTCATAATCCCGATGAGACTGGCTACACCAGCGAGGCCGTTTGGAAAGGAATGGACGCCCTGAAACAGGAAGGACTGTCGGACCGACTCGGGATTGCTCCGGGCCCAGCAAACGGCTTCACTTTGGATCTCCTGCATGTCTTCGAGAATTTTGGAGAGGTCATTGACTGGGCCATGATCATTCTCAATCCGCTCGAACCCTGGCCGGGTCGGCACGTATTGAACTCCGCCGTGGCCAACAAGGTCGACATTCTGACCCGGGTGGTCGATTACGGAGGCTTGTTCCACGGGGACATGAAGCCGGGTCATGTATTCCGCCCCGGCGATCATCGGGCCTATCGTCCCGAAGGATGGGTTGAGCGAGGGAACGAGGCGATGGCGCCGATGCGCGAGATCGCCGAAAAGCACGGATTGAGCATGATCCAGTTCGCTTCGCTGTGGAATCTTTCTCAGGCCCCGGTCAAATGCGTGGTGCCTACTGTGATTCAGGAGGCTGGTGAGGATGCCGTGCCGATTGAAGACAAGATCCGCGATTACGCCGCTACGCCGGAGGATTTCCAGTTCTCAGCCGATGAAGTCGAGGCCATTCGTAAAATGGGGGACAACACCGGTTGCATGATGCTTAAGGGGGCAAGCCAGCGTCACGACGGCCCCTGCGAACGCCCGGACGAATGGCCCATGCGTGAGGAATTGCTTGAGTTGGCGGGCCAATACGGGTTGACCCAAAACTGGTAACTATCGGCTGTCCTGATTCCGGAGAGCGCGTCTGACTGTAGCTGCCCGGTTTTGTATTCCGGATTTTTCAGGGAAGGCTTTAGGTAGTCCAGAGCCAGTTCATGGTTGAGCTAGTAAAATCTGGCGATGAATGTATTGGCCCAACTATTGACTCCGCCGGAGCTGTCGGAACGAAAGTCGAGGAGATAGACCCGGCAAATCTGAGGCCAGGAACCTTCGGGATCGATCTCCGTGAGAGTGTGTCAGCTGACCAAGGTCCATGCGTCGTCATGATAGCTGAGTTCCGTGAGCCTCACCAGAGATTTGAATTCAGGCTGGCGTCTCCAGACTGCCTCCACCAACAATCGGGCCGGTCGGGCCTTTACGGCAGTCGCATCCGGTCAGTAGGAAAAAACCTAAAAACGGGATGAACCGCTTCATCCCCTCATGCTGGTCTGATGATTCGGTGATTACGATGACAACTCACCTTGAAAATTTGGGGGCCTAGTCGGGATTCACGATGATGGTATCCCCGGGGATAATGTCGGGGTAGCCGTCGGGTGCGAATACCTGGGGCTTCATGTTGGCCACGTATTGGCCATTTTCAGCGAGACGCTCGACGATGATATCGCCGAGAATGCCGGAATTGCGTCGCACGGAGAGAATAGTTCCAGGTTGATGATTGGGCGCACTGAGCGAGGGTTTGAAAATGACAAAGCCGGTTTCCTTGTTGGCTGTGACCACCGTGCCCATGTCGAGAGCCATGCTAATGCGCTTGGCTTTCCTTTGTTGCTCGGCCTTGGCCTCGTTCATGGGCTGGGTGACAATTTTCATCTCTTGCTCCAGAGTGTCATTCTCGTCCTTGAGATTCTCGATTTCTTTTTCCAACTCTGCGATCCGGGCGTCGTCTAGCGGATTGGCGGTTGAAGGCGTCACGGAGATCGGCGCTGGTGTTGTGACGGGGGCAGGGACGGCACGCAAAGCTTGGGTCTGACTCAGTTCGAGAGCGCGGTTTTCAGCTTGCAGGGCTTCCCATTCTTTTCTGAGAGCGGCGATCTCTTCCTTGCTTTCCGAACTGTTCCGGTCTTTGGAAAATCCTCCGAAAGTCAGGCCAAATGCGACCACAATCAGAAGAGAGGTCATTGCGAGAAGGATGTTGGTGGTGGTCATAGGCGCGAGGTCGTTTATAGGGGGTCCGGGACGATTGTCAAAATCAGATCTTTTCCCTGATCAGTCCTCTTGCGTTTTACAACATGATCTCATACCTTCCTCGCAGCATGATGAATTACGAAATCCTCGCCGCGTCCCAATCAGGCTTTATGGGAATTCCGATGACTTACATCGTCATTCTGGGAGCCTCGATTCTGGTCAGTTGGCTGGTGAGCAGCAAACTGAAGAGCCGTTTTCAGGAACACTCGATGGCTCCGCTGCCGATGAGTGGTCGCGAGATCGCCGAGCGGATGCTGGCGGACTCCGGAATCAACGATGTCCGGGTGATCAGCACCCCGGGACAGCTTACCGATCATTACAACCCGGTAGATAAGACGGTGAATCTAAGTGAGATGGTTTATCACGAGCGCAATGTGGCCGCAGCTGCCGTAGCGGCCCACGAATGTGGGCATGCGGTACAACATGCCAAGGCCTACAAGTGGCTGGGTTTCCGGTCCGCTATGGTCCCCATGACCAACATCGCCTCCAATTTGATGAGCATGATCATGATCATCTCGATTTTCGGGATGTTCGCGATGCGGAGCCCGGCGCTGATTTGGATTTATGTGGGATGCCTAGGGCTCGTGACTTTGTTTTCGTTTGTGACTTTGCCAGTCGAATTTGACGCTAGTAAGCGGGCTCTCGCTTGGATGGAAAATAGTGGGATCACCGGATCGATGGACCAGGGCCGGGCACGCAATGCGCTTTTCTGGGCCGCCATGACCTACGTAGTCGCCGCCCTTTCCTCTCTGGCTTATCTTGTCTACTACCTTGTTCAGCTGCTGGGATCCAGTGACGATTAAATCTCTCGCGATCGAGTGGATTTTACCGAGATCGATCGCGAGGATTTCCGCAATCTCTTGTCTGAGATTGCGGAGGCTCACATGCCTTTTGGTAAGTATGGCCCCGAGCACTACCCGCCGCGGGGCATCCCTTTGAGTGATTTGCCCCCAGAATACCTTGGGTGGTTCGCGGAACGTGGATGGCCCAAAGGGCGTCTCGGGGAGCTGATGGAAATGGTTTGCGAGATCAAGGCCACCGGAGCGGACCAGGTCTTTGAACCCATCAGGCGGGCCCGGGGAGGGCGGGTTTCGGTCAGGAAACGACGGCCCAAGACCGACTTTTGACAATCCCCGGTTATCGATAGATCAAATCGGCAATAACAAGGCGATGATCAGAGCCGTCGACGGTAAAAGTGCGGCTGCGGACGGGAACGAGTTTGTCTGAGCAGTAGATTTGGTCGATCCGCAGCAGGGGAAGTGAACGATGGTAGGTGTTGCCCCATCCGGTGCCGACTGCGCCAAAGGCGTCGGTGAAACGCCTTTCAAGAATGCGATGGATGGAATCGTTGGCAGGAGCATTGAAATCGCCGGCGATGATGGTGGGCACCCGGGGGAATTCGGTTTGCTGATCCAGGACGGCGAGGACGTATGCGAGTTCGACTTCGCGTTGCAGACGGTTTTTACGGTGTTCCCACCAGCAGTCCCGACGGTAGAGTTTGAGATTCGTGGCCGCGGACTGGAGGTGGATGTTGACGAGCTCGAGTCGGCGTCCATCGGGCATTTCGACGGCGAGAAGCTGGCTGCGTGACTTGGGGAGGTGAATGTTGTGGTGAATGGTGCCGCGAGTGACAATCGCGCATCGCTTTACGGTGTGATAGCGATAGTCACCTTGGCCATTAAAGACCTCATCGATGAATTGTTTGAGCCGGTAGGTGTGGGGAATTTCCTGCAGGAAAACGATGTCGGGCGAAAAGTCGCCTATTGCGGTGGCCGGGTCGATCGACGCGGCACAGTTTAGGGTCGCTACTCGAATGACCTTGGTGCCGGCATGATTAGGAGCCGGCCCCCTAGTGATGGTTTCTTTTCCGATTCTCCCAAGAGATGTTGCTTCGTCCGAAAGGACCAGAATCGTGACCAGCCAGACCGCGGTAAGTAAGAGGGAACCGGTCTTGCGAAAAAAAAGGTAAGGGACGATCGCCAGAGTAAGTCCGATCAGTCCCCAAACCCAAATTGGAAACACGGTGAAGGCAGCGAATCGGACCGGAAGCCGCAGATACAGCGTAATTGTGACAAGATGAAGGAAAAGAGAGCCGCCCAGGAGGATGGTCGGAAACCAGGACCAGAGGCGGCGCAGAAAAGTCATTTTATCGGGATCACGAAGAGAGACGTCCTTTGAAAACTTCCAGCGCCTCGACGATCAATGGGTCATTATGGAATTCGTCCTCGGGCGCCTCCTCTGGAACTTCCTCAGCTGGCAAATCTGATCCTGGTTTTTCGGGAGGTGTCTCAGGTTCCTCGGATTCCTCAGGTGCGTCGTCGATCAAGTCATCGAGAACGCTGGTCGGATTGTCGGAAACTGGTTTTACCACTTGGCTTGGGGCGACGTCTGATGGTGGGGCGGGAATAGGAGTGCTCGAAGAAGCAAGCGATTGTTCGATTTCTCCGGGGTCCGCTTTGCCGATGGCCGAGATCACATCGGTGAGAAGGAATTCCTTGAGATTTTGGATTGCCTTGAGAGCTGCCACTTCTAAGTGGAGTCGTTTGTTGGAGGCCCATTTCATGCGGCTTTCGGCTTCCGAAAAGGTATCGATGACTGCGAGAAGGCGTTCCGGTTTAATTTTCGCGGCCGCTTGAGTGAGATCGTTCCAGAGCGCTTCTGAAAATCCCTCGCGATCGGAATTGTTGTCCAGTTTGGCGACGACCAAGGCCCGGATCGCTCCCACGGTCTCGGCGAGCAACTGTGAGAGGTCTTTTCCCTTTTCGAATTGTTCGTGAATGACCCTCAGGATGCCGGCCGGCTCTTTTCTGAGAATGCCGAGGAGGAGGGAGGCCACGGTTTCCCGCGAGGTGAAGCCGAAGATGTCGAGGACATTGGTTTCGGTGATCTCCTGCCCGCAAAAAGCCACCAGCTGATCGAGCATCGACTGGGCGTCGCGCATGCCGCCGTCCGCTCCTTTGGCAATGGCCCAGGCGGCGGCGTTGTCGAGTTGTATGCCCTCTTCTTCAGCGATGTGCTGGAGATGAGAGGCGATGATATCGGTGGGGATGGGGCGCAGGTCAAAGCGCTGGCAGCGGGAGATGATGGTGGGCAGGATTTTGTTGGGCTCGGTGGTGGCAAAGATGAATTTGACGTGTTCCGGAGGTTCCTCGAGGGTTTTCAGGAGAGCGTTGAAGGCTCCTGGCGTGAGCATGTGGACCTCATCAATGTAAATGATGCGGAATCGACTGGAGGCCGGGGCGAAGCCGACCGATTCGAGCAGCGAGCGTACTTCGTCGACCTTGTTGTTTGAGGCTCCATCGATTTCGAGAACGTCGAGCGAGCGTCCTTCGGCAATTTCAAGACAGACCGGATCATCAGGGTCAAACTCAATAGAGGGTCCGTCCGGACAATTCAGGGCCTTGGAGAAAATTCGGGAAGTAGACGTTTTTCCAGTGCCGCGTGGGCCGACGAAAAGGTAGGCGTGTGCGAGACGGTCCTTCTCGATGGCATTGCGGAGGGTTCGGACAACATGATCTTGTCCCAGAAGGTCATCGAAGGTGCGGGGGCGGTATTTTCGGGCAAAAACCTGATAGCTCACGGGCTGAAGTGTAGGGGGGGAATGAGAGTTTGTCAGGGCTCAGTTTGGGAAATAGCTTCCCGGGGAGATGACAGCGCAAAAAGAACAGGCCTATCAGCGATGTCGACAGGCAATTGCCGGCCTCTGTGAGGGAGAATCTGATCTTATCGCGCGGATGTCCTCGGTGGTCGCGGTGTTGCACGGAGAAATGCCCGGTTTCTTTTGGACCGGATTTTATCGAGTGGTGGGAGACGGGCTTGTGATTGGTCCCTACCAGGGAACGGTGGGGTGCTTGCGAATTGACTTCGGGAAAGGGGTTTGCGGGACGGCGGCTGCCACCGGCGAGACCCAGGTAGTGACTGATGTTCACGAGTTTCCAGGGCACATCGCCTGTGATCCTAACTCGAAGAGTGAAATTGTGGTTCCGGTCAAAAAGGGGGCCGGAGACCTGCTTGCGGTTCTCGATATCGACTCGGATCAATTGGGGTGGTTCGATGAAGTTGATCGCAAACATCTGGAGGAAATTCTGGACGAGACCTTCACGAGGAGCCCGAATGCTTAGGATTTCATGATGATCCCAGAATAGGTAATTTTCCTAAAAGTGAGAGAAGACTTTCGCGGACGGATGGGTTAGCGTTTCGCCAATCAGATGCCCCAAAAGAAAAAAGACGAGCCCGCGAAGCAGGAAAAGAAAGATGGCAAGGATGTCGATCTCTCAAAGGGGTATGCCAAGACACGAAAAAGCCTCATTGCACGTTTGGAAAATTGGGAGGACCAGCGGACCTGGGACGAGTTTTACCAGACCTACTGGAAGCTGATCTACTCTGTGGGGATTAAGGCTGGCCTTCGTCACGACGAGGCCTTTGATACCGTTCAGGAGACCATTCTTTCGATTGCTAAACAGAGCAAAAAGAACCTCTATGACCCTAAGCAAGGTTCCTTCAAAACTTGGTTGATGAACATGACCCGTTGGCGGATCAATGACCAGTTTCGTAAGCGCAAGAAGGACACCGCGATGCCGGGAGGCGGTTGGGAGGATGATCGCAAAACCGCTGTGATCGACCGCTTCGAGGATCCCAAGGGAGACCTGTTGGAGCGCATGTGGGATGTGGAATGGAAAAAAAATGTCGCCGACATGGCGCTGACCCGGGTCAAGGCTCAGGTTTCCCCCAAACAGTATCAGATTTTCGATTATTACGTGGTGAAACAGTGGGAAGCCAAGAAGGTTCAGGATCACCTTGGGGTGAGCATGGCCCAGGTGTATCTTGCTAAGCACCGCGTTGGTTCCGTCCTTAAAAAGGAACTGGCGAAGCTCGAGAAGGATGCAAAGAAAGATTAGGCCAGACCCGCTGATCCCGGATCACGAAGTCCTCCGCAAGATCGGGGGCGGGGCCTATGGTGAGGTTTGGCTGGCAAGAGGAGTGACTGGTGCGATGCGCGCGGTCAAAGTGGTTTATCGCGAGGATTTTTCGGACGAGCGGACCTTCGAACGTGAGTTTGAGGGAATCCTCCGATTCGAGCCCATTTCCCGAAATCACCAGGGATTTGTGAACATCCTCCACGTGGGTCGGAGTGATGATCAAAAGCAGTTCTATTACTACGTGATGGAGCTGGGCGACGACGCCTACGAACAGGGAGAGATCAATCCTGTGGAATACGAACCGCGCACCCTGCGGTCGGATATGAAGCATGCCAACGGCTCCCCGCTGGCGACCGATTTCTGTATCGAGACGGGTTTTCGTTTGGCGGAGGCCTTGCAGGAGCTTCACGAATTCGGACTTACCCATCGTGATGTGAAGCCGTCCAACGTCATCTTTGTGGATGGCAAAGCCAAGCTGGCGGACATCGGTTTGGTGGCAGCGAAGGACCAGCGGACCTTTGTAGGCACGGAAGGCTTCGTACCTCCGGAGGGCCCGGGCTCCGACCAGGCCGACATATACAGTTTGGGGAAAGTCCTCTATGAAATGGCCACTGGAATGGACCGGTTGCAGTTTCCGGAGTTGCCCGAAGGAGGGTCGGGAGATGATACGAGGAAAAAATGGATCCGGCTAAACCGCCTCATTTGCGACATCTGCGAACCCCGGCTTGCCAAGCGAAAGATCACCACCGGCCGGGAGCTTGCAGATGCTCTCGGGCGTCTGCAGGAAGGGCGCAAGGTTCGAAAGAAGATTCCTGCTTATGTCCCAGTAATTCTGGCCATCCTAGGCCTTTTTGCTGGGATCGGAACCCAGTTTTGGATCGAAAATGGCTGGGGGACCTATGTGATCGAGGGGAACCGGAGCCCTCTGCCGCCGAGATTTGTCATGGTCAAGGTGTTGACTAGTCCCGAGGGCGCGGCAGTATATGACAAGTCCGGTGATTTGCGTGACTACACCCCGGCAACCTTGAATGGGATCGAAATTGGAACGGAACTGGAGCTGAGCATCAAAGCTTCGGGGTATCGGGACCTCGTCGTTCGACGGGAGGCCGTCGATGATGGACGGGGGGTGATGTTGATTAACGAAAAGCTGAGCTTGTTCTCTCCTCCCATCCCGGACGAGGTATGGTCGGATGCTCTCGGGAATCTCTACTTCCCGGCAGACAAACGTCATCGTTCCTCCGAACATGTTTCTGAAGAGGACTGGAAACTCTTTTTGAAGGACACTGGGAGGAAGTGGAAAGCGATTCCCTTTAAGTATGGTGGACGGAATATTGTCGCGGTGTCAGAAGAGTGGGCGGGGGAGTTTGCAACGTGGCTGGAGGAGAAGTGTGTGAAGGAGGGGTATTTCCCTGATTATGACCTGCAAAGACCTGATCGAAACCGGGAGTTGGTGGCGGAATATGATCTGAAGTTTGAGGAACGAAAGCTCCCCGGAGCGGCGAAAAAGAATGGCAAGATTTTAAGGCCGTTCTTCTGTTTGGTTCGTCCGATTGCGTATGGATCCCTCCGGGTTGAAACGACTCCACCGGGAGCCTACATTTATCTCAATGGTGTTCCGATGGGAGTGACTCCTTTCGAGGATGATACCATTGCCTTGGGAGATATTGAAATCATTCTGGAATTGGGCGGAATGAAGACCCGTACTGACAACGTTTTTCTTTCCGACGGTGAACCCGAGGTCCGGAAGTATGTGCTCGAGCCAAATAAGAGTCTGGTGCCCGGGCAATCGTGGACCAACAGCCTTAAGATGAAGCTTGAGCCCTTGAGTGACGACTTGAGTGTTTCGATTTGGGAGACCCGAAGTGGTGACTTTCACAAGTTTCTCAAGGCCACCGGAAGAGCGCAGGGGGATATTGTCATTGATACCGACCCTAAAGTGCCGGTGGAAGGGGTGAGCCGCGGGGATTGTGAGGCGTTTTGCGAGTGGTTGACCAAAGAGGAGCGGGATAACCCGAACGCCGACCTCAACCGGATCGGAACCTCCTTCAGATACCGCCTTCCCACTGACCAGGAGTGGAGTAAAATGGCGACCTTGATTGAAAGGGGAGTCACGATTTTGGAAAGGGAGCAGGAGAACCAGGGTGTCTATCCGTGGGGTGCGGTGTTCCCGCCACCAGACCGGACGGGTAATCTAGCCGATTCCTCTGCGGTTCAATTTTTGGAGAACAGCCAAATTATTGATGACTATGCCGACGAATTCCCCCGACTCGCGCCGGTGGGAAGTTTCCCGGCGAATGTCATGGGCATTTATGATCTGGGAGGGAACGTCAAAGAATGGGTTTCAGATGACTATGAGATTGCCGGAGTGGTGTTTGGAGTCCTGCGGGGAAGTGGCTGGAACACCCACAGTGATTTGAAATTGCAGTCGAGATTCCGGAATCCGGTTTCTGACGTGGCGAAGCAGGGTGAACCTGCCTACGGATTTCGGGTGGTTCTAGCAAAAGATCCCGAACCAACAACCAAACCAGAAGAAGATTTGAGCAATGGTGGAAATTGAAATGAACTATGAAGGGCAGCTTCGCTGCGTGGCCCGGCACCAACCGTCCGGTGGAACCATCTCAACCGACGCCCCGGTAGATAACCATGGGCGGGGCGAGAGCTTTTCCCCGACCGATCTGGTGGCGACGGCCGTGATTACTTGCATGGCCACTATCATGGGGATCGCCGCCCGCGATCGTGATATTGATCTCACGAGGATGCGCATGAAGGTGAAGAAGGAGATGGCAGGTGACCTTCCCCGCCGAATTGGAGCGCTACACGTTGAGATTTTTGTCCCGGTGGCACTTGATCATCAAGATCGCCGTGTTCTTGAGAACGCGGCTATGACCTGTCCGGTGCATCAGAGCATTCACCCCGACATCGCAGTCAATATCGAGTGGCACTGGGAAAGGTGAGCCTCCCGTTTTCGAGAAGAAAACGGCCATCTCCCCGAGGGGATGAAATGAGCGCGGTGTTTACTTCGAAATGTCGACCATTCCATTGTTTCCATCAGGCTTCCGCCAAACCATCTAGGTGACATCGCGCTGGGCTTTCAGAAAAACCACAAAGGTGCGTTCGGTCACAGTGATTAACGGGTCTGCGTTTCTTGTTTGCATAATGAAAGTCTGGGAAAGGTTTCCAACCCAGATTCATAGCAGTGTGACGCTCTCTCTGCTATCTCTCGTCCTGAAATCTAACCTTTAATTTCGAGGAGCATCTGGGCGTTGCCCGGGAACTTCCGCATGAAGAAAAGAAGGCGCTCCATCGCTTCGGTGGGTTTGTGGCCCGCAAGGCCGCGACGGAGCATGTAGATTTTATTCAGAGACAATTCCGGGAGAATGAGTTCCTCGCGCCGGGTGCCGGACTTGAAGATGTCGGCCGCCGGGTAGATGTAGTGCTCGGCAATGCGTCGATCGAGGACGAGCTCCATGTTACCTGTCCCTTTGAATTCTTGGAAGATTGCCTCATCGGCCTTGGAATTGGTTTGGATGAGGGCAGTGGCGATGATGGTGAGTGATCCGGCCTCACGGGTGTTTCGGGCCGCGGCGAAGAGGCGGCGTGGCATTTCGAGAGCTCCGGCCACAATCCCACCGGACTGATAACCGCGCCCGCGGCTCTTTTTGCCTCCGCCCATGTTGTTGTTGTAGGCACGGGCGAGGCGGGTGATGGAATCCATCAAAATAAAGACGTGCTGACCGGCCTCGACGAGTCGCTTGGCCCGCTCAACGCATAGTTCGGCGAGGCGGCAGTGGTTGCGCGGCGATTCGTCATTCGAGCTGGCGTAAATTTCCGCGTCGGGAAGCTGACGGCGGAATTCCGTCACTTCCTCGGGGCGTTCGTCGACCAGCAGGATGATGAGGTGAAGGCTCTCTTCGTGCCTTTCCTGGACAGCCTGCGCCATGTGTAGCAGAAGGGTGGTCTTTCCGGAGCGGGGAGGGGAGACAATAAGTCCTCGTTGGCCTCGACCTACCGGAGCCATGAGGTCGACAATCCGGGTGGTGTAGCGGTCGGCGGTGGTTTCGAAGCCGATTTGCTTGGTGGGATTGACGGCCTTGAGTTCCTCGAATGCCGGAAGCTTGCGAGCTTCCAAGGGGTCGATTTCGTTGACCGAAGTGATGGAGACCATTTGCGGGCCTCGGGTGCTGTCGCGGGCTTCTCCTTTGATCCACACGCCCGGACGTAGGCTGTTTTTGCGGGCGAGATCGGGCGGAATGAAAACGTCTTCTTTTCGCTGGGCGAAATCAAATTCCGATTTGCGGAGGAAGCCGAATCCCTTGGGCGCCATCTCAAAGATCCCGTCGACCGTCACTGGATCGCTGGTGAATTCAAGAGGTTTGCGCTCTCGTTGGTCGTCGCGCGGGCCGTACCCGCGCACGCGGCCCTGGCGCTGGCTGCCTCCACCGCGACTGCGATTTCGGTTACGATTGCGGTTGCGGCGCCGGTTTGAATCTCCTTTGTCAGCGGCTGGCTGCAGGTTGGAGTTCGCTTGATCGGAATCAGGAGTCATGATGAAAGTCAAAAGACGGATGGATTTCGCGGTTCAGGCCGGGCCTGGAAATCCGGAAATCGTCCGGGTTCTGAATGAGCCGTAAAAGAGTTCTCCCGGAGGATCGCTAAGGGGCCGGAGACGCGAATGACGCGGTGGCGCTGTCAGCGACAGACTGGGAACTCCCGACGGAATATCAGGGAGGTGGAGCGGTTGGCGGTAGACCTCGTCAACGCACCTTCAGGAGAAGATTGTTCGGGAATGGCCATGAAATCAACGATTTTTTCAGACTCGTGATTTGAAAGTTTCCTTGGTTTTCCCTTGACGAAGGGAGGTAATTTTTTAGCTTCCGCGGCCCGAGAAACCGAATCGCGAGACTATGCCACGAGATATCATCATTCTGGAGTGCACTGAAGCCAAGGCCGAAGGCAAGCCGACCTCCCGCTACACCAGCACCCGCAACAAGAAGAGCCTGAGAACTCCAGGTCGTCTTGAGAAGAAGAAGTATAACCCTTTCCTGAAGCGCCGCACGCTACACCGCGAGCTTCGATAGTTCTCTTAACTTCAACCGATTTTCATCATGTCTGAGCCCAAGACCATTCAGCGCCGGATCAATTTCCGGAAACACAACAAGTCGATGACCACCAAGCGTCTCGACCTTCCTTTCGAGAAGATCAGCTACCAGAATCCTGAGATTCTCTCGAAATTCACCACCGAGACCGGGCGCATACTCCCTCGCAAGGTGACCGGCGTTTCCGCCAAAATGCATCGTGCCATCACCCGCGAAATCAAGCGGGCGCGCGCCGTGAACCTCCTTCCGTAACACGAAGGATTCTTCATTCGGTTTTTGATCAACCCGTCCGGCTCTCCCGGGCGGTTTTTTTTGTGGAAAAGTGCGGTGGATCCGGCTCCCGTTTAAGATGAGTGATTCTCGCTTGTCGCCCCCCGGGCTTTCCCGCAAAGTGCGACGGACATGCGGTATTTGCTTTCCCTGATTGGGCTTCTCTTTGTTTTTTCCTGCACTTCTGTTCTGGCTGACGATTCGTCGGCTTCTTCGTCTGAGGGGGAAAAGACAGTTACCTTTAGCGAAGCTCCCGATGAGTGGGTGAACGAGAAGGTTGGACCTTATCTGGACGAAGTGACCGGGAAGGTTTTTTACGGAGTCGAGGTCGCCACTGATGCGAATGGAGACCCCGTCAAGTTGCCGCTCGTGGTGGTTTGGCTTGGGCTCGCCGCAGTCGTTATTACCGTCTACTTCAAGTTCCTCAATTTGCGTTCGTGGAAGCTGGCGGCTCGTACAATCGCAGGGAAATATAGTTCGAAAGATGACCCCGGCGAGATCACTCACTTTCAGGCACTCTGCGCGGCCCTTTCCGGGACGGTGGGTCTCGGAAACATTGCGGGAGTTGCCATCGCGATTGGCGTGGGAGGACCTGGTGCCACGTTCTGGATGATTCTGATCGGGCTCTTCGGCATGACTTCAAAGTTCTGCGAGTGCACTCTTGGGGTGAAGTATCGCACGATCGAAGACGGGAAGGTCTACGGGGGGCCGATGCAATACCTCAAGAAGGGGCTGGCCGAGAAGAATCTCGGAGCACTTGGTGCAATTCTCGCTGGTGTTTTTGCTTTCCTTTGCATTGGAGGATCGTTTGGCGGCGGGAACATGGTGCAGGCCAACCAAGCCTGTGACCAGTTGGCTGGCGTGCTTGGTGAGGGTTCCTTTTTCGCAGAAAACCGCTGGGCATTTGGTGTGATTCTGGGAGTGACTGTTGGTCTCGTAATCATCGGGGGAATTAAGAGCATTGCTTCCGTGACGGCAGCTTTGGTTCCCTTCATGTGTGGGATCTACATGTTGGCCGGGTTGTTTGTGATCGCCGTCAATATTGGAGAAGTGGGAACCGCAATCGGCGTGATCTTCGGTGGAGCCTTTGCACCCGAAGCCGTCGGTGGAGGGGTGATTGGCGTGATAATTCAGGGGATGAAACGAGCCACTTTCTCAAACGAGGCCGGTATTGGTTCTGCTCCGATCGCTCACTCGGCAGCCAAAACGAAGTTTGCCGCGAGTGAAGGGATTGTCGCGTTGCTGGAGCCTTTCATCGATACGGTTGTAGTTTGCACGACAACCGCCTTGGTCATCATTATGGCCGGAACCTATGACACGCCGGGGCTTGAAGGTGTTTCCATGACTTCGGCCGCTTTCGGTTCGGTGATCTCCTGGTTCCCGATCATTCTCACGGTAGCGGTGATTCTCTTTGCTTTCTCCACCATGATTTCATGGTCTTACTACGGGGTGCAGGCATGGACCCATCTTTTCGGACGTAGCGCCCGGAATGAGCTGATTTACAAGGTGATCTTTTGTCTCTTCGTGGTGCTTGGGGCGTCTCTTGGAATGCAGAAGGTTTTCGACTTCTCCGATGCCATGATCTTCGCGATGTCCGTTCCAAACGTGATTGCGATGTACCTTCTCATGCCTAAGGTGAAGGACGAATACGTGCGATACATTGAGCACACCAAGAGCACGGATGCTTCCTAAAGATGGCCCGGCGATACCAGCTCAACAAGGGACCTCGCAAGGAAGTTTCGGGTCTTGATTACGAAGCCGAGCTCAACGAGCAACAATACGCCGCGGTCAGTTCGCCGCCGGGCCCGGCTCTGGTGATCGCGGGAGCGGGATCGGGAAAAACGCGGACCCTTACTTACCGAGTGGCCTATCTCCTCGATCAGGGAGTCGACCCGAAAAGTCTTCTTTTGCTGACCTTCACTAATAAGGCGGCCCGGGAGATGATGGAACGGGTTCGGGAATTGATCCCGATGGATTTGAGTGAGCTTTGGAGTGGCACCTTTCATGCCATCGGGAATCGCATCCTTAGGCGTCATGCCGAAGAGGTGGGACTAACCCGGTCCTTTTCCATCATGGATCGCGATGATCAGAAGTCCCTCATCAATACGGTGGTTTCGGAGTGTGATATCGACACCAAACAGCGCCGCTTCCCCAAGGCTGACGTCTTGATTTCGATTTTTTCACTGGTGGAAAACACCGGGGTGGCTTTGGAAGATCTGATTGAGGTCCGTTATCCGTATTTCGAGGAGTGGATCGAGGAGATCGCGAAAGTAGGGGAGGCTTACACCATCAAAAAACTCGAGACCAATTCGGTTGATTTCGATGACCTACTCATCCTTCCCCTGCGGCTCTTCCAGGAGAATGAGGAATTGCTCGCTCTTTATCAGAAGCGGTTTCGTTACCTTCTTGTTGACGAATACCAGGATACCAATGCGGTGCAAAGCGAGCTTATCCACTTGTTGGCCGGACCGGAAAACTCGGTGATGGTGGTCGGGGATGATGCGCAGTCAATTTACTCATGGCGCGGAGCTGACATGGATAACATCCTCTCGTTTCCCAAGCGCTATCCCGATGCCAGGGTGTTCAAGATCGAAACGAACTACCGGAGTGTCCCGGAAGTTCTCAGTCTGTCCAATGCTGCGATTTCGGCAAACCAGAAACAATTTGAGAAGGAACTTCGTGCGGTGCGAACCGGAGGGGTGATGACTCCGGCTCTGGTGCCTTTGGAGGATCCGCGGACGCAGGCCGATTTTGTCGCCCAGCGCATTTTGGAATTGCGTGATGAAGGGATCGAACTCGATGAAATGGCGGTTCTTTACCGTGCGCATCACCAGAGTCTTGAGGTGCAAATGGAGCTCACCGCTCGAGGAATTCCTTTTGAAATCACGAGCGGCTTACGCTTTTTCGAGCAAGCCCACATCAAGGATATTGCGGCTTTTCTTCGCTTTACAACAAATCGTCGCGATGAAGTGAGCTTCAAGCGATTTTGTCTTCTTCTCCCCGGAGTGGGGGCTGCTACCGCGAACAAACTTTGGCGGGCCTGGTTGAAGCTGGGGATTTCCAAGGACGAGACTCCACCGAAGAGTTTTTCAGATCAGATGCTTAATTTTTCGGTTCCAGCAAAGGCGAAGAAGGACTGGGAGCAGTTGTGTTTCACACTCGATGAACTGGTGGTGGGCGATGGCTACGCCCGCCCTTCTGAGATGATCACGAGTGTTTTGAAGGGGGTCTACGATGACTACATGAAGGCGAGTTTTGAAAATTACGAAAACCGCCGTCAGGACATCGAGCAACTGATTCTCTACGCCGAGCCCTTTGATGACATCTTTGAATTGCTAGGACAGCTCTCCTTGATGAGCGCGGTCGATGGCGATCCTTCGGGAAGCAGGGCCGAGCAGGATGAGGAAAAGGTCTGCCTTTCCTCCATTCATCAGGCGAAAGGGCTCGAGTGGAAAGTCGTTTTTTTGATTTGGATGACCGACGGGATGTTTCCGAATGGCCGGGTTCTGGAAGCCGATGATCTGGACATGTTCGAGGAAGAACGAAGGCTTTTTTACGTCGCCTTGACTCGTTCCAAGGATGAGCTCTACCTGACCTACCCCCAGATCAATCCAAAGAGTTATAGTGGAGATGTCATTACGAGGCCGTCCCGGTTTCTTGAGGACTGTCCCGAGTCCATGCTGGAGGCCTGGGAAGTTGGTCCTTCTTGGTGAATCTTTTCTGGGGGAAAGGGAAATTGCGGTCAGAAAGACTCCTGCTAGAGTTCACGTCAAGTGATCGCCCACTTGTTTCGCTACGCGTTTTTATCGGTCCTCGCCGTTCTGGTGTTAACCCAGTGTTCGACCAACCAATCTCGATCTGAAAAGAACGGAAGGTCGGGCCAGCTGAGGAGGCTTGGTTATGAAGCGGTTCCGTTGCAGAAGATTCGTGGAGATGTCCGCTACTCCGGGGTCTTCAAGGTCAACGGGCTACCTCTGCGCTTCCTCATCGATTCAGGAGCCAACAGCACCGATGTGGACGCCAGTCTGGCTCGCCAAGCCCGCTTGATGGAGGACCGGAGTGTGAAGATTGTGACCCGCGGGGCGCTGGGACGGGAGATTTCGAGCGGTCGTGGGTATGGAACTCTGCAGATCGGTCGAATGTATGCCGAAAACTTCCCGTTCACCATTGCACCCAGCAGGGAAAAGCGCACTTCGACCAGCAGTTATGCAGGTCAGGTGGGGCTGGATGCTCTCTCAGCCATTGGAGCGATGATGGACACTCCGGGGCAGCAGCTCTGGGTGCCGGGAGGAAGTCGGGGGATCGTGAATGGCCGCCTGAACATTGGCCCACAGAAGGGTTTGGGTAATAAGGTGATGGGTCTTGAGACGGCTGGGAGACTTCCTCATCTTATTTTGCGGGGAACTCTGCAGGGTCGGCCTGTGACCTGGGTGGTCGATAGCGGTGCGGAGATTTCGGTGATGACAGCGGAGAGCTTCGATCGCTTCAACCTACCAAGCCAAACCACGAATTCGCGCATGATCGACGCTTCCGGTGATCGCATCGCCCTTCGACGCGCGCAGCTTCGCAATGTCTCTTTTGGCAAGCTTAAGGTGACGGTGTTTGATATCGCGATCGCTCCACTTGGAATGGTCCGACAATACTTTCGGGACGCGAGGGGGCGTCCGGTGGACGGGATTCTGGGGATGGACTTCCTGAGTAGCAGTTATGCCCTGCTCGATACCGGATCCCGGCTGATCTATCTCGGCAGACCATAGGTCTTCGCCGGAATCATGAAAAAGGGCGTGAGGTCCTGCCTTATTTCGCCCAGACTACGGCGTGTCCATTGTTCGTTTTTTCTCTCTCTTGGGCTTTGGAATTAGCCTTTGGTTGGTGGTGATGAAAGCTACCGGAAAGATCTCGTCGGTGGTTGGATGTGGCGCGGAGGGAGGCTGTGCCGACGTTCTTGGGTCCCAGTGGTCCCAGTGGTTTGGAATTCCGGTGAGTGCGGTTTCGACTGCCTTCTATATCGCTTTGTTCGGGCTGACCTTTCGGACGAAGGCCCCCCTGTTTTCCGTAGCCGGATGGATTCTTCTATGGGCGGCCGGTTGGTTCATGGGACTGCAGGTTTTTGTGATCGAAGCATTTTGCCCCTGGTGTTTCGCGACCCATATGGTCGGGTTGATGACGGCGGTTGCGATCTTTTGGAAGGTCGGTATCGGAAGGAAAAAAGTGGTGACCGGATTGGCTTCCTTTGGGCTGGTTGCATTGCTGGCTCTCGGTCAGACCTTTGGACCAAAACCAGAAACCTTCGAATTAACCGATGAAAGTGACATCGAGGAAAAGGAAGAAGTGAAGGCCCAGGTAAGCGGGGAGGGAAGAGTGATCCAGTTCAGGGGACCCAACGGGCAGGTCGTGAAGACCTATCGTCTCGGTTCGGTTCCTTTACTTGGGCCGCCCGATGCGCCTCACGTGCTGGTGAAGTATTTCGATTATACCTGCAAGTCATGTCGCGAGATGGAAGGAGACTTGCTTGCCCTCATGACGGCCTACCCGAAAGAGGTCGCGGTGATTGTCCTGCCGACGCCGCTGAATCGGGCCTGCAATCCCTATCTGAATCCGAGAGTAGATGATCATGCTAATGCCTGTGAATTTGCTCGCATGTCGCTAGCGGTATGGCGCACCGCTCCGGAGTCCTTCCCAAAAGTCCACAAACTGCTCTTTGAACGCCCCTTGCATTCGGTCGAGAGCGCTCGCAAGGCTATCGGTGATATCATCGGGACGGACAAACTCGAAGCAGGTCTGAAAGATCCCGGAGTCGAAAAATTGCTCCAAGCCAGCATCGCCGATTTTCGTCAGCTCTCCTCCCAGAGAATCGAGATGCCGAAGTTGTTGATGAAGGGTGCTAGAACAATGCACGGGTTGGCCAGTTCCACCGAGAAGTTCATTGAATTGGTGGTCAAAACGATGGGGATTAAATAGACCGGTTCGAGCGAAGATTGACAGGGCGTTTGCCTGTAATGGTGAGCTTTGCTAGTTTCCCCCCATGAACGAATGGACGGTCGAGGTGGAACATCTCTTTGTTTCCTCCGGACACAACTACTACGGGCGCCACGGAAAGGGTTCGGAGGATCATGAGATCGTCGATTGCGATGAGATCGAGCTGGTTGCGGGCCAGGGTATCAAGGGTGACCGTTTTTTCGACTACAGGGTAGATTACAAAGGGCAGGTGACCTTGTTTGATGGAGCAACTTTTGCTGCGGTGAAGGATGTGTTTGATCTCCCGGAACTCCCGGCTTCGGCCTTTCGACGAAATGTCATCGTGACCGGGGTTGATTTAAACGATCTCATTGGAAAACACTTTCATCTGGGTGACCTCGAACTTTCGGGAAGCGAGGAGGCCAAGCCGTGTTACTGGATGGACGAAGCCTGTGCTCCCGGAGTGGAAAATTTCCTCAAGGGGCGGGGAGGACTTCGTTGCCGCATCCTTCGTGGTGGCGTTCTTGAAAAGGGGACTTATCCCCTCACTTCCACTGATTAACGATGGCATCGGAAGAAATGAAATACGGAATGCTGGGCGTGGATGAGTCGACCACGGAAGACAAGCTTGCCAAATATACCGGTGTGGTTGGTTGGGACTATCTCCGCGATCATCAGAAGAACGGAGTGCTTTACTTTGTCGATCCGGGTTTGAAGCTTGAAGAGGTTGGCCAGGTTGTTACCGACGATGGCTCGGAGCAAGTGGCCGCGTGGCTGAAGTCCGGAGACCTGGTCCGACTGGAGGAAATTCACGCCGCCCAGTGGGAAGGCAGCGATCAGCAGTTTGAGGCTCTCGTGGTGTCGCCCTTTGTTCTTTGTCAACCCTTTTCCTGACATGCTCACCAAATCACAAGTTGAGGAAATCCTCTCGGAACAAGGACAGCCTGCTTACCGGGCCGGTCAGATCCTCGACTGGATCTTTCGCAAACGCGTCGATTCCTGGGATCAAATGAGCAACCTTCCGGAGTCGCTGCGCAAAGTGTTTGCGGAGTCCTTTCTACTCAGGCCAATGACCCACTGCCTGACTAAAGGATCCAAGGACACCACGCGCAAGTTTCTCCTGGAGTTGTCTGATGGCCGTTATGTCGAGACCGTCCTGATCCCGGCGTCGCCCGCGCTTTACGGGGAACGGTCAGACCGACACACTCTCTGTATTTCCTCGCAGGTGGGTTGCGCTTATGGGTGTCGCTTTTGTGCATCGGGACTCGATGGCTTCACCCGCAATCTTTCGCCGGCAGAAATCGTTTCCCAGATTTTCATGGCCGAGGAGCTCTCTGGGGAGAAGGTCAACAATCTCGTCTTCATGGGGATGGGCGAACCCTTGTCGAACTTCCAGAATCTTTGCACCGCTCTGGAGATCATCACTTCAGAATGGGGACTGAACATTGGGGCTCGCCGGATCACGGTTTCAACCTCGGGGCTCGTGCCCCAGATCAAGAAGCTGGCCGATCTCCCCCAGCAGATTCGTCTCGCCATTTCGCTTCATGGCCCGGACGATGAAACCCGGGATAAAATCATGCCGGTGAACCGAAGATACCCGGTATCTGAGCTGTTTGGAGCGCTCCGGGTCTGGAATGAACGGAAAAACCAGAAGATCACCCTCGAGTATATCCTGATCGACGGCATCAACGCCGGTTCGGAACAGGCGTCCTTGCTGGCGAAACGAGCCGCTTCGATCAAGGCAAAGGTCAACCTAATACCCTACAATACGGTTGAGGGATTGGAATGGAAACGGCCGGGAGACCGGGCCTGCCGGGCCTTCCAGCGAATTCTGACTTCGTCTGGAGTGCCGGCCACCCTGAGACTGGAAAAAGGGCATGACATCGATGCGGCTTGTGGACAGCTTCGGTTGAAGAAGGAGAGAGGGTTGACGACCGGAGATTTTTAGCCCGGGAGATGGACCGAAGAGGGGATCGGGGCTAGATTTTTCTTTGCCTTTGGCATGGGAAAGGCTTTGCTTCCTTAAGCTGCGATGAAGAACATGAACCTAAAAGCGATTTTCTCTTTGCTCTTGGTGCAGGGAGCGATCGCACAGGTGGCGGTCACGATCAAAGTGGATCGAAGACAATACCTTGAGCACGAGCCGGTTTCAGCGGTTGTGACAATCACCAATCGTAGTGGCCGTGAGTTAACCTTCACCAGTCGGGCGGAAGGAACCATCGCTCACAGTTGGCTTGATTTTGGGATGAGGGACTCTTCTGGGCGTGCGGTCACTAAGCGTCATCACCGCGTTTTTCAGCGGGCCGTGATTCCGGCCGGTCAGAGCATGGCCCGCCGGGTTCTCCTCTCCGACATGTTCAGCATGGGGAAAACGGGGAATTACTCGGTTACCGCCCATGTCCGACAGCCAGGGATCGATGAAACCGCCTACGGGTCGAATTCCGGCCATTTCACCGTCGGGGGGGGCAGTATTCTCCAACGGACTCCGTTTGGAGTGCCTGACAGTCCGGCTACCAAGCGGGAATATCGGGTGGTCAGCTTTAATAATGGGAAGCGCACCTCATTGTATGCTCAGGTTATGAACCTCACGACTGGCATGCCGATTTCTACTCTTCGCATGAGCGATTACCTTGCTTTCGTGAAGCCCCAGATCGCCATCGATGGTCAGAACCAACTGCACACCCTCTACCTGGGAAATCCCGAGATTTATGTCGAAACGGTCGTCAATCAGGATGGGCGGTTGATTTCGTCCTCGTATTACAAACGGGGCAGTGGTCGCCGCCCGAGATTTGTCTCATTTTCAGACGGAAAAATCGTTGTTTCGGGGGGCATTCCCTACGATCCGAAAAAGGAAGCCGCCAGCAGACCGACTGTCCGTCGTTCCTCTGAACGCCCGAACTGAAAAAAATTGGAAAGTTGGCTTGCTAAAAATATTAAATTTTTTTTAAAACTTAAGAAGTATTAGGTAAATTTCAGATGAACGCACGATTTCTGGCCCTTCTGACATTCTCATTTTCCTTGGTGTCTTCGTTTGCTGGTTCATTTCGAACGGTGGTGATTGATGCCGGGCATGGCGGTCATGACCTTGGTGGAAGCTATGGCAAGGTTTACGAGAAATGGTTGGCTCTCGATACCGCCATGCGGGTCGAGAAAAAGCTGAAAGCAAGAGGATTTCGCACGGTGATGACCCGTCGCAGCGATCAGTTCATCAGCCTTCCCGGCCGCGTCAAAATAGGGAACAGCCATCCCAATTCGATTTTTGTCAGTATCCACTACAACTTTACCTGGAAGCGCAACGTTTCTGGACTTGAGACATTCTATTGTTCCGGCCGCGCCAAGCCTCTCGCTGATGCGGTCCAGAGGGGCATGCTGGGCGAAGTGAGGTCGGTCAATCGGGGATCAAAATTTGCTCGCTATTACGTCATCCGTCATGCCCAAAATCCGGCCATCTTGGTCGAGGGGGGCTTTGTCTCAAATTCCCGCGAACGGGGACGGACCAAAGAGGGATGGTATCGTGAGGCCATTGCCAACGGGATTGTCAAAGGCATCGTCGAATACAATGGCTTGCGCCGGAGTGGGAAGGTCCACTAGCGACCTGCCGCCAGGTTGATCCGGGTGATGTCGGTCGATTGGGGCGAACGTTACCGCCTGGGAGATACGCCCTGGGAAAAGGGAGAAGCTCATCCCGGACTCTCCTTCTTATTGGATGAGCATCGGGCATTAATTGAGCATAGTAGAAACATCCTTGTGCCTGGTTGTGGTTTTGGTCATGACGCCCGATTGATTTCGAAATGGGCCCGGGGAGCGGTTACTGGTCTGGATCTCGCACCCGAAGCGATCGAGCAGGCAGGGGCGCTCACCAAAGGATCGGAACCACGGTGGGAGGTCGGTGACCTCTTTGCGTGGCAGGGCTCGTATGACCTGGTGTTTGAGCACACCTGCTTTTGCGCGATCCCGCTTGATCGTCGTCCCGACTATGCTCGTTCCATGGCTCGCTTGATTCCGGTTGGCGGAGTCTTGATGGGCATCTTCTTCCTCAACCCCAATCACGAAGGGGAAGAGGGGCCTCCGTTTGGAGTGACCAGCGAGGCATTGGATCAATTTTTTCGCGATGACTTTGAGACGGAATGGTCGGCCCCGCCCCGCCAGACATACGGGAGTCGGACGGGTGAGGGGCGTGAGCTTTGTCTCTTGATGAGGCGGAAAGGGTGATTCCTTTACTTGTAGGTCTTGAGAAAGGCGACGAGGTCGGCCACGTCCTGGGGAGTGAGACCGAGCTGGTCGGCTGAGAGCATCAACGAGTGATGAAGCTTATAGGGGCGCTTCTGAATGCGGTTGCGTGGGATCATTTGGGTGACTCCACCGGTAGAAGTCAGAATGATTGGATCGCCATCACTGGAAGCGATGCCGTGGACATCGCCCCCTTTCTTCAATTTAACTCCGGTGCCGGCGTAGCCGTGGGCGATATCGGCGGACGGATCGATGATGGCACGGGCGATCACATCGAGTGTTTGTCCTTCACCCCAGCCCTTCAAGTTAGGTCCGAAGTCGGCTCCGTTCCCATTGAACTCGTGACACATGATGCAACGATTTGCAGTGACCTTGCCCTTGGCGACGTTGCCTTTGAGTTTGAGAACGTCGTCCACCGAGAATTTGGGCTTGTCGGCTTGGGGGGCGGTGACCGGGTTGATGACCACTTTGGCAGGGTCGTAAATGCCACGCTTTTTCAGCTCCCCGGAAATGTCATATTTTTTCCATTCGCCGTTGGCATTGCGTAGAAGCCATCGGGCTGCTTCTCCTTTAGTTGGTCCGTTGGCGGCCAAATCGAGTACAGCTTCAGCGGCAGACTTGTGATCGATGAAAGCCAGCGACTCGATCGCGAAAGCCCGTTGTTCCGGTTTCAGGGAGGAATGGCTTGCACGGGCTTTCAAGTCAGCCACGGCGGCAGCCGGCCAGAGTCGCCAGGTCAGTTTGGTGAATTGCTCGGACCATTCGTGAGGGGCTCCGGGCTTTATAGATGCTTTGATGGCGAGCCAGATTTCCGATTCCTTGTTGGCCGCGCCGAGTCCAATTGCTTCGACCGCGTTTTTATCGTTTTCCTCAACTTGGGTGGCCAGAGTGGAGAAGATGGGGGCGGCTTTTTCAGCCGGAAGATCACGCATCGAGAGGGCGACATCGCGTCGGACCCCGTGGTCAGAATCAGCGGCCATCTTCGGGGCGTATTTCAGAATGTCGTGGCCCGCCCGGCGGAAGGCTCGGTAGGCTGCGATCCGGAACTGGGGATCCTTGTGACCTAGGATTTTCTCACAAGCCGCAATGCCTTTGCTTCCAAGATGAGGAAGGAGCCAGATGGCGCGGGCGGCGACCAAGCGATTCGGATCGCCGAGGAGTTTTTCCAGAGCCGGGAGGGCAGCTTCGCCTTGTTTCTTGAGAGCGTTGAATCCAAGGAAGCGGGTATTGATCGCCGGGCTCTTCAGAGCAGTGATTGCTCCTTCGATGGTCTTCAAATCGAACTGGGGTACTGAGGGTTTGAATCCTTTGGGAGCTATGCGGTAGATGGTTCCCGAACAGGAGTCATCGCGATCACCGTGGCCTCCCACGCGGGCGTCATACCAATCGGAAATGTAAATCGCTCCGTCAGGTCCGATGCAGACATCAGAGGGACGGAAAAGAATCTTGGTGTCGTTGGGATCGGCCCCGCCACCGACGAAGTCAGAACCGGCATATTTTTTGTCGGGATTGGTGGTGGTCAGGTTACGTTGTTCGAGTTTGAAAGCTGCGCCTTGGGGTTCCGGTTGATAGTGGAACACGGTGTTCTTGCCGGGTTCACAAGCAAAGAAAGATCCGTTGTAAATGACGGGGAGAGCGCCGTTTTCATACATCGTCACGCCAGTCGGTGAGCCCCCGCCGTAGATGTGCCCGACATCCATGGTGCCGGGATCGTCCTGCCGCCAGTGTGCGCGACCGTGGTCCTGGCCTGGGCGTTTGACCGCACGGTATCCTTGTTTGGCATCGCGGGTGAAGTAGCCGGCGCAACCGTATTCGAGAATGTAAGACACGCGGCAGGCTGGCGGGTCGTCGTTGTCGTTCTGAAAGGCGTTGCCGAAGGAATCGAGCGACTGTTCGTAGGAATTGCGATAGCCATGACCCACGATCTCGCAATTCGTGCCATCGGGATTCATGCGAACAGTGAAGCCGGACGTCCAGATGTGTCCATCGTCCGAGCGTTTGCCGGAGACCCCGAGGTGATCAACCGGCCATTCGCCGCCGCCGCCTTTATATGGTCCGCCCATATAGAAGTTTTTTCCGGAATTGTCTTTGAAGACGGCTCCGCAGTTCCCGTTGTTGAAGTAGAGTTTTCCATCGGGTCCAGCCGTCACCGAGTGGAGTGAGTGATCATGGTTCTTGGCATTGAAGCCGGTGAGGAGCACTTCGCGTTTGTCTACGGCGGGGTCGAACTTGAGGTCCCGGTTCACGTCGGTATAAACGAGGAGCTCCGGTGGCTGTGAAACGTAGATGACATTATCGAAAACCGCGACGCCGAGCGGGGCCACGAGATTCTTTTCCTGCACGAAGGTGTGGGAGGTGTCGGCCTTTCCGTCGCCATCGGTGTCCTGAAGCACAGCAATGCGGTCGCCACCGGGACGCCGTCCGTTATGACGGCGGTAGTTGACGCCCTCTGCGATCCAGATCCGGCCGGCGTGATCGATGTCGATATTGGTGGGGTTGTAGAGATGAGGGGAGGTCGCCCAGACCGTGATTTCGAGATCGGCCGGGAGGCGGAACTGTTCCAAGTTCACCATCTGGGGAGCGAGGTCGCTTTCCCAGGGAGCATTGGGGTCGGGCGGGGTGCGCACGGCAAATTGCACCGAAGCCTGTGTCACCTGTCCCTGTTGGATCGCTCCGCCATCATCGAGTCCCACCTGCGCGGTGAATTTGACCGCACCTTTGGGGACCGTGAGGAGAATCGATGACCTAGCATGGGTGCCAAATCCGGTGGCGTGGGTTTTGCCATTGATTTTGATGGGCCCGCCTCCGACCGATTTGTTGACCCCCAGGCTACCCCAGCCTTGTTTGTGACCGGCGATGAATTTCTTCGTCACGGGCATGCTCTTGCCGCTCTTGTCAAGGAAGGCCGGATTGATCCAGGCGGCCCAGTCGTGGGACTCGCTCCCCAGGGTGTCAACGTAGAGTTCGATGGTTTTCTGTCCTCCTACATTTGCGGACAGGGAGTGAAGCCGGACTTTATCCTTGGCATAAATTTTGGGGCTTTGGGCAAGATTCTTGGCCAGGATGGGGGAGGACAAACAGAGGAGGGTCAGGAGTGATTTTAGCATGAGGAATTGGCGTGGAGTTTGAGCGATGGTGGGCAGAAATGAAGGATGAAATGAAGAAGACGGGTGATTCTCACCAGGAGCAGATATTGTCTTTGTCGGTCTTCGGAGTGCCGGATTGACCGACGGGGCTGGGAAACCAAATGGCGACTCGGTAGTCAAACAGGACTTTGTTGGTTAGCCGAACACGGATAGGGTTGTCCCGGTCCAATCGACACCTCACGCCCAGATGACAGCCTGACAGGATCGAATCTTTCCATGGAAAAAGGGGACGGACAATGTTTCATTAGAGATTGTCCTTGAGGTGTTGTTTTTTTTGGTATCCCAAAACGAGTAGTGCAGTGAAAACAGTGCACATTCGACTATGAAAGAATCACTCAAAGCGCTTGGCTTGACGGCTCTGGCGACAGCCCTCGCCCCGGCAGCAACCATCTCTTGGCAGCCAGCGGTGGCCAATACCACCGAATCAGACATCATCACCGGGGGGACGCTGGTCGTCGCCAGCAACTCAGCTGGAGGGACCGATCAAACCATTAATGGTGTTACCTTCGCGGCCCAAGGGGGAGGACCGCTCGCCTCCAATGCTGCGGGGACCTTCTACACCACTGGATCTGGAGTCAATACGACTGGTTCGGCGTCGCTTGATGCGCTACTCGACAGTCACTCCTATGTGGCTGGAAGCGGATCATTTACCTTTGATATCACTGGGCTCAACGTCGGTGACAGCTATGATATCCAAATCTTCGCAGTAGGGGACACCCGAGGTTGCTGTTCGACCCGGACCCAGAGTTTCAGCGGGGACGGAGTGGTCTTCAGTGATCTTTTGAGCCGCAATGATCCTTCTTCTGTCGTCGGAAGCTTTGTTGCGGATGCGGAGATCCAGACGATTACGGTCAATGGTCCTACTGATCCCGGTCTGTCCGGCTTCCAGGTTCGCAACGTGACCGGGATTCCCGAGCCTTCCACTTTCCTTTTGGCCGGCCTCTCGGGGCTGTCTCTGCTACTGAGACGCCGGAAATAACGCCGGTTCTTTGCTTTTTCAGACCCGTGGAGTGACTGCTCCACGGGTTTTTCTATGCCCACCGGTTGTTCTCCAAAGCTTGGTCACCCTCACTGGGATGCTTTCAGCCGAATGAACTGTCGTTCTTCATCAGTCACCGGGGTTGCGCTCCGATATTGTAGTGTGGAGGTCAGGTCTGGATTGAGGGTTTCCGATACCAGAACAAGGTTTTCAGCCCAGCCCACAAGGTCACTGGAGATCTCGGGAACGAGAGAGACTGCGTTTTGGGTGAGAAGATTGCGGTTGAAAGTGATGACGAGGTAGTCATCAAAATTGCCGCCGACGAAGAAATTCTGGCTGGAGATGCGAATGACTGAATTGGAGTCCCCGGGGGTGGCGTCACTTCTGCCGAGGGCGTATTCCATCAAGGCATTAAAGCCATCCTGATCGAGGTCGTCGGAGGCGGTTCCGGTGAAGCCGCTGTCAGTAGGCTGGCCTGGAGCTCCATCTTGAACTGCAGAGGCGACCCAATTGGAGGGGATGCCGTGATCAGGAATTGGTTGGGCCGGCGATTTGAGAACCATCGTGAAGCCGGTGCCATCAGTGAACGGCCAGGGTAAGGCGTCGTCGTAAACGAAATCGTGAATAATGTTGTCGCCAGCATCGAGGAGGGTGATTTGTTCTCCTCCGTTGGCGAGGCGTCCGCTGTATTCGTTGTTGCCGAGGACATCGGTGGCGATGGGGACGGCATTTCCATAGCGCGCGACAAAGGCGGCGTGGTCTTTCACGATCACCAGACGTCCGCCGGGAGGGATGATGGTGTTGTCGGCAAAATTGAAGGTGATGCCCATTGTGAGGCGGACTCCGGTGAGGTCGATGTTCTGTGAGCTGACGTTCATGAATTCCATGAACTCGTAATCGTCCCGATCCGTGGATTCCGCGATCTCGGCCGGAGCGGTCGGCTCGCTGGGGTGGTAGCTGAATTCTGAAATGACCAGATTGCTTGCATCGGCAGAAACGGTATCGGGAGTGAAGTAGGCGGTGTTCAGGGCGCTCCACTCGCCGGTGGCGCTGTTGTAGGAGCGGGAAAAGAGCCAACCCGGTTCGGTGAGTGAGAGGGGGGCCGAGCTGTGGGTGTTTCCTCCTCCGGGAGGGTTGCCGGTGAGGTCGAGATCGAAGCTGATGTCCGAGCTGGTGGAGCTGGTCTGGTGGATTTCGACGGCGAAGGTGTTGCTGCCACTGACGAAGGCGGAGGGCTGGAGGATGCGGTTGTCGGTGCCGTTTTCAGGTCCGTTTCCGTTGGCGAAGTCATCGAAGGCGGGGTTGGCGCCGATGTTTTCCCGCGCGACTTCCGTACCGTTGAGGTAGACCACGATGCTGTCGTCGTAGGTGAAGTTCAGGGTGAAGTTTTCAAAGATCGTGGGATCGGCGATGTTGAAGGTCTTGCGGAAGTAGGTGGTCGGATACTTGTTGCTGGAGCTGGGCCCGAAGCTGACCACGGTGGCTTCATCGCCATCGCCGTAACCCAGCTGGGAGGGACCGGAGGCCCAGGAGGAATCGTTGAATCCGGCGGCCCGCCAGGCGGTGCCCTGGTTGCTTCCGTTGTCGAGGTATTTCCAGTCGTCTCCACTGTCGATAAAGACGGTGGTCGTGGGCCCGCCGCCGCCTCCACCGCCGAGGGTGATGAGGGAGGCGAAGGGGTTGACCGCGCCGCCGACGAGGCGGGGGTCGAGCGAGTGGGAGTAGTCGCTGAGGTCGTCGTCGCCCCCGCCATACATGTAGTAAACCTGGGTCACGGAGGTCGGCACGATCAGGCTCGGGCCGGAGCCCGCGGGAACGGAGCCGCCGTGCTGGCTGTAAATGGGGGCATCGATGTCGGGGTAAAGATCGGCCGACCGGAGGCTTGAGAGTAAGTTGCCCCCGCGGACGGGGAACCAGTCATCGACGATGCGGTCGTATTCGTTCTGCCAATCCGAGACCGAGCGATTGCCCCCGTGCTGATCTCCCCAGCGGGCGGCTTCAGGGTTGAGAATGCTGGTGTGCTGGGCGGTGATTTCATCGTAGAGGGCCCGCGCGTTGGTGGGAGTGAGGGGGCCGTCATTGAAAAGGGCGCGGTGGGCGCGGTCGGCGAAGCGCAAGCGGAACTCGGGGCTGTCTTGCAGGGCATCATTGGCGGCGGCGATGCCCCGGTAGTCGGTGATGCGGTTGTAGTTGGTGTTGGAGCGGAGGAAGAGCGACCATTCGGAATCCCACATGAAATACTTGTATCCGGTGCGGTTGGCCTGGGTGTCGATGCCGCCGTAGTAGTTCTTGTTGGGCCAGTCGGAGTTACCGCCGTACCAGTTGGTGATGAAATAGTCGGCATTGTTCGAGGGATCACACCAGATGGGGAAGGAGAGGTTGCGGGAGCCATCGGGATTGAAGCCGCAGGCTTCGAGGTAGGCGGCGTCGCGTGCACTGTTGGACCCGGCGGTGGAAATGTCGCCCACCGCGTTGCGGAAGCTGTTCCAGTTGTTGAGGTTGGTGGCGTCGTTGATGGGAGAGCCGGAGTTTTGTCCCTCCCAGAGGTCGCGATCGGCGCCTTCGATGTAGCTTTCGGCAAAGCTGGCATCGGGGCGTTCCACGACGTTGTAGAGTCCCCAGTAAACGCCATTGATGTAGAGGTGCAGGTAGCGGCCGTGGGAGGCGGGCTGTCCCAGGGCGAGCTGGACGCGGCGGCCGAACTCATCGCGGGCATACTGTGGTTGGCCCCCGGCGCCGGACCATTGCCAGCCGTCGTTGGATTCCATGCGGAAGGTCAGGGTTTGAAATTCCTGGGCCACTCCGGGCTCTTCGCCGAAGAGGGGGAACTTGAGGCTGCCTTCTCCGCCGGTGGGCTGGTTGCTGGTTCCGAATTGGGATTTGAAAATGACGCGGAAGGATTTTTTTCGGGTGAGTCCGAAGCTGCGGAAGGCTCCGCCCTGAATGCGGATGGCGCAGTACTGCTGGAAGTTGCCTTCGCCGCTGGGGTCATCGGGGTCGATTAATTCCAGCGAGGTCCGGCGTTCCCACGATTGTCCCGAGGAGCCGGGGTTGGAGTAAATTCCGGAGAAGCCGAACATGTCGTTGGTCTCCAGGGCGATGGAAAGGCTGGGCACCGTCTTGAGATCATCGGTGACGGTGGCCGGGTTGACGTTGGAATTGTTGTTCATCCCGTAGTAGGGACTTTGGCCTCCCCAGCTGGAGGGCAGGCCGTAGAGGCTTTGGGTGTTGGAGGCGGTTTGCGCGGCCACGGAATCGACGAGGATGTAAGTGTGGGTGTCGATGTTGGTGGAGACGAAGCCCAACTGGTAGGCGATGGCTTTCACCGCCATCGTGCGATCAACCGTGATCGGCCCGGTGTAAATCGTTCCGCTTGTTTCACTGGGCCACGAGCCATCGGTGGTGTAGCGGATGGTGGCGCCCGGAGTTGCGGAGGAGATGCTGAGGCTGAAGGGCGCGTCGAAGAAACCGCGGCTGACGCTGAAGTTGGTGTCCCTGACAAAGCCGGTCACCCCGCTGGAGGAATCGTTCGCGAGGTCCGGGGTGGGGTTGAGCATGTATCCGATTTGCAGGGGATCGCCGAAGAAGCCGTAAGAGACTCCGGGGTCCTGTGCCGGGTAGTTTTGGCCTTTGGAACCAAACTCGGAAAGAATGGTGGTGCCATCGGCTGCGACCAGCGCGAGGTATTCTCCTCCGGCGCTGAGATTGAAATTGGTGTGCAGATTGTCCCCGTTGGTGGGGCGGCGGTCCTTGGAAGAGGCAAAGATGACGAGGTAACCGTTTCCGGAAAGAGTGACGTTGGGAATGAGCCACTTGGTGAGGTTTCCCGGATCGTCGGTGAGATACATTCCGTTCAAACTGACTGCTCCGCCGGCGGGGTTGTGGAGTTCGATCCAATCGGGTCGGTCTTCATCCTCATCTTGCAGGCTCTCGTCGTTGTTGTTAGCGAGAAACTCGTTGATGCGAATTGAGGAGCTGACGATGGTGATTGTGAAGGTGGATTCAATGAACAGGCCGGAGAGGTCGGAGCTACGGACGCGGAAGGATAGGGTGGATCCGAGCGGTGGAAGGGGCGCATTAGTGGTTAAAGTGGAGCCGTTGATAGTGAAGAGAGAGTTATCGGTGTCACCCGTGCCGGAGACCAATTGATAGGTGTGGTTGTCGGCTACGTTTGGATCAGTGGTTGAAAAATCAGCCACCGATGTTCCCGGAGGCAGCATTTGCAGGAGGGTATTGGTGGGGAACATGATCGAGGTGGGCGTGGCAGCCGCTTCCACGTCGAGATTGAAGCTTTCTTCCCGGAACAGGTTGTCCGGATCGGTGGTCCGGATTCTCACGGAGTAACTTGATCCAAACCCGCCCAAGTTGGCGTTGGCACGCAATTCGTCTCCGTTGGCGATCACGAAAAGCCCGTTGTCTGAATCACCACTGCCGGGGACCAGTTGATAGACGTGTTCGTTGTCTCCGTTGGGATCTGAAGTTGTCAGGGTTCCGATCAACGTTCCGCTTGCGGTGCTGGGGGCGAGGTCGATGTCATCAAGCGCGAGATCGGTCGGAGCTTGGGGTGTGGGTGGTGCAACCGAGCGAAGAATGTAAGCGCTTAGCGAAGGATCGACCCCGTTGTTTTGTCCTGGAAGAATGTTAACGGTCTGGGTGGTCCCGTTTGCAGTGAAGGTTCCGATCACCGAACCGACTCCACTCCGGGAAAAGTCACCGCTTAGGTTTTCGGGTGATTCGTTGTCGCCCGCCCGTTGGTTTCGAGCCGAGCAGCAACCTCGGGTGTCTCCGCCCCCGATCAATTGAATCTGGTAGTCCGCTCCCGGAGTCAGACCGGCGAGGGTAATCGACCAGTCGTTCCCAGGTCCATAGCTGTGGCTGTTGAGGACGGTGTTGAGATTGGCGTTCCCGGTGTCTCCGCCTCCGCCTGTGAAGAAACTCCCGGTGTTGGTGTTGGCCGGGCCAATCGGGCTGCCGCTGAAGAGAATAGCCTCTCCCGCAACGGTGACGGTGGGGCTGTTGCCATCGGTTGTGGCGTTGACCGCCTGAAGCAGTGTACCGTTGGTATCGATGCTGTTGACCGAGGTGATGTTAAACGGTGCCTGCCAGTCGATCTCAGCTGCTTTTGAAAAAGGCAGCATCACAATGGCAGGAGCGAGGAAGCGCAGGTGGGAAAGAGACATGGTTTGCCAAAAGGAAACTCCCCGGTCCCTGATGTCACATCAGGGACCGGGGAGCTGGATGTTATGGAAATGGGGTTACTCTTCCATGACTCGGAAGAATTGCTTGTTGAGGCCCGGAATGGGATTGGCGAACTGGAAGGAGGTGGTTTCTCCTCCGGAAGCTAGTCCATCGATGATTTCGGTATCGAAAAGAACGAGGTCAGGGCTGGAAAGCACAGTGTAGGTCTTATCGGGTGCGGAATTCCAGGTGAGAGTGATAGTGTCTCCTACCGGATCGTAGTCCACATCTGTGATTACCGGGGCCGAGCTACTTCCACCAACTGTACCGAAATACTCAATTTCGTTGAGCTGGTGGTTGGCGTCTCCGGTGAGGGTGACTGAGTAGCGAATGAAGGTGTAGGGAGGTGCCGGCGTCTCAAGCGAAAAAAGCAGCGTCTGGTTTCGCTCCGTCCACAGGCCCGCGGTGGTGCTGGTGTAGATTGGAGTGAAGGTGATACCATCGTTTGATCCCTGGATTTCCCAGTTAATGGGATCGCGGGTCGGGGTGTCATTACCCGAGGTCATGGTGAAGTTGGTGATCGAGACTGGCTCGGCAAACTCAACGGTGAGATCCTGGGGAGCACCGCTGCAGCACCATTTTGCTTCGCCGCCGCCAACCTTGTTGTCAAAGACATCGAAGGCGCCTTCATTCTGGGCAGTGCCAGCTGAGGAGGCATCAGAGAAGTACGACTCCGAGCTTGAGGAAATACTGACCCAGTTGAAGTTGAGACCTTCAGCTCCGGCGATATCGACTCCGTCATTCTCCGGGTCGGTGAGGTCACCGCCCACCAATCCAGAAAGAACCGTGATCTCCGGCAGAGGAGTGTTGCTGTTAGGATCATTGGGGTCAGATCCTTCGGTGATTTCAAAGCCGTCGTCGCGGAAGTCGCCGTCACTATCGAGAGTGTTGGGATCGGATCCGGTCTGGTCGGCGTCGACAAAGGGGAGGTCGGGATTTTCCACGCCATCGAGGAGGCCATCGTTATCAGAGTCATCATTGAGGGGATCGGTGCCGGTGTTGCTGGCGCTGACCCAGACTCCGGTGTTGGTCTCCACGCCATCGAGGAAGCCATCGTTATCAGTGTCTTCATCGCCCGGGTTGGTGCCGAGGGTCAATTCGTCATCGTTCATAGAACCATCGCTATCACTGTCTTCAAGATTATCGTTGGTCCCATCATTGTCGGAATCCTCGTCGCCGGGATCGAGATCGAGAGCGACCTCGACATCATCGGGCAGGCCGTCCGAGTCACTGTTGTCGGTGTTCGGATCGGAGCCGGTTTGGTTTGCGTCGACAAAGGGAAGGTCGGGATTCTCGACACCATCGAGAAGATTGTCGTCGTCGGAATCGTCGTTATTGGGATCGGTGCCCGTGTCGGTAGCGCTGATCCAGACTCCGGTGTTGGTTTCGTATCCGTCGAGGAGGTTGTCGTCGTCCGAGTCCTCATCGTTGGGATTGGTACCCGAACTCTGTTCTTCAAGGTTGGTCGAAAAGTCGTTGTCTTCGTCTTCATCCCCATCGAGAATCATGTCTCCATCGGAATCGTCACTGTTGGGGTTCAGACCATTGAGGTTTTCAAAGACATCAGTGAGTCCGTCTCCGTCGGAGTCATCAGTGGGAGGGATTTCCAATACAACCAATCCAGAGAAACCTGGATCGGAGTTGCTTCCTCCTACACCTCCTAGGGAGCGCCAAAGGAAGGTTTGTGAAGTGGCATCGGCGGTGAAACTCCCAAGAACCTGGAGAAATCCTCCCCGGTTCATTTCGATGCCAGTATTGTAGTTGCCTTGTCCGTCATCCGGTTCGTAAGTGCGTCCTGAGCAGCAACTGCGGGCATCGGCCACCGCGATGAGTTGAATCTGATAATCGAATCCCGGGTTGAGTCCGTTGACTGTTACCGTGATCTCGGCAGGGTTTGCGGCGGTGTAGGAATGCGAATCGAGAAGGGCATCGAGATCGCCGTCACCAGTGTCGCCAGTGAAGAAGTTGGCTCCATAGGCCGGCCCGCTAGTCATGTTGGTTACCAAGCTTGTTCCGTTCCCGGCGCTAGGCGTTTGCTCGAAGGGAATGCCATTGATAATGTTGTCGTCCCCAACGGCGGTCCCAGTGGGGTTATTGAAATCGGCCGCGACGATGAGGTTGTTGCCAAGCGGGTTGGAGATATCAGTCGGGGCGTTGATGGTAGATGGGGTTCCCCAAGTGATTTCCGCGGCCGGAGCTAGGGTGGGGAGGAGAAAAGAAAATGCCCATCCGAGTCGATTCTGTGTGATTGGCTTCATCCTCTTTTAGTAAAAACAAGTCGGTCCCTGGAAGACAAGCGAAAGAACCCTTTTGAGTGAATCTTCCACAAAAAACCGGGACTTGAATTTAAGGGAGAACTCGTCGATGGAGGGGTATGATTTCCGAGCTGCGGGAAATGTTGGGAGAAGCAAAAGTCTCCACAATGTCTGAGGTGTTGAAGGAGCATGGGACGGATCGATGGAACTTCTCTTCCCTGCCCGAAGTGGTGGTGTTTGCAGAGTCGCGGGACGATGTCGCCTCTGTCATGAAGTTTGCTCACAAGAGTGGTATTCCTGTGACCACCCGGGGTGCTGGAGTGGGATACGTAGGCGGGTGCGTGCCGGTGGCGGGTGGAATCGCACTTTCAGTTGCCCGGATGAATAAGATCGTGGAGTTGTCTCCTGCTGACGGAGTGGTGGTCACTCAACCTGGCGTGATTCTAAATGACCTACAAGATTCGGTACGAGAGGAGGGATGGTATTATCCGCCCGACCCGGCGTCTCTCAAGGAGTGTTCCATCGGAGGGAATCTGGCAACAAATGCCGGTGGCCCTAGGTGCCTCAAGTATGGAGTGACCAAGAACTACGTGCTGGGATTAGAAGTGGTGCTCGCAGACGGCCGGATCCTTCGGGTGGGAGGACGCTGTCATAAAAACAAGACGGGCTTTGATCTGCTTCATCTTTTTGTCGGTAGCGAGGGAATGCTCGGGGTGATTACGGAAGCGACCCTACGCATCATTCCCCATCCGCAACAAAGGTCGATGCTGACTGCGACCTTCCCTGAGTTTGTCGATGCAGCGGGAGCAGTGCAATCGGTCCTCAATGCCGGACACCTTCCTTCGGCTCTCGAGATTACCGACGAGTATACCCTGAAGGCCGCCCGGGATTATCTGGGGGGCGGAGCGTTTCCGGATGGGAAGGCGCATTTGATTGTTGAAATCGATGGTCGGTCCGGAGCGGTGGCCGGAGAGTTGGTGGAACTTCGGAACGTTCTCAAACAGTCCGGAGCGCTCTCGGTCGATGAGTTTGGTGATGAAGAGGGATGCGAATCGGTCTGGCAGTTGCGTCGTGACTTTTCCTATTCGCTCCGTGCGACCGGTTTGACGAAACTGAACGAAGATATCGTGGTTCCTCGTTCCAAGCTCACGGATCTGGCTACTTTTGCCGCTGGGCTGGAAGAGCGAACGGGTATTCCGGTGGCCTGCTTTGGTCATGCCGGAGATGGCAACATTCACACCAATCTCATGGTTGAGAACTACGAGGACCCGGCCAAGCGTGAGCAGGCGGACGCCGCGCTTGATGTGCTGTTTGGCTGGGTCCTAGAAAATGGAGGAGTGATCACGGGGGAACACGGAGTGGGGCTGGCCAAGAAACAGTGGATCATGGATGCGCTGGGGAATGAGGGCATGGCAACCCATTTGGCCGTCAAGCAAGCTCTCGATCCCGAGGGGATTTTGAATCCCGGGAAATTTCTCGATTAAGGATGGAGCGGGTTGTCCGGTACCGCCCGCTTCGACGAAAAGTGAAAGGGTTTTTTCGTTGAGGGTGGGAACCAGTTGGTGTTTCTTCTTTCTGGAAGATGGCGAGCAGGGAAGACGACCGGCTTCAATTGGTTCTGCGAGCCTCTAAGGAGGGGATTTGGGATTGGGACCTGATGCAGGGAACAATCTATTACTCGCCCCGGGTCTACCGTTTTATGGGGTATCGTAAGGATGAGATGCCCAACATGTTTGCGAGACGGCGGGAGTACATGGATGCCGAATCGGTGGCTGCGGTTGACGAAGCCTTACGCCGGGTGGTGCAGGAGGGTGAGGATTTGTTTGCTGCCGAGCCGCGGGTAAGAACCAACCGGGGCGACTGGAAAACCTTCCGGGTGAGGGGCACGCCGGTGCGGGATGAACTGGGCAAAGTAATCCGGATTGCCGGAAGCCTGATCGATATTTCCAAGCGAAAGCAAGCCGAGCGGGAGCTCGCGGAAGAACGGCATCTCATTCAAACCCTTCTCGATAACATTCCCATGAATGTTTATTTCAAGGACATCGAGTCGCGCTTTGTCATGGCGAATTTGCCGACCGCCCAAAAAATGGGGTTATCCTCGGCTGAAGAGATGCTCGGCAAGAGTGATGCCGATTTTTTCAGCGAGGAGCATGCCCGCCACGCCCGACAGGTCGAACGCGAGATCATGGATACCGGGGTGGGGGTCGAGGGATTAACCGAGCATGAGAAGTGGGACGATCGGGAAGACACCTGGGTCAAGAGCACCAAGCGCGCCTGGATCGATGGGGGCGGCAAGGTGAGAGGGACGTATGGCGTCACCATTGATATCTCTAAGTTGATGCGGACTCGGGAGCAGCTTGAAAAGGTCACCACCGAATTGAATCAACAGAACGTTCGCGTCGAGGAGGAACGGGAGAAAATGCGTCTCATTTTCGATAACGTTCCCTTGCACGTTTACTTCAAAAACCGGGATCATGAGTTTGTCATCGCGAACCAGGCCATTGCGAGATGGTTTGGCTATGACTCCCCTGAGAAACTCTATACCAAAACGGATCGTGATATCTTTTCTGAGGAGCATTGGAGCAAAGCGGAGGCGGATGAAATCAAGATCATGGAGACCGGTGTGCCGATCGAAGGAAGTATCGAACGGGAGACCTGGCGCGGCCGGAATGATACCTGGGTGATGACTTCCAAGTATCCCTGGCGAGGAAGCGAAGGGGAAGTGGTGGGAGTCTTCGGGGTCTCCACAGACATCTCGGATCTCATGGTGGCCCAGCAGGAATTGGAGCGGTCGGCGGAGCGCTTCGAAAAGAAGAACCGGGAAACCGCGGAGGAGCTTCAACTGGCTCGCGAGGTTCAGTTGGCTTTGTTGCCGGATGAGTTCCCGGAAATTTCGGGAAGCGCGGGGGCGATAAAGTTTTTCAGGCTCTATGAACCAGCCGATGAACTGACCGGCGAGTTTTTTGAAGTCTTGCCACTCGGAGAAGATCGGGTTGGATTTCTGATGGGCGAGGTGTTGGACAAAGGGGTGAGGTCGGCGTTGACCGTTTCGATGCTACGCGGATTGATCGAAAAGGAGATGGCTTCGGCAGGGGATGCCGGTGCTTTTTTGGCCGGGCTCAACAAGGGGTTTGCGAGCTTGATGGTTGATTCCAAGTTTCCGGTGAGAGCGACGGTGTTATACGGGGTGGTCGATCTCGAGAAATCGCGAATCCAATTGGCTAGCGCGGGGCACGTCAATCCGCTGGCGGTATTTGAAGACGGGATGCGCCAAATCGTTCCGCCGGAGCATGCTTGTGGTCCTCCTCTCGGTGAGTCCAGAGGAACACGATATCGATTTGTTGAGGCTTCGTTGATGGGGTTGCGAAGGTTGATTTGTTTCACGGAGGGGTTGCGAGGGGCCACCGATGCCCGTGGTCGGGAGTTCGGGGTTACCCGTATGCTGGAGGCGGTAGAGCGCGGGGGAGAGCTGCCGAAAGTAATGGAACGTCTCGCCGATTCAGTGAAGGAGTTCGAAGGAAACGGAGAGTTTTCAAATGCCGTTTGTTTGTTGGGATGGGAGATCACGAAATAAGTCTGGAGCAGCAGCGCCTTGACCTTGCGCTCAAGGCGTCGAACGAGGGGATCTGGGATTGGGATTTGGTCGAGGACCGAATCTATTACTCCAACCGATTGCTGGGCTTTCTCGGCTACGGACGTATCGGTGCCCCCAACCTTTTTTCCGGGCCAGATGCGCATGTACACCCCGATGACCTTGCTGATTTCACCCGTAAGTTGAACCGGGTCTTACATCGGGGCGGCCGGCTCTTTGCTCACGAAGCGCGCATCCGGACGAAGGAAGGGGACTGGAAGTGGTTCCGGATCCGCGGACTTCCGCAACGTGAGGAAGGTGGAACACTCCTCCGGCTGGTCGGGAGTCTCATCGATATCTCGAAACGGAAGTTTGCTGAGGAAGCGCTCAAAGAAGAACGGCGCAGGATCGACATGGTCCTAGATCGAGTGCCCATCAACGTCTATTTCAAGGACCGGGAGTTTCGCTTTGTCCGTGCCAACCTTTCCACGGCCGAGCGGATGAATGGTGGCGATCTTAAGGGGCTCTTTGGAAAAACGGACGCTGATTTCTTTGTTGAAGAGGATGCTCGGGCGTCCCGCGAGGAAGAGCAACGGATTATGGACACCGGGGTGGGCCAGGAGGAAACCCTAGTTCAAAAGAAGTGGCTCGACGGCCGTGAGACCTGGGCGCTGGTGACCAAGAAGGTCTGGCGTTCGCTCGATGGCGAGGTTTTGGGGATCTTCGGACTGACTCATGACGTGACCGAGTTGATTGAGGCCGAACACAATCTTGAAAAGCTTGTCGAAACTCTGCGGGTGGTCAATCAGGAGGCCAGAGAAGAACGTTCACTGATGCGGTTGGTGATCGATCACATCCCTGTCTTCGTTTATTTCAAAAATCGCGATTCGGAGTTTGTCTTGGTGAACAAGGGAATGGCCAGTTTGGTTGGCGAAGATTCCACGGAGGCTGTAGTGGGTAAACACGATCGAGACTATTTTAATGAAGAGCTGGTGGCGACCACGGTCCGCGATGAAAAGGAGATCATGAGGTCGGGTAAGCCGGTGGAACGGAAGCTGGAAAAGATGCGGTGGATGGACGACCACGTGAGCTGGAGTGTCTCATCGAAATATCCGTGGTATGGGCCGGATGGGAGCTTGCAGGGAACCTTCGGGGTATCTTCGGATGTCACTGAGTTGGTTGAGACGCGGGAAAAGCTGGAGCGGTTGACCCGGGTCTTGGGGAGGCAGAACAAGTCGCTTGAGGAACAATTGGGGCTGGCTCGGGACGTCCAGCAGGCGGCCTTCCCTGAATTTATCGAACCCATTCGGAGCGGTGATGGCTCTAAGGAAGTCTTCTTCCATCATCGCTACCAACCCGCTTCCCAGTTGGCGGGTGATTTTTACGAAGTGATCCGCCTGGACGATCATCGCGCCGGGTTGTTAGTGTGTGACGTCATGGGGCATGGCGTACGCTCTGCATTGATTGTGTCGATGTTGCGCGGCCTGATCGAAAAACAATCGGAGAGCTCCGGTGATCAACCCGGTGCTTTTTTGACTGGTTTGAATGATGGGTTGTCCCACTTGCTCGAGAGGACCAACCAGATCATTTTTGCCTCGGCGGTTTATGGCGTCATTGATTTAGAATCCGGTGAAATGCGAGTTGCCTCGGCTGGTCACCCGGATCCCATGGTCTCCCGCGATGGTAAGGTCTCCCAGCTGGGGCTGAGTGATCTTGAAAGGGGACCGGCCCTTGGGGTGGTCCCTGGATTCGAGTTCCAGGAAAAGCGATGCTCTTTGGACGAAATGTCCCAGGCTTGGTTTTTTACCGATGGGGTCTTTGAGGTGTTGGATAAAAACGAGGAGGAGTTTGGGCTCGAAAGAATGCAAGAGGCGCTGGAAGGAGGAGGGGACGCGGGTAATGCGATCGAGAGACTTCTCGAAGCAGGTGCGCGGCATGCTCAGTCCGAGGGTTTTGGGGATGATGTATGTCTTTTGGGATTTGATCTACGCTAGTGAACCGCCGGGGGCGGTTGAATTCCCTACCGGGTGACGCTTGAGATTTGTCATTTCTGTGATAACTGATCCGGAGTTTGAGCGAGAAAATTGCGATCTTAACTTCAGGGGGAGACGCCGCCGGAATGAATCCTGCCGTCAAGTCGGCAGCTGAGTATGCCCAGAACAAGGGTTTTACCCCTTATCTTGTTGAGTGGGGGCTGCGGGGGTTGATCGAAGGATGGATCAAAGAGGCCACTCCTCAGGCTCTGAGTGGGATGATTCACCGAGGGGGGACAGCCTTAGGATCCTCACGGTCCAAGCGATTTTTCGAACTGGAGTTTCGCAAGCAGGCCTACGAACACCTCAATCGATTGGGAATCTCCAAACTGATCGTGATTGGGGGAGACGGATCGTTTCAGGCCCTCAACCAGTTTTATATGGACTTCGAAGTTCCGTTTGCCGGTATTCCCGCCACGATTGATAACGATATTCCGGGAACAGATTACTGCCTGGGAGTCGATACCGCGTTGAACATGATTCGTTCAAGCGTGGATAGCATTCGGGACACCGCTTCCTCCTTTTCCCGCGCTTTTGTGGTGGAAACAATGGGCCGGGACTGCGGTTACCTCGCCATGGTCAGTGCTCTTGCGACAGGCGCGGATGTCTGTCTAGTTCCCGAGATGGATTACGACCTCGATGCCGTTGGAGAGCGTTTGCGTCAGGAAAGAGATGCCGGTAAGAAATACATCTTAGGGATCGTGGCCGAAGGAACCGGGATGGCCGATTCGTTGACCCGATGGATGGGCGATGCGTTGGGGATGGATGCCCGCCTGACAGTGCTTGGGCATGTCCAGCGGGGAGGTTCTCCGACCGTTTATGACCGTCTCATGGCTAACAAGTTTGCGGTTCAGGCGGTGGGATGTCTGATCGCGGGGGATACCAACCGCGTGGTGACCTTCAAACAGGGGATTTTCGGGAGTAAATCGATTCACGACATCACCGACAAGGTGCACCGCTGTTCCGATGATCTTTTGGATCTTTGCCGTGACCTGAGCTGCTAGCAAAATCGAGTCGCGTTAACGCGTGATCCCTCGCTCGGAGGTCGAAATGAATTCGAGAAGCTCGGCGACCTTGGAGTTTCCGGATAGCGATGGGTCGAGTTCGCTGATTGCCTTCGACAGGTTCACGTCTTTTCGCAAAAAGAGCTTTTTGTAAATGGTCCGGAGAGCACGGATTTCTTCGTTTGAAAATCCCCGACGCTGAAGCCCTACCTGGTTGATTCCACGAATGGTGGCCGGGTTTCCATCGACAATGGTGAAGGGAGGCACATCCTGTACGATCTTGGAAACGCCTCCGGTGATGGCGTGGGCGCCAATGCGGCAGAATTGGTGGACCGCACTGAGACCTGAGATGATGGCGTGGTCGTCGACCCGGACGTGTCCGGCAAGGGTGCCATTGTTGGAGAGAATGACGTGATTTCCCACTTGGCAGTCATGGGCGATGTGGGAGTAGGCTAGGAAGAGATTGTCGGAACCGACTCGGGTTGGCGTTTTGTCGGTGGTTCCCCGGTGGACTGTCGTGTTTTCTCGGAAGACATTGCGATCTCCGACAATCAGAGAAGTAGGCTCCCCAGAATACTTTAGATCCTGTGATTTGATGCCGATGGCAGCAAACGAGAAGAATTCGTTTTCATTTCCAATTTCCGTATTTCCGTGGATGACGACGTGGGAATGAAACTTGCAACGATCACCAAGGCGAACACCTTTTTCGATCACACAATACGGTCCGATTTGGCAGTCTTGACCGACTTCGGCTTCCGGTGAAATGATAGCGGTGGGATGAATCATGCTGACGATCAGGGAGATGTATCCTGATCACCCCGGAAAAGCGAGCGTCCTTCCACACTGGCTTCAGTCAATTCCCACTGGCGGTCCAGATTGAGTCGAAAGGAGGCAAGGTGCGGGTGTGACCACTGGTCGGGTTCAATCATCGAGAGGGTGTTGATTCCCCGGATGCGATAAAGGTGGTAGATCTGGCCAATGACCGGCTCGAAGTTAATGTCAGCTTCATAGACCAGCTTGTTCCAGTTGAAGTGCTCGATGGTGGCAATATACTCCTCCCGCATTTCCACCAGCTTTTGTTGAAGGTCGCGTTCTACCTGACTGATCCCCCGAGATTTAAAAGTGGAGAGATCATTCGGAACAATCTTCGGGCTCAGGGTTGAGACCGGGTAGGGCATAAAGGCCCCTTTGTTCAGAGTTGTTTCCATCGTGAGTTCCTCCATCTTTCCCACTTAGCATGGCAGAGGATCGAGATTGGGCAAACGGGATTTTGGACACGCGGGTTTTCTTGCGATACCAAAAAAAAGCGGGTCCTTTCGGACCCACTTTGACATATAAGGTTGTTTCTATCAGGGCCTAAAAGCCCGTGGGAGCCTTGACGACCGGGGTGTCACTGCCGAAAAGCGAGTCACGACCGAGCTCGAAGAGCGATGTGCGGCCCTTGGACTTAGCCTCGCCTTTGTCACCAATTTCACCCTGTTTGCTGGTGCCATCCACCGCTCCATAGACATACTTGCCGCCGTAAGGACTCGCATCAAAGGTGGGGTTTTCGCCGACCCGCTTAAGGGGAGCGATGACGAGAGGCATGATGCTCTTGTCACCACCCAAGGCAAAATCGTCTTCAGCCATGATGTAGGCGAAGGCATTTTCTCCACGCTTGAGGAGTTCTCCGGGACGCATGATGTCATCTCCCTTATCGGTCACCCCTTTGACGCCCTTGGCAAAGAAGGTGGTTTCGGTGTCGAGGAATCCGGTCACGATCAGCTGGGCAAGGTAGGCATTGGCATCCTTTCCTTCAGGAAGGTTGTCGATCCCATCTTCGATCAGCGCTTCTTCTGTCGAGATGTCGGGGTAAGACCCTTTGTCATTTCGGAATAAGTTTAGGGCACTCGCAAGGTTCTTGGCATTATTTCCAGCTTCCGTAAGTGCCCCTTGTTTTTGGGCTCTAAGGATGAGGGGTGTTCCGATTCCCGCCAGCACGGCGATGATCGCGATTACCACGAGCAGCTCCACCAAGGTGAAGCCCTTCATTTTGTGTTTTTTCGTGTTTGTCATTATTCGAATAATTTTTGGAGGCGTGCCTCCGGTTTTTTAAGAAGGAAAGAGCCGGAATGCCTTTCCCTCAAAGAGGTTATCCTTCACGCAGATCGCCGCAAGGGAAAAGCACGAGTGACCGGAGTGATAAGATGGTCTATTGAAAGGCACTGGCAAGATCGGCCAACTCACCGGGTCCGGCCTTGTCGGCGGCAAGAATCGCTTCTTTTTGCAATTCAACGAGTTTGGCAATGCCCGCGCGGGATAAATCGAGCATCGCGGCCATGTCCTCCGAAGAAAAGACGTCCTCCTCACCACTTCCCTGAAGTTCAACAAAGTCTCCGTCTTCGGTCATTACGACGTTGAAATCTACGCTGGCATCCCGATCTTCAGGATAGTTGAGGTCGAGAACGGGCTCGCCTTGGTAGATCCCCGCGCTCACGGCAGCGACTAGCTTCTTTAGAGGAAAATCATTGAGTTTTCCCTCACCCATGAGGCGATTTAGGGCAATGGCGGCAGCCACACAGCCTCCGGTGATGGAAGCGGTGCGTGTTCCTCCGTCGGCCTGGAGGACGTCGCAATCGATCCAAAGGGTCCGCTTACCCAGCTTTTTGAGATCAATGACCGCTCGGAGCGAGCGACCAATCAGGCGCTGAATCTCTGACGAACGGCCGTCGAGCTTCCCGCGGTTGACGTCGCGCTGTTTCCTATCGTGGGTTGAATAGGGGAGCATGGAGTATTCGGCGCTGACCCAGCCCCCCTCGACATTCTGGATTTTCATCCAGCGAGGAACATTTTCCTCGGCGGTAGCGGCACAGATGACACGGGTGTTTCCAAAGGAGACCAGAACTGAGCCGGTGGCATTCGGGGCGACGTTGGGAAGGAAGGAAATTGAGCGGAGATCTGGGACGGCGCGTCCATCGGGTCTGTCCATGGCGGGAGAAAAGGCAGGGGAACGGGGCAAGGCAAGCGGAATTGAGTCGCAATGCGTGCTGCCTACAAAAAAGCGTAATCCAATTCAAAAAATCCTTGCCACCGGAGGATTTCAGCCTATGTCTCCCCTCCCATGGCAAGAAAATGCTGGATCGAGCGCAATAAGCGCAAAGCAAAGACTGTTGCAAAATATGCTGACCTTCGTCACCAGTTGAAGAAGGAAAAAGACTACGTCGGGTTGACCATGCTCCCTCGGGACGCCAGCCCGACCCGTCTCGTGAATCGCTGTGAAGTGACCGGCCGTCGCCGTGCGTTCCTTCGCCGCTTCCGTCTCTCCCGGATCACCTTCCGCGAGCTTGCATCGCACGGAATGATTCCCGGAGTGACAAAGTCCTCCTGGTAGGATAGCTTTTTATACCCAGATTTTTTGAGGGTGCGGCTGACAGGCCGGCACCCTTTTCTGGCTTGGGACCATGCCACTAACCGAACAACCCGCAGAGAATCCGGACGACCCGGATCGAAGTCGCGTGGCCTTTGAGAAAAGGCACCAAATCCTCCGAGACCAGCTCTTTGGAGGTCATGAAAGAACCTGGGGATGAGGATGAGTGAGTCATATCTGGTTCTGGCCAAGATCGGGGAGGTTCCGACCGACTACCCCACCTTGGGAGAAGCCGCTTGGTATTTGGTGGGGATTATCTTTTTCCTGCTCCTCAACGCCTTTTTCGTGGCGTCCGAGTTTGCCATCGTCAAGGTCCGCCCGAGCCAGCTGGAGGGTGAGGTTGATTCCAAGCCTCGCCGAGCCGGGATGTCGAAACACATCGTTTCGGAACTCGATGGTTACCTCTCGGCAAATCAGCTAGGCATTACCATCGCCTCTCTGGCGCTGGCGTTCCTAGGCGAGCCTTTCATCGAGAAACTCGTCGGACCAACTCTCTCCCAGACCGGTCTTTCCTACGGTGCGATTAAGGCGATTACCTTTGCGACCGCGATGCTCTCGTTCACCTTCCTTCACGTCGTGATCGGTGAGCTGCTCCCGAAATCAATCGCGATACGAAAGTCGCTGGGCACGACTCTCCTGATTGCCCGTCCGTTGCATCTCTTTTACACCTTTTTCCGACCCTTCATCTTCCTTCTCAATGGAACAGCAAATTGGTTGCTCAAGAAAATCTTCAAAATCGATCCGGTCAGCGAAGGAGAGGCAGTACACAGTTCCGAGGAACTTGCTTTGCTGGTGGAGGAGTCGGAGCGGCAACAGGAGGTGACTGAAACGGAGAGGGAAATCCTCATCAACGCACTTGAGCTCAATGATGTCTCGGTCAAGGACGTGATGACACCACGGAGTGAAGTCATGGTCATGGATCTCGATCTGAGCTTTCAGGATAATCTCGATCTCGCCATCGCTTCCAAGCACACCCGGTTTCCCTTGGTTCGGGGACATCTCGATGAGACCGAAGGACTTATTCACATCAAGGATGTTGTCTCCCTTTTGAAAAACGAGGAGCCGGACCTGCTCGAAATCCGAAGAGAACTCAAAATGGTTCCGGCGACGATGAAGTTGGATGACCTCCTGAAGTATTTTCTCAAGGAAAAGGCCCAGCTTGCTCTGGTGCTCGATGAATTCGGCGATGCTTCAGGTTTGGTCTTCATGGATAACATCATGGCCGAGCTGGTAGGCGACATTCACGATGAATTCGATGAAGAGGAAGAGGACTTTCTGCGCCTCAACGAAAATGAGTTTGTGGTCGAGGGTAGCTTGACTTTGAATGAACTCTCGGACCACGAGCCGTCCATCAGTCTGGAAAGTGGAGAAGTGACCACCATCGGAGGATATATCGTGCAACAGCTGGGTCACCTTCCCGATCCAGGCGAGACGATTGAGGTGGAGGGATTTGAAGCCAAAGTCACCAGCACTGATGGGCGCAAGATCGAGCAGCTTCGCTTTTCCCGGATTCCTGAATTGGACCAAGAGGACTAGTCAAGCAACCTTAGGTTATTTCTCGAAGACGAGGAATTTTCGGCAAGCGAAATTGACGAGGGCCGATGAGATGATGAAGGAGATGTCAGCGATCCCGTTCGGAATGTTGTAAGCGCTGACCAACCAAGCTGGGAAAATCTCTCCCAATGAAAAACTCAAGAGAGAGATGATGGTGAACAAGGTAAGTTCCTTTCGGGTCGAGTGACGACCAGGCGTAAACACCAACCATCGATTCAAGCCATAAGCAGTGAAGTTCGAGGGAACGAAGGCGATGAAATGCACGATTGAATTGTGGAACGCCCGCTTTTCGGGATCGAGCGTCATTGCAAAAGCATCAGGAAAGAGTGCCCGGGCGGTCCAGGTGACGGCCAGCAAAACCACGACGGAAATGACGCCGCAAACGCCATACTTTCCGAACTGAATCAGAAAGGGAGCCTCCCGGGAAAGCAGGGTTTTCTTAAAGCCCTTCTCGCGGAAGTAGGACCAGGCCTTTTCGATTTCCCGACGGATCATTGCGCGATGGTTGCGAGAACCGCCTTTTGTGCATGCAGCCGGTTTTCCGCCTGCTGGAAAATGGTGTCGGCATGATCCTCCAGGACTTCCTCGGTGATTTCTTTGCCGCGGTAGGCGGGCAGGCAGTGGAGAACGATGTGATCCGGTGCACAATGGCTCAGCAGTTCGGCGTTGACCTGGTGGTCTCCGAACAAAGTTTCTTTTTCGTCCTGACCTTCCTGACCCATTGAGAGCCAGACGTCGGTGTTGATCACGTGGGCACCTTGAGCGGCCGAGACCGGGTCGGTAGTGATAGTGACGTTTGACGTTCCGAGACGCTCCATAAATTCAGCTGGTGGAAGGCAGGATTCCGGTGCGGCCACCACTAGTTCAAAGTTTAGGTATTTCGCGGCCCACATCCAGGAGCGTGACATGTTGTTATTGCCATCACCGATGAAGACGATCTTCTTGCCTTCCCAAGTGCCCAGCTTTTCGCGAACGGTAAGAAGGTCGGCCAGGATTTGGCAGGGGTGTTCCTCGTCGGTGAGGGCATTAATGGTGGGAATACCAGAATATGTTGCGAAGTCCTCCACGTCCTGCTGGGCAAAAGTACGGATGATGGTACCGTGTACCATTCGCCCGAGCACCCGGGCGGTGTCCTTGATCGGTTCGCCCCGGCCAAGCTGGATATCGTTCTTGGAGAGAAACATGATGTTTCCGCCCAGCTCGCGCACGCCAACCTCAAACGAAACACGGGTCCGGGTGGAGGCCTTCGTGAAAATCATGGCCCAGGTTTGACCGGTGAGAGGTTGTGAAGAATGGGCACCACGATTCGCCTTCATCTCCACAGCAAGATTGATGAGCTCTGTCAGAGCGGCAGGGTTTGATTCTTCGATGGATAGGAATTTCATAGTGGAAATCAGGGCAAGCGCGGAACTTGGTCGTGAACGACGGAAAGTTCAAGTTTTGCTTTGAGCATTTTTTGAAACCTGATGAGACAAACTGGGTCGTCCGATTCCGGTGCTAGGCTACGTCGACAAACTGATTCGCAATAAGAATCACCAACCCGACAGTCGTGGAATTGACCAATGTCAAAAGAATGCTTGTTGCGACTTTTAGGTCTCCGAAAAATGTTGTCCCAAAAAGGGTAACAAGCGCGCTTTAGTAGGCCGAGTCTGTGATTACGTTTGGAAAGATGAATCTCATCTTGAAGCATCCCGAATATGAGGATCAGGAAACTGTCTCACGCTGACAATCCGGACACCACGCTGTGGTGCGGGTAGCGATGGTATCCCGTGCCAGCGGGGTGCGGCATTTCGGGCACATTCCACCCTTTTTCCAGCGATGTTGAAACAACCAGGTCTTGGGTGGCACATTGGCGACGTAGGAACCTGGAGCAAAACCATCGGATGAGGCGGTCGTGTTTTTGTCGGCCACATGTTTGAGAGCGCCAAAGGTCACAAAGCGAATCTCTTTTCGCAACTTGGCTGGGTCGAGCTTTGCTGTGGGGATACCTGGGTGCACACCGAGCCGCCAGCAAATCTCATCGGCCATCCAGTTCCCGATGCCCGGGCAGGCATTTTGGTCAAGTAGAAGGGCTTTGAGTGGTTTTTTCGGGTGCCTTCCGATCAGGCGACGCACCCGGGCCATCGAAAACCGGGAATCCTGCGGTTGCGGTGGAAAGTCGGCCCAAGGATCGCTGGAGTCGTGTAGCATCACCCGTCCAAACATACGGTAGTCATTGAAAATGAGTGAGGCTCGCTTTGTTTGGAGAATAAGGTGATCATGTTTTTGCGTTTCGTGGTCGCTTAGTCCCACTGAGAGCTTTCCCGACATGCCGAGGTGGACTTCAAGGTGAAGATCGGGGGCAAACGTGAAAAGCATCCGTTTCCCGTGAGCCCGAGACGATTCCAGCCTCATTCCATCGAGAATACGGAGGGCGGGTGCGGGGCAATCGCGGTAAATCCGGGCTTTCGGGTGGGTGTGGACCCCGGTGATGAGATCTCCGTGAAAAACCGCCCATTGGCGTCGGGCCAGTTCAACTTCAGCGAGTTCAGGCATGGGCGGACAATAGGACGGATTGGGAATTTTGAAATCGGGATTTGGCACGGGATTCGCTTATTACAAGGAAGTGACGGAAGAAGGTCTGAAGCTGATGGTGGTAAGCGATCTCGACGGGACGCTTCTAGACCATCACGACTATTCCTTTGAGGAGGTATTACCGGTTTTGGATCGAATGGAGGAGGCCGGGATTCCGCTAGTAGTGAATACGAGCAAGACCCGGGCAGAATGGCTGGCGATGCGTGGGGAGTTTGGCAACACCGACCCTTTCATTGTGGAAAATGGCTCGGCCCTTTATGATGGGGAAAAGGTCGAGGTCTTCGGTGTGAGTCGAGCGGATATTCTTGAGCTTTTGAAGCCTTTGCGAACGAAATTTCAGTTTATTGGGTATGACGACGTTGGAGTAGAAAAAATCATGGAGTGGACCGGGCTCGATCGTCAATCAGCGGAACGGTCGGCTGATCGTCATTTCAGTGAGCCGATCGTCTGGCAGGATACTCTGGAGGCCGAAAAGGAGTTCTGCCAATTAATGATGGAACGTGGCTTGATGACGCTGCAGGGTGGTCGCTTTTTGCACGTCCTTGGTCAGACCGACAAAGGTAAACCTCTCGCTCACCTGCGAAGAGGCAAGGTGGCCCTGATTGCCCTGGGCGATCGTCCCAATGATCTGGCGATGCTGGAGGCGGCTGATATCGGGGTGGTGATTGCCACGCCCGACGGTGATGTGCTCGAAGCGGACGGGATGCTTCGTAGCAGCGAAACTGGTCCGCGTGGCTGGGCCGAAATGATGACCCGGATTCTCGACGAACTTAAAATTTCCAACAAACAAACAAACGATGGCTGATTTTCATCAAGGCGGCTCGGTCGCCTCTCTTCACAACCTGACTCAGCGTCCTCTCGAAGAACTGGAGGCTGAACTGATGAGTTTTTCCAAACAACGTCCGATGGGACTCCTCTTGCCCTGCTTGTTCTCGGAGCTTGAGACCGAGGCCATGCCACGGATTTTGGCGGAAATTAAACAAGTTCCGTACTTAGATCAGATCGTCATTGGGTTGGACCGGGCCACCTTGGACCAGTACCAGGAAGCATTACGCTTTTTCGGTGAACTTCCGCAACACCATCGGGTCTTGTGGAACGATGGTCCACGGTTGCGGGCTCTTGACAGTGAGTTGTCCCAACAAGGATTGGCTCCGGAGGAAGAGGGGAAGGGACGAAACGTCTGGTATTGTCTGGGCTACATGCTTGCCACCGACAAGGCCGAGGCGATTGCATTGCACGATTGCGATATCATCACCTACGACCGTTCGCTCTTGGCTCGTCTCATTTATCCCATGGCGAATCCGCAATTCAGTTATCAGTTCGCCAAGGGTTACTATCCGCGTATCGCCAAAGGTAGCCTGAACGGTCGGGTCACCCGGCTCCTCGTCACACCACTTCTGCGCTCATTGGAACAAGTTACCGGGCCCAGCGACTATCTAACCTATCTCGATGGATTCCGCTATCCGCTGGCTGGGGAGTTTTCCTTCCGCAAAGGAGTGATCCCCGATATTCGGATGCCCAGCGACTGGGGATTGGAGATGGGCACGCTCTCGGAGATGTTTCGGAACTACGCTAACAACAAGCTCTGCCAAGTCGACATTGCCGAAGTTTATGACCACAAGCATCAGGACATTTCTCTGGAGGACAGGGCCAAGGGGCTTTCCAAAATGTCGATCGACATTTGCAAACTGGTCTATCGAAAGATGGCGGTGATGGGAACGGTCTTCACCGAGGAGGTTTTCCGGACTTTGAAGGCAGCCTATTTTCGCAACGCTCTCGATTTTGTGGAACGCTACAAGAACGATGCCGTAATGAATGGTCTCGATCTTGATGTCCATAAGGAGGAGGAAGCGGTTGAACTTTTCGCCGAGAACATTATTGAGGCCGGCAAGATGTTCCTGAGTTCCCCACATGAGAAACCGTTCATTCCAAGTTGGTCACGGGTGCGAAGTGCCATTCCTCATATTTATGATCGTCTCATTGAGGCGGTGGAAGAGGATCAAAAAGAATTTTCATCCCAATGAGTCCACTGGAGCAACTGGTAGTCCGGATCGAAACCCACCTCACTGCGATCTACGGTGAGGATGGGCACGAGGGATTGGGAGACCGCCTGATCGATGCCATGCACCTGCGGGAGCATTTTTTCGGTCCCGTGCCGTTCACCAATCATTGGTCGGAAAAGGACGTGGCGCTCATCACCTATGGAGACAGTGTTCTTCCCGCGGAAGGAGCTCCTCTCGAGGAGTTGGGCCGCTTCATTCGGAAGCGGATCGGGGATTCGATCTCGATTATTCACGTTTTGCCCTATTTCCCATGGACTTCGGACGATGGTTTCGCGGTGTCAGATTACACCCAGGTGGACCCGGAACTCGGTGATTGGTCGCACCTCGCCGATCTTTCCCAAGATTACCGGATCATGTCGGATCTGGTGGTCAACCACTGTTCGGCGTCGCACGTTTGGTTTGAACAGTTTCAGAAGGGGGAGAAACCCGGAAGTGAGTTTTTTGTGGAAGCTTCCCCCGATGAGGATCTCAGTCTGGTGGTTCGCCCTCGGACGAGTGATTTGCTACGACCCACCGAGACGCCCGACGGGGTGAAGTGGGTTTGGAGCACCTTTGGTCACGATCAAGTCGATCTTAATTTCCGCAGTCACGAGCTCCTGATCGAGTTAGTGAAAATCATCCGCCAGCATCTGGATCAGGGAATATCTCTGTTCCGCCTCGATGCCGTGGCTTTCGTTTGGAAAGAGATCGGAACGACCTGCATCAATCTTCGACAGACCCACGAGCTGGTGCGCCTTTTCCGGACCTTGATCGAACACGTAAAACCGGATGCCGTGATCATCACGGAGACCAACATCCCCAATCAAGAGAACCTCTCCTACTTTGGAAACGGCAACGAGGCTCACGGGATCTACAACTTCTCTCTTCCTCCGCTTTTGCTTTACGCCATGACCTACGGCAACTGTCGTTGTTTGATCCAGTGGCTTATGAGAATGCCACCGGCCCAGCCGGGAACGATGTATTTCAACTTTCTGGCTTCGCATGATGGCATCGGCTTGCGGCCCGCCGAAGGATTACTGCCTCCGGAGGAAATTGATGCGCTCGTTGAAGAGATGAAAAAATGCGGCGGCCTTGTTTCGGAACGAACCCTTCCTGATGGCAGCACACGGCCATACGAGATTAATATCAGCTTGTTTGACGCTCTTCAGACCAGAGAGAAGTTCCTTTGCGCCCATACTATTTTTCTTGGTGTTGAGGGGATCCCGGCGTTTTACATTCATAGCCTGCTGGGGACCAGAAATGCCACCGATCGGGTAGCTGAGTCTGGAATCAACCGGCACATCAACCGCCGCAAGTGGGACGCCGCTGAATTGGACGAACTTCTTGATGACCCGACGTCACCCCACACGGAAGTTCTTGAGGGGCTCTTAAAACTGATCCGGCTCCGAAAAAGTCAGCCGGCATTCCACCCCAATGCCACCCAGTTCACCCTGCACCTTGGGGAACAGGTTTTTGCCTTTTGGCGTCAATCATTGGATCGGAGAAACAACGTGTTTTGTCTTCATAATGTCTCTGGAGAGGAACAACACATCCCGGTGGCCACCATGAATCTGGTCGCGACCGAGGATTGGTTCGATCTTATTTCAGGGATGGAGCTTGAAGAGGATGTTCCTGAAATCGTCCTAGCCCCGTATCAATGTATTTGGTTGGCAAATCGGCGGAAGCACCTCCCTTATTGAGCTAGGCTTTGGCGAGAGACTTCGTAACCTTGCTTCATCAGGTCTTGGTCACAACGAAAAGCATGTCAGGAAGGATTAGGAAGAGAAAGGGGCATGATGGCAGTAGGCGGCTCGGAGGCGAATAAGAGGCTAAGCAGGTCAATTAGGATTGAAACAGGAGTAGGAAAGGAGAGCTGACTTTTTACGTTTAGTGACGATTTACGGTGGATGATCGCGAGTTTTTTGCTAGGTTTCTAGCATGAACCTAAAAAACAGGCTGACTACGTTTGTTCTCGCCGGGAGCTTTGCCGTGACTTCATGTACGACAATTGATCCCTACACCGGGGAACAGAAGACATCGAATGCGACCAGAGGTTCCTTGATTGGCGCGGGCCTTGGTGCTGCGCTTGGGGCTCTGACGAGCGACGGCGGTAGCGATGGCCGCAAGCGGGCTCTCATTGGGGCTGGTCTAGGAGCCCTCGCTGGCGGTGGAATCGGGGGATACATGGACCGTCAGGCTGCCGAGCTGCGTCGGGAGCTGGAAGGTACTGGTGTTGGGATTCAGCGTTCGGGCAACAACATTAGTTTGGTGATGCCAGGCGATATCACTTTTTCGACCGGAAGTTCAGGGATCAGTGGAGATTTCTTCCCAACCCTGACCTCGGTCGCCAAGGTTCTGAATAAATATAATCGCACCCGGGTGGCTGTGACGGGGCACACCGACAATGTTGGAGGTCGCGACTACAACTATCGTTTGTCTCAGTCTCGTGCGAATAGTGTTGCAAGCTATCTACGGAGCCAGAGGGTGGCTGCCCAGCGGTTCATCGTGACTGGTCGTGGGTATGATGAGCCGGTGGCTAGTAACAGCACAGAGGCGGGTCGTCAGGCCAATCGCCGGGTGACTATTCAGCTTGCTCCCCTCTAGGACAAGCAAGGCCCACAATTTTTTTGAATTATCTTAAAGCAAAACGGACGATCCTTTGGAATCGTCCGTTTTCTATCGATTGGATTGATTGAAATCAGCTCTCTTGCTGAAAAACCGGGAGTGGATTTTCTTTCTTCCCGAGGGCACGACGCATCTTTTCCAGAGCGATGTTCTGCAGTTGGCGGATCCGCTCGCGGGTGACGCCAAAATCCCGGCTGATTTCTTCAAGAGTGAGTGGCTTCTTCCCGTTGAGCCCAAACCGAGCACCAATGATTTTGGTCTCCCGCTGATCGAGCAATTTGAGAAGAGGACCCAGTTCGCTGTGCATTTCCTTGGCCGTAAGAGCTTCGCTCGGATCGACGGCATTCGCATCCCCGAGGGTCTCGGAGTAGGTGGAAGAACCCTGCTCGCCGACGGGCGCCTCGAGCGAAGTTGGGCGCTGGGCAGCCTGCTTGAGCAAAGCTAGCTTTTTGCGAGGAATCCCGAGAATCTCGGTCAGTTCCTCGTCGTTTGGCTCGCGGCCGAGCTCCTCGGTCAGCGTCATCGAGATTTTTCGGAGGCGGGCGATCTTATCGACCATGTGAACCGGTAGGCGAACTGTCTTGCTCTGATTGGAGAGGGCGCGTTTGATGGATTGTTTGATCCACCAGGCTGCGTAGGTCGAGAGCTTGCCACCCTTTTCCGGGTCGTATTTTTCGACAGCTTTCATGAGACCGATGTTTCCCTCCGAAATTAGATCAGCAAGGGGGAGGCCGTAGTTGGCGTAATCCTTGGCAATTTTAACCACCAAACGAAGGTTGGCACGAATCATGTGGTCCCGGGCTTCTGCATCGCCCTCCTTGATCCGCTCGGCCAACTCAAGTTCCTCCTCGATGCTGAGCAAATCGGTTTTAGCGATCTCATTCATGTAGACACGCAAAACGCTATCAGAGTCCTGTTTCATTACGGTAAGATGATGACACAGGCTGGCGAGAGATTCAATGTTTTCAGTAATTGGTGAAATTAGCGGGGCTTATGCATGAAAAACCGTCGGGATAGATCCCAACGGTGAAAACGGCAGAAGGTCTCGCCGACCTGCCGGGCCGGATCAGAGCAAGTCGCCTTAGGACTTGTAGCGGAGGCGCTTCTTATGGCGATTCGCCTTCATTCGCTTACGACGCTTGTGCTTGCTGATCTTGGTCTTCCGACGCTTCTTGAGGTTGCCCATAGTCTTGTTGGTTTGGGTTGATTTCTGCGGTGTTTGGATTCCGCAATTCCTTGAAATTTTTGGTCCGGTTTAGGGAACGATTTTATTGAGGGGATATTCGATAATGCCTTGAGCCCCCAGTTCTTTCAGATCGGGGATCAGGCTGCGAGCTACTTTTTCGTCGATAATGGTCTCGAGCGCAAGCCATCCTTCTTCGGTCAGTTTGGCTACGGTGGGGCGTCGAAGAGAGGGAAGCCTCCCCAGAACGGCCTCGAGCGAGGATTCCGGAAGGTTGAGTTTCAGTCCGACTTTGTCCCGGGCTTCCAGCGCGCCTTTGAGCATCAGGACCATGCGCTCCATCTTGCCGCGTTTCCATTTGTCGGCAAAAGCGGTCTTACTGGCGTAGAAATGAGGGAAGGAGGAGAGGAGTTCGTCGACGATGCGAAGATTGTTGGCCCGCAGGGAGGAGCCGGTTTCGGTGACATCGACGATGGCGTCGACGAGATCCGGCACTTTCACCTCGGTGGCCCCCCATGAAAACTCCACGCTGGCATTCACGCCCTTTTCGGCGAGGTAGCGTTTGGTGATTTCGATCCCTTCGGTGGCGATATGTTTTCCTTCAAGATCCTCGACATTTTTGATCGGGGAGCTCTCCGGCACCACGAGCACCCAGCGGGTAGGGCGGGTGGAGGCACGCGAGTAAGGGAGCTCAGCCAGATCGACTAACTCCACATCGTGTCCGTAGGCCCAGTCGAGTCCGGTGATCCCGCAGTCGATAAATCCCTGGTCAATGTAGCGGGCGATCTCTTGTGCCCGGATCATGTAGATATCGAGCGAGTCATCATCGGATGAGGGACGAAGTCCCCGGTCCGAGGTATATATATTATAGCCGGCTTTCTCGAGAAGATCGAGGGTCGGTCTCTGCAAGCTGCCTTTCGGAAGCGCGATTTTTAGTGAATTCACCACGCGGGGCGGCGTTTTTAGCGGCGAATCACCGGGACGCAAGTATTTTGCGGGATTCCTTACTTGTATGGGATCATCTCCTAGCGCCTCCTCGTGAGACTTTTTGCAGAACACAAGAGGCGACCATTCTTTATCCTCACGCAGAGACGCAGAGGGGGGGGTGAATTGGTGGTTACTAGAGGGTGGCTTCGCCGTAGTAGGGCTGGAGCACTTCCGGGATATGGATCGTTCCTGCGGCATCCTGGCATTGCTCGAGGAGAGCGACGAGCAGGCGGGGGAGGGCAGTGCCGGACCCATTCAGGGTGTGGCAGAAGCGGTTTTTTCCTTCGCTGTCCTTGAAGCGAAGCTTCATCCGGCGGGCCTGGTAGTCGCTGAAACAAGAGCAGCTGGAGACCTCAAGATATTTGCCTTGGCCGGGTGCCCAGACTTCGATGTCGTAGGTTTTGGTTGAGCTGAAGCCCAAATCACCGGTGCAGAGCTCAATGGTCTGATAGTGCAATCCTAGTTTCTGAAGAACCATCTCGGCGTGGCCGGTGAGTTCCTCGAGGATGTTCATCGAGTGGTCCGGGTGGACGATCTGAACGAGCTCTACCTTGTCGAACTGGTGCATGCGAATGATACCTCGGTTGTCGCGTCCGGCACTTCCAGCTTCCCGGCGGAAACACGGGGTGTGCGCGGTCATCTTGATGGGAAGGTCGTCTTCCGCCAGGAGGGTGTCACGGTAGAGGTTGGTCACTGGAACCTCGGCGGTGGGTGCTAGGAAAAACTCGTTGTTTTCGGTGCCATACATGTCGTCCTCGAACTTGGGAAGCTGGCCTGTGCCTTCCATGCACTCGCGCTTGATGATGTGAGGGACGTTGACTTCCTCGTAACCGTTTTCTCCGCTTTGCAGGTCGAGAAGAAACTGGATGAGGGCCCGCTGAAGTTTGGCGCCTTTGCCACGATAGACCGCAAAGCCCGAACCGGAAAGGCGGGCGCCATCGTCAAAGCTGATCAGGCCCTTGGCTTCGGCGAGCTCAAGGTGGTCACGGGCCTTCATGAGCGCTGGCTTTTGGCCCCAGCTCCGGATGACTGGGTTGGCCGAGTCATCGGATCCCACCGGGCATTCCTCGTGGGGGACGTTCGGGATATTGAGGAGAATTTCCTCCTGACGGTCGGCTGCGGTAGAGGCTTCTTCGTCGAGGGTTTTGATCTCCTCTCCAATCTTTTTTACTTCGGCTTCAATGGCCGAAGAGTCTTCCCCATTAGCCCGAAGCTTGCCGATTTCCTTGGAGGTCGACTTGCGCTCCGACTGCAGGGCCTGCTTGGCAGTCTCGTTTTTGCGGCGGGTTTCGTCGCAGGCGAGGACTTCGTCGATGAGCCCTGCGGATTCATCGTTCCGGGTGGCCAGGCGTTGTTTGACGAGGTCGGGGTTTTCGCGGATGACTTTGATGTCGAGCATGATGTCGGAGGCCGCTTACCCGATTTTGGCCGGTCTGGCAAAGGCAGAATTGAATGGGGATGGGTGAATGAGGAATGGTTCATTTGAATTGAAAATGAAAGAATGGGCCGGGTATCGTTCCTGAAATTCAGGATTTGCCCTTGCGTATCCAAATCGCTAACAATTTCCGGGACATGAAGACCATTGCTGTTCTCGCTACTGCTGTCACGTTTGCCTTCGCCCACGAATACCACCATCATGAAGATTGGTTGAAAACCCCTGAGGGGCTTGAGCATATCGGAAATTCCCACGGAGAAATTGACGTGGATTCGGAGGGGAATTTCTACGTTTCCATTGTCGGTGGCCCGAAAGCCGGAATTCAGGTTTATTCCCCGGACGGAAAGTATCTCCGCAACCTTCCCAACGCCCGCAACAACCACCACGGATTCACTATCGTGCAAGAAGATGGCAAGGACATCATCTATGCTGCCTGTCTCGGTGATTCCAAGACCGCTCTGCTGAAGCTCGATCTCGAAGGCAAGGTCCTCCTTGAAATCCCTCTTTCGGCCATTCCCAAGGAAGTGGGCACCAAGTTTGCTCTCACTCACGCAGACTGCGCTCCCAACGGGGATATTTGGATCATCGATGGATATCGTTCTGATCGTATTTTCATGTTCGATAAAAAGGGCATCTATAAAGGTGTAACTGCCGGGAAGGCGGCTCCTTATGAATTCCGCACCGCCCACAAATTCGGATTTGATCGTCGTTACAACCCGGTTCGTGTTCTGGTCTGCGACCGAAGCAAGGACCGTCTCGTTCACCTTGATCTCGAGGGCAAATTCATCGGGGTCTTCGCCACCGGCGTGGCTCGTCCCTGCAATGTCGACTTCCATGGCGATCACGTCTGCGTAGCCCAGCTGGCCAGCGGAGTGTCCATCTTCGATAAGGAAGGGAAGCTCGTGAAGCGCCTCGGTGCCAGCGACAATCCCAAGGAGTTTAACACCAACAATGTGGCTCCGGCCAAATGGCGCAAGGGCATCACCACTTCACCTCACGGTGCCACCTTCGATAAGGACGGCAACGTTGTCACCACTGAGTGGAACAAGTGGGGACGGATCCTTCGTTGGAATGTGAAGAACAAGAAGTGAGATCCGGCCTATTCCAAAACACCGCTCTGGTGCATTCTTCGGAGTGCGCCATTTTTTGTCGTGAAGAGGTGAGAAAGCATTCGATGAGTTCAAATCTCGAGTTTGGCATGGGGCCTGGTGGAAGACACCATTTCACCCTCAAGAATCTGGTGGATGAGGAAGTTGATTGCTCGCGGTTTTGGTCAGAGTAATGAAAACTCCCGATTTAGGATCGGCCAATTTTTTCTCCACTTTTGGTTGCTAAAATTTTGGACCTTTGGGATGGCAGATGGGATGTCTGCTCCTAGACTTTGAGCATGAAAAAACGAGAACGTCTTCGGAGGGTTGCTCTCCGTGGTTCCATTGCTTTGATCCTGCTGTTGCTGGCCGGATGGTTCGTCGAGAACCTGAGGGGAGCCAAGGCGTGGGAAGAAGCGCAGGCGCGGGCTGAAGCGGCGGGGATGTCGCTGAATCGAGCCGACTACGCCGGAACTGAGATTCGGGATGAGGATAATCTGCTCTTAAAGCCGGAGTTTAAGGTGGAGTTTGAAATGGAGGAATCAGCCAGGTTGCGGGAATGGCGCAAGATGCTCAGACTGGGAAATCCCAATATTGATGGCAGTCGCCCTCACCAAGGGGTGGCCACCGGCTATCGCAAGTGGTTCCGGGAAGAGATCACCGAGAGTGAGGCCCAAAAAAGCGTGGTCGAGGCCGCCAAGGAAGTGGAGGAACGGCTCGCGACTCTGAGTAGTGTGATTTTGGAAACCCCGGTGCACTCGGTTTTTGCAAAAGGAGAAGCGACCCAAGACTTTATGGAGAGCACCGAATGGACCCTACCGATCTTAGGTTTCACGAAGTGTTTCGAGGACTCCGGGGTCCTCGCCATTCGGCAGGGAAATGGCGAGCTTGCCTTGGAGCGGATACGGACACTGTGTCGTCTGAGTCAAATGACCCAGGGATCCAGCTTGATTTCTCTTCTGATTTCTAATGCTATGAAAAGTAAGGCGATGGGTCTTGTTTGGGAGGGGCTTCTTTTTCGTGTGTGGGATGATGCCCAACTGACAGTTCTGCAAAGTGAGTTTTCAGATCTGAAATACGAAGAGCGGTTAGAACGCGCGATTGCTTTTGAAGCCGCATGGGGGATTGAATATCTCTCCTTCATCGAATTGGGTGGAGAAGGAATCACCGGAGTTAAGATAACCGAGCCGGACTCGTTTTTGAACTCCTACTACTACGGGGGACTCCAGGGTTGGAAGGATCGTCGTCGCGCCATAATCATCGATGGAGCGTTGGGTCTTCTGGAGGTTTTTCGAACCCGTGATTTCGAAGGCCTGAAGAAGGAGCGGAACCCGACCCCAAGTCCCTATTCCCCGATGTATGCCGTGGCAGGGGCGCATCTCCTCATCTCGGGCACTCTCAATGGTGGATCCTGGCGTCCTGAGACTGAAAGTCGAATCTGTCGGATTGCCTTGGCCGCCGAGCGTGCCTTTCTGAAAGCTGGAGCTTATCCGAAGAACATCAGTGGTTTGGAATTGGAGTTTTCGACCACTGATCTCACGGACCCGGACGAGCGGGAATTGGCTTATGAATTAGGCCCCGAGGGTAGGCCACAGATTTGGTCGCTTTATCAGGAAGAGTTGGGGGACGATGGCGAGGAACGACTCCGTTGGCAGTTTTGGTCTGAGGGAACGAGAGGTGGGCAAGGTTGACCCAAAGTGAGATCCTTGGCCCCGTGTCCTATCGTGAAGTCTGAATGCGGAAAAAGACGGTCCGTTGACCGGTGCGCGGAACCCTTGCTTCCCATTGCGAAATCTGGTTTTGATCTGGGAAGGTGCGTCGAATGAGGGTCACATTCTGGGTGGAAAAGGTGACGAGATTTTCGGACTGCTCCACCACCGCAGTGGTGCCTTCACGCAGACGATACTGCACCGTGAACCACTCCTGGTCCGGTTCGCCAGGCGAGCTTTCGGTGACGAGCCTCGCTTCCAGCAGTTGGTCTTTAACGAGTGGATTGCCGCCCAGAACAAACTCCTCAAGGTTGTTGTGTTGATCCTGGTCAGGGTTGGCGTGCCAGTCGGCGGGATAAGGGTAGGAGCCTGGTCCGAATCGAGCCTGCCACCAGGCGATTGCTGGACTGACTTCGGGCGATTGCTGGATCTGAAAGTGATCGCGAATCTGCCCGTCGGCATCGAGGTAGATGGCTTCAAGGGTGTCACCAGCAACATCGATGACCATGGAGCCAAGGGCCCGGATCGTGGCCACATGAACGGGGTGCGGGTGTGGGTTGGTGATGTTGGCAGAGCCATCCGCCCATCGACTGACAATACTTGAAGCACCGACCGTGGCAGACACGTGACCGGCATGGGGAGAGGCGATCGTCTTTTGATACGGGAGCGATGTGGAACCATAATTGAACAGCCCGCTGGTGCGGTCGGTGAAGCCGGCGGAAGACCCAGGGCCCTCATCGATTGCATGATCTTGCGGGCGGTAAGTCGAAGACAGTCCGTAGTGTCCGTTCAGGAAATTGGAGCGCTCGTATTGATGGCTATGGCCGGACAACACCAGATCTACACCGTATGATTCCAGAATGGGGAGATATTGTTCCCGGGCCGGGAAGTGTTCTGATTCCGTGTCCGAATCGTGGGATCCTTTGGTGTAGGGGCCGTGATGGAAGAAGGCGATGACCCAGTCCGAACGGGTGGATTGGAGGTCATTCCTCAGCCACTCAAGCATGCCCGGTGGGTCTTCCTCGGAATTCAAACAGACAAAGTGAATGTTCCCGTAATCGAAGGAGTAGTATTGCTCGGTTCCGGAGGGAACACCACCGCTTTGGCCTTGGGTGGGTAATTCGAAGATTCCGTAATAGTCGTCGGAGTAGTGATCGTGATTCCCCATCGTGGGCCACACAGGGGTGGTCCTGAGAATGTCCGGAAAGATATCGAACATCGCCCGCTGGTATTCCTGATCGTAACCGCTGTTGTAGGCGTTGTCTCCCAGCATCAGTAAAAGGTCTGCCGGAGTGTCACCGGCGTAATCCATATAGGAATCTCTCATCCCGCGAACCCCCGGGCCCGGTGCTCCTGAGTCGCCAACCACCCAAATCCGGGTGGGTGCCCGCGTTCCCTGGACAGGCGGAGTGGTAAAGTGTTGTTGCTCGCTGCCGGGTTGACCTCCTTCCGCCGGTCCCACTTGATAGTAGTATTTTGATGAAGGCGAGAGGCCTTCAAGTGTGACGCAGTGATCGGTGACCAAATTGCTGAGATCGGGGCGGCCTAAGATGACAAATGGTGCCGCAGTGTTTGTGCCGGTGGCAGTTTGATTCAGGTTGTCCGGATCTTGTCCGTAGCGGATGATGCTTGCTCCCGGTGAGCGTGTTCTCCACTTGACGGTCATTGAGGTCGGGGAGGCCATTTGCAGAAATGGTTCCCTCATGATTGCCGGGTAGAGATCGAAGGCTCCCGTATAAACCAAGGGGTTCCCAAAGATATCCGCGACATGAACTTCATAATAGTGGGTTCCTCCACTCTCAAACTCCGGCATTTGGACATCACGGGAGGTGCTGAAGTCGTTTTCCTCGGCAACCAGTTCGAGTTGGAGGGGGTCGGGTCCAAGAAAGAGCTGGAATGAGGTCGGTTGGGAAGTTTGCCAGCTCAGTCGGAAGTTGTTGAAGGTGTTTGCAAAAAGAGAGGGTTGCGAGATAGCGAGACCCAATGGGATGCCCCGGACTTCAAACTCACCGGTAAGAAATCCGGGGGATTCGAATTGTCTCGGATGGAGGGCGATCGCGAGTGTGTTGGTGCCCGGGGTGGCGATGATGTTTCCTGGAATTTGTCGGGAGAAATTGGTGTCATAGGAATCATTCAACGGGGAACTGAGATCCCAAGAGCCCAGGGATCCTCCGGCATCGATGCCTTCTAAGGCGACGAGCTGGCCATTGAGGTAAGCGGCAAATCCCCGGTTGTAGATTCCGCTGAGGGTGAGGTTCCGATAGCCAGTCGTGCCACCATCGAACTCCTTGAGAAGCCAGACCGGTCGAATGAAATTGTCGATAGTTTGAAGGGGGGTCTGGCCGACGCGGAGATGTTGGTTCCTGCTCACGAACGGAGCGGATTGGCCGGGTAGAAAAGTCGGGCCATCGTAAGAGGCCGGAGTGTGCCACGTCGTCAGGAAGTTGGGATCGGCGACTGCGGGGTCAACCAGTGTGCCGCCATCAATGCTTTCGAGAACGGACCAACCGTCGCTTTCACGTGAGATCAGCACTTTGTTTTTCGTGAAGAAGGTCGACCAAACCGGTGGCTCGAAGCTTTCGCCATCTTGATCGAGGATTTCGAAAAAATATCTCGTGGAAGGAGTCAGGTTGGAAATCGTGTGAGTGTGAAAGTTGGTGCTCTCTGAGTCCTCATGGGATTGATCCAAGTTGATGAGTTTCGTTCCCCAGCGAAGTCGGGTGGGTTGAGGGGAAGACGTCCTCCAAGACAGTTTTACCGACGTCGACTCGACACTGGAGGCATGTGGTGGAGTGTTTTCATTCCCTACCGGCATCCCAGTGAGTTCCAGATCGAAGGTCCGGAATTGTTGAGGGCGTTGACGGTGCTTAAGTACTGCGATCAAGTTGGGGCCTGGAGGAAGTACAAGCGAGGTGGGAAGGGCTACCGGAGAACCCTGGCTGTTCGTGCCGTATTGCGCCCAGATGGGTTGGCTTTCCGGTTGATCGAGAAACTGCCCGATGCGTTCGCCGTTCAAAAAAATCGTGATGGGGCATCCGGTCGGCCAGCTCACCTGAAGTTGGTGATATCCCGTTTCCCCGCCATCGATTTCCTTTAGGAACCAATATGCACCCAGGTCCGGAGTCATGGTCGCAGGTGGATTGAGCGAAGTGGCCGGCCCGAAGGGGGCCGGTTGAAGGTCGCTGAATGCGGGTCCGTCGTATGACTGGTGACCGGGGTAGGATCCGAAGCTCTGGGTAGACCACGTTTCGTAAAAATCGGAGTCGCTGATGGCAGGGTCGATGGATTTTCCTGAAACGGGATCGCGGTGATCGAGGTAGGACCAGTTGCTTTCAAACGGAATGAGGACGCTTCGGGGGAAATTGAGGGTTCTCGTTGCCGGAGGATCGTAGGAGGAACCATCTGGTCTCAGGATTTCATAATAGAGCTGTTCGCCGGCTGGTGGAGCCGGGATGTTGATGGCATGGATAAAGGTCGACTCGGGAACCGAAATAAGATTGGTCATCTGATCCAAAGCCGGGCCAAAACGAATCATCGTTGCTGAGGCGGTTGAGGTGAACCACTGAACGCTTGTGGAGCTTTCTCCCATCTCGGGTTCGGCCAAAAGAATCATCTCTGTGTGATCCGCTGATTCCGGAAAGGAGGTGAGAGCGGTGAGACCAATATCGAGATCGAGCTCCGGAGAGTTTTCATTCTCGGGATGAAGTGATATGGCGAGGATGTTGCGTCCGGGACGAATTGCTCCCGTCACGGTGCGGGGACGACGAAGTTGGTTTTTCCAAAAAAGATCCCAGGCCGAACCTTCCTGGGCGAGTCCGAGGTTGTCGACTAATAGCTCCCCGTTGAGATAGGCCCGATAAGCCCTAGGAGAATCAACTTGAAGTTCGAGTGACCAGGCTCCTCTGGTTGGGCCGGTGATCTCTTTCACGAGATACAAAGCCCCGGCTCGATTTTCTCCCGGATTTGCCAGGAGCGTGCCCCTCGAAGAAGAACCAATTCCTTCGATATGGAACGGCGCTGATTGATTTGAGGTGAAGGCTGGTCCGTCATATGAGCTACCCGCCAACCCCATAGTCATCCAAGTGGAATCAAAATCGGGGTCGGCAGTAGACGGGTTGATTCCCAAGCCCTGGTCGTCGAGTGAGTGGAGAACCTGCCAGTCTGAGGCACCGTACTCGATGAAAGTAGTGCTGGTCGGGGTAAATTCCCGGTAGTGTCTCTGGCCGGTTCCTCCCAAAGGAATACCGGGGTCGAATCCAAAGAGCTGGCCGTCTCCTCGAAACAGTTCGCAGATGTAGGGAACATTCTCCTCCAAACCTGAGATCTTGAAGGTGTGAAAGACCCGGTCTCCGGGGATCTGATAAGTCGCCAGGTCTCCGCCAACGGGCCCAATCTTCAGGTAAGTAGGTTGCGGAGTTGCAGTGAGATAGCTGATGGAAAAAGTGTTACCGAAGAGGTCGGTTTTGATATCGCGAACAGGAAAGAGAGGCTTTTTGGTACCCCGAAGCTCGGCGGAAAAACCAAGGCTTTCACTGCTGTTGTGAACAAGGATCGCTAGCAGGTTTGGTCCCGGGTTGATGTAGCTGGACTGGAAGGTGAGGGATTTGGACCGGGTGAAGCGAAGGTCGTCGGCGCTAAATGGCCACGTGTCCGGTAGGATGGTCTGATAGGTTTGGTGAAGGCGTTGACCGTTGAGATAAATCGTGGCTTCCCCCCGCAGACGCAGATCCAGTTCCATTCCGAGGTATCCGGTTTCTCCACCATCAACGACGCGATAAAGCCAGATGGAATGGCCATCTCCACCATTTGAAGGAGTGAGTGTGGTTCCAGCATTGGGAAAGTCTGCGGCAACTCCGTAGTGAATCGGAGTGGCAGCTTGTGAGAATGCCGGGCCGTCGTAGTTCGAAGGTTCAAAGGGAAGAGAGAGAACGCCGGTCGGGGTCTTGGTAAACCAAGTTTCATGAAAATCCCGGTCAATAAGAGCGGGATCCACATCGTGGCCGTTATTGTTGCGGACCTGAAGGTAATGCCACTCAGGGTCTTCGTGGGTGAAGAGCGTTTCGTCTTCATATCCTCTTCCAGAGAAAGACATCGTCGTCTGGAGACCGTTGACGAAGTCTTGCTCCCAGATTTGCAGGTCCGGTTTTAAAATACTGTAGGAATAGCTGTTTGAAAAATCGGTCCCGCTATAAGGGATCTCATGGGTGAAGTGATGGATTCTGGTGGAAGTGGCTGATTCATAAATTTCAGGTGCTCCACCGCCTTGTTCCGCCTGGATTCGCACGAGCGTTTTTTGAGGAACCGCAGTGGCCCAGCGAAGGTGAATACGATTCCCTATTTTTGTTTGGGTGACCGGGGTGATGGGAGGAATTCCTGGCTCACCGGTGAGTTCAACCTTGAATCCGAAGTCTTCGGTTTGTCCCGTTGCCCGTCCGGCGACGACCGCGAGGAGATTGGGGCCCGGGAGAATGATATCCCGAAGTCTGGACCCCTGCCGGGTCACCCAGGTTTGACCGTCACTCTCCTGATCGATGATCGGAGACTCACCCTCTCGCTCGAGAGTGTTCCCGCTTGCACCCAGATAGTGGCCGTTGAGATAAACAATGGCACCGTCGCGGGCGAGGATTCTTAATTCAAGATTCTGAAAGCCGGACGCTCCACCGTCGATCACTTTTAAAAAATAGCCGTAGCGCCAAACGGCATCCGGGGGGGTGTCGATTAGGCTCCCCCCTTGGATTGCCGGGACGCTCCCAGCGGAAAAAGGCGCCAATTGGTTTGGTGGGGTGAACGCGGGTCCATTGTAAACGAGCGGGCTGGTGTAGGATCCGATGGTTTGATCGATCCAGGTGGTCCAAAAGTCTGGGTCTGCTTCCGCTGGTTCAAACTGCTGGTTGCCGTCATCCAGGGCCCGCAGAAGAGACCAGTCGTTTTCTTCAGAAGAAACAAGCGTCTGGCGTTGAGCCTGAGAGAAACCGAGCAGGAGCAGGGTGATGAACGAAACAAGTAATTTCATTGGGCAAGAGAAGTGCTGAGGGTCTTGTAGATTTCCAGAAGGTCGGAGTTTTTCCGAAATCGGAGGGGGAGTTTTTCGAATGCTTCGAGGGCAGATTTTTGAGCGTCTTTGGCAAGGTGAGGATAATCAAAATCGTTCCAGATCACTGATTCTTCATAGCGGAGTTTGACCAAGAGAGAGGGATAAAGGAGCTCGAGGGTTTTGAAGGAATTCCGGGCCGCCTGGGAGTCCTTGTCCATCAAAGCAAGGCGACAATGGAGGTGGTGTAACGGAATTGACTTTGGGAAATTTTTGAGGCCATCGAGTAGGAAGCTCCGGGCAATCTTTGAATTCTTTGCGGCCAGTGCCGCCCGGCCCGCTTCCTCGAAGTCAGTCATGGTCGGGGTCTTCTTGTTTTCGAGGTAACGAGACCAGTCTTCCAAGGCTACCTTTGGTGGGGCCAAAAGGGCCCGCTCTCGGTAAGCCATGGGACTTGAAGATTCGGTTTCCAAGACCGAAAAATATTTTTGGATGGTGGCAAGAGCCGCCTTTCGGGATCCCTGTTTGCGTTGAAATCTTGCTAGCTGAAGAAAGGCTGGCGGATGGGCCGGCCTGCACTTGGTGGCGCTCAGGAAGTCAGCATGGGCTGCCTTTGGGTCCCGGTGGCTTTGATGTAAAACCGCCCGCGCAAGTAGAAGTTCGGGATTCCCCGGATCTTTTGCAATCTTATCGGAAGCCTCGCGGATCTTCTGATCTAATTCTCCGTGACCACAGGCAAACAAGCACTGAATGGAAACAAAGAATAACCATCTCACTTGGCAATCTTATGAGTTCCGCATGGGGTCTCAATCACAAAACGACCGTCAACCAGGTCTCAATTCTATTCCTATTCCGGCTAGCCGAGATCGTAGGCATCAAGGTCGGCGGTGACGATAACGTCTTCGGGAGTTGGGGTGGCTTTCAAGACCTTGTTAAGGTGGTGAGATAACACGCGTGCGTTGGGCCCGCGCATAAGGAGCTGGAAGCGGAATTGCGAGTGGGATTTAGTCAGCGGTGATGGAATCGGGTCGCCGAGCAAAATCTCGCCCGGAAGGTTTTCGGCCAATCGTCGATGCAGGGTTTGCAGGGTGAATTCGGCACGACGTTCGTGGCTGGAACGAGCCAATAGAAGCGCGAGATGGGTAAAGGGCGGGTAGGAAAATTGTTCACGAATTTCGAGTTCTTGCGAAACGAATCCTTCAAAGTCGTGGTGACGGGCAAACTGGATCGACGGGGAATGTGGGGTCGAGGTTTGAATGATGACTTCGCCGGCCATTTGGCCGCGTCCGGCTCGTCCGGCCACCTGGGTGAGGAGCTGGAAGGTACGCTCACCGGCTCGAAAGTCGGGGGCGTAGAGTGAGAGGTCAGCATTCAACACACCGACGAGGGTCACGTTTGGAAAGTCTAGTCCTTTGGCAATCATCTGGGTGCCGAGGAGGATGTTGATCTTCTTGGCTCGGAAATCGCGCAAGGTATCCCGAAGAGCGTTCTTGCGCCGGGTAGTGTCAGTGTCTAGGCGGGCGACTTTGGCGGTAGGGAAGACCTTGCGAAGGATTCCTTCGGCCTTTTCGGTTCCGTATCCCTGAAAGCGGATTGCGGGATCGTTGCAGTTTGGGCAGATTCTGGGAACGATGGCCTGGTGGCCGCAGATGTGGCAAACCAGTCGTTCTTCAGCCCGATGGTAGGTCAGGGGAATAGCGCAATGGCTACATTCAATGACATGACCGCAGGGAGGACACTGGAGAGACCGGGCAAAGCCACGCCGGTTGAGAAACACGATGACCTGCTCGCCGTCCTCGAGTCGTTTATCGATTGAAGTACGGAGAACTTCCGAGATGATGGCGTCGCGCCCTTTTTGCTTTCTAGATTCGATTCGCATGTCGACCACCCGGGTGAGGGGTAGGGAAGCCCCATCGGCTCGTTCGGTTAATTTGACCAGTTGGTATTTGCCGAGCTGGGTGTTACGAAAGGATTCGAGCGAGGGGGTGGCTGAGCCAAGGAGAACAGTGGACTTTTCCAGATGTCCTCGAACCACGGCGAGATCCCGCGCGTGATATTTGGGAAGATTTTCCTGTTTGTAGGCCGGCTCGTGTTCCTCATCAACGATGATCAGGCCGGGTTCGCGAACAGGAGCGAAGATCGCGGAGCGGGCTCCAATGACAATCCGTGCCTTGCCATCGCGAATACGATGCCATTCGTCGAATCGCTCGCCTTGGGAGAGGTTTGAGTGGAGGACTGCGATTTGATCGGCGAGGTCGTGAAATCGGGCCTTGAAGCGTTGAACTGTCTGGGGAGCGAGGGAGATTTCTGGGACGAGAACAATCACTGATTGACCAAGGTCCAGTGCGGCGCGGGTGGCCTGAAGATAAACTTCAGTCTTTCCAGAGCCGGTGATGCCATTAAGAAGAATCGGGTTTCGAGTGTTGGTTGATTTTAACGACGAGGTGATCGTCTCGAGGCATTCCCCTTGTTCTGTGTTGAGAGTGAGAGATTCGGTGGGGATGAAAGTTTCGTGAGCATCGGGGTCGCGTCGCACCTCGAGATCGATTAATTCGACGTAGCCCTTGTTTTCGAGAGTTTTCAGGGAAGCGGCTGCCGAAGGCCCGCCGAGTTCGGTCATCGCGACCGGCTTTTGAGCGACGGTCAGGAGGGTGAGGATTTGGTGTTGGCGTTTCGCGCGCTTGGAGAGGGTGGCGAGTTCTTCTTCGCTAGGTTGTTTCTTAATTTGGGCGGCCCGGCGGGTTTTAGCGGAGGTTTTTTCGCCTCGGATTGAGGCTGGAATGATCGACCGAATGACCTGTTCGAGCGGAGTGCCGTAATAGGAGGTGATCCACTCCGCCAGCTTGAGGAGAGGCGGGGTGACGAGGGGTTCAGGATCGACGAGGTCGCTGAGAAAGCGAAGATCGAATCCTTCGGGTCGGGATTCGTGAAGGCGCAGGACCGTGCCGACAGCAGGGCGGTTGCGGAGAGGTACACGCACCCGGCATCCTGCCCGGACCGGTAAGTGGTCGGGAACGGCGTAGTCAAAGACGAGCTCGGAAGGGCCGTCGATCAGGACACTGGCAGAGAGTGGCATCGAGCGGCTCGAGTATTTGCAGAGAATGCCCGGACCGGCAAGTCAGTGAGCATCTTATCGTATGGTGAGCCGGACGCGGTAGTATCGAGTGGGCCCGGGAGAGGGTATGGCGAAGGTCTGTATGGTGTTACCGTCTACCGGCTGGGTTTCACCGATAAGGGTGGTGACCGGAGTCCAATTGATTAGGTCAGTTGAAGTCTGAACTTCGCGCATGACATCGTCGGTGGCGAGAACCCGGGGAACGAGAATCCCGTCGACCAGAACGGTGAGTTGCTCGGAGCCAAGAGCGTAGGCGATGAGGTCTCCTTCGGAGAAAGTGGTGGAGTCGGAGGAGCCGGGATTGCCACCGGATGAGGTGGACGCACGCCAGTTGAAAGGTAGATCGGGATCAAGTTGGGAAGAAGGGCTGATCCGAACGAGGCTGAAACCCTCGCCATCGGCTGCTTCGGGCCAGGGATGGGAATCGCCGTAGTTGAAACTTTCGATGACCGTGCCGCTGGCATCAGTAAGAGTGAGGGTCTCGCCGCCATTGGCGAGGTTTCCTTCGTAGTCGTTCGGAGTGATCACCAGTTGGGCTCCGGCAGCAAGAGTTGTGTTTATGGGAAATGTGTAGGTGATACCCTCAGTGAAGGTGAGATTAGTGAGGTCGATTTCTGTCTCGGAGATGTTGGTGAGTTCAAGGAACTCGTTGACTTCCTCTGTGCCAGGTTCGTTGTAGTAGATTTCTGAAATGACCAGATTGGTGGCATCCGCCGGCACTCCCGCAATGATGTCGGATGATTGCAGGGCAGACCACGTGCCATTTTCAAGGACACGGGACCGGTAAGTTGCGCTACCGGAGAGCGTTATCGGACTGGAATAAATGGAAGCACCACGATCGCGCGGATCTCTGCCATTAGTGGTGTAATAGATCGTCCCCGTTCTATTGGGGTTGGTCATGGTGAGCAATGAACCGTTTTGGCTGTAGAGAGGGGCTGCCGCTGACGGGTAAAGGCCTCGTGCTCTGAGTTGGGCCAATAAGATATCAGGTCGTTGAGGGAGATAGGTATTGAGGACAAAGTTTTGCGCGGGGAGGTAATGATCGTTCTTGGTGTAAAGTTGGTAGTTGGTCTGTTGCCAGCCACCGGCGGCTTGGATATCGCGCCGGTAGTCGCCCCACCTGGCTGACTCGGCGATGATGGCGGTATCCATTGCCGTCGATCTTCGTGTCCAGATCTCGGCCGCACCGGTCGCGGACAGTGGGCCGCCGTTGAAAACGGCGGCATGGGTGCGGTCGGCGAAGCGGAGGCGATAATCGGCATTTTGGGTCAGATCCTGATGAATCCCGGAGGCTCGATTGTTACGGTTATTGCGTCCAGTGACATTGATATTGAGAGCGTTGGAAAGGTTGAGGTAGCCGGGGCTGTTACGCGGGGTGGAAATGGCAAATTCGGAATCCCACGGGAAGTAGTGGAAAGGGACACCGGTCGGACCCATGCCCGCGGCGCGCCAGTTGTTGCCGTCCCAGTCGTTGTTCCCGATGTAGAAATTTAGGAGCATGTAGTCGATGAAGGAGTCGAGGTCGAGATGAGTCTGAAGAGTTTCGTAAACCGTGTTGCTGGCGATATTGCCCCGCGAAATAGCGGCCATCGTGTTGTAGCGGGTCATGGATCCTCCTTGGGCCTGGCCTTTGTTGATGGCGTCGTAATCACTGTCTTCGCCACCGAAGTAAGCTTCCATGAAATCTTGGTCGGGGCGTTCGTGGATGGTGTAAAGCCCCCAGTAAACTCCATTGATGTAAAGGTGGGTCCAACGGGCATGGGTTCCGATGTTTCCCATTTCGAGGAATAGGTCGTTGGTGAATTGATCGCGATTGTATTGGGCCTTGTCACACTGCCAGAAATGACGGTGGGAGAAGCCGTAGTTGTAGTTGGCGCGGAGTTGGAGGTAGTCGAATTTTTCGACCGCTTCGCGTCCTTTGGGTGAATTCCGGAAGAGGGGGTAACGGAGTTTGCCCTGGCCGTATTGGGTTCGGAAGCGAAGGCTGAGACTGTGTTTCGGTGTGTCAGGGCTTCGACTGCTGCCACCCTGGATTCGCAGTCCGGCATCGATTTGAAAGCCAGTCTCGGATCCATCGTGGGCGATCAACTCAGCCGAGACCGGGCGTTCCCAGGCGACTCCTTCACTTTGCGGGTTTTGGTAGATGCCGTTGGGGCCGTAGAAGTCATCGGGGTTGATCGTAAGCGAAAGGCTGGGGAATTCCTGCAGTGCGGGAATGATCTCGGAAGCGTAGTCCGGGGAGTCGACGATCTGGGGATCCATTTCGTAATCCGCGATTCGGCCCGCCCAGCTGGTAGTGGTGTGGGGTGGATTATTTGGCTGGCGAATGACATCGTTCAGGAAGAGGTAGCTTTGAGTGTCGATGTTTGTGGGGATGAAGTTATCCTTGAACGCGGCGGCGCGCAGGACAGTGGTGGTGTTGATCGGGACCGGGCCGGCATAAAGAATTCCATTGGCCGGTGATGGATCAGTCCCATCGGTGGTGTAGTAGATCTGAGCTTCCGGAGTGTTCGTGGTGATGGTGACTGAAAACGGGGTGGTGTAGTGCCCGCGGTCGATGTCGAATGACGTGTCGCGCACGAAGTCTTGCTGGGCTACCCCAGTATTCGAGGCGCCTGGTGTGGGTAGCGAAAGAAACCCCGCAGCCGAGTAGCTGACATTGGTTTTTTGCGGAGGATAACCGGGCCCAAACTCCTGAACGATGGTGGTGCCATCGGGAGCAACAAGCGCGAGGTATTCCCCGCTAGCACTCAGGCTGAAGTTGGTGTGCAAGTTTCCTGCGGCATCGGGAGTGTCGCGGGCCGAGGCGAAAACCACCCGATACTCATTCGCGGAAAGGATGGTATTCGGAGGAAAAGTCCACTTGGTGAGATTGGTGTCATCATCCGTCAGGTGGTAGCCGGAGAGGTCAAAGACCACGCCATTCCGGTTTTGAATTTCGATCCAGTCGCTTGAGATTCCGTCCCCGTCGTCGAAAGAGGAATTGCTGGCAACAAATTCGCTGATCCTTGGTGAGAGGAGTTGTCCGTCCACGACGATCTGAACCGAAGCGTTGCTGGTGCCTTCGGCATTGGTGGCCGTGAGGGTGTAAATCTCTGTGGTTGCCGGGTTTATGGAAACACTGCCGGTCGGGCCGGCCACGACTCCGACATTGGGACTAATTTCAAGGGTGTCAGCATTCTCGACCTCCCATTCGAGAACCGTGCTTTCTCCCGAGGCAAGGTTGGGGTTTTGCGCGGTGAAGGTGTTGATGAGAGGGGGTGAAGGGGGCGGGTCGAAAGCAAGGGCCCCATCGTTGCAAATGGCGGCAAGGTCGGCGTCAGAAAGAACTCCGAATTGGTCGCCGGTTTGGAAGATGGCAATGTCGTCCATGGCACCGCCAAAATCGTTGCTGCCATTGGCCCCGGCATCGTCGGAAGCGATAAACACTCCTGTATTGTGGGGCAGGGCATTGGTGCCGAGCGAGGTGGTTGAGGTGGTGGCGGCAGCAATGTTGGCGGCTGAAATGTTGGCCCCGGGATCAGGAAGGACGGTGACCTGGCAGCTGCGATTGATGGAGTCATAGCGGAGGGCAAAGAAATACCACTGTCCGGTGTTGAGAAGGAGCGGGCTTCGCACGGTGGTATTGGTGGATCCGTTGCCATCACGTAACAGGCAACGGACGCTCCTGCCGGGGCTTCCTCCCAAATCAATCCGGATACCTGAGCCGTTATTTCCGGTTCCTGAAAGGGTTTCAAAGAACCGGTCAAAGGTCGTCAGGCTGGAGGGGCGAAACCACCAGGTAATTGTAAACTGATCAGTGGGTTGGACTTCAGGGGCAGGACTGATGCGAAAGCCGGAGTTTCTCGGAAATTCGTAACCCCTGCCAAGAGGGCTTATGATGTTTTTGGTGGGGCTGGTTGCCCCGATCAGAACCCCATCGTTCTGCAGTAGGGAATCGGCCACAACAGAATTGCCAGGATCGGTTTCATCAAGGCCGTAATGGGCCACGAGGTCACCCCAAACAGGGAGGATGATCCAGGAAAATAGGAGAAGAACTAACAGTCGTCGTGTCATGTGTGTCCGACCAAGCTAGGGTTTGCCTGACCTGACGACAAGTGAGGAAAATGGACAAGTCAGGCGCTTCCCCGGACTCGTTTGACTTTTGCGCCGAGTTGCAGGAGCTTCTCATCAATCATCTCATAACCACGGTCGATGTGATAGAGCCGATTAATCTCGGTGGTGCCCTTTGCGGTGAGGCCGGCAAGCACGAGCGCAGCCGAGGCGCGGAGGTCGGAAGCCATGACCGGAGCGGCCCCAAGTTCATCGACGCCGTGTACGATGGCGGTGCCGTTGTCGACAGTGATGTCGGCTCCCATGCGGGTAAGTTCGGCACAATGCATGAAGCGTTGTGGAAAAATGGTGTCTTCGATCACCGAGATCCCCGGAGTGGTGGCAAACATAGCAGTGAACTGCGCCTGCATGTCGGTGGGAAATCCCGGGTGAGGGGCGGTGGAAATAGAACAGCCAATCGGCGCTTCTCCCGGACAGACGGTGACCTGGTTCCCCGCCGCATTGAATTCAACGAGGTGGCCCGATTCACGGAGCTTCGCGGTTGCTTCGGTGAGCTGGTCTTGGCGAACGCGATTCAGAGTGACCGCATCTTTGGCGGCCATCGCGGCGGCGACCATGAAGGTTCCGGCTTCGATTCGGTCGGTAATGACGGTGTGGTGTGTCCCTCCGAGCGAGGTGACGCCCTCGATGGTGATGCGCCGGGTTCCGGCACCTTCGATTTTGGCTCCCATCGAGTTCAGAAAGTCAGCGAGGTCAACCACTTCAGGCTCGCAGGCGGCTGACTCGATGATGGTGGTGCCTTCAGCAAGAACGGCTGCCATCATCAGGTTGTCCGTTCCGAGGACGGTTGGACCGTGTCTGCCTCGGAGGTCGACTTCCTGACCATTAAGTCCATCCTTTGCCTCGATGAGAATGTTTCCTCCTTCAGTGTCGATGTGGGCTCCAATGGCCTGGAGCCCTTTCAGGTGAAGGTCGACGGGGCGGTCGCCGATCACGCATCCCCCGGGAATGGAAACACTGGCGCGACCGAGACGGGCGAGGAGCGGACCCATCACACAAATGGAAGCGCGCATCTTGCGGACGAGCTCGTAGGGAGCTTCTGGATGGATCTTGGCTGCCGTGATTTTGACCGTTCCCGAGTAGCGCTCCACTTCGGCCCCGAGGGCGCTCAGAATTTGGAGCATGTAATTGGTGTCAGAGACATCGGGCACGCGCTCGATGACGACCTGTTGGTCGGTGAGCAGGGAAGCGGCAAGAATGGGAAGCGACGCGTTCTTGGATCCTGAGATATTGATGGAACCGGTCAGCAAACTTCCGCCGTATACGAGGAGCTTATCCATGGTCGAGGGGGGAGGGATTGGGCTTTTTAGCCCTTTCGTGCAAGAGGAAAGCGGGGGATTCCATTGAGATCTTTCAACAGTTGTAAATCAGTCAACCCGACCGCCCGAAGCATCTCGAGAACGGCCGGGCCTTGATCATATCCGACTTCCAGTGCCACCAGTCCGCCCGCTTTCAAAAATCTTGGGCATTGGGCGCAAAAGGGCCGCACGAGATCGAAGCCATCGCTGCCACCAAACAGAGCCATCTCGGGATCGTGCCGAACTTCGGGTTCGAGGCTGTCTCGTTCACCTTCCGGGATATAGGGGAGATTGGCGGTGATGAGATCAAAATTGCCGGAGACAGCTGAAAAAAGGTCACTTTCGATTAGTTTCGCGGGGACCTCAAGAGCTTTGGCATTTTGTTCACAGAGCGACAGAGCCTCTGTGGATAAGTCGGCGAGAATAAGTTCTTCACAGTTTGTTCCTAGGTTCTTCGCAAGGGTCAGACCCAGGACTCCGGACCCGGTGCCCACGTCCAGGATGCGGGCTGGGGTGGAAAAATCGCTCGATTCGATGTGTGTCACTAATTCCTCGGTCTCGGGCCGAGGGACGAGTGCACGATGGTCGCAATGAAAGCGGTAATCTCCAAAGTGAATAACCTCATTAAGGTGTTGCAATGGAATTCTTTGGCCTCGTTTTTTCAGTTTTTCTCGTAGAGAGTTGAGAGTTACTTCTTCTAGTGGTTGATCGAATCGGAGGTAAAGATCCATCCGTTTCAGGCCTAGTTCGTGGGCCACCAGATGCTCCATATTCAGTCGGGCTCCCGAAACCCCCTTTTGACTCAGAAAAGCGGATCCTTTTTCGAGAACATCGAGGATGGTGGTCATTTGTGAACAAGTTGTGAAGAACGAGTTCGCTCTTCGGGATCTTCAAATGGGTACTTCGAGGCTACGAATCGTCGCCTCCTTCTTCGGCGAGGCGTTGTTCCATCTCGGCTTTTTGGAGATGGTCGGTGAACTCGAACAATTCACCGTTCATGATGCCTTCCATGTTGTGGGAAGTGTGATTGATGCGGTGGTCCGTGACGCGGGACTGGGGGAAGTTGTAGGTGCGGATCTTCTCTGACCGATCGCCGGAGCCGACGAGAGATTTACGTTGCGCCGAGTAGGTTGCTTGGGCTTCCCGTTGGGCCGCTTCAAAGAGCTTGGCGCGGAGAATCTGAAGGGCCTTTTCTTTGTTTTGGGTTTGGGAGCGGCCGTCTTGCGATTTGACTTGGATTCCAGTGGGGAGGTGGGTCACTTGGACGGCGGAGTCGGTGGTGTTGACGTGTTGTCCACCGGGGCCACCGGAGCGGGTGGCTTGAATGTGAAGGTCTTCGGGCTTGAGTTGGACATCGACTTCTTCCGCTTCCGGCAAAACGGCCACTGTCACGGTGGAGGTATGGATGCGGCCCTGGGTTTCAGTTGCCGGAACGCGTTGAACGCGGTGGACGCCGGATTCATATTTTAGATAGCGGAACACCTCTTCACCGGTGATCTTGAGAACTACTTCCTTGAAGCCGCCAACATCGGATGGTGAGCTTTCGAGGTGCTCGCATTTCCAGCCGCGTTTTTCGGTGTAGCGCTGGAACATGCCCATCAGCTCGCCGGCAAAGAGTGAGGCTTCGTCGCCTCCGGCTCCGGCCCGGATTTCGAGCAGGGCATCGCGGTCCTCTGTTTCATCGCGGGGGAGGAGGGCGTATTGGACCTCCTGCGAAAGTTCCTCGTAACGTTTCCGGAGTAAAGGAAGTTCCTCTTCAGCCATTGCGGCAAACTCGGGATCGTCTCCCCGTGCCAATTCCTCGTTCCCTTCGATTTCGCTCGAGACCTGCTGGTACTCATCCCACAGCGTGAGGAGCTTTTTGAGGCCCCGGTGTTCACGCATGAACTTAGTGGAATTGGCGGTATCGTTGAAAAAACCGGGGTCCTCCATGAGCTTTTCAATCTCAGCGAGGCGGGCCTTTCGTTTTTCAATGAGGGTGCCGTAATCCATGACCAGCATGGAAGGTCTTGGTTTTTTAAGAGAAGGTCAAGGTTTGAGCCAAGGACCCTTGCTGCCGGTTTTGGTAGTCAAAAAAGCGAAAATCAGCGGATTTGGGTCTTGCAAGGAGGTGAGGGTGGTTCTATCTCTCCGCCGCGCCAGTCCCATGGTGTAATTGGTAACACAGCTGATTTTGGTTCAGTCATTCAAGGTTCGAGTCCTTGTGGGACTGCCACTCTTCCCTCCTGTTTTTTCTCCCGGAGAGTGGCTTCGGTTGCCGGCTATTTGATGAAGTCGACAAGATCTTTGCGCATCTTCTCGAGATCCGGCTGGTTCAGGTAGAACATGTGGCCGGCTTCATAGAATGTGAACTTAATCTCGTTACGGCGTTCGGGCGGAACACTGAAAAGGTGGTCGACGCTGTATTGCATGTTGGCGGGAGGGGTGGCTAGGTCGGTGTGACCGCACATTACGAGGATTCTGAGATTCGGGTTTTCGCGAAGGGCGCTTTCGAGGTTCCGCGACATGCTCACGACCCTGTTGCTGGCTCCCCAGTTCCAGGGTTGCACGTCGCCTGTGAGGATTTTGTAGGGATGATGGCCTTCCCAGCCGAGGTCACGACCTAAATAGTCATTAATGGCGGTGGCGAAGGCTCCATAGGCAACCGAGTAGGAGGGATCATAGGAGGGATATTGCGAAGATTGATCGGTGGCCGGCCAAGCGATTCGGGCATCGAAGCGACCGAGGACTTTCTTTTCATCGCGCAGGAGTTCCTTGCGGAAGCGGGTCGAGGAGATTCGAAGATCATTTTCTTCAAAAAGAGAAGCGGGAAGGCTGGTGAACTTTGAAAGTTGTTCGGCGACTGCTTTCTTTTCGGCCTCGGGTACCGCGGCACCCTTGAGGAGAGCCTGGTAAAAGGGGCCAAAGGCAAACTCGCGAGCCTTGGTGACCAGTTCGTCGCGATTGCCGGTGATCTTTTTGTGATAATGGGCAGTCGCGGTCATGCCGGGAAGGAAGACCGCGTAGGTGAGGTCATCTCCATTGCTGGAGCGGAGGGTGCGGAAATCGATCAGGGAAGAAAGCAGAACGACACCATTCAGCGACATTCCGTATTCCTCCTGAAGAAAATCAGAAAGCCCAGAAGCCCGGATCCCGCCATAGCTTTCGCCGAGGAGGTATTTGGGAGAGCCCCAGCGGTCATTTTCAGTGACCCAGCGTCGGATGAAATCACCCACCGAGCGAATGTCGCTCTGGACGCCGTGGAATTCGCTGGGCTTGCTCTTGCCAGCGGCCCGAGAAAAGCCGGTGGAAACCGGGTCGATGAAGACGATGTCTGCGATATCAAGGATGGAGAACGGGTTCTCTTTGACGGTGAGGGGGGGAGGAAGGGGCTGGGTTCCGTCTGCAGTGGTAGGCACGATACGTGGCCCGAGAGCGCCCATGTGAAGCCAGACCGCCGAGGACCCGGGTCCTCCATTGAAGGCAAACATGACCGGGCGTTTGTGCCGGTCCGGCATCCCAATGCGCTCGTAGGCGACGTGAAAAATAGAAGCGCGGTCCTCGCTTTTATCTGACTTGAGATTCAGAGTCGCGGCGGTGACTTTGTAGTCAATCTTTTTGCCGTCAATGGTGACGACGTCCTGTTTGTTGACTTCAGTCTGCGGCTTTTTGAGAGCATCCTTTTTCTCAGGTTTTGTGTCTTCTTGGGCGTGAAGAAGGGAAATGAACAGCAAAGGCAAAATCAATCGCATGGCAGGAGCATGCCGTAGATCTCTGGAGAGGCAAGCGAGAGGGGGCTTATTCCCCGGACCTCTGCGGTTTCGGAGCCGGCATCATGGCATTGACCGAGGCTCGCCAGAGGCGAAGTTTTTCAAGCATCTGCTGGGCGAGTCCTCGTTGTTTACGAGAGAGGTCGACTTGCTCTCTGGGGTCGGTCTCAAGGTCGAAAAGCTGAACCGTTCCGTTCTCGAAATACTCGATGAGCTTGAAGCGACCGAGCCGGATTGCGCCACACGGACTTTGCATACCGTGATTGCTGTAGTGTGGGAAATGCCAGTAGAGAGCCCGGGCCTCAGGCGAACCGCCTTTTGAAAGTGTCTTTGCGAGGCTTTTGCCATCCGGGTGCTGCTTGGGCATCGCAGGGAGATCAAGCATCTCTAAAATCGTTGGGTAAAGGTCTGTTCCGATCACCGGCGCGTCGGCAACTGTCCCGTTCTGTCCTCTTCCCGGCCAGTCGATGATCAGGGGGACACGAATCCCACCTTCGTAAAGCCACCCCTTGGCTCCGCGAAGTGGAAGGTTCGAGGTTGAATAGGCGGCGTCCAGTTTTGCTTTTGAAACAACCCGCCTTGGATTCCCGAAGTTTGCCCCGGACATTCCGCCATTGTCGGAAGTCAGAATGATGATGGTGTCTTCCCGAAGCTCAAGCTTCTCCAGTTTTGAAACAATTTGTCCGAGACTTTCGTCGACACCCTCGACCATCGCGGCGAAGCGGGCGTTGTCCTGACGCTGTTTAATTTTGACAGTGCGTTCGGGTAGGACCTTGAAACCAGAAAATGGCTTTGTCTTCTGCATCCGTTCCAGATTCTTTTGAGAGAGCGGAGGGCTTCGGTCCGGGTTTGCCTCAAGGATGAAGGGGTCTGTTGATGTTTCTAAATTCTTACGACGTTTTTCGTACTTATCGACGAGGTCGGCCCGCCCCTGGATCGGGTCGTGAACTGCGAAATGGCTCAGATAGAGAAAGAAGGGCTTCTTTGAGTTGTCTTCGATAAACTTGAGGGCCTCGGTCGTCAGGTTGTCTGTGAGGTAAGCTCCGCTCTCAGGAGAAAGGCCTGTTAGCTTGAAGGGAGCGTGATAGCCGGCGGCAGGCCATCCTTTGAACCAATTTTGTGGGACTTGAAGATCAAACCCCTGCTGTAAGGGGCCCGCCCCGTCTTCACCAAGGTGCCACTTTCCAAAGTGTCCCGTGGTGTAGCCATGACGTTTGAGCGCCTCAGCTAGAGTGATCTCTCTTAACGGCAGGGCTTGAAGGTTTGGGGCGTTCTTCAGCTTTTGGAAATCAAATTCCCGTCGGCCGGGTATCCAATCGGTCAGGCCAATGCGGGCGGGGTATCTCCCGGTGAGGATGCTGGCGCGTGAAGGAGAGCAAACATGACAGGTCGCATAGGCATTAGTGAAGCGAACACCTTGGGTCGCCAGTGCGTCGATATTTGGGGTGTCGTAAAAGGTGCTGCCATAGCAGCCAAGATCAGCCCAGCCGAGGTCGTCGACGAGGAAGAGGATAACATTTTTTGGGGAAGCGAAGGCGATGGCCGTTCCGGTCCAAAAGATCAAGCTCCCGATGATCTTCAGATAAGCCCTTCGAGAAAATTTCATTTCTTCGGTGCTTCCAACTTCATCAGGTAGCCCATCAAATCGATCGTTTCCTCGTCGGAGAGGTTGCGCAGAAGTCCCTCGGGCATCATGGAGACGGAGGAAATTTCGCGAGACTGGATCTCTGACTTGGTGAGGTTCACTTCCTGGCCGACGATTCGGAGAGTGAGTTGACGCTCATTCTCGGTGACCACGTTTCCTGCGAGGGTTTGTCCGTCACGGGTGGTGATCATGACCATTTTGTAGTCGTCTTGGATGATTCCGCTGGGATCGAGAATGTTGTGAAGGAGATAGTCGAGGCTACTCCGGTTGGCGCCCGTGATGTTGGGACCGAGTTTCCCTCCTTCACCGTGGAGTTGGTGGCAGGCCATGCAACTGTTTTGGAAGAGAATGCGTCCATTCTTGAGATTGGCCTTGGCAAGCTTACCCGGAGTCAGAAGCTTCTCGTACTTCCTGAATTCGGCGGCCTTATCTGTTTTTTCGTCGATGAGACCCCACACCTCGAGGAAGCCATTTCCGACCACGCGGCGCAGCTGACGGGCCACATAGGAAGGAACCTCTTTGCGGGCAATGGACCCGTCACGAATAGCGGTGGTGAGTTGGTTCCCGTAAATCGGTCGGCTGGCGAGAGCTTGGATCGCTTCCTGTTTCGCGGCCGTAGGAAGCTTTGGGTAGAGTTGTAGCAGTTCCTTTCCGAGGTCTCCGTTGTTAAATACTGTCAGTGCACGAATGGCTTCGATTTGCACCGCAGGATCCTGGAAGAGGGTCTTCATCAATGGAATGAGATCGGGTTCCTTCTGGCTGGCGAGAGCGCGGATGGCCTCCTTGCGTTTCGGTGCCGGGGCGTTTGGATTGCGGGCGAGTTCCAGGGTCTTGCGAGTTGCAGCTTTGATCCCAAACTGCTGGGAGAGCTGAGCCACGAGCCTTTGTTCTTCGCCTCCTGTCAGGGCGAATTTCTCCCGGATGGCGTTCCAGCCCTCGGGAGCCTTGAGGCCTCTGCGTCCGTTCAAGCCATCACGCATTCCTTTGAGGAGGTTTTGTTGGGCAAGACCCGCAGAACTCTGACGAAGCGCCTTGACGAGAGGAGCGAGAAGGTTGGCATCGGCGGCCCGGCGGGCGATGAATTCAGTGATAAGAGGAATCTTGCTTTCCCAGGCGAGCTCAAGGGCTTTGTCGGGAAACTTTGACACGAGTGGCTCGACTCCAAACCAGATCATTTTCGGGATGTTGTGATCATCCGCATCCTTTTGACGCGAGACGAGACCTTGCAGGATCGGCCAGCGTGAGTCATCGGGGAGGCGTTGAAGCGCGGAAGCAAGACGAAGGCGAACCGCGGGGGAGCGGTCGCTGGCAGCCATCTTGGCAAAAAGCTCGACCGCTTTAACCGGAGCTTTCTTGTCTTCATTGAGAAACTCGATGGCCCAGGCACGCAAATATTCGTCGGCATCAGAAAGTGTCGTTATCAGTGCCTCTTCCTTCAGAGATCCACTGACATGAAGGGTCCACATGGCGCGAAGTCGGAGGTCCGGGTTGGCATGACTCTTGAAAGTTTGTTGAAGAAACGAGAGCGCGTCTTTTGCGATCGGCTTTTTGATCGCACGACCCTGCAAGATGACGCGGGCCCGCCGCGCATGCCAGGAACTCTTACGAAGCTGAAGCTTCGCCAAGTCGAGATCGCTGAGTGTTCTGAGATCGTCGTATCGTTCGGGCCAACCCTCGGCCTGAGACTTCTCGGGAGTGAGGCGGTAGATGCGCCCGGTGTCTTTGTTCAGAACGTCCTTTCCGCAGATATCACCATCGTGCCAGTCGAGTGCGTAGAGGGCACCGTCCGGTCCGAGCTCCATACTGAAGCCGACCCATTGGGCGTCGTTGGCATGAGCAAGATCGCGTCCATGACTGGCGACGAATCCAGAACCTTTTGGAGTGAGAATATCGGCGAGGACGGCGTGTTCATGAAGGTTGCACATGAAGAGATTGCCGTGGTGTTTTTCAGGAAAGGCATCAGACAGATAGATCCGGGCTCCCCCGTGGGCCGACCGGTGCGAATGGTCAACAATCGTGCGAATGTCCTGATAAACATAGGGGTTGAAGTGGCGACCTCCTTGTCGATGGTAGATGCCACCTGGGATAACGTGAAACATGTGCGGAATGACGCAGGCGGTGATGAAGAAATTACCTTTGGCGTCATAGTCGATTCCCCAGGGGTTGCTAAATCCGTGAGCGACCACCTCAAAACGATCTTTGGTCGGATGATATCGCCAGACTCCGCCATTGATGTCGACTGGTTCTCCTTCGAACTCGATCTTCTTCGGGAAAGGATCCCGGTGTTTGAAAAGCTGGCCTTTGCCTTTTGGTTTTCCAACGCGTGAGGGTGTGGCGAAACCCTGACAACCGTAGAGCCAGCCATCGGGTCCCCAGTGAAAACTGTTCAGTGTTTCATGACGATCGCGGATACCCCATCCGGTCAGGCGCACTTCAATGTCATCCATCTCGGCTTTGTCGTCACGATTGCGGTCGGGTATGAAGAGGAGGTTGGGAGGAGCGCCGAGCCAGAGCCCGTCGAGACCCACCGCGATACCGGCGGGAAAGGGGATCTTTTCGGCGAAGACGGTGCGCTTGTCTGCAACGCCATCACGGTCCGTGTCCTCAAGGATCAGGATGCGGCTGTCACCGGAGTTGGCAAAGCCTCGCTGGCGGGTTTCGTAGTCGCGGTTTTCAGCGATCCAAAGGCGGCCGTGATCGTCCCAGCAAAAGGCCATCGGTTGCGTGATCATCGGTTCGCTGGCATAGAGGTTCGCCTTGAAACCATCCTGGGTGGTCATCGCTTGCAGGGCATCCTTGGGTGCGAGGAACTTGGCCTTGCGGGCGTGTTCTTGGTCAAGCCTCCACAAGGCGCGCATGTTGCCCGGGTTGCCGGTGTATTTTGCCCAGCGTTGGGTCATGTCGGCTTGGTCCACTTTCTTGGAGTGCACGACCAACCGGTGGCGCACGGTTTGAATTTGGCCTTTTTGGAACTTCCAGTCACCTGAACGGGCTCGGGAAGGGCCCACTCCAAACTGGCGATCAACCCGCCATCGTTGCGGGAAGCCGTTGTTCCCCGGATGATCAAAGAAGGTGATATGGGCGAGGTCATCGCGTCCTTCGACCTGCATGCCGAGATCAAGCCAGACCGCCCTTTCCCCTTCGGCCCGTTGATTGACGGCGGCACTGGAATTGACCACGTGAGCCGGTATGCCTTTGCGGTAGGGCATGCGGAGAAAAAGACCTCCGTAGTCGTAGCGTTCAATGGTGACGGCTTGTTTGGCCTCGCCGCTCCAAGTGAGGTCGAGAATGTATTCCTTTTGGTCGGCTCGAAGACTCCAGGTTTGGGTTTCCGTGAGCAGTGGATTCCCTGTTTTGTCGAGTAGGTCGTAGCTGGTCTGCCACGAGACTTCCTCACCGGAGGCGGTGATCACTTTGAGCTCCTTCTTCTTCCAGTAGCCTTTGCCGGGGTGATGGAAAAAATCGCGTCCGTTGACACGGGTGAATCCCCAATAGAGTCCTGTCTGGTGCTTGTGATGTCCGGGACTGAATTCCGTCAGGACGCCCTTACCATTGGGTGCGAGGATGGGGTGGAGGTAGGGTCGAAAGTCAGAACGGGCGTTCTGAGTGACAAGGGCCTCTTTCTTGGATTTTTCGAAAACCTCGATCGTTCCGGAGCTTTCGTTGAGTTCCGCTCGAAGTTCACGAGCAAAAGTTGGGGTCAACAGCATGGCGCTGAGGAAAAGTGGGAAGAAAAGGAATCTCATAAGGAAATCAATTGGGACCAAATTCCTTCGCAAGGAAAAAATCGCCAGTCAAGATCCTTCCGGAAACTTGAAAGAGACAGGGCTTGCGAATCTGCTCCACTGAGCGGAAGATTTAGTGACAAATGTATCAGTTGTGATGAGCTTGTTCTCTCCCAGGATCATTGTCGTCTC
>JBMYLT010000001.1:66349-171799 GCA_049596615.1 Akkermansiaceae bacterium | reverse complement strand
ATAGTGACAAATGTATCAGTTGTGATGAGCTTGTTCTCTCCCAGGATCATTGTCGTCTCTCTTTCGGCCTTGTTGCCCTCCGGGCTAAAAGCGATCGATGAGAAGGTCTTCGATGTTCTCGAAACCTACTGCTTCGATTGTCACGATGACGCCTCGGCAAAAGGGCGCTTCAATCTTGAGAAGCTCCTAGAGAAGGAGGCGTTCGACGGAGCTCTCATGTTCGAGAATCTCCTCACCGGCAAGATGCCTCCCGCGAAGAAGGATCAGCCGAGTCACGAGGAGAAGTCGAGAGTGCTGGAATGGCTGGCAAAGCAGCAGCCGGTCAAAGATGAAAAGTCCTACCGCAGGGTGGGGCGACATGAATTTGTTCATTCCCTCAATGATCTTCTCGGGACTCATCTTGATTTGACCGGTCAGATTCCCGAGGACCGGGGAACCAATGATTTTGATTCCAGCCACAGGATCCTCCTGAGCCGTGAGATGCTGGGGGCGTATTTTCAGGTTGCGGATGAAATGCTTGAGCAGGCCTTTCCTGTCGAAGGCTTTCCCCTGGAGAAGAGCTGGGTGACGAGCAAGGTCCGGGATAGCCACGAGACCTACCGCATCTATCATCGACCTTATCAACAAGGGACCCTTTTCTCGTGGACGCGGGCAAACAACGGAAACAGTTATTCCTTCTTCTACGATGGCTTTGAGCCGACGGTGGCTGGCTGGTATGACCTGACCTTCGAAGCGGCCAAAGTCGGGAAGGTCGCAGGCGACCTCACTTTGCAGGTGTATGCCGGCAAGTATTATTATGCCGATGACCGGCCCCAGCCCCAGCGGTTGGTGGGTGTCATCTCTCTTGGGAACAAGGAGCTGGAATCGAAGACCGTCCGGGCTTTCTTGGAACCGGGAGAAAGCGTGTCCGTCCACTGCTATTCCCGCGATGGGTTTCGGCGAAGGAATCCTCAGGAGGGGATCTATATCAAAGAACTCAGAGTGAAAGGGGCGGTGCTGGATTCATGGCCGCCAAGATCCTATCAACAGGTCTTTCATGGCCTACCGATGAAGACTTCTTCGCGAGCGGTGAAGGACAGCCCGGGCTTCCAAACCAATCTTAAGCGGATTGGCGGCTCGGTCACCGTGAGCAGTTTCCAGGAGGGGATGGAGAAAGAGAAGATGCAGGATGGCTCGAACCTGACCTTCTGGCATTCGCGGTTTTCCCCTACGGTGGCTGAAGGGCCTCATTTCGTTGTTTTCGAGAACCCGAAGCAGGTCGCAATCGAAGGGTTGTCGTTTGCCACCTGGACGGGAGGAAACGGGAACGGGTTGGTGAAAGGCTACGAGATTTACTTGTCCGATGATGGCAAAGAGTGGGGGGAGAAGATCATGGCGGGAGGCCTCGATGTGAGGCTGGGCAACGAGCAGCCCATCGTCTTTCCCAAGGAGACGAAGAGTCGTTTCATCAAGTTTCTCGTGACCGATTCCGTTCAGCTGGATGACAAATCGATTGCCTCGATTGGAAAACTTGATGTGACTGTCGTCACCCAAGAGAAACCGGCGAGGTCTGCAGTGATGGTAGACAGCGATTCGGTGGAGGATCTGAAGGCAGTATTGCGACGCTTTTCGGCAAGAGTATTTTCTTCGGACTTGGGGGCAGAGGAACTGGCTCCATACGAGGCGGTTGCGATTGAGGAATTGAAGCGCGGGGAAGATCTCGTGCAGGCAGCCAAGTTGGGGCTCAAGGCGATGGTTTGTTCTCCTCGTTTTTTGATGTTACCCGGGGAGCATGCCAATCCGTCCTATGCCAGGGCCGCGGTGTTGGCGCGGACCTTGTGGCTCTCGGTGCCTGATGAGGAACTTTTAAAGCTGGCCGCTCAAGATGAGCTTTATGGGGAAGTTCTGGGAAAACAGATTTTGCGGATGCTCGACGATGACAAGGGCCGCCGGATGGTTCGCTCATTTTGTGACCAATGGTTGAATCTCCGCGATCTCAACAAGATCACTCCTTCGCTGAAGCTCTATCCGCTCTTCGATGATCTCATGAATCATTACCTTCCCATTGAGACGAGGAGCTATCTTCATCATCTCATTCAGGAAAACTACCCGGCCGGGTATTTGATCGATTCGGATTTTTCCTTTCTTAATCAACGTCTGGCCCGGCACTACGGAGTGGAAGGTGTGGTTGGTCAGGAGGTCAGGAAGGTGAAATTTCCGCCGGGGAGCCCGCGGGGCGGATTGCTGACGATGGGAAGTATTCTCAAAGTGACCACCGATGGTTTTGATACTTCGCCCATTTTGCGGGGGGCGTGGATTTCAAAGAACATCGTCGGAACTCCTCTGTCTCCGCCACCTGAAAGTGTGCCGGCTCTTGAGCCTGAGCACGATGTGAAAGCCAAGTCGCTTCGCGAACAGATTGAGCAGCATAAGAGCAATAAGACCTGTTATGCCTGCCACAAAAGTATCGATCCCTATGGTTTTGCTTTGGAAAGTTTTGACGCAGTGGGCGAATGGCGTGAGCGTTATAAGATCAAACTCGATCATCGTTCGACCTTCCAGTATCGCCCTCGGGGATACTTCAAGATGGGAGGGCCGGTTGATGCAGCTGGAGAAATCAATGAGATGAAGTTTCAGGATATTTTTGGCCTGAAAAAGTTCCTTCTCTCCAACGAACGCAAAGTAGCCTACAATTTTGGAAAGAAGTTTTTCGAATATGCCAATGGAGCCAAACCTAATCTGAAGAAGCGCCTCAAGCTCTGGGAGTTTCTAGGAAAGGATCCCGGCAATCTTCGCTTGAGAACTCTTATGGTCCACGTATTGCAAGACTCACTCGAACCAACAAATCAATGACTCACTACCGCCGAAGAGATTTTCTGAAGCTTGGTGCGGCCCTTCCGCTCGCCATACAGTCGCTTGATTTGCGGGCGGCTGATAAATCGACAGTCAAAGGGTCGCCCAAGCGGGTGATGTTTATCTGTGATTCCCTGGGATTCTACGCGCCAAACTTCTTTCCAAAGAAACGAGGGGACTTAAAGACCTCAACGTATCTCAAGGAGATGAAGGTTTTGGAGAAAATGACCGTTTTTCAGAACCTCTTTCATCCGGGGATGGAGACCAGTAATCATGATTCGGAGAAGTCCTTTTTAACCGGTGCTCCGAGTCCTGAAGCGACCAATTTTATCAACACCATCTCGGTTGATCAGGTCCTCGCACAACACATGGGAGGAGACACGCGTTTTCCGTTTCTCTCTCTCAGCATTTACGATCGGGGATGGGGATGTTCCTGGAATAAAAGGGGCGTGGCAATCCCTCCCATGTACGATGAACGTAAGATTTTCGACAAGCTGTTTGGAGAAGAGGATCTCAGTGCCAAGCGCCGTCAGATCGAGAAAGATAAGCAGATCGTGAAGAGCCTCTATCGCGACATGGATTTTCTGAAATCCAAGGGAGGGGATCTTTCCAAGATTGAAACCTATCGTTTGGTGATCTCTGACTTGGAGAAGCAGTTGAAGCACGAGGAATTTTGGTTGGAGGCGAAGAAGCCGGTTGTCCCTGACACCCTGAGCACGGACCAGGAGTTTGCGTTCTCCGCCAAGGTGAGCAACCTTTTCGAGTTGTCCAAGCTGGCCTTTCAAACGGATTCCACTCGTGTGATCACGCTTTCGCTTGATTGGATTTACGGAGCCATCAGCGTGCCGGGTGCGACTGGTGGATGGCATACTCTGTCCCACCACGGAGGAAAGGCCGATGCCTTAGGTAAGCTCACGAAAATTGAGAAGAATATCGTGGATCACTTGAACCGATTCCTTGGGGATCTCGATGACATCAAGGAGGAAGGCGGAAGCCTCCTGGATCACACCACAGTGTTGGTGGGGAGCTGTTTTGGAGATTCCTCAAACCACACCTGCAACAACCTCCCAATCATCGTGGCCGGAGGAGGGTATCAGCATCAGTCCCACACCTTGTTGAAGCAACCAACTCAGCTCTCTAATCTCTACCTAGAGCTGCTGCATCAACACAATGTCGACCTCGGGAGCTTCGGTGGAGGTGAGGAGGATTTAGGTCTGCTTGGAGGGTGAAGATCGTGCCAGCCTTTCCTGAGAGATTGAGCGTGCGGTGGCTGTAATCTAGGCTCATGCGATTTCCCCTCATGGCGTTCTTTTCGGCGACCCTCCCGGTCGTCGCTTTTGAGTCGTCTGAAGGAGTCGTGCCTGGAGTGCCACGGGGGGAAGAAGGTGAAAGGAGATGTCGATTTTTCGAAGATCCTCACCGTTGAGGATGCGGACAAAAATTTCGAGCTTTGGGAGACGGTGGTCGAGGTGATCGAAGAGGGGGAGATGCCACCGGAGGATAAACCGCAATTGAGTGAGGCGGACAAGAAAGCGATCGTCGGCTGGTACCAGCAGCGGAAGAAAGCGAGCATCGAGGCCAAGCCATCGGTCTTCACTCCCCGTCGTCTTTCCGGGCCGGAGTATCGCAATACCCTGCGCTCGCTTTTTGGTTTTGATCTCGAAGTTGCGGTGATGGAAGCTGAACAGACGGTGGCCGGTGAGCAGTCCCTGGTTCTCAAGCTTCTTCCCACCGATCCGCCGGGCGACAGTGGTTTCATCAACGACACCTACCGGGCGCGACTTTCTCCGACGATTCTGGAGCAGTACCATCTGCTGACAAATGCTGCTTTGGAAAAGCTGTTTTCCAAAAGTGGGCGTGAACAATTGAGTGGGTTTGTTGGGACTGCTTTGCCAAAAGATTGGCAGCCTGATGATCTCTCACCCCAACAAGCAAAGAAGTTGTTGAGGACATTTGCTCCCCGGGCATTGAGACGTCCGTTGCCGAAGGAACAACTATCAAAGATGCTTGCTAGGATTGAGGGTAAAAAGGGCGAAGAGCTTCTAGTCTCCATCAAGTTCGAACTTCAGGCCATACTCTTGTCGCCTTCGTTTTTCTATCGAGGGCTCTTGATGAAGGGGGAACCGGGGAAGCGACAGGCGGTTGATTCATTCGAACTGGCTGAGCGCCTTTCTTATTTCTTGTGGGAAGATCGTCCGGATGAGGAGCTGGCTCGCTTGGCGTCAGATGGTTCGCTGACAGATGAGAAGGTCTTAAATGTTCAGGTCATTCGAATGTTGTCCTCTCCAAAAGCGAGAAGCCTTGCGGAAAGCTTCGGAGTGCAGTGGTTGGCGATTAAGAACCTTGATGATCTGGTTGGGAAAGATCCCATTCGCCATCATGCGTTGAAGGTTCAGGTGACTGAATTTCTCCACTACCTTTTCACTGAAGATCGGCCTGTCATGGAGTTGATCGACTCAAGGGTCAGCTTCGTAAATCAGGGAGTGGCCGGGTTCTATGGAAAGGATCGCAGCCAACTGAAGCGATATGTGAAAACGAAAGGAATCGAACGGACGCGGACACTTCATCAGAAACTCGAACTTGTACATGCCGAAGGACGAGGAGGGCTCCTGACGATGCCTGGGATTCTCACCATGAACCAGGGGCCGATCCAGCGGGGGACCTGGATGCTTCGCAGAATCCTCGGGGTGCGGGTGGGGGAACCTCCCGCGGACACTCCGCCGATCAAAGCCAGCCCTCCGGGAAAAAAACTGACCTTTCGGGAGCGCTTCAAGGCCCATCGCAGCAATGCCAGCTGTGCCCGATGTCATGAAAAAATCGACCCGCTTGGGTTTTCGCTGGAGGCTTATGACAAGGCCGGGCAATTCCTTCGCTCGGCACAGTTTCAGAATCAGAAGTCCCCGAAGATTGATACTTCGGGCAAGCTTTCGAGTGGGGAGGCCTTTGAAGATTTCGCGGAACTCAAGGCCATCCTTCTCACCAGCCAACGCGAAAAGATTGTTCGAAATGTTGTCGAGCAGACCCTGGCTTATGCCCTTTGCCGGAAGTTGACGCGCAACGATCAGGCGGTGGTGGATTCCATCACGAAAAATCTGTGTGAGAACAACGGAACTTGGCGTAGTCTCTTTCAGCAAATCGCTAATAGCGTCCTGTTCCGGGAAACCCTGATAAAAGCCATTAAGAAATAAGATGACCAAAAGCTGTCGTTCGATGTTTTACCGCCAGCGCCTGGTTCTCCTGAGAGCAGGCTTTGCCTTGTTGAGCTCGCTGCCGGGACAGGTGGTGGCGAAGCTGGATCTTGATCCTGCCGAGTTAAAGGACAAGGCCTTGAAGGTGATGGAGAACTATTGCGTTTCTTGCCATGGCGAGAAAAAGAAAAAGGGTGACATCCGGCTCGACCAGCTGGAGACGATTGATCCGGTCGATCTTCAAAAGTTATATTCTTTGGCTAAGGAGGCCGTGCATTTCGAAGACATGCCGCCGGAAAAGGCTGATCAGCCAAAGAATGCCGAGCGGGAGGTTTTGATGACGTGGCTGGAGAGCCAATTGACAGGAGATGCTGCCAAGGCGCTTGCGGAAAAACTCCTGCGCTTTGAATACGGAAACGTGGTGAAGCACGAAGATTTGTTTTCTGGCAAGCACGCCAATCTTCCGGCGTTCACCTATGACCGTCGTTGGATGATCAGCGAGTATATCTTTAGCGAGAAAGCCAACCGCCTCCTGGACTACAAGCCGATGCGGAAGATCTACGGTGAGAATCAAAGCGTTCGGGGAGACAGCGGGATCCACTGGAGTCCTAAGACCGAGCACGGCAACAAGTTTCGCCGGACCATCATCAATCCCTTCCTGCTTCCCGAGAAGGTGGGCGTTCGCTACTACGGCAAGGATTCGCTGACTACGGGGCACCTGCTGACGATGGTCGGGAACGCCAAGCGGATCGCGGGGCATATGTCGTCCGCGTCAGTGATGAGGTCACGGTATCCTGCGATGTATGCCTTGATGCAGGATGAGTTGCAGCAACGGGAGACCTTGCAATCGCGGAAAGATTTTCTGACGACGGACGGATCGATGGCTCGTCTCTTGCAAGAGATCTATGGTGACCAGAACGAAGCGCTTTTGCCCGATGTGAAGCACGTGAATCTTCCTTTCCCTGGAATGCGCAAGCGCATGTTTCCCGGAGAGAAGACTTATCGCATTCAGCGCTCCGAGTTTTTAGGCAGCCAAGATAAACAGGACGTGGACGCGATCTTCCGGAGCATTGTCACCTATCAGGAAACTTCAGTTAAAGTCACCGAAGATTCCACCAAGGTGGAGAAGGACGCTAAGGGAGCGCCGTGGGCTCCTTACCTGGAATCCCAGCGGGCTGACTATGAAAAGATCATCCAGCAAGCCGAGCGCGATTGGTTCATTCAAGGGGTTTCCGCATACCGAATTCAGAACCGCATCACGTTGATGAAGGTGTTCTGGGACCATTGGGACATGAATTTGATTTATCAAGAGGCGAAGAAACGTGGCCCGGCTCCGGCGTATCGCCCTTTGGGTGAGGAGGAGGTGCAAGTCATTTCCGCGACCATCAAGAAGCATCGCCGGAAAGGGGATACCTATGAGGTGATTGTTGGGAAATGTCTGACGGACTGGACCGAGTCATTTCAAAAGCAACTTGAGGCTGCCGGAGGAGTGGATGATGTTCGCATCAACGCCTTGATTGTTGAGTTGTTTGCCCAGGTCTTTGAGCGGTTGCCGAATGAATCGGAGCTCACCGAAAATCGAGACCTGCTCAGAGGGCTCATGGAGAAACTCGAACGGCAGCAGGCGATCGCCAAGTTGATCGAGTCTCTGATTCTCAGCACCGAGTTCGCTTACCGTCACGAGTTTGGGGCGGGGTCTAAAGATGAGCATGGGAGACGGATGATGTCGCCCAGGGATGCCAGCTACGCTTTGGCCTATGCTTTGACTGACTCAAGTCCTGACGGAGAACTCGCAAAGGCTGCGAAGGAAGGTCGTCTTCGGACTCGTGAGGACTATGCTCGCGAAGTGCGCCGGATGCTCAAGGTTCGTGATCACTGGACCATCATCGACGAGGCGGTGCAAGCGGCGAACCTCAACCCCAGCGTGACAAACCAGCCGATCCGAAAGCTACGATTCTTCCGTGATTTCTTTGGTTACTCCAAAGCCCTCAAGGTCTTCAAAGATGATAGCCGGTTTGGCGCGGGGCGACATGAGCAGGCGGTTAGCCGTCTCATCGAAGAGGCGGACATGGTGGTTGAGCATATTCTCGAGAAGGATGAGCGCGTCTTTGAGGAATTGTTAACGACCGACAAATTTTACATCTTCCACAACGGTGACAACGCATCGATGGAAGCAGCGTCCGAGTCGCTCAGAAGCATCTACCGGAAGTTTAAGGATAAGAATTGGCAGGATTGGAAACCAGAAGACGTTGCTCCACACGAAGCCTTCCTGCGAGAGCATTGGGAATTCCAGCGTGAGAAGAAGGGCGACCATCCCAAGATCCTCCGGAAGCTCCAAAAGATGATGGCCGGGCTGGAGTTACACTTTAGCGAAGGCCAAACCGGTGCCCTACCCTACATGAAAAATGGCATGGGGTTCTGGCACGGCGGCCCGGTGCTCGGTAGGTCCGGGCAGCAGATGCGTGGCGAGCAGGTCACCACCTACTGGAACTTGGACTGGCGAAGTTGGGATTATCCCGCTCATCAACCTGCGAAGATTCCAAACCGTAGAGGCATGCTCACTCATCCGGCCTGGTTGATTGCTCATTCGCAGAATCTCGAGACCGACCCGATTCACCGGGGCAAGTGGATCCGCGAGAAGCTGTTGGCCGGAACCATTCCGGATGTCCCGATCACGGTTGATGCCGTCATTCATCCCAATAAGGAAAAGACCCTGCGCCAGCGCATGGAGGTGCGGACCGGAGATGAATACTGCTGGCGTTGTCACCAAAAGATGGACCCGCTGGGCTTTCCGTTTGAAAACTACGATGACTTTGGCCGTTTCCGCACAGAGGAGAAATTGGAACATCCTGATAATCTCATCAGCAAGGCTGATCGCAAGAAAACCAATGAGTTTGGCGTCTCGCTGGACGAATACAAAACCCTCCCGGTCGACGCCCGCGGGGTGCTCAAGGGAACCGATGACAAGAAGCTGGATGGCGAGGTGAAGGATGCTTTTGACCTGATTGATCGTCTCGCCAAGTCCGATAAAGTGCGCCAGTCGATCATTCGTCACGCTTTCCGATTTTTCCTCGGTCGCAACGAAACCCTTTCCGATTCCAAGACCCTGATCGACGCTGACAAAGCCTATCTGGACAGCAATGGTAGCTTCGATGCCGTGGTCATTTCCCTCCTGACCTCCGATTCCTTCATTTACCGCAAAACCAAAGAAAAAGATGGCCCTCAATAGACGCGAATTTTTCAAGACCACCGCACTCGGCACTACCGGGCTGGCGTTTACCCCGTCGTTCAACCAGCTACTCGCGGCTCCGGCTGATGGAGTCGCCGACACGCCTCATCGCTTTGTCTTCGTTCGGAAATCGAATGGCAACCTGACCAATCAATTTGGGCTTCCTTCGTTTTCTGCTGAAGAGCTCAAGAAGCATAAAGAGAAAGAGGCTTTTGAAGTCGATCTAGACAAACACGAGCTTCCTGGTTGGCTCAATGCCCTCGCCGGTCATAAGGAGAATATGACCATTCTCCACGGCATTTCGATGTCGGTCAGCGGCGGGGGACACTACTCGTATTCCGGTTGCATGGGAGCTTTTAAAGCGGGTCGTAATATCCTCAGCAATATCAAAAGAGCAACGGTTGATTTTGAATTGGCCAGGTTGTTCCCTTCACCCTTTGGGCATATTGAGATGTCCCTCGCGGTGCCTCACGGTCGCGATCACCGGACCGGGATTGTCTCCGGGTATTCCGCGCCCGCTCCGAAGCAGCGTAACTACTGCTACGCTGACCCGATGACGGCCTATAACGAACTATTCAAGTCGGTCACCAATACCGGTGAAGTGGCATCGGACAATGCTCTTTTGAGTTATCTGCATGGCAAGGAAACCCGGAAGATGAAGGGGCTCGATGGCGATGAACGATTGAAGATCAGTAATCAGGTCGACTCGCTGCAATCGATCCGCGATCGCAACACCAAGGTCGCTGCGCTGGGTGACGTCATCAAAAAGTATCTCCCCAAAATTGATCCCATTCACGCCAATGGTGGTCCTGATGCCACCCTGATGCAAAAGCAAGCGGCCTTTACCGAGATCATTGTGGCGGCACTTGCCTCCGGTCTGACCAATGTGGTGACTTACACCATCGATGATCTGGGCACTGATATTAGTTCGTTGCCGGAGAATGACGAGAAGACCAATATTCACGCCGTGGGACACGGGCAGGGTGGGCGTTCCGCTTTCATGCGAGATGTCATCAAGACCCACCACATGAAGCAGGTGGAAACCCTGGTCACCAAGCTCAAGGCCATTCCTGAAGGTAAAGGCACAATGTTTGATAACACCACGATCATCTACATGCCTGAGACCGGTTCCGGTCACCACGGCCCCGATACCGAAGCGCCCATGGTTATCCTCGGTGGAAAGAATTCTCGCCTCGACATCGCCGGACGCTACATCCGTTTACCTTTCCACGGAACTGAGGGGCACAAGACATTGAGCAATTGGTACACCACCTTGCTGAATGCCTACGGAAACCCGATCAAGCACTACGGTGATTTCGACCTCACCATGCAGCGTAATCGCCTCTCGCAAGAGGGTGCGATCGATCAGATCATCGCCTGATTTTCAAAAACGCTTCGCGGGAAAACGATGAGTGCAAACTGGAACATCGAACGCAGAACGTTTCTGCGTGGCGCCGCCGGGGTGCTGGTTCCGCTGCCCTTTCTCAACTTGATGGAGAATAGCGCTAAGGCGGCCACGGCCAATCTGGCGGGTGAGTCCAAGCCTCCGGTTCGCTTTGTTACGCTTTTCAAACCGAATGGAGTTCATCCTCCTTCGTGGAATATTGAAGGGGGAAAAGAGAATGACTTTCGCATGTCTCCGCTCATGGCGCCTTTTGCCAAGCATAAGGAGGATCTGCTCATTCTCGATAACATGGGGGACTATGGGTTCTCCTCCCACAGTAATTCCACCCGGCGCTTTCTCTCCGGTCACCATGCCAATAAGAAGTCGGCTTCGGTCGATCAATTGATTGCCGACAAGATCAAAGGGGACACTGCGCATCGCTCGCTGGAGCTGACCACGGAAGGACTTTTCCCCAACCAGATCGATTGCAGTTACATTTCCTACAACGAGAAAGGGCGTCGCATTCCGCGCGAGAGTGATCCGCAGTTGGTCTTCGACCGTCTCTTCCGCAATCCCCTGCGCGATCCCGATCAGCGGGAGAAGATGGCGAGTTTGCTCGACCGGGTCCGCGATGATGCGAGGTCTTTGCAGCGGAGGGCCGGACGCGAAGATCAGGAAACGCTCGATGAGTATTTCACGGCAGTCCGCGAGACGGAGCAGAAGTTGGAAAAAATGTCGCCTGCTAATATCTCGAATGGCGTGGACTTTTCCAAGTTGAAGCGTCCTGAAAGCGCCGGGAATCTCAATGAGCAGGTCGAGGCCATGATCGACGTCATGGCGATGGCTTTGTGGACAGACTCGACCCGCTGCATCAGTTATATGCTCGGCAACAGTAACAGCCGCATGATCTTTGATTTCTTGGGAATCACAAAGCAGCACCATTACCTGTCACATTTCTTCCGGAATTTCAGCCGGGAAAACATCGATGCCCTTCTCAAGATCAGCTTGTGGCACATGGAGAAGTTCGACTATCTCCTGAACAAGCTGAAGTCTTATAAAGATCACAATGGTTCTCTGCTGGATCATAGCGTGGTCTTGTTTGGATCCGGGATGGGCCACAGCGACAACCACACTGCCCAACGCGTTCCGATCGTTCTCGCAGGGAAGGGAGGAGGAATGCTCAAGACCGGCCGCTACCTCCGCTACTCCAAGAACCAAGAGCTGGGCCGACTTCACCTTGCCTTACTCAAGAAATTTGGAGTCGATGCCGGTTCCTTTGCCAAATCGACTTCACCGCTTCCGGGGCTTGGCGGTGGGAAATTTGACGAATACGAAGAACGTCCTTTCGAGAGCTGGGTGAAGTTCGGCCAAGGAAAACTCACGGTTCAAGGGCGCCTTCGCATGTCGGACAATCTCGATGAAGCCAAAGTCTTCTACATTGACGTCGCAGGAAAGGAATCCGTGAGAATTGAAGTGAGCTTCAAGGACTTCCACGGATTCAACCTGGCCTACCATGTCGGCACGCCGATCACCCTCAGCGGCAACACCAGCGAGCGAAATGGCCGGGTCGTCCTGACCAAGGTGACCGAGCTCAAATCGCTTTTCGGCAAGAGCAAGCCGGGCAAAGCCGGGGGCTAGGCGAGTTTGTGGGTGGAAGAAGCTGGAAATAAACAGATGAAAACCTTAGGTGCAGACCGACTCATGGTCTCTATTTTTTGCGGCATTGCTTTTTGGGGCGCTGCAGTCATTGCCTATGCAGACGGGGAGAAGACGAACCAGATCATTAAGCTCTGGCCCAAAGATGTCGCGAGTCAGGATAACGAAGGCATGGGATCGCCGAAGCCTGATCGAGGCGATGGACACATACGCCTCACCGATATCACCCAGCCTTCATTGCACTACTTCCCGGCTCCCGGTAAGAAGAAGCCTGGACCAGTCGTCATTTTATGTCCGGGAGGAGGGTACGTCAGTCTTGTCACCACGAAGATGACCCCGATCGCCAAATGGCTTAATGATCACGGAATCTCCGCCTTTATTCTGCATTACCGGGTTCCCAAGAAACGCAAAGACGCCTTTCAGGATGTTCAGCGAGCGGTCCGGATTGTCCGCTCGCGAGCACCTGAGTGGAACATCGACCCAAAGCGGATTGGAGTCATGGGTTCCTCGGCGGGAGGACACCTTGCAACCCGGGTCAGCACCGGTTTTGATATTCAAACCTATGAGGCAGTCGATGAGCTTGACGGTGCCAGCTGTAAACCGGACTTCACGGTGTTGCTTTACCCGGCCTACATGAACAAGGGAAAGGGGCTCAGTAAGGAGTTTACAGTTTCCGATGAACTCAGCCCAACTTTGATTGTAACAGCCAAAGACGACGGCTTTTTTCCTGGAAGTCAAATTTATGCCAATGCTCTGAAAAAAGCCGGCGCCTCCGTTCGCGTCCACTTTTTCGAGAAGGGCGGTCACGGATTCTCTCTTCGACCCAAGCATCACCCGCTTTCCACTTGGCCGGACCTGTGTTTGCAATGGTTCAGGGACATGAAAATCATTGAAAAAGAAGCCGAACAAGAGAACGCACCTGACAAGAAATAGCCGCGCCATTTCTTGCAGTTCTGGATAGCCTACTCGAAGAGAACATGTCTATACCGATAGAAGCGCCGGGGCCCGGGGACGACGGTTTCGGTTTGGGAAGAGACTATTCCGGTTGCTGTCACGGCGGGGCCAACCCTTTCCCATGAATTCTCCGACAGGTCGTCGGTCGTCTCAAGCTGATAGGAAGCACCGGGGGACGAAGTCCAGTTCAGAGTGACCTGTTCTTCAGCATACTGAATCTGCGTGATGACGACGGGTTCCACAAATTCCATGGCGCCCATATCTACGTTGCCGTTGACCATACGCGTGATGCCGGCGTAATCGCCGCTTCCCGTCATCCAGGATTGATTGCTTCCGGTATCACGGCACGGGGAAGATTCTCTCAGGCGGTAATCCTCGGAGATCTGGGGATCGCTGTTGATGTTGCCATTCGCCAACCTCGTCGCGTCTTGAATACAGTTGTGCTGTAGGGTCACGACATTGGCTTCCGTGGGCAGATTGAACCCGCTGTTGGAGTATAGGATATTGTTGCGAATGACGGTTTCGTCTTCCGGGTCGAACGAAGCCTCCCAGAAAACACCCCCGGTTGTGTGGGATGAAATATTGTTGAGTACCGTACAGTTTTCGAGGTTGCCGCGACCTTTGAAATAGACCCCACCGCCGTCCGCCGGAAAGCCCAGGAATCCCGGTGGATGCTCCCGGTCGTAGTGGCTGCGATTGTCCAAAACGAGGCTGTTTCTCAGTGTCCCGTTTTCGATGTAAACACCACCTCCGATTCGGCTGCTATTGTTTTGAATCAGACATCGTGAGGCGACACCTCCGTCGGTGATATGCACCCCTCCGCCCTCGCGGCTCGGCGTGACCGCGCTTCCGACGACAATAGCAATCACCTCTGGGGAGCCCTCATTGTCGAAGATCTGGCAATCACGCATGGTTCCCCCGATCATGGTGACACCCCTGTATTGATTCCTGTAGATCTGGCATTGGACGACGGTGGAGTGATCGCAGTCCAAGGCTCCCACCGAGGTGACATTGTCCCGGATGATACAACGCTCGATTAAACTGCCGTTGCCGACATGAACGGTGGAAGGATCAGAAAAGCCATCGCCACCCTTGTTGTTGTCGTAGAATGTGCAATCGCTCACGACGCAGCCGTCTCGGGCGGCCAGCGCGGCGCCGGCGGGTAGAATTCCGTGAAGCCCCTGGCTGCCGCCGTTCTCCCGAAACACGCAATTCCTGATCATACAATTTCTCGCGTATACACCACCGCCGTATCTCCTTGCGGGATCGCCGAGGCTCGCTCCCCGTACGAAACCGCGTTGAATCGTCAAGTCGAACAGGCTCGCATCGCTGATGTCAAAACAGCGGATATTGTTCCTCCCATCTACAATGCAATTTTCCGGGCCGTTGAACCCCTTAATCGTGATGGCTTTGTCGACGGTGACGCTTCCTCTGAGCACGTAGGTGTGGTCGGCCAGATAGACGGTGTCACCTTCCGTCGCGGCGTCCACCGCGGCCTGGATGTTGGTGGCGGCCTGAGCCCAGTTCGCGAATGGCGGTGTATGATTACCATCTGGACTCACATAAAGGTCGGCCGCCTGGGAGATGGCGGTATTTGCCCAGATCAATGCGGCAAAAATAGATAGGGACGTTTTTTTCATAATGCTATTCATCAGAATTCGTTTTTCAGTGCAACGCGAAAGAACCTTCGCTGCGCAGGATGGGTGGAGAAGGTGGCAGACAAGTCGGTTCCATTGCCACCTAGAGGGAGGCCAATATCGGTCCAGGCACCGGTCAGGCTGTCGCTGAATTGTAATTGGTAAATCGCACCCGGTGCGGAAGACCAAGTCAGCTTGAGTTCGTCGGGTGGGAGTAGGACGACGTTTAGTTGGAATGGGAGAGACAGCGTTGGATGGGATCTGGCCTCGTACTCCTCGAGGTTAGTCTTCCCGTCGCCGTCCGGGTCGCCGGACGCGCCCTGGTCGGGATCGACGCTGCCGTCGTCGTTCGGATCAAGCCCATGATAAATTTCCCAACTGTTGGGGAGGCCGTCCCCATCGTTGTCGTTGCCGTCGTAGCGCAGGGTGAGGACCTGCTCTGGCGTTTGATACGCGCGGTTGCTCAAGGGTTGGGCCGCAAGGCTCAGAACGGTGTCGCCCGAAGACACGGTTGTGTCGAAGCGCCAGGTCCCCTTGATCGAATCCAGGGACACCCCGGTGGTGCTTTGGTTGACCAGGACCCGGTGTGTGTCGGGCACTACGACGCCTGAAAGCTCCACCTCTGGAAAAGGCTGCCAGTAGATCCCACCGATTTCGGGGGCGATCAGTTTCGGAGCGAAGCTCGCGGTGGTGTCTACCAGGTCGCTGATTTGCTGTTCCACAACGTCGCGCCGTAAACTGAGATACCCGTTGGTTGTCCCCGGCGTTCCCTGATCCGGCGCGCTCAGTCCGCCTGGATCGATCAAGTTGAAGTGATCGTTGATGGCAATCGACAGCCTGGAAGGAAGAAACCATTCGTCCAGTTCGTCGGCCAGAATCTGGTAATAACGTCGCTGGAAATATGGAGTGCGCATCAAGGACTCAATCGCTTCCAGCCCCGGCGGCCATTCTGGGCGGGGCAGTGAGGTGACTACGTGAACCGGTATGCCGAGACTCGCCGGTTCCCAAGTCGCGTCGAGATCGAGCGGCTCCAGCCTCAGAAGACTGGTGTCCGGATTCAGGTAAACGGCGTGGTTTCCACTGATGCCGCCGAGGAGCGTTTCGTTGTTTCCGAGCAAGGCCATCGAGGCCGCCCAGCTCAGCCACTGGTCCGGGTCGATGACTTGTTGGACCGCTGTTTCGTAGTCTATCAGGTTCGGGTTGCGCACCACATTGAGCACTTCCAGAATTTCCGGAGGAATAATCCCGGTGTCTCCTTCGCCCCAGCTCTCGTAAAAAGTCCCGGTGGACGCGCTGCGGTAGTTCCTTTCCAAGTAGTCTCCTCCGATGCGCTCTGCCCACAGGTAAGGCCCCTGATCCCGGTGGTTCACGTGCAAGCGAATGGCCTGAAGCTCCGGGACGGCGAAGCCCGCTTCCTTGACATATTCCGTCGCAAGCCATTCAGGTCCGGGTCGCTTCCCGTTGAAATTCAGGCGGTCTTCACCTGCAAACGGATGATCTTGCTCTAGGTCGATCCGGTATGACTTGATCGGCCACTGGCGCTTGAGCGTACCTCGATATCGATACCTGGCAAAAGGGAATACCTCGTCGCCGTAAGTCATCGTGATGGGCAGCAGCTCGTCGCTCGACAGCTCGCGCGATTGAAGTTCACCCAGGGTCTCCTCGGGAATCAGTAATCGGAACGATGGCACACTGTCCGGAGCGGGGGAGTCCAGGCAGAGGTAACGCAACGTGAAAGGAACCTCCCCTCCCGAGGCTAGTTGAAAGACCGGTGCCCCCGGCGGCCAGGTGGCGAGGTTGCTTTCGGCGTCTTCCGCTTCGATGTAATATTCGATCAAATCGCGGTCGCTCTGCGGCGGGATCAGCGCGATCAAGTCCGTTCCCGAAACGGGTGTCATGGGAATCGACTGAAATTCTGCGTCGGTGTCTTTTTTCCAACGCAGGTAAACCGGCCGCTCGCCGTTCGATACCCGCGCAAGGATGGTGACCGCCTCGGTGGAGGTTGGTGTCACTGGATAATGCCCTGCGGAAAAAATGAGGGCTGCGGCATTCGTGCCCGAACTGTTGGCGGCCCCGGGCGTTCCTTCAGAGGCAACGCTGTTCGCCATCCAAGCTTCCGGGAGAGCGTTGTCCATCGTCGGCGACCGCAACTCGAGCGAAGCGCCTTCCCCGTCGGCTGTTCGCGGCCACCGTCCGCGATCCCGGTAAAAGACCTCGTCCACCACGTTCCTCAGGGCGTCGCGCAGGGACAGGTTCTCGCCCCGGTTGGAAAGCCGGCGCGCGTCGAAAGGACCCAGCGAATCCTCCAAGGCATATTTCATATTCACCGAGTCTGGATCGTGCGCCACCACCAAGTAGGCTCCCGCGGCAAGAGTCTCGCCTGTCGGGAAGTCGTAGCGTACGCCGCCTCTAATTTTCCACCCGGTCAAATCCACTTCGTCGGGGCTCGCGTTGTAAAGCTCGATGAACTCCTCCGCATCATTGTCGCCAGCGGGGTGATACATGATTTCGTTGATGACGACGGCGGCGGTTGCGGGTGGACCGTTCGGTTCGCCCGGCGTGCCGTTGTTGGGATAGAAACTCCAAGAAGGAGAGCCATCCGGATAACGCCCCTGCGTGACATCGGTCAGCTGGTCGCCGAACGCGACCCTGCTCTCCACCGTGAATCCGTCAGAACGGGTCAGAAATAATTCTTCGCCTTCAGCCGATAATCCGAAATTGAGCGAATCGAAAACTACCGCTTCGCCGGGTTGCAGGACCGTGTCCGGAGGGATGGTCCATTCCGTCAGCGTCGCCGCGTTGTCCGTTAAGTACCACCCGGAGATATCCCGCTCCGTGTCGCCGCGGTTGTATAACTCGATCCAGTCTGCTGTTTCGAGATTCGAAAGCGCCAGAAATTCGTTGATTACAATAGCCCCTTCCACCACGCCGTTTTTGCGCCCGGGAGTCCCGTCCCGTTCCACACTCGTTGCCCAATGATTACCGAGGTTGTTGTCGCTGTGTGGGTCGATCAATTCCAGCGAACCCGACCCGTCCGCCCCCAATGGCCAGCCGTCCGAGTTCCGATATTCCACCGTGTCCGCGTCTCCCTGGTTCCCGTCGACCAGACGCACTACCGCGTAATCGTCGCCGAGATTGCCCGACCACGGACCGAGCACACCTGAAATGCCATAAGCGGCTTCGATCGAGCCCGGGTTCGCTGCCACCACCAGGAACGAACCGGGCAGAATCGTCGCTCCATCGGGGAAATCAAAGAAAGTCTCGTCCACCAGCTGCCAATCCGAGAGGTCGACGGCAGAGTTACCCCGATTGTAAAGTTCGATATATTCTAGCGCGACGGTATCGTTGGCGGGACGATACATGATCTCATTAATAACCACCGAAGATTCCGCCGGCTGGTCCGCCATGTTCAGTGAGTTGAAGGGCAGCGCATCGGACGTGTCTGCTTGGCCGTCTCCGTCGCTGTCGTAGTTGATGGCCGTATCTTCGAAAGCACCTAGGGTGGGCGTTGGCGAACGGGTGACTCCGTGATAATCAGCCGTAGGAGCAAGCCGGGACGTGCCCGCGTTGAAGGCGAGTGAGGCGGGTTGAAGCAAAACATTGTCCGCATCCAAATCCACGAACTGAGGATCAGCATTGGTATTACCCTCACCGGGCCAGACTTCAGCGCCACCGATCAGCGAATACCTCACATCCAAAAACGAGAGCAGGTCCAATTGGATGCTCTCGTCGCAATTCCAAATGATCCCGTTCACCCAGTGCCCCCGCGCACCGCCCATGCCATACTCCTTTTCGTAGCCACTGACGCCAATCGTACAGCTGGCAACGGTATTGTTCGCCATCACTGGGGCTGACCGATCCTTCACCGCGATCCCGATCGGGCAATGCAGCACCACGTTGTTCTCGACCCGGGCATTGGAACCTTCGCCCAGCGAGATCCCCTTGTCTGCGCAGCGCCGGATCAGGTTCCCTGAAATACGCGCCGCGCTGCTGCCTAGGTCGATCCCGTCGCCGGAACAATACTCAATGACGTTCTGCGCGACATTCGCGGGCTTCAAGCCCTCCCCGCTGTATTCCAAGTCCACGTCGATGGCGTCTGCGCCGTTGCGGATGTGGTAAAAGCGATTACGTGAAATATCCGCATCGCACCGCACCGCGTTGACTCCCTCGCCGCATTCGCGAAACAAGGAATCCGCCAGCCGAAGTTTTCCGTCATGGCTGCGAATCACCGTGTTCGTGATCGTTTCAAACACGCAGTTCGAAAACTCCAGGTCCACCTCCCAGGCCTGCAAGGCGACCTCGTTGGCAACGTGCTCGAAACGGCAGAACTCGAAAACACTCCTCTGTGAGAAGGTGTTCCAAACCCGGGTTCCGGAAAACTCAATGCCCGGCCAGTTTTCCGACCCGGTTACGTGTGTGAACAGGATGGGTTCGGTGGCCGTGCCATTGGCGATCAGTGATCCTTCGACCAGAATCGCCGCATCCTCGGCCAGCATCACCGTCACCCCGGCCTCAATCGTTAGAGTCGCGTCCGGCCGGATAGTGAGCTTCTCGGTCACGGAAACCGGGCTGTCTGAGATCGTCCATTGCGCGTCTGATGAAATCTCAATTCCGAACGAATGCCCGAGAGCAAGAGTCAGATAGGCAGTCTGTATCACAAGCAGTCGATAGATGGCCAATCCCGTTCTCATCGTGGTTTCTTGTGATCTATCGGTTCAACCATCGGTGCGTAGTCCGACCCGGCCCGATTCCTGTCGGTGGGCTGTTGGCTGGGATGAGCAAAACGAGTCATACGCGTTTCTTCTTAACAAGGAACAGCCTTGGTTTTTTTTAGGCAAGCTTTCTCCACTGACGCAGCCCGTCATCGATCGATCACCAAAGATTCAAAAGTAATCCGTCAAATTTCCGAATCTACGGCAGCAATGAGATGAAGAGGCTCATTTTATGGCTGATGAACATCTCTAACCTCCGAACGATCTGATGGATTCCCACGAGGCGTTTTTGCGGCTTTGGACGCAACATGAGCCGGAGCTGCGGGCTTTTGTGCGGTCGTGCTGTCCGTTGACTAATCGCCTATTCCATCACCGTTCGCATCAATCACTCCGCTCAGTGGATTTTCCGTCACGGCCTCCCAAGCGATTTTGCGAAACAGTTTATCCAGTTCAGGGCTAGGGAAGTTCTGGCGCGAATTGGGAAGCGCGATCTCGGTTTTGATCAGCTCCGGAGACTTTTTGTACAGGGTCGCATAGAAGACATAACCTTCCAGTCGGTCAAAGCCTGGTCCGAGATGTCCGCGGTGATCCCGCCAGATGGAGCGATCTTTTCCAGTGACCAATTTGTGTAAGCTTTCGACTCCGGGCAGCTCTCCCTTCACCTGGAGAACGGCCGCTTTTGTGACCGCAAGGGAAGTGGGGAGGATAAAGATCTTGTCGGGATACTTTTCGCGGATGGTCGTGATTAAGGCCTCGAATAATTTGTGTTTTTCGGCTTCGAGTTTGGTGAGTAATTCGGGGGTATATTGAGATTCATCCTTCGGAGGTTTGCCGCCTTCGTATGGCCAAAGCCGGATCCAGGCGTCGGAGAGATAGAATTTCATTTCTGGATGATATTTTAGGCAATAATCAATCCAACAGCTGTAGTATTCCGGTTGATCCTGGCTATAAGGACCCCACATCATCGCATCCCAACCAGCATTCGCGATCGCCGGTAGTAATTTGGGGTTCGGCTTCTTGTCGAAACCGAAGATGCCGTTTTCTTCTTCCCATTTGTACCAGGCGCTCCCGGTCATCCCTCCACCAGTATGGGTAAAAAGCGGCTGCGTAAAACCTGCTGCTTCACAAATGGCAGGGAGCGTTTGGTAACCCGGTTTCATGAAGCTGTGGCCGGTTCCTACGACTCTCAATACTCCGTCATCAGACTTTGGCAGGTCGGGAAATGAACCGCCATACTGCTCCTTCATTTGCTCGGGCGTGAGGTAGCAGATCGCATGTTCAGGAAATTTTTCCTCCTTCCAACCGGGGTCGGGAACAAACGGACCTCTGCCTTTCCTTGCGATTTTTCCGCGACTGTTTTGCAGGGCCTTGAGGTAGGCGGCGGCTTCTTCCTTCGAAAGCTCTCCGTTGCCATCGGCATCCGACTCCGGATATTGCTTCAACCATTTGGCAAGTTGTTCGGGTGTCTCTGGCGCAGAGGCAGGAGTCTTTGGGGAGCTCCCACCACCGAGTTGTTTGAGAAGTTGCTTTTGTTCGACCTTTGATAGAACGCCGTCTCCGTTGGTATCAGCACCCGGGTTTCTTTTCAGGATTACTTTTTGAACAAACACCAACTCCTGTCCGGCTAGTTTGCCATCACCGTTTCGGTCTGCCCGGGGAAATTTTTCGAGGATCTGTTTCGAAAGTTCCGGGATGAGTGGATCTGCCGCTGCCACGGAAGAGAGAAGGGAAAATAGAAGGCAGGCGATTCCAGAGACGGTTTCTTTTTTCATCGTTGTTTGTTGTAGCATCATTGATTGCCGGGGGCACTTGTTTCGCCCTCCGATACAACCCCACAGGAGTGACTTTGTTTCGCAGAGAAAATGGAAGGCTTCGGAATTGAAAAAAAATCGTTAAATTTTTCGAGAATCGGTAACAGAAAGGTAAAGGTAGGACGGCATGCCCGACGAAAGCCGGCTGCACTCGAACGACCCCACAGCGCACAAGGCACAAGGGTGGGTAGCGATGCACGATTCGGCACTATGCGATCGACAAGATTTCATCTCCTTCTAATTTCTACGAATCACGCAAAGTTTCAATATGATCCTCTTTTTAGGAGTAAGTGCCGCTCTGGCTAGCGATGCGCTGTGTGATAGCTCTCCGGCTGTGTCTAAAAACTACTCCTATCTCTATTTTGAGAATGGTTACCCTACACTAGACCGCACCCGCCGTCCGCAAAGTTGGGCGAACCAGGTGGCCCGCGCGAATCCGGACTTGGTCTTTCAGACCGGATATTACAGCCTAATGCTGGATTGCGATGACGTGGAGCTGAAGGGCTACGATTCGTTGACGGGCACCAACTACCTCTCTGCACTTAATGAAGACGTAGCCATATTTACTCCGGCCACCGATTTTTTACTTCGAGTGACTCAGGACGGCGTAAATTATTCTTGTACGGAAGGATTGGGCAATGTTCGGCTCATCGAGAGCGGACAATATGTGAAGCGGATCGACCATGTGGGTCTGGTTTTTAAGGACTCGGAGGGCAACGAACTGGTAACGGATCAGCCCTGTCGGCTGGAGATTACGGCCTGGCCGGACCGCGTTACCTTTATGCTTGATGCCTCGCGGGAGACGACCAATCCAATTACTCGCTCGACCATTGAGGTAATTTCTCCGGACGGGGTTAGCCATCTGGCGGATAGTTTGTCTAATCAGGCCCGCCTGACGCTGAAGCCACAGGAGGATGCAAAATTGTCTTCCTTGAACACGGGCGATTACATCAAGCAAGCCACTAATCTTCAGAACAATAATCAGCTTTCAGTTGTTTTTGATGCCGATACGCACGCCTTTGCAATCGAAGTTCCAGCGAGTGGGGTTACTTACCCGTCGGCGATCAATCGGGTGGACGAGTATTTAGTCGAAGTAAGCAACCCACTGGGAAGTGCCGCCAATATTCCCTTGCGCTTTATCCAGCCTAATCCCCGGGCCATTACTGGAACGTCCATGTTGCTCAGTGATGCCGACAGCGGACGGCCGTTGGGTATACCCGTGCAGATTTCGAAGAACTGGCATGTAGATTGGGAGAACCGCACCGCACATGACAGTCAATGGTTACGAGGTTCGACCCTGCTCAACCTGCAGGCGGGCGAGACCCGGCGGATGAAGCTGCGGGTGACCTATGGTTATTGGGGCGGTGCGGGCACGGTGTCGCATGCCCAGCTTAGTTTGATAGGCTGGGGCGGAAACTGGAAATGGGATGAAAGCGCGCTCGGCGCCTGGGGGGAGTCGTTGACTTTTGATCCGACCCAGCACATAGGCTCTGCTTTTCTGGATGACATCCGTCCGACTTTTACCCAAAGCTATAAAAATAACGGACAGTATAAGGATGGGGGTATCGTGAATACCACATATAACTGGACGGAGAATGTGGGCGGTGGGGACTTCCTCGTTTATTTTGACAGTGCCAATACCTATCGTTGGCTCAAACGAATCAAGACCTGTTATTACCAGACTGGACCGAACCTGACCGAGGTCCACTATTCCGGTGTGACCGATGATGACAGGATCCGTGCAAACTACACCAGTCGCATGGTATCCACCCTGGACTACCACCGCCGTTTTCACGCCTATAAATATGAGTTTCTTGAGGATGTGACGACTCCGAGGCGTCTGGTCTTTTACCAGATGGCGGCAGACTGGTACTTCACGGGAAAATATAATAACTACCATATCGGCGATACAAACGGCTTGCTCAGCACCGTGGATATCAACGATGGTGCAAACCCCATCAACGGAGGAAACAGATACAAGGGAGATCCTGTAGCGATGGATGGTAAATGGCTGAGCATCGAGGATGAGACGGGAAATTCCGGTGGCAATCCCGCACATGCTCTACGCGGCTTGATTCCTCTGCGCTCGACTTTGAATGGGGAAAACTTCCCGCTGCACGTTCACAATTACGGGCGTACCTGGGGTGGGAATAATGCATTGTTTGATTTCAGTTCCGACTCGGTGAGGCGTTCCTACAGTGCCGGCGATGTTATCGCCGGAGAAATTGAATTTATCATGCCGCCGAAGCACCGGGATAGCTACTGGGGCAGCGATACAGAGCTGATTGCTCGCCTCACCGATTATGGCGATGCCCCTTGGGAAACGGTACGGGATGAACTGGTGGAGAACATCGGGATGAATGTGTCGGTGCACCAGGGCACTCTCCTGAATAACTACCCCCTTGAAATACAGTCCACCTCCGGCAGCCGCGTGCTTGCGGATTTTACAATCGAAAGCGGCGGCATCGGCCACGTGCCCTTGATTCTGGAGGGGGCCGATACAGATCTTCAACTCAAGGTGCAGCGTTACAGCTCCGGCACCTGGGTGGATCTTGAAACAGTGGATATCGAGAACGACACTTATTACCAGGCCGTAAAGAACGCCGACGGCACGATGGACTATACTTTCAGCATTCCCCGCCCGCCTGGTCTGCACGATCTCGACGCCCCCTGGCGAATCCGCATCCTGTATGCACAATTCACACGTTTGGATACCCCCCAGCAGGAAGCAATCGATCTTTCTTCTGCAGATGGCACGGAAAGCAATGGTTTCCTCCGGCTGGGTGATACCGGATTCGTCAAACTAGGGACCAGCGGCTGGGCCGTATCCGGAGGTACCCTCTCAAACAGCAGCAGTGAAAATTACAACATTGGCGAGGGAGCCCTGGGGCGGATGATTCCTGTAGACGGCCTCTCTGCCAACGAGGGTAATCTTTTGACACTCAGCTTTGATTACTCCCTGAACGATCCCGGCGAAGTTCTTTATGTTCATCTTTGGGGTCTTTCGGGCACAGCGAGCGACAACAGTTTGGTCATGAACCTTGGGGCTCAAAATGGCAATGCATGGTATTATTCAAATGCGGGCATTGAAATGGTGAATCTTGCCGATGGTGTGTCCACCAACGGTGCAGCCAGCGCCGCTGCAGTATCACTCACCGGAACCACCGGGGCGCGGACCTACAGCGGCACCATCGACCTTTCCGGGTATAGCGAAGCACCCAACGATTTGTCCGGCTACGACTACATTGCTCTGGGCTTTGCCCGCCAAATCCACGGCACTAGCACACCGGGAGTCTCGGTTTCCAACATCACGCTCTCCGTTAATTCGAAGGGCGAAGAGGAAGTGCCCTACGAAAAATGGGCGAGTGATCACGGTTTAATTCTCGCAGGTTCGGAGGATGATCCCGATGGTGACCGCCTCTCCAATCTCCACGAATACGCGCTTGGTGGCGATCCCCGGGTGGTCTCCACCACCTTCGCGGACGGCAGCCCGCTGGGAACGAGCTTCGAGGTCATTGACGGGGAGTTCGTTCTCAGCCACCCCCTCCGCAGCGACGGGCAGCTGACGGGCATTGACTACGTGATGGAGTTTTCCCGGGATCTCGAGGCCTGGTCGGAGAACCCTCCACCGGCTGCCACCACCGCTCTCGAGGCCCACGTGCCTCCCGTTCCCGGCTTCCAGAAACGCGTCCTGCGCTGGCCCGATGACGGCTTGGACTACTTCGTGCGCCTGCGGATCACCCTAACGCCCTGAAACGGTCCGGATGGCACACGGCACGGGCGCGCAGCATCTGGATCAGCGAGCCGCGACCCAACCCAACGTCGTCATTATCTTTACCGACCTTCAAATGATTCAGTCCTCGCTCGATCCGTTGGAGTCTGACAACTTTCCTGTGTGGATCATGATCGAGAGGATCGTCACCAGCCCATTGTTTCAGTCACGATGAGAAGTCTATGCCATATCCTGCTTGCTGCCGGAATCCTGACTGGCCCGGCCTTTGGCGCCGAAGGTGTTCCCATCCCAAAGTCGATTGAAAACTTTTTCGAAACGCATTGCTACGACTGCCATGACGAAGCCACTTCGAAGGGGGATCTTAACCTGGAGGGCCTGACTCGTTCGATTACCAACAACACGGATGCGCTGAACTGGCAGGACATCCTCGATCAACTCAACGCGGGGGAAATGCCACCGAAAAAGAAGCCGCGCCCGCCGAAGGATGAATTGGCCGGAGTGGTGGGGGATTTAACGGAAGCTCTTCAGTCAGCGCAGAAGATGCTCAAGGACAGTGGGGGCGAGATTGTTCTCCGACGCATTAATCGCCGTGAGTATGAAGCCACCGTCAAAGAATTACTGGGGATTCGCATTATGGCCGAAGGACTACCCGATGACTCGAGCGGGAGGTTCGACACGATTGGGCAGAACCAGTCACTCACAGCGATCAATCTCGAAAACTACTTTGAGCAGGCAAAGGAGGTCATTCGCACCGCAATGCACTGGGCGGAGCAGCCTCGGGAGAAGTCCAAGGTGGTGCGGAAAGATTTTGCGAACTCCGTAGGTAAGGAGAAGCAGATCCACGAAATCCTCGAAAAAGTCCAGATGGTGCATGAGACCGACCGCTCCTACAAGGAAGTGGGCCTAACCGAAGCCGAATGGAATCGCTACAACCGAGGCTCCGAGAAGTATCCTCGTCACGCCGAGTATCGGGATCGGAGAAACATGGCAGGCTACTACCAGGACAACCAGGAGTATCACCCCTTGGGGCGCATGTTGCCGATTCGGAACTTGGTCGGTAGCACGGGGATTCCGTTCCAGCCTGATGCCCGGGCCTACTATCGATTGCGGGCTTCTGCTGGGGTGGTTGACGGTGTGAAGATTCGACGCTCAATTCGCATGACCGTGGCGTATGGAGGAAAGGGCGGCGAGAACGGAAAACCGATTGGCAGTTTCTACGTGACTGGGTCAATTCAGGAACCCTCGACTCACGAGATGACGTGGTATCCGGAATTCGAAGACGATTTCCGGCCGACGACAGCTAAAAGTGCCAGGAAGATTGTCTCCTTTCTCGAAGACCAACGCGGTCGCCCTCCCAACAATCAACTGTATCAGCACTACCGCCCCATCGAACCCGATGTTCCGAAGGAAACTATCCTAGTGAAGTGGCTGGAGGCCGAAGGTCCATTTTACGATGAAAAAACCCCATTCGAGGAATTGGTCGAGACTTACCAAGTCGCCACCACTTCCGACGAGGAGTTCGATAAGGTTGCGGAAGCATTTCTGAAGCAATTTGCCGCGGCCGCGTTTCGGGGTCGTGAGGTGTCTGCGGAGTTTGTGACGAAGTTGCACCGCTACTACCAGAACCAACGGAGTGATGGGAAAAGCTTCCGCCAGGCCATGGTGAATCCGCTTGCCCTCATCCTGTCCTCACCTCGTTTCCTCTACTTGGTGAATCCTGACATCGGCGAAGAGGAGGGGACGCGGGCTCTGGATGCGGTCAGCCTCGCCAACCGACTGGCGGCGTTTCTCTGGAGCGGGCCTCCGGATGAAGAACTGATGAGCGCCGCTGCTGACGGGACCTTGCTTGAGGAATCGGTCCTGCTGGAACAGACCGAACGCATGTTGTCCCATCCGCGGGCTAAGAAGTTTTATGAGGGATTTATTAGCCAATGGATGCATCTGAAACGTCTCGACAGCGTGGGGCTGAGTACTCGCTTCTTTCTCCACTTCACCGATGCTTATCTCCTTTCCGCGAAGCAGGAGCCGGTGGAGTTTTTCAAAACCCTGGTGGTGGAAAATCTGTCGGCGAAGAATCTGATTGACTCGGACTTTGTTACGATCAACGGCGTGCTTGCCTCGAAATACGGCCTGACTGATCACTACACCGGCGACGGCTTTCAGAAGGTGAAACTGCCCGCCGACTCGCCAAGGGGCGGGTTGACCACGCAAGCTGCTTTCCTCGCGATCGGAACGATGGGAAATCGCGCCTCGCCGATCATTCGCGGTGCGCTGGTGAAGGAAATCCTCCTCAATGATCCACCGCCACCACCACCACCAAATGTGCCCGAGTTGATTGCCGCCAAGGCCGAGCCTTTACCGAGCGTTCGCACCTTGGTTGAGCTGCACCAGACAAAGGCCCAGTGTGCGTCCTGCCATGCCCGCTTCGATTTCATCGGGCTGGGCTTGGAAAACTTTGATGCCATCGGCATGTGGCGGGATGAAGAGCTCGTGACCGACGTCGAGAACTTTTCGCAGCTAAAAAATCCCAGGGCGAAAAGAAAGCTGTATCCCGTCGATGCCAGTGGCGAATTACCCAACGGCGAGACCTTTGCTGATGTGCAGGGGCTGAAGACAGCACTGATGAAAGAAAAGCGCACCGTGGCCGGATCGGTCTTCGAAGGGCTGTTGTGTTATGCTCTGGGGCGCGATGTGAGTTTCACCGATCTCCCGCTGATTGAGGCGGTTTTGGACGAGCTCGAAGCGGATCAGTATCCGGTTCGGGAGCTGGTGAAACGAGTAGTCACCAGTGAACCCTTTTTGGCGCGATGAGAACTTGCTTTTTTCTACTGATTACCTGCGGATTCCTGGCCGGTCAGGCGATGGGGGAGGAAACTGGAATTTCCATTCCAAAGTCGATCGAGCCTTTTTTCGAAACGCATTGTTACGACTGCCATGACGAAGCTACGTCGAAAGCAGATCTCAATCTCGAGGGGCTGGTCCGTTCGATTGGCAACAGCACCGATGCGCTGCACTGGCAGGATATTCTCGACCAACTCAACGCGGGCGAAATGCCCCCAAAAAAGAAGCCGCGCCCGCCAAAGGATGAGTTGGCTGGAGTGGTGGGTGATCTGACGGAATCCTTGCGGGCCGCTCAAAAGTTGCTCCGTGACAGCGGTGGCGAGATTGCGCTTCGTCGTCTGAATCAGCGGGAGTACGCCGCGACCATCAAAAGCCTGATGGGAGTTCGGCTGCTACCAAATGAATTGCCGGATGATCCCGCCGGAGGGTTCGACACGATCGGCCAGAACCAATCTCTCGGCGCGATGGATCTGGACAAATATTTCGCCTACGGACAGGAAGTTGCCCGCACGGCGCTGCACTGGGCTTGCGAACCGAGGTTGGAATCTCAAGTGCTGGATCGGAGGGAGTTCGCCAACACGGAGACCCGAAGCAAGCGGATCTACGACGTCATGGAGAAGATCAGGCTGGTCAAGGAGGACGGAAAGACTCCGGCTGAGGCCGGACTCACCGATGAGGAATGGTCTAAATACGATACGGATGGCCCGAACGCGCAAAACGGCGTCTGGAAAGGTCAGCGGGAATACTATGATCGTAATCGTCATATTCATGCCAAGGGCCGCATGTTGTCGCACGACCTGTTGGTGGAGCATGTGAGTGTCTTTTTTCGAACCGATGCACGTGCCCACTACAATGTTCGTTTTTGCGGCGGCGTGGTCGATGGCGTCAACATCCGTCGCGGTGTCCGCCTGATGGAGCACAACGGCAGATTGGGCGGCAAGCACGGAAGGGCATTCGGGAGTTTCTGGATTCGAGGAACGATTGAAAAACCGTCGATTCATGAAACCCTTTACTACCCTGTGTTTCAGCCTGACTTTCGTCCCGACCACTGGCACCAGTCTCGTCGGCCCCTCTTTGTGCTGGAGGACAAGCGCGGAGGGCCCAGCTCCGAGCAGTTTTATCATCACTACCGGCCGATTGAGCCGGATGCTCCCAAAGACACCATCTTTGCCAAGTGGATGGAAGTCGAAGGGCCGTTCTACGACCCCAAGTCGCCCTTTGAAAGATTGGTCGAGAAATACCAAGTGGCGACCGCGACAGATGAGGAACTCGACTCTGCTGCCAGCCGGTTTTTGGAGGAATTTGCCGAAGTCGCGTTTCGTGACCGCGGGCTTCCGGATGGTTATCAAGACAAGCTTTTCAGCTTTTATCAGGAACAGCGCAAAGCGGGACTTGGTTTCCGGGAGGCGATCGTCGATCCACTTGCGATGATCCTGACATCAACCCGTTTTCTCTACCTGCTGGAACCCCGGGAGAAAGAAGCGAAAGAGAGAATTCTCGATGCCGTCAGCTTGGCGAATCGCCTTTCTTATTTCCTCTGGAGCAGCCCTCCTGACAAAGAACTTTTGCAGTTGGCTGCAAGCGGTGAGCTTCTTCAACCTGCGGTTTTGGAGCAGCAGGTTGATCGGATGTTGGATAGTCCACTCGCGAACCAATTTTTCAAAGGGTTCATGTCGCAATGGGCGCACTTGGATCGATTCGACTCGCTCACTCTCAACTCGAAGTTGTTACTGCACCGCACAGACGGGATGATTCAAGCCGCGAGACAGGAGCCGATTGAGTTCTTCAAAACGCTGGTAAGGGAGAACCTGCCAGCGTCCAACCTCATCGATTCTGACTTCGTGATGGTCAACGGGGTGCTGGCGATGAAGTACGGCCTTGCCGAGGTCTTTGCTGGTGACACTTTCCAGAAGGTCATCCTACCAGCAGACTCACCTCGAGGCGGCTTGATGACCCAAGCGGCGTTCTTGTCGGCTGGAACGATGGGAAATCGAACCTCTCCGGTGATTCGTGGTTCCTTGGTGAAAGAGATCCTGCTCAATGACCCGCCACCACCACCTCCGCCAAACGTTCCCGAGTTGGATGCCGGAGCCGAGCCCCTGGCCAGGGTGCGATCATTAGTCGAGCTGCATCAGACCAAAGCGCAATGCGCCTCCTGTCACGCACGCTTCGATTTCATTGGCCTCGGATTGGAGAACTTCGATGCCGTCGGTCTCTGGCGAGACGAGGAACTGGTCACGGAAGCTGAGCAGGCTCAGCAGATTCCCCATCGCCCCAAAAAGGTTTACCCGGTCGATGCCAGTGGCGAATTACCCAACGGCGAGACCTTTCAGGATGTGCAAGGGCTGAAAGCAGCACTCATGAAACAGGAGCGCGCGGTAGCGGCATCGTTGTTCGAAGGATTGTTGTGTTATGCCCTGGGTCGCGATGTGAGCTTTACCGATCTGCCGATGATTGAGGCCTCGCTCGATCAATTGGAGCCTAACAACTATCCAGTGCGCTCCATGATCAAAATAGTTGTTACCAGCCAACCGTTTTTATCCCGATGAGATTCCTATTCTCCACTACAAAGATTGCTCCTAGAAATTTTGAAACTTTGATAAAGAACAGTGGTTTTAGAAAGAGACCAAGCTCAGAGGATACTGGGAAAGCAGGGTTGAAAATCCCGCACCAGTTGAGCGCAATCGTGATCTGACTCTAAGTCCACAGCAAGTGATGCGTGGTGCGCCACACCTTCGGCACCCCACAGCGCACAAGGCACAAGGGCGGGTGGCTACTCTGCTTCAGCCTTTAATTCTTTAACTGTCTTAGCTCCGTGTTTTCGAAGAAGATCAATAGTTCTATTTTGTGCTCTTCGAATTGCTACATCTAGGGGAGTTTCCATAGCAGGATATCTCTTTGGTCCACCAATCGCATTAACATTGGCCCCTTTGTTGATCAGGAATAATGCAACTTCATTTTGTCCACTGTAGGCAGCATGATGAAGAGGGGTGCCATCATAAATTGCATCTTTGGAAGCTATATCGAAACCTCTAGCCAAATTCTTCTTAACTGCTTCAATATTCCCTTGATAGATGGCGTCCCATATCGAAATTTCAGCAACTGATGAATCTAATGAATCAATAGGCTCTGCCTTCACGGGTTTCTGGGTATCCACCCGAGTCCACCCCAGTTTGCCATTCTCAAGGAACTTACCTCGGTAGATCCATTTTTCGCTCGTCATCTGACTCGTCCAAGTAAAACTAGTGTCGGGCGGTATGCCTTTGCGGACAATACCAATATACGTCTCTGTGTCTGCTTCATAGGTCTCTTCAGCGCCGGGATCGACTGGAAGCTCCTCGCCGGGCAATCGGCGAGTCAGTAAAAACAATCCCTTTCTGCTATCATACCAGCGTGTTAACACCATGACATTATCACCTTGCGGAAGTTTTTCAGTGACCCGCATCTGCTGCACTTTCGACTCGCCGGACTCCTTCCCGTTTTTTCTGAACCCTTCATCTCCCTCCTCAAGCCAGCGCACTGTGGAGACAAGCGGAATCTCGGCTAACACCTCACCATCGGCACCCTTGATGACACCACTTCCTTCCCATTGACCAAGGCCCCGGGCCAAAAGAGCCTCCGCCTGTTCAACGCTGAGTGCGGAATCAACCTCCTGTTGTTTTAGCCTCACAGGATCATTGATTATCTCATTCGCCGCCTCGATCTTTATGATGGTAACGTTTCGTTTGTCATCCTCAGGCCCTATTTCAACCTGATCACCCACCTTCGGGATTGAAGAAGAGAATAAGATTCCAACATCTCTTTCTCCATCTTCAAAAATCAACACCTCATTGCCTTTGATCTTATAAGTTAACCCTCGATCCTCTAAATTGCCATCTGGTCCGTTGAGCAGCATGACACCATTCGCACTGAATATCATCTGCGGCTGCATTCTCTCGTTAAGCGCCACAGTGATGACCTTACCAATAATACTCTCCTCCAGTGACCCTTTAGGTGACTTAATGCTGATTTGTTGGTCAGTCTTATCTTTCTGATCAACAGGTTCAGGCTTATTGCAAGAACCCAGAGCAATAAGCAGTGGAAGTAGAACAAATATTTTCATTCTTGCAATTCTACTACTCACACACCCCGCAATGCTATTACAAAATCACACCAACCTTACACCACCCCACAGCGCACAAGGGCGGATGGCTATTTGTTAGGTGCACCACTCAGCCCCACGATGCAGGTCGCTTGATTAGTGAATAAACCTCACGCCCGCCCGAACCACTGACCATAAATCATGGGTTAACTAAAACGCGCTGAGGCAATGGGCTGAAAGCAGCACTCATGAAACAGGAGCGCGCGGTAGCGGCATCGTTGTTCGAAGGATTGTTGTGTTATGCCCTGGGTCGCGATGTGAGCTTTACCGATCTGCCGATGATTGAGGCCTCGCTCGATCAATTGGAGCCTGACAACTATCCAGTGCGCTCCATGATCAAAATAGTTGTTACCAGCCAACCGTTTTATCGCGGTAGCTTTTCATCTTGAATCGTAATCTTTATCTTAATCTCACAAAGCCAATTACACGAAGATCGCTCCAAAAAGTTTAAAACTTATATGAAGAATAGTGGTTTCATAAAGAGACCGAGTTCAGAGATATCCTGGATAGAAAGGTCGCTCAGCCTCTTTTTCTTCTCACAAAATGAAAAGTTTGACCCGTCTGTTCGTTGTTTGCTTTGCCTTGATCGGGATAGGTTTGTCACAGGATCTACCTGCAGATGAATTGTCGAAGAAGGAAATCCGGCAAGCGAGGAGGAAAGCGAAGGGAAGGGCCACTCCAGAAGTGGTCGACAAGGGAGAGAGGCCGCCGTTGGTGTTGGCGCCGATCGCTGAGGTCAAAAATCCCGCACCAGTAGAGCGCAATCGTGATCTGACTCTAAGTCTACAGCAAGTGATGCGTGGTGCGGCTCACATCGATCACCGGCTTTCTACTAAGCTCGCAGCTGAGGGACAGAAGCGAAATGCGCCCTCGAGTGACGAAGTCTTTGTGCGCCGAATTTACCTCGATACGGTGGGGCGCATTCCTACTCCAGACGAGGTCGGGAGTTTCTTGAAGGACACCGATTCGTACAAGCGTGCCACGTTGATCGATGGACTCCTCTTGAGCGAGGGATACGTGTCCCACCAGTTTAACTGGTTCGCTGACATGCTTCGTCTGAAATCGACGATCAAGCGAGCGAAATATGGCCTTTACCAACGATGGTTGAAGGACGGAATCCGGGAGAACCGCCCTTGGGACGAGACGGTTCGCGATATGCTGACTGCCGATGGCAGTACCGCCACTAACGGAGCTACGGGATATTTGCTCCGAGATACAGGAATGCCCTTGGACAGTCTGTCCAATACCCTGACCGTTTTTCTAGGTGCCAATGTGAGTTGTGCCCAATGCCATGACCATCCCTTTGCCGACTGGAGCCAGCGGGAATTCTATGAAATGGCCTCCTTTTTTGGAGCGACCGATGTGAGTCATCGCGACCCCCGCAAAGTGGGCAATCGCATCAAGGGGCACGCCGACTTGAGCAAGCAGGATGGCGCCACCATCTTTTCTCCTAGTATGCACCGGATCAAGGACACCGGAGAAAATGCTCTGACCTACCCGAAGGACTACGCTTATGATGACGCAAAGCCGGGAGAAAAGGTTGAGCCTTCCTTGATTTCGTGGGGGCATCGAGATCGTCAGCTTCCTCCTTATCGGGTGGACCTCAAGAACCCTCATAAACTTCGAGAGTCGTTCGCGACTTGGATGACTCACAGGGACAATCCTCGCTTTGCAGCAAACATCGCCAACCGCCTCTGGAAGCAAATGTTTGGGATTGCTGTGCACGAGCCGATCTACGACCTCGACGACCTCAACAAAGGATCCAATCCGGTATTGTTGGCTGACCTCACGCGATTGATGGTCGATCTCGAGTTCGATTTACGCGAATTCCAGCGGATCATTTTTAATACCAAAGCCTACCAGGCAGAAGCGAATCCTACGCCAGCCATCGGGGAAATTGGCGAGTATCTCTTCGCCGGACCCGTTCTCCGCCGGATGACCGCTGAGCAAGCCTGGGATTCCGTTCTCGTTCTGGCATTGGGCTCAGATATTGATGAGTTCCAAGTGGATAAGTCGCATCAAACCACGCGCTTTGCGATGGATTTCGATGCCATTCAATCGAGCAATGTGGCCTTGCAGGACACCGCGCTTGCTTTCAAGAAGGCAGGGTATGTCGGAGGAGGAAGCAAGAAGCGGCTGGTCGAACGCGATCTCGCTGGTTCCGGGAGGATGCCGCATCAGTTCGGTCGCTCCTACCTGCTCCGGGCCTCGGAGCTGCCGCAGCCTGAGAGGGATGTCCATTTCCTTCGCATGTTTGGTCAGTCCTCGCGGGAGATTGCCAACGACGGTAGCCGGGAGGGGAGCATACCCCAAACGCTCATGCTCATGAACGGAGAGTTTAAGGAATTACTAATGGATCCGGAAGGGCAGCTGATGGAGGCAGTTCATGCAATGGATTCGACGGAGGGTTCACTCGAAAAACTCTACCTTTGTTTCTTCAGCCGTCTGCCGACGGTGGACGAAAAAAACTTACTTCAAGCCGAAATCGAGAGGAACCTCACCTTTGAGGAGTTGGCCTGGACTCTTTTCAACAACCCAGAATTTTTGTTCGTGCAGTAGCCTTGGGGTTCTTCATGCATTCGCTTTCAACCAATCATCCAAACTCATGATTCATCGACGACACTTCATCGAGCGCGCGGCAAAAGCTGCCTTCGGTCTCGCGGTTCTTCCCAATGTGGCTCGCAGCTACCAGATAGAATCGACCAAGGGCCTCGCCGGATTCGGTTCAGCCAAGCGCATCATCTTCATTAATGTGAAAGGGGGGATGAGTCATATCGACACCTTTGACCCTAAAAAGGGAAAGGCCAAGGGGCCGGCAGATGCGATCAAGACGGCGGCGGATTTCCAAGTGACGGAGTATTTGCCGGAGATTGCCAAGGTCGCTGATCGCATTTCCTTGATCCGCACAATGAGTGCTAAGATCGGAGTTCACGGGCCGGCCCAGTACTTCATGCGGACGGCTTTTGCCGAACGCAACACGATCAAGCATCCCAACCTCGGGGCCTGGGCCCAGCATTATCTTGGTGCGAGCCATGATACCTTGCCTAGTTCGGCCTGCATCAATGAACCTCCGCGATATGGCAATGGGTTCTTCGCTCCGACATACAGCCCCATCCCGATTCTCGAACCGTCAGCTGGATTGGAAAATCTCAAAATCGAAGGTGGGGCACGGCGTCTGAAGATGAAACTTGAGCTGGCCAATACTCTCAGTGAACGGTTTGTCGCAAAATACCAGGACAGCAATGTCGCAGCCTATCGGGACTTTTACGATGAAACCCTGCGATTGTTGCGCAGTAAGGATCTGCAGGCCTTCGATTTGGGTCAGGCGGATAAAGCCACGCGCGAGCTCTATGGTGACTCGAAGTTTGGTCAAGGCTGCCTCTTGGCGAAGCGTCTGGTCGAGGCCGGGGTTCGCTTTGTTGAGGTGACCAGCGATGGTTGGGATATGCACCAAGACATCAAAGGAGATATGGACGACATTGCTCCTTCCTTTGATCGGGGTTATGCGGCTCTCATCCGGGATTTGGAAGGTTCTGGTTTGCTTGACTCGACGCTGGTTGTGCTGGCGACCGAATTTGGCCGGAAACCGGATTACAACGGAGCGGGGCGTGGGCACTTCCCACTTTGCTTCACGGTAGGTCTTGCTGGTGCTGGTGTGAAGCGAGGCTTTGTCCTCGGCGAGAGTGATGAACGGGGCGCGACACCCGATGTGCCACGTACGGTGGAGGACTTCCACGCGACCATCGCGCACGCTGCTGGAATCCCCCGTGAAAAGCCCTTCATCACCGCTACCGGTCGTCCGTTCCATGTGGGGGGAACGAAAGGGAAGCCCATGCTTGAAATGTTCGCCTGAGATTCTGGAAATTTTGCCGAGGAAACCTTTTTCAGGCCGTGATTTAAACCGTTTTTCAACAAGGGAGAAAACAAGCAATGACTCCATCCGTAATTCCCTTCTTCTGTTTTCCTTCGTATTCTTAACCTCAATGATTTCCTATGAACCTAACTACTCATACTGATCGCCGCACTTTTCTCAGCAATGGAAGCAAGGGCTTGGTCCTGCCGTTTCTGGCCAGTCTTCTTCCAGCCGGGTCGCGAGCTCTCGCCGAGAAGGCTTTGGCTGCTGGAACTCCGAAACGACTTCTCTGGATGTCGATGGGTCACGGCCATATGGAGAAGCATTTCTATCCATCGGAAAGTGGTAGTCTTAAAGACTTGGCCCTGCCTGCCGGTTGGGATCCGATGAAGAAAAACCTCGGTCATGTGACCATGGTTTCGAATTTGAGCAATGCGCAGAACAAGCAACCTCATGAAGGGAGTGAAGCCGTCCTGACCTGCGCCAACGTGGTCGGATTTTCCGGTAAGGCCAGGCACAACAGTGTTTCCTGCGATCAGGTAGCCGCAGAGCATCTGGGGAAGGGGACCCGCCATGAAAGTCTTCAGCTCAACTGCGAGAACGGTGACTCCGGCAACGGTCACGGCGGGGTGGCGATGTCCTATCGCGAGGATGGCAGCCCGCTTCCGGGCTTTGCTTCGCCGCTGGAAGTGTACTTCAAGATCTTTGGCGGTGATATCAGTCGGGAGGAAATGCTGCACACGCTCAAGCAACGTCGCAGTATTTTCGATATCCTGGAGTTCGAAGGAAACTCGACCAAGCGCCTGCTGAGCAAAGATGACCGGGAGAAGCTGGAGGACTACACCTCCAGTATTCGCGACATCGAACTGGCCCTGAGTCGCGAGGAAGAGTGGATCGACATTCCTTATCCCAAGGCCACCCAGACCAAGCCCCCGGAGGGGATGCAGGGAGAGCCGGAGATCAAGGCCATGTTCAAGATGATCCTCGCTGCGTGGCAAACCGACTCCACCAGAGTCGTGACCTACCGCATGCCCGATGCCGGCTTGCTCCAGAGCATGGGGATTTCTTCCTCGCCGCATACCTTGTCACACTATGGTTCCAATGTCTCACTGCATGAGCTCAATCTGAAGCGAACGAAGAAGTGGATGCAGCTCTACTCCGGCTTCATCGATCAACTCCGCGCCACCAAGGATCCGCTCGACCCGAATGGCGGCACTCTTTTCGACAACAGCCTTGTCTACAATGGTGGGGGATTGCGCACGGCTCACCGCAACACCAACGTTCCCTGTCTCCTGACAGGTGGCGGTTTCAAAGGCCTCCAACACGGCCAGCACCGGAAGGCTGAGAAGGAAAACACTCCTCTCGCGAATCTGTGGACGACGATGCTCCAGGATGCTGGCGTGAAGATTGATCGCTTTGCAGACGCGAACGCGACGGCGAGTTCGATTTGGGGATAGGGCGTATGTTTTGCTATACGGATCATGCTCGCCGAGTACAGGTCCTTGTGTCATAAAAAATGAAAGCTCAACAATCCCATGTCATCAGACGGACTCATGAAAAGACGCACTTTCCTCAGGGGAGCCGGAGTCGCTTTGCTTCTCCCTCGCCTGGAGAGCTTGGGGCAGGTAGCCGAGGCGGATGCGCCGCGCCGCCTTCTCACGATCGTTAATCACCTTAGCTTTTATCAGCCGAAGTTGATCCCGTCAGCGGAAGGTGCTTTTGAAAAGGCTCCGCCCTTGCTGAACGAGTTATCTGATCACTTTGGTCAGCTGAAGGTATTCAGTGGGCTGGACAACCCCGCCGTTCAGAACGGTTTCGGACATACGCCATGCGTGGGCATTCTCTCCGGTTACTTCAACAAGTTGCACCGCAAGAACCGGCTCTCCATTGATCAGGCGGTCGCTGATCTGATTGGAGACGACACGCGTTTCAAGTCGTTGGTTTTTCAAGCCGGGGAGAACCTGAACTTTTCCCAGATCTCCTGGGACAAGCACGGCCTGCCGGTGAAACAGATCGATTCTCCCCGCAAGATTTTCAACCTGCTCTTCCAGGTCAACGAGAACGAGAAGGCGCAACAGCAAGTTCTCGCCGAGGACCGCAGCATTCTCGATGCAGTGTTCTCTCAGGCCAAGTCCATGGAGAAGCATCTCAATGCTACCGACCGGGCAAAAATGGACGAGTATCTCACTTCAGTTCGCGAAGTGGAGCAGACCGTGAAACGTCGCGCCTATTGGGCTGACCGCTCCAAACCGAAGGTGGATTACCAACTCGAGGACTTCGACCGCAAATCGGTGGACGACTTTGTCGGCACTTTGATGGATCTGGCCGTGCTGGCTTTGGAAACCGATTCAACGCGTTCCGTCACGGTGCAGATTCCGTTCTGGGAAGGCTTCAAGGAACCCGGCCTGAGCGGCAACTACCACGACCTGTCCCACCACGGTCAGAAGCCTGACAAGATCAAGAAGCTGCTCATGCTGGAGCACGCGATCCTCAAGCGGATCAACACCGCGCTCGGTACGATGAAGGAACGCAAGGTAGGCAACAGTTCTCTTTTCGATCAGACGACCACGCTCTTGACCGCATCCATGGGCAGTGCCAACTCGCACAATTTCGATGATCTGCCGGCGTTGGTTTTTGACAGCCGCATGAAGACCACGGGTTATTGGCGGAAGAAGGATGTGCCGATGAGCAACCTTTACCTCGGGTTGCTCGAACTATTCGGAGCCGAACAGGACAGCTTCGGGGAAAGCACCGGAGCTTTCAAGGTGTTGTCATGATGTGGCTGACCTGGACAACGCTGTTGGCGAGCATTCTGCTGCCGGGGACTCTCTGTGCGGAGCCCAAGCTACAAGAATTCTTCACTCAAAACTGCGTCAAGTGCCACGGCCCTGAAAAGCAAAAGGGCAAGGTGCGACTGGACAAACCAATTGGCGATTTGTTTGCCGATGAGGGTATGCTTGAGACTATTGCCGCCGTGATCGAGGACGGTGAGATGCCTCCTGAAAAGGAGCCGCAACCTGAAGCCGAAGCCGTCGCCGAGGTCATGAAGATTCTCGAGAAACGCATTCTCGCGCAGAGTCCAGTCAATCCACTCAAGCGGCTCACTCGTGCTGAGTATGCCAACACGATGCGTGACCTTTTTGGAATCGATTTTGATTTCACTGGTTTACTCCCGCCCGATCACGTGGAGCACGGCTTCGACAAGTTTGGCGAGGCCCACTTGATGTCGCCGCATCAAGTTATGGCCTATCTGAAGACTGCACGCTTCATTGCCGAGCGGGTGTTGCCGGATGCCAAACCCGAAACGAGGACGTGGGAATTCGATGCTCGGCATTTCCACGGCAGCAAGAACTTTGCCACGGGCGGGGGAGGTGATTATCGCGATGGGGATGACTATGTGATCACTGGCTTTCGCCCCTACCGCAGCAATCTGCATTTCTCTATCGATCCAGAGAGCCACGACCAATTCGCGATCCCCTCCTTCGGAGTTTACCGGCTCGAAGTGAAGGCGCATTCGGACAAATCCAAAGAAGGCGAGATCATTGGGATTAATCTCGGAGACGGACGTCATCCAACCAGCTTTCAAATGATCCGACGGATTCCCATGCCGCACGGCTCGAAAGGCTTTACGACCGAGCTCACTCTTAGGGCGGGGGATCAACTGGCCTTCACCTTCGATAGCGCTCGCGTGCCGGGTCGAAGTCTTGCCAAGAAACCGCACAACGGTCCCGCCATGCGCTTCTCTCATGTGAAGGTGACCGGTCCTTTGACGGAGGAGTGGCCGACCGCCGCGATGCAGACCATTCTCCCAAAGCCGAAGATGAGTCCGGAGGAGCTGGTCGATCACATTGCCTTGTTGCTCACACAGCGACCGCTGAAGGCGGAGGATCGCAAGGCATTTGTCGAGATCGCGCGAACCCGGGTGAATTCGGGCGCTTCGATGACCGCCACGGCGCGCAGCGTGTTGATCGCGTTGTTGACCTCTCCGCACTTCATCTACAAAGCAGAGTCGCCTGAGTTAACCGAAGTGGAACGTGCCTATCGACTTTCCTATTTTCTCTGGAACTCCGCGCCTGATGCGGAACTGCTCAATGCAGCGAGTTCCGGTGCCTTGAGCAAGGATCCATCTGAGCAAGTGGAGCGAATGCTCAAGGACGCCAAGGCGGGGCGCTTCATCGACGACTTTACGCGGCAGTGGTTGCAGCGAGACAAGGTTGACGACTTCGGTCCGGACGTCCGTGTGTTCAAGAACGTGCGACGTATGACGGTCGACTCCATGGGGCGCGAGGGTCGTGAACTCTTTCGCCACATGCTTGAGAACGGTCTGAGCATGGAACACTTCATCGACTCGGATTTCGTCATGGCCAATGACCGTCTGGCCCGCTTCTACGGGTTGCGCGCTGTCAAGGGTGATGCTTTCTCTCCGGTCAAACTTCCCAAGAATAGCGAACGGGGTGGGCTCATTGCCCAGGCTGGTTTCCTCAAACTCACCTCCACTGATTTTGCCACCTCACCGATTCACCGAGGCTCGTGGATTCTCAAGAATCTCTATAACGAACGTATCGAGCCACCTGCCGACATCTTGATCAACGAGCCGGACATTCGAGGGACGACTACCATCCGCGAAGCCATTCTCAAACACCAGGAGCTTGAGAGTTGCTCCCGCTGTCATTCGAAGATCGATCCTCTGGGGTTCGCCCTTGAATACTACGACCCGGTTGGGCGCAAACGGAACGAGTATCGCCACGTGGAAGAAGTTGAAGCCAAGGATAAGGCGACGGTGTTTCAAAAGAAACTCAAATTCACCAAGGTCCCAATCGAGGCTGCGATGAAACTTCCCAATGGTCGCGAAGTGAGCGACCTGCCCACCCTCAAAGCCGCTTTGATGGCCGACAAGGACCGCATTCTCAAAGGCATCATCGGAAAGCTCATCAGTTATTCCCATGGTCGCGAAACCTCCATGGCTGACCGTCCGCATATCGACGCAATCTTCGAATCGATTGCGCAAGAGGAATACTCCTTACGTGCCGCCATTCACGCCATCGTGGCCCACCCGGCCTTCGGTCGGAAATAGAGATTCAGCCCTCGCGGGGAGGCATCGAGTATTCTTTGAAGTGTAATGTCTCGAACGCTTGGCTGATGATACAAGGGGCAGATTTGTTTCGTATACTGGCTCTCACAGGATGGCTCAATTCAATCAACGAGAGTGATTCGCAGGAACTAGATGCTAAGGATACCAACCAGCTTTCAATATTTGCCACTGCTCTTCATGCTTTGTGGCTCTCTGCTCGCCAAGCCGGAGGCTCCCAAAGGCTACGAGGAGAAGGTGCGACCTATTCTTCAGGCGAAGTGTTTCGGCTGTCATGGTGAGCAGAAGCAGAAAGGCAAGATCCGCCTCGATACCCTCTCCGCCGACTTGATCAAAGATGTGAGATCCGCTGAGACCTGGCATGATGTTCGGGGAGTCATCAACCTCGGGGAAATGCCCCCGGATGACGAAGAGGACCTCACCACCGAAGAACGCAAAGTTGTTCTGGACTGGCTCAATGCTTCCATCGACCACGCCCACAATGTCCATCAAAGCAAAGGCGGGCGAGTCGTCCTTCGCAGGCTTACTCGTGATCAGTATCAGAACACCATGCGTGACCTGCTGGGGCTCGACATCAATCACATTCAGGACATCCCCGAGGATCCAATGTCGCCTGACGGACTCCGCAACAATGGCAGCTCTCTCCAGATGACCGGCGAACAACTGGAGCACTACATCAAGTCGGCCCGGGACGCTCTCGACAAGGTGATTGTCAGTGATCCTCAACCCGAGATGTTTCATCACACTTTCAAGGAGTCCAGCAAAGTGCGGATGGAAAGAGGTGAAATCTCTGGAAATCGTCTGGGACCCAAGGTCCGCTTCATTGGTCGGATTAAGGATGACTACCCGGAAGAAGGTCCCTTCGAAATCCGCGTTAAAGTGAAGGCCGAGCTACCTGAGAAAAAGGGCCCGATTCCTAGGTTGAGAGTCGTGGTAGGATATCGTCCGGACACCTTGCTTCAGGAAAAGACGATGGCCGAGCTGGACATCACAAAGAAAGGAACGCACGAGTATGTTTTCCGGGGAAGGATTGAGAACTTCCCGCTGCCAGTCCGAGGACAGGGGAAATACCCGGGGCTCCTGATCAATGTGATGAACGTGGCTAATGAATTTGCGGAGGTCAAAACGGAGAAAAGGAAAGATGAGAAGGGGAAGAATAGGAACGTTCGCATTGAGGATCCCGATCTTGCTTACCTGGTCGTGGAGTCAGTGGAATTCAAGGGCCCCATTTACGAGTCGTGGCCACCCAAACATCATCAGGACATCCTGATTGATTCCAAAGAGAAGTGCCCGGACGATGAAGCGAAACAAGTCGCGCACATCCTCCGGAACTTCCTAACGAAAGCCTGGCGGAAACCGGTTAGCCCGAAGGAAGTCGAGAAGCTCACTTCATTCTTCACCAAAATCCGCCCCGATTTTCCAAGTTTTGAAGAGGCTCTCAAAGAGACCTTGGTGATGGTCTTGGTTTCGCAGGACTTCCTCTATCTGGTGGAACCTGAGTCCCAGGAGAAAAGAAAACTCAAATCTCATGAGCTTGCCGCCAGACTTTCTTACTTTCTATGGAATACTCTCCCCGATGATCGCTTGCGAGAACTTGCGCATCAGAACGAACTCACCAATCCGGACGTCCTAAGCCAAGAGGTGGAGCGAATGGTGAAGGACAAGCGCTCCGATGAGTTCATTCAAACCTTCGCTACGCAATGGCTGGATGTGGATGCCATTGATCGTATTGAAATCGAACCCAATATCTATGGAAAGTCGCATCCGGATTTAAAAGAAAATTTCCGGAGCGAAACGATTCACTTTTTCGCAGAGATCCTGCGCAACAATCTTTCAGCAGAAAACTTCATCGAATCGGACTTTCAAATGGTAAACCGTGAACTGGCCGATCATTACGGTATCGAAAGTGTCTACGGAGGAGAGTTTCGCCGGGTCAAAAAATCAGCGAAGCGAGGAGGGGTTTTGACCCATGGTTCGGTGTTGTTGGGACATTCCACCGGATACGATTCCAGTATTATCAAGCGGGCTGTCTTTGTTCGCAAAAACCTGCTCAATGACCCTCCGCCTCCACCTCCGCCCAACGTCCCGCCACTCGACGAGAGTGATCCCAAGTTTTCCAAATTACCCATTCGTGAGCAACTTCTCATCCATCGGGAGGATCCGGCCTGTGCGGATTGTCATCGAAACATTGATCCTTGGGGGCAAATGTTCGAGGCCTATGGAGCCACTGGTTTGATCCGGGAAGAAATCCCCCGCAAACACGGCAAGAAAGTGGTGGCCCGTCATCCGGTGGATTCCACGGGCAAGCTCCCCGATGGCAGGGAGTTGAAGAATCTGGAGGAGCTCAAGAAATACCTGCTAACCGAACGGAGGCAACAATTTGCTCAGGCCCTCACCAGCAGGCTTTTAGCTTATGCTTTGGGTCGATCCTTAGAGTTCTCTGATGAACCGCTGGTCGAAGAAATTGCAAAAAAATCGCTGAAAGATGATCTCCGTTTGCAATCACTGGTGCAGAGCATCGTAACTAGTGAAGCCTTTCTGACAAAGTAATGAGGAATCAGAACATTGGTCGCCGAACATTTCTCCGGGGAGCAGGAGCCTGTCTCGCCCTCCCTGTTCTGGACTGCATGGCCAATGGAAAGAAAACCTCACCGCCTCCTGCGAGACTCGGCGTTGTCTACTTTCCTTTCGGAGTCTCCTTACCGAAGCAGGAAGACAAGCTGGAATGGCACTGGTTTCCCAAAGGCGAAGGGAAGGACTTCCAGTTCAACAAGAGTCTCAAACCGCTGGAACCTCATCGTGAGCATCTGACTGTTCTTGGCGGGCTTTCTCATCCCGAAGTTGAAAAGATTGGCGGACATGACAGTGGCGATACTTTCCTCACGGGTTGTGACATTCTCACCAACCGGCTTCGGAATGTTCAGTCCATGGACCAGATTGTCGCCGAGCATTTTGCCGGTCAAACTCGTTACGACTCGCTGGTTATGTCCACCGATGGTGGAGTTGGCGAACCCACTCGTTCCAGTACCCTTTCCTACAACAGACACGGGCGCCCGATTCCAGCCGTTAATCAACCCCGTCGAATTTATGAACGTCTCTTCGGGGCCGGCGATCCGGATACCGCAAGAAACCGCCGCCGACTCAGAAGCTCTGCCCACCTTCTCGACCTCGTTCTGGAAGATGCCAACAGCGTTCGCCGCAAACTTGGTATTCACGACCAGCAAAAGCTCGACGAATACATGGACTCCGTCCGTCAGGTGGAAAGGAACGTCGAACAATCGCAAGCTTGGATCGACATTGCCAAACCGACTCTGACCGACGAGGAACGCGAGCGCCTCAAGCTCGACTCTGATCACAAGGTCCCTGAGCAGTATATTCGCACGATGTACGAGTTGATTCATTTGGCGTTTCAAACCGACTCGACCCGGGTGGCCACCTACCAGATCGCCAGCATGGGCGACGCCACCACGCTAGGTGGAAAATTCCCGCAGCTCCTTGGCTTTGGGAAACACCTTCACGGTCTGGCTCATTCTTGGAACAAAGCCGATGGGGTGGAGCCACTCGGAAAATGGGACCGTTTCCTTGCCACCGAGTTCTCCCACTTCCTGACCCGGATGCGCAACACCTCCGCCGCCCCCGAGTCCAGCGACACCCTCCTCGACTACACCACCTTCCTCTACGGCAGCAGCAACAGCACCACTCACACCAACCGGAATTACCCCCTCGTCCTCGCCGGAGGTAGGAAGCTGGGCTTCAAGCACGGCCAGTATCTCAAGTTCACCAGGGATACTCCGTTCTCCAATATCTTCTCCACCCAGCTGCAGCAGATTGGCCTGAAAAACACCCGCTTCGGAGACTCCACTGGAATTGTCTCTAAACTGATCTAAGGGACAGGATCGATCTCTTTCAGTTATGCCTACTAAACTTCCGACACTAATGCTGCTCTCGGCGTTTGGTCTTGGTGCTCCGATTAAAGCCCAGACCCCACAGTTCATCCCCGGCCCGGATCCAGCTGCAAACTGGGAAATCGGGGAATTCGGATCTACCGGCATCGAGCTTCGTCTGGAACCCCCGAGTTTCACGATGCGGGTCACCGGCGTCATCGCAGGCTCTCCCGCAGATCTATCTGGGCAAATCAGCGTCGGTCAGATCATTTGCGCTTCCCAGCAAAAGCAAGAGCGTGCAGATCCCGAACCTGGCTGATTGTTCAGAGCGTCGAGCGCAGGGTTATTGTTGGACTTACGGCTAATCATCGAAACTGGGCGGCTGGTTCGTAAGTCATGGAGTCGGGCTCTATTCCGTTAGTGCTTTTTTGTAGAGATCGTGCAGGGCCCGACCGGTTTTCGTATTCTTTATTGGTGCGTTCTCTCCCGGATCCGTTGACAAGTCGTAGATTTCAATGAGTGAGGACTTGCGGGCATTCTCAACGGGTTTGTTTTTGTCATTGTTAATGAGGGCTTTTTGGATCGTTCGTTTATCGGCTATTGTGTCAATCTTGTAGAAGCTCCAGCCGATTTGCTTCTTGTCCTTACCATAGACCGGGCGGTTGGATTGCACCAGCAATTGGCCTCTTACCGGATGGCGCGTGTGCTGGTTGAGTAGACGCTGCGAGAAGTCCACGGAGTCGATTGCCTGGCCGGCTGGAACGTTTAGATTGAGTAAACCGGAAATCGTACGAAAGAAGTCGTGCAGTACGAAAAGTTCGTCATCTACAGCCTGTGGTTTGATCTTGCCGGGCCAGTGAAAAATCATGGGGACGCGGTGCCCGCCTTCGAAACAGTAGCCCTTTTTGCCGCGAAGGGGAATGCCGTTCTCGACGCCCTGTCCGTTAACGTGATCCGTGCTGTTTGCACCTGGCTCGATGCGCTCGCCGCCGTATGGGCCGTCTTTGATGTCTTTATAGATGGGATTCGTCCATTTGGCGTCGATTCCCTTAGCTACCCCATTGTCACTGGTGAAAACGAATAGGGTGTTGCTGTGCATGCCCTTCTCTTTGAGCTTGTCCAGGAAGAGACCTACCGAAACGTCTGCTTCGTAGATCATATCCGTTCTGATATTGGTTGTCTGGCCTTTGATTTTTATCGCGCCGTCCTTGACTTCTGTAGGCGCATCAACGTTGAAGGTTGCCGGTGGTTTGTAGGGGGTATGTCCGGCCTGAGAGCAGTAGTACATGAAAAATGGTTTTTTCGCTCCGTTTTCTTCATGATGACGATCAATGAAAGCCAGTGCGTCACGGGTTAAGAGTGGCCCCACAGTCGCGGTTGACCAGTTGTCCATTTTTCCGTTTGTGAAGACTTTCTTCGCTTCCGCGTCATTGGCGAAATGTTCAAAAGCTTTTCGCTTCGGATTCCAGCGGCTCAGACGGTCGTTCTTGTAAAAGGCGTAGGGGTTACTTTGGATGCCGCTAGGCAAGGTCAGGGAGTAATCAAACCCCTGATCGATAGGGCCGGCGGAAAACTTGTTGCTAAGCCCATTTGATTTGCCGCCCAAGTGGAATTTGCCGAAGAAAGCGGTCGTGTAGCCGGCATTCTGCAAGTGTTTGGAGAGCGTAAGCTGTCCTGCCCTGATCTGGCTGCCGCCAAATGGAGCCCAGGTGCCCATTGGACGTTTACCGCGGTAAACGCGATTGCCTGTCAGTAAGGCATATCGAGACGGCGCGCAAACTGACGCGGAGGAATGCCCGTGGGTGAAATAGAGGCCTTCTTCAGCAAGTCGATTAAGGTTTTTGGTCGGTATTGCACATTTGGGGTTGAATCGCTGCACGTCACCATACCCCATGTCGTCCATGAGAAAGATGATCACGTTTGGTTTTGCTGCGGCAAGAGCTGTTAAACAACAAGTAAAGGTAATCAAGAGAGTGATGAATCGAATCATATTATTAGCTCCGTAATCAGATGTTTTCAGAATGGGCGACAATCATACTTGTTTGCTACAGCATCAGTTACGCTTTGGATTTGCGAGATGTTTGGCTTTCCAGGACCCATTTACTTTGACCAGTCCTTTATCCTGAATTTCTGCCGCCTTTCGGAAGAGCTTTTCTTTCAGTTTGGCCTTGATGTTTTGATGGTCCGGAGAGTTGGCGAGGTTTTTCAACTCGAAGGGGTCGTTTTGGAGATCAAACAACTGCTCAACTTCCTTTTTGGGGTTGAAGAAGTATGCCTGTTCCGGCGACAGCTTGCCCGAGTTGTTCATTTTCCGGAGCTGTGGGAGAATCGGCCGGACTTCGATGATGTTCAGGTACTTTTGGCCCGCATCGTAGGGAACTTCGGGCATGAAATTGTGGATGTATTTGAAGCGCGGGCCCACGACCGTCCGGCTACAGTCCATGATCTCGTCCCAACGATCTCTGGCGGAGTAGACGAATTCCTTCGGCTGATAATTCGGGTTGTTCAGGAACGCTTGTCCGTGCATGTGTTTTGGTTTCTCAATGCCAGCTAAAGCCAGGATGGTTGCCGATAGGTCGACGCCCGACACGAGATCATTGACGACTTTTCCTTTTTCGACTCCTTTGCCGGATACGATGAGAGGGCAGCGAATGCCGTCTTCGTAGAGGTAGCCTTTACCGCGAACCTGACAGCGACCGTTGTCCCCCATCCAGATGATGACGGTATTCTCCAATTCGCCTCGTTTCCTCAGGTCATCGATGACGATTTTCGTGTGCTGATCCGCCAATTCCATCTGGTCGAGATAGGTCGCCCAATCCAGGCGGACTTCCGGTACGTCGGGGAGGTATGGGGGAATTTTTACCTCTGAGGTCATTACCGGCTTGGATGACTTCTGCCGTGCGGTCACCCAGCGGTCATTGTTAGCCTGGCGATGAGTGACTTGTAGTTGAATCTGCCAAAAGAAGGGGGTGTCCTTGGATCGCTTGGCTTTCTTGTCAAACATGCGCTCATTGAGTTGAACGTTCACATCTATCTTGGCCGTTTTGATAGGGATCAATTTGGTTCCCACCATGCAGGTGTAGCCCACTTCCCGCAGATAGTGCGTGAGGTAATGTAGTTCGGGGGAGCCTTTTTCCTTACTGCGATGATGATGCCCGCCGGAGTAGCCTTGGTGCACCCCAAGCATCAGGGACGTACGACTCGGGGAGCAAATCGGTGAGTTGGTATAAAAGCGCTCGTAGCGAATGCCGTTGGCTGCCAAACTGTCGATGGTCGGAGTTTTGACACCTGGATGACCGTAGCACGCAAGGTCATTGCCAATGTCTTCCGTCATGAAAAGCAGGATATTTGGCGGTCGTTCCTCTGCTTGAGCAGCAAAAACCGTAAACAGAAGAAAAAGAAAGAAAGGAGCCTTCATCGTATGTCGTGAACAACGAAGACCTTTATGCCTCGTTCCCATGCACCTGACAACTACGGGGTTGAAAGGGGTCTTGGGGTGGATCTCCATTTTCCACCAACGAAAAAATTGTGACCGTTAGGCATTCTCGTGGAATATCCCGGTGACGACGCATTTTCCTTTATGCCGCAAGCATTCGACGAAACCCGCTTTATCGAAGCGCTGACCCGACATCAGCCTGCTTTGGAAGGGTATTGTCATGCCAACCTCGCCAACCGGGAGGACGCGCGGGAGGTGTTGCAGGCGACTTGCGTGAAGCTTTGGCAGAAGGCGGCGGATTGGCATCCGGAGACGGAGTTTCTTCCTTGGGCCTTCACGGTTGCGAGATTCACCATTCTCTCGCACTACCGTGACCAACAACGCGAGCGATTGATTTTTGATGAAGATGTCATGGAAGCCATGGCGGAGGAATCCGCTGAGATTTCCTCGGCCTTTGACGACCGTCGGGAAGCGCTGGCGGGTTGTGTGAAGAAGCTCAACGAGAAGCAAGCCGCTTTGCTTCACCGTCACTACACCGACAACCAAAGCCTGCGGGAGATTGCTGAGCGGTCTGGCAGGGGAGTGAGTGCGGTCAAAATGACCCTGCTACGAATTCGGCAGCAATTGAGTGCCTGCATTGAACGTCAACTGAAATCCAATTCATGATGGAAGAACAACTGCTATCACTGCTTCAAAAAGTCCGGGATGATCGGGATGAGGAGGCGCGCACGGAATTGAATGATCTGCTTCGCAAGCATCCGGAGGCCCGTTCCATCATGACGAGAGTGCTCGTCGATGAGCAGGCCCTGGTCAGTCATTTACGTGATCAGAAAATTGTTTCGATTCTCGATGCCGAAGAAGAAACGTCTGTTGAATCATCACGAAAGGGAGTTGCCTTTCGTCTGCTGACCTGGCCGCAGCAGATTGCCGCGGTTTTGGTTGCCGGAACGGTTCTTGGTCTCTTGGGAATCGGAGTAGTCTGGGCGCTGAACTCACCGGAATCGGAAGCGAGAGCGGTGTCGGTTTCGAATGGTGACTTTGAGGACTCCCTTGGTTTGGTGAAGAGGGAGTTTCCTAATTCCTTCGGATATTGGGCCGGGGATCCGGCCGAGGTGATCGAAGAACCGGGAGGGAACCGGATTTTGCGTTTCCTTGAAACGGCCAACGTGACCGGTAGGCCCAACGGCGGAGCGTCGGCCAGCAATGTTTTTCAGCTGATCGATCTCTCTTCACTCCGGCAAGAATGGAATACCAAGGATTCTGACAGCCAGTTCACGCTGGAATTGTCGGTTCGCTTTCGTCGGGAGGCTGCGCCGACTGATTCCGAACTGCCAAAGATGACAGGGAGTTGCACCATTCATCTGTATCAGGCCGAGCCGGATGCCATTGGCAAGGCCTGGCCCCAGATCATCAGTGAAGCGGTGGCGATCGGAAATAAGGTTGTCAGGCTTAAGCCGGGGGACGAGGGGAAGCGGATCACCGCGTCCTGTCTTCTGGAACCGGAAGCCACCCTCGCGCTGATCTCGGTGAACGTGAATGCCAGGAAGCCCTCAACGACTCCAATCAGGCTGGGCGGGTATTTCGTGGACAATGTTAAGTTGACCGTGATCAGGCAGCCCAACCTTCCTGTTCGCATTGTCAAATAGCGAGCGCACTTCAGATCGATCTTCCCGAGTAATTATCATGAAAAAATCAATTTTCACCTTTGTCGCAACCTTCATTTCGGTGTCGATAGGCCTCGGCGTCGAAGAGCCAAAGTTCACCTCCGAATTCTTTAAAAAGGGGAAGCTAGTCTATACCGATGACTTTGACGGCGAACTGGATCGAGAGCGATGGGGGGCACCCAAAGGGAAGAAAATTGAGAGGGGGATATTAATCATCGAGCCTCAATTCACTAATCGGGAGGAGGCTATGAAGGTGCTCAAGCGGGATCATCATCTCGGTCTGGAGCCAGTGGGACACCTTAACAAGATCCCCGAGAAATTCGTCTGCCATCTGCGTTACAAGGTCGAGAAACCAAAGCTCACGCCTGGTCGTCCCAGTTTTCAAATTGGACATCATATGATTATCCTTGGAGTCCTCGAAGGAGGAGGGCATCGGATCAAGCTGCCGAACGGCCCTGGATTTTCGGAGCCTGATTCGAAAATTGCACTCAATGAGTGGGTCGATTTGGTCATCGAATATCAGCTGGGTAAGATCAGAATCAGTGTGAACGGTCACAGCAAAACCTACGAGCACGAGAAGGTCACCATCGTGAACCCGAAAGATAAGTTTGGTCCACGCTTCACCTTCAAGGGAGGCCCGGAAAGCCGCATCTTGTTTGACTCTGTTCGTCTTTGGGACTGCCAGAGTTAGAGAGTTCAACCGATTTAAATTCAGGCATCAGCGAATTCATCCACGCTCTCGTCCAGAGTAAGCAGTTTCAGCGCAAGTAAGTTTCTAGCCCATGAACGTCATTAACTCATTCCTTATCGTCTCCTTCTTCTTGACCTTCGCTGCGAATGAACTCGCCGCTCAAAAAAGAAAAGGTGAAATCCTTTTCGGCTTTGTCGAAGCCGTCGACGGCAAGAAGATCACCGTCAATCACCGCAGAAAAAGCAAGACCTTCACGATCCACGATAAGACAAACATCGCCTACGTCAGCTTCCTGGACGCGGAAAAGGAAATCAAACCGGGCTTTGTTACTCGCGCGCAAGTCGATGATAAGGGGCGCTGCGATCAACTCTGGGTTACGCTTCCGATCCCAAAGGAAAATCTCAAGCCCAGCCCTGAAATGCTTAAAATGACGCCCGCTGAGTTGCATAGGATGGCTGACCGTAATGGCGACGGTAAGCTCTCTTATGTCGAATACGCCACTACCATTTATCGTTCTCCCAAGCATGGTCCGGTTGGGTTTTCCAAATCCGACAAGAACAAGTCAGGAACCCTGAATCTCAAGGAATTCACAAGCAAGCTCGAAAGCATCAAGTGGTATCGCATCTCTCGCAAAACACCTGCCCAGTGGCACGCCGAATTTGACGCCGATTCCAACGGTGCTCTCAACAAGGAGGAGTTCATCGCCTTCCTCGGTTCCACCGCCCACATCGACATTTTCCTCAAGAGAGCCGACAAGGATAAATCCGGCGGGATCTCCGTGGAGGAGTTGGCTAGGTTCATCGACTCCATCTTGAAAGAGTGAGTGTCGCTCATTCCTAGACCAAACATCAGATACCCACCCCAATAGAATAATCAGTAGTGATGAAAAAACTCCGTTACTTGTTAATCTCTCTGTTCGGGCTCACCGCAGCTCTTCAGGCTGATTCACCAAATATCATTTTGATTCTAACAGATGATCAGGGGTGGAGTCAGCGGTCGGGTTTGATGGATCCCGAAAATCCCAAGACCGGTTCCAGCTATCTGCATACTCCGGCGATGGATCGGATCGCAGAAGAGGGGATGCGATTTACGGGTGGCTATTCACCGGCGCCGCTTTGCACGCCGACCCGGCGCAGCATCCTTTGCGGGACGAGTGCGGCTCGTTCGGGAACGGAGTTCGTCAGTAAGTGGGTGCCTGCGGATCATCTGACCCTTCCACGGGCATTGAAGCAGGCGAATCCGGAATACCAATGTGCTCACTTCGGAAAGTGGGGAGAGAAGATGATTTCTTCACCGGAAGAGTGTGGCTACGATGTGAGCGACGGACACACTGGAAACGTCACCGGAGGCATGGAGGACAAGATGAAGCCGGCGCACATCGTCGAAGATCCCAAACGGACAGGCTCAGTCACGGATCGGTCGATTGAATTCATTCGAAAACAAACTAAAGCAGGTAAGCCGTTCTATACTCAGGTCAGTTATTACGCCGTGCACCTGCGCACGGAATTGTTGCAGACCTCATTAGATAAATATCAGAAGAAGGGCGCCCCGGATCGGGCCTATTCACAAGGATGGGCCGGAATGCTGGAGGAATTGGACAGTGGGATTGGCAGGATCCTTGTCGAGCTCGATGCGCTGGGAATTTCGGAAAACACCTATGTGATTTTCACAACGGACAACGGAGGGCGCGGGACCGTTCCCGGCGGCAATCCCAAGAGTCCGGCCCCGAACGTCCCCTTGTCCGGAGCCAAGCATTCCCTACTCGAAGGGGGCATTCGCGTGCCCTTGATGGTTCGGGGCCCTTCGATCAAAGCGGGATCGGTTTGCCGGGTCCCCGTGGCAGGCTACGACTTTCTCCCTACTTTTTTTGAGTTGGCGGGCGGGAAGGGGAGTCTTTCGAAAGAACTCGATGGAGGTAGCTTTGTCCCACTGTTTTCCGATCCTAAAACTGATTCGGTGAAGCGTCCCGTCGATGGTTTGATTTTCTCGCGGCCCCGACAAGGAATGGCGGCGATTCGGACTGGTGAATGGAAGCTGCTGGCAAAAATCAATGCGAAGCGTGAGATTCAATCGACCAAGCTCTTCAATGTCGTTGAGGATATCGCCGAAGCCCACGATCTGTCCACGAAGAAGCCTGAAAAAGCCAGGGAGCTACAGGCACGTCTCAAAACCTATTTCGAAACCGTGGTCGATCCATCTCCCACGATGAGGCGGAGAAAGAATAAGGACTGAGACGCCGGTCTACGCTACTCGCCCAAAAATTTTTAAATCGGTGGACTTAAAGAGAAAAAAGTGACCGCTCCCGGCTCTCGCGGTATATACCGGTAACGAGCCCTTCTAATTCTATTTGCTAATGAAACAGAACCATTTCAATCGTCGTCACTTTCTCCGCGGAGCCGGAGCGATTGTTGCCTTGCCCGCTCTAGAGTCCCTCGGTTTTCGACAGTTTGCTTCGGCTGCCGCCACCAAGGCGGCTGTTCCTCCCAAGCGCTCGGTTTTTCTCAGCATCGGATTCGGTGTGACCAAGGAGACTTGGTTTCCTGACGCCAGCCAGATCGGCTCGGACTATCAACTTCCCGAGGGACTTGCTCCGCTGGCGAGGCATCAGTCGGATCTCACTGTGGTGCAGGGGTGCTCCAACAAATTCAGCAACGAAGCTCATTGGGGCAGCACTTTCTGGCTCACAGGAGCAAACCGCTACTCCGTGCCCGGCCAGAACATGGCCAACAGCATTTCGGCTGACCAGGTTGTCGCCAAGCACCTGGGACAGGATACCCGCTTTGGCTCTCTGCAGCTCAACGGCTCTGATCTCCAGGGGCACGGTCCGGGATTGTCCATGGCCTGGGACCAACGGGGGAAACCAGTCGCCGGTCACGACGATCCCGTTCAGATTTTCCACAAGCTTTTCTCTGCGGACAAGATGCCCTTGGAGCAACGTCAGGCCGCCATCGCCGAGAACCGGAGCGTCCTGGACGCCATCATGACTGATGCCAAGCGCGTGCAGCGTGGACTTTCGAAGAAAGATAACGATAAGATCGACGAATACTTCCAGGGGATTCGTGATATCGAGACACGACTCAATAAGGACGAAGACTGGCTCGATGTGCCCAAGGCCAAGGCTCCTCTCGATGAGCCGCAGCCTGGACTCAAGGGAAAAGCCGAAATTGAGATCATGCAGGATCTCATGGTAGCCGCCTTGCAGACGGACAGCACGCGCGCCCTTACTTATCGCATGCCAGGTCAGGCTCTCTTACAAAGTCTCGACCTTAAAAGCAGTGCCCACAACGTGAGCCACTATTCACCCGGGGAACGCATGGAAGCTTCCAAGGTGAGAGACAAGACTCACAGTGAACTCCTGGCCCGCCTGATCGACAAACTCAAGGCGACCAAGGAGGCCGATGGATCGAGTCTTTTTGATCACACCGCAGTCGCTTTCGGATCAAACATCAGCTCCATCCACTACCTGACCAATTGTCCGACCATCCTTACCGGTGGCGGGGCCAATCTGAAACTTGGCCAGCATCTGGTCCTTTCGAAAGACACGCCGCTTTGCAATGTTTGGCTGACGATGTTGCAGGGGATGGGCATCGACATCGAACGTCATGGCGATAGTTCGGGCATCGTGAAGCAACTTCAGGCCTAGAGTTCTGATCACCAAACATTGTTACGTTCTGAAATGAAGCAGTTCTGGTTTCCAGTTGTTTTTCAGTTGGGTCTTTGTGCATCCTTGCGGGCCGAGGAGAGGGAAGTGCGCTTTGCCGAGAAGCACTACGATTTCCTCGAGACCTATTGTCTCGATTGCCATGATTCTGCATCCGAAAAAGGGGATGTGAACCTTGAGGAGATCTCCTTCAAGATCACCACAATCAAGGAAGCGGAGCTTTGGCAGAAGGTGCTCAATACGATGAATTCCGGCGAGATGCCTCCGGAGAAAAAGAAGCAGCCCAAGCAGAAAGAGAAGGCCGACTTTCTCGATGCCCTCGCCAAGACTATGGTCGAAGCACGACGGGCCCTCTCGGATACCGGCGGTGAGATCACGATGCGTCGTCTCAACCGGCGCGAGTATCAGAACAGCATCGCGGCCCTTACGGGGGTGCAGGTTGATGTGAATTCGTTGCCCTCTGACGGTGGTGGTGGCGCTTTTGATACCGAAGGGGCCTCGCAGTTTATCTCCAGCGATCAGATCGAGCAATATTTGAAGCTTGGACGCGGTGCGATCGACGAATGGTTTGAGCGTCGGGCTGTGGTGGGACATGAGGCGAAAGTCTTCCGCGTTGAGCCGGAGAATACGGTCAATGCGCAGAGCCGTAAGAACATGGCCACTCAGAAGGAAACCTATCAACGTTACCTCCTCTGGAAAGCCGAAGTCGACAAGGCCGCTTCTCGTCCCGAGAACAAGGAGGCTCTCGAGAAGATCCGAAAAAAATACAGGCTCGACGACCTGACCAATAGTCTCCGGCTTTATCAAAACACCGAACTTCTCAAAGGGGCCCCGGATGCCAAGAAGTTCGGTTTCAGAGATGGCAACCAGGCCTCCTTTTCTTTTCAAGGTGGCTACGACCGGACCTATGAGTACATGAAGCGCTACCTCGAGCTTCCCAAGAGCGACAGTGGCACTTACCTGAAGCTTGCCTGGGCCATTCAGCGAATCGATGTTTTGCCCAGACCCAAGGACGTTCCTCCGGGAACCTACAAGCTGAGAATTCGGGCCGGAGCAGTCAAAGGATCCGACCCGTCCCGGCACTTCATCGAGGTCGGCCACCCTCAACGCGTCAATCAGGTGCCTTATGGCTTTTCCTCCAGGCCCATCGCGAGTCTCCAGGTCACCGGGACAGAGGAGAATCCAGAGGTCATCGAGACCACCATTGTCATTGGTTCAGACACACCTCGTGAATTTGGCATTCAAGAGCGCACTCCCTCAGGTAGCAAGAAGACCCTTTCCAGGGAGTTCTACCGCTACAAACGAGAGAACGGTTATGGCACTCCACCTGCCATCTGGGTCGACTGGATCGAGCTCGAAGGTCCGATCTCGGAGGCTGCATTCACCGAGTCAAAGATCACTCGTGTTGAGCCGGAGAAAATCATCAATCCCGCGAACGAGAAACAGATTGCGCAAATCGAAAATGAGTACGCCCGGTTTACAAAATGGAAGAAGGGTGTCGATGAAGCGGCCAAGTCTCCCGAAAACCAGGAGCTTATCGCCAAGATTCGTAAAACAAACCGCCTCATCGATCATCCCAACCGCTTTTACACCTTTGCCGATCGTCTCAAGGGGATGCCGAATCCCAAGGACTTCGGTTTCCGCGATTCGCAAAAAGCCGCAGCCGGCGATCCTGCCGCTGATCGACGTGAACTCGCCTACCACAAGCACTACGCCGCATTGCCGCATCGTGACCGTGGTAGCTACTTGAAGCTCGCGCACGGCACCGGGCGGGTCATTGTTGCTCCGAAGAAACTGCCCCCCGGGAATTACACCCTTCGCGTTGCCGCTGCTGTCGTCGAGGGGACACCAGCCTCCCGTCGATTCATCCAGGTCGGTCATCCCCAGCGTCAGATCCCTTCCCGAAATTGGGGACTCGAAGGCCGGGCCATCAGCACTCACCAGGTCTCTGGGACCATCGATAACCCCGAGGTGATCGAGATCACCCTCGAAGTAGGAACGGATACGATCAAGGAATTCGCGATCCAGGAAAAGCAACCCAATACGGGTAACCTGAAAGAACTCTGGGACGCCCATAAAGCTCTTAAGAAAGAAAACGGTTACGGTCACCCGCCTGCGATCTGGATTGACTGGGTTGAACTGGAAGGGCCGTACCGTGCTGGTTCGGCTTCCTTGAAACAGCGTCGGGAAGTTGAGCTTCATGCGAACAAGAAAGTCGGGGGAACCTACAACGGCTACTTCAAAGGAGGCCATGATCTTGCCCAGACCTTCCTGAAAACGGGTAAGCCGCAGAAAGGAATCGTCGACGAACATGAAGCCAGATTTCGTATCCGGACCTTCGAAGAGAAGGGGCCAAGCTATCGCCGCTACCTCGACGATCCTCTGACAAAAACGGGTTCTCTCCTGACGATTTCCGAAGTTTACAAGGCCGAGTTCATTGCGCTGCCTCCGGAGCATCCGACCGGTTGGCTGAAGACGAAACACGTCGTCGACACTCTCCCTGCTGGTGAATACAAGCTTCGCTTTCGTATCGGCGCAGTTGAGGGAACTCCTTCGGAACGACACTTCCTGGACTTCGGCGCTGCACCCGACAAGGATGAGTTCAGCCACCTCTCGACTTTCCAGGTCACCGGTTCGACCGACGACCCTCAAACCATCGAGGTGCCGGTGACTTTGACTCGTGATGGCCCGCGTCGGTTTGCGCTACGTGAAAAACGAGATCCCAAGAACGACAAAAAACGTTTTAAGGAAGCTCGCAAGGAAACCGGAGTGGGGCCGAAGCCTGCTCTGTGGATCGATTGGGTTGAGTGGGAAGGGCCGTTAGATTCTGCTGGGGGTAATACGGCTGAAAGTGACTGGTGGATCACTGAAGCGAGCGACTCAAACGAAACTTCGAGAGCTCGGACGATTCTAAAGCAATTTGCCTTTAAGGCCTTCCGGGGTGTCAAAGCAGAAGAGGCCTTCATCGAACGCCTCGCCGGTATCTTCGGGAAACGACGGGCAGCCGGAGACAACTTCGAGACCGCCCTCCGTTTGCCCCTCAGCATTATTCTCGCTTCACCGGGTTTCCTTTACATCAACGAACCCAACGACGCCGATGATCGCCGCGAACTTAACGAACGCGAGCTCGCGGTGCGCTTGTCCTATTTCCTCTGGAGTGCTCCGCCGGATCAGGAGCTGCTTGATCTCGCCAATCGCAATGAGCTCTCCAAACCCGAGGTCCTCCGCCAGCAGGTGAATCGTTTGATTGCCGATCCCCGATCGGAGGAATTCGTTTCGGGCTTCCTTCACCAGTGGCTCGACATGGAGCGCCTCGACTTCTTCCAATTTGATACCAACTTACATCGTGAGTTTGACGAGAGCACGCGCTCGGCGGCGCGTCAGGAAGTCTATCATTCCTTTGCTCATCTCCTGCGCGACTCTGAATCCGGCAAACTCGGCAAGCTCTTGAAGAGCGATTACGTGTTCATCAATGGTTTGCTCGCCACCTACTATGGTATTGACGGAGTCACGGGGAATGATTTTCAGAAAGTCGCACTGCCAAAAGGTTCGCCTCGCGGTGGCTTGCTGGGCATGGCCGCGATCCATGCCATGGGAAGCGACGGAATTGAAAGTAGTCCGGTCGAAAGGGGAGCCTGGGTCCTTCGTCATATTCTCAACGACCCTCCACCTCCGGCCCCACCGAACGTGCCGCAGCTGTCACGCCTGGCAGATAAGCCGCTGACCGCTCGCCAGAAATTGGCTGCTCACATGGAGGAGGCACAGTGTGCGAGCTGTCATCGTAAGATCGACCCGATTGGATTTGGTCTCGAGAATTTCGACGCCGCCGGGAAATGGCGCACGATCGAAGGGAAGGGGAAGCGTGCTCACAAGATCGATCCCTCCGGCGCTTTCCATAAAGGTCCGGCCTTCGCTGACTACTTCGAGTTTCGCGATCTCATCGCCGGACGTGAAGCTGATTTCGCCCGGGGATTTACCGAACACCTCATCGGCTACGGCCTTGGCCGGTCCTTTGGTTTCACCGATGAAGATCTGGCAAACGAGATTCTGACAGCCGCAAAAGACAAGCAATACGCGGTGAGTGAATTCATTCATGCGCTCGTTCAGAGCAAGCCGTTCCAGCGGAAATGAATTCCACTCTTTACCATCACCCTATGAAACCTGTTCTCCCACCTCTGGTCGTTGGCGCCTGTCTGTCTTTCGCTCCGAACGAACTCGTCGCTGAGAAAGAAAAGCAGGAGACTCTTCACGGATTTGTCGAAGGTGGAACATTTCGGTCGGTGACTTGACCCACGGCAGGTGATGGGCTGGTCAGTTACTTCAACTGATGGATTGCTTTCGCAAATGAATCGCCGAGGCGGATGAAGAATGCGCCGCTTCCGAGGTAGTGGTATGGACGGTCACTTCCAACGGTGTCCCATTCGTGATAGTGCTTCGGCCAGCCTTTTGAAAACACCTCGTGTGAGAAGTTTGAGTAATCCAGATAGCTTTCCACGGCTGCGACATTGCCTTTGAATTCCGGGGCCGTCGCGGCGGCGCGCTGTGCTTTGGAGACTTCGTTTTTATCAACCTCTTCCTTGATGCGGGGCGTGCCAAGCACTCCAATGACAAAGGGCATTTTAGGTGTTTTGAATGTGGCGCGGACGTCCTTGATGAAGACCTTCATGTTATCGGTGTAGTTGCCGTGATACTCCGGATTGAACTGGTCATTGTATCCTTGGAACCAAACGAAGCCGGCGATCTCGTATCCCTCTTTCGGGTCGTAATCAGGATGCACGTTGCCCGGATCTTTCAGGACCTCGGTGGTGTGTTTGACCATTTCATTCCAAAAGTGGCCGGCCATATCAAAGCTGGGAGCGCGGGGTTCTCTGGGAGGAGAGACCTTGCGAGGAGCACGCAGTTTCTTCTTCGTGGCTTCATCGGCCGTTTTCATTGCCTCTTCATATTTGGCGAGATCTTCCTCGTATGCCTGTTGACGTTCGGGGAAGGATTTCTTGGCTTCTTCGAACTTCTCCAACGCTTCGCGATACGACTTCTGGGCATTCTCATAGGCGACCGTTTTACTAAACTCCTCAGCTGAGGGCGGACGGAAGTCATACATGAGGGACTTACCGCCCCAGGAGCTTTTGATGAGCAAGATCGGGCCGTCGACTTTCTCGGCGATGGAGAGGCCAAAGCCATACTCGGGACCGATGCGGCCGTCTTTTGCACCATAGCCCGGCCCCAGTTTTCCAGAGCGGACATTACGATCGGCAATCGATGAAATATAGACGCGGTCGGACTGAGCGCATGAGGAAAGCACTTTGGCTTTGTAGGCTTCGTGTTTCTGAAACAGGCCCTCGATCTTGGTATTCAGAGCTGTCTTTTTGGGGCCTTCTTCCATGGCCTTCATGGTGGGAAAGTTGATTCCTCCTGAGATCTTATCGAGCTCTCTGGCTCGAACGAGCTGGGCAGCAATCTCATTTTCTTGCGATTCGCCGAAAACCATTTTGGCCAAGGCAGCATCACGCTTGTTGCCAGTTTGATAAAGAGTGGGAATGGTGTGGGCATTTGCCCATCCGACTGTGTTTGATTGTCCTGCGAGAATGTAGACCCTGAGTTTCTCGCCTCCGAAGGCCGAGCTGCAAAGGGCTAGGGCGGAAACGGAGATCGGTAGAAGTCTGTTTTTGAAGTAGGAGAGATCGATCATTTTTATGAGAGGGCGATGGATTGGTGAAGTTACTTGAAGAGGGACTCTGATTTGTCGAAAGGAAGGAAGTATTTTTTGGAGATGGTGCGTCAGAGATAGGTGATCCTGCGTCTAAGGGCCCGTCTATCGCGGTGCGATAGGGGAATTGGCAAATTCTGCGATGGACAGCAATCTCTGGTGTTTCCTGGCTTGCGATCGGGCTAGCCTCGACCTTTGCCGCCTCTCCGGTTGGCCTGTTTTTTTCTCGATTGGACCTAAGTGATTGTCTTTGTCGTGAGCCTGCAGAAAGCACCTCCTTAACGCTGTCTTGGGATGATGGGATGACCCTTCAAGCTCAACCCTGAGACCGTTCCCTCGGAGGCCCAGTGTCCCATCCCTTCAAAGCCGAAGCTGAAGTTGTAAATGGTGAAGTCATCGGGGTTGGTGGAGATCTCCGGGCGCTTTTCTTGCGCTTCGTTGAGGGCTTTGGCGATGAGGGTTTTCAGCTCGCGATTGATGATTTGAGTCTCGCCCAGTTTGGGTATGTTGTTGCCATCGGGAGCCACGCTGTCGCGATAGAAGATGTTGCCGTGTTGCTCGACCCCGAGGTGGGGCACCCAGGCTTTTGGCCGGCTGGTGAAGAGCATCATGCCGACGAAGAGTTTTTCCTCAGGCCTCTTGTTGTTCCCCATGAAGAACATGAACTTGAGATTCATCCCGGATCGCGCGGCGCCTCTGATCATGTTGGGCCAGTTGGAAAGGCGTTCCATTTTGTCGACGCGGAAGGTCATTCCGAAGTCGAGCTTCTCGTAGTCGGCGAGCGGAATGGGCTTGAGGAATCGTTGGTTGACCAGCATGTGCGGCCAGGTGTCACGAGCCCACTTGGCACTGTGAGCGGTGGCGGCATTACGAATCTCGTTCTGCGAGTTGTAGAAAACGGTAAGGGACCCTTTCCGGTCAGTCGTGATTCGTTTGACGAGTTTTTTATCCCGATCGGGATGGTCCTTGGAAAGACCGTCATTGTTATATTGCACGAATTGGAGCTTTTCCGGCGTGTTGACTTCGATTCGGTGATTCACAACCAGCCGGTGGGCATGGAGTTCGCGAATCTTTCGACCATTGCGGTCGATGTAGTTGTGATGCAAGCCTTCTTGAAAATCCCAGGGATGGGTTTTCACTCCGACCTTGCGGACAGGTCCGTCGGGAATGAGGTGAATCTGCCATGGGGAAATGTCGCGATAAGCGGTGACATTTCCGCGCGGTGGACGGCGCCCCTCGGTGTATTTTTTTCCGTAAATGAAGGCCGCTCCGAAGCCTTCGGCAAATTTGGTATCGGCAATCAGATCGACCGGTTCTGCTCCACGGGCGAACTGTGAAAGGAAAAGGCTAAGGCAGGCTAGAGAACGGCAAGCAGTCATTTTTGATTGAAGATCTCTTAGCGTTGCAGAGCTTTCACCGCAGCGGCTGGATCGAACTCTTCATTCTCAGACTCATGAATGAGGATGGTGTATTTGAGCTGATATCTTTGGCCCTTTTTGATCGTGGTGGTGACGTAAGGCTCGCGTCGCTCCTTCGGTTGTTTGGGGAAAGGGTTGGAAACGAGGGCTCCGTAGTCACGGCTGTGGGACCAGCAAGTGCGAGGATTCTTTGAGTCGGGAATGACGAGCACACCAGCTCGCTTGCCATTGGAGACGCCGGAGTAGTCGATCCATGAAAACTCCTCGCCCCAGGTGCCCGCTCCATTCTTTTGGCCATGGTTGTTGAGGATGCTTCCGTTGCCGCCTTGCACCCGAAGTGGACTTGCGATGCGGAGAGCGAGCCCGCTCTCCTCTTGGTCGCCGAAAGTGAAGTCGCGTTCTGGATTGTGGAAGACCGCGAGCCAGTCGAGTCGGATGCCTTGGGGAACGTGGGTGAATCGATAGGACGTGTCTTGAAAACAGATTATCTTTTGACCGGCTTTGTCGAGGTAGCGGTCGCGGGTAGAGAAGGTAGCGGCTTTGGTGGTGGCCGTGGGTTCCTTGAGATAGCTTTCAAACTCAACCTTTGATTGGAGGCGCCAGTAGTCGTTTCCGTCGATCCAGCCAAAGCTCATCCACAGTCCCGGATGCATCACCGGATGAATGATCCCTTGCTTGGATCTGTAGCCCGGGTCGATGTCTTCGGGTTTGCGGGGAGGGAAGTTGCGGGTGACCTGAATGCCGGAAGGAGTTTTGATATTCACGAAGGCGCGACGAGTGAGCTGATCGTGTTCCAGTAGGTAGGTGGCGACGCGAGTCTTGCCGAGGAAGAGCTCAAGCTGCTTGCCGACTTGCCGAAACTGAAACTCGCCATCCATCGCGGTGATGGGTTCCGGCTTCTTTTGTTCCAGCAACCAAGCGGTGAGGTCGGCAAGTTGTTGGCTTGTCATGAGGGAGCCAAAACCGGGTGGCATGGCGGAGAGATGCAGTGCTTCCCGGCTCTTGATTTGCTTGCGATTGATCCGGGCTGTTGTGCCTCCGATCATCGCGATGGTGAGTTGGCGACTGGTCTCGGATAAAACAACGCCGGAGTAGGTTTCGTCTGACTTTGTTTGAATGACCTGAGCAGCGAAGCCTTCCACAATATCCGCGCTGGGATTGATAATGGAATCGATGAGAGTGGGAGCATCTGCCCGTGAGCCGATCTCGGTGAGATCGGGAGCGTGGTTGTTGCCGAGTTTGCCGACTTGATGGCAGGAAGCGCAGTTTGCGCCATCGGTGCTAAAGAAAAGGTCGCGCCCTCGATCGAGGTTGGCCTTTTCAAGAAGGGGGATCACGGTGTCAGCTGTCGCCACCGAACCATCCGGCGCAAGGATTTTCGGACGTACCGCCACGATGTAGTTGCCTTTGGGTGCGTTGATGCCGTCTCGGTTTGTCCCGAAAGTCACAGGACCGGCGGGGAAGTCAGCGAGGTAGACTTTCATTGCCCGGGGATCGTCTCCTTCGATTAGGTAATCGGTCGGTTGAAATTTTCCACGAGCCCACCTCGGCAGGTTTTCAGCGCGAGCGTCGTCGATGAGATAGACCGTGGAAGGGTATCTGAGGGTAATGCTGACGGTGATACCGCTATGGGCATCGGCGTCGCCGCAAGCGGTTCGCAGGAAAGTCAGGCCGGTGAGTTCGGGCGGAACCTTGGTCATGCGATAGTCGCGATCGGTGTAGTAAGCCGTTCCGGGCCGGAGGACCGCTGCTTCGTAACGGCGACCGCTACTTGGGCGAATATCGGTAAAAGGGACAAATGAAGGTTTGTCGCTAACCTTGCCTCCAGTGGCCACTAAAGGACGGCCGCGTTGCTCGAATTTGTGTCTGCCCTCGAGCCGTTTGGTGGCGATCGCCGAGATTGGTGGATGTGTGTCCTGAGTGAATGGCTCGATTTCATCATCGGAAAGAGCGTCTTCTTCGAGCAGGCCGAGAAGAGCCGCCAGGCGAACAGCGGGACGTTGATCTTTGAGAAGAGCCACGCGTTCCTGGACCGGAAGAAGCTCCATGAGCGCACCCCAAATGGCGTAGCTTACCACGCGGTCGGTTTCGCTAATGGTTCGTTTGAGCAACTCCGGCACTGCTTTTGACTGGCCGAGTTCCCGAAGGGCGATAACCCCTTCGACCCGAAGGCGAGCTTCCGGAGAGTTGAGGGTGGCCAGGATTTCGGGGCGCATCTTGCCGTTGAAGGTTGCCACGCGGATCGACTGTATCGTTTGGTTCAGGTTTTCTGAGAACCACAAATCCGGATTGATCCTGCCGAGAGTCCAAACGAGCCAGGTTTCGAGTGCAGTGGACTCGGTGGACCGAAGGGCTGCGATGAGCTCCGATTCGACTGCTCTGCCACGGCGGATCAGTTCCTCCTGGGCATTGGTTCTCCAAGCTGGGACGTGGCTGCTGAGTTCGGTGAGCGGGCCTTTGATCGACTTGGTATCTCTGGGTTTGCTGTCTGGATGATAGCCCTTTGGCCAGATCCGGTAAATTCGGCCTTCGTTGGCCAGTTTCTTGTTTTCGTAATGAGCGCCATATTGACGGCCCCAGCTGGCGATCCAGATTGCGCCATCCGGGCCCATTTCAATATCAACGGGATCGAAGGCGCGGCCTGAGCTTAGCGGCATGCTGCGGCCCCCGCCGGCATGAGCGAGAATCTCAAGCTTGTCCCGGTCGGGCTTGCGCCAGGCACCGTCCCACTTCGTCCGGTAGATAAAGACCTCACGGTTGAGCCAATCACTAATGAAAAAGACGTCTTGGTATTTTTTGGGATAACCGGGAATTCGGCAGTGAATGACGCCGGCTCCCGATCCTTCAAAAAGCGGCCCGCTGGACGGTGCCGTTGGGAGATGTTTGTCACCTTTCCAGTCGTAGCTCCACGAGTGTCCCCAGCCAAAATGTGCTCCGTAAAAGGGAGCAAAGATTTTGTCTCCCATCGTTTGGTCGTTGTCGGTGCCGAGCCAGTTGAAGCGATCATCGAAGGAGATGTCCCAGGGATTGCGAAAACCACGTGAGATAATCTCTAGGTTAGAGCCATCATCATCACACCGGAGGATGCCACCGGTATTCCCCCAGTCGTCGCGCGGATCCTGATAGTTCTTCTGGTAGGTCTCCGGGGTGAAGGAGACGGGCTGTGGTTCTGTGGTTCCGGCGGGAACATCGATACCCCAGAGTTCCCGGAAAGCGGCAGGCGCGATCCGATCGGGAAGAACGGTCAGACCCTTTGAATTTCCCTTGGACATGTAAAGGCGTCCATCGGGCCCGAAGTTGAGACCGTGGAGGGCATGTTCGAGATTGCCAAGATCGGTGTAGACACGGATGTACTCGTCGGCGATATCGTCGCCATCAGTGTCACGAACACGGGTCAATTCGGGTGCATTGGCGACCCACAGCCAGTCGCCTTTCCAAGCAAGGCCCTGAATGGCGTTGAAGCCGGTGGCGAACTTCTTTCGTTTTTCTGCGACCCCATCGTCATCCTCATCGGTCAGGATCCAGACAGAGTCAGGCGGAGTGCTTGGGGAAGGCGCGCGATACTGCGGACCCATGCCAACACAGAGTCGCCCTTTAGCGTCGAAAGTGATGGTGCAGGGATTTCGGACAAGGGGATCGCGAGCGAAGAGCGAGACTTCAAGGTCATCGGGCACAATCGGGAATTCCTCAGGTCGAGCAGAGGCTTCTGAAGCAAGGAGCAGAGTTAGGAAAACGAGCCGCATGGGTTACAGATACGGCATTGACGACCCCTAGCATTCACTAGGGGTCAATATTTCCCCTAGTGAACCTATGCTCGTGAAAGCAAGCTTGATGGCCGATCCGGCCGAATTTGAAATCAATGTCGCTAGCGGCGACTCGGTGATTTTAGACGTTCGGCCAAGAAAAACTTCGTGATAAATTCATTTTCGTTTCATGCAGGCTTTACAGTTGTGGAGCATAGATGCCCCCATGAAACTACTTAATCTACTGACAGGCCCAGTAATTTTCGCGTTGGCAATGACCCTTCTTGCCGGTTGCGGTAAAGATGACTGGAAAATTACTGATGAAGTGGAGATTCTCAGCGAATCGAGATCACCTGATGGCAAATACATCGTCACCGTGTTCTCCTGCTCTGGCGGTGGGGCGGCAGGATACGCCTACACCAATGTCAATCTGAGAGAAGCTTCGGAGACGCTCGACCAGAGAGATTTTCTTCTGGGTGAACATCTGTGGAACAGCTTCTCGGACATCACAGTGAATTGGCGGGATTCCGCAAATCTTGAAGTAACCTACCAATGGGCTAGTGGTAACACCGACTATAAGACCAAGAATGGGAGGACAGTTCCGAAGTTGGGGAACGTGAAGATTAGCTACGTCCTTTTACCAATCGAATGATTGAGGCTACCGGAGGATCCTGATAACACATCGAAGCGAAATGAAAGATGGCAAATGTCCCAAGTGTGGTTCGAAGGAGATCTTTCGCGGAGCCGAGCACGGCCGTAGCGGATGCAATACCAATGAATTCATGCGAGTAGCTTACATGACCAAAGTTGAGTTAATCCACTACGTGTGCGGCGATTGCGGCTACACGGAGAGCTACATCGAAGATCCCAAAGGCTTGAGTGCGATCAGGAAAAAGTTTACTCGATTGCAATGACACTGGATTTCCACCGAACAACCCGAACAAGACGGTGCTGGACAACCGGCTACCCGCTCCGAGTCCGAATGATTTCTGTAGCTACAACCTTTAACCCGCAGTCGAAGGCACGCCGCCGGTAGCCGGTGCCAGACCTTCGACGTTCTGCCAAAAACGCGGTCTACACGCTAAAAACACAACCATGCCACAAACACAAACCCGTAAGCTCGATTCAGAGGATCCGTTTCCCAAGTTGGAAATCAATCTTGTCGGCGGAGGGCGAGCCGAGCTGCCAACCCAGAGTTGGACACTACTTCTCATCTATCGGGGGCGATGGTGACCTTTCTGTCGTCAGCAGTTGGCTGACTTTCAGGCGCACCTCGGTAAGTTCACCGATCAAGGGGTGAGCGTCATTGCCGCGTCATCAGAATCGGAGGACGAAGCCAATCAAACGGCACAGCAACTCGAACTCTCGCTGCCTGTGGGCTACGGCCTTGAGCCTGCGGGCTTCGCCTCGCAGTACGGTGCGTTTTACTCCGAAGATGGCACTTACCTCCATGCGACCGGCTTCCTATTGGACCCTGATGGGCTGGTGGACATTTCGGTGTATAGCTGCGGCGCCATTGGCAGGCTGACTGCCTCCGATGCCCTCCAGATTCTCGAATACCGGTTGGAGTCGAACGATTGAGTCTAGAAGGGCAGAACAAGCGGGTGCTGCCAACAGGCTACCCGCCGCGAGTCGAAAGCGTCATGACTATCTCAACCTCAACCTTGAAATCGACGGTGCGCTCCAGGTAGCCTGCGGTAGACCCTAGGCATTCTGCTGAAAGATCCCCGCTAATTCATCTGCTGTTCATCAAGATTTCAAATGCAGCGCTTAGGTATGTCCCATGAAGGAAATATCGTCATTTTTGTGCCTCTCACTGGTGATGCTCGTGCTCGGTAGCATGAGCAGTTGTCGCCCCGGTGAAGCCGGGGAGCATTGGAAAAGCATTCCGATGGAGTATGGTGATCTCGAGGTTCGCTACGAGGCGTCATTCGGGTTTGATGCCCATAAGTTGTATTTTTACTTCAAGCAGGGAAAGAACATCGAATTCCTTCGAGCAGTGGAGATGCACAACGACGGGGCAAACTTGGGTGACTCCAATATTAGTGTGGAAGAACTTGGAGCCGGGAGGTGGCGCCTGACCCTCAAAGGGCAAGAGCAGAACGACGAATTGTGGTTGGTCGAAGTGAACGAAAAGGGTGTAACGATGACCGCAGGTAAATAGCTGTTTCACCACGGAAACAAAAAGCAGAACAAGCGCATGGAGAGGAACGACTGACCCGCTCCGAGTCGAAAGATGAATTGTAATTCAAACCCCTGTCCTGCATCGAGCGGACGCTCCCCGTCAGCCGTGCCTCATGCTTGACGTTCGGCTTAGAAACTAATCATGACGTAGTGCTTCGCACGCTGTGGTATACGAATTTAGATATTGATTGAATCGATGTTGTAATTTTTAATATCGATAATAAAATACGGGGCGTTCCGCTATTCTTGAGCGTCATGAAAAAGAATCACTATTGCTCACAAAACGAAAGTAGCACGATGAGATACATCATAAATACCCGAGGCGCACTCGGAACACTTTGCCTTATCTGTATGGCATGGGTCGGCCAAGGACTCGCGGCTGAAAAGCCAGCGGGCCCGCCCGCAACTGAAGAGGAAAAAGTCACCGCCTCGGTGCCTAACCAAGAGGATCCGCTCAAAAGGGATCAGGCAGCAATACAAGGAAAATGGAAGGTTGTCTCGATGAGGGCGGCCGGCAACCCCGGACCGGGTGCGGTAATCGCCGTGATGAAATACGAATTCAAGGGCAACCGGCTGATGATCACTCCCGCGGAACCTGGCCCCGACTACACTTTTAAGCTGGATCCATCATCCAAACCCATAGCCACTTTTGACATGACTCCCGTCGGTTCCAAGAAACCGGATGATACAATGCGGGGAATCTATGTTCTGGACGGAGACCAACTCAAACTCTGTTTGGGTAAGAAAAAGCGCCCGACGGAAATGAGAGCTGAAGCCAAGGACGGATTTGGACAAGTGCTGATCGAATTGGAACGGGAAAAACTCTGAACACGTGAACCCAATCCAGCCGAACAAGACGGTGCTGGACAGCCGCCTATTCCCGGGATTTTGAATGATTTCCGTTACTATAATCTTGAACCTGCTGTCGAAGGTGCGGCACCTGTAGGCGTTGCCAGACCTTTGACGTTCGACAAAGAAAATGAGCGAGAGCCCTCCTTCGGGACCACGCAATCGACCCGGGTGAATAAATTTTTCATGGCCTGAGATCGTTCTCTCATTTGTTTCTTTAACGAAGGCGCAGGCGGGGAAAACGGCCCGCATTTTTCGTTTTCGCGGCACACCTTTGGGGAGGAGTAGGAGCTACTGTTTTTGCAGTACCCGCTTTTTGGCACCGCTGGGAGCGGAGGCAAGCCAGAATCGGAGGTGGCTGGTAAGGAGCCTGAAGGGCTTGGGCTGAACTGGTGCCTCTGGGGTGCCTGTTCTTTTAAATCCCTTATTTTATTGGATGAAGTGGCGGAGCGGACGGGACTCGAACCCGCGACCTCCGGCGTGACAGGCCGGCGCTCTAACCAACTGAGCTACCGCTCCGCGTTGCCGGTTAGGACGGCGGGACGCTAGGACGCCCCCACATGATGAACAAGAACTAATTTCATCGATTTCGCACTTTTTTGCGATTCAGGCTAGGTCGGTAATGGCGGCTTCAAGGGAAGCGGCGTCTTCGATTGAAATGATGCGCGCTTCCTTGTCGATCCGGGCCATGAATCCCGCCAGAACCTTGCCGGGGCCTAGCTCGATGAAAAGGTCGTGCCCCTGTTCGCGAAGGAGGTGAATGGACTCGATCCAGCGCACCGAGCCGGTTACCTGGTCCTTGAGCGAAGCACGGATTGTCTCGAGACCCTCAGCCGGCTCCGCGAGGAAGTTTGAAACGACGGGGATTGCCGGCTGGGTAAACTCGGTTTGCGCAAGAGCTTCTCCGAGCTGCTCCTGTGCTCCGGCCATGAGGCGGGAGTGGTAGGCCCCGGCGACGGGAAGCTTTTTGCCCATGCGCAGGCCGTATTCCTTGGCTTTGGAGACTGCGGCGTCGATTCCTTCGTGGGATCCCGAGAGAACGGTTTGTCCTGGGCAGTTGAGATTGGCGATGTCGACATCGCAATCTGACGCAAGGCGAGCGACATCCTCATCGCTTCCTCCGATCATGGCGGCCATGGTGCCGGGGTTGGCTTCGCAGGCTTCATCCATGAGTTCCCCACGGCGGGCGACGAGCTTCAGACCTTCTTCGAAGCTAAAGGTTCCAGCGGCACAGTGAGCAGTCATTTCGCCGAGAGAAAGGCCGGCGGCGGCGACCGGCTCGAGCGAGGGAACCTTGTCGCGCAGGATTTCGAGGAGAGCGAGACCGTGAAGGAAGAGGGCCGGTTGGCAGTTGCCGGTTTTTGTCAGGGCATCGTCGGGTCCTTCGAACATGATGTTCGTTAGGGAGCGTCCGAGAATGTCGTCGGCTTTTTCAAAAAGGGCTTTAGCGGAAGGGTAGGCGTCGAAAAGGTCCTGGCCCATGCCCACCTTTTGGGCCCCTTGTCCGGAGAAGAGGAGAACTGCTTTACTCATTTGTGGGCGAGTCAAGCTTCTCCCTGCGGGGGGAGCAAGCCCCTTAGTTCGCGAACTTTGCGGGTCAGGAGCTCTCCGGCATCCGACATGAGGATCTCGAGAGGAAGGTCGAATTCGCTCAAAGCGGCGCAGTGGTGAAAGAGTCCGCTTTCCTGGACTTCTTCGGTGATGTGGCCGGCGACGGCGATGACGGGCTTCCCAAGGTCTTTGGCGAGACGGGCAATCCCAACCGGTCCTTTTCCTGAAAGGGACTGGGAATCGAGAGAGCCTTCTCCAGTGATGACGAGATCGGCAGAGGCAATTCGAGAGGGGAGATCGATGGCTTCCGAGACGAGATCGAATCCGGGGTGGAGTTGGGCTCCTAGAAAATGCATGAGACCAAAGCCGAGACCACCGGCCGCGCCCGCTCCCGGGTACTTCGCAAGGTCGGTGGCTCCGGTTACTTCAATGAGTCGCGCGAGGTAGTCTTCGAGAAAGACCTGTTTTTCAGAATCGGCTCCTTTTTGGGGGCCAAAGATCGCGGTGGCTCCATTCGGACCCAGAACGGGATTGTCGACATCGCACGCGACATCGATCGGGGGAACTTCGAGCAGCTGTCGGGTGTCGATCTTGGCGAGATTTTCCAGCTCTGCCGGGCAGGAGGAGAGCACGTCTTCGTTGTTGTCGAGCAAGAGGGCTCCGAGGGCATCGGCCATGCCAACCCCACCGTCGTTGGTCGCCGATCCGCCCAGTCCGATCAGGATGCGTTCAACGTCCTTTTGCTCGGCGGCGTGACGAATCATGAGGCCCGTTCCGTAGGTTGAGGAATGGAGGATGTCGCGATCTTCCGCTGAGATCAGCTCGAAGCCGGAAGCGGCGGCCATCTCCATTACGGCAAGCCCGTTATCGGAAATGGCATAGCGGGATTTGATGGGGCGAAGGAGGGCGTCGATAGTGTCGCATTCAACCCAGCGACCTCCGAGAGCGGCGAGCATGGTGGCGGTGAATCCCTCCCCGCCATCGGCAATCGGGCAGAGGTCGATTTCGCAAAAATCCGGAAGACCTGCTGCCACCGCTTCAGCGACTTGATTGGCGGACAGCGAGCCTTTGAATTTGTCGTTGGCGATGAGGATGCGCATGACTTGTGCACTGAAGCAGTTGGAGGGCCGGATAAGCAACTATTTTGGAATTGTCCGTAGAGTGTAGTAGCAAGCGAGAGAATCCCAGGTAGTAGGTATCTCAAAAAGGGTTTTCGGAAGAATCTCTGATGCAAATGTTACTCGTTGAGGAGACCGAATGGAGACCGATACTCGGGGAGAGGCCACTTTGAACCCATGGTGAACTACGAGCAACTGAAGCCATCTCTGAATGCAGAGAAGCTACTGAGCGATTTTACATCGAGTTTCCCGGAGATTAAGTCCACTTTCAAAAGCATGACCCGTTTCCTAATCGGTTTTCTCTGTATATTTCAGACGGTATTGGCATCGAAGCCAAATTTCATCATCATCTTTGCCGATGATCAGGGGTATGAAGACATCGGGTGTTTTGGTTCAAAGAAAATCCGGACGCCTCGTCTCGATCAGATGGCCAAGGAGGGAATGCGCTTCACCGACTTCTATGCTCAGCCCATTTGCGGACCGTCACGAGCGGCCTTGATGACGGGTTGCTATCCCTTGCGGGTTGCCGAACGGGGAAATGTAAAAAATCTTCACCCGCATCTTCATAGTAAAGAGATCACGATTGCCGAGGTCTTGAAGCCACTCGGCTATGCGACGGGTTGCTTTGGGAAATGGGATCTCGGGAAACATTCGCAGCGCAGCTTTCACAAAGATCTCACCGCGAATGATCAAGGGTTCGATTACTTCTTCGGAACACCCACCAGTAACGACGGTTTTGTGGACCTCTACCGGAACCGGGAGCTGATCGAAAAGAAGGCTCCGATGGCGACGCTGACCCGGCGATACACCGATGAAGTGATCTCATTTATCGAACGAAACAAGGAGCGACCCTTTTTCGTCTACCTGCCTCATACCATGCCCCATACCAAGTTGGCGGCGTCGGAGCAGTTCAAAGGCAAATCGCCACGCGGACTTTATGGCGATGTCATCGAAGAAATTGATCACAGCACCGGACGGATCATCGACGCGGTGAAGAAGCAGGAGCTCGCGAAGAATACCTGGATCATTTACACCTCTGACAACGGGCCTTGGTTGATTCGCAACAAGGACTTTGCGGATGGAAGTCTTCCCGGTGATCACGGTGGATCTGCGGGACCCTTGCGAAGCGGCAAGGTATCCACCTGGGAGGGGGGAGTGCGTGTTCCCACCATTGCTTGGGCGCCTGGAAGGATCCCGGCCGGATTGACCTGCAACAAGATTGCCGCAACGATCGATTTGTTGCCGACTCTCGCTTCGCTGGCGGGAGGGAAGGCTCCTGCCGATCGCGTGATTGACGGAGAAGATATCAGTGGGTTGCTCCGAGGTGACTTCGACAAGGCCACGGACGGAAAGGCCTATTACTACTATTTCATGACGCACTTGCAGGCGGTTCGGCAGGGGAAGTGGAAGTTGGTCTTTCCGCGCCCCAAGGATCCGACGTGGCTGGATCGATTTGCCAGGAACGGGCACATTGCGGCCAAAGATGATGATGTCATCCCCGGGCCTTTCTTGATCGATCTCGAAGCTGACTTAGGCGAGACCACGAATGTTGCCGAGAAGCACCCCGAGGTGGTTAAGAAGCTCACTGGGTTGGCAGAAGCGATACGTGAAGATCTTGGCGACTACAATCGGGTTGGTAAGAATATGAGATTTTTTGACCCCATGAAGCAGCGTCCCAAGGCTCCCATCCGGAAGTAGGAACTATTTACCCGACCAATTCCTTGATCACTTCTCCGCCGGTTTGGCTGAGTTGTTTGAACCGGCCGCCGTGGAGATAGGTGAGCTTGTTGTCGTCGAGTCCCAACATGTGGAGGAAGGTGGTGTGCAGATCTTTGATGGGGTGGACGACATCGACGGCCTCCGCTCCCAGTTCATCGGTTCCGCCGACGACACGACCACCTGCCAGTCCACCTCCGGCAAAGAGAATGTTCATGGCCTTGGCATTGTGATCGCGGCCCGCCCGGGCACCCCCTCCACGAATGCCATTGTCCGGCGTCCGGCCAAACTCACCGCACCAGACGACGAGTGTATCTTTCAACATGTCGCGCTGTTTCAGATCCTGAATCAGGGCGGCCATTGGCTGGTCGACCGCGCGGATGCGCCTTCCATGGGCCCGTTCGAGATAATCGTGGGAATCCCAACCGGCGGTGAAGACCTGAACAAAGCGCACTCCCTTTTCGACCAATCTCCGGGCCAGCAGGCAACGGCGTCCAAAGCTGTCGCAATCGGGATTGCCGATGCCGTATTGTTCCCTGGTCTTTTCACTTTCGTCGGTAAGATCGAGTAGTCCTGGGACTTCGGCCTGCATTCGAAAGGCCAGCTCGTAGGAATGGAGTCGGGCCGCGAGTTCGTTGTGATCGGGATGATTGGACCGATGGTCATTTTCTAGTTGGGCCAGGAGATCTAGATTGCGGCGTTGCATCTCCTCGGTGATTCCGGCAGGCGGGTTGAGATCGAGAATAGGAGACCCCTTTTCACGAAGGGGAGTGCCCTGGTAGTGGGCTGGAAGATAGCCGTTTGACCAGTTCGCTGCTCCGCCCTGGGGATATTGAGCCTCCGGTAGAACGACAAAGCCGGGGAGGTTTTGATTCACTGTTCCCAGACCGTAGTTGACCCAGGATCCGATTCCAGGCTCGCCGCCGAATCGGCTCCCGGTATTCATGTGGTAGTTGGCGGTGGGGTGGTTGATGGACTCACCCTGGCACCCGCGATAGATGCAAAGGTCATCCGCCACCTTGGCGAGATGGTGAAAATTCTCGCACATCTGGAGGCCCGATTTGCCGGCCCGGCGAAACTTGAAGGGACTCCGGACATAGTAGCGTTTTCCGCTCCCCATCGCCGAGACGAACTTATCCTTCCGTACAAACTCCTTCATGTGGAGTTCATCGAGTTTCGGTTTGGGGTCAAAGGTGTCGATGTGGCTGGGTCCTCCGGCCATGTAGAGAAAGATGCAAGCCTTGGCCTTGCCCGGAAGATGAGGCGGCTTCGGAGCGAGAGGATCGGCCTCTTCCACTTCGGCTTGCAAACTCTCTTGCAGCATGGCGTTGAACGCTACCGTCCCAAGAGTCGAGCCGAGCCCGAAGAGGGTGCGACGACGATTCAACGAAAAGGAAGCAGGGTCAGTAAACATAGAGGAACTCGCTGGAGTTAAAGAGAACGAGGCATAGGTCGGCGAGAGCCCGAGTTGAGTCGTCGAGATTGTGCATCTTGAGGTCAGGTTCGATCGTCTCAGTGACCAGGTGTTCGGTCCATTCAAAGAGCTCACCGCTTTGCTCGGCCACCATCTGGCGCCGTACCGAGGTAGCAGGTTTTGGAGTTTGAGGTTTGGTGATACGATGATGCTTTTCGAGATCGGTCAGGTGGTGCCGAGCGGCAGCCTTTTGCTTCTCAGTTGGAAGTCGCCCGTAGACCAACTGGAACGCACGTTCGATTCGTGCCCCCTGGTCTTTTTCCTCCTTTGCGATGCGATGGGCCAGCGCAACCGCACGATTACGGGCGGTTTGCCCGTTGAATAAGGTGAAGACTTGCGGAGTGACGATGGTTTCATCGCGCTTTTCGCAGGAAGCATCGGGTCCTGGTTTGTTAAAGACCTCCATGGAAGGGTCGGCAAGGGTACGGATGCGGAAAATGTAGATCGAGCGTCGATTGCGGAGCGAGCGGGTCGGAGAGGCCTGGTAGGACATCGCAATGCCACCCATGATGTGGCGGGGCTGTAGGGCCACTTCTTCATTGATAAAAGGAAAGATGCCGGGGCCACCCATGGTGAAATCGAGTTCGCCAGAAGTCATGAGCATGCTGTCCCGAATCTCTTCGGCTGTCAGGCGGCGGGGTGGGAACCACGAAAGAAGGCGGTTGTTGGGATCAAACTTTGCGGCTTTGTCGGGATTAGGCGGGGTATGGCATTGTTGGTAGGTCTCCGAGGTGAGAATCAGCCGGTGGAGTTTCTTGATCGACCAATCGTTCTTGATGAACCATCCGGCGAGCCAGTCGAGCAATTCCGGGTGGGAAGGCGGCCCACCCATCTTACCGAAATTGTTCGTGGAGACCACGAGGCCGGTTCCGAAGTGCCACTGCCAAACCCGGTTGACAATCACGCGGGCAGTCAGGGGATTGAGATCGCTGGCGATCCATTCGGCGAGAGCGCGACGACGTCCTTGCGCCGAAGTGGGGACCTGGACCTGAAACTGAGAGACACTCAGAACTCCAGGAGAAACAAAAGCTCCAGGGGACTCGATGGATCCACCTGTCAGAATACGGGTTTTGGGAGCACCTGCCGATTTGACCGCAAAGGCACTTGGCGAAAAACGCTTGAAGGCATTCTGAAGATAATCGGCGCGCTTCTTCTTGATCCGATTAAAAGACTCTTCCTTCTTGAGCTTGGTGATGATCTCAGGACCGGTGGCCTGAATGTTGTTGAGATGGGTACGACGTTCCTCAAACTCGCGGCTCTCCCATTCCTGGAAGGGAACGGCAGGTTCGGCAAACTGAGTTGGGGCAAGTGCGGCTTGAATTCGATAGTAGTCGCGGGTGGGGATGGGATCGAACTTGTGGTCGTGACAGCTGGCGCACTTGAGGCCTTGGGCGAGGAAAGTTTCACCGATAGTGTTGGTGGCATCGTCGAGGAATTGTTGGCGGGTCACCGCCGCCACCGACATCGCGGTGTGTTCCCACGGACCCATGCGAAGGAAGCCGGTCGCGATACGTGCCGAAGGATTTTTGGGGCTAATTTCATCGCCCGCGATCTGTTCTTTGGTAAATTGGTTGAAGGGCTTGTCCTGATTGAAGGAACGAATGACGTAGTCGCGATAACGCCAAGCGTGGGGTCGTTCCCAGTCGTTGGCAAAGCCCGAGGTGTCGGCGTAGCGAACAACATCGAGCCAATGTTGGGCCATTCGTTCTCCATAGCGGGGACTGGCCAGTAACTCATCGACCAACTTTTCCCAGGAGTCGGGTGAAGGTTTGTCGTCCTCAGGAGGAAGGCCGGTTAGTCCAAAAGTGACTCGACGGCGAAGTGTTTTGGCGTCGGCTCTTGATGCTGGCTTGAGTCCGATTTTCTTGAGTTTCGCGTGAACGAAAGCATCAATGGGATTCTTGGTTTTCTTGCTTACCGCAATCTCTGGTTTTGTGAGCGGCTGGTAAGCCCAGATGTCTTCGGGTCGGTAACGGCGATTAGTCCAGGCGTCAGACGTTCCGCCACTTGTTTTCACCGTGACTTTCCCGTCCTTGTTTTCGTGGGAAAGATGGGCCGATGTTTCTGCCTTGACCCAAGGAGCGCCGAGCTCAATCCACTTCTTGATGGAAGCGATTTGATTCTTGTCCAGTCGGTCGTTTTCTTTGGGCGGCATTTCCAAATCGGAATCCTTCCAGGTGACCGCGATGTAGACCGGGCTTTGATCAGGCTTGCCGGGGATGATGGCAGGGTTGTCTGATTCGCCTCCCTTGAGAAGTGTGGCGCGTGTCCTCATGTCATAATCGCCTTTGAGCTTGTTCGGCCTATCGCCGTGGCATGCGAGACACTTCTCGGCGAAGAGAGGGCGGACTTCCTGAACAAACAGTCGTTCTCCTTCCGAGAGGTCAGCTCCGAATCCTAGGGGAATCGAGGCGAAGAGAAGGATCGCGAGAGACTTCATTACGTGCGTTGCAGCAGATACGCTCGAATCGGCCCCTACATGTCAGAAAACACATGATGGATCCGCACCTGGACTATGGACTAAAGTCCAAGTCCCTTAGAATTAGGCTCCACGCACGATCTGGGAGATCTTTTTGGTGCCGATGTTGTGGTCGTGTTTGACTCCCGCAAAGGCGAGTATGGTGGTGAGGAGATTGCTCTGTTCGCCTTCGATATTGGAAATCGAAACCTCTGCGATCCGAGCGGGCAGAACGTCTTCGGTTGGAGTGGGAGCGAGATTTGCGTGAACCGGGACATCGTCTCCGGTCCCTACTTGTTCATTTTGGACGTCTTTGCCTGCTACAATGGAGGAAGCTACCTTTACGGGGTCAGCGACACGATTGATCTCAGTAATGCCATTTGTATCACAATGTCCGGTGGCATCATCACCGGCTACACCTAATCCACACCCGACCCCCATCACCATGAGCCTACCCGTCAAACAGGCTCTGGCTTAGATAAAGCCCACAGGAGGTGAAAGTGGGAAATTGGCAGCAATAAGAGGACTCCTGTGGAGGCTGGTCACGAAGAGACTGTTTTTCATTCCGAAAGCGGGTTCGGTTTTCAGCATTGTATCTGATGGACGGAGTCTGGCCTACTTTTTGCGCTTTTTCTTTTCCTTCATTTTGCCGGGTAACGGGGTTTTCACCAACTTGGGATAGTTGGCGACTTCGATCGCCAGCTTGGCGGGATCGTCGCGGGCGTCAAAGGCGGGAAGGTTGTGGTCATTTGTTTTCACCATCCATTCACGCAGGCGTTTCTGGAATTCGGCGATGTTTTTCGCATGCTCGGGAGAGTTGATGAGATTCTTGGTGCATCCGGGATCTTTTTGAAGGTCGTAGAATTCCTGGGGGACGCGATGGCGGAACATGTCAACGCGGGCTTGCACCGCGGGGTCGGTTTTGCCTTTAGCTTGCATCGCTTTGAAAGTGCGGCCTTCGTTGTTGTTCCTGTAAGCAAACTTTCCGTCTGAGAAGGCATTGAAGATGTAGCCAAACTGTTTGTTTTGAATGCAACGCATGGGTTTGGCGGGACCACCGTTGGTGTAGTCGATTTGGGTGAAGACAAATTCCCGATTGTCCTGCTTTTCACCTTTGAAAAGTGGAACAAGTGAGTGCCCGTCGAGACCGTTTGGTTTAGGTAGGCCGGTGGCTTCCATGAAAGTCGGGAAGAAGTCGACATTGGCCACGAAGTGTTCCGTGTCGAGCGAACCCGGTTTGATCACGCCGGGCCAGCGGACAAGAAATGGAGTTCTGGTGCCGGCGAGGTAGGTGTTGGCTTTGGCGAAGGGAAAGGCCGAGCCATTGTCGGTGATGAAGAGAACGAGGGTGTTTTCGGCAAAGCCTGACTTGTCGAGGGCTTCGAGAACTTTCCCGACGGTGTCATCGAGTCGTCGCACCGAGTTGTAGTAGTGCGAGATTTCTTCGCGCACTTCGGGCAGGTCGGTGAGGTAGCTGGGCACGGTGACCTCGTCGGGTGAGTAAAGTTTTGAGGGCGTGCTCCAGTTCTTGTTGGCCTTGGCGGGGTTGTGGAATGGACGGTGCGGATCGTGGGAATTGACCATGAAATAGAAGGGTTTGTTCTCCTTCTTGCATCGGGCGAGAAACTCGACGGCGTAATCATGGTATTTCTTCGGACTACGTCCGGCATTGAGCTCGCCGTAGTCGTGGGCGAAGTCCCAGGTAAAGGTCGGATCGGTGGTGGAGTGGGGAACCTTGCCGAGGATCCCGGTGAGGTAGCCGTTCTTCTGGAAGGTGTCTAAAACGGTCGGGATTTTCTTCGGGAGTTTGTTGAAGCCAAAACACCCGGAATTGTGGCCGTATCGTCCGGTTGCAATGATACTCCGGCTGGGGGCACAGATCGCAATGTTGACGTGGGCATGGTGGAAATTCATCCCCTCGCTGGCGAGCTTGCTCAGGTTGGGAACGATGTCCTTCGGGGAGCCGCCAAGGAAGGGAAGGACTTCGTAGCCGAGATCATCGGCAGTGATGAGGAGGATGTTGACGGGCTTTTTTTCGGCAAAAAGTGGGCTGACGAGCAACGCAAACGGAAGGAAGAGGGCTGCGATTTTCATGAGGTGTTTTTTGGTCGGTGTGACTTTAGGTTTTAGCGCCCGGACTTCTTCTTGCTTTTCGATTTGTCCATTTTGTCGATGACCACTTGATCGACATCGTTCGTTTGCCTGGGGCCGGGTGTGGTGCGTCCGTCGGCGATCTGCTTTTCGAGAAGAGCGCGGAGTTCCTTCACTTTTTCGGGGTGCTCGATATGGAGATTCTTCGACTCACCGAGATCCTTCTCCATGTGATAAAGCTGGACCATTGGTTTGCCTTGCTTGATCGCTTCGTGGGGTCTGGGTTTGCCCCAACCTCCCGAACCCGGACCGCAAAGGAGTTTCCACGGGCCTTGCCGGATGGCGAAGAGCCCCATGTAGGAATGATGAACGACGTCTGTCCGAGCGTGCTTTCCGGACTCTCCCGTGAGCGAGGGAAGGAAGGAGATGGAATCGACTCCTTCGGTTTCGGGGTAGGTTACGCCGGTGATTTCCGCGAGAGTAGCGTAGATGTCGTTGAGACAAGTGAGCCCGCGATTAGTGGAGCCCGCTTTCACTTTGCCGGGCCAGCGAACCAAGAAGGGGACGCGGTGGCCGCCGTCCCAGAAGTCGGCTTTCATCCCGCGAAGCTTTCCGCTGGGATTGTGGCCGACCTTCTTGAGGTCGGGAAGTCCCGAGGTTGTGGGGGAGGTGCCGTTGTCACAGGAAAAGATGACGATAGTGTTGTCCTTAAAGCCATGGTCTTCGAGGGCCTTGAGAACCTGCCCGCAGGAATCGTCGGTTTGCATCACGAAATCAGCGTGGTCATTGATGCCGCTCTTACCCTTCCATTTTGCGTTGGGCACGACGGGTGAGTGAGGGGAGTTCCAGGGAACGTAGAGGAAGAAGGGATCGGCTTTGCCCTTGCGTGAGGCGATGTAGTTCACCGCGCACTCGGTGAGGTCGGGCAGCATGTCGACGTGTTCCATTTGGCGGGTCAGCTTGTCGTTGTCGATCCACAGGCTCATCTGGCGAGCGTGATGGAAGCCGTGGAATTCATCAAAGCCGCCGCGATCAAGCGGGCCGTGGGTCACCTTGGTGCCGACGGGGATTTTTTTTGCCACGTTCTTTTTGCCGTCGAACTTCATGCCGAGGTGCCATTTCCCGATGATGCAGGTGTGGTATTCTTTTGTCTTTAAGAGTTTGGGGAGTGTGTAGCGGTCTTTGGCGAAGAGCGACTCGCCGCCGGTGAGAACTCCGTTTTGGAGTCGGCTGCGCCAGCAATAGCGCCCGGTCAGGAGGCCGTATCGGGTCGGGGTGCAAACTGATGACCCCGAATGAGCATCAGTGAAAGTCATTCCGTCCTTCGCCAGTTGATCAAGATTCGGAGTGGGGATCTTGCCCTTGGGATTCAGGCAGGAGACCTCGCCGTAGCCCAGATCGTCAGCGAGAAGGATGACGACATTTGGGCGCTCGTCCCCCGGACAGGCGAAGGTGCAGAGCAAGAAGGAAAAAAAGGTGCGAATCATGATTGGAGGATACTGTTCGAGCCTGGGCATTTTTGCTCGGATTCTCATTTACGCTGGGAATTCCCAAGGAAACTGAGGATGACCCTTAGGCCGAAATACGGGGTCCTCCTCATATCGAGATTCCTGAATTGCGAGTGATGGAGGCTGAGTGAGGATGGGTAACTCAAATGATCGTAGCCCACCCTGAAAAGCCATCACCCCCAACCAGACAAGCTGGCCGGGGGTGATGGCGGAGCGATAGAGGCTCCGCCAGAAACACCGCCATCAACTCCAGGTATTCCGCCGCGTTTCCACTTACCCCCGGCCCCGATGAATTCGCAGTCGTGAATCCGAGATCCTTTCATAAAGTAACAGCGGATCCCTGAATAGAGAACATCTTCGATACGGAGATGATGAAGTCCCACTCTTTTATTGCTGATTCCGAAGATCGCCCCGTGTAATTGCGGACCACGAAGTGTCAGGTTAGAAATAGTGATGTTCACAGCTTTGTCCCGCAGGCGAATGAGGTAGGCTTGGGAATTTGCCTCATCGGGCCGGATCTCTCCTTTGGGCAAAGCCTCGGTCGATGGCCTCCAATCAGCGGTGTGGGTGATGATAGTTTCCCCCATTCCCGTGCCTTGGAGGGTCATCCCGGTCTTCAATTCGAGTGGTCCGGGGAGTTCGAAGATACCGGGGCCGATTTGGATTTTACGGCCTTCGGCCCCATCGCGGACGGCAGAAATGAGTTCCTCGATGGTGGAAACGTTTTGAGCGCTGGCGAATGATGCTGCGAGCGACAAAAGAATGGTATAGGTAAGCAACGATCTCATGGACGTTATTTTTCAACTAACGTCAAAGTCTTCTCACACCTGCCTTAAGGCGCGGCTTCGACTGTGGGTTGATGGTTGAGTGGTCTTAGCGACTTGAACTTTCGGCGGGGCAGGTATTGAGGGCGATGGCTTGTTCTGCAAATCGCAGTTCTGGCGGTCGAAGCCAATCCATGCTCGGTTCTACTCAACGGCCCACTTGACGTTCGATCGCAAAATATAAACTTTGACGTGCGGCCTAAGGTCTCTCGTCCGGCCGGGTTTGTAAGAGAACATGACCTGCTCGGGCAAAGACTCTTTTAGTGCATATTGGAGGCGATCCTGCCCAGAACCCTTCCAAGCGAAAAGAAGAACAATCTGTTTCTCGAAATCAACCGTTTTGGAGATCGCGGCAAGTTCTTCTTCATCGAAATACTTGGCTCCATTCTTTAAGGACTTCAGAACGACCGGTTTCGTTCTGGACGCATCCTTGAACACAGCTTCCTCAGCACGGAGATTCTTCAGCTCCGTGATTGGCTCATGATTTGCAGAAGCCGCGAACAGCCCACCCACAGTAGTTAAAAAGGAAAAGACGGCTATCAATGGTGTTTTCATCATAGTTGGGACACTTCAAGTTGTGAATTCTTAGGGTTTTCTGTGGAACAGTTTTATTCTACACAGGTTCCTGTTTTCACCTCGTTACTCGGGGGTTCCGGATCTCTCCGACGACAGCTTGTGCTGGGTCCACAGTTTTTGTTTTCCCGGTTGCGAATCAGCCTAGCCGTGTCTTGAGGGGATTCCAACTAGTTCTTTCCTGCGAGGTGCGATTTCCGCAGCGACTGAAGATCGTCCGAAGTCTTGCATTGGGTCATCTTGGGCACCAAGAGCGTGGTGACAGCTCGAAGGACTGCGACACGATGGGCGTTGATCGCGGGTCTTATTGATCTGGCCAAGGAACCGTCTGCATCCTGAATCAGCCTCAGCGGTGGTCTGTAAAGATGGCGGATCGGGTGAGGGTCTCCATGCTGATCCAGGCTTCGACCGCGCTTCCTCCATGCGCCGATTGGACGATTCCGACAGGGACCCCCAGCTGAGGCTGGAGCAGGCGGGCAAAGTGGAATCCAATCGCCGAGAGATCGGGAGCCGTTCCTCGCTGCGCACCGAAGATGATTACGTTTCCATGCCGATGGGGGCGGTGTCAACTTGCGGATACGAGATCAGCAAATTCGACGTCTCGTGAGTTCTCGCCGTGATCGCGTCGTTCGGGGGTGCATGCTTTTGTGTTGAACACCAACTGTTTACACGTCCGACTGACCTTCGGAAACCTTGCCGGATGAGAAATCCAGGCTAGTTTTGCGGCAGATAAAGGTGCACGATTCACTACCGACTGGAGGCATGGGCCAGCAGCATGAGATAGACTTGTCGAAAGAACAGTGGAAGACACGACAGACGTTGGTTGACCGGGCGCGCGATCCCAACGACAGCCAGGCCTGGGAGGAATTCACCGACTATTATGCGAGCTTCATCCGCATGGTGCTGATGCAGCTGCACGCGCCACTGGATGACCTCGAAGATCTGAGCCAAACCATCCTGATGAAGTTGTGGCAGAACCTGCCAAGGGTGGAACTGGGCCGTGACCACGCCAGGTTTCGCACGTGGCTGGGAACGGTCATCCGCAACACCTTCTATACGCATTGCAACCAGGCTGCCTCGCGAAAACGCCGGGAAGCCAACGCCGCCGTCGTCAACGTCGTGCCACCGGATATTGAGGAGATCATCGAGAGCGAGTGGCGGAAACACATCATCGCTCTGGTCATGGAACGCTTGAACGCCAGTTTCTCCGGCAAGGCCATGGACGTGTTCACGATGACTCTCGATGGGAAGTCCGTCGACGAAATCGTGTCGACGCTTGAGTTGACCAAGGACTCGGTCTACGTGCTGCGTAATCGTGTCCAGTCGCGCTTCCGCAAGGAAGCCAGGCAATTGCGCAGTTACCTGGAGTTTTACCAATGACGGAGGAATCGAGAGTCCGAACCCAGGCCCTGAATCGTCTGTTTGACGGGGCGTTCGAGGAGATCGATCCGGCAGCAGAGTCGCCTCTTTACGGCCAACTCTGTTCGATTGAGGAGCGCTACGGTCAAGCTGAACTGATCGCGGTTGGCGGCATGAAGTGCATCCTCAAGGTACTCGATCGACACGGTAATCGTCACGTCGCCATGGCTCGTTTGCACGAAGACGCAAGCGATTTGCTCTTTGACCCGTTTATTCGCGAGGCACGGCTGACCGCGCTGCTCGAGCACGCGAACATCATCTCCGTGCACGATGTCGGCGTCGACAAGGAGGGAAAACCGTATTTCACCATGGACCTGAAGGTCGGTGACGGGCTCGACGTGGTATTGCAGAAGGCCCTTGCGGATGGGGGGTGCCCGCTATCGGATCGACTCGATATCTTCCTCAAGGTTTGCGATGCGATCACCTACGCACATTCGCGCGATATCATTCATCTGGACTTGAAACCGGCCAATATTCAGGTCGGTCATTATGGCGAAGTGTTGGTCTGTGACTGGGGCTTGGGAAAACTGATCGGCGGCACTGATGAGATCGATGACGACGTGTTGCTCAATCCCGATCTGTTGAGCGAAATGACGATCTACGGTCGGGTCAAGGGGACTCCCGGCTATATGGCACCGGAGCAGATTCGCGGCGGAACCCGGGACAAGCGCACCGACATCTACGCATTGGGCGCCCTGCTTTACGCCGTGCTGACCTGTCGACCGCCCCTCGCGGGTGATACCGACACCATGCTGCAGGCGGCGGTGTCCGGTGATATTGCGCCGCCAACCAAGCGCGGTAGCGGCGTGCCCGAGAGCTTGAGTGCCGTGGTCATGAAGGCCATGGCGCTGGATCCGGCCGACCGCTATGCGTCGGTGACTGACTTGATCACAGATGTCCGCGCGTTTCTTGGCGGTTTCTCTCCCGTAGCCCATGAAAGTGGCCTATCGACCGAGCTTTTGTTGTTCTATCGTCGAAATCGCGTCAGCTGCAATCTGGCCGCTGCATTCGTGGCGGTGGTGGTGTTGGTGACAGCCTTGTTCGTTGAACGCCTGAGCGCCAAGCGTGGACAGGCCGAGACGCTGGCGACGCGGCTGCAAGAAGAAATGCAGGAGACCGAAACACTGGCGGCGCGGTTGCGGGTGGAAAAGGAAGACTCAGAGGCATTGCTTCGGGAGGTAGGGCGGCTGGCCACGGCGCTTCCTGCCGATTTGGCTACCAGTGGAGATCAGTTCAGCCATGACTTCTTTCATCGGCTGCCATTGGTGTCTCATGAACTGGCAATGCGTTCCGTGAACGAAGTGATCCGGACCGATCCGGAGCGCGCCGATGAGGCGCGCGCACAGCTTGGGTATCTCTACTTCATGAGCGCAGAGTTTGCCAAGGCGAAGCCGTATTTTGCGATCAACCCCGAGCGCATGCGCGGGCTTGCCAGGGTCAATGCGGTCTTAGCGGAATCGTTTGATCCGGATCAGCATAAGACTTCGGCAACCCAGCTGGCCAAACTGATTGAGACGCTGCAGTCGATGAAGCGATTCGCGCTGGCAGAAAAGACGCTCTCTTACGACTACGCATCGTTGGGATATCGGGAGGGGTACGGACTGGCTGTCAAGGCCGTGTTTGGCGATCATGCGGAGTGTTTTAATTACGAGGCAGAGACCCAGACGTTGACGATCGATGGAGGTGGCGAGTCTTTCTCTCTGCGAATGAGACATGGGCTGTACCCGCTACGGTTTCTACCGATCAAGCGATTGATTCTTATTGATACGTTGATTTCGGACAGTTCGGAAATCGCCGACCTGAAGATGCTTGCGGTCGTGGACTTGCGCGGCAGTCAAATCAGCTCAATGGGGGATATGAACATGTTCCCACAACTAAAAACGCTGATTGTTCGGCCTGACCAACTGTCTCAAGAAGAGAAGGACAGACTGCGTCCGCAGGTTCGCATTGAATAGCGGGGTTCGGTCGAGGGGGAAGATTTCAGTGACCCAGCACGGTGTTCAGTGGGTTTTCAGCAGGTTGGGCTCCCGGAATGTGGGCGAGGGCAGCACTTGCAGTGGGGCTCTTTTTGGTAGATCACAGCCCGAGAATTATCGATTTTCCCGGAAAGAACGGAATCCAAGGGGGGCGGGACCCGTTTCAAGTGATCCCGCAGCCCACATGAGGACAGACCCTGGCCGACTCCGACCCACTCAAACCCGCACAGGACCTTTTCCGTATTCTGGGAAAAAAAAGACAGAACGCTGTTTAGAATGTGGAATCGTTTCGGTTTAAGGGGGCAGGTAGAAGCTTGCAAGAATGCAGCTGGAACGAATTGAGCAGTCAGATTAGGGATACTTCCCGAGTGAGATCAATAGAATGAGTAATACAACAGATGACGTGAAGGCCGTGGAGAAGCTCGGCGAAGCGAGAGACCGGATCGTGGGCGAGCTGCGCAAAACGATCGTCGGGATGGACGAGGTGATCGACGAGATGATGATCGCCATCTTCGCGCGGGGCCATTGCCTGCTGGTGGGGGTGCCCGGGCTGGCCAAGACCCTTTTGGTCAGCTCGCTGGCGCGGACGATGTCGCTGTCCTTCAAGCGGATCCAGTTCACGCCGGACCTGATGCCGTCCGACATCACCGGCACCGAGCTTCTCCAGGAGGAACCCGAGACGCACCAGCGCCGCTTCAAGTTCGAAAGGGGTCCGGTCTTCACCAACCTGTTGCTGGCCGACGAGATCAACCGTACCCCGCCCAAGACCCAGGCCGCCCTGCTTGAGGCGATGCAGGAGAAGCGGGTCTCCTCCGGCGGTGAGGACTACAAGCTCGACGAGCCGTTCTTCGTCCTCGCCACCCAGAACCCGATCGAGCAGGAGGGCACATACCCGCTGCCCGAGGCCCAGCTCGACCGCTTCCTCTTCAACGTGATGGTGAAATATCCGAGCCACGCCGAGGAGATCGACATCATGAAGAGCGTGACCAGCGACGAGGAGCCGGTCACCGAGAAGGTCGTCGACGGCCCATCGATCCTCGAGTTCCAGCACGTGGTGCGGCGCATCCCGGTCGCCGACCACATCTTCGAGTATGCTGCGGCGCTGGTCCGTGCCACCCGCCCCGACGGTCCGGGCGCCCCGGAGTTTGTCAACAAGCTGATGGCCTGGGGGGCGGGGCCGCGCGCCTCGCTCAATCTGATTCTCGCCGGCAAGGCGCGCGCCGCCCTGCGCGGCCGCTGTCATGTCGCGGTGGAGGACATCCAGGCTCTCGCCCTGCCGGTCCTGCGCCACCGCATCATCCCGAACTTCGCAGCGCGCTCGGAGGGCATGACTTCCGACACCCTCATCGAGAAACTCCTTGAGGAAGTACCGTCGGACGAGAAACTGCTCCGGAAAAAGGCCGGTTAGTGTGATAGCGGCAGGTTTCAGGTGTCGGACCAGTCGGACTGATCGGACTTGTCGGATGCGCTGGAGCCTTCGCTCGCCACCTGCCACTCGCCACTGAACCCATGTCCAAACACCTTCCAGACACCAACTACCTCGATCCCGGGGTGCTGCAGAGCCTTGGCGATCTTGAGCTCGTGGCGCGCGAGGTGGTGGAAGGGCTGCGGGTGGGCAGCCACCGCAGTCCGCTGCGCGGGTTCAGCACCGAGTTTGCGCACCACCGGCAGTATGCACCGGGCGATGCCATCCGCGACATCGACTGGCGGGTGTTCGGTCGCACCGAGCGCTACTACACCAAGCTCTACGAGGCGGAGACGAACTTCGATTGCACTATCCTGATCGACGCAAGCGCGTCGATGAACTACGCCTCGGGAAAGGTGAGCAAGCTGGAGTATGCCAAGTTCCTGGCGGCTTCGCTGGCCTACATCGTTCTCAAGCAGCGCGACTCGGTGGGGCTCTCCATCTTTGACTCCGAGGTACGCGAGTATTTGCCGCCGCGTTCGGCGATGGGCATTATCCTGCAGATCGACCAGCTCCTTCGCGAGATCAAGCCGACCCCGAAGACAAGTATCGCCCAGCAGCTGCACGACATCGCGCTGATGATGAAGCGGCGCTCGTTCGTGATCCTGATCTCGGATCTCTTCTCCGACGTCGATGACATCCTCGGCGGACTCGGCCACCTCCGGCACGACGGGCACAACGTGGTCGTGCTGCACACGCTCGACCCCTACGAGATCGATTTTCCGTTCAAGGGCACTTGGCTCTTCGAAGGGCTTGAGGGCGAGGAGCCGCTGACCACGCAGCCCGAGCGGATTCGCGACGACTATCTCGCGAGCTTCGGTTCCTACATGGAGCCGCTGAAGGCGGGCTGCGTCGCGAGCCACGTCGACTACACCACCATTGACACCTCGCGTCCGCTCGACGCGGTGTTGAGCGAGTTCTTCCACCTGCGCCAATCGACGCTCAACGGCTCGTCCGCCGCCTGCTCATGAGTTTTCTCAACCCGCTACTCCTGTTTGCCGCGCTCGGGGTAGCGCTACCGATCCTCGCGCACCTGCTCAACCGCTACCAGGTCAAGCGCACCGACTGGGCGGCGATGCAGTTTCTCAACCGCAGCGTCCGGGTGCGCTCGCGGCAACTGCGCCTGCGGGACATCTTCCTGCTTTGCCTGCGCTGCCTCGCGATCCTGCTGTTGGTGGCCGCATTGGCGAAGCCGTTTTTGAAGGAGGCGGAGGCTGTGCCAGATGGAATCGGAGAACGGCGTGCGGGTGTCGTCATCGCGGTCGATGCCTCCTACAGCATGGGGCACCGAGACGGCGCGTCGACGCGCTTCCAACGGGCTCTGGAGAAGGTCGACGCGATCACGACAGGCATCCACCCGGGCGATCCGGTCAGCCTTGTCCTGCTGGGCGCCGAGCACCGGGTAGTCGCGCGGAACTTGGCATTCGAGCCCGCGCGATTCGACGAGCTGCTGCGCGCCGAAGCGCCAAGGCCGGAACCCCTCGACCTCGACAGCGTTCCACGGACGCTGGCTGAACTGGCCGAATCCATGGATGCCCCGCAAAAGGAAATCTACCTCGTCACCGACGTGCAGGCGTGCGATTGGACTGACAGCCCGGCGTGGTGGGTCGCCGCCTTCGAGCGCCTGGGGCAAAGAGCTTCGACGACCGTCATCCCCGTGCGCAGTGGAGCCGAGAACCTGGCGATCACCAGTCTGGAACTCGTGTCCGGCGTCCTCCGCAAGGACACGGTGGCTCGCTATCGCGCGACGGTGCGGAACCACGGTCCGGCCCCGGTTGCCAATGTGCGCGTCAAAGGTCTGGTCGATGGCATCGTGGTCGACACCAAGACGATCCCCACCATCGGTATCGGGGGGGCGGAGACGGTTTCGCTGTTCGTCAATTTCCGCAATGCCGGCCCCGTCCGGATCAGCGCCGAACTGGAACCGGATTCGCTGCCCGAGGACAACACCAGACGGACGGTGGCGGTCATTAGGGATGACGTTTCCGTGTTGAGCGTGGTGGGTTCTTCGGACGGTGCGGTTGGTTCGGGGGGCTTCATCGCCGCGGCTCTGCGGGCGCGTGGTGGCGGCGGCGGTGGCGAGAACTTCGCTGTGCAGTCGGTGCCCTGGATCGATCTCCCGTCGCAGGATCTGGCGAACTTTGACGTCGTGATCCTGCAGAACGTGCCCGAAATCACGCCCGAGCAGGCACGCGCCTTCGAGGCCTACGTCCGCTCCGGCCACGGCCTGATCTGGTTCGCGGGCGACAAGGTCGACCCCGCCGCGTGGAACCAGCGCTCGGCGCTCAATGGGGTCTCGCTGCTCCCGGCTGTCATCGAGCAGACGGTGAACACGGGGGACGCGCTTGGCGTGGGCAGGCCGCTCGACCCATCGATGCCCGATCACTCCGTGAGCCGGCCGCTGCGGTCGCTCCCGGAGGATCTGTTGAGCGAAACCCGATTCCGCAAAGTGCTGCAGGTCAAACCCGCGGCCACCAGTTCCACGGTTCTGTCCCTCGCCGGCACTGCGGCACCCGTGCTGTTGGAGCATTCGGTCGGACGGGGGCAGGTCTTCATGTTCACGACCTCCGCGGATTCTGCCTGGAACAACCTGGCGGTCACCCCGGTGTTCCCCATGGTCCTGCAGCAGATGGTGACCTATCTCACCGCCCGCGAGTTTGAAGCGCCGCGCCTCGTGGGCGACTCGCTTTCGCTGTCCTACGTCGATCAGCCGGATGCGAGTGAGGCCGTATTCGACACACCGTTGGGCGAAACGGTTTCCGTCCCGGTCCGCGAGCATCGCAATCACTACGTGGCTCTGTTGGAGCACGCCCGCGAGTCCGGGTTCTACCTCGCGCGGGTCAGCCTCCAGGCGCCCGGCATGCCGATCGCCGTGAATGTGGAGACCGCGGAATCGGATGTCCGTTCCCTGTCTGCGGCGGAAACGGCGCGCAGTTTTGAGGGGACGGATATCGCCGTGGCCGAATCGGAATCGGATCTCCTTGTTGCCGTCGAAGAGTCCCGCGCCGGCCGGTCGTTCTGGTTCCTTCTCCTGCTGGCGGGCCTCGGGATGCTCGTGATCGAGAGCCTCTTGGCCAAATGGATGTCGAGGCGGCCGGTGGCTGGTGGAAAGCAGACCGCGCCCGCCGCGGCAAACACGGAGGTGGCGTCATGATTGAGTGGTTGTTTGACGGCGGACAAATCGAGCAGGTCTTCTGGGCGCGCCCGGTTCCGACCGCCGTCATTGTCTCGGCTTTTGTCGCCGCCGTCCTGCTGACCATGTTCCTATACTTCCGGCGGCAGGGGCTGCCGACATGGGTGCGTGTTGCCCTCGCGGCGACCCGGTTGCTGGCCCTCGCGCTGATCGTGGCCGTCGTGTTCGAACCGACCGCGACGATCACACAATCCCACACTCAGAAGCGCCGCCTTCCGGTTCTGATCGATGTGTCTGAAAGCATGTCGGTCAAAGACCAGCGCAAGCGCTCCGAGGATGTCGGCGTGGCGGCCGCTGCGCTCGGGATTCTTCCGCTTTCGGAAACACCTGAGGAGCTCACTCGCAGCGCCATGGCGCTCGCCGACAAACAGCGCCAGGCCGTTGCCGCGGCGTCGCGTCTGGATCTGGCGACGAATCTGTTGTCCAAGTCGGCACGGGCTGTGTTCGAATCGGTCGGCGAAGACCTCGACGTTGGCTACTACGCCTTCGGGGAGAAGCTGAAGCGCGTGGGGGACAGCGCCGGCGGTGGCGCGGACTCCCTAGTCGGCTTGCGGGCGGACGCGGCGGGGACATCGATTGCGGGGGCACTCGAATCGGTGGCCAAAACGGAGCGCGGGGCACCGTTGGCTGGTGTCGTGCTGGTGTCGGATGGATTGGATACCTCGTCGCGTCGGGTCGAGTCCGCGGTGCGAGATCTGGGGACGCGTGGGATTCCCATCTACACCGTGCCGGTGGGGATCGCCGATCCCGGCGACGTTTCGATCCGCAACATCATCATGCAGGACGTCGCGTTCACCGGGGACAAGGTTCCGATCCGGGTCCAACTCCAGTCCAAAGGCTATGAGAAACGCGTGGCCGATCTGACGGTGAGGCTCAACGGGAGGGGCGTCGCCAGAGAGAGCGTCACCCTCGCGGGCGGGCTCCAATTCGAGGAGATCTTTTTCAACGTCGATGTCGCCGAGAAAGGTGCGGTGCGGATCGAGGTATCGATCGAACCGTTCGCGGACGAGGCCACCGCTGCGAACAACCGGGTCGCGCGAAGCGTCCGCGTTGTGAATGAGAGGATCAACGTGCTCTGCATCGAAGGCAGCGCCCGCTGGGAGTTCCGATACCTGCGCGCCATGCTGAAACGCGACCCGCGGATCAACGCCACGTTCATCGCCACCCGCGCCCAGCCCGAGCTCGCGCAGAATTCGTCCGAATACATCGCCGAGTTCCCGGAGGACCGCGAAGAGGCCTTCTCCTACGACCTCGTGATCCTCGGCGACGTCGATTCCTCGTTCTTCTCGGTGGAGGCCTTCCAACGGCTCGAGGAGTTGATCAAGGAGCGCGGGGGCTCCCTGCTCATGCTGTGTGGGGCACGCTTTGCGCCCGCCAGTTATGCCGGGACGCCGATCGAGAGCATGCTCCCGGTGGAGTTCGACCCCGAGGCGGATTGGGAAGATGTGGACGAAAGCGTCTACCCCGTGCTGACTCCGGAAGGCCGCAGCAGCTTGGTGATGACGTTGGAAAACGATCAGGATGAGAACGATTTCGTCTGGAGCCGGGTCGCACCGCTTGACCGTATCCCGCCGCTTCTAGGACCACGCCCGGGAGCGACCGTGCTGGCCGAGCTCTCCGACACCCAATCCCGCGCCGACCGCTACCCGTTGGTCGCGTGGCAGCGCTACGGGACCGGGAAGTGCATGATGATGGCCACCGACCGTCTCTGGTTGCTGCGATTCAAGACCGGCGACAAGTACCACTGGAGGGTCTGGTCCCAGTGCGTCCAGTTTCTCACCTTGTCACGGCTCATGGGCGAGCACAAGCGCATCCGACTCGAGACGGACCGGGCGACGTATCCGGTGGGCGGTCAGGTCATGCTTTACGCCCACCTGCTCGACGACGACTACGAGCCGCTCACCCAGCCGGGCTTCGAAATCGAGGTCAGTGCATTGGACGCCGACGCTGCGGGAGCGGAGCCGCAGCGGGTCACCCTCCGGCCGGATGCATCGAACCCCGGGCTCTACGAGGGGTACTTTTCGCCGCCTCGCGCGGGCGGCTACCGCGTTGAAGCGAATTTGACCGATCGCCCGCTGTCGAACACCACCGAGTTCCAGGTGGCCGACGTCAGGCCGGAGTTGGCGAACACCGACATGCAGATCGAACACCTGCAGCGGATCGCCGATTTGTCCGGCGGGAAGACCCTCGGCGTCCTCGAACTCAAAAACCTGCCCGGCTTGCTGAACCGCGATCCGCATACCACCACGATCCGCACCGACCGACCGCTCTGGGACAACGCCCTGGTCGCCTCGCTTCTGGTGATTCTGTTAGGATTCGAGTGGGTCCTACGAAGAAAGCACGATCTCCCATGACCGATCTCCACCAGCACAAGCGACTCGACGCGCACCTCAGGGAGGTGTGGCGGCGTGGCCAAAAACTGCACCGCACGGCGGGTGTGCTCACGTTTTGCCACTGGGCATTGCTGTTGTTTCTTGCCGGCATGGCGGTCGATTGGTTGTTCGATCTTCCGGCCGGGGTGCGCGTCGCGATCCTGGTGGTGCTGGCCGTCGTGGCGTTGTGCAAAGCGTGGCGGTCCGGCTGGCGCCATCTCCGCAGGTACGACGCCACCCACACCGCGCTGCGGGTGGAGAAGGAACACGGTGGTCTGGAGAGCCTGCTGGTGACGGCGGTGCAGTTCGGGGATCCACGCTCGACCGCCGGCGGTTCCGAGGCGTTGCGCGAAAAGACCCGCCACATGGCCGAAAAGGCCGCCGATCCGTTGCGGCCGGAGACGACCGTTTCGTTCAAGGGACTCCGCCGCTTTGCTCTCCTCGCCCTCATACCCGTGATGGTGATCGCCGGACTCGCGATCATCAACGGCCCGGTTTTGGCTGCCGGTTTTGGCCGCATCTTCACCCCGTGGCTGGCCGTCGAATACCCGACGCGCACGCAGATTGAAATCAACGATGGCGACCGGATCGTGAAGGAGGGCGAAGGCCTCCGGCTCGTTGCGGAGATTTCGGGCGAGGTCCCGGAAAGCGCGGAGATCATTTTGCGAACCGGAAAGGGCAAGCCACGGGAGCGCAAACTGCCGATCGTTGACGGCCTTTGCGAGTACGGGGCAGAGACGGTGTTCCGCAGTTTTGATTATCGGATCGCCGCCGGCGATGCGGAGAGCGATTGGCACGCGGTGCAGGTGGTATCGGCTCCCCGGATCGAGCAGGTCGAGGTGACCCTGGATTACCCGGATTACACCCGGCGTCCCGTCGAAGCGGTCGAGGCGCTCACCCTCACGGTGCCAGAGGGAACGAAGATCCGTTGGGAAATGACGCTCGATCGCGCGGTGAAAGAGGCGGAGTTCCGCCCCGCGGAGCGGACGGCGCGACCATTGGAGATCGGGGCGGATGGCCGCTCGGTGAAGATGGAGCAGGTGGGTTCCGAATCGCGCGCCTACAGTTTCGGCTGGGTCGACAAGGAACACGGGTTCGCCTTTTCCAGCCCGCGCCACTACCTGCAGGTGGCGCCGGACCGGGCGCCGGGCGTCGATCTCACCTCGCCCGACCGCAACCTTTTCGCGACGCTCGAACGCGGGTTGGATTTCGCCTTTCGAGGCCGAGACGATCACGGCATCGGCGAGGCCGCGATCATCTATCGCGTCAACAAGACGGAGGAGGAGAAAGTGGTTCTTCCCGCGCCGGAGGACGGCGGAAGCGGCGAGCAGAAGATCGATTGGGATTACCGCAAGGCGCTGCCCGACCTGATTGTCGGGGATACGGTTTCCTTCGCCGTCGAAGTGGCCGATCGCTACCCGGGACCGGACGGTCCGCACCGGGTCAGGTCGGATGCGCGGCGGGTGCAGTTTTTGTCGAAGGAGGATTACCTCGCGCAGATCGAAAAGCAGAAGCGCCGCCTCCTTACCCAGATCCGCACCATCTACCGCGAGGAACGCGGGGTGCATGATCTGATCCGCAATCTCGATCCGACGGCGGACGTCTTCGTGCAAACCTGCCAACTGGAAGCCGTGCGGCAGGATCTGATCCGTGAACGCCTAGGCGTGATCCGCAGCCGCATCGACTTCTTGGTCGACGATCTGGCGGCGAACAAGGTCTCGGAGGAAGCCGAGAGCGCGGTGCTGGCCAAACTCGGGACCGAGTTGCAGCGGATCGGCGACGACCATGTGGGACAGGCGGCTTCCCTGCTGCGCAAACTCGCGGCGGTGGAGAATGGGAAAGGGGAGGGGAGGAAACCCGAGTCTGCCATCGACATGGTGAACAGCTCGGCACGCGAACTCGGTCTTCTCGTTTTGCAGCTTGGATTCGCCGAGGCCTCGGACGTTATGGCGCGCGAGCTGCACGCCACCGCGCAAACCCAGGCCGCCCTGCGCATGCAAACGATCTTCGGCGGCGCAGGGGACGGCGAGAAAGCTGGATTGGAGAAAGCGCAGATCCGCCTCGCGGAAGAAACCGCCCGCCTGCTGGCTGCCACGCCTCGCAACAAGGAGAGCACCAGTGTCGATGCCCTGATCGCCTTCAACCTGTCCCGGCTCGTCAACGGTCTGCTCCGCTCGGGCGCCGACGCCAAGATGCGTGAGGCCGCCTCTCTCGTTTCCCGGGGCGAGGCGCAAAGTGCCGCGAGGATTCAGGCCGAGGTGATCGAGGCTTTGCTCAAAGCCGAGTTCCGGTTGCGGCGCGGTGCGGAATACGAAGCGCTGACGATCGCCCGCGACCTTTTCACCACGCAGGCGGCCGGGCAGAAGAAACTGCGCGAAGAGGGCACCGCGCTGACCGCGGAGGAGTTCGGAAAGAAGAAGTCCGGGTTCGTCCGAACGCAATCGGCGCTTCGGCGGCAGATCCAGTTGCTTCTCATGCCGGAGATTCCGGCCCCGAGGGCGCGGCTTTTTGATGCGGCTGCTCCCGGCGCTCCTCCGGTCGATGACCTGTTGGCGGCTGCCGAAAGTGGCATCGGGGAGGCTTTGGCCCGGATCGAAGCTGGGGATCGGGAGGCCGCGGCTGGCCATCAACAGCGGGTTGAGAATGCCTTCGCCGAGCTTGCCGAAATCACGCGCAAGCGCATGGAGGACATGACCCAGCAGGCGCAGATGAAGGCCTCGGTCGCCGCTTTCGGGAAGCACGCCGCGCAGCTGTTCATGCTCGAGGAACGCCTGCTGGTGTTGCTCGAGCAGGTGGAGGACGCCGCCGATGATGAGGTCAACACGGCTTTCCTCAGCACCCTGAACCAGGCATTGGCCGAGGATGCGGAAGGCTTCCGGAATACCATCGCCCTCTGGGATCAAACGCAAGGGCCGCCGGGCGACGAGAATCTCCCGCTGCTCGACAGCCTCGGCCGAATCGCTCGCGCCGTGGGGGCCGCCACGCCATTGCTCAAAGAGAACAATCCTGACGACGCGATCGAGCTCCACGAGCAGGCGCTTGACGCGATCGAAGAAGCCAATGCCCTCATCGAGGAACTGACGGCGACGCGGTCTTCGTTTGCCGGGGTGCTCGCGACGACAGAGGGCGCCCTCGCCCCGAGCCCGCTGCTGGCGGAGATCGAGGACGAGCAGACCCTGTTGACGGGGATCACCGAAAAGGCCAAGCCGGAAGATTATCCGGCGCTTGTCATTCCCCAGAAGAACTTGATCCATGCCGTCGATGCCGTGCTCACCTCCCTCGACCCACTGGCGCACAAAATCGAATCCGGCACGGTGATGCTGTTCGCCAAAGACGACATGGACTCCGCCGCCATCGGCCTGGAGGAGGACGACGTCGAAGAGACACTCGACGCGCAGTCCTTCGTCGTGGAGACCCTGCAGGATCTGCGGGCAAAAATCGATCACGTCACTCCGGAGTATCGATACATCCTCGAGGTGACCGAGTTCATGTACGAGGTGGTGCCGCAAAGCGCCGTGATCCGGACCGGGGTGCGGCAAGTGCAGGAGGAGGCCGGGGGCGCGCCCGACGCGGAGGATCTGAAAGGTAAGGTGGAGCGGTTTGGACGCGACCTCCGGAAGCTCACCGGAGAACAACGTTATGCCGACACCACGGCTGGATTGGCCGATGTGATCGGGACGGTGGCCGGTTCGGAAACCGAAGTGGACGACGCACTCGATGCCTTGGTGGACGATACCGCAGAGATGCAGTTGCTAATGGAGAACCTCGCCTATCTCATCACGCCGCCCCCTTTGGGCAGCATCGTCGAAGAGCCGTCGGACGAGGTCAAAATGATCCATGCCGCCCTGGCGGTCGCGGCGCACCACAAGGACTTGTCCCGAGTGACCCAGTCCTCCGCGAAGGAGCAACTCCCCGGTCTCGCTCCCCGGCAGCAGAAACTCGCAGACCAGTGCAAGGAACTGTTCCCACCACCTCCACCGCCACCTCCGCCGGCTCCCGCTCCAGTTCCTTCCGTTGAGCCCGCCGAAGAGCCGCCGGCGGAAGACCCGGCCGAGGCACCTGAAGAGGTCGATCCCTTTGAAGCCGGCGAACCGGAGATCGACGCCGAACCCGAGCCGGAACTTGAAATTGAAGAACCGGTTCAGCCGCCGATGCAACCGGCTCCCGAGCCTCATCCCCAAATCGCGGCAGCTCATCAACAGCTGACCGAAGCGGCCGCGAAGTTGGCATCCGGGGATCGCGATGCGGCCATCGCCAGTCAAGACAAAGCCGCCGCCGCCCTCCGCTACTTTATTCTCGAATACGCGCTGAAGTATGTCGCCGTGCCCCCTCCTCCTCCTCCGGAGGACCCTGCGCCATCCGATGATGCCGAGCCTGACGACAGCGAGCTGCAGCTCTTCATGCCCGGTGCGCTTACCGGAGAACGGCCGAAGGGCGGGCGCCTTGAGTGGCAGGTCCTGGGACGCCGTGACCGGGCCGCTCTGAACGAGAACTTCGCGCGCGAGTTGCCCCTCGAATACCGCGCCATCCTCAAGGACTACTACGAAAGGCTAACAGAATGAAAAACCTCGGCACCCAATGCGTGGTCATCTTGATCTTCGTTTGTTTCGCGTTCACATCGCCGCTCCATGCGCAACTGCCCGCTTCCGGAGACGGTGCCCCGGAACTCACCGCCGAGGCCTCCCGCGCCATCGACAAGGGGCTCGCCTATCTTCTCACCGTCCAGAAAGAAGACGGGTCGTGGGACAGTGACGGGAAGGGTGGTCATGCGGTGGCCATCACCTCGCTCGCCCTGATGGCGTTCATGTCAAAAGCGCACTTCCCCGGCTTCGGCCCCCACGCTGAGGAGTTGGACCGCGGCATGAAGTGGTTGCTGAAGGAGGCCAGGCAGCGCCCCGACGGTTACCTGGGAACGGTGATGTACGAGCACGGGCTCGCGACCCTGGCGCTTTCCGAACTGTGGGGGATGGCGCGCGACCCGGACGACGACGACGCGATTCAACAGGCGCTCGAGAAGGCCGTCGATGTGATCCTCCGCTCCCAGAACCCCGGAGGCGGTTGGCGCTACCAACCGCAGGCGGACGGCGGCGAGGACACCTCGTGCACAATGACAGTCTTCCACGCCCTAGCCTCGGCTCGGCAGGCCGGCATCTATGTTCCCAACGCGACAATCGCGAAGGTGGTGAAGTATCTTGAAAGCGCGCAGGACCCCGCTACGGGAGGCTTCGCCTACACCCCCGGCGGGAACCGGAAGGTAACCCCGGCCTGCACGGCAGGCGGAGCCTACATCGCGCAGCTCGCGGGGCAGCGGGACACCGAGATGGTCAACGCGGCCCTGCGCCATCTCAAGAGCCAGGCGCCCGGCATCATCACCGGGGGCGGGAGTTACTACTACTACACCCATTACTACGCGATCCAGGCGATGGTGCAGGCGGGTGACGACGAATACGCCAAGTGGTATCCGCTCATCCGGGATGCCCTGATCAGCCGGCAGAACGACAAGGGCGCCTGGGACAAGGGGAGTAGCCAAGGGGGAAGCTCCTACACGACCCCCATGGCAATCATCATCCTGGCGACCCCCCACCGCTATATCCCGATTTACCAGAGGTAATCATGATCCGTGCGCTGACCACCTCCCTCGCCGGGTTTCTGGCCATCTCGTTGCCGTGCCTCGGCCAGGAGGTGGCGGGCGGGATCCCCGAGAAAAAGATCGCCGCGTTGCAGAGTGAGCTGGCCGAAGCGGCTTCCGCCTCGTCGTCGACCCGGAAGCGCCGCGCCTACAAGAACATCGTCCGCGATGGAGAAGATCTTCTCGGTGATGCACCGGCGGCGGCGAACCGGTTCCGTGTCTTGGAGATCATTTTCCAGAGTCAGAAGCGATTGTTCGCCCTCGAGAACTCTGATGACAATCGCGATGTCCTCCTCGAAACCTGCGGCAAGCTGGCGAAGGCGCCCGACGAGGTGGCGGATCTCCGGCTGGAGGCAGACATGCTTTTGTCGGAACAGCGTCTTTCTGCCAGAAACGCGGACGTGAAGGAACGGGCCGTGGCGCTCGCGGAGATCATCCAACGCTACCGCGGCACGTCGGCGGAGGCGAAGAGCCTGATGATGGCCGCGCAGATTGCCCCGAAGCTGCAAGCGTTCGAATTGCAGAAGAGAATCGTGGACACCCTGAGCGAACGATTCGCAGGTGATCCGGGCGTGATTGAGTTCCGTCGGCAGCATCTCGGGTTCCAGCGGCAGGACGTGGTGTTTGTCGGCACCTACACACGGGCGGACGGTGTTACCCTGCGTTTTCCGGCTGATTTGATGGGGCGGCAGAGCCTCGTGGTGTTTTGGTCACGGAAGACAGAGGGCTTCGAGGCGTACCTCAACATGATCAAGGAGCTTCAGGATAAACTGCCGGGCCAATTCGAGGTCTTCAGTTTCAATCTCGACGAACTGCCTGACGCGGGTGAGTCGGCTCTGAAAGCTTTGGGCCTCAACTGGACGGTGATGCGTCTGCCTGGGGGCAAGAAGAGCCAGGCATTCCGCACCTATGCACGCAATGACCCGGTCGGCTTCCTGGTCAACGCATATGGTCATGCTCTTCTGGCGCCGACCTCGCTGAACGCGGCGGAACAGACCAAGCTCGGCGTGCGCGGCATACAGATGGGGATGGCTACCTTGGAACGACGCCTCGACGGCGCACGCTTTCTTGCACAATTGCAGTCGCTGTTGATTGGCGATGTTCTGGTCACCGATCCCGATGGACGCCTGGATGCCGCCTCGCCCCCCGAGCTGAAGATGGTCTCGTCGGGCTCGGGGAAGGAAGCCGACGTCAAGCTGGCTCGCACAGCCGGGTCCGTCCCCGCCGAGACCCTACGGGCCATCCAGGAGTGTTTCACGCCGGTGCCCTTCCGCTACCGGCTGACCACCGCCGAGGCGCTGGCGAACTACGAGAAGGCCGAGAAGCTGTGCGTTGAGGCGATCAGACAATACCCGTCCGCGCCGGATCTCTGGATCGTGCGCAACCGAAGGATCATCGCCCTTCTGGGCGTGTGGATCCTTACCGGCGAGCCCAAGCACCTTGAACAAGCAACCGGGGAGGCGCGCGCTACTCTGGCGGCGCATCCGCCTCGTGGGGCCGACATCGTGGCGCGCTTCTGCCTTGCCAAGGAAGCACTCCGGCAAGGGGACGCGAAACGGGAGTCCGTCCTCGCGGAGCTGATCGAGAATTCGGGCGGGGCTGAAGCGCCCTGCTCGGCCCATGCCGCGGCCGCGATCCTTGCGCTGGACGCCCATGCGCGGGACTTGCACGATCGCTACCGCGCCACGCTGTTGGCAGCGCCGGACGGCGGCAATCCTCTGCTGTGGCCCATGGTCTCGTTCCTGCGTGATCGAACGCACTCCTACCGCCTGTTGAGGGCCAATTACATCGGCAAGGAACGCGGGTCGGTGCGGAACTACATGATCAATTTCGGCGCCCCCCCGATGACGGAACCTCTGCCGCCCGTGTCGCTCAAGACCCTTGATGGGCGAACGCTGAGGCTCCCGCAGGATACCAACGGCAAGATGACACTGTTGGTCTTTGTCGAGCCGTCCGCTGAACCCGATGCGGAGTTTCCCATCAACCTTGGGGAAGGTGAAGGCAAGATACCACACCATCATTTTCTCCGATTCGCGTGCGATCTGGCAGACAAGCATGTCAACAATGGCGTGACTACGATCGTGGCCTTCCTGTCCGAAGACGCGGAACGCATCGAGGCCCTGATGAAAACAAGGGAACTGACCTGCCAGGCCGCCATCGTGCCGGGCGGCCTCGCGAACCCGATGGTGCGCCGGCTGGGTGTGCTTTCGGCGGATCGGATCCCGAACGTCTTCCTGCTCCGCCGGGAAGGCTCTATCGTGTGGCACGCATCGGGACTGCCATACGAAGATGCCGAGAGATTTGTCCACTTGCTCGCCACGAAAGTCCACATCGAGACCTGTGAAGTGGAGACGGCCTGCGAGGTCCTGGAGAAGGGAGATTTCGCGGAGGCGGCCCGCCTCTTCGGCGGCCCCTATCTCCCCTGGAACCCCGATCGCTTCGGTTGGCGATCGCCGAGATACCACGGACAGGCCCTGGCCTACATGGGCCTGAAGGACTGGGATGCCGCGCTCGAGTCGATCGAGAAGGCGATCGACGCCCAGAAATTGCGATACTTCTCGGGCCGAAGAGGCAAGGACCCCACCCTTTGGCGAAAGGAAGCCGCCACGGTGACGGTCAAGAATCCGGATGACACCTTGGTGGAACTCTGGAACACTAAGGCTGAGATTCTCGACCAGCTTGGCCGCGGGGACGAGGCGGCCCAAATGCGCAAGCGTGCTGCTGAGCCGGCCAGAGTCGGTGATCCGAGCCTATACAAGTCGATCCACGAGAGATTGAAAGACTGGCTGAAGAAGCACAGAACGGAGACTCCAAAATGAAGACATACGACATCATCAAGAGGGTAGGGACCATGACGATTCTGGCCCTGTCGACATCCCTCATTGCGGCGGGGAAACCGGCGCCGGTCAGCCTGACGCCCGAAGGGAAGGAGCTCGAGGCCCATTACGGCAAGATGCTGGCTGGCCTGCAGGAATCGATCAGGCGCTTGGAGCCCAAGGTGGACGAAACGGTGAAGGCCGAATTCACAAAGCAGCTCGGCGCGCTTGAGAATGTCACACCTGTGACCAAGGTCGTCATGGGCAACGAAGTCGAGGTGAAATACGGCCCCGGCAACCCTGCCTTCGCCGAGAAACAAACAGAGGTCCTTGCGGCGGCCAGGGCAGTCATGAAGGACATGGACGCAGCCATTGGCGAGAAGGAGCAGGCTCTCATGGCCAAATACGCCCTACTGACCCATGCCACCCCGAGTCGGCTGGCCGAGTTTGCGCAGGGCGGCAAAGAGGAGACAGCACTGATCGACAAGCTCCTCGATGACGACAAGCTCGTCGTGCAGGTCATGACCCTGGGAGGGGCCAGCGGTGGGAACTATGGCCAAGCGATGCGAAATTACACGGCCATCCAGAAAGCCACCGAACGTTCTCACGAGGGGTTCTTCCAAGTTTGGGCCCTGGCGGCATCCCTCCAATATACGGGCGAAACCTACGTCTATCCTGAAGTTCCCGCAGCCGAGTCCATGGTGAGATACTATCTGAATTACCTGAAGGCGTACGACGAGGGCATACTCGATCCCGCCTTTTCAGAATTGGGCGGCATCGGTTGGAACTACCGCTTTGTATTCCCAGACTCCTACACGCTCGAAGATATCGAGTGGATCAGAAAGGTGCTGCGCAACTACCGCCCCGACCACACGCGGCTGGAATACAGGTGGCGATACTGCCGTATCGTTCGAACCGACGTCCCCTATTGCAGCGGCGTCGACAGAAGCGGCATGCCGGCCGAACTGAGTAATATCCAGAAGTTCTTTCTCGAAGGGGGGATCTGCGGCCCGCGCGCTTTTGTCGGGCAGATCTCGGGATACGCCTTCGGGATACCGTCTCGCCGGGCACCTTCTCCAGGGCATGGTGCCATGGCGCATTGGACGCCGGACGGATGGACGACGGTCCTGGGACCTCATTTCAGTTTCTGCAAACACATCAATGGGATGCCCCCCATGGAGTTTCTGCTGGAATCACAGGCGCAAGAAGATCCGGAGGGGTTCAGACAGGCTCTGCTGTGTGAGTGGTTGGGGAAGGCCCTGGGCGAGGATGCACCGCGAAACTACGGATCGAGCGGCGGGTTCTGGCGATTGATGGGCTTCTACAAACGACAGGCCATCGTCGAAGACCAGAAGATCGAAGACATCGGGGCCACGGGTGAAGAACTCGCGGAATCCAATGTGAGCAGCGAGAAGGAGGAGATCGATCAGATCGAGATTCCCGAGAAGTTTCGGGAGATCACCATGGCCGAGGATGGCACCATCACCATTCCCGTCGCGGCATGTCGTTCTCCGAAGAACGGCGAGAAGATCAGGTTCATGGAAAGCATCGATGGCGGAATGCAGGTGCACTACGGTTTAGCTGGCCTGCGTCCGGAGCTGCTCAGTTACACCGTCGAGCTTCCCGAAGCCGGCAAGTACGAATTTACGGCGAATGTCTGCACCGTAACCATGGACCGACAATTCCTGCTCCGCGTCAACCGGAGGACTCTCCTGGATGTCGATATTCCCTACACCAAAGCCGACTGGATGGATACCGAACCCGTCGAACTCGAATTGAACGAGGGGCGGAACCGGATCTCGTTTACCCAGAGAACTCCGAACAAGGGAATCAGTATCAAGGAATTCAAACTGAAACCGGTGAAGCTCGAGGGGACAAGCGCGGCAGTGAAGAAATGAGCTGAAGAATCAGGTTTCCGACCAGGCCGTTCACACTCCTGACAACAACCGAAAACACACAGCAAATACTACCATGACGACACCAAACCGAACCCAACTCCTTTTGCAGATCGCCGCCGCGTTCCTGCTGGTCCTGGGTGTCCAGGCCCGCACGTGGACCAGCGCGGACGGTAGCAAGACCTTCGAAGGCGAACTGCAATCCTATGATGCCGCCAGCAGAAAAGTCAGCGTGACCCTCCGAAGCGGCAAGCGGATGACATTTAGCCAGGACAAGCTCTCGGAGGAGGACATCGCATGGCTGAAGAAGAACGGCGGCCGGTCGGGGGGAAGCACCGTCGATATTGGGGAGCTGCCAAAGGAACTGCCGGATCCTGACGGTGAAGAGGCGGACATGAGCAAGCCGGTGCAGGTGTATATCCTGATGGGACAATCGAACATGCTTGGATCGGGTAGAATCAAGGGGGGCAACGGCTCGCTCGAACACGCGGTAAAAGAAAAGAAGCTCTACCCGTATCTGGCCGACGGCGAAGGCAACTGGACTGAACGCAAGGACGTCCGCAACGTTCGGGTCAAAATCCCCAGAGGTGGCGGCATGATGGCTTTCTATAACGAGTTCATGACTATCGGGAGCGATAAGATTGGTCCTAATATCGGCCCAGAGCACGGGATCGGACATTATGTCGGTCATGTGACCGACGCGCCGGTGATGATTCTCAAAAGCTGCATCGGCAACCGTGCGTTGGGGTGGGATCTTCTCCCCCCCGGCAGCGAGAGCTTCGAGTTCACCGACGCCTCCGGCAAAACGTGGGTTCACCCCGGTTACAAAGGGTCTCCGGAACGTTGGGAAAAGGGCACCGAGCCGAAGAGGATCGGTTGGTATGCCGGCAAACAGTACGATGATGACATCGGCGCCGTAAAGAAGGCCCTCGCTGATCTCGACACCTACTACCCGGGCGCCAAAGAATACGAGGTCGCGGGCTTCTTCTGGTGGCAAGGGGATCGGGACAGCCGCAGCGCCGCCCTCTCCGGTCGCTACGAGAAGAATCTGGTCCATCTCATCAAGCAGCTTCGCAAGGAGTTCGAAGCGCCCAACGCGAAGTTTGTTTGCGCCTCGCTTGGCCAGACCAAGAAAGGTGCAACCGACGGCGGCGGAAAGATTCTCGATGCCATGCTCGCGGTTGACGGAACCACCGGCAAGTATCCGGAGTTCAAGGGCAATGTCGCTGCTGTTTACGCGTACCTGCTTTCCAAAGGCGGGAGTTCCGGCGGTCACTACGGCGGCAATGCCGAGACTTACATGAACGTTGGTGAAGCCATGGGCAAAGCGATGGTCGAGTTGCTGAAGGCTGACAAATGATCTGTTCCAGTGAACGGAGTCTTCGGAGCAGTATAGTGGACAGATGTAGACACGGTTGCCCGCGGGCTTGCGGCCCTTCGTTTCTGACGCTGGGGTGGCGCCTCCTGTTCGGTCTTTGTGCCCTAGGGTGGTTCGGTGTTTGCGAAGCGGCCCAGCCCGACCCCATCCCCGAGAACGAAATCATCGCCCTGGAGCAAGAGCTTGCTGAGGCCGTGACAGGGAAGTCGGAGGTCGACATCCGCAGGGCCTGCAAAAGGGTAGCCCGCAAGACGTCGGCGTTGTTGAGGGACTCTCCTGCTGCCCCTAACAAGTTCCATGTGCTGGGAGTCCAGTTTCGGTGTCAGAAACGACTCGTCGGCCTGGAGATGACGGCAAGAAACTGCGAAGCCCTTCTTGAGACGTGTTCGAGCTTGTCGGAGGCGCCTGACGAATACGCCGAGCTTCGACTGGATGCCGACCTCCTGCTTTCCGAGCGGGACCTGGCGGAAGCTGGTGCCGACGTCAGGGAGAGAGCGGAGGCGCTGGAGGAGATCATTGCGAAGTAACGGGGCACGCGGGCTGAACGGCGTTGCCTGACGATCGCGGAGATGATCGCCACGAAGCTTCAGGCATTCGACATTGCCACGGAGATCAGAAAAGAGCTGGCCGGTAGTTCCCTTGGCGGGGATCACGAAGTCATCGCGTTCCGATGGCAGAGTCGTAGGACCGATCGGCTCGACGCGGTATTCAGTGGGACCTACGAAGGCGCCGATGAAGAATCGATCACGTTTCCATCCGACCGGCTGGGGCACCAGTATCTGGCGATCTTCTGGTCCCGGGATGCGGAGGGGTGCGAGGTCTTCCTCAACCGCATCAGGGAGCAGCAGGAACGGTTCCCTGGCAGGTTCGAGCTGTTCAGTTTCAATCTCGACGATTTGCCGGATGCCGGTCAGGGCATCCTGAGGAAAGCGGGTGTGACGGGCACGGCGCTTCAACTACTATTCCTGAACCAACTTCCGTGCTTCTGGCATCCATATCACTTCTAGTTACGTGCCTGAGGCGCTGCAGAAAACAAACCGGAGAACAAGACAGAGCGCAGGAAGCGCCTGTGTCTTTTAACGGTCTGGATCCTCGGAGTCATCAATCTGACGCTTAAAAATAATTTCATTATAAACAGGAGGACTATCTCCGTTTTGAACTTTAAATATTTCAATAACGGTATTTGGATTAACCCTCTTTTGATTAAAGGTGATTTCAATGCCTTCGGGAGGCTTAGGCTCCACGGGAAAACCATATAGCTCACCATTTTCTGAATTTAAAATTGAGTGATTTATAGTAGTCCCCTGTTTTTCTAAAACTAACTTGAATACAAAAATATTGAGCTCTTTGTCGTAATAATTAGATCCAATACCTGTGTCTTTTAATTTTCCATTTTCATAAACATTTATTTTCGTTTCCAAAGACTTGCCTTTTTCTTTCCATTCACTTTCTGAACTTACCCAAAGTTCATTCGTAGACTTATTATAACCTTTCCATTTGCCGACCCAGAATTCAAAATGTTCAGATATCTGCTTATCTGTCACCTTGATCTTTTTTATCTTATTCTCTTCAACAGACTCCTCTCCCCACACCACCCCAAGAAGCAGGGGCAGTGACACAAGAACAACGAACTGGGTAAAGGCATTGAACGTCTTCATCCCGTAACCTTAACACCACCACCCCACAGCGCTCAAGGG
>JBMYLT010000001.1:0-66339 GCA_049596615.1 Akkermansiaceae bacterium | reverse complement strand
GACTCAAAAAAAGCCACCGGCCAGAGCCTAAAGTGCCCGAAATCTCCGCTTTTTAGTCTGTCGAGTGGACTTAAATGCCTCCCGCAGGGTTGGTTCAGGGCGGGAGTTTCGCTTTCTCGACGGAACCTAGTAGCCCAAAATAGCCAAAAAAAACGATCTATTCGCGCATTTCGACGCGTTTGGGCGCGCGATAGAAAAATTGGGCAGAGCGGGCGATCTAATCTTAACCCTATTGTTATCAGGGGTTTAGATGGCGGAGAGGGTGGGATTCGAACCCACGGTGAGTTTCCCCACGCCGGTTTTCAAGACCGGTGCATTAAACCAGGCTCTGCCACCTCTCCGTTCACGAGACATTTTCGAATCACGGTGCTTTTTGCAAGAGGGAAAGGGAGGAAAATCGCACTGACCATGTTGATTCCGGTCTTTTGAACTTCTTCTCCAGATCGCGAGGGCTGAATACAATTTACAACAAACTGCGTGGAGAGGCACTACCAGGCCATCTTCCCATTCATGAAGCTTTTTGGAAATTTGAGCGAGCGGCTCGATTCTGTGGTCGATACGGGTTTGCGCTGTCTGATCTTCGCTTTGATCATTCAGATCGCATTGCTCGTGGTCTCCATTGAGATTGGAGTTTGTGTTGAGTCTTTTACGGATTGCCGCTGAATGAAAAACCCGCTCCCTGGAAAGAGCGGGTTTTCGGTGGACTGCCTCACCGTCCGTGGCGCATGAGCCGCATTCCCGAAGCCCAATAGGTTGGGGGTATCCATCGAACCGCTGTCTTCCTAGGAAGGCCTGACATTGATCCTCAGGGGCCACCCCCATGTTTTTTAATATCGGGTCGGCCAATCAACCACTTCTGGCGCATGAGGCAGACAATTGAAACTAGTCCCCGGGGTCGAAAGTTGCAACGGAAAATCTCTTGGTTTGCCAATTCCGCGAATAATCCGAGATTCTCGAAGACAGAACTTCACCCGAAGCGCGTTTTATCGATACTTCCCATACGCATGACCGAGCTCCTTTTAAAGCCTGCCCGAGAAACAGGTTGCCCAGATCTATCCGCCTTGCAGGAGGCGGTGAATGAAGCCGGCCAGCGCCAGGCCTCTCCGCTTGATGATATTCTCGACAGTGGATTGGTTGACGAGGAGCCCTACATGGAACGTCTTTCAGACGATCTCCACCTCGAATGGCTTTCAGAGATTCCAGATTTTGAAAGCCCGCTTCCTCTTCGGGCGGCTTGCGGCCCCCAAATTGCCCTGAAACATCGCGTTTTGCCGGTGGAAATCGAGGGAGAAGGGGAGAGCGCGCGCCTACACATGGCGACATACGACCCGCTAAATCTCATGGCTCGTCAGGCTGCGGCCCAAGCCATTGATATGCCGATCGTCTGGCATATGGCCTCGCGGAGGAGGGTCCACGATGCTCTGCGCCGGCTTTACGGGGTGGGGGCGGATACTTTCGAGCAGCTTTTGGAGGGACGGGATCTCGATCTCGACAATCTCGAAATGAAGGACGAGGCCAGCGTGATCGACGAAGTCGAGGACGAGGAGGCCAGCGTGGTGAAATTCGTGAACCAGATTATTCGGGAAGCTCTCGACCAAAAGGCCACCGATATTCACGTCGAGCCACTTGCAGACAATCTCCGCATCCGTTACCGGGTCGATGGCAGCTTGATTGATATCGCGGTGCCGGATCAGATCAAAACCCTGCAAGCGTCGGTGATCGCCCGTCTCAAGATCATGTCGAAGCTCGACATTGCCGAGCGCCGCCTTCCCCAAGATGGCCGGATTAATCTGCAGTTTGAGGGACAGTCGATTGACGTCCGGGTTGCCACTGTGCCCACGGTGGAGGGCGAGTCGGTGAGTTTGCGCCTTCTCAACCAGGAAAAATTCAATGTCGAGCTCCTCGGAATGGAGGATTTCGTTCTCTCCAAGATCAAGAGCATCCTCAGCCTACCTAATGGCATCATTCTCATTACGGGACCGACTGGCTCGGGTAAATCGACCAGTCTCTACTCCTTCCTTAGCGAGCTGAACACCTCGGACACCCGAATCGTCACGATTGAGGATCCGGTTGAGAACAAGCTGGAAGGGGTGATGCAGATCGCGGTGAAGAGTGAGATCGGGCTGACTTTTGCAAGCGGATTGCGATCCATCCTGCGGGCTGACCCGAACATCGTGATGCTCGGGGAGATTCGAGATCTTGAAACAGCGGAAATCGCAATTCGTGCTTCGCTCACCGGTCACTTGGTGTTCTCGACCCTTCACACCAACGATGCACTCGGCGGAATCAGCCGTCTTGTTGATATGGGCGTGGAACCTTTCCTAGTAGCGGCTTCGGTAAGGGCCTTCCTCGCCCAACGATTGGTGCGTCGTCTTTGCAACGATTGCAAACGCCCGATTGAGATTCCGATGGAGCAACGCCTTCGCCTTGAAATACCGGATCACATCACCGGCCAGGCCTATGAGCCGGTAGGATGTGATAAGTGCCGTGGCACCGGGTTCAAGGGACGTCTTGCGATTTATGAAGTCATTTTAATTGGTAACGAAATGGAAGAGTTGGTGGCTAAAAACTCCGGCGCGCCGATTCTCCGGGCCCAGGCGGTCAAGGATGGTTTCGTGCCAATGCGGGAATACGGCTGGCACAAGGTGATGAAAGGCTTCACCACCATCGAGGAAGTGGTCTCGGTGACCGCGACTGATTTAGCTTCAGGTCATTAGGAAAATTAGACTCGTGGCAAATTTTACCTACAAGGCTCTCAGTGGAAGTGGTTCGGTGGTGACCGGCACCCTCGATGCCGGTGACCGGGGTGAGGCACTCCGTCAGTTAGATCGAAAAGGGCTCCAGCCCGTCACGATCAGCCAGTCGTCTGGTGGTGAGGCCCCGACGGCCAAGGTTCCGAAAAAGAAAGCCGCATCTTCGGTTGCCGCTGTCCCCGGCAAGGCCAAAGAGGAGGAGGAGATTCCCGACGGTCCCATCAAACTGAAGCGGACCGATATTGTTCTCTTCACTGAGGAGCTCTCCGACATGTTGGCAGCCGGGTTGCAACTTGAGCCTGCCTTACGGGCCATGGAGAACCGTCAGGAGCTCGGTAACCTCAAGGTCGTTTCCGCGAAGCTCCGACAATTGGTGCGGGACGGGAACAGCTTTTCGGTTTCCCTGCGCAAAGTGAGCCCCAGCTTTGGGTCACTCTATTGCAATCTTGCAGCAGCGGGGGAGGCCAGTGGAGCGCTCGATACCATTTTGGAACGTCAGGCACACTATCTGAAGACCTTGCAAGAACTTCAGGGCCGCGTTGTTCTAGCTCTAATTTATCCCTGTTTCCTGATTCTCGCCGGAATTGGCGTGGGGATCGTTTTCATGACCCAGCTGATTCCCCAACTCACCGAGTTGATCGAAAACAGCGCGGGCGGCGAGGTGCCCCTGGGAGCCAAGCTCTTGATGGGAGCCTCCGATTTCTTCAGTAAGTGGTGGATCGTCCTCATTCTGGTGATTGCGGCCGCCATGATTCTTTTCAAGGCGTGGAAAGATAACGAAGCCAATCGACCGACGTGGGACCGCATGAAACTCAAACTCCCGCTTTTTGGGCGGGTGGTGGAACATCGCTTTTACGTCCAGTTCCTTGAAACGATGGCCAACCTTGTGGGGAATGGTCTGCCGTTGCTTCGTGCTCTTGAACTGACCCGCGATGCCACTCCGAATCTTTATTTGCAAGAGCATCTAGGCACGATGTTGGAATGGGTGGGTGATGGACGTTCGCTTTCGGCATCTCTAAGCCGAACGGGGGCTTTTTCTCCTCTCTTGATCGACATGGTGTCAGTGGGTGAGCAAACCGGTAAGATCGACAAGTCTCTGAGAAAAGCGGCGGATCGCTTTGACAAAGAGCTGAATAATTCACTCCAGGCAATCATGGCGCTCATTATGCCGGCGGTTCTCTTGGTGATGGCGATTCTGATCGGGTCGATGGCTTATCTGATGATTACCGCGATCTTCCAAACCATCGAGAGTATCGGGAGCAGATGATCAAAGCCGAGCAGGTCCACCGGTCCTACACCCTGGCCAAGAAGAGGATCGAGGTCCTGCGTGGGATCGATCTCGAGATTGGTAGGGGCGAGAAGGTTTTTCTCTGTGGACCTAGCGGAGCGGGGAAAACCACTCTCATGTATACCTTGGCGGGACTCGAGCATCCGCACAAGGGAAGGGTGATGATCGATGGGACAGACTTTTACCAGTTGTCCCCGTCAAAACAGGCTCGACTGAGAAACGACCGGATTGGTTACATCTTCCAAAATTACTTTCTTCTTCCGGAGCTGACAGCGGCTGAGAATGTTCTCGTTCCAGGTCTCATCGGAGGGCGCAAGGACCTTGCGGAAGCCCGCTCGGCTCTCGGTCGTGTCGGACTGGGAGATCGGGTCGATCATTTGCCTGCGGAGCTTTCGGGCGGAGAACAGCAGCGCGTGGCCATTGCCCGGGCCCTGATCAATTCTCCATCCATTATTTTTGCCGATGAGCCTACGGGGAATCTGGATTCGGTAAATGGAAAAGAGGTCATGGACATCCTTCTCGGAGTCGTTGAAGAACAAGACGCCACTTTGGTAGTGGTGACCCATGATTCCCGGCTTTCGACCCTCGGAGACCGGGTTTTTACCATTCAGGACGGTAAGATCGCCCGCGAAGAGACAATGGGTGGCAAAATGGCTCAAAATTGAAGCTCGTGCGGATCGGTAAATCCGTGCTAAGCTGTCGCGCCGGTTAATCAAAGCACACGCATTCGGGACCGGGTTGCAACAAACCAATCTTCTATGAATCTCCGTATTCCCTTTGAACGAGTCAATTGGGTAAACACCATTTTTCTTTTCTTTATCACCCTATTCGCGGTCATCGGTGCCCCAATTTTTCTCTTTACCTATGACCTACACTGGAGCCTGTGGGGCCTTTTTGGGTTTTACATGATTTCCACCGGGCTGAGCATCACTCTGGGCTACCATCGTCTTTTCTCCCATCTCTCGTTTAAGGCAAAGTGGCCTATTCGTCTGTTCACCCTAGTGTTCGGAGCCTGTGCGTTTGAGAACTCCGCTCTGAACTGGTGCTCAGACCACCGTCGTCATCACAAGCACACCGATCACGATGATGACCCTTATGACATTTCCCGGGGCTTTCTTTGGGCTCACATCGGCTGGATCCTTTTCAAGCTCAACGCGCCCCGTCCTATGACCAACGTGAAGGATCTTCAAAAAGACCCCTTAGTTCGTTTTCAGGACAAGTACTACGCTCTCATTGCTTTCTCCGTTGGCCTGATCCTTCCTGCCACCATCGGCTACTTCGTCATGGGAAGTTGGGTGGGAGCCATGGGCGGTTTCCTTGTCGTCGGTGCGCTCCGTGTTTTCCTCGTGCAGCAGTCGACTTTCTTCATCAATTCTCTTTGCCACACGATCGGTTCCCAGCCCTACTCGACTCGTTGTAGTGCCCGGGATAGCTGGCTGATGGCTCTCGTAACCTATGGTGAGGGATATCACAACTACCATCACGAGTTTCAACACGACTTCCGCAATGGCGTAAAGGCGTGGAATTTTGACCCGACCAAGTGGACCATTCTTTTCTTGTCCAAGCTGGGCTTAGTTAGCGATCTTCGCCGAGTTCCCACCAGTAAGATTGTGGCAGCCGAAATGCGGGAAGCTCAGCGTAAGGCTGAAGCGCATCTTGCCGAATTGCAGGAATGTGAAGGGTCGTTTTGCGAGCATACTATGGCTCGTGTGAATGAACTCCTTGCCCAGCTGAAAAACAATCTGAGCGAGTTCGAATACTCCGTTTCGCAATCGCTTGAGGCCTCGCGTGCCACTTTGAAAAGGTGGCGTCGGGAAACCCGCGAATTGATCCGTGGCCTCGGGCAACTCCGTCTTGCCCACGCGTGAACCCGGAAGATCTTGATCACCGGGAGCTGGGCAGGCAGCCAATCGCCAAGCTTCTCGAGTTTTGCGGCTTAAGCCATCACGATCTCGTGGAGGTTTCCCCAGAGCAGCTCACTCACAAGCAAGTCCAGCGGGCGACTCAAGGGCGTCGATTGACCCTCAAAATGAAACAGAAGATCGCCCGCACAGTTAACTTCGCCCTGTGGGGGCGACTGACCGATGAGGAGCGCGAAGGATTCGTCGAGTATTTCCCCAAGCACCTTTTCAATTATTCAAAAGGCTTCATACCGGAAGAGACCAATCCCAATGGTGACCTTGTGCTGAATATTTCTGAGCGACCGGTTCGGCGGGATTTTTTCGCCGAGTTGGGCAAGGGGTCGTAAAGGCCGGCTTCTCCACCGTGAAAATCCCGACGTTCGCTGGTAGCGAGTTTGTCGTTGATGGAGCCGGTGGTGTTTTCAACCCGGCCTCTCCTTTGACCGCGAGTAATAAGTTCATCATGGAGGCCCGTCTGACCCCAATAGTCGTTTCTGGCTTTGACTTTGCCCTTGGGAACACCGACCGGCGACGACTGGTCGGCGTGGATCAAAGGAGTCTGCCTTACTTCGTTTCGTAAAGCCGCTTGAGTGACGGAAGTCCACGTTGCAGGAACTGGGCGTCGACTTGATTCGAGAGCTTTTCGTCGAGGAAAAGTTCGAAAGGTTCGGCATCGGTCTCGATGGTGTGAATACCCGACTCAGGGGCCTCGGCGAAAGCCGCGGCGAGAGAGGGAAGGTCGGCAATCGGCTTGCCGTTGGCGGTCTTCACGATCTGATTCCGGATGCGGTCGTAGCCGATGGTGGCTTCGGTCGCCACCACGCGGGTCAGGACTACCACACGATTACGTCCTTCTTCGTAGTCTTCGGGATTGCTTAAAACATCAAGGAGGTTGAGCGGAGCACGGGTGGTCCACTCCTTACCGTAGGCTTGCAGGTAGGCGCGGGAGAGTTCCTGGAAAACGAGGCCACCCTTGATGAGGAAGGGAGGAGCTTCATCGTAACGGTAAGTGGGCACCAGGGGCGCCGGGGCTTTCTTGAGGGTCACTTTGACATCCGAGGATTTTCCTTCGCGCAGGATTTTGACCGTCACTTCCCCGCCGGTGGCTGAACCACCCTGGACAAGGTGGGGCCAGAAGAGAGTCCCGTAATCAGGGTGCTTGAAGTAGCCGCGACGATCGATGTCGAGTCCGTTGATGCTCATGATGACGTCGCCTTTCTTGAGCCCTGCTCCATCGGCGGAACCATCGGGAGCGACCCGAGTGAGGTAAACCCCACCACCGTCTTCGGGCAGCTTAAGCCAGCCTCGGAAATGCGGGTCCTCGGTGGCTGAGGCGGCGACTCCTAGGCTAGGGAAGCCGGCGTAAGATCCATCGGCCGCATCCTTGAGGAAAGCGTTGACGATGTCGGCAGCGATAACGTCGCAAATTTGGTCTTTGGAGTTATAGCGGGTGACAATTCCTGCGAGCTTTCCGCCTTTGAAGGCCGGAAGGGTGAAGGAACTCCCGGAGGTTTGAAGGGAAGCCTTGAGTTTGTAGCCGAGGAAGAAACGACCTTCAACAAAAGTACTGATCAGGTCCATCGAACGGATCGTTCCGTCGGTGGCGAGCGAGTCTCCGTTCTCCTCCAGCTGAAGAATCTTGATGACTTCCCCGGGTTTAGAGGGGCCGGCCGGTTGCGAGACTTTGAGATCCTTAAGGAAGCCCGGTTCGCCCGAAGGGGTCAGGAGTGCAAGGTTTGCCTCGTAATCAATTGCGACCACCTTGGCCGGGATGTTCTTGGTACTATCGGCTGATTGCAGTTCAAGGTAGATCGCATCCGCAGCCATGGCGGCAGTGGTCAGGATCTTGTTGTCGGGAAGCAAGGTGCCAAGTCCGCTCCGCTTGCGGGGCGGGGTTTTTTCCCAAGGCTGGGAGGGACTGTAGGTTTGGATGGTCGAGTTGACGCGGACTAGTGAGTCTTTTGGAGCCGCGAAGGCTGCCTGAAGAGTCAGCGTGAAAATAAGAAGAGTTTTCATCGAATAAAGTAGTTTGAAGCTGGATCCGAATCAATCGAGGTGGGCTGGCTTCGTGATGCCTACCTGGGTCATGATTCGTTCTTGGGCCGCGGGTACTTTGGCCGACGGGATCACGAGCGGCCGCAAAGCTCCATTGAACTCGATGACGTGGTATTCGGGAGGATTTGGAGCGTTGAGGAGTTCGTGAAACTGGTGCAGGTCCTTTATGGCGGTGCCATTTACCTTGGAGACGACCTTTCCTTGGAATCCCTTCATGGGCGAGGTCAGCTGGTCACTCTCAATGCGGGTAAGAACCACGATGTCTTGCATTTCATTGAAGATGCCTTTCGAGACATAGTCGGAAAAGATCTGGCGAAGGCGGCGGTCGTCAAACTTGTAGGTTGCGAAGAGATTGAGATCGAGTGGCTGGAAAACGAGTCCGGCGAAGAAGGTATAGCGGGGAATTTTTTCATACTGAATAGCGTAGAGCCGGGAGTAGGGAAATTCCTTCAAGGTGAGCTCTTTCTTCATCTCCTTGCCGTCGCGAAGGAGAGTAAAGGCCACTTTGTCTCCTGCGAACTTGCGTTCCACGATTTCGTTCATGTCGACGAATTCTCCGGCGATGCGGATGTTGCCGGCACTGTCGATGACGTTGTCATCGATGCTCAGCAGGACATCACCGCGCTCCAGGATCCCATCGGCCGGGCCACTGGGCACGACATTAGCGACGAGGACTCCCTGACCATTGGCGGGGAGTTTGTAGGCCCGGCGCATTGCGGGGTTGAAGAGGGGGAAGGGAGTGATGCCGAGGTCCATATAGTGGTCATATTTGCCATCAGTGACATCGGTTAGGAATCGTTTTACCACCGGAGTGGGGATAATGTAGCCCACGTTGTCGGCCTGGGTGTTTCCCTGAAAGGCGACTCCGACAACCTTGCCGTCCTGCACCACCGGGCCACCCGAGTTGCCCGGGTTGATGGCGGCATCGATCTGAATAACGAGGTGGGAGTCGGCACGCGAGTGGCTGTAGCTACTAAAGTCGATCCGTGAAACCACTCCCTGGGTGACCGAGAGGCGCTCGCCGCCTACGGGGTAGCCGATGGCGCTGACGCGGCTTTCAAGGCTGGGCATTCCTCCGATCTCGAGATAGGGTAGGCCTTCGAAGGGACGGAAGTCCTGTAGCTCGATCAAAGCAAGGTCGCAATCATGGGCAATGTGCCGGACGCGGGCGAGGTGCTTTTGTGAAGATCCGCGGCGGGTCACCATGAGGCGCCGATTGTCGGAGACCACGTGAGCGTTGGTGAGAATTTGGTTTGGGCCGATGATAAAGCCGGTGCCGGTGCCGCCTGAGAAGCGTCCGCTGTTCCAGGGAGTCCGATAATCCGGGACCTGGGTCGCGACTTCAATCTTCACCACCGAATCATAGAGAGTCGGCTGGGGTTTATTGAGAGGGCTCTCGGGTTTGAGTTGCCCGGGGAGGAAGCTCGCGGTCAGAGCGAAGAGGAAACACTTGATCAGAAAGGTCATCGTGAGGTGACGCTAGGGCGGGATGAGGGATTTAAAAGGAGGAAATCGCCTGACTTCCCTATCCACCAGAGTCCACCGCCACCTATTTTTTGAACGGTTTTCCCGTCAAATGGACATTCCGCTTAGGAGCCTGAAGCACAAGGGCGTAGGCTGCGTTGAGCAGGTCGTCCTCGCCCATGTAGGGTGCGCCCATGTGAGGCGTGGTGAAGCGAAGTCCGTAGCCCGGTTCCCAGGCGAGGGAGAACCACCAGGCGTAAGCCTTCATTAGTTCGGCATACTTTTCCGGAGCACAGAGATTCATCGCTAGGAAGCCCCAGGCTCCTCCGGGTTCGCCGTAAGCGTGGCTGTTTCGCAACCAGGAATGATGACCGTGCATGAAATCGATCATGGCGGACTCCATCTCCTTCTTTTCGCCGCGAAGGTGACAGACCATTGCGAAAGCGCCGCTTCGGAACCAGAACTCGCCCCGATCCTTGTAGGATTGGTTGTAACCCAGAGCTCCGTGTCCGCCTTTTTTGGGGTCCGACCAGGCCAGGGTCATGTAGGGGAGGAGAAGCTCCCAGATTTCAGACTTCATCCCGCAACGAACCGCAAGAGCTTCATACATGAGAAGGTGGCAGGAAGGAGCGACCAGCGACTTTTGACCGTAGGGGAGTCCGTCTGGGCCATGGCCCAGTGCCGGAACGTTCCAAATCGACATGTGTTGTCCGGCGATAGCCCATTTCTTAAGAGCCTGAAGATTGGCGAGGACGCGTTTGTCTCCGGTCCGCAGATACCATTCGCTGTATAGGGTTCCGGCATATCCTCCGGACCAGAATCCCAGGTTTCCGTATTTTGGTGGTTCGGGGTATTTCTTGAGTGACCAGTCAATTGCCCGGCGGACCGCTTCTTCGTGCTTCTTCTCGCCCGTGGAGAGGAGGGCGAGGGAAGCAAAAGTGGTGCGGATGATGTCGCCCGACCACGAACCGTCCTTACGTTGGTTCTTTTCGAGCGATGCGATTAGGTCGGCCAGTAGACGGGCGGCTTCGGGGTCGCTCGATGGATTCATCGTCGTGAAAGGAGCGCGACGGTTGAGCGTGATGGGCAGCCTGACTACCTTACCGTCACGGATCACGCCGAGTTCTAGGGTTCCTTTCTTGGACTTGAGCAAGGCTTCGGAGGCTCGTCCGAGCAGGGCTTCGTGACTGCGTTCAAACCAGTTCCACCCCGGATTGAGGTCGTTTGGCGGAAGGGGGGATCCATTGATTGAAACCACCGCGTCGCCCTTCACCAGCCCGGCTTTGGCAGCGGGGGAGTTTTCCCGGACCTTCATGATAGTGATGGCGGTTTGGTGGTGTTCGCTCATGGCATCAAAGCCCAGCAGTCCGGCACCGAGGAGGTCGGGACCCAGTCCGCCGTTAGAGCGACCAAAGAGCTTGCGGGTGGGTGCCTCGTGCACCCGGCACAAACGAACCTTGCCGATGACCGCCGGGTTTTTGCCGATGGAGCGAATCCTCACTCCCATTGTTTTGCCCTCCAGCGCCAACATGATCTCGGCGGGGATTTCCATCCAGGCCCGAGCGGATGGGGACACTGCTTCTTCGGGCTCCGGTAGATCGTATCCCAAAACGGTCATTTCAGCTGCGGTGCCAAAGTCGCCGCCGCTCCAGTCCGATTCGACGACGAAGCGAACTCCCTCGACCATCTTCTCTTCAGGGAAGCGAACCTCAAAGGCCTGACGCTTGTCCGCGACCTCCCGAGGTGTTCGACCTTTTGCCGTGGTCACCCATCCCTTGCCGGCTTCCAAGGTTTCCACGCGATAGTCCTTTGCCACGCCATTGGTGAAGCCGCCCTGACGAGGGAGGTAGTTTACCCCGTCAATCGAGATTGGTTTACCAAACATCAGGCCAATCCAATGAGGTGGCTTGGGCTGGTTTTTACCGTAACGGGAGTGCCAGTCGGTTTTGGGGTCACCATCAAAAGCCTTTGCCGCTGCTGCTCCACCTTGTTGCGAAGAATGAATAACGGCCCAGTTGGCTTTGGGCGCTTTGCCACTGACTTCCATTTTGGCGGTTGCAAAAGACTCGCCGGAAGCCGGATCAATTGCTTCGAGAATCAGTCCGCTATTGCCTTCGCCCGCCACTCCGTAGGTATCAACGGTAATGATGCCTCGCCATTTTCCCGGAACCCCTTTTTCTTTTTCCAATAACTCCGGTACTTCGATCGACTGAACCCAAGCGGATTCCGCATTCACGATTCGGCCGGGCTCTCCTCCGGGCAGATTCCAGGAATCCGAATCTATCACCGTCTTCACCGGGATAGGAGTCGCCACCGAAAACGGGGCAACCAGTATCAGGGAGAGGGTCGCTTTGGTTAAATAAGATCGGAACTGCATCTTTTCGATGAATACGGAGAAATCGCCTGGAAGCAATCCCGGAACGCGGAAATCTTCGAACGTTTGCGAACTTCGGGTTGGCTTCACTGGGCCTTTGGCAGGCGTTTTTTGAGAAGCCTGGCCATCGCTTTTCTGTCAGCCTGATGATCCGGATGTTTCGCAAGATTGGTGAATTGGCCCGGGTCCTTGTCCATGTCGTAGAGTTCTTCGCCTCCTCCGCGGTAGCGCAGGTAGGCCCAGCGATCTGATCGAAGGCTGTGGCTTCCGCTCATAAGAGAAAGGGCAGCCTTGCGAACCGTGGCTTTAGGATTGGCAAGAACGGGGGCGAGGTCCTTTCCGTCCACGTGCTTTGGAATGGGAAGGTCGAGGAGGGAACACAGGGTGGGATAGAGATCGACCAACTCAGCCAGGGAGCGGGTTCGACCGGGCTTGAGTCCGGGTGCTGAAATGATCATCGGCACGCGGGTGACTTCCTCGTGTAAGTTTGATTTCTGCCAAAAGTGGTGTTCGCCCAGGTGGTAGCCATGATCGCTGATAAAGACGACAGCGGTGGATTCGGTGAGTTTGAGCCGATCGAGTTCATCGAGGATCTTGCCGAGTTGTTGATCCATAAAAGTGACAGTGGCGTAGTAGGCCGACCACATCCGGCGCTGGTTGTCGGGCCACTTGGCGATGCCGGTTTTCTGGCTCGTGCTTTTGGCTAGTCCTGCTTTAGGGATGTCGTCCCAGTCTCCTGCGGGATTCTCGGGCAGGGGCATCTTTTTGAACGGGTATCTTTCAAAGTACGACGTTGGTGCGACATTGGGGTAGTGGGGCCGGACAAATCCGGTGGCGAGAAAGAAGGGTTTCTCCTTGTGCTTGCGGAGTAGCTCGATGGTTTTGTCGGCGGCCTGCCAATCCGGCTGATCCGAGCCATCGCCCTTGTATTCTACCGAGACGAACATGCGGTGCGGCATGCGGGTTGACTGTCGTCCTTCGAGTTCCTTGGTGAAGATATTCAGGTTATGGCAGGCATAGTCGCCAGGAGTATGGGCTTCTTTTCCTTTGGTGTTGAATCGTTCATCCCAGGTCGATATAATATCCTGCCCGTCAGTCCCGGCAATGATATCTCCCGGGACGCTCATGTGGTAGATCTTGCCGACTCTCGCACTGTGAAGTCCATGGTTGCGGAAGTGCTCACCAATGTTGGTGCCGCCTTTTCCCAGGTAGCGGCCGTGCATGAAAGAGGCCCGCGAAGGGGCACACCAGGTGGCCTGGCAATAGGCTCGTTCAAAGACCATTCCACGTAAAGCAAGGCGGTCGAGATTCGGAGTGGCGCAGATTTTGTTTCCGTAACAACCAAGGGCACTGGCCTTGAGATCGTCGGAAACGATCATGAGAACGTTTTTTATTCCGGCGCAGGCACCGCTGGAAAAAAGGACGACTCCAAGGAGGAGGGCTGAGTGTAACCACATACCGGTTTTTCTAAATGAAAAGAGATGGGATTCCAAACCTTCATCAGAACCAAAGTCATTTTGGATGGGCCATGTGAAAAAGAAAAAGACCGCCACGATCCTCGTAGCGGCCCTGATTCAGTCGATGGTAATAGGATGGCTACTTGATCTTGGTCGTCAAGGTGACTGTGGAGGTGGTGGGGACGGTGAGGTTTTCTTCCTGTCCCGGAGCAGCCATGGAAAGCGTCATGCTCATCGTGGTTTTTGATTCGGTGGCGTATCCTTCGGCCAGGTCAAACTCGTAGCTTGCGTCCATCTTGCCGTCTTTGATCTCCATCGCCATCCCCAGCTCGTTTGGTCCTTCCTGATCCTTTGGTTTGATCTTGGCGCTATAATCGATCACCGCAAACTTAGAGTCGTTCTTGGTGCGGACGCCCTTCATCATGCTTTTTCCTTCCATTGTCATTTTCCCCATCATGCCCAGGGGAGAAGTCAGTTTGTAGGGCCATTCGTCACCCCCTTTGACCTTCTTGTCAGGGATCATGGCTGCGACCTGGCCTCCCATCATCTGCTTCAATTGTTCATCGCTAAACATCTCACGGGCGGCTTTGCCTCCCTCTCCGAGTCCGGCGAACAGTTTGCCCACCCCTTTGAGATCGGTGAACTCCATGTCTGGTGTGATGGTTGCAGTGAGGCTTTTTCCGGCCATTCCGGCCAAGGCTCCGAGCGGATTTCCGGCGACAGATTCAGGGTCTGCTGAGTCGAAGTTCATCTGCTGTCCCATCATGTTCATCTTCATCGCAATGCGGTCGTAGGTGATGATGGCCTTGACGTTTTCGGAGTCTTCGATGGCTTCGACCTTGATCGTGAAATCCATCGTCATGGTTTGATCGGTGCCCATATTCTGTCCGTCCATCATGAGTTTGGAAGAGGTCCTGTTGACCATCTTGCTCACGTAGCTCTTTCCGGCTTGATAACGGAAATTGAGTGCAACTGGTTCGTGCTTGGGGTTGATTTCTTGAGCCGATCCCAACATTGGGGCGACAACGATTAAGGTGGAGCAAAAGAGGGGGAGTTTCATTGGGTTCTTGGGGTTAACTTTCGTGGCAAACTAGAACGGGTCTTAGCTGAGGGGAAGGGAAAAAGTGGACCTTGCTTTGCCTCCGTCCTCGGAGTGAGAAATCCCAGTGAGAGTGATGCCTGTAAGAACCATGAGGGAAAGAATCTTTCCTGATCTAGTTAGTATAGTTTTTTTCATACGGGGGAATGAAACTACAGGATTGTGAAAACTGGGTGAAAGGCGCGTGAATTAGCCGAGAATTCTCTTTGCAGAACGAGCCGATGGTGTTTTTGCCCTGACTGGTATTCGAGACTTTGGGCACTTCATGACAAGTGGGTTTTTCGAAGGACCAATGATTGTTCCATTCGGCACCTTCCTGAATCCAACGCCGGACGAGTTTGGCCTCGTGTTTCTTGAGCGGGGGTCCGTGTTTGGGCCGTCGCATCACTAGGGATGCGGATGAGCATTTCCGAGGCAGCGGGATCGCCGGGCACCACCGTCGGTTGACTCAACTTTCCTTTGGCTAGTGCTTCGTCGCAGTAAAGGAAGGAAACCCTGCCGATCTTTTTCACTCCTCCGTGACAAGGGAGGCATTTGACGTTGAGAATGGGACGAACCTGTCGCGAGAAATCGATCTGGTCCTCTGCTTAGGAAGGACCGGAGAGAGAAGAAAAATCGAGAAGAACCCCGATCTCATTCTTGTGGAGGGATACGTTGACGGACAGGCTATATTTCGCGACAGCGACGTTTCGACAGAGACCACGGGGCTCTATTTGCGAGCTTTAGGATGATTGGATTTTAGGAGTTGAAGAACCCTTTCACCTTGTCCAACGCATCTCCTCCGATCTCAGGGCCTTTTCCTTCGAGAAAACCTTGAAGCATCCCTTCCATGCCGGCCGGGAGTTTGCTCTTGATGAAAGTGACGAAGGATTCAATGGCTCCTTCGATTTGATCATTATCGAGCCCAAGGGCTGCCAGTTTTTCTTTCAGTTCGTCCATGGTCCTGATTCTGTTTGAAGTAAAATACCGGAGACAGGGGTCGAACCTGCACACCCAGGGGGCACCAGATCCTAAATCTGGCGTGTCTACCAATTCCACCACTCCGGCGAGGCCTCCATGCTAGGCGGTTTGCGTAGCGGATGCAAGCGGATCGATAATTGAGGCAAGCATTGCTTAGCCGAGAATCGTATTTTTAGTCAAAATCTGGTGATGCTTGTCTGTCGCGATAGGGTGGATCGTCTTGGTTCGTAGGTAGCATACTATATCATGAAAAAACTGCTTCCGTTCATTCTTTGTGCCCTGATTCCGAATCCTGTTTTGGCAGATGCCGGGGAGGGCTGGAACGAGCTTTTTAATGGAAAGAATCTGGAGGGGTGGACCCAGCGAAATGGAACAGCCACATACCGAATCGAGGGTAATGCCATTGTTGGTAAGACGATGGACGGAAGTCCGAATTCCTTTCTTTGCACCGACAAGCTCTATGGAGATTTCGAGCTGACTTTTGAAGTGAAGGTCGATAATCGCCTGAATTCAGGGGTTCAAATCCGTTCGCAAACCAAAGGAGGACCGAAAGGACGGGTCAATGGGCCACAGGTTGAGATTGAGGCAAGCGGAGGAAGAGGTGGGGAGGCCGGTTACATTTACGGGGAGGCTTGCGGAGGCTGGATGACTCCTAATGACAAGCTCAAACCCCACAAGCACTTCAAGGATGGGGAATGGAATCGATACCGGATTGTCACGAAGGGGCCGCGAATCCAGGTTTGGGTCAACGACACGCAGGTGACCGATCTGGTCGACCAGAAGAAGTTCAAGTCCCACCCCAAAGGCTTCATCGGCCTTCAGGTTCACGGAATCAGAAAGGGAAGTGGTCCCTTTGAAGTGCGGTGGCGTCAGTTGAAAATTAAGGAGCTCTAACCTTGATTCCTTCAAAAATATTAGCCGGTCCGTGTAAGCGCCCCGGCTATTTTTTTGCTCAGCCTGAAAGCCCAGGTGTTACGGTGAAAGAGCCTAGAAGGTTCCGTTGAGTTTCCTTCCGGTCCAGAAGATTGCGAGGAGTATCACAAGGATGGTGGGCGCAAGCCAGTGGGCCCAGAGTTTGATGGAGTTCACCAGCGGCTGGGGTTCGGGAAGGGCGTTGATTTCGTTGACGAGCGAATCGAGTTGGGCTGGGGTAACAAGCCGGCCGCGGGACACCTGGGCCATTTCCTGAAGCACCTCAAAGCGGGCTGGGCGGCCAACTTTCTCGATCGAATCGGTTTGCGAAATGATCGTGGCTTCGATGAAAGCCTCGGGTTCCTCGGGGATGAAGACCTTCATCTTCCACTCGCCGGGTTGGGTGATTTTAAAATCCCCGGTGAAGCGGCCCCAAGCATCTCCGGATTTGGCGAGTGCGATTCGGCTGACTTGTCCGTTGGGGGCGGTGAGGTCCGCTTGCAGCACTCCTTCGGAAAGCGGGGCGCCGTTGGCATCAAAGGCGTTGGCGGTCAGGGAAACGGTTTTGCCGGGCTTTGGTCGTTCCGGAGAGAAAAAGAGGCGGATGCGCTCGCCGGCGGCCATATTTCGCTGATAGGACATCCAGCGGGCCACCTGTCCCCAAAAACGATAGTGGTAGAGATCCTCGACGCCCCTCCGCCAGCGCCAGGCGGAATCGATGGCCATGTAGAGGACCTTGCCGGTTCCGGCCCGTGCCGTGACCAGAATGGGGACGCGGCCTGCCGAGTTACGTCGGCCCTCGTTGACTGCCAGAATCGTTGAGCCTGGTTTGGCTTTCGTGATAGGAGCTTGCCAGTAGAAGCCGGGCAGGGTGCGCCAGATCATTTGGTTTTGAGATTCGTTGTCGCCCAACATCGTGAGAAGGGACCGTTCACCCTCGCTCGTGAGCCGCATGGAGGTTTCCACCGATTCGGCGAAGCCTTCCTTCTTGTCCTTGTCGAGTTCAACCGGAATGAGATTGCCCAATTCGGACTTACCTAGGGTGAACTGATTTCCCTGGGGACCAGGAATGAACACCACCCCACTGGCCTGGCTTTCCACGAGTCCTTTGATCAAGTTGGCTTGTTCTTCGGTGAGTTGTTTCTCGCCAACCCCCACATCGCCCACGAAGACCACATCGTATTTTTGCAGGTCCTCGAGCTTTTCGGGAAACTCCTGAATGTAGTCCGGTCCGTCGCCCTTGCCCAGATCAGGGTGGAGGAGAAGGCAGTCGACGGTCACGCCGGGGTCGCGTGAGAGGGCATTACGAATGAACCGATATTCCCAGCGGGGCAGGGATTCGATGACAAGAACCCGAATCGATTCGGGCTTGCCGTTGATCACAAAATCCCGGCTATTGTTGTCGTCGATGAGTTCGCCGTTGGCTACCGGAAGGGAAAGGGAGAGAGTTGAGACGCCTTCTTTTTCGATCCGCCAGAGGATGGAGTCGTAGTGGGTGCTGTTGGCGCGAATGGTGATATCCTTGGAGCGCTCGAGTCCGCTATCGCTTTTCACCCGGATTTGTGTCCGCACATCGCGTTGGAGCGAGGACTCGATGGTGAAAGGGATCTGAATGTTCTCGCCGACAATCCCGTAGGTCGGGGCGTTCACGGAAACCATTTCGAGATCGGGAACCCGCTTATTGCTTCCAATAGCAAGAGTGTAAAGGGGCGCTCCTTTGAGGCGGAATTGCTGGGCCGCGGCGACCGGTGAGCTTCCGATGTTCCAGTCTCCATCACCGAGAAAGATGGCAGCCCGGAGATTTTGTCCGGAGTCGAGAACCTGATTCAGAGCCTCGTTGACATCGGTCCCGCTCATTGAGAGCTCTACCGTGTTGGAGTTCTCCGGAGGAGCTCCGAATGACATTTGGGTGATCCGGTTGCGCCCATCGCTCTCAAAAATATTCCAAAACTCCAACTCGCGGAGGCGGTTGACCAGTTCTTTTCGGGTGAGGACTTTCTCGTCTCCCGCGATGTTGTCGGGTCTCTCGACATCCTCGGTGGTCATCGAGAGCGACTCATCCCAAATGATGGCGATCTCTGGTTGGAGGTCGGACTGCTGGATCGTGCGCCATTCCGGACCGAGGAGCATGGTGCACACATAGGCGACACAGAGGAGTCGAATTCCCTCGAGGATTCCGGTTCGCTTGGGGCGCGCCGAGCGCCGGGTGGCCATGATTCCCAAAGTCAGCGTTGCTACAAGAGCCAAGACCACACAGACGAGCGTGAGCGTGCTCGCCTGGAAGTAAAGGGGTCCGAGATTAAAATTGTTCACGATGCGCTGGGAACTTTGGAGGAGGCGCCACCGAGGGCTGGTGGTCCGGTTGACTTGGGTTGCAGACAGAGTAGAGCTTCCGAAATCAGGAAAAGAAGCGCGGCAACCAGGAAGGCCCGCCAGGCCTCGGAGACGAGGTCATCTGATTCGGTGTCATCGGTAAAAAGGCTGTATGAGGTTCCTTCGAGAAGTTTATCAAGAGAGTCTTGGTCAAGACGGAGAGGGGAGTTTTCAGAAGCGGGACTGTTGACCGCGACGATGCGCTCGCCGAGTCGATAGACCCCGGAACGGTAGGATCCGAGGGCGGGGTCAAAGTCGTCAAGGGTATCGAGCCTTTCACGGACTTCGTCGCCCCGGGTTTCGGCCTTTTTACTTCCGGCTTCGGCACGGAATCCTGCGTGAAGTCGGTCGGTGCCCTTTTCAATGAGTCGTTGGATGGCGACGAGGTGAAGAGCGACAAACTCGAGGTTTGACCATCGGTCATTGGGAAGGGTGCTGATGAAGATGACGGTTCCGAGTCCTTCGAGCTGGCGGTAGAGGAGGGGCGAGCGGTCGTTCCATTCGGCGAGCGGAAAACCCTTGCCTTTGATCGCACAACGACGGATGGCCTTGATTTGATCGACCGGCATCTGGGTTTCATCGAGCCCATTCTGCCAGGGGCCGTCGTCTTTGATCCAAGAGCCGTTGATGAAAAACTTATCGTCCGGAGCGTCTTCGACGACGTCCCAATTGGTGCCGAAAAGCACTCCATTACCCGGTTTTTTCGGAGGGAAGAAAAGAGCGGAACCTCCGGATTTGACAAACTCGTTCAGTTGGGAAGCAACGGCTCCCACCGGGAGTGGGGCCTGCCAAATGATCATTGAGGCGGTGGCCCAATCGATTTGAGTGGTCTGGGTGGGAGAGACGATCTCACAGTCGTATCGATTGAACCCGTCGGGCGCGGCGGCTTTGCGGAGGAACTCGGCGGTGTCGCCGGCGGGGTCTTCGGAAACCACCCAGGTTCTCACCGGCTGCTTTTCGCCAAAGGCAAAATAGACACTGTTGTCGCGGGAATTGTTGTCCGAAGGAATTCTGACCCCTCCGTATCCCGAGTCATCGGCAGCGGAAAGCGGTATCTTTTTTTGGAAGCGAACCTCCTGACCATTGAGGGTGATGCGCTCTGCGGTGCGATTGCCCTTCAGAGAATAAGTGACCGGCACGGTGGAGGTGCCTTCGCCTGCGGTTCGGCTCAGTTTGAGATCTAGAAAGAGTTCGTCGTCGATGCGGCGGGAGGCCAGAAGTTCCAGCGCAAGGTTGTCGGGCGCTTCGCCCCCGGCGGACAGAACACGAAGTTTGGTTTTGGCCGGAAGAGTTTTCAGGCTGGCTTGCACGCTTCCCCAGCGGGAATCACCGGGGCGCCAGTCTCCGCGTTGCAAATCGGAGGCCACCCAGATCTCGGCCTGCCCGGGATTCGTTTTGGAAAGGTAATTGATGGCCTTGTCGAGAAGGGTTGGGATGTCAGCCACGGTATCGGTGGCTGCGGTGGTGGATAGTTCGGCGATGGCATCGGGGGAGGGAACCTCCTGGATTTCGCCGGAGGCGCTGTCAATGAGGACGAGGCGGGGTGAGCCTAGTTTTTCGATGGCCGAGGAGACTTTTTCGAGGACCGACTCGCGGTAGGTGGGGCTCCCGCTACCAGATTTCGTTTCCATGCTGGCGGAACGGTCCAAAACGAGGATAACCGTGCCGACCGACCCGCTACCAGAGCCGAGGAATCCCCCCACCAGAGGGCGGGCGACCGCGAAGATGAGGGCGGCGACGGCAAGGGCCCGGCAGATCAGGATGAGAATGTGCTTGAGCTTCTTCTTTCCCCGGGACTCGCGGGCGGCTTTGAGCAGGAAGCTGGTTGCAGCCCAGTCAACAATGCGGAAGCGACGACGGTTCAGCAGGTGGATGATGACCGGGACAGCGGCGGCAAAGAGGCCCCAAAGGAGCGGTTGTGCAAGAAAGGTCAAGAGGAGGGGCTAGCGTTTGGAGGTGAGGCGGGTGGTCATGAAGTTCGAAACGATTTCTTCATACTTCACGTCGGTTTGAAAGAGGTGGTAGTCCGCGTGCACGTCGTGGCACTTGGTCTCGACCCGCTCGAGAAAGTCCTTGAGGGCGCTATGGTATTCGTCGGCGATCAGGTGAGGCTCGGCCACAATGGTGGTTTTGTCCTCGAGGTCGACAAAACGGTGGGGGCGTTCGAAGTGGAACTCGACTTCCTGGGGATCAAGAAGATGGAAGACCGCGATATCGTGCTTCCGGAAACGGAGGTGCTGCAGGGCGTCGCCGAGAGATTCGGTTTCGGCAAAGAGGTCGGACAAAATAATGACAAGAGCCCGTTGCTGGATCTTTTCTGCGATCTGGTGGAGGGCCTCGACGAGGCCGGTGTCACCGGTTGGTTCGAGATTTTGCAGAGAGTCAAAGATCGCCTGCAGCTGTGCGGCCCGTCGGCTGGGAGGGATTTCCAGGTGGATCTTCTCGTTGCAGCAACTCAGACCGGCCGAATCGCCCTGATTGACAATGAGGTAAGCGAGGGTGCCCGCAATGCGGCGGGCGAAGTCAATCTTGCTTGGATGGTCGCCGGACGAAAAATTCATCGAACCAGAGGAATCGACGACAAAGTAGGCTCGTAGGTTGGTGTCGGCTTCGAATTCCTTGATGTAAAAACGGTCGGAGCGGGCGTAGGCCTTCCAGTCGAGCCGCCGGGTATCGTCTCCGGGAACATACTTCCGGTATTCTGCGAACTCCACCGATGACCCGCGGTGTGGTGAACGGTGACGTCCAGCCACATTGCCGATCATGGCTGAGCGGGACTCCAAAGGAAGGGCTCCCAAGCGGGCGAGAACATCGGAATCAAGGAAGTCGTATTTCATCTTATAAGGGAACAGAGGGCCGGAAACAGAGGAGTTTGATGTTTGATGTGTTCAGTTTAGAGACCTGATTTCGGTCATCAATTTGGTGAGTCGGATGAAGGACTGAGCCGAATTCTGTTCCCCGAAAACGGCTCCCCTTTCCCTTTTTTAAAGATCCTCGCGCATTTCTTCGACCAAGCGGGCAACGATTTTTTTGGAGGTCATCCCTTGGGATTCGGCGGCGAAGTTGGTGAGAACACGGTGACCGAGCACGGGGCCGGCCACAGCTTCGATGTCTTCAAGTGAGGCCATGTAGGTGCCTCTGAGGGCGGCCCGAGCCTTGCACCCCAGGATGAGGTATTGCACCGCCCGTGGTCCGGCACCCCAGCCGACGTATTCCTTGATCCATTCTGGTGCATCCTCCCCGTCGGGACGGGTGCGCCGCACGATCTCTACGGCATAGTCGTAGATGTGATCGGGAACCGGAACGCGGCGAACCAGGCTTTGGAAGTTGATGACTTCGTCGCCGGTGAGCAGGGCATTGAGGGGTTCTTTGTCGACACCGGTGGTTTCGCGAGCAATGCGTTTTTCTTCTTCGGCGGTCGGGTAGTCGACCTCAATGAGGAACATGAAGCGGTCGAGCTGGGCCTCCGGAAGGGGATAGGTTCCTTCTTGTTCCACTGGGTTTTGGGTGGCGAGCACGAAGAAAGGGGCATCGAGCTCGTAGGTTCGTCCGAGAACGGTGACGCGGCGTTCCTGCATCGCTTCGAGCATCGCTGACTGGGTTTTGGCGGGAGCACGGTTGATTTCATCAGCTAAGACAATGTTGGCGAAGACCGGGCCTTTGATGAAATCGAATTCGCGTCGCCCTGTTTCCTTGTGTTCTTGAATGATGTCGGTTCCGGAGATGTCGGCCGGCATCAGGTCAGGAGTGAACTGGATCCGGTTGAACCCGAGGTGCATCGTTTCAGCAATTGAGGAAACGAGAAGGGTCTTAGCGAGACCCGGAACCCCCATCAGGAGTCCGTGGCCGCGGGCGAAGAGACAGATCGCGAGTTGTTCGATGACGTCTTCCTGTCCGATAATGACTTTACCAAGCTCGGCTTTAAGCGAGGCGAACTTCTTGCCCAGTTCGTCAACGGCAGCGACATCGTCAGCGGTGAGAGAACTGTTGGCGGGGTTGGCTGCCGCGGCAGCATCAGCGGCAAGTTGTGCTGGAGGAGTTGAAGGTCTGCTTTCGGTTTCAACCGCGGCTGTCATTTCGTCGGCAGGAGCCGGTGCGGAGGTTGCAGGTTCCGGCTTCATTTCAATGACGGGCATGATGGGTGGAAGATTGACGATGTAGTGGACGAGGTCACGGTTGATCACCTTGGGAGACGGCGGCTTGGGAGCCACGTAGGCAGCCGCGTTCTTCTTGAGCGGGCTGGCCTTTCTTGTTTTCCTGCCGGCCTTTGCGGCAGGAGCCTTTTTGGCGACCTTCTTTTTTGTAGCGGCTTTTTTGGTGACCTTCTTTTTGACAGCGGCTTTTTTAGCGACCTTCTTCGTGGCAGTCTTCTTCACAGCGACCTTTTTCTTGGCAGCTTTTTTGGCGGGAGACTTCTTGGCGGCTTTCTTGGCAGTTTTTCGGGTCGGCATAAGTAGCGGAGGCAATTCGGCTCGGGATTTAGGCTCAGGAGAGAGACGGTGGCAAGGCGGAGTTTCATGCGGGGAAATTTTAATCGATCCCCTGAATCCCGCCCCACGAGAATTTCACATTAAGCGACCACCGGAGGAAGCGTGGATGAACCCTCGATTTGTTTGTCCGACTTTAGATAGGTTTCATTTGTGGTGGGTCAGTCCTTTCTTCTTCAAACCCACCTATAATCAGGATTCATGTAGTCGCATCCATCCCCGTTAAAGCTACCGGGCACGACGCGTTCCTTGAAACCCTCAAGGCGAATGTCCCCAAGGTCCTGAAGTAAGAGGGCTGTTTGGAATACTAAGCAACGGTGGCTTTTCCGACTGAAGTCCCCCTACAGAAAGCTAGCCCAAACATTGTGAAGGTGGTTAAAAAATGGGAAATATTCCCTCACCTGCAGGCTCATTTCACGGCCCCGCATGTGCTTGAATATACGGCCAAGGTTGAAGATTGACGATGTAGTGGACGAGGTCGCGGTTGATCGCCTTTGGAAACGGCGGCTTGGGAGCCAAGTAGGCAACCGCGTTCTTCTTGAGTGGGCTGGCCTTTGTTGTTTTCCTGCCGACCTTTGCGGCAGGAGCCGATAGTGATGTCAAGGTTGTGCAGTCTAAGCACAGCGACTCGACTCGATTCCGGGGCTAAATCCGGATCAATCGGAGCCGCTGAGCTAAAACAACCTCATTTGGCCACCCCAAATTGGTAGGTAGTGGTGTGCTTGTAGTCTTTGCCGGGACGAAGAACGGGACTTGGAAATTCTTTTTGATTGGGTGAATCGGGGAATAACTGCGCCTCAAGACAGAATCCCGAGCGTTTCGGATAGATCGTTCCTTCCTTCCCATTAAGCCCATCGAGAAAGTTCCCTGAGTAAAACTGAATCCCGGGTTGATCGGTTTTTACCGTCAGAATTCGTCCCGTCCCGGGATGGTTCACGATCGCAGCGATCAGTTGATTGTTTTTCTTTTCGTTCTTTAGGATGAAGTTGTGGTCGTAGCCCAAGCCGTTTTTGAGTTGCTCGTTTTCTTGCTCGATCCGTGTCCCGATGACGGTTGGTTTGCGAAAATCAAAAGGAGTTCCTTCCACGGAAGCGATGCCGGTGGGGATCGAGGTGGCATCGATCGGGGTGTACTGAGTGGCATTGATCTGAAGCCGGTGGTCCAAAATCGTTTTTGCCCCCTGACCTGCTAGGTTGAAGTAGGTGTGGTTGGTTAGGTTGACCACGGTGGGTTTGTCTGTTTGAGCAAAGTATTCCATCACCAGGGCATTATCTTCGGTCCATCGATAAGTGACTGTCATTGGTAAATTCCCGGGATAACCCTCCTCGCCGTCGGGGCTCGTGTAGGCAAAGATCAGCGAACTTTTGTTTGGTGATCTCGCTGGGAGATATTTCCATACTTTCTTGTCGAATCCTTCTTCGCCACCGTGAAGGTGGTTCGGGCCGTTGTTGGTGGCGAGGGTGTGTTCCTTGCCATCGAGTTTGAATTTTCCTTTGGCAATCCGGTTGGCATAGCGGCCGGTGATGCACCCGAAGTAAGGGCTTTTCTCGCGGTATTCCGCAAGGGTCTCAAAACCGAGGGCCACGTCGGCCAGCTTACCTTCTTTGTCGGGGACTATGATGGAGGTCACTGTGCCTCCGTAGTTGCTGATAGTGACCGACGCTCCCGATTTATTTTTGAGAGTGTAAAGCATGACTTTCTGATCGCCGATCTTCCCCCATTCGCGGGAGGTCAGGGTGGTGGCGCTAAGCAACGAGCAGAAAAGTGGAGCGAGTAGAGTGGACAGATATTTCATCGGATTTCCTCCTAACCTAGTTGGCGCCGGACGGTCATGGAAGGAAGTTTTCGAGCCGGGAATCACGGTAAAACTCTCTCCCGGGAGTTGAAAAGGTCGAGTGACTGTGGGAGAAGGCGGTGTGAGTAATCCATTTCGCGAGGACCTGGTTTCCCGCAATCTTGCCGAGGCTTGCAGCGTGGTCATTTTTGGAGCGACTGGGGATTTGACCCACCGCAAGTTGATCCCTGCTCTCTACAATCTGGCAGTCGATGGGGAGTTGCCGGCCGGAGTTCAGATTCTGGGATTTGCCCGGCGGGATTGGAGCGATGAGTTTTTCAGGGAGGGATTGGAGAAGTTAAACCGTCAGGTCTCACGAACGGGGCACGACGATGGAATCTGGGAGAGTCTTGCGTCCAACATCCACTATCATCAAAGCGAGTTTCAGGATGAGGACGGTTATCGTCGGCTGTCGGAGAGGCTTGATGAAATTGATCGTGAGCGCGGAGGGAAGGGGAACCGGTTGTTCTACATTGCGAGCGCTCCGGAGTATTTTGACGATATTCTCCTGAATCTCAAGAAGGTCGGCTTGAGCCAGGAACGTCCGGATTGCGAAGGGTGTTGGTCCCGGGTGATTGTGGAGAAACCTTTCGGTACTACCCTAGCCACCGCGCAGCATTTGAATGAAGTGGTCAATGGGACCTTCCAAGAAAAAGACACCTATCGGATTGATCACTATCTCGGAAAGGAGACCGCGCAGAATATCATGGTCCTGCGATTTGCGAACGCCATTTTCGAACCGATGTGGAACAAGGAACACATCGATCACATTCAGATCACCTGTGCCGAGCATCTGGGGATGGAGGGGGGTCGTGGTGGTTACTACGATAAGTCGGGTGCCTTGCGTGATATGGTGCAGAACCATTTGCTCCAGCTGCTGAGTTTGGTGGCGATGGAGCCTCCGACCGACTTGAGTGCTGACGGGGTGCGGGATGAAAAGGTGAAAGTCATCCGTTCCCTTAGACAGTGGGATACTCCGGAGTTGGTGGCCGAAAATGTTGTTCGAGGCCAATACGTTTCAGGAAACGTCAACGGGATCGAGGTGCCCGGCTATCGAGAGGAAGATCGGGTGAATCCCGAATCCGAGACTGAGGCTTATGTAGCCTTGCGTTGTATGGTCGATACCTGGCGTTGGAGCGGAGTGCCGTTTTACGTCCGCATGGGCAAGCGGTTGCCTAAGAAGGCCACCGAGATTTCGATTCATTTCAAGGAAACCCCAAGTGTCCTTTTCAATGCATTGCCGGGGGGAGTCCCTGCGGGGAATGTCCTCGTGATCCGGATCCAGCCCGATGAAGGAATTTCCCTGATGATGAATTCCAAGCTGCCGGGAACGACATTGCGGATGGAGCCGGTGAAGATGGATTTCCACTACGCCAGCAGCTTTGGAAAGAGCAGTCCAGAGGCCTACGAACGTCTGTTGCTCGATGCCATGGCGGGTGACGCGACGCTTTTCGCCCGACGTGATGAAGTCGAGGAAGCCTGGCGATTTATCGACAAAATCCACCATGCCTGGAATAAAATGGGACGGGAAATTCCCATCGCCGAATATCCGGCGGGTTCATGGGGACCGCGTGAGGCTGATGAGATGCTGGCGAAGGACGGTCGGACCTGGAGGAGATTGTAGATGAGCGAGGTCATTCCAACCGAAGGACTGGGCAAGCCGGTTGAGGTGGGCGCCATTGATGGCGAGCTCAAGAAGCTTTGGGAGGCCGACGAAGCCAGCACCAATGCTTCTTTGATGAACTTTCTGGTCTATACTGAGGATCCCCACCGTTTGCTGAGGAATACCGAAATGATCCAGAATCTAACGCGGGAGCACGCTTGCCGGGCGGTTCTGATCGCAATGAATCGAAAGGCGACCGACGTAAAAGTGGAATCGTGGATCACTGCTCATTGTCACTTGGCACATGGCAAGAAGTCGATTTGCTCCGAGCAGATTGCCTTTTTGTTGCATGGAAACTCCTTGGGCCGCCTTCGAAATACCGTCTTCGCTCATCTCAACAGCGACCTGCCTCTGGTGTTTTGGTGGCAGGGCGAATTGAGTGATCTTTTTGAAGAGAGACTTTACCGTCTTTTGAACCGCTTGATTTTTGACAGTGCGACCTGGGCTGATCCATTGGCGGGATTCCGGAGGATTGCCGAAGCCCGCGAAGAAAGCAAGGGCCGGATGGTGACTCAGGACCTGTCTTGGACGCGCAGCTACTTCTATCGACTGGCCGTGGCCCGCCTTTTCGATGAGCCCACCGCGCAGAAAGCCTTTCCGGAGATCGATCAAGTGAGGATCGAGGGGAATCCGCAGCATCGCGTGACAGTTCTTTTGTTCCTAGCCTGGATTTCGACTCGTTCGGGATGGTCTTTGTCGGATTGCCAGGGAGGTAAGTGGACGTTTCTATCGCGCGAAGGCTTGGCGATTTCGGTGAACTTTGAATGGGACGAGAGGGCGGCTCCGATTGCGGGGATGGTGATGAGTGCTCCCGGCTGTGAAGTGAAGATCGAGCGGGAGGCGGGAAGTGACCATCTTTGCCAGTCGATTTCCGCTGGAGAGCATCATGTGGTGTCTCGTGGACCGGCCGATGCGGACGAGCCGGAAGGTCTGGTGGCGAGCCAGCTTTCCCGGGGAGGAAAGAACACCCTGTTTTTGACGGTCTTTCCCCAGTTCATGGAAATACTGAAGCGGAGCGAATAAAAATTGAAAAAAGCGGATGGATTTCTGTTGCCAAGACCTGCTCTGAACCGTATCACCCCGCGCGCAACAACAAGTCGTTTGGCTCATTAGCTCAGTTGGTAGAGCAGAGGATTGAAAATCCTTGTGTCCCTGGTTCGATTCCGGGATGAGCCACCACTTTTCTGAAACCCCGGTCGTGTAAGCGTCCGGGGTTTCTTTAAGGACTCAGCCGGGTCAACGACCACAAGGTTCCTTCAGCAAGGTAGCAGAGGCGATCGTGCAGGCGTCCTTGGCGGCCTTGCCAGAACTCGAGGTAGGTGGGCGTGAGTTCGTAGCCGCCCCAGAAGTCAGGGCAGGGGACCACCGATCCTTCGGGGTATCGTTGGAGCAATTCAGCTTCGCGATCAGCGATGGTGTTGCGATCGGTAATGGTGCTTGACTGTTCCTCGGAAACCCAAGCTCCGATTTGCGAACCGTAAGGGCGAACCTTGAAGTAGTTTTCAGAAACCTCGCGGGTGGTTTTTGTCACGGTGCCCCGGACACAGATTTGACGCTCCAGCTCCTTCCAATGGATGGTGATAGCGGCGTGGGGATTTTCGTCGAGATCCCGGGCCTTTTGAGATCGATAGTTGGTGAAAAACTGGAGCTTTCCATCGACGAGCCCCTTGAGGAGAAGCGTGCGGGAGGTGACCACGCCGTCCTTCCCGGCGGTGGAAACAGTCATGGCATTGGCGTCGGGAATCTTCTGCTCGTGGGCAACTTTGAGCCAGGACTGAAATTGCTCGAAGGGATCGGCGGGAAGGTCGGCCCGGGAGATGCCGCCTTTTGTGTAGTCTTCGCGGAGGTCAGCTAGGTTCATGATTTTTTTCGTCGTCAGAGTCATCTTCGATTTCGAGTGAGACGTATTCGTCGCCCTGCCGCTGGAGGCGGATGTTGTTGATCCAGAAAATGGCCATCAATCCGAGGAAAGCGAAGGTGAGTTCGAGGAAGACGGGTGTGAAGATGATCCCCGTGATCATGCGAAAAACCTCGCCGGGGAAGCCTGGGAGTTTTCCGCCGAGCCCGATTCCAATAAGCACGGCCGAGACCCCAAAGATGGGGAGAAGGCCGGAGAGGATCATCCGGTTGCGCCTGCTCATGGAAGCAATCTGGCAGAAAGAACGCCATAGGCCAGTGGAGAGTGTGGATTTTCGTGCGATCGATCAATTGGCGCGAGGGGAGGCTTGCCCGGTCCATGGTCGATGGGCATTCTCCCGCCGTGAGGTTGTTTGACACACTGACACGCAAGGTGGAGCCACTTGAGCCGATCGATGGGAAAACCTTTCGGTTCTATTGCTGTGGACCGACGGTTTATGGCCCGGCCCATATTGGCAATTTCCGGACCTTTGTCATTCAGGACGTGTTGCGCCGGGTGCTTGAGCTGGGTGGAACCAAAACCAAGCATGTTCGCAACATCACTGATGTGGACGACAAGACGATTCGCGATTCGGTGGCGGCGGGACGAACTCTCGCCGATTTCACTGCCGAGTGGCGTGACCGTTTTCATGCCGACTGCGAGTTGCTGAATTGCCTCAAACCCCACATCGAGCCGAGCGCGGTGGCGCATGTTCCGGAACAGATCGCCATGATCAAGGATCTTGAGGAAAAGGGCCATGCCTATTCTTCGAACGATGGCTCGGTTTACTTCAGGATTTCCTCTTTTCCGGAATACGGTTGCTTGTCCCGCCTGGAGACCCGGGAGCTGGATCTGGGAATAACCCAAAACACCCGCGCGAATTCCGACGAATACGACAAGGACGACATTGCGGACTTTGTCCTTTGGAAAGGACGTCGTGAAGAGGACGGGGAGAACTTTTGGGAAAGTCCCTGGGGACAGGGAAGGCCGGGATGGCATCTCGAATGTTCGGCCATGATCTTGAAGTATCTCGGAACCAGTTTTGATCTCCATGGCGGAGGTGAGGATCTGGTGTTTCCTCATCACGAAAATGAGATTGCCCAATCGAAGTGCTCCTGCGGAGGGGATTTTGCCCGTCGTTGGTTCCACTCGACCCATTTGTTGGTCAACGGAAAGAAGATGTCGAAGTCGAGTGGCACGCTCTACACCCTGGGGGATTTGGCGGAGGAGGGGTGGACCGCAATGGAGGTCCGGTATGTCCTAATCGGGGCTAACTACCGCAAGCAGCTGAATTTCACCAAGGAGTCGCTTCATGCCGCACGAGAGGCCCTCGGTAAGCTGGCCAAGGCGGCGGACGGTAAGCCGGTGCCCGGATATCGGGAGCTGACCAAAGGAGGAGATCTGGGCGTTTTCTCCATTGCTTTCGAAAAGCTTCAAGATGACCTCAACACCGCCGCAGCGCTGGGTGAAGTCTTTGGAAATCTGAAGAAGGCTTCCAGCGATGCCGACTGGCGGGGCTTTTTCACGGTGATGGACGCCCTCGGTCTGATCTTGCCCGAGCCCGCAAAAGAAGAACTTCCCGAGGAGATCGAGGAGCTGGCCCGTCTGCGGTGGGATGCCCGACAGGCCAAGAACTGGGAGGCTTCCGATCGCTATCGGGACGAGTTGGCCACCAAGGGCTGGACGGTGAAAGACGGCCGAGACGGATACGAGGTGGTTCGCTCCTGATCAGGATGATCGGAAATCGAGTTTCCACGAAAGACGGCCCGTTTCACTTCTTAACTTGAGTTGTTTGGGTTTCCAAATTATCACGCTCCGTCTCATGACAGAACTCGCCAGCAAGATCTCCGAGATTAGTGCCAAGTTTGCCATTGATGGCGAATTTGTGGATGGCGTCGAAGTGGAAAGCGGCCACATCAACACGACCTATCTGGCTAGTTATCAGGATGAAGAAGGTCAGGTGTCCCGATACATCTTGCAGCGGATCAACGAGAAGGTTTTTCCGGAACCTCTTGTGGTAATGAGGAATGTCGAGCGGGTCACCAAACACATCAACCGGAAGGTTTTCCAAAAAAAGCGGGATTTTGGTGGGCAAACCCTGAATCTCTACCCTGGGCGCGATGGGAAAAACTGTGTGGAGGGACTGCAGGGAGGGGTTTGGAGATGCTACAACTTCATTGAAGGGTGTTGCACTTACGACGTGGTTGAGAATACCCGTCAGGCCTATCAGGCGGCGAGAGCTTTTGGTGCGTTTCAGGATCTCGTGAGTGATCTCCCGGTTTCAGCAGTCTCGGTGACGATCCCGGGATTTCATGACACCCCGGCTCGGTTTTCCGCTCTTTTGGAGGCGATCCGTGAGGACCCTCTGGGACGGGTGGCGGAAGTTGACAAGGAAATCTCCTTCATCAAGGAACGAGAGTCCATCATTGGTATTCTTTTGGACCATCTTGAAGCCGGCCGGTTGGTGGAACGGGTCACTCACAACGATACCAAACTTAACAATGTCATGATCGACGAACAAACCGATGAAGCGGTCTGCGTCATTGATCTCGATACCGTGATGCCGGGACTCCCTCTTTATGATTTTGGTGATTTGGTAAGGGGTGCGACCAGTCCGGTACCGGAAGACGAACCCGATGCCTCCAAGGTGGAAATGAGGCTGCCGATGTTTGAGGCGATCGTGGAGGGATATCTGGAAACGGCGAGCCGGTTTCTGTCTCCATTGGAGGTCGAATTGTTGCCCTTTTCAGCCAAGTTGATTTCCCTGGAGGTAGGCATGCGTTTCCTGACCGACCACTTGTTGGGGGATAAATACTTCAAGATTCACCGGGAGGGACACAATCTTGATCGCTGTCGCACCCAGTTGGCGATGGTGAAATCGATCGAGGACCAAGAGGATCGAATGCTTGCTTTTGTGAAGAAGACCAATTCCGTGTGAATTGATCTTGGGTTTTTATCACCTCCTGCTTACGACTTTGACATGTTCAGCGTGAGTGATTTGAGCGAAGATCAGGTCGAAACCGTCCGCGGGTGGGTGGCTCAAGGAGCCCGAATGGCTGACGTGCAAAAGAAGCTCACCGAGGAGTTCGGTTTTAAGGTGACTTATATGGACACCCGGTTTCTGGCGTTGGACCTCGAATTGGAGTTTGCCAAAGATGAAGAGGAGAAAACCGAAGATCCCGCCGCTTCCGTTCTGGTCGAAGATCCTGCCATGCCTGAGTTTCCCGCTGGGATCGGCGAGGTGGATGCCACCGTTGATCAAGTGGCTCGTCCCGGAGCGATGGTCAGCGGCACGGTAACTTTCAGCGACGGAATGAAAGGACGCTGGCTGATCGATGAGATGGGGCGCCCGTCCATCGATCCCGATCAAGCGGGTTACCAGCCGACCGAAGACGATCTGGAGGCTTTTCAGGAGAAGCTCCGCGGGCTTCTTGACGGGCATCTGTAGCGGTCTCCGGGGCGCTTAGCTCCTGGGCTCTTCCCGCAGATCATATCTTTTAGCGATTTTCTTCCAAGAAAATCGCGATTAGCGTTTCATACTTACGAAGGTTTTTGTGGTAGGGTTTAGTCGTTTCGGCTGGCCTGATCCCTCACCAATCCAATCGACCCATGAAACTGAGCCTACTTTTCAACCTGTCGCGCCACCGAGTCTTTACTTTGGCAGGACTTCTTTCCCTCTGCAGCTCATTGGCAGCCCAGCAGGAGGTCGGATTTATCGAGCAATTCGCCCTTGCCGAAGATCGGGCCAAGGCTCTCACGCAACTGATTCCCGGCACTGAGGACTACTACTACTTTCACGCGCTGCACCATCAGACCGAGCGGGATGTCGCCGCTCTTGGTAAGGTCATGAAAGAATGGAAGGAGCGATTCCGAAGTTCCTCGAAACGAAAGATGATAGAGAACCGCGAGGCTCTCATTCGATATTCAGATAATCCTGAGGAAACTATCGCCTACCTCAAAAAAGAATTGGGCCTGTCCTTGAATCATCAGCAGGAAGGTAAGATCCAGGAGGCTCGTCATCCTTCCAGTCTCGATCAGAAGCTCATTTCTTGGGAGACATGGCTGAAGGACTCATTGGGCGGCCGTGGAGATGTTTCCCAGATCCAGCCATCGGGGCTTTATCGTTTTCTGGAAGGCAAACCCAAACTTGATGTCCGTCAACGTCGTGAGGTCCTTGCCTCTCTTTCTACTCCCGATGCTCCCGGTCTCGTGGATTTGGTGTTGGCCGAGTTGAAGAGTAAAACGAGTAAGGGCTTCGGAGAGTTCAATATTCACCGCGCTCTGACCAAGGACCAGCTGGACCGTCTTTTAGAAGCTCTTCCTGTCTTGCGAAATGATCGCAAATTCGTAAACGAATACCTGATCCGGTTGCTTCCGGGACCTGATGAAAACATGGCCTCTTCGATCGAGGTGAGAGAGGCTTATCTCGAACGTGCCGAGGCGTTTGTGACCACTCTTGGTGCCTCTTTTAACTCCTTGAAGGCCCACATTCTCTTTCAACGGCTGGTACATGACCGGGCCCTTGGGAAGGAAAATGAAAAGCGTTTTTTGGCCTATCTCTCGCTCCCCCGGAACGTTAGTTATATCAATCCAAACTGGCGAAAGGAAAAGCCCGAGGTCTGGCGCTATCCTGCCAATTTGGGACAAGACTTCTTCCAGTTGACCAAATTTCCACCCGCCGCCACCAACGAGGAAGCCGTGGTTAAGTCCTACCTCTTAAGGTATCTCAAAGGTAGCAAGGATTTCTCGAAATTTGTCTCGTATCTTCGCGACTCCTGGCTCCGGGCGGTTTTCGCCGAAGCGAAAATCACTCAGGGAGTGGGGCGCCCGGCGGACTGGGCCTCGCTCCTTCCGCCGGCTCAATTTCAGGCGTTGAAAGACCGGGTCGATATCGAGTTTGATCCCACCAGTCAGGAGGTTTTTGAGATTGATGACGAGGTTCTTCTTCCTGTGCTTTTGAAGAATGTGCCCAAGTTGATGGTCAAGGTTTTCGAGATCAATACGGTGAACTATTACCGGAAACTTCGGCAGGAAGTCAGCACCGATATCGATCTCGATGGTCTCGTGGCCAATGTGGGTGAAGTCTTTGAATACGATCGCCCATCCCAACTACGGAGTTTGGAGAAATTGGCCGTCAAAGGCATTCCGAAGCGCCGTGGGCTTTGGGTTGTGGAACTGATCGGGGGTGGAAAGAGCAGCCGGGCGGTGATTCGAAAAGGAGCTCTCGGGATTTTGAGCCAAACCACTTCGCGTGGGCACCTGGTGACGATCCTCGACGAAAAAAATATACCTCTGAAAGGGGCATCGGTCTGGTTGGATGGAGAACAATACGATTGTGATGACAAAGGACGAACCTTGATGCCCTTTTCCAATCGTCCCGGAAGTGGCACGGTGGTGGTTCAGGACGGAACAGGATTTGCCACCTTGGCGAGCATCCTGCAGAAAAAGGAAAAATACCGACTTTCGGCAGGATTTCACCTTGAGCAAGAAGCACTGCGGACGGCTGGGAAAACCCGGGTCATCGTGCGCCCGTCTCTTTCGTTGGCTGGAGAACCGGTGTCACTGAAGAATCTTGAGTCTGCCTCGCTGGAGTTTGCTTCGGTCAACCTCGACAACACCCCCGTGCGGATGACGGTCAAGGATCTTAAGTTGAGCAGCGATCGGGAGTTCATCCATGAGTTCAGGGTGCCGGACCGGGTGACCGCCCTCACGGTGACCCTGCGGACGAAGGTCAAAGTAGCAAGCCAGGGGGATCGCGAGAATGAGCTGACGGCGACTAGGACTTTTTCGGTGAATCAAAGCGAGGCTTCTCCTAGTGTGGGTGATTTATTTTTGAGTCAGATCGCCGGGAAGTACCGAGTGGAGTTTCTGGGTCGTAATGGCGAACCTCTGGGCGAAAGAAACCTCAATCTCACCCTGACCCACCCTCAGTTTAAGATTCAGAAGTCGTTCACTTTAAAGACCACGAAAACGGGGTTCATCGACCTTGGCGCCCTTGAAGGAATCTCCTGGATCACAGTCGCCGCGCCCAACTCCGTGAGCCGATCATGGACGATCAAGAGGGATCGCCGGGACCAAGTCCCGTTGATTACAGTTCGAGCCGGAGAGTTGCTCAAGGTTCCTTTTATAGGGGCGCTGAATCGCCGGGAAGTGGCCTTCTTTTCCTTGTCTGGTTCCGGGTATCAGGCAGATGAGTTTTCCCGTCTTCGTCTGACGGACGGCTACCTGAACGCACAGCTTCCGGCAGGCGATTATCGTCTTTTCTTCAAAAAGTCGGCTCAGACGGTCACCGTGATGTCGGCAGTCGGAGAAGAGTCCGTGGGTCATGTCTTTAATGAAGCCCGAAGACTGCAGTTGGCGAAGCGGGTGCCTTCGCATCTCAAGGAATTGAAAGTCGGAAAGAAGTCTCTCGAAATTGAGGTTGCGGGTCTGGATCCCTTAACGCGGATTCATTTGGTCGGGACGCGTTTTGTTCCAGGGTATGATCCTTTTGAATCTCTTGCGGGGTCCGAGCGCAGTGTGCCCTCTGTTGCCAACGCCCGTTTTTTACCCAGCCTTTATGTCAGTGGTCGGAATCTTGGGGACGAATTGCGTTACATTCTTGAGCGTCGTTATGCCGAGAAGTTCCCGGGAAACATGTTGGCCCGCCCGGAAATCCTTTTGAACCCTTGGGCCATCCGGGACACCCGTTCAGGCCAAGAGGTTCTCGAGGAAGGGGACCGCTTTGCCCGCAAGCCGGTTCCGGCTCCGGCGGCCAATTCCTTACCCTTTGGCAGTAAACGGGCCGAAGGAAAATCGGGTAAGGAAGGACAGACTCCCTCCTTCGAATTCCTCGCCAATGCTCCTCTGATCATGGCCAATCTGGTACCCGATAAGAATGGCAAGCTAACCGTGGACCTCAATGCCTTCGGGGACCGCCAGCAGATTCATGTGCTCCTCGTTGATCCCGATGGTGCGACCTACCGTAGCGTTTCACTTCCCGATCGGCAGACGCGCACCCGTGATCTTCGCCTGCTTGCCAATACGCTCGATGCCAAGCGGCACTTCACTGAGCAGAACCGGGTAAGCTTTCTCAAAAAGGAAGACGTCCTCAAGATCCCTGACCTGCGGAGTGCGCGGTTCGAGGTTTACGATGACCTCGCCTCAGTCTTCCGATACTATCAAACCCTCAAGGACAATCCTGTTCTGCGAAAGTTTTCCTTTGTCGTTGGCTGGAGCGGGCTTCCAGATGAAGAGAAAAAAGCGAAGTATTCCGAGTTCGCCTGTCATGAGCTGAGTTTCTTTCTTTCGCGAAAGGACCCGGCTTTCTTTAACGAGGTAGTGGTTCCCCATCTTGCCAATAAGAAGGACAGAACCTTCATGGATGATTACCTATTGGGTCGTCCCTTGAAGAAATATTTCGAGCCCTTTGAGTATGATCGATTGAATGTGGTGGAGCGAATTTTACTCTCCCACAAGGATCAAAATCGAATGGAAGCCTTGCGACTTGATTTGGAACATCTTCTCGCAATTCGACGGGTCGATCCGTCCCTAGAAAACTTTTGGTTCGAAACTGGAGTCGGCGGGGGAGGATTCGGAGGTTCCCGATATCGTAATAATGCGGATCCCGGGATGGACAAAGGAGGGGTAGCGACCGGGGCGATTCTCGGGAAAGTGGCGATGGATTCTCAAGTCGAACGGCCTCAAGCCAAGGAGATGGCGAAGGAGTCGAATAAACGGAAGCGGGCTCTGCGGGAGATGGAGAAAAGTGTGCGAAGAGATGCGGCTGATGACATGGAGGAATCACTCGCCGATGATCCTTTTGCCCCGGCGGATGGGGGTGACGCAATTGCCATACGCCAGCTTTACCGGGCCCTAGAGCCAACCAAGGAATGGGCTGAGAACAACTACTACCAACTGCCTCTGGAACAACAAAATGGTGGGCTTGTTCAAGCCAACCGCTTTTGGCTGGATCTTGCTAGGCACGGAACAGGGCCTGGCTTTGGTTCCGGCAATTTGGGAGCTGCCGGAGGCAGCTTCACCGAGGTGATGTTTGCCTTGTCCTTCCTAGATCTCCCGTTTGAGGCCAAAGAGCACCAATACAACATCAACGAGGGAACACTGAACTTTACCGCCAAGGGAAATGTTCTCTTCTTCCATCGCGAAGTGAAGGAGTCGGGATTTGCTACCGAGCGTCCGCCGCTCTTGGTCAGCCAAAGTTACTTCCAGCTCGATGATCGCTACCGGGTGGTGAATGGGCAGAAGATTGACAAGTTTATCACCAGCGAGTTTGTCAAAGGAACGGTCTATGGAAGTCAAATCGTTGTAACCAATCCCACGAGTTCGACCCGTCAGCTCGACCTTCTCGCACAGATTCCTAAAGGAGCCATCCCGGTCTCGGGTGGGCTTCCCACGGCTTCGTGGGTCATTTCCTTGAAGCCCTATTCCACCCATCGTACTGAAACGGCCTTTTACTTCCCGTTGGCCGGGCAATTCCCGGTTTACCCGGCCCACCTCTCCAAAGAGGGCAAAGTGGTGGCACACGCGGACGGCATTGTTTTCAAAGTTGTGGACCAACCGATGATGGTCGACAAGACCTCATGGGCATGGATCAGCCAATGGGGGACCGAGAAGGAGGTGCTCGACTTCCTGAAAGCGGCCAACCTGCACGCTATTGATCTTGGCAAGGTGGCCTGGAGATGCCGCGAGAACGCGAAGTTCTTTGAGCAAGCACTGACAGTTTTGAAACTGCGCGGAGTCTACCATCCCGTGATCCAAGGATATGCCTTTACCCACAATAATGCGGTCGCGATCCGGGATTATCTCATGATGCAGCGGGGATTCTTGAATCAGTGCGGAGTAGCCTTGATTTGTGATCTTGTCTCAATGGACCCGGTTAACCGTCGTCGCTTTGAGCACTTGGAATACCGTCCTCTGGTGAATAACCGGGCTCACGCTCTTGGTGGGGAAAACCGTATTCTGAATCCTGTGACCCGGAATCAATACCTCAGCTTCCTTGAAGTCCTCAGCCAGCGGAAGTCCCTCGATGATCGCGATCATCTCGGCGTGACCTACTATCTCTTCCTGCAGGACCGGGTGACCGAAGCTTTGGCTCATCTTAGCAAGGTGCGTCCGGCCCGGCTTGAGACCCGGATGCAGTTTGATTATTTTCAGGCCTACGCTGCCTTCTATCAGGAGGACCTCGGCAAGGCCCGCACGGTGGCAAAGAAATACGAGCGTTATCCGGTCGACCGGTGGCGCGAACGATTTGGTGCCTTGATGGGGCAGATCAAAGAAATCGAAGGAGTGAATCTTGAAGTTGTCAAAGACGGTGATCGCCAGCAGGAGCAGGAACTCGCGGCTTCACTCGAACCCGCTCTTGCGTTGCAAGTGGAAGGAGGCAAGATCAAGGTGTCCCATCAAAACATCAAAGAGGTCACGGTAAACTACTACGAGATGGATTTGGAGTTCCTCTTTAGCACGAATCCCTTCGTCTCAAGCGATAGCTCACGATTTGATGTCATCCGGCCCAACAAGTCGGAGTCCAGAATTATTGGCAAAGGGCAAAAGTCCACCATCTTGCCACTGCCCGAGGAATACCAAGCCCGCAATGTTATCGTGGAAGTTCTTGGCGGAGGTAAGAAAGTGTCAAGGGCCGTCTATGCCAACGAATTGCGAACCGTCTTGAGCGAAACGATGGGCCTCGTGACGGTTCGGCAGGGTAAGAATGGGCGTCCTCTTTCGAAGGTCTATGTCAAGGTTTATGCAGACACCAATCAGGGGCCGGTCTTTTTCAAAGACGGATACACCGACCTGCGGGGCAAGTTTGACTATGCCAGCGTGAGTACCCAGGGACTGGGTAAAGTGCGGAAGTTCAGTATTCTCGTGATGAGCGAAGACGACGGCGCCACCGTTCTTGAAGCGCGCGCTCCCCGGAGGTAGGAGGGCGAGTCATGAGTTGTCACTGGGTTCGAGCAGCCACTCGTGCGGAGTTCAAGGGATCTCACTTCTCTCCATAAACCGCGTCGGGATCGAAAGTCTTTTCGTTGTCCACGAACTCCAGATCGACGGGATTGTTGGCCGGAAAGCTTACCGCCCGATAGAAGCAGGACCGTCGACCGGTGTGGCAGGCGCCGGCTCCTTGCTGGGTGACGTAGAGGATGAGGGCGTCCTGATCGCAGTCGGTGCGGATCTCGTGGATTTTCTGAGTGTGTCCCGAAGTGGCTCCCTTGTGCCACAGTTCTTGCCGGGAGCGGGAGTAGTAGACCGCTTCTCCTTTTTCGAGAGTGAGCTTGAGAGATTCCTCGTTCATGTAGGCCAACATGAGAGGTTCCCGGGTGGTGTGATCGATGGCCATTGCGGTGATCAGGCCTTTGTCATCGAACTTGGGGCAGAACCCCGCCATCTCATCGATTTGCTTTTTGTTCTGGGGCCGGGTTGTGAATTCCAGAGAGCTCATTTCGCGGGACGTTGATCTTGCGAGCTCAAATCGTCCAGTGAATTAGTTTCAATAGGAGGGAAGCGGGCATTTGCCGGCGCTGCCCTTACTTGTACTCCTCGGGGAGATGGTCCATGCAGTATTCCTTTTCGTCCGGGGTCACGCGAAACTCCAGTTCCGGGTTGCTGACTTCGGTGCGACCGCAGACGACGCATTTGTGTAAAGTGACCGCTTCAGCACCCTTCTTTTGAGAGGTAAACTTTGCTCGGCGGGCGGCGAGTTGCCCTTGATTTCTCCGCCAATGCCAGGCCCGGGGGATGGCCCAGACTAGATAGGGGAAAAAGGAGATTCCGTAAGCGATGGCATGTCCTCCAGAAGAAAGGCCGGCGAAAATAAGCCCCGCGGCGCTGATCAGGGCTAGGATCCAGATCTTGACCGGGAGGACGAAGAAAAGAAGGAATTCGAAACTGGGAAAAATGGTGGCGAAGGCGAAGAAAATAGTGAGATAGAAAAAGTAGTTCTGGGGGTCAATCTGCGGGAGGATGCCAATTGCGCCGAGATAGAGGGCTAGGGCTTTGCAAAGCAGGCACGCATAGACATAAAAGCTCGTTCGCACCTCTCCCCACGCGTTTTCAAGTGAGTCACTAAAAAGAAAGGAGATCCGCAGAATGATGAACATGAAGAACGCCCCGAGAACCGAGCGCCCGAAAGAGAAAATGGTAAAAGGACAGAAGACCCAGGAGACGAGACGCCAATACTCTCCATTGGCGATACCCTCCCGGGTGACGACAAAATACTCCAATGTCTCTGGTTTGAGTAGGACAACTACGTAGACCACGCATTGGAGCATGACTATCGCGCGGATGAGACCAGGGAAGGCCATCCAGGAGAAATTTTTTTCAAGGTTCGCATTGAGTCCCATCGCGCTCAAAAGAAAGGCTCGGATCGTCTGGTTGACAAGCACCATCACCGCTTCCAGAGTCCCGCCGTGAGTGAGATATTGAAATTGTCTCCATTAGACCAAGAGCACCGCGAGTTGGGCGGACGCATGATACCCTTTGCGGGATGGGAAATGCCGGTGATGTATTCCTCTATCATCGATGAGCACAAAGCAGTTCGGGAAGGCTGTGGCGTTTTCGATATCTCCCACATGGGACAAGTGTTTGTGAGTGGGGCTCGAGCCGAAGAATGGCTCAACAGCCTTCTTACCAATGATGTCTCGAAATTGGCTAATGGTGAGGCTCACTACACTCTTCTTTTGAATGACGAGGGCGGAGTGATCGATGACCTGATTCTCTACCGCCTGGAAGAAAGGCGGTTTCTTCTTGTTGTTAATGCCTCCAGTGTAGATCTCGATATGGCCTGGCTCCAGGACCATCTTGTCGAGGGCGTGGAGTTGCTTGATGACAGCTCCGAATGGGCTGGCCTTGCGGTGCAGGGTCCGAAGTCTCCCGAGGTTTTCACCGCGATCACCGAGGGCCGTACTCTTCCGACCCGTAACGGAGTCGATGATTTGCAACACGAGGGGCACCTGCTTATCATTTGTCGGACTGGCTACACCGGAGAGGATGGATTTGAGTTGTTCTGCCCGGCCTGTGAGGGGGCGCGTTGGTGGCGTCGATTGCTTGAGGAAGATGTGAAGCCCTGTGGTCTGGGCTCACGGGACAGCCTACGCCTTGAAATGTGTTACCCGCTCAATGGTTCGGATCTCTCTCCCAAAAGGACTCCTCTTGAGGCTGGGCTAGGATTTTTCGTTACTCTCGACAAGGGGAGGTTCACGGGGTCCGAGGTCCTGCAGAAGCAGAAGGAGGAAGGTTGCGAGGAACGCCTAATGGCTTTGAAACTCTCCGAGCGAGGGGCGCCTCCCCGTCCCGGCTACGAGGTGGTGAATGAGGCCGGAGAGGCGCTTGGCACGCTGACTTCGGGCGGCCTTTCGCCCAGTCTGGGTAAAGGCATTGCACTGGCCTACCTGCCTCCCCAGAAGGCGAAAATCGGAACTGCGGTTTCAATCATGGTTCGCGGGAAAAAAATCCCGGCAAAGGTGGTAAAAAAGCCTTTCTATCAAAAATAATCCCCAGTACCCACTGAGGTCTATCATGACTGCTCCGGACAACCTCTACTACACCCGCGACCATGAATGGGTTTTGGTCGAAGGGGATCTCGCAACCATTGGAATCACCGACCACGCCCAGGAGGAACTGAGCGATGTTGTTTTTGTGGAGCTTCCCGACCTTGGAGACATCGAAAAGTCATCACCGGTTGCGGTAGTGGAGAGTGTCAAGGCGGCCAGCGACATCTATGCTCCAGTTTCGGGTGAGATTGTCGAGGTCAACACCGACCTTGTGGCCGATCCTGCCAAGGTGAATAGCGACCCCTACTCCGGAGGCTGGATCTTCAAGATCAAGGTGAGCGCCCCCGCTCAGTTGGACGAACTGATGGATGCGGGCGCCTATACCGCGATGGTTTCCTGAGCCGAGTGTCGCGTATCTCACCGTGTCGGATCAGGCGCAATTGATCACTCTGCCTCTGACGGGTGCGTGAAAATCATTTTTCTGCTTCCGCCCGTGTGGTGAGGTAGGGCTCAGTAAAATAAATCTTCCCTTTTGCACCTTCAAGGGTGTGTTCCAAACTTAGACGAATCCATGAGCGTTTCTTTCGTAAATCGACACATCGGACCGTGGGGCCAATCACGGCAGGACCTTTTGGCAGCGATCGGTTATGACAGCCTGGCGTCGTTAATGGACAAAGTGGTTCCCGAAGAGATTCAGTGGCCGGAAGGCCCCGAGCTTCCGGCTGCCCGCACCGAGTCTCGAGCGCTTTCCGATTTGCGTGAAGTGTTTGCGCGGAACAAGGTCCTGAAGTCGGTCATTGGACAGGGATATTCCGGCACCATTACTCCTCCGGTGATTCAACGGAACATTCTGGAAAATCCCGGTTGGTATACTGCCTACACTCCGTATCAGCCGGAGATTTCTCAGGGCCGTCTCGAAGCCCTCTTGAATTTCCAGACCATGGTGGTCGATTTGACCGGTCTCGATGTGGCCAATGCTTCGTTGCTCGACGAAGCGACGGCCGCTGCCGAGGCCATGAGCCTCTCCCTGACCATGAATCCCAAAGGGACGGTTTTCTGGGTCGATGAAGAATGTCACCCGCAAACCATCGAGGTGGTCAAGACGAGAGCGGAGCCCCTCGGGGTGACCGTAGAGGTGGGGTCAATCGATGACTTTGCCGCACCCAAAGGGTTCTTTGGGGCTCTTGTTCAGTATCCTTCGACGCTGGGAACCGTACGTGATTTTACGGACTTTGCCGCAGAGGTTCACGATGCCCGTGGACTCCTTACCGTCGCGGCTGACTTGCTTGCTCTGACCATTTTGAAAGAACCGGGTGCGATGGGAGCCGACATTTGCGTCGGATCCAGCCAGCGCTTCGGGGTGCCACTCGGTTTTGGAGGCCCGCACGCCGCTTTTCTCTCATGTGCCGATAAGCTCAAGCGAAAGATCCCTGGCCGCTTGATCGGGGTCTCGCTTGATTCCCAAGGCGACCCAGCCTATCGGCTTTCCTTGCAAACGCGTGAGCAACACATCCGCCGAGACAAGGCGACCTCGAATATCTGCACCGCGCAGGTCTTGTTGGCGGTGATGGCTTCGATGTACGGCGTCTACCACGGTCCCGATGGTCTCAAAACGATTGCAAGCCGCATCCATCGATTCACCGCGCGTCTTGCTGAAGCCCTTCCCGGAGTGGTGAATGCTTCGTTCTTCGACACCCTCACTGTGAAAGCTGATGCTGGAGTAATCGGGATGGCGCTGGAAGCTGGATACAACTTGCGCGATTTCGGAGATGGACGTGTCGGGATTGCTCTTGATGAAACGACCACCGAGGCGGATGTCGTTGCAATCGCCGCGGTCTTCCGGGTAGAGGTATCCGATGCCACTGAGGCTATTCCAGCTCTGCCTCGCGTCAGTGAATTCATGACGCAGGAGGTCTTTCATTCCTACCGCAGTGAAACTGAAATGATGCGTTACTTGCATCGCTTGGAGGCTCGCGATCTGGCTCTGAACGAGTCCATGATTCCTCTTGGGTCCTGCACGATGAAGCTCAATGCAGCCGCCGAGATGATGCCGGTCAGTTGGTCCGGGGTTTCCAATATCCATCCTTTTGCGCCTTTCGATCAGACCGAGGGATATCGCGCGATGCTGGATGAGTTGTCGGATTGGTTGGCTCGAATCACCGGCTTTGCCGCTGTTTCGCTTCAGCCCAATGCCGGTTCGCAGGGTGAGTATGCCGGTCTGTTGGCCATCCGGTCCTACCATCTCGCAAATGGCGATGGGGATCGCAAAGCCTGCCTGATTCCAACTTCAGCCCACGGTACCAACCCGGCTTCGGCGGTGATGGCCGGCTTCAAGGTGGTGGCGGTCAAATGCGACGACGATGGAAACATCGATAGGGAAGACCTCAGTGCCAAGATCGCCGAGCAGCGAGAAAATCTGGGCGCACTTATGATCACCTACCCTTCAACTCACGGGGTGTTTGAAGAAGGGGTCAACGAAATTTGCGCGGAGATCCACGAAGCTGGCGGACAGGTATACATGGACGGGGCCAACATGAATGCTCAGGTCGGGGTGACCAGCCCGGGATTGATCGGTGCGGACGTGTGCCATCTCAACTTGCACAAGACCTTTTGTATCCCCCACGGAGGTGGTGGCCCAGGAGTGGGACCAATTGGAGTGGCGGCTCACCTCGTCGAGTATCTTCCGGGACACCATTTGCTGGAGAGCACGATCAACACCGTCTGTGCTGCGCCGTATGGTAGTTCCTCCATTAATGTCATCTCCTGGATGTACATCGCGATGATGGGAGCCGAGGGGTTGAAAGATGCCACGGGCGTTGCGATTCTCAATGCCAACTACATGGCGCATCGCCTCGGTGAAGCCTATCCTATCCTCTACACTGGACGCGATGGTTTAGTCGCGCACGAGTGCATCATCGATATCCGGCCCTTGGCCGCTAAGAGCGGGTTGACCGTCGAGGATATTGCCAAGCGTCTCATTGATTATGGTTTCCATGCGCCCACCATGAGTTGGCCAGTGGCCGGAACGCTTATGATTGAGCCCACTGAGTCCGAGTCAAAGGAAGAACTCGATCGCTTCTGTGATGCCATGCTAGCAATCCATCAGGAGATTGAGGAAGTCATCAATGGAGTGGCGGATGCCGACGACAATCTTCTCAAGAATGCTCCGCATACCGCAGCGATGGTGATGGACGACGAGTGGACCCATCCTTATTCCCGCGAACGCGCAGCCTTTCCGGCGGCCCGGCTCCGGAAGCACAAATATTGGCCGACGGTGGGCAGGGTTGACAATGTGCACGGTGACCGCAATCTGGTCTGCACCTGCGACTCTGTCGAAGCCTATGCCCAAGAAGCCTGAGAACGAGATCCCCAACTGGCCCGACTGGGAACCGGAGATTCATGCCACCCTGATGTTTGTGCACCAAGGGGATCGTGTCTTGCTGATCGAAAAGCTCCGGGGGATCGGCGAAGGGAAAATTAACGGCCCGGGCGGCAAGATTGATCCGGGTGAATCCCCCGAGGAATGCGTCGTTCGCGAATGCCAGGAAGAACTCCACATCACCTGTCTTGATCCGGTAAAGCGGGGCGAGCTATGGTTTGTGATGTCGGATCTGCCGGACATCCATTGCCATGTCTTTACCGCGACCGAGTTTGAGGGAACCCCGACCGCGACCGACGAAGCCATTCCTTATTGGTGTAAGATTGACGAGATTCCCTTCGAGCGGATGTGGGAAGATGATGCTTATTGGCTCCGTGAGGCCCTTGCAGGAGAGAGTTTTGACGGGCGATTTCTTTTTACCGAGGAAAAGATTATCTGGGATAACATGCTCTTTGGGGAAGAAGCTCTCAAGAGGTGGCGGGGATATTCGGTGACGTAGCTTTTCTAAAGCCCTCTTTTACCGGCTTCGTCCTCGGAATATTCATCTTTCACTGGGGTACGTCTCTTCGTGTTCGCAGTGAAGGAATCACCCCAGTGTTCGAGGAAGAAGAGTTTTTCGGAAGTGAATAGTGAATCGGATCGACCAATCAGGGGGCGGAGAGAGGTCGACATTTGCAAGGTGACTAGGAGGAAGATCCCGATCCAGATTCGGAGGGGCATTTTGTCGCCGCTCCCGGCCTGGGTGAGCATTTTTAAAATGAAACCGGTTCCGAAAAAAAGGGCGATGATCCAAACCGAGAGGATGAGAAAACCGAAGAAACCTTCGGAATTGGTTGATTGCGAGAAGACCCAAAGGACTGGGGTGAAGCCGAGCAATAAGGCACCGATCAAAGCAAGCGCTCCTGCCATTCCTTGCACGATGTCTTTAAGTTTTAGCGGTGTTCCGGTCAGGGCCGCGAAAATGTAAAGGCTGGGAAGGCAGATCAGGCTGCTGAATATGATCCCAATGAGAGTCTTGAGCGGCGCCGCCCAAAGTTGTTCATGATAGGAAAAGCTCCCTATCGTCACTCCAAAGACGAGGAATCCGAGAGCGGCGAGAACGATGAGTTTCTTGAGGAAGGGAGTGCCTTCCTTGTTTTCCGAGAAGGCTGCGATGAGTGATTTGGGTGCTTTGAGGAGTCCTTCAAAGATCTCCGAGTATGAAGTCCCCCTCAGAGGAACGATGGGCTCGGGCAAGGTTGGAGGAACGATGGGCTCGGGCAAGGTTGGATTTTCGGACAGCGGATCGGGAGTAGGATCAGACATGATGGTAGATTGAATGAGGTTTGAATGAGAGGCGGAGGTGCCCCGGTTGGCTTGGCGGGATTCGGGGAATTCTCGAAATCGCAACGCCAAGGTGTTTCATCTCTGTGAAACCTTGATGATCCCTATGTGAAAATTAGGTGGGGTCCTCAGGTGTAAAAATTCATCGATGGGGGGCGCAGAAACCCGATAAGGGTTTGTCCGGAGGTTCGGGCGAATTCCACCGCCAGCGAGGAGGGAGCCGAGATGCCGGCAACAAGGGGAATCCGGGCAGCGAGGGCTTTCTGCATCAACTCGAAGGAAATCCGGCCTGAGACCAAGAGAAAGCAGCCTGCAAAGACAACTCCGCGGACCAATCCTTCCCCAATCACTTTGTCGAGGGCGTTGTGGCGTCCCACATCTTCATGAAGAAGAAGAAGTTCCCCGTTTTCCGAGAAGATCCCGGAGGCATGGAGGCCGCCAGTGGTTTCGAAACTGGATTGAGCCTGTCGGAGGAGGGCAGGCGCTTGTTGCAGGACTGCCGGATGAAACATCGGCTTGTCTGAAATTGGCGGATGCGATTGCAAAATCGCGTCGATGCTGGCCTTCCCGCAAAGACCACATGAGGAGGCTGAAAAGAGGTGGCGGGTCAGGCGCTCCCAATCACAGGAATGGTTGTCAGCTAAAAAAACCAAAGCGTGATTGTCCCGGGCTTCGAGGTCGATCCGTCGGACCTGCCCGGGGACGGAAATGATTCCTTCGGTGAGGAGAAAGCCCATGACGAGATGATCGTCGTTTCCCGGCGTCCTCATGAGGACTGCAAGCGGACGGCCATCCACGACGACCTGCAGAGGTTCTTCGACGGCCAGTTGGTCATCGAATTCCTCGGTTTGTCCTTCCGACCACCGGTATACTTGGCTCGATCGGGAAGAAGACATCTTTAGCGTAAGGGGGTAGGGTAGTTGCCGGTCTCAACGAGAGCTTTTATGCTGGCGACGACATGCGGTTTGTCCGCCGGGAAGGTAACGCCAAACCAAGAGGAACTCGTTTCCAAAACATGGCAATCGGCCACCCCGTTGTTGATGAAGGTATCGATTACCGTCGGGATGTAACACTCGCTTTTGAGTTCATTCCCATGGTCTTTGAGAAAGTCGGCGAAGTGTTTCATCAGGCCATCGAGAAAGGAAACCGGAAAGGCCCAGAGATTCATGGAAACCACCACCTCCTCATCAATCAGACAGGCCCGGCCATCGATTCCCCGGCCCTCAATCTGGTCGGTTTCCTTGCGTGAGATTTCAACCACTTCCTCCACTCCCAGAAGGAGCCCGTCGGAGATTTGGCAGATCCCTCGGTTCACCGCACCATGATCGGAGAGGGTGTTGACGATTTGATAGCCAACGAGTGCGTAGTGCGCCTTGGCGCTGGCAGGTGGTTCACGGGTCAGGAAGCCCGCTGCTTGTTGATAGGCGTCGGCACCATAAAAATCGTCGGCGTTGATGACTGCAAAGGGACGGTCGATTTCGTGTCGAGCCGCGAGAATGGCGTGGGAAGTCCCCCAAGGTTTATCACGGCCATCGGGAACGGAGAAGCCTTCGGGCAAATCATCGAGCTTCTGATAGGCATAGGCCACCTCGATCTGATCAGCAAAGCGAGCTCCCACCGTTTCTCGAAAGGCCTCGGCAAAGTCTTCTCGAATCACAAAAATGACCTTCGAGAACCCCGCGCGGATGGCATCGAAGACCGAGTAATCAAGGACCGTTTCTCCGCTCGGTCCCATAGGGTCCATTTGTTTTAGGCCACCGTAGCGGCTTCCCATGCCGGCGGCTAAAACGACGATTGCGGGTTTCTTTGACATCTCGGGAGGATTTGGAAGGGGAGTGGTGGGATTGGCAAGGGAGAATCTCCATTGTTTCCGTGGTCAAACCGGGGTGGATGCAGTATTCCAAACGCATGAAGATCTGCGTCGTCGGAAAAGGTGGTCGGGAGCACGCCCTCGTGAGAGCTTTAGCGGAATCAGAGAGCGCACCGGAAGTGTTTTGTTTTCCGGGAAGTGATGCCATTCACACCATCGAAGGAGCGGGCAAGGTCGACGCTCATAATCTTGATTCCCTGATCGACTGGATGACTTCCCAGCAGATTGATTTGTGTATCGCTGGGGAGGAAAGCTATCTCGTGACTGGCGAGGGGTTGGCCAACCGTTGTGCCGGGGCCGGGATTCCTTGCTGGGGACCACCATTTGCGGCTGCACAGCTCGAGGCCTCCAAGGAGTTCGCCAAAGAGTTTATGACTCGCCATGGCATCCCGACTGGAGCGGCCGCCGGATGTGCCGATGTCGATGAGGCTCGCGCCGCGATCAATGAGACCTACCCTACCGTGCTGAAGTTCGATGGTCTAGCTGCTGGGAAAGGAGTAGCGGTGTGTCCCGACGAAGCGACCGCCGAGGCCTTTTTGCAGGAAGTCATGGTCGAGCGCCGTTTTGGACCGGGGCGCCTTTTGGTGGAGGAGTGTCTCGTTGGTCCGGAGATTTCCATTTTTGCCGCGGTGAGCGGTTCCGACTACATCGTCCTGACTCCGGCTCGCGACTACAAGCGAATCGGCGAGGGAGATGAAGGTCCGAACACCGGGGGAATGGGAGCAGTGGCAAGTCGCCAACTGGCTGATGCCGTGCTCATGAAGAGGATTGAAGAAGAAATTGTTGCTCCGACTGTCGCAGGACTTGAAAAGGACGGCCTGAACTATAAAGGCTTTCTATACTTTGGTCTCATGCTGACGGCTGACGGCCCCAAGATCATCGAATACAACTGCCGCTTCGGCGATCCGGAATGTCAGGCCGTCATGCCCTTAATCTCCGGAGATCTCGCTACCTTCTGCCTCGAAGGGGCCAAAGGGAACTTGAAGCCCGAATTGCTCTCGTTCAGCGAGGGCTGGTCGGTCTGCTGTATTCTGGCCTCGGCTGGTTACCCCGAGTCCTCCCGATCGGGTGATGTGATTTGCGGCCTCGATGACGTCTCCGACGCCCGGGTCTATCACGCTGGAACTAAAGAAGACGGCGAAAACTGGGTCACCAATGGTGGCCGGGTCCTTGCCGTGGTCGCGGGCGGTGAAAGCAGGGAGGAAGCGGTCGAAAAAGCTCACGCCGAAGCCGCCAAAGTGGATTTTGACGGCAGCCAGCGACGGGCTGATATCGGGAGGATGCATTTTGCCTAGGGTGAACCCGCCCCCTAGAGGGGTGGACCCCGAAAGGGGTGACTGCAAATTGCTTTTTTTCTTTGACTAACTTTTCGATCGTCTGTTTAAGCCAGCGGGTTTTTTCGAAGTTGGAACCAACAATTGAAAGGAAATCAAATCAACAAGATATAAATGTTATGAAAAAGCTTATTCAGAAGACTCTGGTTGTTTCGTTGAATCTATGGGGAAGCATCCTTCTGGTGAGCGGGCAAATCACGGTTGTGAACACCGTTCAGTTTAGAGGAGAGAGGGCCACTACAGGAACCTTCAATGCCTCTGGAGCGGACAAGATTGTCGTGGTTTCAACGGGAGAACACGGATTTAACCAGACTGCAAATGGCGATGGGGGGGAGATTACCTTTGACGGAACCCTTCTCACCCAAGCTGTTGATCGGAATGCTATCAGGCCTGCGGCAGGACCACCTGTTGTGTTGGTCGACGATACTTGGAATGATATCTGGTATCTTGATGCCGCGGATTTTCCAGGCGGTTCCTTCCCTGATTCTGAATTAACAATTTCCGCGGCAGCAACTACCCGGGCGAGTGTCACAGTGATTGCTCTCTCTGGAACCGCTCCCGGTGTTGGGAACGTCTCGATTGGTGATCGTGATGATACTTCCGCGGACCTTGAAACGACGAATGGCTCGATCGCGATTTTCTCCTATGGAATGGGAGGGTCCGGAAATACTGCTTTCGTGAATAACGTGACGCTTGATCCGGAAATGACGGAAGTGGGACGTCACAACAACGGTGGCGGAAGATGGTGGGATGGGCATGTGGTGGCCTATCAACTTGGAGTTGCTACCGAAACTAAAACCTATTCGGTGGCGGACTCTTCTCCTCCGGGAGGAGATGGGCGAACCGGTGCTCATTTGATTGCCGCAGAATTTCTTGCTGTCGGAGCAGTGCCAGGAGGGGTGCTTGCCATCAGTGATCTTTCATTCAATCCAGCAATCAACGAAGTGACTCTCACTTGGTCAAAGAGTGGCGCATCATCCTATGTGATTAATGCATCGACCGACCTGAGCGACTGGGATAGCAATGTGGACAGTGGAATTTCAGAGCTTGAAGATGCCAATCCAGGTGACGCTGGAAATATCACCGTCACTTTGACATTGCCTCAAGATCTCCAGAATCAGCCCAAGTTGTTCTTTCGGGTCGAAGAAGAAATATCTGTCGGGTTCTAACTGGCAAGATCGATCACTTCGCTATTCAAAGCCGGGGGAAAGAATCCCCGGCTTTTTTGGTGCCGAAAAAGCCGGAAAGTTTGGAGCCTTTCGACGGCTACCGCTGGAAGGGATTCTCGTACCAGAAGACTCCCAGCTGATCTCGTTCTTCGCAGCAGAGAAGATCCGGGTCGCCATCGCCATCAACATCGCTGACGACGAGGCGGTCATACTTGAGGCCCTCGGGGCCTGAAACTTCGTGGTCGGACCAGATTCCTTCGAGGGGCGACTTGTCCCAGGAAAGCCAACGGACTCCCGAAAGAGGGGCCTTCGCTCCTTCGCAGCTAAAGACAAGATCGTTCCTTCCGTCGCCGTTGATATCCGAAACCACCACGCTTTTTCCTCCGCCCACCTCGTTGGGGAGGGGAATGATGCGTTGCACCCATTTCTTGTCTTCGAGGCGATACCAGACGATCGACTTCTTTTCAGTGGCGATGACATCATCGAGGCCGTCCTGATCGAGATCTCCAATCGTGATGAATTTGATCTCTAGCTTTCCGTCTCCAATGTCATGACGCTTCCAGGCGCCGGGGTTGGCTGCTTTTTCGGGCCCGGGGTTTTGGAGCCAGAAGATTCCCCGCGAGGACCCCCGCCGGTCACTGACAAGGAGATCATCGATTTGATCTCCGTTCATGTCTGCCAGGATCAGCGACATGATCCATCCGGCGTCCTGCAATTTATGAAAGGTCCATTTTGAGAGATCGCGCGGATTTTCCGGGGCTTGCAGCCAACCCACACTTCCGTTGCCTCCCTTTGATCCCACGAACAGATCAACTCCATGTTTCCCGTCGATTTGCATCGGAAAGGCATACATCCACATTTGCTTTCCGGCAGTCGCAGGAAGTTTGGTGGTCTCCCACAAAGCGGCATCAAGGAAAGACTCTTTCGCCCTTGGGGCCCAGTGAAAGTAAATGCTTCTGGTGCGTCCCTCGCAACAACTCACGACATCACTGGCCCCGTCTCCATCAAGGTCGGCAAAGACGGCGTCTTCAGCGGACTTGACCGTTCCCACCGTGACGGCGGGCCATTTTGCAGTGCAGTTTTTAGAGCCCGGGTGAAGGTAGGCACGCACCACGCCGCCTTCTTCCCAACCGGTTGCGATATCCATCAGCCCATCGCCGTTGACATCGGCGAGTCGAACGCCGTCGGCACCCTTCGAGGATTCATCGATAGTGTGACGATTCCACGGTTCCTTGCCGGGTAGGGGGAGGAGCAAGACGAGTGAAAAGAGAATTGACCTTATGAGTTGCAACGAAAGAGGCGGCGATTTGGCTTTAGCTCAGACCATCGATTTGCCCGTCGACCAAGTCGATGTGGATCGCTTGTGGGGTTTTCGGCAGCCCGGGCATTCTCATGATTTGGCCTGCGACTGCGACTAGAAAACCGGCTCCGCGATTTAAGATGACATCTTCGATTTGAAGTGTGAACCCCGAGGCGGCTCCGACTGCCGATGGATCGTCGCTAAACGAATATTGTGTTTTGGCAATGCAGATTGGCAGGTTTGCTTGGTCTTGTTTGCGGATTGAGCGGATGGCTGCCCTAGCCTTTTCGGAGAATTGAACGCCTTCGCCCCGATAGAGATTTTTGACCACCTTTTCGATCTTGGTTTCGATGGGTTCCTCTAACTCGTAAGCGAAGGAAAGGGGCTCGGATGGGGAGTGATCAGCGACTTTGGCGACAGTCTCGGCAAGTTCGATGGCCCCTTCTCCGCCTTGACCGAAGGAATCATTGACGGCGAAAGAAACGCCCTGGTGGTCACACCATTCCTTCAAGCAGTTGATTTCATCGGGCTGGTCAAAATGGAATCGGTTGAATGCGACGACCACCTTTTGGCCGAATTTTTGCAGGTTTTCGAGGTGGCGTTCGAGGTTGGTCATGCCTTTTTTGATACCCTCGATGTTGGGGGCACTCATCGCTGACACTTCCACTCCTCCGTGGAGTTTGAGGGCCTGGCTGGTCGCGACGAGCACGGTGGCCTTGGGGGACAGTTGCCCGATACGGCATTTGATATCAAAGAATTTTTCTGCTCCGAGGTCAGCCCCGAAGCCAGCTTCGGTGACCACGTAGTCGGCGAGCGAGAGAGCTGTTTTAGTGGCAATGAGGCTGTTGCATCCATGGGCGATGTTGGCGAAGGGTCCTCCGTGGATGATGGCAGGTGTGTTTTCGGTGGTTTGAACCAGGTTGGGTTCAAAGGCGTCTTTCAGAAGGGCGAGGATGGCGCCTCCAAAGCCCAGATCGCGGACGAGGACTGCATTGCCCGAGTGATCAATGGCGACCGCGATATTGTCGATTCTGGTTCGCAGATCTTCAAGTGAATCGGCGAGGCAGAGGATGGCCATGATTTCCGAGGCCGGGGTGATATCGAATCCGGCTTCTCGAGGGAGGCCGTGAGCTTTGCCACCGAGTCCGGTGATGACATTTCGAAGTGACCGGTCGTTGACGTCGAGGACCCTTTTCCAAAGGATTTCGCGGAAGGGATTGCCGGACTTGCGTAGATGGAAGGCGTGATTATCAACGAGGGCCGCGAGGGTGTTGTTGGCGGTGGTGATGGCGTGGAAGTCGCCGGTAAAGTGGAGGTTAATCTCTTCCATAGGAAGAACCTGGGCGTGACCGCCACCGGCGGCGCCTCCTTTCATGCCGAAGCAGGGGCCGAGGGAAGGTTCTCGCAAGGCAACGATGGTTTGTTTTCCAATTCGAGCCATTCCTAGGCCCAAGCCGACTGAGGTGGTGGTTTTACCCACTCCGGCTTTGGTCGGTGAGATCGCGGTGACGAGAATGAGTTTGCCTTGTTTCTCGTTTGCTAGCTGGTGCGAGATCTTGGCCTTGAATCTTCCGTAGGGAATCAAATCCTTGTCCCGGATCCCCAGTTCCTCAGCAATCTCTTGAATGGGATTGAGAGTCACCCCTCGCGCAATTTCTAAATCACTCTGCATGACCGGAAACATCGTCCGGACCTCTTAGGGCGGCAATGGAAATCTATCAGAAGTTTCTTTTTCGCCTTCCTCGTTCGCGGAGTATCAGTTTTGAACTCGCCAGTTTTTTCTAACGAAGAAGTTGGGGGCTGGCCTTGTCGACCCAACCGGCCTCACGTTGCCCGCTTCCCTTTTTCGGGCCGTCCCCAAGCTCAGCCTCGGCTTCGTTGGCAAGTTTGCGCAGACGTTCCACCACCTCTGGATGCTTGTCAGAAAGATCGGTCGTTTCGCCAATATCGGCTTTCAGGTCGAAGAGCTGCAGGGGGCTGTTGTCTTTTTTGCCACTCCATCCATCAAACCGGATCCTTCGGGGGAGAACCAACTTCCAATTTCCGCTCCTCACGGCCTGAAGCTGGCTGGTGTGATAGTAAAAAAAAGAGGTGCGGGGAGTTTTGACCCCGTCTTTGTTCAGGATTAAGTCGGTGATATTGAGGCCATCGATTTTACGGTCCTTAGGCAGCGAACCGCCGGACAGACTGGTGAAGGTAGGGAGCAGGTCGAGGGTGGATGCCAGTTGGGAGCAGGTCGAGCCGGCTGGGATTTTTCCGGTCCAACGCATGATACAGGGGACACGCATTCCGCCTTCGTGAGTTGAGCCTTTCGTTCCTTTGAGTGGAGCGTTGCTTCCACCATTCCGCCCATTGGACCCGTTGTCGGAAGTGAAAATAACTAGAGTGTTCTCCTCCAGACCGAGCTCCTTGAGGGCTTTGAGGATTTGGCCGGTGGAGGAATCGACCTCTTCAATCCAGTCACCATATTTGCCGTTTTGAGACTTTCCTTTGAAGGCTTCCCCTGGGAAAAGCGGAAGGTGGACTGAGGTGTGGGGAAGGTAGAGAAAGAAGGGTTTCTTTTTGTTCTTAGTGATGAAGGAGATCGCTTCCTCGGTGTAGCGTTGAGTGAGAGAAGCCTGCTTGACAGGCGCTTCGATCACCACTTCGTCGCGCATGAGCGGAAGGGGAATCTTTTTACGCCCCATGTCGTTGGAATAGGGAATTCCAAAGTAGGAATCGAATCCGTGCTTGGTCGGAAGAAAATCCGGATGATCACCGAGGTGCCATTTGCCGATGCAAGTGGTGGCGTAACCACGTGCTTTGAGCATCTCTGCGATGGTGGTCTCCTTGGGATTGAGGCCTTTGCGTGCTCCCGGGAAAAGAACCCACTTGTTGTTCTCGTCGACATGAAGATTGAGGCGACGCGGGTAGCAACCGGTCATGAGGCTGGAGCGGGAAGGGGTGCAAACCCCACTGGTGACATAAAAATCTGTGAACTTTGATCCCTGCGTCGCCATACGGTCGAGGTAAGGCGTACGGTTCTTCTTCGATCCAAAGCAACCAAGATCACCATAGCCCATGTCATCCATGTAGATCAGGATGATGTTGGGAGGAGTAATGGTGAATTCCTCAGAAATGGACTCCTTTGCCGAGACTTGGGCAAAGAGGAGACAAGCCAGAAGAAGGAGGCGACGGGAAAGCAAGGGCATGGCAGGCATAGCGCAGGGAAATGATCGGGTCCGGCATCGTTGACTACGCCCCGGCCTTTCGAAATCTTCTCGAAAACGGCCCGACTTCAAGTGTCGGCCCGCCCCCTAGGGGGTGTGGGTGACCCTGACCCGGATAAACTCACGGGTTTGATCGGTAATCGGGGTGGTGCTTCGCCAAGTCGTCGTTTCGGTTCCATCGCCGTTGAGTGTGCTCGAAAGCAAGGTGACTCCTAACGTGCTCCAACTTTTGAGGTCTGATCCAATCTGAACTTCAAAGTCGATATCATCGGCGGCGAGGTTTCGTCGATAGGAAAGCGTGAGGTATTCCTGCGGGAGATTGAACTCGTCAAGAAGAGTGGTCGAGCCCACGGCTGGGAGTGCCTCCGGACTGGATCCTCCGTCGCCGAGGGTCGATCCAAAGGCGTATTCGAGTAAGGCCGTGAGGCCATCACCATCGTTGTCTGCGGTCGGGTCGCCAGAGAATGTAGTTGCGTCGGAGGAATCCGGGCTTCCTCCGGGGGTGACACTGCTTCGCCAGTTGAAGGGATTGGTATGATCGGGGTTCGCGAGAGGATCGATGAGAACAATCGAGAATCCACTGCCATCGGGGCCTGTTGGCCAGGGGACTTCGTCTTGGTATTCAAAACGTTTGATATCGGTGCCGAGCGCGTCAATGACTGCGAGCTCTTCACCGGAGTTCCTCAGGCTGCTGGTGGAGAAGTCACCGGGTGCGATGTTCATCTCGGCGGTGTTGTAAAGCGTTGAGAAGACCGCGAGATTCTTGACGATCACCACTCTTTCAGCACCGGAAAGAGTGAATCCGAGGGGAAAGGTGTAGTCGATGCCTTCTAAACTGACGTTGGAAAGGTCGATGGTTGAGGGAGAAATGTTCATCAGTTCAATCCACTCGCCGTCTTCCGAGGTTCCGGAAGGATTGTACATTATTTCTGAGACAACCAGATTGGTGAAGTCAGCCAAGGGTCCCTGCAGGAATTCGCCTTCAGAGATGGCGGACCAATCGCCGTTGTCAAAGGCGCGGGCCCGGAGGAAACTCCCTTCGCTGAGAGGAACAGTGTTTCCCCCTCCTCCTCCCGCCGGAACGATTCCCGAGAGCTGGAGGTCGAGACCGGTGTCGCTGCTGCTACCGCTGCTCTGATGCAATTCTACCGCCAGAGTATTGACGCCTTCGAGCAGATCACCCGGAGACAGGTTGATGGAGGGGAGGTTCACCAGGCTGCCTTCGTTGGCAATCGCGCCAATGGCGAAGCTGTTGTAGGTCTGGGTTCCCCCGTTCATGTTTAACCGGACGATTTCTTTTCCGTTGAGATAAATAATCACGCCGTCGTCTTGAATCACCCTAAGGTTTAGTTGAGTGAAGGTGGAAGCATCGGTGACATTGAAGGATTTCCGCAGGTAGATGGTCGGCAGGCGAGGAGTCTGGAAATTTAGGTTGGTGTTGATGGTTCGTCCGTTGATGGCACCGTAGCCGAGGAGGGCTTGTCCGGTTGACCAGGAACCATCATTGAAGAACGGATGTTTCCAGTCGGAGCTATTGTAAGAGGGGTTACCCACCACCACGTCGCTGTTGCTTTGAGCTACTCCATTGTCGAGGAAACGCCACCCGGTTTCTTCGAGTTGAATGAAGGAGGTCTGGCTTCCTATGCCGCCTCCTTCGAGTGAAAGGGCGTTGGGGTTGATCCCGCCTCCATCGAGGCGAGGGTCGGATCCGTCGGTGGTGTAGTAAACGGTTCCGGTGTTGGCTGTGATTTGAAGATTGGAACCGGCCTGAACGACCCCCCCGGAAACGGGGGTTCCATTGATGAGGAAAGTGGGAGGGTCGGTTGCTGGAAGAATAGAGGAATAGTTGTTGAGCACATTGGTGCTGCGCACCGGGAAGTATTGGGTGCGAAGTCGATTCTGTTCGGCAAGCCATTCGACATCCCGGGTGTAGGGAGAGGTGGGGCGGCGGTCATCTCCCCAGCGTGCTGACTCGGCAATAATGGCTCGATCGAGGCTGTCCGCGAACTTCATCCAGCGGGCCTCGGTGGCGGTCGGAGTGAGTGCTCCGCCTTCAGTGAAATGCCGGTTGAGCCGGTCGGCGAAGCGAATGCGATACTCCGTTTGTCCTTCGAGGGATCCCCGAACTCCCATTGGGTCCAAGGGGCTGTTGCTGGCATTCTGACTTTCAAGGGTGCGTTCGCCATCCCATGAGTAAAGTTGCCAGGGAGCCATTTGTTCCGGCTGTCCTGGGAGGAAGGGACCACCACCGGCGGCCCGCCAGTTGCCGTTTGACTTGAGGTCGGCGTTTCCGCCGAAACGGTTGATGATTTGATAGTCGATGTATTTGTTGATATCGATGACTTGCTGGATTTTTTCCCAGTCGCCTCCATTGACTACGCCGCTAATAGCGTTCCAGGCCGTGGCGGTTCCATCGACAACCGTGGAGCCATTCCGGGCATCCAGCAATTCGTCGTCGCCTCCGTTGTAGTTGGCGTAGTGTGAAGCCTCCGAACGTTCGCAGAGATTATGAACTCCCCAGTAGAGACCATTGACAAACACATGGACCATGAATCCCTGGCCCGCTGAAGGATTGCCCATATCGAGAAGGGATTGCCGCATCCATTGGTCCCGGATCAACGAGCCGCGGGCCCTCTGGTTGGCATCACGGTGGATCCATGAGTTGTTATACACCGCTCGGAGAGCGATGGCATTAAAGTTGGCTTGGTCTGAACCGGGGAACAATTCTTCTCGAAGTCGCCCCGCACCATACTGGGAACGGAAGCGGAAGTTCATTGAGTGCTTGGCGGCCGAATTTGGGTTTCGGCTCGCACCTCCTTGGACTTTGATGCCGCAATTTATTTGCCATTCGTTGCGGGTGTCATTTACGGCGGGAATGAACTCGGCCGAGCACTGATATTCCAGTCCACCGTTACCGGGGTTCGTGTAGATCCCGCTGGGGCCGCTGAAGTCTGCTCGATCCATTGCGATCGAGATGGTCGGGATGTCACGCAGTCCCAGTAGCATGGTTTGTGCGGTGGTGGTGGTGTGGCCTGAGGCAATCGCGGTGGATTGGGTGACCCGGGTGTCCATGTTGTAGTCCCCACCTCCTGATGGGAGGTTTCCCCATCCGGTTGGCTGGGTTTGTTGAAGGAAGGGGAGATTTAGTCCAGCAGCGTCGGTGCCATCGGGGTTTGCGTTATCGATGTCAAAAAGAAGGTAGGTCTGGCAATCGACGTTGGTCGGTGCCAGTCCCGTTTTTACGGCCGCTGCTTTAAGAGTGGTAGTTTGGGTAATGGCGACCGGGCCGGTGTAGATGGTGGCTCCGGTGGTGGGATTTCCGTTGGCGTCGATGGGGTTGGTGCCGTCGGTGCTGTAGTAAATCGTGGCCCCCGGGGTGTTTGAGGTGATGCTGACATCGATGGCGGTTTGGTAGTAGCCCCGGTCCGGATTGAAGTTGGTGTCGCGCACGCGGGCAAGGCCACTGGGGTCGTTGGGAGCGCCCGGAGTGGGTGAGTCAAAGTAGACCGATTGTCCGTTCACCGGTTGAATTCCGTAGGAAACGTCTTCGTCCTGATTGGGATATTCGGTGCCACCGGGGCCAAATTCGCTGGCGACGACCAAGGTGGGCCTGACCAAGGCAAGGTATTCTCCGCCTGCGGACAATCGGAAGTTGGTTTGCAGGTTGTCGTTGGCATCGGGAACTCCGGTGCCCGATGCGTAGACAATGAGAAAATCACCCGATGGGATGAGAGTGCCTACGGGAAAGGTCCACTTGTCGAGCAGGCCTGGATCATCAGTCAGGTGCCAACCGCCGAGGTCAAGCTGGGATGGTCCGGTGTTCAGGATTTCGATCCAGTCATCGCTCGTACCCGGAATCTGGTTGGCGATGGGATACCATCCGTTGGGGTTGTTAGTGTCTCCGGCATTGTTGGAGGCCATGAACTCGTTAATGACGAGTTCGCTGATTTCCGGCGTGGTGAAAGAATTGGTGGAAGGAGCCCAAGCTCCGCTGGCGGCGTTTAGCGCGAAGGCCCGGAAAAAGTAGGTCGTTTGTGAAGTGAGACCGGTGAGGACGGTTGAAAAGGCTCCGCCTTGTTGCTCGAGATCAATCTGATTGTCCCAATTGTCGGGGGTGGTTCCGCCATCGTTGTCCCCCCAATATATGATGACATTGGGCGCGTCTCCGCCCGTGCTGGTGACTTCGCCGCTGATTCCTGCGCTCGATCCGGTGACTCCGGTGACCGGGTTGTTGATGAGCGTTGGAACGGAAAAGGCATTGGTGGTGAAACTTGCCGTCGAAGGGGCCCAATTGGAACCGGCCGAGTTTTGGGCAAAGGCGCGAAAGAAGTAAGTAGTGCCATTGGCGAGGCCGAACAAATCGGTGGTGAACGGACCATCCTGGGCTCCAATGTTGACTGAATCATCCCAGTTCCCTGAGGTCGTCCCGCCGTCATTATCACCAAAATAAAGGGTGACGTTGGGGATTTCGCCTCCGGTCGAGGTGAGTGAGCCATTGATGTCGGCCTCAGTGAAGCCAATGTTGGTCGCTGGGTTGTTCACCACGATGGGTGGGTTTGGAGGAGGGTCGGTCGTGAAGGAGGTCGTCGTTGCCGCCCAGGTTCCACCCGCTCCATTACTGGCAAAGGTTCTGAAGAAGTAGGTTGTTCCCGGGGTGAGCGACGAAAGGTTGCTCGAAAACACCCCACCTTGGGTGCCGAGATCGATGGATTGGTCCCAGTTACCGGTATTGGTGCCTCCGTTATTGTCGCCCCAGTAAATAGTGACATCCGGATCAGAGCCTCCGTTGTTGGTGACTTCCCCACGAAGGGTGGCGGATGAAGGCGTTAAATCGGTCGCGGTGAGATTGACGACTGCCGGCGGTGCGGTCGGGGTGGAGTTTCCGTCAAGAATCACTCCCATGAACCGGGCGCGTGATCCGTCCAGATCGGTGTTGGTGTAGGTAAAGGTGATGGTGGTGTAGTCTCCCGCATCATCAAAGTTGAACTCGGAGATCCACCCGCGGTTCAGGCCGGTCCCGTTTGGGAGGCTGTCGGAGGCATTGAGGTCGGGTTGCCCCGACCCACTCATGGTCAACGAGAGTTGCCAAGAGTTGATGAATGTCCCGTGGGGAAAATAGATGACTCCGGAGGTCAGTCCCGAGATATCGATGGTGCCGGTGAGGTTGGCACACCGGGCGAATGTGTTGGCCGCTCCCGGAGTTCCGGTGGGATTGTGGTTTTTTTGGGTCGTAAAGCCCGCCGGATCGGTGGTGGTCCAGACATTTGCCCAATCCTCACCGTTTCTATTGACGTTCAGAGGGGGTGCGGTCGGGGTAGCAATCAGTCCCGCGCCACTGGAGGCATAGGAAACGAGAGCGCTCCCGGTGCCGGCGTTTCCGATGAAGTTATAATCGACTACCGTGCCGTCCCCAAAAGGGTTTGTGAAAGTGGGGTTTCCAGGTTCCGAGCCTCCGATGCCTCGGTCGTTGTATCCCGCTGCTCCGGGGAAGACGGAGAGGTCAAAGTTTGCGTTGTTGGTGGAAACGAGAGTCCGGGTGGTAAATGTGAGATTTGCTCCGTGGACCGAAATAACAAGGAGCAGGGCGAGAAGGAGAAAACCCAGACCTCGGGCCGGGGGAGTGAGTGAAAGCATGTGAGCTGGGGCGATTACGTGAGGGAAGGGCGTATCGGAAATGAAGAGACTCCTCAAAGTCAAAATTGTCGGAAACGTTACCTTGATCGACTACTATGGGCTTACCTTCAAGGAGTTGCAAATCGAGAGGGTAATGGCCAAATGGTACCTCCTTGTTTTTTGATGAGATCATGGTTGTATTTTCGGGCGTAAGCTTCCGTGATCCATGGGTTTTTCTTTCTTGCGACCATATGTTCTAGCCTTTGTCTTGGTCCTTCCCGGAGCCCGGGCCAAGGTGGACTTCGCCCATCAGGTCCTGCCTATTTTGCGGGACAATTGCGTGAAGTGCCACAGCAATGGGAAATACAAAGGGGGGCTTTCGCTCGAGACCCGGGAGGCGCTGCTGGATTCCGAAACGGTGGACGTCGGAGAGGCTGACAAAAGTCTGTTCATCGAAGTGCTGACCGCAGAGGACGAAGACGAACGGATGCCGCACGATGCAGATCCATTGCCGGCATCAGAGATCGCGACTTTGACGGCATGGGTGAATGAAGGCCTTGTTTGGGAGAAGGGGTTCACTTTCAAGAAAAAGACCTGGAAGGCGCCCCTGGCCCATCGAAAGGTCACGTTGCCTCCTGGCATCGAAGACAAGGAAAATCCCGTTGACCGATTGACGAGAGTCTATTTTGCCAAGAACCGGATTCAGCCCCCGGCACCCATTTCGGACGCCCGGTTTTTGAGGCGGGTGAGTCTCGATCTTCTCGGGCTTCTCCCTTCCGTCGAGGAACTCGATTCCTTTGAATCTGCCAATTCTCCGGACAAGAGATCCCAAAAGATCGTCGAGTTACTGTCTCGGGAGATTGATTACGCGGATCACTGGATGACTTTCTGGAATGATCTCCTTCGAAACGACTACGCCGGAACCGGGTTCATTGACGGAGGACGAAGCCAGATCACCGGGTGGTTGTATGACTCGCTGAAAACGAACAAGCCCTATGACCAGTTTGTGCGGGAGCTCTTGAATCCGACCAAAGAATCCGAGGGATTCATCAAGGGAATCAAGTGGCGGGGGAATGTGAATGCCTCGCAGGTCCGAGAAATTCAGTTTGCCCAGAATGTGTCGCAGGTCTTCTTTGGCGAGAACATGAAGTGCGCTTCCTGCCATGACAGCTTTATCGATGATTGGAAGCTGGAGGACGCCTATGGCATGGCCGCCATCATTGCCGGAAAACCTTTGGAGATGTATCGCTGTGACAAGCCGACCGGCGAAAAGATGGACGCCAAGTTCCTTTTTGCGGGGCTGGGTGCCATCGATCCTGCCGCACCCAAGGCCAAGCGACTGGAGCGGGCCGCCGAACTCGCGACCGCTCCCGGTAATGGTCGTCTCGCCCGGACCATCGTGAACCGCTTGTGGGCTCGTTTGATGGGGCGGGGATTGGTTGAGCCGGTCGACATGATGGGAAACCGTCCTTGGAGCGAAGACATCCTCGATTTTCTGGCTCATGATCTAGCGAGTCATCACTACGACCTGAAACGCACGCTGGCCCTGATGGTGGGCTCGAGAACTTATCAGAGTGCTACCGTGGCTCCTTCCAAAACGGGGGATGACTATCTTTTCGAAGGACCGGTGGCGAAGCGAATGACCGCCGAGCAGTTCATCGATGCGATTTGGGAAATCACCGGGACGGCTCCTTCCAAGATCGATGCTCGGGTGGACCGGAATTCGAATCCAAAAAGGGATTTGAAAGGGCGAGGAATGGTCGGTGAATGGATCTGGACCGCAACCAATGCCCGGCCTGCGGGAGAGAAGGTTACCTTCACTCGCGAGGTCAAACTCCCACCCAAAGCCAGGGGAAGAATCGTGATCACTTGCGACAATGAATATTTTCTCAAGGTCAATGGCCGCGAGGTAGGGCGGGACTCAAACTGGGAGGACGTCGAGTCCTATGATCTTTCCAAAGTGCTTCGGACCGGAAAAAATGTCATCGAAGTTCAAGCGAAGAACCTGGGCCAAACTCCCAATGCCGCCGCGCTTTTCGCGCAGTTGGTCTTTGTGGATCAGGAAGGCCGTGAAGTCGTGGTGGCCACTGATGGGCGTTGGAAGGCCGATGGAAAACCCGCCTTGATCCACCCGACCAAACTTTGGGAATCGCGGGTCAAGCCGCAGATTCTTGATCATCTAAATCAAAAGCCCGGGCAGGTCCGGCGCGTCAGGGCTTCTCTGGTGAAATCGACTCTTTTAATGCGGGCACTTGGTCGTCCGAACCGCGAACAAGTCGTCACCACCCGGCCCGCTGAACTCACCACATTGCAGGCCCTTGAGTTGAACAATGGCGACGAGTTTACCAGCTATCTCAATCGAGGAGCCGCTCGTCTCGCCGCAGGGGACGATCTCATCGTCGAGAGACTCTACCTTCAGGCTCTTTCCCGGCGTCCGGATCCCGGAGAGCTTGCGGTGGCAAAAGAGATCATCGGTGAGAAGTTTACCACCGAACGGGCCGCCGATTTGCTTTGGACCATTCTGATGCTTCCAGACTTTCAATTCATCAACTGATCAACCCATCCCAAACCATGTCGACTCCTCTGGAATTTGAGAACCGCCGCGATTTTTTAAAGAAGCTGGGTGCCGCTTCGGCTGCGACTCTTGCGATGAATGCCCCTCGAGTCGGAGCGGAACAAGTGAAGCATCCCGCTGCGAAAGCGGATTGTTGTATTCTGCTTTGGATGGGTGGTGGAATGGCCGCTCCCGACACCTTTGATCCCAAACACTACGAGCCATTTCGCAAGGGACTCAAGGTGGCCGATGTTGGCAGCACCTTCCCGGCCATCCCCACCTCGGTGAAGGGAATTCAGTTCACGGAAGGCTTCGAAGAATTGGCCAAGGTCATGGATCGGGGCTCGATCATTCGTTCGGCGGTGCAGCCGGATCTGGGGCATATCCTGCATTCCCGCCATCAGTATCATTGGCACACCGGCTATGTCCCACCGCAGACGGTGGCAGCCCCTCATCTTGGAGCCTGGATGGCCAAGGTTCTCGGGCAACGCAATGACGCCATGCCGGCCTTTATCGACATCGGTCAAAGGCTTGAGGGTGTGGGTGAGAAGGAAGAGCTTAAGGCATTCCATACCGGCGGTTTTTTCGGAAGCGAGTTTGGACCATTTCTTCTGCCCTATCCCGATCAGGCCATTGGGGCGGTCCAGCCGCCCGAGGGGATGACACCAGGGCGCTTTGCCAATCGATACAAGCACTACAAGAAGCTCGTTTCGGAAAGCCGGATCGGAAAGAGCGGCAGCGAATTCCAGCAGGAATCGATGCTGCGTTCGATGGACAAGGCCCACCGGCTTTTGAGTTCCAAAGAAGCGAGTGCCTTTGATCTCACTTTGGAGAAGCCTGGCTCGGCCGACCCTTATGGGAAGTCTCGTTTTGGGCAGGGTTGTTTGCTGGCACGCAGGCTGGCGGAGTCCGGAGCCCGCTTCATCGAAGTGACCACTGAGTATCAACCCTTCAAACATTGGGACACCCATGAAAAGGGGCATGAAACGGTGAAGCGTTTAAAGAACGAAATCGACCGCCCAATGGCCCAGCTCATCCGTGATCTTGAAGAACGAGGGATGCTTGAGAGGACTCTCGTGATCGTCGCGAGCGAATTCAGCCGCGACATGATGATTGAGGGAGTTCCCGGCTCCAATGCCCGGGACCAGACTCGTTTCAAAGTCGATCGTATCACCGAAATGAAGCACTACGGCCAGCATCGTCATTTCACCGGGGGTAGCAGTGTTCTCATGTTTGGCGGCGGAGTGAAAAAAGGTTTCCAGTATGGCCGGACGGCTGACGTGAGACCTTTCGTGGCGGTCGACAAGCCGCTGAACGTCGAGGATCTGCATGCCACGATTTTTCATGCGATGGGAATCTCACCGAAGGCCTCCTTCGAGATCGAAGGTCGTCCCTTCTACGCCACCAAGGACGGAATTGGGAAACCGGCCCTCGATCTTTTCGCCTGATTTCGAAGTCCGGTTCCCGTGACTTGCGGGAACGGAGGGGACGCGCTAAAGAGTCCGCGTGGCACGGATCATGGTCGGACTTTCGGGTGGGGTTGATTCCTCCGCTGCGGCCGCTCTGCTTATTGAGCAGGGACACGACGTGGTGGGCGGCTACATGAAGAATTGGATCAACGAGGATGGACTTCCAGGCGACTGCCCGTGGGAGCGGGATCTCGAGGATGCCCATGCGGTGGCAAAAAAACTGGGGATCGAATTCCGGGTCATTGACTTGATCGATCAGTATCGCGAGCGGATCGTCGATTATCTCTTGGAAGGTTACCGCGAAGGCACCACGCCGAACCCGGATGTCATGTGCAACCGTGAGATGAAGTTCGGGGTCTTTCTCGATTACGCCCTCGAACAAGGCTTTGAAGCGGTGGGAACAGGGCATTATGCCCGGCGACGCGAACGTCCCGATGGATCCGCCGATCTTTTACGTGGTGCTGATCCCAACAAGGATCAGTCGTATTTCCTGGCCATGATGACCCAGCATCAGGTGAAGCATGCGCGATTTCCGGCCGGCGAGATGCTCAAGCCGGAAGTCCGTAAAGTGGCTCGGCGTTTCGACCTTCCGACGGCGGAGAAGAAGGATTCCCAAGGAATTTGTTTCATTGGGAACATCAAGATGAGTGACTTCCTGAGGCACTATGTCCCTGATTCGCCCGGGGAGATTGTTGATCTCGACGGGAAGGTGCTCGGGAAGCATGACGGTCTGCATCTCTACACTCTCGGTCAGCGAAAGGGGCATGGGGTGGCTTCGCCACGGTCCGGGATGGCCTACGTGGTGGTTGGGAAGGATGCCGAAAAGAACCAACTGATCGTGGGCTGGGACGAGCCGGAAACAAGCGGGCTTTATGCCGATACCAGCGTGGTGGGATCACTTTCCTGGATCAACGAAGCGGTGACTTCCGGACGGGTTGAAGTTCAACCTCGATATCGAGCCAAGGGTGAGGCGGTTGAAGTGAAGGAGTGTGGAGAAGGCAAGCTTGAGCTCGCCTTTGCGCGACCGCAGCGTGCTCTGACCCCGGGCCAGATCTGTGCCTTCTATGAAGGCGGACGCCTCTTGGGAGGCGGAGTGTTCGAGCGAGTTGGTGCTAGCGCCGCCGCCGAATGAGTCCAAGGAGAGCCAGTCCGCCAAGAAGAGCTGTGGAAGGCTCGGGAACCAGCACTCCATCGAATTGCACCTCGGAGAGACCGTAGAAGTTGTTGTCCCCGCCGTGATTGGAGTCGATGTCGAATTCGATGTAGCGTGCGGTGAACGGGGCGAAGGAATTGAAGATTTCGCCGGTGTAGGTTTCAGCTCCAGTGGCCTGGGCAAAATTGGTGATTCCGGGAACCGTAGCACCCAGAGCCGGAGTGGTTCCGTAGTTGATCGTCACTGCATTGACACCCCGGGCAGTCAGGTTGGGTGGACTCTCGTTGTAGTTCCAGACCTGGATCTGTGAGATCACGTATTCCGCTCCAAGGTCGAAGGTGACCCGGGGGTCGGTGTCAACCCCACCAAAAGTGGTGCCGGAAGAGAGCCACATGTTGGGTTCCACCGAGCCGGTGTGTTGTCCCCCGGTCAAGCCGCTTCCGTCCACGATGTAATCGTCATCTCGATCAAAGGTTGTCGCGTCCCCGATCTGGGAAGAAGCTGTCACGTTGGCCGGGTCGATAACGATGAGAGCCGCATGGGTGAAGCCGGCCATACCGGCAAGGAAGATCGGAGAAAAGTATCGCTTTTCCATGAATCGAGATGAGGGAAAAACTGGCGATTTGCTTTTCAAGCTCAACAAAAAAGTTGAATCCAAAAAAGCCGCTCCTTTCGGGAGCGGCTTTTGAAGAGGTTGGATCAACGTTCGGAAACGGATTAACGCTTCGAGAACTGGAAGCGCTTGCGGGCACCGGGTTGACCGGGCTTCTTGCGTTCCTTGGCACGCGGGTCGCGACGAAGAAGTCCGGCAGCCTTGAGAGCCGGGCGGAGTTCAGGGTCGTGCACGATGAGGGCGCGGGCGATGGCCAGCTTGATGGCATCAGCCTGTCCGTGGAGTCCGCCTCCTTTGCAAACCGCCGTCACATTAAATTTATTGCGAAGATTGGTCACCTGGAGGGGC